>NZ_CP050883.1:2130000-3431078 GCF_051059605.1 Prevotella sp.
CTGTGTTTTTGTTAAACAGTTGCCTGGACCTATTCTCTGCGCCTCTCCCGGAGGAGAGGACCCCTTATCCCGAAGTTACGGGGTTAATTTGCCTAGTTCCTTAACCATGAATCTCTCAACGCCTTAGTATGTTCTACCCGTCTACCTGTGTCGGATTGCGGTACGGGTACCACAGGGATTAAGTTTAGCGGATTTTCTCGGGAGTATGCTTACCAGCGCTATCAGCTTCCCCCGAAGGGGAGGCCGTACTATCAGGTTCGACTCGGAAGGTGGATTTGCCTGCCTTCCTCAACATCTACACCCTTTAACGGGGACTTCCGTCACCCCGCGGCTGTGTCACTGCTCCGTCTCCACGTCACTCCCTATGGTAGTAACGGAATATTAACCGTTTCTGCCATCGCCCTCGCCCTTCGGCTGAGACTTAGGACCCGACTAACCCCAGGCTGATTAACATTGCCTGGGAAACCTTAGACTTTTGGCGGAGGGGGATCTTACCCCTCTAATCGTTACTTATACCTACATTTGCTTTTCCATACGCTCCAGGATCAGTTATCTTCTCCATTCGACGCATATGGAATGCTCCCCTACCGATACTTTTATTATTACTATCCCGCGTCTTCGGTACCTGCCTTATACCCGATTATTATCCATGCCCGGACCCTCGACTAGTGAGCTGTTACGCACTCTTTGAATGAATGGCTGCTTCCAAGCCAACATCCTAGCTGTCACTGGGACCAGACTTCGTTAGACTAACTTAGACAGAATTTGGGGACCTTAGACGGCGGTCTGGATTCTTCTCCTCTCGGGGACGGACCTTAGCACCCGCCCCCTTACTGCATATCTGCTGCTCATGAGCATTCGGAGTTCGTCAGGTCTTGATAGGCGGTGAAGCCCTCTTGACCTATCGGTCGCTCTACCTCTCATGAGGATCGATACACGCGGCACCTAAATGCCTTTCGGGGAGTACGAGCTATCTCCAAGTTTGATTGGCCTTTCACTCCTACACTCAACTCATCCAGAAGCTTTTCAACGCTTATTGGTTCGGACCTCCATTCCGTGTTACCGGAACTTCATCCTGGTCAAGTGTAGATCACTTGGTTTCGCGTCTACCCCCTCTGACTAAACGCCCTGTTCAGGCTCGCTTTCACTGCGGTTGCGGGGCTTAACCCCTTAACCTTGCCAGAGATGGTAACTCGTAGGTTCATTATGCAAAAGGCACGCCGTCACTGATTGCTCAGCTCCGACCGCTTGTAAGCGTATGGTTTCAGGAACTATTTCACTCTTCTTATCGAAGTTCTTTTCACCTTTCCCTCACGGTACTGGTACACTATCGGTCTCACAGGAGTATTTAGCCTTACCGGATGGTCCCGGCAGATTCGCGCAGAATTCCTCGTGCTCCGCGTTACTCAGGATACCACTATGCCGGTTTCAACTTCACATAAGGGGCTATCACCCGCTATGGCTGAACTTTCCAGTTCATTCTGTTCATTGTTGCCGTACAACAGCGTGGTCCTACAACCCCGGCGGTGCGTTGCCACATCACCGGTTTGGGCTGTTCCCCGTTCGCTCGCCACTACTAGGGGAATCATTATTTATTTTCTCTTCCTCCGGGTACTAAGATGTTTCAGTTCCCCGGGTTAACCCTCACGACTGGCGTGAGTGACTGTCCTTCAGACAGACGGGTTGTCCCATTCGGAAATCTTCGGATCAACGGCTATTTGCACCTACCCGAAGCTTATCGCAGCTTATCACGTCCTTCATCGTCTCTGTGAGCCTAGGCATCCACCATACGCCCTTTCTTACTTTCTTTCGCCAACATGACAGTAAATGTCATGAGGTTGCTCATACTTTCAGCTGTTAAGTGAAATCTAAAAAATCTTGCGATTTGTTGATTTCAAAGTTTGAACTTTGTTACTTTACAGTTTTGCTTGTGTCAATATGTCAAAGATCTATGTGGAATACATATACTTAATCAAAAGCATGTTCCTTGTGTGGAGAATAACGGATTCGAACCGTTGACCCCCTGCTTGCAAAGCAGGTGCTCTAGCCAGCTGAGCTAATCCCCCGTGGGATTTTAAGGAGTAGTCCCAGGCAGACTTGAACTGCCGACCTCCACATTATCAGTGTGGCGCTCTAACCAACTGAGCTATAGGACTATATCTTCCAGCTGGTTCATTCAAGCTACGTGGGCTTATTGTGCCCAGCTTCCTTATTTCTCTTATATGTATAAACAGTTCAGTGAGTACAAGAAGGAAAAGAACCAAACTCTTGTTCTATCCTTATATATAATCCTTTGTCGGAAAATCGTCTCCAGAAAGGAGGTGTTCCAGCCGCACCTTCCGGTACGGCTACCTTGTTACGACTTAGCCCCAATTACCAGTTTTGCCCTAGGCCGTTCCTTGCGGTCACGGACTTCAGGCACCCCCGGCTTTCATGGCTTGACGGGCGGTGTGTACAAGGCCCGGGAACGTATTCACCGCGCCATGGCTGATGCGCGATTACTAGCGAATCCAGCTTCGTGAGGTCGGGTTGCAGACCTCAGTCCGAACTGGGACCGGCTTTAAGGATTGGATTACTTTTGCAAGCAACCGTCTCTCTGTACCGGCCATTGTAACACGTGTGTAGCCCCGGACGTAAGGGCCGTGCTGATTTGACGTCATCCCCACCTTCCTCACACCTTACGGTGGCAGTATCTCCAGAGTGCCCAGCATGACCTGATGGCAACTAAAGAAAGGGGTTGCGCTCGTTATGGCACTTAAGCCGACACCTCACGGCACGAGCTGACGACAACCATGCAGCACCTTCACAGAGGCCCCGAAGGGCATCACCATCTCTGGATCTTTCCTCTGCAATTCAAGCCCGGGTAAGGTTCCTCGCGTATCATCGAATTAAACCACATGTTCCTCCGCTTGTGCGGGCCCCCGTCAATTCCTTTGAGTTTCACCGTTGCCGGCGTACTCCCCAGGTGGGATGCTTAATGCTTTCGCTTGGCCGCTGGCCCAGGTGGGTCAACAGCGGGCATCCATCGTTTACCGTGCGGACTACCAGGGTATCTAATCCTGTTCGATACCCGCACTTTCGAGCTTCAGCGTCAGTTGTGCTCCCGTAAGCTGCCTTCGCAATCGGAGTTCTTCGTGATATCTAAGCATTTCACCGCTACACCACGAATTCCGCCTACGTTGCGCACACTCAAGTCTGCCAGTTCGCGCTGCAATTCAGATGTTGAGCATCTACATTTCACAACACGCTTAACAGACGGCCTACGCTCCCTTTAAACCCAATAAATCCGGATAACGCCTGGACCTTCCGTATTACCGCGGCTGCTGGCACGGAATTAGCCGGTCCTTATTCATACAGTACCTACAAATAACCACACGTGGCTAACTTTATTCCTGTATAAAAGCAGTTTACAACCCATAGGGCCGTCATCCTGCACGCTACTTGGCTGGTTCAGGCTTCCGCCCATTGACCAATATTCCTCACTGCTGCCTCCCGTAGGAGTTTGGACCGTGTCTCAGTTCCAATGTGGGGGACCTTCCTCTCAGAACCCCTACTGATCGTTGCCTTGGTGGGCCGTTACCCCGCCAACAAGCTAATCAGACGCATCCCCATCCACAACCGATAAATCTTTATTCCTCGTCAGATGTCATCTGAGGAAATTATAAGGTATTAGTCTTACTTTCGCAAGGTTATTCCTTAGTTGGGGGCAGGTTGGATACGCGTTACTCACCCGTGCGCCGGTCGTCGACAAGGAAAGCAAGCTTTCCTCTCGTTACCCCTCGACTTGCATGTGTTAAGCCTGTAGCTAGCGTTCATCCTGAGCCAGGATCAAACTCTCCATTGTAAAATATTATATATTCTATTTCTAGAATGTCTGTAATCTGTTCAGAACGAATCTCCTAAATTATTGTAGTCTAAAACCTGATTTTTTCGAAACCGAACTAATGTCCGGTGACGGTTTGTTTCTTTTTTACCCGAGTACCGAAATAAATCTCAGCACTCGCTTCTTGTACTACTTTTCTGTCTATGTAAATCTTTTCAAAGAACTCTTTCTTATGCTTAAGAAGAACCGTTGTTCTTAAAAGCGAGTGCAAAAGTATAGGTTTTTATTCAAACCTCCAAATCTTTTTGATAAAAAGATTCAATTATATTTCAATATTTCCGTTTTGTTGACAGAATTGATGATTTGGAAAAACATACACATTATTATATATAGAGAGGGATGGGATGTCTTTTATTTATGCCAGGCAAATAGCCAAACAAAGGGGATTCCTACCTGTGGGAATTCACATTTTTAAGCTACGAAGCTACGTAAAGGTATTAACTTACTGTAGTTTAGTAAGTTACGTAATATTTTACAGAAATATAGCTACGGCAAGCTAAGTTCGAGCTACGTCATGGGATGGAGTTTCAACGATGAAAAGGAAAAGATGGAATTATTCGGGATCACTTTTATACGAGAAAAAGAGGACGTTTGATCGATGGATTGGAAACTTTATAACGATATAATGGAAACGTTTGATCGATGTAATGCAAACTTTATGTCGTAGGATCAGAAACTTTATAACGATACAATAGAAACGTTTGATCGTAGAAACGGTTTTATTGATGAGTATTAATGGTCTACCGCCAGTCTTCTATGTTTCATTCTTCCTACATACAGTTTTATAAAAAAAAGCGTCGAAGTGTCGAATCGCTGATTATCAGGAAGTTATGTTCAAAACAAGTGTCGGCAAGGTGTCGGTGAAGTGTCGGTAAAATTCAAAACAGTGCCGACACCTTACCGACACTTCACCGACACTTAAATCACAGCTACCATATTGACAGTCAGACATTTGACACTTTGACACTTATATTTCAAAAAGTCCTAGTACGCGCGTACGTACATAATATATATAAGCATTTGGAAATATATCTCAGAAAGAACATCATATTGAAATTCACCTCTGTTTTGGGGCAAACACTTCTATCCTATATGAAAACGACCGTAATTGACGTAGCTAGAACGTAGCCTGACGTAGCTAACTTTCAATGTCTAAACACTCTCCTCCCCTTTGTTTAAAGGAGTTTCCAGCGATGACGTAGCTACGTAGCTAAAAAACATAATTACATGTATAACATCCTAAGCCACATACGTGCAAATGTTTTTACTAGACTTGGCTTTTTTATAATGCTTTTGCGTCGATCAATAATTTGTAATTCTATATTTACTTGGAGTCATACATTTAATGCGACGAAACACACGGCAAAAATATGGAATATCATTAAAGCCCGTTTTATAACAGACTTGTGATATATTTAAGTCTGACTTTTTAAGTAATTCACACGCCTTTGATATTCGATACTCATTTAGATAATTAACAAACGACATACCTATATTATGCTTAAAGAAACGGCAAAACGAAGTACGGTTCATATTTACATTACGAGCTACATCGTCAATAGTTATTGACCTGTAGAAATTACATAGCACATAAGTTTTTATTAAGTTAAGCTGATATTCTCTAGCATCCATTTTATTATTATGCCCTACAATATAAATATCCTTATCATCAGACAAAACACTAAGGAGTCTTATCAGCGAAGCTAATTTCTCTGCATTATTTTCTTTCTTCATGCCATTTAAAATAGATGTGATTACATCAGCTTTTCTCTTGCCGAACTTAACAGCATCAATATTCTCACGTATCTTCATTATCACAACAGACATTTCAGGAAATGTAGAAGCACATTTATTCAAGAAAACATCATCAAAAGTTACAGTTATATTTGCTACATGACCATTTATATCAGTTTCAGAATCATTAAATGACCAACAATGAGGTATTTCAGGAGGTATAAGGACAACATCTCCAGAATTAAACATCTCGGTCTTATCACCTATAGCTCGCATCCCTGAGCCCAGAGATACATAAGATAATTCCCATGTAGATTGCTGGTGCAAATCTATTTGATTCTTAGGAGCAATATGAACATCGTTGTAAGAAAAAGAATGTAAGAGGTTGTCATTCATATGTAATTGGTATTATAATACGAGATGCAAATATAAGACAATTCTAATAAACAATAATACAATTATATGATTTTTATTTCTTATAATTTTGCCGACATAAATTAAACAATCAATTATGGCACCAACTTATTTGGCATCAAAACCACGGTATGAAATACTAGACGGACTACGCGGTGTTGCGGCAATGATCGTAGTAGCATTCCATTTGTTTGAGACTTATTCAAAAGGACCAGTTTTTCAGATATTGAATCATGGCTATCTAGCTGTAGATTTCTTTTTCGTCCTGTCAGGATTCGTTATTGGTTATGCTTATGACGACCGTTGGAACAAAATGACAACATGGGGATTTTTCAAACGACGTCTTGTACGTCTACACCCTATGGTTATTATGGGAACAGTTTTAGGTGCCTTACTATTCTACTTCAGTGACTGCTCAGGATTTCCACTTATCAGCAAAACATCATGGCAAGAGTTGATAATGATAATGTTGTTTGCTTTCACTATGCTACCTGCCACAACGAAGATGGATATACGAGGATGGGGAGAAACTAATCCTTTGAACGGTCCTGCTTGGTCTCTTCAATGGGAGTACATAGCTAATATTCTATATGCAACCATCATACGTCATTTTTCGAAGACAATGCTAGCTATATTCTTGGTTTTTGCAGCATTCCTCACATTAAATTTAACAATGAACTGGGACGTTTTGAATGTACTTCAAGCTCGCAATTATGCTGCATATACCGTAATTGGAGGATGGAGTTTAACCCCCGACCAAATATGTATAGGAGCATCTCGCCTACTATATCCATTTTTTGCCGGTCTGCTACTATCACGTATCAACAAACTGATAAAAGTAAGAGCAGGATTCTGGTGGTGCTCATTACTTATTGCTGCGCTACTAGTGATGCCTAGAATAGGAGGCACAGAAAAAATGTGGCTGAATGGAATATATGAATCAACAACAATTATAGTTCTATTCCCCTTAATTGTTTTAATTGGAGCAGGCAGTCATGTATCAGGTAAATCAGTTACCGTGTGTAAGTTTTTTGGAGAAATATCATATCCTTTATACATCATCCACTACCCATTAGTCTACCTACAAGTAGCATGGATGCATAGCCACCCAGATGCCCCTTTGGGAGCACATATTTTTGTAAGTATATCAGTATTTGTAATGGCTATAGCTGTAGCATACGCATGCCTCAAACTATACGATATACCAATACGCAACTGGCTGAAAAAGAACTGGCTTATGAAATAACAGCGTACAATATTAGCAGAAAAGCACTACAAGACTATATCTGCACTATCCGTAGATAGATAAAATATATATTGCTGTCAGCTAAAAGTTTTATCTCCGTATAAAAGTAAGACTGAATTCCAATAGAGGAATTCAGTCTTTTTATTTACCTTTGTTTTTACCACAAAACCATGTAACAATGAACAAAGGTATATATCTTAGGCTGAACTCAGAAATAGACTCAGCCTTTTATTGTTATTACTCATACCTTTTATTTTTTTTCGGGCGAAGACATTACAACAAGTAACCTATCACCAGCCTTTATAGATTTGGCCATATTTTGTACATCTTTGACGGTAATGCTGCGTACAAGATTATCATAATCTTTATCTAAATTATAACCATGATTCCACTCAAAACTCATTACATATTGCCAATATCTGTTTGAAGTCTGGTTACTTTGATGAACTTTCAACATATATTCTTTCACTTTATCCACATCAGTCTGAGAGGGCCCATTTTTAACGAGTTCATCAAGTCCTTTATCAACAAGAGAAATGGCCAAATCTGATTGTTGAGGGCTTGTTGGAAAACGCACAATGATACGATTCTGTTCATTAGGATAATAATCAACAGCACAGCCTGCACTTACAGAATAAGCAGCACCTGCATCTTCACGTATCGTTTTTGTATAAATGATTGTCAGCACTTGCCCAAGAATGGAGCCTACAATTTGATTACGGACATTGAATTCCCCAGGTGCAACATATTGCAAACTAATTGTGGCCTTAGGCGTCTGTTGTTCTTTATAGAAAATACAAGAACGTGACCCTGGCAATATTTCATGAATAGAGCGAGCTTGTTCATGCTTATACGTAGATGGTAAAGATGCAATATATTTTTCAAGATATGGGCGTAAACTGTCGATGTTTACATTTCCAACAAACGTAAAAGTGAAATTGGAAGCATCACTGAAACGTTGTTTATAGATATTGAGTAAAGTATCATAATTAATACTGTCATATTCTTCTGCTTTCAATTCATCATTATAGGGACTTTTACCATAAGTAATCATCTGCAGAGAATCAGAAAAAGCCTGTTCTGGCTTACCATCCATAGAAAGAGTAGTTCTTTTAAGGCGCTGTGTAAAGCTGGCAAAAGCTTCAGAATCTTTATGTGGATAAAGAAAACTTGCATGTGTCATTTCAAGCATATATTTGATATCCACAGGCAAACAGCTACCTGCTACAGACTGATAATTATCTTCAATGCCAACATTAATATTTGCATTTATACCAACAAACTTCTTGCTCATATCTGCTAGGCTGTAATTTCCCCACCCAGAGATGGCAGTCATACCGCTAATTAGAGTGGAATATTTATATTGTTCAGCAGGAATAAGAGATAATCCACCGTGAGCGAATGCCTGCATCAATATTTCATTTTTTTTGTAATCAGTCTTCATCACGACCACTTTAGCTCCATTGGAAAGTGTCATATGTATACGTCCGTCAGAATCAGTAGTTTCGGAAATAATTGTTCCAGCAACGGGTTCCACCGGCAAGAAAGGCAAATTAGAAACATTATCTATGTATGGAGCTATTTTCTCTGCCTCAACTTTCTTATACATTTCCATAAAAACTTGCTTGGAAGGAACATTTATAGTATCAGCTTCGGGGGCTGTAATTGTTATGACAATGTTACTATCATCCCCCTTAAACAAAGATCGGAAATAATTGTTCAGGTCTGCTACAGTGAGTTTCGGTAATTCCTTTTTCCAAAACGCCACCTCATCTTCAAGCCTTGGAATCGGTTCGTTGTCAAGAAAATTACGAACATACTCATTTACAAAGCCACTACTTTCACGTTTATTCTTGTCTTCCAACATATTGTCAAGATGAACCAGCATATCCTTTCTATAACGATCAAATTCTGACTGAGTAAAACCATTCTGACGTATACGAAACAGTTCACGGAGCATTGCTTCAGAACCTTCCATAATACTGTTTCTATTATCCTTACAACTAACAATGGCAGAAAGTGCACGCTTGGTATTTGAAAGGAAGAAATCACCATCGCGGATATATGCAAGAGCAAACGGCGAATCTGGTTTCTGTGCGATATCGCGGGTATGGTCATGAAACATCTCATAAAAGAAATTGTTGAACAGGTTATGAACCATATAATCACGGCTGTTCTTATCATCCCTCTTAGTCACATCATGTTTAAAATACATAACTACATTAGAGGAAGAAAGTTCCTTATCCCTATCTGCAAAAAATATTGGTTCCTTATTATCCGGTACAGGATAATAGATGCGACTCGCTTTATTCATGGGCGCAGCAGGAATATGCGAAAATATTTTTTTAATCTTCGCTTCCATTTGAGCCACATCAATATCACCAACTATGATAATTCCCTGAAGATCGGGACGATACCATTTCTCATAATAACTACGAAGAGCCTGCGGCTTAAAATGCATAACAATGTCCATATTACCGATAGGCATAGCATCAGCATACTTTGAACCAGCAAGGATAACTGGCATCATTGCTTCATTCATACGCTGACTAGAAGAGTTTCTCATACGCCATTCTTCGTGAATGACACCACGCTCGTCATTGATATCCTTATCGTTAAGTGTAAGATCGTTAGACCAATCATGAAGTATCCACAGGCACGAATCGATAGCTCCATTTACAGTTGTCGGTACATTATCTATGCTGTAAACCGTTTCATCTACTGCCGTATAGGCATTCAGATCATCACCAAATTTAACACCTATTTTCTCTAGATATGAACGAAGGCTTGTTCCAGGGAAATGCTTAGTACCATTGAAACACATATGTTCAAGAAAATGCGCCAGTCCACGCTGATTTGGTTCTTCCTGTATAGCCCCAACCTTTTGTGCGATATAAAAATAAGCTCGTTGTTTAGGTTCTGGATTGTGGCGAATATAATACGTCAGTCCATTTTTTAGTTTTCCAATTTTCACATCAGAATCTGTTGTAAATTGCTGCGCATTCATTGATAAAACAACTAATGCCAGCAGTAAAGAATTGATAATTCGTTTCATTTATATTTTGTTTATTTAATTGTAGAATTCGTCTTTTTTATTTTTTCAAGCAGCTTCTTATCCTTCTTATCAGTAATCAATCCTTCCAGAGTTTTACATCCATAATCAAATTGAGTTTGACTGATTCCTTTCATTGTAGCAGCTTCCTGAAGATTCTTCATTAATAATTTTTTATCTTTCATAATGAAAGAGCTTGGTAATTTATAGCTCATGACATAAACGGAAGCATTTTTCACTCCGTTGTGCTTCATATATGCTTCATACTCATCCATTTTTTGTATATCATACCCATGAAAATTCATTGTAACAGGATCAAAAATATAATATGTTTTAGCGTAAGTTTTCCAAACAAATTCCAACTCATCAGCTATGTTATCTCCGTATTTCTCAATAAACTCTTGTCGATGATCGTAAACATACACAAAGGATGGAGCATAAGGATCACGTATATATTCTTGGAATATACGAAACGCAGTAGTATCGTTTAGTAATACCTGTGGATTATGATTGCAAAAATCTTCTGAGACTTGTTTTATTTTGGCTTTCTCGCTCAATTTTTCCAATTGGGCTATATATTTACTGACCACAATAGATGAATGATCTCCTGCAGAATATTGTAGCTCGACGGCAGACGGTCCAGCATGCTTCAACATAACGCTAAGGGTGTCGACAAGCTTTTGGGGCTGAAAATATCCAACTAAACGAAGTTTCTGATTCCCATCGGCATCAAGTATAATATATGTAGGATAGCTGTTTATATCCCATTTTTTTCCCAATTCTATAGCTTTACCTTTCTCCATATCCATTTGAGCTGACACGAAGTGGGACCGAAAAAAATCACCAACCACTTTTTGGGGGAAAACCTCTTGGGCCATTTTACGACACGGACCGCACCACGTAGTAAAACAATCAATAAACACCATTTTATGTTCTTTCTGTGCTTGTTCCATTAACTCCGTTAAAGATTTTGCTTCAAATTTAACACCTTCTGTAGTTTGTGCCACACTATGAAGAGAAAGAAGACTAAGAATAGCAACTAATACTTTTTTTAAAATTATTTTCATCGAATATATTTATATTATTTGGCATCTCTTACAAGACGCACACTTAAATAATTACTTTTAATCATACTATTGCATTCTATGTCTTTACTATTATAAGTAATCTTGTTATAAAATGCGAAATTATCAGTTGCCTTCGTGTTATCTATTGTAGATGTCCAATAAAAGCCATAAACATAAGTGTAATAATCCAGCTTATGCAATTGTTGAAAATAGGTATCTATCAAGTAATATCCTCCTAAGGATAGATTGATAGCACTTGCAACATCACCGTGAGTTATTTGTTCCAACTCTTGCCAATCGTCAACAGTTGGCAACCTCCATCCTTCGGGCACAGCAGCTTGGGCAGCCTCAAAGTCATAAAGAAAACCAAACGTCTTGAAATATTTAGCAGCAATACCATCATCATATAACCCTTGTGTCACTGAAGTTGTATCAGGCATCACCGTCCCGATACCAGAATGAAAGCGCATATTGCTTGTTGTCCATTCCAAATCTCCATATTTAACCCATCCGTATTCATTTCCATCACGTTCATCTTTCCACGTACCGGTTTCAGAAGGAGATGGGGTTATGGAACTATCATCGTTATTGCAACTGAATAATGCGAAAGCAAAAACTGCAAACAGTATAACAATAATCTTTCTATTTTTTTTATCAATTGTTTTCATTATTACTCTATTTATTAATAATTAATTAAAAGATGACTCCAATTTCACTAAATATTTTTTTCAGCAAATTGAATTTAGCCATAACGATAGGATATTGACCATATTTAGCTTTGAAAGACTCGTCTGTGTAATCGAAAACTGCATTCGTATAGTCAGCCAAATCATAACTTTTAGCTTTAATATTATATATTGGAAAACCATAAGGAGCACCATAAGAATAATACCCCCCATCAAGAAGTCCAAGATTATAGGGAGTAGGATATTTTTTAAAAAATGCCGTTGCATCATCATTCATTGCGTATGTGCTATAATAAGCATTGCAGTAAGCATAAAAATCATCGAATGTGGATGATGGTAATGACTGCAATTGCGTGTTAATGATACTTTTCAAAATAGTTTTTTGGTAAATCACTTGCTGATCAGATGTCATATTTAGAATATTTCCCAGAGCAATTGCCGTACAACGAGAACCAGTATATACAGAAGGATTGGTAAGGGTCATTTCATAATATGTACTTGCATTGGATACATAATAATTTATCTTGTCAACAATTAATATTGAGAACGGAAATAAACTTCCACCAAGATGCGGCAGTATTTGATTTTGGACAAATTCAGTTCCAGTCTTCTTATCTGTATCGGAAGAGAGATAATTAAACTGGAAAACTTCTTCTTGACCTCCATTGTTGCCCGTAAGTTTATAATTGAGTTTCACATCCTCATAATTATAAAAAGGGCTTCCGTCTGGATTTGTCCCGACACGCTCTTTCTTTAAGGTATCATTAAACAAAAGATATACATGATTTTTAGTGTAAAAATTCATCTGTAAAATCTGATCATAAGATGAAGTTCCATAAGGATGGAGCCACTCATCTTCTTTTAAAGCTCCTGCCTCGACATCATCACTAGAACAACTACTTATTGTAAGCACTGTAACTACAATATAAGCCATTAAGAATAACAGCGATTTTGATGATATGTAAATTGATTTATTCTTTTTCATAATAGTCTGTCTTTTTAATAATTAACAGTTTCAATGACATTGCGTTGAGGGCGCATATTGTTTGGCATACCTATATTAAAGCTTACAACTTCTTTAGGTATAGGTAATGTATAGGCAGCATCATTAGTCTGCAACTCATAATACACAGTCTGTATAGGCAGAGTTCCATACCTCCAATTATATTCAAAAGTGGTGAAACTATGGCGTATAGTTTTACTGAACGGGCGGACTACATTTACAGTGTATCGACGTAAATCAAACCAACGATGTCCCTCTAAGCACAATTCACGTTCACGTTCATCACGGATGGAATCAATTAAAGCAGCTCCTGTAGCATCCAAATCTTTATAATCGACACTTTTAATTCGATTCTTGCGTAATGTGTTAACCATCGTAAGAGCAAGTTTCTCATCTCCGTTATAGGCTGAAGCTTCTGCCAGATTTAGATAAGCTTCCGCAGTACGAAGCAAGAAATTGGAAGAAAGTGCTGTACGGTTTTGGTCATCCATACTACCGCCTTTCACAAATTCAGCATACTTATAAGTATTATCCCATTTTACGAAAAATGTTTTTCTAATATCTTGGTCATTATAAAGACCATATAAATATTCTGATATACCGAAATCTTTTGCATTGCCTGTAATTGTTTCCCGTAACCCACCATTACCCATGGAGAATATTATTTCAGGAAGCTGAGGATTTAAAAAGAAAGAAGCCGTCATCGTATTTAAATTTTGCAGGCTATTATCACCAGCCTCGATTACTTTCTGCGCATATTCTACAGCTTTAGCCCAATCCTGTTTGTACAAATAAAGACGGCTTAAAAGTAAATCTGCAGCGGTAGAATTTGCCCGGTAATAACTTTTACGTGTGGTGCCTTTTAACAGGTTCTCTGCTTGTAGAAGATCAGAAATGGCTTGCTGATACACTTCTTCAACTGTATTACGATTGAAATTTTTATCTTCTATATACTCTGTTAATTTGATAGGAACTGCTAAATCCGTCTGTGCTGTTGCTGGATCATAAGGCTTTCCGTAAAGATTCGCCATTGTAAAGTAATAAGCGCCCCGAAGGAAATAAGATTCCCCCTTGATTCGTTGCTTCTCAAGATTATCGTGATCATTGTCAGCATTCTGTTTGTCTATATCTGCCAACACCATATTTACAATGTTAATATGCTTATATATTCTGTTCCAATCAGTATCTTCTTTTCGAATTTCCGTACCTGTAGGATTAGTTCCTACCTGTTGTTGCCATGTATAATATCCAAAAAATTTTTCCCTTGCATCTTCAGCCGCAGTAAGTCCGGAATACGAATGGATATTCTCGTCCAGCTCATCGCCCATCAAATGAACATACGGATAATACCAAGGTTTTTCTATATAGTCTTCTGAATACGCAATGTGAGAGGGTGTTCCTGTTGGCATATATCCACTTCCCAGTAGCAATTCATCCAAATCTTCATAGCCTCTTACATAGGCTGTATCTTGACTGTATTCATTTAGGAAGTCGCCGCAAGATACGCATAGCAATAAAATGGCAACAGAAATACACTTCATTATACCGTTTATAATGTTATTTAATCTATTTTGTTTCATAATTGATGTTTATTTTATAACCTAAAAAGAAATATCTAGACCGAATGTATACATTGGACGATCTGTAAGTTGTACATCAGAGAATCCGCTTTGCTGGGGTGTCTGACCTTTTAATTTGCTTGAGCAAAGCGTAAAAAGATTTGTGCCCGCAATATTAAGAGCCAGACGGGAAAGTCCAAACTTACGAAGTATTTCTTTGTTAAATTCATAAGTAAGCGACAATGTTGATACTTTCAGATAATCACCGCTGACGACACGGATATCACTATAATTATACTCATCGAAATTACTATTTGCGACCGTTGGTAGATTCTGGTTTCTAAGACTCCAATGTCCTGTAAAAGTTAGTGGATTCGGAATATTTACATACAATTCGTCACCAGGTTTCATCCACGCATTAAGTAAATCCCTATTTATATTATCAGTCGGACTAAATACACTGCTGGTAAACATTTTCAATAAACGAACTTTTGAACCCAAACTATAATTCAGTACTGCATTCAGACGCCAATTTTTATAATGAAAGGTGTTATTGAATGTTCCAGATATGGTCGGTTCACGATTTCCTGTTTCTGTCAAAATATTCGTATAGAATTGATATTTTGTCATATTGACATATTCATCCTGATGTTCCTCTCCATCATTAAAAATAGGAGAACCATCCTTAGGGCTTAACCCTACAAAATTGTAAGAATAAAAAGTGCCAACAGGTTTGCCTTTGATCAAGGCTGTTCCATTCAGATAATCAGATAGTTCGTACTGATCTTGTCCTGGCAATGTCTCCATCTTATTAAATATTTTAGAGAATGACGTCGACACCATCCAATTGAAGTCTTTTATCTTAATAGGAGTGGCTGTGATAGAGAGGCTATAACCTTTATTTATTATGTTTCCTGAATTCACAACATATTCACTAATACCATTTACAGATGATATTTCCTTTGTCAGGAACGCATCTTTTGTTTTTTTATAATAAAATTCCCCCTCGAACTGCAAACGACGTTTAAAGAGTGAGAAAGACAAACCAGCATTGTATGATGAGGTTTTCTCCCATCTTAGATTCGGATTTGGATATACAGATAATTCGGATACCAATTCATTATATAGAGGATTAGTAGGCAACTGTTTAATGATCATTTGTGGAGATTGTCCTTCAAGCATATTTCCTTGATATCCATAAGATGTCTTCAACATAATAAAATCAATCCAGTCACGTTGGAAAAATTTATGTTCTGAGAGATTATAGTTACCAGAAACACTCCAGATAGGCAACAATTTTTCATTACTTCTATCTCCAAATTTGTTAGACCCGTCCATACGGGCATTCGCATTAAGTGTTAAATAATTTTTATAAGTATAAGAGAGGGTTGCATATCCTGAAACTAAATTAGTCAGATTATCTGTAAGAACAGGATAGGCATTCTGTTCAAGCCAAGCTTTATAATATGGATAATTATCAAGTTCAGTGATGGAAAATTGCTTCCCTCGCGTCTCGTAATATCCACGTGAAACTAATTGATCAGCTTTATATTTGGTTGAACTTATCTCAACACCTACACTTGCATTAATATTATGATTATTGTTCTTATCCAGATATTTATAATAATCCGTCTGCAGACGTATCATGTAATTATCATTACGATAATGATTCTGAGTAAGTTCACCACCAAAAGGTAACACACTATGAGAATCAGCTCCACTTGGAGCTGCTGTTCCATTATCACTAAGACGCAATGTAGCCACATGATATGTATTTTCTCCCCACCATTGTTCCTGATCGGTTGTCGATGTTTGGTAAGAAGCAATAAGACTGGCTTTTAAAGCATTCGATATCTTTGCATTCAGAGTAAAATTAAAATTCATTGAGGAACCTTCCTGCTTGTTATAACTATTATTAAGTTCATTCAAAATATTATAGTTATAATAAGAACCGGCATTCTGCATTTTATAATAAGAATAGCCACCATTCAAGTCATAGGCAGGAATTGCGCGACTGGTAGTATAGGCATAGTTTAATGGAGATATTTCATCCTGATTATAATGTCGATTATTTTTATTTGCAGTCACCCCAAATGAAGTAGAAAATATACGCGATAGATTTGTATCCAAATGCATGGACATAGAATAACGTTCATTTCTGTTGCCAATAATTACATCATTATCACGGGTATAACCAAGAGATCCGTAATAACGAGCATTTTCAGAACCACCACTTATACTAATAGAGTGTTGAGTGGATAACGCATTGTTAGTAAGAATATCAAACCAATCAGTATTTATGCCTTCCAACTGTTGAATTTTACTTGCATATTCATCATGATTGATAAATCCCTGATAATATTGTTGGGCCAATGCTTCAAAGCCTCCAAGATTGGGATTATTACCATAGTTATATCCATTTTCCACTAGATACTGAGAAAAATCCATTCGTTCCCGAGAGTTCATTAAATTTATTTTATTGTCAGTATAATGAGGACGGAGTTTTAACGACATACTCATGTTGTAATTGATAATTGGTTTTCCAACAAATCCTTTTTTTGTTGTTACCACAATAACACCGTTTGCAGCCTTGGCGCCATATAAAGCAGTTGCACTGGCATCTTTCAGTACATCAATACGCTCTATATCCTGTGGATTGATACCATCAATGGCATTTCCTATACGATTGATATAATCAGGATTATTCAATTCCTCGGGACTGACATTTACTGCATTTTGCAATACTACACCATCCAAGACCCAAAGAGGTTCTCGATTACCAATCAAGGTTGAGGTACCACGGATTCTTAATTTAGGCACAGTACCCACTTCGCCAGAGTTATTCATAAAAACCATATCCGGAACCTGACCTTCAAGCATTTGATCTAGATTCACAATACCAGGTCTCATAATATCTTCCGCTTTTAAAGATGTTACCGAACTCGTAAGTTTACGTTTATCAATAATATTATAGCCTGTCACCACGACTTCATCAATATCCGTATTTGACTTTAACTTAATGTTTCGGAATACAGTAGTAGCTCCACTAGCATAGCTTACCTCTTTGCTAACCATTCCCACATATGAGAATACCAATGTGATGGCATTTCCTGGAACTTTAAATGAATACTTACCATCCTCGTCTGAAATAGCCCCCATCTTTGTGCCCTTAATCCTTACCACGACTCCAGGTAAAGGTATTCCTTCTGCATCAGTCACAATACCAGTAAGTGTTCTTAGGGTATTCCCAAAATCAGTAATCGGAATTACAGTAATGTATCCATCTTCAATGTTATAGGAGCACTGAATTTGTTTCATCACATTCTGGATAACAGACAATGCTGATTGATTTTTTGCATGAATGGTAATCTTTTGTGTCTTTGAATCACCTGATTTCATAATAAAATTCAATCCAGTCTGACTTTTCATAGCGTCAAAAAAATCATACACCGAGGCAGATTCCATATTGACCGTTACTTTCTTGTTTTCTAAATCCTGAGCCATAGCCGTCTGAATAACAGGACCAAAACATCCAATTATTACCATAACGATTATAACATAAAACTTTCTTTTTAAATTTCTCATCTCTATTACTTATTTTTTAATAATAACATAATGGCCATTTTCTTCTATATTTAAACTTGTCACCTTACTAATTGCGTTTAATATGGATTCCAATTTACCATAACGGTCTACACTTCCTGTAAAGCGAATGGCACTAATCTCCTCTGTTTGAAATTTCACTTTTATTCCATACCAATGACTAATCACATTCATCAATTCATCCAATCGACAATCATTGAAAATATATTCACCTTCATTCCATGCTTTATATACCGCTATATCCGTACTTTTAATTTCTATCTCTGTTTGTCCTGATTTGAACTCGGCCATTTCTCCAGGCTTCAGCATTCTTTCCCGGCTATTATTTGCTGTAACACTAATAGAACCTTCAACGAGCACTACATTTGTAATCCCATTTTCTGTGCGCGTATTAACATTAAATTCTGTACCATATTCTTTGATCACTCCATTTTGCGTTACTACCCGGAACGGACGTGAAGCATCTTTTGCAACTTTAAAATAGGCTTCTCCTTCCAGATAAACAGTACGGCTATTATTGCTGAAATGTACGGGGTATTTCAGGTGTGTGTCATAATTCAAATGCACTACGGTTCCATCTTCCAGTGTAAGCCAATATTCATTCGCATCTTTTGTGACCAACTGATATACAGCCTCTGCAGGTGCTTCTGCCAGTATCTTATCATATTGCACGGGATTATTGATACTTACACGTTGCCCATTACCCAATATGAGTGTAGCTTTTTGGTGCCCTGACTTTTGTGATACCTGCATGGCTTTAATAACCTTAGGTGACAAAGCTACAAGATGTGATTCCGAAACAGGTCTGTCAAGCCATTGCGCCATATAGAATATTGCTATTAGAATTGCTGCTGCTGCATATAGCCAAGTCCATTTATAAAAGCGCTTGGATTTTGAAATGAAATGAGCTAATTTAAATTTCATCCATGCATTTTCAATGTCAACTTTGTGATATTGCCGATAACGCTCAGAAAGATAATGTGTATTACCCATCATCTGCGAATAATTACGGCGGTTGTTTTCACTCTGTTTTAACCACTCGTCTAGCAGAATTTGCTCCTCTGCAGTTATTATACCTAGAATTTTATTATGAATTAGGCGTTCAATATCAAAATGAGAATTCATCATAAATTATTTTTTATTAAAAACAACACAAAACCAACAAAGTGGTACAAATATTTTAAAAAAAATTGTTTTTTGATTAAAAAAAACGTTTTCACTAAACATTTTGATAAATATAGCAGTTATAAAGTGCATATAACCTAAGTTTGAAATACGTTTTGTCCCTGAAGTTATATACATTTCTTTTCATCACTTTTATCTTATTGTTGATACTTCCACTTTTCCTTTTGATATGTGGCAATCATTCCAGACAAGTATACCCATCCAGTGCATCATCAACACATTAATCATTTTCAAAGTTTGTACATAGCTAATACATTGTATAATCATGTTTTAATTGTTTATTAAAGAAATGTAGAAGAGATATCTGCATTAACATGTTTGATAATAATTATTGTATTACCTTTGTATTCAATACTAGTATATTTGAGGGTAAATAAAGCCAAAGCATGATATAGAAACTGTCGTCATAATTGTACTTTTGTTTGTAGTTACTCAAACATACAAAAAGCTACAATAGCTTTCTTCTTTTTAATTCATATCATCACTCTATTTGTCGAATGAACAAAAAAAGAAGAATAGTCTGTTTTCTTAATAAATTAAAGCTTGGTGTTGATGCCTTCTACCTTAAGAAAAGAACATACCAACCATACTATGCCAAGAACATTTGCCTTAAATTTCTATATTATTAGACAAAAGAAGAAACAATGATGTCTATTTTATTATAAACAAAAGAAGAGACAATGCTTCTATTTGAAGATGCTTACGTAGAAACACCATGCTACGCTTTTTATGTGTTTTCACTGTCTCTACAGAAATATTCAACGCATCGGCTATTTCTTTATTAGACACTCCATCAATATACATAAGAAATATCTCCCGATTTCGTTTTGGCAATTGATCTATGGTAGAAAATAACATACGATAAATCCGTTCTGGAAACAAATCTTCATCATCGGTCTCTGAATAAGATTCTGGTACTTGAAGACGCGTTTTCTTTAAATAAGAAATTTCTATATTCTTATGTTTTAGATAATTCAAACATTTATTCCGTACCGAGGTATACAAAAACACATCAAGGGCATAGATTGAAGTAAAATAAGGCTTTTTTTCCCATATCTGGGAAAATAGTCCCTGTACAATATCTTCACTTGCAGCATCATTATTAATAAATTGAAATGCATAATTCACTAATGCTTTATAAAAATTTTTATAAAGCAAGTGGAATGCATTCTCATTCCATAAGGTAAGTTCTTCTATAGACATTTTTTTTATATCCATAATTTCGCCTTGATAGTGTGCAAAATTACACATTATTTTCAATATTTGTGTCTTTTTGATAGAAAAGTTTGTATTATGATAAAAAACAATTATAACACCTATACTTTTATGTGTATATGCTTTCTTCTTTTTCAAAGACAAGATGTGGATGAATAGAATATAGGAATCAACAACGATTATAGTTCTTTTTCCCTTAATTGTATTAATTGGAGCAGGCAGTAATGTATCAGGTAGATCAGTTACCGTATGTAAGTTTTTTGGGGAAATATCATATCCTTTATACATCATTCACTACCCATTAGTCTACCTACAAGTAGCATGGATGCATAGCCACCCAGATGCCCCTTTGGGAGCACATATTTTTGTAAGTATATCAGTATTTGTAATGGCTATAGCTGTAGCATACGCATGTCTCAAACTATACGATATACCAATACGCAATTGGTTGAAAAAGAACTGGCTTATGAAATAACAGCGTACGTAACAGACGAAACAGAACTACAAATATGGCTTTAGCGTTCTCGTCTGTTACGCCTAGTTTATTTTACAACATCCTCACTCAACTGCCATCCCATTATTGCTGAGATCTGAGGAATAAGAGTCATAGCTATCTTACGTTGTCCTATGTAATTAGGATGCCAATCGGAACCTAAATCGGTATTATCAACTATAATATTAGCTAATGAATTAGCCATGTGAACATTCTTGTCACCAGCTATACGCTCTTTCAACAACTGCAATGCTGCACTAAGATAACGAGTAGCAGAGTGTGGGGTAATACATAATATTGGAACATTTCCATAATGCTTGCGTAAACTTGCTATTAACTTCAAGTATTGACCAACATATTGTTCGTCTGTTGAGATTGCGGTAGGTGAAAAATCATTAGTACCAAGATTTATCATAACAAGACTTGGTTTGTATGCATCAAATGAATACGCAGTGGTATCATGCTGATCCATTACCTTATCATGACGAATATACATATTTATATCTGACATCTGATTCTTATCCGCCCAATCACGCACCATCCCTTGTCCGCTATGAGCTACTAGTGCATAATCAGCATCAAAATATCGGGCTATGATACATCCATAAGCCTTATTACAATTCTCGGTAGACAACCTAAAAGGTTCATTATACTTCAAGCCCTCTGCTCCATATCCACATGTATAAGAATCACCATATACTTCTATAAATCTTTTCTTAGCTGGCACCTTATAAGTTAAGCCACCATTAGCAAGATAAAATCCAGATACTGTAGTCATGCCGTATTGTCCCTCAGTGCATTTCTGCAAACGTAGACGATGCATGCCCTTTGGAAGATTCTCTGCAAGAACAACAGCATGGGGCTGTTTGCCATAAACTTTAATTTTTTTCAAAAGCTGCCCATCAATAAAAACATTGTGATAACTGGTATCAGTCTCAGCTATATCAACAGCGATAGAGCCACCGGTAAAGTCAGTCTGTAAGTATGTACCAATCCAATCATAGTTCACATTCCCCTTTATATCTGTGACAGTTCTGCCTGTATAAGAAACACCAGTATTAAAGAGTTTATTGAAATTAATACGTGTGGCATGTGCAACACTAAATGTCGCACAAAAGATTAAAGAACATATTATTTGCTTTTTCATATTAAATTATTATAAAATCAATTATATAACGTTTGCTGGATGATAATATTGTAAAAATAGAAAAGGCGTACCAGCTTCACAGCTGCAATACGCCCCATACTTAAATTGACTCAAGTAAATAAAATTCTTTTATCATTCAATTGCATGTAAATTATTAAACTCTACAATAGACATTTAAATATTTCATCTTTACAGCATAGAATGCACGCTCCCACGATCATTATTTTATCATGTAATTTATATATCAAGATTTATGAGTCATTTTCAAAACAAAAAATATTGTTTCATTTATCTCTATAGCAATTCCATATTATTGCTTAAATATTTACAAACTCAATTTTACCACTTACATCCAAACTATTTTCTACTTTTAAGCATCGCAAAGGTATAAAAACATTTTTAAACTTCCAAACTTTATTCGAATAATTATTGATAAAAAAAGAATAAAAAAGCCACAAACCTTTCAGAATGTGACTTAAAGAGGGATATAACAGGTGTTTAACAGTTATATTGTCATTTTTATTAATAATTATTCAAAACTGATTTTATACTAGTTAATATTTGTTGATCTGTGAGATTATTGTCAAACAACAACTTGTTTACATCATAACGATCATAAAGAGCCTTTTTAACTCCGAAGTTAAGGACTTTCATTGTTGTAGGACCATAAAAGCGAGAAATACGTTCTCCGAATCCACCATCAAGACTACCATCCTCAAGAGTAACCACAATCTGATGATCTTTTTTAAGTCCATCAAGCATATTCTCATCTACTCCAGACAAATAACGAGGATTGATAAGAGTTGCATCTATTCCATCATTTGCAAGAGATTGTCTGATAGCATCTCCTTTTTGAAAGAAGTTACCAACAGCTATAATAGCAACTTTCTCACCACGATGCGCCATTTTAAACTTATTCAAATCACTATAATCTGTATCATATTCCTCTGGGCTATGAACAACAGGTCCCTCTGGAACACGAATTGCTATGCTGTATTTATCCTGATTAATTGCCCATTTCTCCATTGCTATAAGTTCCTCATAACTTGTTGGTGCTAGATAATGCAGATTGGGTATATGACTAATCATTGGAATATCAAAGAAACAAATATGGGTAAAATCATTCATTCCATATATTGTTGCTCCAAGAACATTAAATACGGCAGGATTACTATTCACAGCCAAATCTTGACACAGTTGATCGTAAGTACGCTGAAAGAAGGTAGCTAAATCACTGAATACAGGATGCGCTCCTCGCTTTGCCATACCAGAAGCCAAAGCAACAGCCTCTTCTTCAGCAATACCGACATCAATAAACTGCTTACCCGCCTGTTCTCTTTTCTGCTTATCATATCCGTAACATCTTGGTACGCCTGCTGATATCACAACAAGTTTCTCATCACGTTTCATTTCTTCAAATAGCCAATCACCAAGCATCGAAGAAATATTTTCTCCACTACTAGGATTCTTTAAACTACCATCTTCTATATTGAAAGGCATACTCCAATGCCAATTTTCTTTATTCTCAACAGCAGGTTCATAACCATGACCTTTTTCTGTATGTATATGTACTACTATTGGATGATCAATACCCTTTACCTTTTTGAAAGCCTCAACAAGTTTAGATACATCATTACCATCTTCGACATACATATAGTCAAATCCCATTGATTTAAAGAAATTCAACTCAGCCTGACCATTGGATTCACGTAGCAGTTTCAAGTTCTTATACAATCCACCATGATTTTCAGCAATGCTCATTTCATTATCATTAACCACAACAATAATGTTAGTTCCTATTTCGCTTGCTGTATCTAAGCCCTCGAAGGCCTCACCGCCAGATAACGAGCCATCACCGATTACAGCAATAACATTTTCTGTTCCGCCAATTATATCACGAGCTTTCTGCAAACCAGAAGCAAGAGCTATAGATGTAGAAGTATGACCTATTTCAAAATTATCATACTCAGGATTTTCTAATGGAGAAGAATACCCGGAAATTGCATCCATATCACTAACATCAAGAAATCCTTTTGCTCGTCCTGTAAGCATCTTATGAGGGTAGCTTTGGTGACTGACATCAAAAACGATTTTATCTTCAGGAGCATTAAAAACATAGTGCAGTGCAACTGTAGCCTCTGTGAAACCCAAATTAGGTCCAACATGGCCACCATGATGACTTACACGATTAAGAACTCCTTCACGAACTTCATCAGCTACAACTTTTAGTTGTTCAATGCTAAGTCCCTTCAAATCTTTAGGACTATTAATTTTTTCTATATACATATCTATCAATTATATTCTTATGGATGCAAAGGTATTTCAAATAATCGAAATACATAATAACCATATTACTGATTAATTTACCAAAAATACGTTTTTGTATTTCCACCTTATTATATTACCTTTGCAGAATGGGGAAAAAGATTGAGAAAGATAAAAATACGATCAAGCAGATGGTGGCTTTATATTGTCGCCACAAACTAAACATGCCAAAACCAGACGAGCAATATCAAAAATTAATAAACTATTGCTGTCTGCGTCTTGATAAGTGCAAATGGGGTGAAAACAAAATGGCATGTAAGAATTGTCCAGTGCATTGCTATAAGACAGAAATGCGCGAACAAATAAGAAAGGTTATGAGATGGGCTGGACCAAGAATGCTTTTCTATAAGCCTATAGCTGCGATAAAACATCTACTAGGTAAATAAAGACTTTCTTGCAAATGTCATTTTTCTTTATTATATTTGCAGATACATATAAAATCGGATTAGGATGATAAACGACAAAGTATTACATGCATTGCATAAATGCCCTTTATTTGAAGGGATGAACGATATTAGTATTGAACTGACACTTGGCAGTTCAAACTACAAATTAGTAAAATATGCAAAACGGGATGTATACACACTCGCAGGAATGCCATGTAAATATGCAGACATCGTAGTAAGTGGTAGACTTTTATGCCGATTGGTTTCATTGAGTGGAAAACAAGTTGAAGTGAGTCAGCTTGGTGAAGGTGACATTATTGCACCAGCATTTATATTCTCATATAACAGAGATATGCCAGTGAGCGTTGAGACCGATACTGAGGTGACAATACTACGAATGTCTCCGGAAACATTGAAAAGACTTATTGATACAGACGAGACAATACGTATGAATTTTATTCGCTCACTTTCAGATATTGATGTCTTTCTTACTCTAAAGATGAAAGTGCTCAGTCTTTTCACGATCCGAGAAAAGGTAGCATACCTTCTTTTGGAACGCGCTGGAGAACAAAATTCGAATATCATACATCTCTATCGCAGTCGACAGGAAATAGCTGACTCCTTTGGCATTCAGAAGTTTTCACTTCTGAGAGTATTAAGTGCCTTTGAAAAAGAGGGGGCTATAAGCATTGACGGAAAAACTATTGAAATACTAAATAGAGAAAAACTAAGATAATATCAAATGTTCCACAAATTCGCTAGTTTTCCAGATACACTCCCTACCAAATTTAACAATCCATTTTATTACGAACCTGATCAACTATGCTTAAAAGCAGTTGACGAGGTTAGAAATTGGATTGAGAATGCTGATGCAGAATTTCGCTCGGAAATAGAACAAGGTAAGATGTTTGGTGTCCTAATTGTGGAAAATAAAAAAGAATTAGGATTCATTGCTGGCTATAGCGGTCAGATATGTGGGCGCAGTGACTGGAAAGGTTATGTTCCAGCCGTATTTGACTATTTACAACCTAACGGATATTTTAAGCAACATGAAGCAGAGATATCATCCATTAACAAGGAAATAACATCACGTGAAAACAGTGTTGAAAAAAGAAATGCCATAAAGGAATTACAATCAACATGCAATGAAGCGAAACTTGAAACAGAAAAATATAAAGGATATATAAAAGAGGTGAAGTCAGAACGTCCTGAGGACAAACCATTAACACAGGAAATGATTCACCAATCACAATTCATGAAGGCTGAACTGCATAGGATTAAGAAAAGATATTCATCATTGATAGCTGAAAAACAAACCATTGTTGACAACATAAACAACGAGATAAATATATTAAAGCAACAACGTCGCCAAAAAAGCGATTACCTGCAACGTTGGCTTTTCAAACAATTCATTATGCAGAATGCCAATGGCGAACAAAAAGACCTTATTGACATATTCTATAATTATAACGAACTACATGCAATTCCACCAGCAGGAAGCGGAGAATGCTGTGAACCGAAAATGCTACAATATGCTTTTTCACACAATATGCGCCCTATAAGTATGGCAATGTTCTGGTGGGGAAAGAGTCCAAAAGAAGAAATACGCCATCACTTGCATTTCTATCCTGCATGCAACAATAAGTGTAAGCCAATATTAAACTGGATGCTTCAAGGCATAGATGTAGAACCTAATTCTTTAGATAGCGAAGACAGTAGAACATTAGAAATTATTTACGAGGACGAAGATATTGCAATTGTGAACAAACCAGCAGGAATGCTTAGTGTTCCTGGAAAAAGCAATAGACAAAGCGTGTATAGTATCATGAGAAGCAGATATAAAGGCAATGCTGATAGTCCACTTATCGTACATCGGCTAGACATGGCGACGAGCGGTCTGCTAATCATTGCACGTACGATGAATGCATATCTTGACATTCAAAGGCAGTTTAAACAGCATAAAGTTCACAAGAAATACGTAGCATGTCTAAGTACACCGCACACCAATGATAAAGACGGAACAATATCTCTCCCATTGAGACCCGACATAAACGACCGTCCAAGACAACTCGTTGACTATATCAACGGAAAAGAGGCTATAACAAAATACCACTTTACCGACACAGATCGTGTGGAGCTGTATCCGCAGACTGGCAGAACACACCAGTTGCGCATGCATTGCGCTCACAATGAAGGTTTAGCAAATCCAATAAAAGGGGACGAACTATACGGAAAAAAAGACAAACGACTATATCTGCATGCAGAAGAACTGACCTTTATACATCCTACCACAAAAAAAGAAGTTACCTTCTTCTACAAAGCTGAATTTTAAGTATCATAGCCTTCTTTTGAACAATAATACCACTTTTTGAACTATTTTTGTGTAATTAAGGACCTTAAATATCCTAATTTTGCATATATAAAATCAAAAACAATATAACATGAAAAAGATTACAGCGACAGCGCTAATCATGCTTATGTCTCTTGGTACAGCTTGTGCACAACAAAACATATTAGAGACAGCCCAAAAGGTAAATAATTATTTCATGAAAAAGTATGCAGATCCGACAGTGCCTACATTCGTGAAAAAAGAAAGAGCAAGTAGTTTATGGACACGTGCCGTCTACTATGAAGGTCTTATGTCATTATATGCTATCGACAAACAACAAAGATATCTTGACTATACAGATACATGGGCAAACTTTCACAAATGGACTCCACGCAATGGTACAGCAACAACCGATGCCGACGACCAATGCTGTGCTCAAACATATCTTGACAGATACAAAATGGAAGGCGGCAATGAGAAACTAGACAAGGTGAAAGAAAATCTTGACAAGCAAATATCATCAGGAAAAGCCGACTACTGGACTTGGATTGACGCTATACAGATGTCTATGCCTGTTTATGCAAGAATGTACAACATCACAAAAGATAGGAAATATATAGACTATGCAATGAATGCATATCACTGGAGTCGCAACACATGTGGTGGCGGGCTCTTCAATACCCAAAACGGATTATGGTGGAGAGACAAAGATTTTGTACCACCATATAAAGAAAATGACGGAAAAGACTGTTATTGGAGTCGTGGTAACGGTTGGGTATATGCAGCACTTGTAAGGGTGATGAATGAAATCTCACCTAAAGACAAATATTACAAAGAGCTTAAAAATGATTTCATAAAGATGAGTGCCGGCATAATTAGTTGCCAACACGAAGATGGTTTCTGGTATCCAAGCCTTGTGTCAACAAACTATGCAGGAAAAGAGATGACTGGTACAGCACTGTTTCTTTACGGAATGAGTTGGGGCATAAATAAGGGATATCTTAACAAGAAAGTTTATCTTCCAGCTTGCAAAAAAGCATGGAAAGCACTTGAAGAATGTGCACACGAAGATGGTTTTATAGGTTGGAATCAAGGAACCGGAAAAGATCCATCAGCTGGTCAGCCTGTTACATATACAAGCGTACCTGATTTTGAAGACTATGGTACAGGTTGCTTCCTACTTGGAGCTTCTGAATATTACAAACTAAACAACAAATGAAAAGAATATTTTTATGTGTTATATGCGCTATAGCAACATTGAGCATATATTCACAATCATGGCCTAAACAGTTACCGGAATCACGTCCTGGTACACGTTGGTGGTGGTTTGGTTCTGCAGTAGACTCAACCAACTTAAAATGGAATCTAGCAGAATATTCATCACATGGATTGGGAGCTGTAGAAATAACTCCAATATATGGAGTACAGGGAAATGAGAAAAACGAGTTACGCTATCTCTCTCCTGAATGGATGAAGGCTTTACAATATACAGAATGTCAAGCAAAAGACAACCATATTGAGGTTGATATGGCTACTGGTACAGGTTGGCCTTTCGGCGGTCCATGGGTTCCGATAAACGATGCTGCGTGCAAGGCTGTATTTGTAGACACACTCGTAAGCCTCAACACTAAAATAAAAGATATAGCCTTTGCATTACCTAGTAAGGAAAAGTCTTTTGCTACTCTACAACAGGCAATGGCTTTCAAATCCGACATCAAAGGAAAGAAAAGAGTTATAGCATTGTATATAAGTCGGACACGACAGATGGTAAAACGTGCCGCTCCTGGTGGAGAAGGATATGTGATCGATCATTTTGACAAAAATGCTGTTATGCACTATCTGGCGCATATAGACAGTGCCTTTAATGCAACAAAGACGCCATACCCACATACATTCTTCAATGACAGCTATGAGGTATATGGCGCAGATTGGACACCTACATTACTTGATGAATTTGCGAAACGCAGAGGATACAAACTAGAGACTTGCTTCGACAAACTACTTGACGGAGATAGCAAGACGTTATCTGATTATCGTGAAACATTAAGTGATATGCTATTGGAAAATTTCACGAATCAATGGACTGCATGGGCGCACAGCCACGGAGCTATAACAAGAAATCAGGCTCATGGAAGTCCAGCAAACCTCATTGATTGTTACGCAGCTGTGGATATCCCAGAAATAGAAGGATTCGGATTATCAGACTTCAAAATAAAAGGATTGCGCAAAGATTCTGGAATGACAAGACCTAATTTCAGTGACCTAAGTATGCTGAAATATGCTCCTTCTGCAGCCCATATCACTGGAAAACAGTTCACATCAAGTGAAACATTCACTTGGTTAACCGAGCACTTCCGTACATCATTGAGTCAGATGAAACCAGACATGGACCTAATGTTCTGCGCAGGAGTAAACCACATGTTCTTTCATGGAACGGCATATAGCCCTAAAGATGCAGAATGGCCAGGTTGGAAATTCTATGCATCAGTAGACATGAGTCCTACTAATTCTATATGGCGTGATGCTCCTTTCCTTATGAGCTACATCACTCGTTGCCAAAGTTTTCTACAATGGGGACAGCCTGACAACGACTTCATCGTATATCTCCCAGTAAGAGATATGTGGGCAAAAGAAAAAGGACAAAAACTGATGCAATTTGATATACACAGTATGGCGAAGAAAGCCCCAGAATTCATTAGTTCAATAATGAAGATCGACTCATTAGGCTATGACTGTGACTATATAAGTGACCGCTATATACTTTCAACAACTTGCGAAAACGGGACATTGAAAACAATTGGTGGAGCTAAATATAAAGCGCTGATAATACCAGGTAACAATATCATGACACCAGAAGTGAAAGCACATCTTGCTGAACTTGAAAAACAAGGTGCACATATAATATTAGGAGTTAACGCAAAGGAAATGTCACTTTGTGCAGTTCCCGAACAGATAAAACTTCAGACTGGAATGAAAATGATACGCCGAAGTAATCCAACAGGTTATCATTATTTCATGTCGAATTTAACACCAAATGATGTTGACTGCGATATGCCATTAGCAACAGAATTTAAAGATGCAGCTTGGTTTAATCCGATGAATGGAGACATTAATAAGGTAACAATAAATAATGGAAAAATCAGAATCAAACTGAGAAGTGGAGAATCTGCCATTCTGCAAACATACAGAAACGAAAGTCCTAAAGAACAAATAAATAACGAACCTGTTAAACAAAGCAGACAAGAAATAGGACTCACAAAGCATAAATGGCAATTGAGTTTCATCGAAGAGGCACCAAAGGTTTCAAAGACATTTGATCTAGACTCATTGCAATACTGGCAGAATCTAGACAGCGAAACTTCAGTAACAATGGGAACAGGTGTCTATACAACTGTCATAAAACTCAACACGGCACAGGCAAAAACACACTGGAACATCAATCTGGGCGATGTGCGCGAAAGTGCAAGAGTTTATATCAATGGAGAATTTATCGGTTGCGCTTGGGCTGTACCATATATTCTAGACTGCAAGAATCTTTTGCACAAAGGTAATAATGTAATAAGGATTGAAGTCACAAATCTACCAGCAAATCGCATTTCAAACCTTGACAAAAAAGGAGTTAAATGGCGCAAGATGAAAGAAATAAATATTGTAGATTTAAACTATCAAAAGTCTACTTATGCCAATTGGAAATCTGTAGATAGCGGACTTAACAATGTGACATTGACAACAGATTATTGAATTAATTTAATTCATAAATAAAGAAAGGCTCAATCCTCAATGAATTCAAATTCATTTGAGTATTGAGCCTTAAGCTTATACAATATCTACATATCTATTTTATATTAACAATTATCTTTCTTAAATCATTATCAGCGCTCGACTTACCTACCATAACTTCATACTTACCTGGAAGTACACGCATAGTATTCGTTGAAGAATCCCATACTTCAAATCTTTCACGAGGCATATCAATTGCTACCAAGGTATGCTTTCCAGACTTAATATTCACACGTTTGAAAGCCTTAAGGGTTTTCAAAGGTCCATCGATATCTGCTATACGACGTATATAGATCTGAACTATTTCATCTCCGTCATATTTACCATTATTAGCCACATCTACATATAATTTACTTTTATCATATTTAGGTTTACCAAAGGAAAACAACGAATATCCCAACCCATACCCAAAAGGAAATAAAGGACTTCCCTTAAAATATCTATATGTACGTCCCTTCATCTTATAATCTAGAAAATCAGGAAGTTGAGATACATTTCTATAAAATGTCACTGGTAATTTTCCTGAAGGATTGACATCTCCAAAAAGCACATCGGCAACCGCCTTCCCTCCTTGTTCCCCAGGATACCATGCCTGCAAAATGGCATCAGCATTATTGCTTTCTGGTTCCAAACCAACAGCACCACCAGAACAGTTTACAAATACAACTTTTTTACCTGCATTATGCAATGCTGTTATAACATCACGCTGGGGTTGCGGTAACTCTATATCTGTACGGTCGCCACCATTAAATCCAGGTTCACTAACTTTCATTTCCTCTCCTTCCAAATATGGAGATATTCCACCTACAAAAACTACAACATCAGCATTATTCGCTTGTGCTATAACATCATTAACATTGCTTACAGCGCGATGATTAATATCGAAATTAATCACAGCCATATCAGTATTTTGTAAATATTCGACAACAATATGATATTTTTCACCCATTTTGGCTTTTAATTTATAATTGCCTTTCCACACGCGCGCACGAGGTTTCCAATATTCGTAAACTGTATCCCCATTAATAATCAAGCGCGCACAATCATCAAAAGCCAAATTAAATTCGACTTCTTCACTATGACGAGGAATATAAGTTCCCTCAAAACGAGCAGAAAAATGTTCAAGATTCACATTAGGACAGAATACCGTATTACCTCCATTACTAAGATTTATTCCAGACGACATACTAGCTATCGCTACTGGGACACCACTCATATCTGTATTATTCCAATAAGTAGCTGTCATTCCCTGATTACCATTAGCATCTATGATTTCATCAAATCTACTCTCAAGAACTTCATTACGTGTAAGACCACATGCTTTGATATACTTTACATTTCCTATTTTTTCACGTATTCCTTCAAGTATTGTGGTTGTCTCTGTTGGGTAACCTGTATAATTTCCCCATTGCATTATGCTGTCATTAGCATTTGGTCCCATTACGACTATTCGCTGCCCTGTCTTTTTTAATGGAAGGATATCGTCTTTGTTCTGCAATAATGTCATACTCTCCTGAGCCATTTGATAAGCCAGCTGCTTGTGCTCTTTATTAGCTATTACAGTTTCGGGAATACGTGTCCAGTTAACTAAAGTATCAGGATCAAGATCTCCAACATTAATACGCTCTATAATAAGACGGCGAATACTTTCATCAACTTTATTCTCTGAAATAAGTCCAGAATTGATTGCCTTAGGAATAGATGTATAATTTGCACCGCATTCAACATCAGTTCCTGCTATTACAGCCTTTGCAGATGCACTTGGCGCATCAGCAGAGACCTCATGCCTGCCTTTAATCCAAAAATCACCAATAGCACCACAATCACTAACAACTAATCCTTTAAAATTCCATTCATTCCTTAATATCTGCTGTAAAAGGCGATTGTTTCCACAACATGGAGCCCCATCGAAACGCTGATAAGCGCACATAACTTCACGTACATCGCCATCTTCTACTAGAGATTTAAACGCAGGAAGATAAGTCTCCCACAAATCACGTGCAGGAAGATTTTCTATATTAAACGTATGTCGATTCCATTCCGGACCAGAATGAACCGCAAAGTGCTTAGCACAAGCAAGTACTTTGTAATATTTTGAAGACTTCTCCCAACCGTGTCCAGAAGCAGCAGGTACAAATCCCTGCAATCCGCGTACAACAGCAAGTCCCATTTGCGAAGTGAGATATGGATCTTCACCATAAGTCTCCTGACCTCTTCCCCATCGCGGATCACGGAATATATTTATATTGGGAGTCCAAAAAGACAATCCTTGATAACGTCCTATATTTCCAGTCTTCTTCGCCAAATTATTTTTAGCACGGGCTTCGTCACTAACAGCACAGAACACTCTATACAACAATATGTCATCCCATGATGCAGCCATAGCTGTTGTTATTGGAAATACTGTTGCAAAACCATTTCTACCTACACCATGCAAAGCTTCACTCCACCATTCAAACGAGGGGATTCCAAGTCTTTGTATTGGAGCAGAGCCATTCATCATAAGACTTGTCTTTTCTGCTAAAGAAAGTCTATTGCACAGATCTTCTGCTCTCTGATCTGCTGACAGTTTAATATCCTGATATGGATATTGCTGGGCACAAACGGGTACGCAACATGCTATTAATACCGCAATAAGAAAGTTTCGTTTGTTCATGATTTTTATCGTTATGAGGTTATATTTATATTACATCTCTCTTTAGTAATCAGTTTAAGTTTGAAACAGCATGATTTGCCATCACTAACATTATCAGCAACAAGCTTTATAGAAGTCCCTTCTGTCTCCCATTGTGCAATAGTATAAGAAGCGGTACGGAAGTATATATCAGAATCATTCGAATTGAAATTCTGTTGTTTTGGAGCACCATAAGTAGTGCTTATTATATTAATAAGGTGCTCTATCTTTTTGTTATTACGTCCGATTTTCTTTGTTCTATAAAATCTAACACTATCATCACTGTTTATATTAAATGGGGCAAAAACAATACTAAGTTTTATTAATCTGCCTTTATTATTGAAACTAGCCTTCAGCGGATCTTTTTCAAGTTGCATATCTCCATATATAGGAACGTTTTCAGGAGAGATAATTTTCAACCATTCATCAGAAGCCGATTTATAGGCATTTTGGTCTATTCCCCAGTCAATATTGCCTAAGGCTCTGTTTTTACATTTGGAAGTATCCTCATGACACGCACATATTAAAAACGTAAAAACTACAAGAGATATGTATATAAGTCTTTTCATTTTATATTTATTTTATAAAAGGAGCGGACAATAAAGTCCGCCCCCCTAATCTATTAGACATGTATGATCCTACATTAGTAACATTATTTTTTCCAAGTAGATGCACCTATACCTAATTTATATATATTACAATTCTTTACTGTCTCGGTGTTCTTATAATAAAGGCCCGTATAACTGTCATGATGATGACGCTTTATAGCTTCTCCCTGCTCATAATTATGAGGATTAGGATCATTCATAAGATCAGTGGCAGATATATTATCAGGAGTTACTACCGCAGCACCAACACCACTAATAATCATTTCAGGCCATTTACCAGCAGAGTTATTTTTCGCATTGAATGCGCCAGAAGTAAACACCTGACCTGATGTAAGATTATCATTTGTAGACCAGTTATTTGATATATCAAAGACAACAATACCAGAACCATTTATTGTACGGACATCCATACCACCTTGGAAAATATTACGGGTATCATTAGCATCTTTGGTAAGTATAAATAAATTATTCTTTACCGTAATTTTTGAACCACCAGGCAAATAACGTAAATCAAACAACTGACGTCCGGTAGAACGTGTACTAAAGTTCACAAAGGTATTGTTCTCCAAAGTTATATTATATGCTACATCAGTACCCCAATCTAGACTTTTATTTCCATCATTAAACAACGAAGCTCGTGGGCTATCATAGAATGTGTTACCACGGAATACCATATCCTTAAAGATATTACTTTTTGACTGTTTTCCATCACCAGCAACCCATGGATAACCACCACCGCCATTGTCATAATAACCACAGTTCATAAAATTACAGTCTTGAACAAGTACATGTTCAAACTTTTTGATCTTAGTTCCCTGCACACGTATAAAGCCACGAATCATATTCTGGAAGTTACATCTCAGGACTTCAAAAGACTGGAGCGTTACTGCCATTCCATTAGAATACATATTTATGAAATAGTTTCCTGTTCCAGGTGAAGTTCCATTGAATGCTTCTGCAAGAGGACAGTCAAAATCTATATCCTCAAACGTAAGTGACTTTACGAACAAAGTAAAGCTTTCTCCACTCTGAGGCTGACGGCCAAACATGAAATTGTTTGATTTTACAGTATTGCCTTCTTTCCATAAACCACCCATGCAAACTTTAGCATGTCCTTTACCAGCAGCCAAATCTTCAGGCCGAGTATGAAGAGTAAATCCCTTAGACAAACTCATATTATTCTTAAAATAATATGTTTTTCCACCTTCAAGTTCAAAAACAGTGCCCTCAGCCAGTTTATTATTCTTCACATAATCAGAGAATACCTCGTCAAGACGCATTGCTTGATAACTAGAAATATCAACTAAAGTCTTACCATCACTCAAAGTATCATTAGGCGTAACCTCATGCTTAATAAGAACTGGGGCACCGACATCACCATCAGTACGTACAGAAAGAGTATTATACACAGCATCAACATGTATAGGAACATTGATATTCTCCACGTTTATTATATATACACTACTCTCAGCAAGTCCATCAATATCAATATATCCACGACTGAAGTCTTCTTCTGTCAACTGATGATTTGCCCACTGCGCAGGTACGGCGGCGGCAGGATTCTCAGAAGAAGCTGTAACAGATAATTTCTGCATTACAAACTTTCCATCCTTAATTTCAAAGTTCTTTTCAAACTGATTATCATAATTTTCTGTCCAATTTCCTACAGCATTAGCATAAGATGGGTCGATATAAACCCTTACAGAAGTCTTTGTAGGCGCACTTTGTGTGATGACCTCAGGAACAGGATATCTGTTACCTGTTGTAAGACCGCAATATTCAGCCCATTGACGTCCATTTCCATAACCATACCATTTAGAATGATACCCCTCTCCCTTTTTTGAAAGAGTACGGATAGCGAACCTATAATCAGTAGAATACTCAAGATTGTTCAATATAATATCTAGTTTGTCAGGACCTAAAATTGTATCCAATATTATATTGTTAGGATTTTCCCAATCTGTAGTTAGCCCAGAAGACACATTTGGCTGCAAAGCTACCTTTAATTCATATCCAGCACAGTCGTTGACACCATACCAATATAAATGTACACTGTTCTGATGATTATTAACCGTAATTACTTGGCAGCGATAAGGATCACTATCTCCTCTCCCCGTATTATCATCCATACGGAACATCGTCATGAACTCACGGTCTACTCCGTCAGCAATATTGTCATCATCCTTACAAGAAGAAAACAATAATGCAGACAGCAACATCATAGTAAATAATATATATTTCTTCATAATTGTGTTCTGTTTAAATAATTAGTTGGCATATCCATAATAGTTCTTATATACTCCAGCACTACGCAGGATAGCATTATTAGGATATGGTAGGATATAACGTACAACAGGAAGTTTGTCTGCAGTGATATGTGATGTGACTTCACCTATAGGATAAGGAGTTCCATTATTATCAACAAGATAAACCATACCAGTATTATCACCTCGCATAAAGCCATAAAGTGAATACAAACATTGTGCTGTTGGCGAACCTGTACCATCATTCCACCAACCAAAATTACCCTGTGTAGTCTGCCATTGGTATTCAGGATTTGTTATAGTTCCATTATCTGGGACTTTAGATTCCTGAGAATATGGATTTGAAATCTCTAAAATTTCCATGGATGTATTTGGAAATATATCAATATTCTTAGGATTTGCTATTCTTCGCCAATGAATATCAAAAGGCAGATTATCATAACGACCATCTGCAAAACCATCATATTCTGTCACGGCATCAAGATATTGTGAAGAACCACCCGCATTCTGACCTACTCCATAGTAACGAAGGAATGTATAAAACAACACTTCGGAATACTTGTTGTTTCTTACAAGATCTTTCCAACGCATATTCTCTCCAGCAAATTCAAATTTACGTTCATCAAGTACGGCATTAAGGAACTTTTCTTTACTTGAACTTACTAAAGAAATGTAACTGTCTACTTTTACACCCCAGTCTGACGGAGCAAAAGCACGCTTACGTACTATTTTCAAGGCATTCTTAGCAGCTTCTGTAGGACCATTATTAAGTTCATTTTCAGCCTCAGCAAACATCAGTAATACATCAGTATAACGCAAATACGGATAATTTATACCAGTATTTCCTGTACTATTGTTCTCAAAAGAGCCATTTGTAGACCACAGTTTTGACCACTTATTATTAAATAATGTATAATTGGCTCGCATGCTAGGAACACATATTGTATCACCTTGATTATTATAGCCCCACATACCGACGACATAATTACGACGCAAATCCTTTTCATCAAATGTATATCCATAGAAAGTACTAATCTGGGCACTTCCTTTACATTCCCCCCATGTATTGGCGCCGATAGAAACACCAGAACTCAATGATGTTGACGGACCTTGAATATAACCAATATTACCAGAGGTTTTCTTTGCGAAAGGAATCTCAAATATAGGATCGTCAGAATTATCCACTATAAAATTACACTCATCAATAAATACATTTCTATATGATTTATTAAGTGAATGTGTACCAGAAAGTATCACTGAATCAGCATAATTGCGAGCTATCTGATAAAATTCCTTATAATTAGCCGGGCGCTCCATAGTACCACGACTTGAAGGATTTTGTTTATCCGGACGCAAAGAGTAGCCACCAGCAGAAAGAGCCATTCGGGAAATCATGGCCCAGCATGCTTCCTTTGAAATACGCTCTATACCATTAGTATTTGATTTTGCATAGTGCATGTAAGGAGCTATAGCACGTAAATCATTTATAAGAGTCATTCGTATTGAATCACGACTTACGATAGGGGTAATGATATCACTTTTCTCTGATGTAGGAGTAAAAGTGAAAGGCACATCTCCCCATAAATCAATAATGTCATTATAGAACATGGCTCTTATCACTTTAGCCTCACCTATCATTTGCTTACAAACAGCATTGCCACTCATATAAAGATCACTCCTTTCCAACTGCCAAATAAAGTTGTTGGCGTATTCTATACCTTCATACGCAGAATTCCAAGTACTTTTAAGTTGCCCTGCATCACTAGTACACTCAAAACGTGCAAAACCATTGCTTGTTGGTGCTTCACTGGAATTGGTAATATAGTCAACATCACTGTTCATACACAAATCCTTAAGATATTTCTCTCCATACGTATTACCATCAAGAAGTTGTGCATACACACCATTCAAGGCACGGTTTACTTCTGTTTCAGAAGAGAATACGTATTTATCATCATACTTTGACGGAGTATCAACATCAAGGTAGTCATTACATGATGTGAAAGCTGTCAACGCCAAACTTATTATTAATATATATTTTAGTTTCATAAATCTTCTATATTTGATATTAGAAATTCAGATTTAAACCGAATACAAAGCTACGACTACGCGGATAGCGATTAATATCCATGCCTGAGCATAGACCTGTTTGTATATCAACTTCTGGATCATAACCGGAATAGCTTGTAATAATAAAGAGATTTGATGCACTTACATATAAACGTAGCTTAGATATTCCCCAGTGTTGCGTCATCTTTGCAGGAAGAGTATATCCCAAAGTGACATCCTGTAAACGGAGAAATGAACCATTCTCTACGAAATAAGAATGAAGCACGTTATTCGTTACATCTGCAGGGTTCCACAGTGTCTTACCCGAATTCATGGACACATATTCATCCACAGCACCGCTTAGATAATAATTCTTATATAAATTTTCACCGTCTGACTGACGCGTATATCTCCAACGATCAGTAAAGCGAGCAAGTATATTGTTGAATGTAGAACTACTTGATGAAGCAGATGATAAGTTATATGCTGTTGCATTTACTATATCAAAGTCCAGCATATAATTAAAATTGGCAGTAAAGTCAAATCCTTTATATTGGGCACTAAGTCCAAAACCACCCTGATATCTTGGTATTGTATGACCTATCTTTGTTTTATCTTTTTCTGTGATTTTTCCATCACCGTCAAGATCCTTAAACTTAATCTTTCCAGGCAATGTAGCAGTACCACTCTGACTATCATTGAAAATACCATCCATTATCACAGTTCCTTTCTTTGGTACTGCCAGGAAATTCTGATTAGGATCAAAATCAAACTCGTCTGCTGAATAAAGACCATCATATACATATCCATATAATAATCCGACTTCCTCGCCTACTTTTATGCAGTAGTCATTGGTTGACACTGAATTTGAAGAAGACCATCGGTTATTGTTGTCCCAGATGATATTATCGGTTTCATTAAGTTTATCAACCTTAAATTTATTATAACCGAATGTCATATTGGCACTCAATACATAATCAGAACCGCGAAGGATATCATAGTTTACTGAAAGTTCAGCACCACGGTTGGAAACCTTACCTATATTTCTCATCTGAGTAGTATAACCTGATGTTGTTGGGACATCTGAAAGATAAAGGAGGTCTTTTGTTGTGTTCCAATAGAATTCTGGAGTAATATTCAGTCTACCGTCAAACATAGATATGTCTGCAGCAAGATTTCGTTTTATATTGGTTTCCCATTTTATCTTTTCGTTTGTAAACTTGTTGCCGTTTCCGAAACTGTAATACTGTTCACCATTAGGTGTTGTTTCACCAAAACCAGGACCACCGCTTGTACTAACCGAATATAGGTAACGCCACATATCATTATCAATGCGGTTATTACCTGTCAGTCCCCAGGAAGCACGTATTTTTAACAGATTCAGCCATTTCACATTCTTCATCCAAGGTTCCTCTGTAATGCTCCAAGCAGCAGACAATGAAGGGAAATACCCCCACTGATTACCCGGAGCAAATTTTGTTGAACCATCGGCACGCATTGTAGCAGCAGCAAGATAACGATGTTTGTAGTTCCAACTAAGCTGACCAAAAAACGAAGCTTGACGAATAGGGGTTGTCAGTTCTGAAGTTGAAGAGTAAGGAGTTCCTAGAGTCATATTGTTAAGAGCCTTGTCACTGCTTATCTCACGAGGGAAATAGCGATTTGCCTGATATGTAGTTTTTGTCTGATCACTCTGAATTTCAGAACCAAGCAACGCACTGAAGTTATGGTCATTATTAAGTGTAAAGTTATAATTGGCTGTATTTGTCCAAGTATATGCCTCACGATGAGTATTTGTTATCTGAGCGACAGGCAACTTATTATTGGCCGTTCCCATTTTTGTCAATGGACCATAGAAGCGATTCTGATCAGTGAAATACATTCGATAAGAAAAGTTAGTTTCTAAAACAAGTCCTTTTATTGGTCTCCATTCCAATGCAGCCTGATTGATAATGTCATAACTATGTTTTTTCTGAGTGTTGGTTTGAATATCGTTCTTAGGATTTGTGTATTGGAAGTTGGCTTCTTCATCAGGATCAACTGTTGAAGGATCCCAAAAAGCAAATTCGCGCAAACCATTTGTAGGTCTATACTGCAATGCGTCAATAATACCACCAGAACCTATAGACTCACCTCCTGCACCAGTATCACGACGATAAGAAAATTTTGGATTAAGTCTTAATGTCAGTTTATCTGATAATAGTGCCTCAAACTTGATATTAAGGTTGGTACGGCGAACACTTGATCCCATTATAATACCATTGTCCTCACTATTTGTTAGCGATGTGTTAAAATGCAATTTTTCAGAACCGCCGCCAATGTTTACATTCGTAGAGTAACTTACAGGAGTATCTCCCATAACTTCATCTTGCCAGTCATGTGTCGTGGCTGTCTGATAGATATCAAGATCGTTTGGATTACCAAAGTTTGCACGAAAGTATTTAGCTGCATTACTTCTTGTACTTCCTGCAGCCGCACGGTCCCAAGAATAGTCAGCAAATTCAGCGGCGTTCATAAGATCAAGTTTCTTTGCTAAGTGACTGATAGACATATTGGCATTAAATCCAACTGTAATTTTACCCGATCCTGCACTTTTTGTTGTAACAACAATAACGCCATTACCGCCTTTAGCTCCATAGATAGCCGTAAGTGAAGCATCTTTCAATACATCAATAGATGCTATATCCGAAGGTGGGATATCATTGATATTAGGAGCTTCAAAACCATCAACAATATAAAGAGGTTCATTACTCTGAGTTACAGAACCAGTACCACGCACACGAATATTAACATCAGCGCCAGGTTGACCATCAACTGTAGTAACCTGCACACCAGCAATTTTTCCTTGAAGTGCCACAGCTGCAGAAGTAACAGGAACAACAGCCAACTTACTACCCGATATAGAACCAACCGACCCAGTAAGATCCTTACGAGCTTTACTTGTATAGCCCAATACCACAACCTCGTTTAATTCACCCGAATTTTCCTTTAACACAACATGCTGTCCTTCCCCAAGACCAATTTCCTGAGGAATCATTCCCAAATAAGAAATAACAGCTTTTTTACCAGATTTTAGTTGCAAAGTAAAATTACCGTCCAAATCAGTAACCGTTCCGTTTCTAGTGTTGCCCTTTTCAACAACAGAAGCTCCGATTATCGGTTCACCGTCTTGGTCGACAACATTTCCTTTTACTGTCTGAGCTTGTAATGCGGTCACCATCATTGCAAAGACAAATAAAAAGATAATTCTGAAGAGTTTTGTTTTTCCAGACATAGTTTTTAATTTATTGTTACACATTAAGTATTATATTATTTTCAGTTTTATCATTTTTTATCAAATCATAACCTTCTCGATATCACATCGAGAAGGATGAAAAGTGAATTTTTAATAATCTACTAACCATAGCTATCACGAGTTACAGTCTGCATATATCTAATATATTCTAAAATAATAGTTGTCATTTGGCTTAGATTATTAACAAACGTTTTATTGAATGCAAATATAGTTTAATGTTTATTATAAGTCAACCCTTAAAGTACACCAAATCAGTTATCTAACAAATATCAAACCCTTTCTGTCAATTCTCAAACCATTACTTATCAGGGCTCAGTTCATATACTTGAGAATTTAATAATTCCAGACATAGTTTTTAGCAACTTAAAAAGAGGAAGCATCTTGCATCACCCTCTAGATGTTGCCTTGAACCCATAGAGCTTTAGTTTTATTAATAAAGTTTTATGCTGCAAACAGATAAATTACATTTCTCTTAAGTTATGTTTGTCCACAAAATCCATCTTATTATTAATTTATTGCCTTAGAAGAAATGTTCGTTGAGTCTATAATATAGGTTTAACTTAACAAGTGGCGCTTTTTGCTATATAAAGTGCAAATTAGAGAAATTCTATATAAATTTATCAAAATGCATCACATGATCCTCTCCAATATACTTCTTTTCATCTGTCAAATTATGAAACCAAATGAATGATGACTATCAAAAATATTTTTTGATTTTTGATTTTTTAATGCCGTTTCCTACATGATTTTCCCAAACGTATTGTTATACAACATGTTAGCTAATGTAGGAGAGTCCGTTCTTATACATTTTAGGGAGTGATTAGGCCCTAATCACTCTGTTGTCCTACATGCTTTGCAGAGTGATTAGGGCCTAATCACTCAATGACGCACCGAAAAAGGTGATTTTATATTTGCTGTGCTTCATGCATTTTGACTATAATAGGAATTGATTATAAATATTCATAGTTGTATTTACTGAATCACGATACATTTTTTAAAGTTGATACTGATTATCATTATCGTTCTGGAAATCCCGTACGGAAAAAGTTGACATATCGAAATGTTTTATAAACCAGTTTCATTTACAAAGAGAAATGAGATTTCTATATTCACAATTTAAAGAAAGACATCATGGTGATTTGCTTTACTGATGAAAACATCACCTTATGGTCCAGCCTAAAAAGCTACTTTTGCATTGCGATTGGATCAATACCCACCGTTTTATGAAGAAATACGCGCTCATAATGTAGGAATCATGTAGGAAAGATGTAGGAAAAGGCACTAATATACATGGGTTAACATATTGATTAGTAATCATTTAAGTCAAAAATGTATATAATGTAGGTTTGTTTTATGTTTTTTTTGAGATTCTTCATTTATTTAGGGGAGATATTCTCGGTAAATGGTCTTTGATCTTAGTAATTTTAGTGCTTGTTCTATTAAACTTATTTTTTTAATACCTTAATTTTTATTGACAATTCTATTTAAACACTGTATGCCCAGACTTATGAAGTGAGCCTTTATTAACCATAGAGTTCTATAGATATGAAAAAACATATTATATTCATAGTATTCTTAGCAACTTTAAGTAAACTTTATTTTAAGAAAAAGGTAAATAAGCTTTCATTTATTTAAAAAAAGCATTAACTTAGCGGCGTTAAACTTGTATATAAATAATAATATTATGGCACAGAAAAAAGAAATTGATGCATACCGTATGGCTGTTTTGAAAGTTATGCTGGAAGCAAAAAAAGAAAACGGAGAACCTCGGTTTGATGAAGAAGAAGCAAAAAGTACATTAGACATTCTATCAGATGCTGATATTGAATTTGGAATGCCTTTTAATACTCCACAAGAAACTGCAAAAATGTTGATGGAGGATTAATAATAGGCAAAAAAAAATCGGTGAAGATTTCTCTCCCCGACCACTGGTGGGCCGCCAATCGGCGCCACCGTCATTCTGTAACTAACAATCTTTAAACCTAAAACTAATAACTAAAAACCTAAAACTTTAATCCTTGTTACCTTTAACAATCTTCCTTTTTACCTTTCACTAATACCGTTTATCCTTATTGCAATCTTGCTTTTTACCTTTACTAATACCTTTATACCCTATGAATCAATCTAAGTACCTTATTACCTATTTGTCTTTTGACAATGCAAAGATAGACAATATTGTATTACGTGCAATAGAAAAGCATGTTTTTTAGCAAAAATACAATGTATTTTTGATATAAATCAAGTATGTGCCCGCACACAACGTGTTTTATAGCACAAATTACTGTTTATTTGTTCATTTTCCCTTTTAAGATTCTGCTATGACTATTATCAATTTCTATTCATTAAATATGATACAGAAATATTATTTAACGAAGAACCCTAAAAAGCAATATACTTTTGCAACTGCAAATGATAACAATAAAATATGCATATTAATTACTTTGTATGAATTTAATTTATTAGCTATATAAATAAAGATATAGCAGAATGTCTTTAACAGGTTGCTTATATAGAAATATGTATACAGAATTAGATATTCTATAGACCATACAAATGACTAAAAATGGATAATAAGCGTGACATTTATACCATTATATATATTTTAATTTTTTTTATTTGTCGATGCTAGGTATTTTCGTTATATTTGCATAAATATTTCAAAACAACCGTTTAAATAAGATAATTAACCTATCAACATGAACAAGAAAACAATTTTAGCTTGTCTTGCATATTCGGCATGTGTAACTGTGGCGTTAGCACAACAGCCTACTTATACGGAATGGCATGATATGGAAGTAAATGAAGTGAATAGATTCAAACTTCATACAAACTTTTTTGCCTACAATTCTGTCGAAGAGGCTCAAAAAGGCAACATGTATCAATCAACCAACTATCTTTCTCTCGAAGGTAAATGGAAATTCAACTGGGTTGAGAATGCCGACCAAAGACCAACAGACTTTTTCAAGGCTGATTTTAATGATTCTTCTTGGGGAGACATGATTGTTCCAGGTATATGGGAAGTCAACGGTTTTGGCGATCCTGAATATGTTAACAATGGCTTTGCTTGGCGTGGACATTTTCAAGATAACCCTCCACAGATTCCAACAAAGGATAATCATGTAGGAAGTTATCGACGCATTATCAACATTCCAGACAATTGGAATGGCAAACAAGTTATTGCACATTTCGGTTCTGTCACATCAAACATGTATCTATGGGTTAACGGTAGCTATGTTGGCTATACGGAAGACAGCAAAGTTGCTGCAGAATTTGACATAACTAAATATCTGAAGAAAGGTACAAATCTTATTTCATTCCAAACATTCAGATGGAGTGATGGTTCATATTGTGAAGATCAGGACTTCTGGCGTCTTTCTGGTGTAGCAAGAGAGTGCTATTTATATGCACGTGACAATAAAGTTCATGTTGAAGATATGCATATTACTCCTAATCTTACCAACAATTATGAAGACGGAGAGGCTTTGGTTAAGGTTAATGCCAAGGGGAATCCTATCATTGACTTCGAAATATTTAATGCTAATGGCATAAGCGTTCTTAAAACTGAATCAAATTTTAAGAACCGCAACATTGGAAGTGCTAGATTTATGCTTCGCAACGTAAAGAGATGGACTGCAGAGACACCTTATTTATATACATTGGTCGCAACTGTTATGGACAGGAAGAAGAATGTTAAGGAAGTCATTAAGCAGAACATAGGTTTCCGCAAAGTTGAGATTAAAGGTAGCCAGTTGCTTGTAAACGGTAAGCCTGTACTTATAAAAGGTGCAAACCGACATGAAATGGATCCAGACGGAGGTTATAATCTAAGTCTTGAAAGAATGATTCAAGATATAAAGATTATGAAGCGTCTAAATATAAACGCTGTGCGTACATGTCACTATCCAGATGATCCTCGCTGGTATGATCTTTGCGACAAATATGGACTTTACATAGTTGCAGAGGCTAATCAAGAAAGTCATGGGTTTGGATATCATCCTGATGCTGTTTCTGGAACTCCACTATTTGCGAAACAAATTATGGAACGTAATCAGCATAATGTTTCTATGCAATACAATCATCCTAGCATTATTGTTTGGAGTCTTGGAAACGAGACTAAGAACAGTAAGAATTTTGTTGATGCATATAAATGGATAAAGAATTTTGACCAGAGTCGTCCTGTACAATTTGAGCAGGCTGGAAAGACTGGAGAGAATACAGATATTTTCTGCCCAATGTATTATTCCGTAAGTGATTGCGAGAAATACTCAAAGGACACTACATACACTCGCCCACTAATACAATGTGAATATAATCACACAATGGGTAATTCTGGAGGAAATCTTGCTGAATACTGGCAGTTAATCCGCAAGTATCCTAAGTTCCAAGGTGGTTTCGATTGGGACTTTGTTGATCAGGGATTACATCGCAAACTCGATTACAAGGCTGACCGTACTCTTGCAGATTATGAGAATATGACTGCTAACTGGTCTAAAGAAACAGAATATACTTATGGTGGCGACTATAATAAATATGATCCATCAGATAATAATTTTAACTGTAACGGTATAATTGGTCCAGATCGTCAGCTAAATCCTCACGCTTACGAACTAGCATATCAGTACCAAGACATTTGGGCTAACCCAGTTGACTTAATGAACGGTAAGATCAATGTTCATAATGAATATTTCTTCCGCGATCTTAGCAACTACAAAATGGTATGGACGCTGCTTAATGATGGTAAAACCGTAAGCAGTGGAGAAATTGACGACCTTGATGTTGCACCACAACAGACAAAAGAATATACTCTTCCATACAAGGCAGAAGGTAATGAACTTTATTTGAATATTGATTTCAAACTTAAGGAAGCAGAACCACTTCTTGACGCTAATCAGACAGTTGCTTATCAGCAATTATTGGTTAAGAAGTCTTCTGAAAATCTAAGCGTTGCTACATATTCAGGAAAAGGCAAAGTCAATGTTACAAATAAGAAAAACAGTCCTGTAATAACAGTAACGAATAACGATATTCAAATAGCTTTTGACAAGACTACCGGACTTCTTACCAAATACAATGTTAGTGGTACAGACTATCTTGGAGAAGGAGGAACCCTTAAGCCAAACTTCTGGCGCGCTGTAACTGATAATGATATGGGCGCCGACATGCAAAAGAAGTTCGCTTTATGGCATAATCCAAAGATGAATCTTGTATCTCTAAGCGCAAATGAAGTAAAGTCACAAAACAGTGGTAAGGTTGCAGAAATAGCTGCAGTCTATGATATGCCAGAGGTTAAGGCACAAGTCGAACTAAAATATGTTGTATATGCAGACGGAACAATAAACGTTAGCCAGAAGCTAAACACAACAAAGGGCGCTGAAATATCAGATATGTTCCGTTTCGGTATGGTAATGGAAATGCCATACGCTATGGACAACAGCACATATTATGGTCGTGGACCTATCGAAAACTACAAAGATCGCAAGGACTTTGCATGTGTAGGTATTTATTCACAGACAGCAGAGCAACAGTATTTCCCATATATCCGCCCTCAGGAGAATGGTACTAAGTCTGATGTTCGTAAGTGGATTCAGACAAATGATAAAGGTTTAGGACTGCGCATAAACAGCAATAATCTTTTCTATGCAAGTGCATTGCATTATGCTATAAACGATCTTGACGACGGCACAGAGAAAGACCAGCGTCACAGTCCAGACATACCTAAATCAAAATACACTAATCTTTGTATTGATGGCGACGAGATGGGTGTAGGAGGTACAAACAGTTGGGGTGCATGGCCACTTGAAAAATACCGCCTGCATTATCAGGATAGAGAATTCAACTTCTCTTTATCAGTTGTAAAATAATACAATTTAGTGTATCATAAATACAAATTATAAAATATCCACCTTATTATTATAGAAAGTCCACCTCTTCTGAGGTGGATTTTCGTATTTTTGCATCACTATTAATATATCTAAAAGCAATAAACCAAATTATGAGAAAAAACAGATTACTATCTACTATGCTTTTGTCGGCACTGGCTTCTATCAGTGTCAACGCACAGCATCAGTTCACAGTAAACACCAAGCCTGGTGCACCAGTTCAGTCAACAATGTACGGAATCTTCTTTGAAGATATAAATTTCGGTGCTGATGGCGGACTGTATTCCGAAATGGTAGAAAACCGTTCATTTGAATTTCCGGACCGACTTATGGGGTGGAATGTTTTTGGTAATGTCGCTGTTAACGACGTTAAGCCTGCATTTGACCGAAATCCTCATTATGTAACAGTGTCGCCTTCTGGTCATCGCGAGAAACAATCGGGATTGGAAAATCACGGCTTCTTCGGTATGGGCATAAAGGAAGGCATGAAATATGACTTTTCTATCTACGCACGCCTTAACCTTCTACAAGGCAAGAGTACTAAATTCCGTGTAGAACTTGTTGGTGAAGACGATGTGCCAATATGCCAAGACACAATTGTTGTGACCAACAATAAATGGCAAAAATATACAGCTACACTATCTTCAGACAAGACTATGGAGAAAGCTTTCATGAGAATTTTCCTTATGTCTGGAGAAAGCGTAGATTTGGATCATATCAGTTTAATGCCACAAGACAACTGGCATGGAATGCGTGCAGATCTCGTAAAAGATCTTGCCGACCTTCATCCAGGCATCTTCCGTTTCCCTGGTGGATGTATCGTTGAAGGTACTGACCTTGAAACTCGCTATCAATGGAAGAACACTGTAGGTGCTCCAGAAAACCGCCCACTTAATGAGAACCGCTGGAACTACACATTCCCTCATCGTCTGTATCCAAACTATTACCAGACTTTAGGACTTGGTTTCTACGAATTCTTCCTTCTTTCTGAGAAAATTGGTGCTCAGCCTCTACCTATTTTAAGCTGCGGACTCGCTTGTCAATACCAAAATAGCGACAACGATAAGAATGCCCACGTCGCTCTTGACAAGTTACAACCTTATATAGACGATGCCTTAGACCTTATTGAATTTGCCAACGGACCTATTACAAGCAAATGGGGAAAATTACGTGCAGATATGGGTCACCCAACTCCTTTCAATCTCAAACAGATTGGAATCGGAAACGAACAATGGGGAGCTATGTATCCAGAACGTCTGGAAATGTTCGTAAAACAAATTCGTGCCAAATATCCAAATATTAAGATCTGTGGTTCAGCCGGACCTTCAGCTAGTGGTAAGGAATTTGACTATGGCTGGGAACAAATGCGACGTTTAGGCGTGGACCTTGTTGACGAGCACTATTATATGAGCCCGGAATGGTTCCTTAAGAATGCCGGACGTTACGATAAATACAGCCGTAAGGGACCGAAAGTATTTGCTGGAGAATATGCGAGCCATGTTAAAGGACAAGGTGACAAGCCTACTGTTGCAATGAATAATTTTGAAGCAGCACTATCTGAAGCAGCATTCATGACAGGTCTTGAACGAAATGCAGATGTTGTACACCAAGCAACTTATGCTCCACTATTCGCACACGTAGAGGGGTGGCAATGGCGCCCAGACCTAATATGGTTTAACAATCTTGAAAGTGTACGTTCTGTAAACTGGTATGTACAAATGCTATACGGCACAAACAGAGGAACAAACGTTTTAAGCTTGCTTGAAGACGGCAAACCTATAGAAGGTGCTGACGGATTGTATGCAAGTGCTGTATATGATAAGGAAGCCAAAAATTATATCATAAAGATTGCAAATACAGGTGATGCAGACAAAGACATCAATATCACTTTCAATGGTATAAAGAACCTTGGTTCTGGCAAACTCATTACATTACACAGTAACGATCTACAGGCTACAAACACTTTGAGCAATAAAGAGAATGTAGTCCCACAGACTACAAATGTCGAAGCTAAAGGTAATACGCTGTCGGTAAAAATACCAGCAAAAACATTTGCTGTCTACCGATTCTAATCAAATGGATTGATATATATTAAACTTATAAAGAGATTTTGTTGCTAAATGATAAAATGTTTGGCTGTTTCATTGCTTTTTATTACTTTTGCACCCATAATAAGGTAAAAAGTATTGAAATGGATAAATTGCCAAATGACCCAATGATTCTCTTCAGCACATTAAACATGCTGTTGCGTGATGACTACACTTCTCTTGATGAACTGTGCGATGATATGAATGTAGACCGCACACATCTTGAAAATAAGTTGGCTTCTGTCGGCTTCGAGTATAGTAGGGAAAACAACAAATTCTGGTAAAGATATTATGTGAAGGACTCTCACGCATTGTGAGGGTCCTTTTTTTGATACTGCAAACTTAATCGAATTCAATTTGAATTAACAATAAAGAACTAAAGAACAATGGCAAACTTAAGATTTGAGGCTGTAGCTGGGGCCTTTAAGAAAAGACCACTCAACGTAGAAATACCTAAGAATAGACCTTCTGAGTATTTCGCTAAGTATGTGTTCAATCGTCAGAAGATGTACGAATATCTACCTGCCGACGTTTATGAAACGTTGATAGACGTGATTGACAACGGCTCACGGTTAGACCGCAGTATTGCAGATGCAGTAGCCAGCGGTATGAAGAAATGGGCAATGAAAAATGGAGTTACTCACTACACTCATTGGTTTCAGCCTCTTACAGAAGGTACAGCCGAGAAACATGATGCTTTCGTAGAGCATGATGGGAAAGGCGGAATGGTTGAAGATTTTTCAGGTAAGCTCCTTGTCCAGCAAGAACCTGATGCCAGCAGTTTTCCTAACGGTGGTATCAGAAACACTTTTGAAGCCCGTGGATATAGTGCATGGGATCCTACATCTCCTGTATTCATCATGGATGATACATTGTGTATACCAACTATATTTATTTCGTATACAGGTGAGGCTCTTGACTATAAGGCACCATTACTTCGCTCACTCCATGCTGTAAATATTGCGGCAACAGAGGTATGCCACTATTTCAATGAAGATGTTAAAAAGGTAAGTGCTAATCTCGGTTGGGAGCAGGAATACTTCCTTGTTGATGAAGATTTATACTCAGTTCGCCCAGACCTCATGCTCACAGGACGCACTCTTATGGGACATGATTCCGCTAAGGATCAACAGATGGACGACCATTACTTCGGAACTATTCCCGAGCGCGTGCAGGCTTTCATGAAAGACCTTGAAATTCAAGCTCTTGAACTTGGTATTCCATGCAAGACTCGCCACAACGAAGTTGCACCTGGACAATTTGAACTTGCTCCTATATTTGAGGAATGCAATCTTGCAGTAGACCACAATATGTTATTGATGAGTCTTATGAGAAAGATTGCTAACAAGCATGGCTTCAGAGTTTTACTACATGAAAAACCTTTTAACGGAATAAACGGTAGCGGAAAACACAACAACTGGAGTCTTACTACAGATACTGGTATTCTTTTACATAAGTCTGGAAAAACACCAGAGGATAATCTACGCTTTGTTGTTTTCATTGTCGAGACTCTTATGGGAGTATATCGTCACAACGGATTGCTTAAAGCTAGCGTAATGAGTGCTACAAACGATCATCGTCTAGGAGCTAACGAAGCACCACCAGCAATTATTTCCAGTTTCCTTGGTAAGCAACTTAGTGTGTTACTTGATCATATCGAGAAATCAGACAAGAACGATTTGTTCACTGTAGCAGGAAAGAAAGGAATGAAACTTGATATTCCAGAGATTCCTGAACTTATGATTGACAACACCGATCGTAACCGTACATCACCATTCGCTTTCACTGGCAATCGCTTTGAGTTCCGTGCTGTAGGTAGCGAAGCCAATTGCGCAAGTGCAATGATAGTATTGAATGCAGCTGTTGCCGAGGCTCTTACTCACTTCAAGGAGCGTGTAGATGCATTAATAGCAAAGGGAGAGGAAAAGAATTCTGCAATAGTAGATATTATTCGTGAAGACATAAAGGCAACAAAGGCTATACGTTTTGATGGCAACGGATATAGTGAGGAATGGAAAGTCGAGGCTGCAAAGCGTGGACTTGACTGCGAGGCTTCATGCCCAATTTGCTTCGATCGCTATCTTGACAACAAGAGTGTAAAGATGTTCGAAGACATGAATGTAATGAAGGACTATGAACTTAAAGCCCGCAACGAAGTGAAATGGGAGACTTATACCAAGAAGATTCAAATTGAGGCTCGCGTTCTGGGCGACCTAGTGATGAATCACATCGTACCAGTCGCCACTCATTATCAAAGTCAATTGGCTAATAACGTTCAAAGCATGTTTAATATCTTCGGCCGTGAAGAGGGACAAGTTCTCACAGCCCGCAATATTAAGATCATCAAAGAAATTGCTGAACGCACTCAAAAGATTGAAACAGGAGTTGAGGAACTTGTTGACGCACGTAGAAGTGCCAACAAGATTGACGATGCACGTGAACGTGCTATTGCATACCACGACTCTATTGCTACAAGAATGGAAGATATAAGATATCAGTGTGATAAGCTGGAGCTCATTGTTAGCGATGAACTTTGGACACTTCCTAAATATCGTGAACTTTTATTCATCAGATAATACTTAAGTATTTTAATAACTAAATATAAAAGTCCGGGAAGTGATAATCTCTCCGGACTTTTATTAGATTAATACATAGTAACTGCTTTAATATCAGAAAAAACAAAAACTATATTACTACTAGATATTATAGTTCTAAACATTCACTTTTCGATAGTCAGAAGGAGTCATTCCTACTTCTTTCTTAAAAATAGTACTGAAATACTTAGAATCACTAAAACCAACTTCGTATGCAATCTGAGAGAATGGATATGAAGAATTTACGATAAGTTGTTCGGCACGCTGAATGCGGACGTTACGCAAAAAATCTACAGGACGCATACCTACAATACTTTTTATTTTACCATAAAAAACTGTTCGTCCTAAGTTCACAGCTTCAGCCATATCCTCTATCTTGATATTAGGATTGCTGATATTTTCATCCAGATAAGCCATCAAATGTTTCATCATCTCATTATCAGCTTCTACAATTTGAGGTGCATCAAGTTCATATTTTGTTTTGATTTTTCCTTCATTACCATGAGGAAGATGCTCCAGATAGTTTTGTTGCAACATACGCCGTTGAGCGATAATATTATCAACACGAAGTTTCAGATAGTCTGCACTAAATGGTTTTGTGATATAATCATCCACCCCCTCTCTTAATCCTTGCAATCTGTCTTCAATTGAAGCCTTTGCCGACAACACAATTATAGGGATGTGGCAGATGTCAGTATTTTGTTTTATCTTGTGAACCATCAGAAGTCCGTTCATCACTGGCATCATGACATCTGTTATTATAAAGTCTGGCATTTCATTTTCTGCTTTTATCAACCCATCACTGCCATTACAAGCCTCTATGACATGATAGTTTTTATGCAAGATACCGACAAGAAATGAACGTAAGTCATCATTATCTTCCACTATCAGCAACTTCAGGATACCCTTAGAATTATTCCACTTTTCTGTACATTGTACTGTATTTGCGAAAACAGGAGCATTTTCGTCATCCACAAAGAAATTACTACTGCTATCATAATCAAGCATCTTGTTTACTAATTTCAGCATATTACGAGAATTACGTTGTATCATATTCAGATGCTTTTTAGCGAACTCAGTAATTCCATCCATTTCAAGGAGTTCAGTAGCGGGTCCACCTATAAGCGTCAATGGAGTACGGAGTTTATGACCAAGATCCGTGAAAAACTGCGTTTTCATTTCACTCATAAGTCTTTCCAAAGATGCATTTTTGCGCAAATTATATATGTACATTACCGCACATACTATTACCATAACAAAAATCAGTATAAGGAATTTCGCCCATATAGTTTCAGAGAATTCTGGATGAGCATATATATTCAACGCCTTAACATTATTCATCCACACCCCATCAGCATTGGTACTTTTCACCAATAAGCGATAATGTCCTGCAGGAAGTTGATTGAAAGATGCACTATGAGTAGCTTGCAGATATGTCCATTTTTTATCCTTACCTTCTATCATGTAGGCATAGCGTATTAAGTAATTATTGCTATAATCAAGAGCAGCAAAGCTTATTGTGACATTACGTTTATCGGCTGAAAGTTCTAATTGGCTACTACTTAATATAGGCTGCGGTTTTGCATCTTCCTGAAACTGAACACTCGTAAAGACAATATTTGGTTTATAGTTACTTCTCTTGAGTTTTTGAGGAAGGAATGTAATGACTCCACCCATACTACCCAGAAAAATACGATTGATCTGTAGATTGAATGCAGGACGTGATTCTGAAAATTCGACCTTGTTACCAAGATAGTTCGGACCATACTGACCAAATTTATGGTTATCAAGATTATACTCATCAATATTTGCTTCACGAACAATCCATAATTTATGATTGCGGTCTTCAATCATTGATTGTACTATTCCTTCGTCATTACTGAATCCATGAACTTCACGAAAGAGTATGTTGTCTTTTAAAAGATCTTTTGTAGAAGTATACTGTATACCTCCGCTTAATGTAGCTACAAATACACGTCCGTCATGGGTAAGGCATGTCTGCATAACATCTCCAGACAACAGCGATGTAGTATCATTCTGCACATGGGTGAAATGATGAAAACTTATTGTCGATGGGTCACGAAAGTTATCACGAAATGTGATCAAACCTCCTGTTGTTGACAACAACAAAACGCCATTGGAGGTACATTCTATACGACGCACTTTCGAACAAGTGCCAATAGGATAACTAGCGGGCTTTATAAATCTAAAACCTTTTTTCCCTCCAGTAGTAAGAAGTTGCACTCCTTGTCCATGCGTAGCGATCCATATATTACTGCGTGTATCCTCATTAATATCATAAATATCATTGCAGGCAAGAGACTCTACATCGTTTTCATTTTTCTCAAAATGATAAAATCGCCCATGGTCTATCATATAAAGTCCCCTCCCTTTTGTCCCTATCCACATGCGGTGTGACTTATCTTCATAAATGGAATATATCTTATCAGCCATATATGCAAACGACTTTTGCAATTTACCGCTTGAGTTGATATATCCTAAGATACTACCATTAGGATTGAATACCGCTACTACTCCATGACTATTTCCTACCCATAGTCTACCTTTGCTGTCGCAGAACAAAGCTCTGACTTCCTTATTCTGTTCTATTGGAACAACATTAAAATGACGATATTTAAAGTTTGCCAACATAAGGTCATGAGTACATGTAAACCACATATTACCCTGCCTATCTAGAAAATACATGTCCAAATTAGGCAAATTGGCATAATTAAAACCTTCTGACTGTAATTTATATGGATGTAACTTGCCTGTAGCCTCATCATAATAGCTGAATGTACCACCATTCGGAACTATCCACACCGTGCTGTTATTATCTTCATAAACAAATGGCATAGTACTGCCTGTATGAAAGTTTATTCCATTGCTCTCCGTATTCAACCATTGCTTTGTATTGTCTTTAGGATTAACAAGTATTGCTCCGACACTCCCAGTAATCGCCCATATCCTATTTTTATTGTCAGCAAACATATATTTCACATCAGAAGAGGGGGCTGCAGGATGTTGTACAGAAATTCTGCCGATTTTATGCGTAGTAGTGTTGTAATATATTATTCCGCTATTACTTCCTACGTATATAATGTCATGAATAGCTATCATGCAATTGATTTTTTTCACGTCAGCAGGAACCCACAGCATACGAAATGATCGTCTTTTAATATCATACATCCCCATTTTACCATCAATCGAGGTAAAAAAGACACCCATTCCCATCTGACACATGTATTCAAACTTCACTTTGACATAAAACTTTCCACCAATAAGATTTACACCTTTATTCGTAAACACCCATTCGCGTTTATCATCATCTAGTAAAACTTTATTTATAGTATAGCCTACCAAATGATTTTTAGCCGTTTTTGAATACAATTCAACACCTTCGCCATTAGCAACTAGTTTATTGTTTATTCTGAAATTTATGCCATCATTCTTATCACTTGCAGCCCAGGAATATCCGTTACTTAGTTGATAAACACGGCGTACTTTGAAATCTATATTAAATTTATCCTTTATTATCTTACTAACATTGATATATTTGTTTTCATGAGTATCAAATAAATAAAGTCTACTGTCAAAAGTACAGCACCATAAATCACCATTATTATTTGCTTCTATATTTCTAATTCTATTAGTTGTTAAGACTTGATCACCTCTCATTCTATCACGAAAAGTAGTAAATCTGTATCCGTCGTAACAGCACAGCCCGTTCCACGTAGCAAACCACATCAGTTCGTCACGAGTCTGTGTTATACCAGATATTATATTTGCAGCAAGTCCATCACGAATATTAAACTGTCTCACATCACAATATGGCTGAGAAAATAATGGGGTAAACCACACTACTACCAGTAGTGATACTATTATTCTATGTTTCATTAGATTATTATTTGACTTGTTTCTGCAAAGATAAGATAAATGAGTGTAAAAGCAAAGCAAAACCTGTTTTATGTTATTGCTTAGCATCGTTCTAGGACGAAATAGCACAAATATATTATAATGTTTTTATTGACTGAAATCAAGCTGATAATGCAATGGCTTTGTAAGATTTAATTCCACGACATTTAAATAAATACTTTTTTTATTTTGTATTGTGTTCGGCTTGCACTATCTTTGCATAAGAAAATATAAAACAATGGAGAATCCTTATATCAAGCAGTTTCCCGAACTTATGGCGGGAAAAAAGATTATGTATGTTCACGGTTTCCTTTCTTCAGCACAAAGCGGAACAGTGAAGATGCTTCAGGAACTGATGCCTGAAGCTAAAATCATAGCAGAAGATATTCCTGTACATCCAGAAGAAGCAATGCAGTTGTTGAAGTCAATGGCAGAAAACGAGAAACCTGACTTGATTATCGGAACTTCCATGGGTGGTATGTTAACAGAAATGTTACACGGCTTTGACAGAATACTTGTTAATCCTGCTTTTCAAATGGGTGACACAATGAGCAGTATGACAGGACGACAGGAATTTCAAAACCCACGTAAAGACGGAATAAACGAAATTATAGTCAACAAGTCACTGATTAAAGAATATAAAGAACTAACAGAACAAAGTTTCACAGACATTGATAATGATGACAAAAACAGAGTCATCGGTATGTTTGGAGACAACGATCCTGTTGTGCACACTTTCGATATTTTTAGGAGTCACTATCCAAATGCAATATATTTCCATGGTGAGCACAGACTGATTGACAAAGTCGCATTACACTATCTTATTCCTATCATAAGATGGATTGACGACAGACAACAAGCAAAGGAACGCCCAATTGTTTATATCAACTATGACGCCATGCATGATAGCTATGGGAAACCAGTAAGTAGCATGCATAAGGCTTATGAAATGCTAATAGAAAACTATAACGTATATATAGTCGCAGAGGCACCAACTAACAATCACGAATATACAGAAAAAGTTCAGAATTGGGTTGAAGAATACATATCTGCACCAGCATACAACCACATCATATTCACCAACCAGAAACATCTGCTTTATGGAGACTATATGGTTGATTTATTTCCCGATGAGAATTTCATGGGTACCGCAATTGAGTACGGTAGTGAGGAATTTAAGACATGGGAAGAGGTAATAACATTTTTTGAAAGACTTGGAGGACAATAATTTATGGATACAGAAATAGTTTATGGTTTCGCAGAATGTAAATTCGGAACAATTGTAGTAGCATGCAGGTCAAAGGCTATCTGCGACCTACAGTTTTTAGGATATAATAAAATGGAGGTTATCCACGAACTCGCTTCTCATTGGGGCGTGTACACTCCTACTACACAAGATGATATGATGGCTGATACCGTAAAGAGGATCATCTTTGACGGCTACGACCATGAAATAGACATAGACCTTCACGGCACGGAATTCCAACTTAAAGTGTGGAAAGAAGTTATGAAAGTACAAAAAGGTGAAACTATTTCTTATCAGGAATTGGCTGAACGCATTGGTGAACCTAAGGCAGTAAGAGCTGTAGCCACTGCTGTAGCTCAGAATTCTATCGCAATGCTTGTGCCTTGTCACCGCATCATACATAAAGACGGAACTCTTGGGGAATACCATTGGGGAAAAGAACTAAAGAAGCAACTTCTTGATTGGGAAAAGAATACAGATGTCTAATTTCATATCAAGCAATGAACTCTTTGACCGCATCCATGATATTATTCGCGCGGATGAAGGCTCACCTATAAACAAGATGCTTCATGAGACTCTTGTTCTGGTATGCAGTCAGGGACTGACAGGCAACAATCTTGCTTTTGGTAACTTATTTTCTCAGGTAGACTTTCTTTGCAAAAAACATCATGTGGCTACAACTGATGCGATTGCCATTCAACGAATGAGGCGTAACAGCAATCATGCACAGGCTATTGACAAAAGCGACCTTATGTATGATTGCCGTGCATTAGCTATATTCATTTCAGCTGTTTTTGATACAGACATTCCTTCTTCGCTAGTAGGCTTACTACCTGTCGAAGATAAACCTCAGCAAGAATATCGTCATATAGACTATCGTTATATACGATGCATCGTAAAAAGCTTTGAAAATAAATATCTTACTGCCGAAATTGATCAGGATTCTACAAACCGCGAAATCAGCATACATATAAAAGAAGAACAAGCATATCTTAATGACATATTAAAAGAAGGTATGCAGATTAATCTTATTGACGTCACATCCCCTTTAGAAGAATACGAAGGAAGCAGTGAAGCCTCTATAATTGTGATTGAGCCAGACTTTCTTATAGATATAAGTAGCATTGCAAGATGCTTCACCGAATATGGACATAATCCTTTGTCATATACAGTAAACAGCATGTCTGCTGTAGCCAACAGTCAAGCTATACTAATAGGTAATTTCGCGGGAAGCGCTCTTGACGATATTATAAACAGTAAAGAGAATTATGATTGGACGGAAACATTTAAGAAGAATTTCAAAGAGAAAGCTTTGGAATATTGCACGTGTCCTGATTTAAACAAAAAGGAAGATTTTCGTTTGGCATCAATGAGACAGACTAAAAACATTCTGCAAATTGTTGATTACATTAGGAATAACTATATATCTCCAGAAAGTAAAAGCAGTGCAATACTTGAGCCATCGTTTATATGCGAGCAACTTGGAATACAGGGACGTGCCGACCTTATGACTAATGATTTTTCTCTGCTTGTTGAGCAAAAATCAGGAAGCAACTACAATATACAGATTAATCAACCAAATGAATATGGAAGTTTTCAGAAAGAAGACCATTATGTACAGTTGTTATTGTATTATGGTGTACTTAAACAGAATTTCCACGTAGGCAGCAACAAAACTGATATAAGACTACTCTATTCTAGATATCCACTTCCAGGGGGACTTGTTGTTGTGAATTTCTACCAAAAGCTGTTCCGTGAAGCTATTAAATTCAGAAATCAGCTAGTGGCAAATGAATTCAGCTTCGCCATAAATGGTTTTGACGGAGTTATAGAAGAACTTACTCCCGAAACGTTGAATGAAAATCAACTTAGCAACAACTTTTTCAACAATTGGATATTGCCAAGATTCGATGAACTGCTAACGCCATTACACAACCTATCAAATCTGGAAAAGTCATACTTCAACCGAATGATGACATTCGTGTACAGAGAGCAGTTGGCTAGTAAGGTTGGTTCACAGGAAGGCGTAGGCAACAGCATTGCTGACTTGTGGAATATGCCTTTAACTGAGAAGAAGGAAACAGGAAACATATATACCAACTTACGAATAGTAAAGAAGGAGAAGAGTAATGACTTTAATGGTTACGACACGATAACATTCAATGTTCCTGACCAAGGCGTAGACTTTCTTCCAAACTTCAGAATTGGCGACATGATATATATGTACGCATATAAGGAAGACGCAGAACCTGATGTAAGAAAGACTATATTATTTAAGGGTAACATCACTGACATACATTCAAATAGTATCACAGTGCATTTAACCGATGGACAGCAAGATTCGTCTGTGTTTACCGACACTACTTATGCAATAGAACATAGTGGTAGTGATGCATCTACGACTTCCGCTATCCGTTCGCTTCATAGGTTTATCACTTCCCGACAAAGTTTCAAAGACTTGCTTTTGGCTCAACGTCAACCACGCAAAGATGAAAGTATACAATTAAGCCGCAGTTATAATCCATCGTATGATGAGATTATACTTAAAGCTAAACAGGCACTTGACTATTGCTTACTTGTAGGTCCTCCAGGGACAGGCAAAACAAGTATGGCTCTGCAATATATGGTGAAAGAATCTATAAGTTCTGACCAGTCAATTTTACTTATGAGCTATACCAACAGAGCTGTTGATGAAATATGTGGAATGCTGAGTGACAACAAGATAGATTATATACGTATAGGCAACGAGTTTACTTGTGATACAAAATACAGACAACACCTATTATCACAGATAATAGAAAACTGTCCAAAATTAAATGTCATAAGGCAAAAGATTTTAGATTGCAAAGTAATCGTTGGCACAACATCAACAATTCAAGGTAAGTCTTACCTGTTCAATCTTAAGCACTTCTCTACTGTTATTGTTGACGAGGCAAGCCAGATTCTAGAACCAAACATCATCGGACTATTGGCTCAAGCTGATTCCAAGTTCGTTCTTATTGGCGACTACAAACAGTTACCGGCAGTAGTTCAACAAGATTCTGCGGTTTCATCTGTAAATGATGTAAGCCTTAACAATATTTGCCTTGACAACTGTCGCAACTCAATGTTTGAAAGACTTATACATATTGAGAATATTAATAACAGAGATGAGTTTACTGGTGTTCTGAGACGTCAAGGACGCATGCATCCTGATATTGCGGAATTCCCTAACAAGATGTTTTATTATAAGGAAAATCTACAACCTGTTCCTCTAGAACATCAGACAAAAAAGCAACTTGAATATTCATTGGAATCAATTGACTATCTTGATGATGCATTAAAGGCCCACCGAATGGTATTCATTCCTTCAAGATTCTGTAAGGAACCTAATATATCAGACAAGGTAAATTCAGAAGAAGCTAAAATAGTGACAGATATACTAAGACGCATATACAGATTCTATGGAGTTAAGTTCAATGCTGATAAAACTGTAGGAGTGATAGTACCCTATCGCAATCAGATATCAATGATAAGAAAGGAAATTGAGAAACTTGGTATTCCTGAACTAGAAGATATAAGTATAGATACAGTTGAGAGATACCAAGGAAGTCAGCGAGATGTAATCATATATTCGTTCACTATACAAAATCGTTATCAGTTAGACTTCCTAACAAGTAATTGTTTTGAGGAAGATGATCATATTATTGACCGCAAATTGAATGTGGCAATTACAAGAGCTAGGAAACAAATGATTCTTACTGGTAATGCAGAGATACTTAATAATGATATCATATTTAAAAGCCTCATTGAGCACGTGAAGTCCAAAGGCGGATATATTGAATATGAATAATAATAGGTAGCAACGAATCTTATTTTAAAATATCATTAAGCTTAAACTTGTTTTTTGACTTTCATGGCGACAATTCAATTTAATATTTAATTCAAGAAAAATTTGGAACTAAATAAATAAATATATATATTTGTAATGACTAATTAATATTAGAGAGTTACTCCCACAAAGGGAGCGAAATTAATATAAATATAAACCATTATGAAAAAGATTTTATTTGCAGCTATGTTGTTGTTTGCTTCAACATCATTCGCACAACATGCCGTTGGTTCATTAACTATTCAACCAAAGGTTGGTTTAAACATTGCAAACATTACTAAGGGTGACAACAACGATCCACGCTGGAGCGGTGTTGCAGGTGCAGAGTTTGAGTATCAGGCTACAGACATGTTCTCTATAAGTGCTGGTGCTCTTTATTCTATGCAAGGAGCTAAAAACAATGGAACAACAGCAAAGTTGGATTATATCAACGTTCCTATTCTTGCAAATGTTTATGTAGCAAAAGGTCTTGCTATTAAACTTGGTATCCAACCTGGTTTTAATGTAAACAGCAAACTCTCTGGAAGTGAAGGAAGTATCAGCTATTCTAGCAGCTTTGATGCAAAGACTCTTGATCTTTCAATTCCAGTAGGTATTTCTTATGAATACAACAACTTTGTCATTGACGGTCGCTACAATTGGGGTGTAACAAAGATTCTTGATGGTTTCGACTCAAAAAACAGCGTATTTCAGGTTACACTTGGCTACAAATTTGAGTTGTAATCAACAATAAATACGTATAAAAAATTAAACCGCCATCAGGTTTCACAATCTAATGACGGTTTTTTCATACACTAAAATGATTATTTTGAGGTTTGGCTATTGGTTTTCACCATAGCCGAGTAATTTTTTTTATATCAAATCTGCTAATGCAGAATATTTTTTTATCGAATTTGACTCACTTAACAGCCTATAAAACTCACGTGCACTGTTTTTGACATACGCATTTTTTAAAAGATGAACACATCCTTCCATGTTATCATTGACTCCATCAATAGGTATACCTATCAATTTTTCTTCATCATGAATAGTCGTTTCGGCAAGTACAGTCACATAACTAGTTTCTCTAATTAGCTTGAGTAAGATGCTAACGTCATTAAGTTCTATTCTCACCTTATATTCATGGTCAGTATTCGAACATATATCATCAAATGTATTGCGTGCCTGAAGTCCTAAAGCCGGTAGTGCCATATCATAGCGTTCCAGTTCTGAAAGAGAAATGGATTTATGACTAGCAAGCGGATGACTTTCATTTACCACAACATTAAGCCTATTATTGAAAAGCACGTGACTCTCAATATGTTCATATCTTCGTGTAGGCTTGAAAGCCAACACAAAATCAACCTCTCTCTGTTGCAACATATCCATAAGCTCAGTCATTGGCTTATAGTATATATTAAGTTTCACCTTAGGATAACTCTTCATAAATTCAAGAAGAGAATCCGTTAGCAACGGGCTGAAGGTATATGTAACACCGATGTTCAGAGTTCCACCGATCATTTCTTTCAAGTCGTTCATGCTTTCCACGCATGTATCGGCATCTATAATAGTCTTTCTTGCATAAGGAAGCAGTTGCTCTCCATTCTCTGTAAGCAGCACTTCATGACTATTGCGCTGGAATAGAGACACTCCCAGTTCACGCTCCAACTGCCTTATCTGTTGTGAAAGCGTACTCTGTGTTATGAAAAGTTCTTTAGAAGCTTCAGAAAAGTTCAGTGTTTCTGAAGCCTTTAGAAAATATCTCAGCTGTCTTAATTCCATAAATTCTTTTAATTATTGTATCTTGTAACTCTGAATGAAAACTTCTTAAATATGAAAATCGGAACTGTGACTCCCAACACCATACCCAAGATATCAAATGAACAAGTAAATCCATTCGATGCACAAAGATACAAATAATGATTGAATAATTCTTCTTTTTGAGCTGACAAACAGAAAACTAATCCTTCTATTGTGTGATAAGCATATATTCCAGGGATCATTGGAAGAAGAGACGGAAAAGAAAAAGTCTCTGGTGGACATTTAGCATAACTAGAGAGCAATACAGCCAAACAACCTATTACAAGAGCTGCTATGAAACTTGCATTTATAATCCCCCAATGAAGACTACTGTTCATCAGTATAAATCGCGTTGCATGCCCCATGCCAGCGATAAAAGCGCAGTATTTATAAGCCTGTTTTGGTGGGTTACTTATACTTGCGAATCCTATTCCCGCTAAAGCTGCAAAGAATGCATCCTGAAAAATTTCTAAGAAAAACATCTATTCACTATATATTTTGTATGCTAAAACTTATATTCACAAAAGAACGATTAATCCGGCTGCTAAAATATCTTCAAATTCATCAATAACATTCCTGCAGCAAGTCCACATGACAGGCAGAAGGTCAGCATTGCAGCTCCCATAAATCTACTAAACGACACTAGATAATGTCCATCAAGCATATCACTCAACGAATTGATATATGGGATACCTGGTACAAGATATAAAACGCTTGTTCCAACGGCCAGTTCTGGCGTAGTTCCAATATGGAATACATATCCTGCCGAACCTATAACTGCTGAGAAAAAAGAACAGACCAAGAATACCACTCTATCATCAAATCCATCCTCTAGCATCATTTGCTTCAATCTGAATCCAGCGAATGTTGCTACAAAAACTATAAGCATTGCCATTGGATCACCACCAAACAAACGGCAAAAAGACATATTTGCTAGCGAAGTGAGTACTAGCACAAGCCATTTATTTGTATAAGGCGCTGTTATAATCTTATTAAAGCGTTCACGTGCTTCTTCAAAGCTTACCTTTGCGTCAGATATCGCCCAACTTAATTCGCTAAGGCGTGTATTTTTATAAAAACTAATACCTGTCCTTGGCTTTCGCTTCAAATAAATAAACGACTGCTTTGTATCATTATCGAAAACACTCAGATGCACAGAGCTAGGCATGATCGTAATCTCTGTTTTGAGATTCCAAGCCTCAGCAATTCGTGTAACATTCTTTGTTATCCTAATACATGTTGCGCCACATCCTAACAACCATGCTGCATATTCGGCAAGGAACACATAAGCATCACGTACATCAACAGGGGTGTTATTAGAGGACGTCATCTTCTGAGCCGTATATTGAGTAATCGTCTCCAATCTCAATAATATTGTGATGATTTATTGAATTATGAAACTTGTTGATTATTCTGAAACAAAACATCAATAACAATACAGCTACGACAACACTCCACATTATAACCTGATTATTCATATTGAAATACTTATTTAATCGAAATACTTATTTATAAATTCGAAGCAAAGGTAATACCATATCGTTACCCACGAAAACAATGATATGTGTTTATTACGATAGCGGCTATTGGTTTTTTCGATAGCAATAACTATCTGTTCCATCAATAGCTATAAACAAAAAAAGGGACTCCGCTGAGTCCCAACCTTTGTTAACCTTAAATCTAATACTATGAAAAACACGTTGCAAAGATATTTCAAATATTCTTTAGAATCAAACTATTGATACAGGAATTATATTTTTATTTAGATTTTCATGATATAAATCAAGCCCGTGTGCGATAACAGTCCGTATTTTGCATTATATTATAATATAAATATCTCTTAAAAACTTGTTTAATTCAAATATAATATCTAACTTTGCAAAAAGAAAGATAAAACATAGCGAGCATATTATAGGATACAGAATTCCGACACCACATGATGTCGGAATTCTTTATTTTATTGTCCTCGCCAAAACTTCGTAATATTAATTAATAATAAATTAAAACATTATGGCTTACATGTCACAAGAAGGCTACGATACATTAGTAGCAGATCTTAAAAGGCTCCAATCAGTAGAGCGCCCCAAGGCATCAGCCGCAATTGCTGAAGCCCGCGACAAAGGTGATTTAAGTGAAAATTCTGAGTATGATGCTGCTAAAGAGGCACAGGCTCATCTCGAAGATAAAATAAATAAGATTAAGATTGCCATAGCCGAGGCTAAGATCGTTGATACATCTCGCCTCAGCACTGACGCCGTACAGATTATGTCTAAGGTGGAAATGACAAACATGGCAACAAAGTCAAAGATGACCTACTCTATTGTCAGCGAGAGCGAGGCAAACCTTAAGTTAGGTAAGATTAGCATCAAGACACCTATTGCACAGGGATTGCTTAATCATAAAGTTGGCGACGTCGTAGAGGTAAAAATTCCACGAGGCGTTATAAAGTTGCGTATCGATAAAATCAGTATTGATTAATTATTGCTTTATTCCTTAACTTTTAATTCAAAAAAGATGAGCACTATATTTTCAAAGATTGCAGCAGGAGAAATTCCAAGCTACAAATGCGCAGAAAGTGATAAGTTCTACGCTTTTCTTGATATCGACCCAGTAACAAAAGGACACACATTAGTGATTCCACGCAAGGAAGTTGACTATATCTTCGATATGGAAGATGCTGATTTGGCTGAATTTGAGGTCTTTGCGAAGAAAGTAGCAAAGGCTATCAAAGCTGCGTTTCCTTGTAAGAAAGTCGCTCAGGTCGTACTTGGTCTTGAAGTGAATCATGCGCACATCCATTTGCTGCCAATGAACAGCGAAGCTAATGTAGACTTTAAGCATCACGTAAAACTAACAGAAACTGAGTTTGAGGAAATTGCTGATAAGATTTACAAAGAATTTCAAAAATTGTAAACACCAATAAAACAAAGAAGGTAAGAATAAAGTAATACACTACTTATTCTTACCTTTTTTATTTTTATATTATCACATTAGATAAATTTATCACCTTTTTTCATTTGCACCTCTGTAACATATTTTCTTACAAGAGCAGAAGAATCCTCTTTCTTGCAAATCAACAATACATTATCTTTTTCTGCAACGATGTAACCATCAAGCCCATTAATAACGGCAAGTCTATCTTTTGGGAGTTTAATTACATTACTATGGGAATTTTCCAAAATCACATCAGAGTTTATAACAACATTATCATCCCCACTCTTTTGCATTGACTCATATATCCCGTGCCATGTTCCTAAATCAGCCCAACCAAAGTTGCATCTTTTTACAAACACGTTATCTGACTTTTCCAATACTCCAAAGTCAATTGACAGATTAGGATATAAAGGGAAGTTCTCCTTCACGAACAAGTTTTCATCCTCTATTTTCCAGTCTTCATTATTCTGATCCAACTTACGCAATACCACAGGTAACAACTTATAAAGGCTATCGGCAAGATATCTCACATTAGAGAGAAATATACCCGTATTCCAATACCATTCACCGCTCTCCATAAATACACGCGCGAATTCACGCTCAGGTTTCTCTATAAATGACTGAACCTTATAGATATCATCGAAATCAGTATTATCACCAATCTGCACATATCCATAGCCAGGTTCAGGGCGAGTCGGCTTTACGCCCATTGTGAGTAGGCAGTTGTTTTTCTCTACAAATTCAAAACCTTCAATCACATTATTTTTAAATGCGTCCTCATTGATTACGGTTTGGTCAGAAGGCGAAACAATAAGATTTGCGTCCGGACACATTTTCAATATTCTATGTGCAGCCCATGCGACACTCGGAGCAGTGTTACGATATATAGGTTCAGCCATGATTCTGCTTTCAGGAACATTAGGCAACTGCTCTTTGACTATATCTATATATGTCTCGTTGGTATTTATAAAAATATTTTCTTGGGGAATAATCTTGGCAAAGCGTTCATAAGTCTGCTGCAATTGAGTTTTCCCAGAACCGAAGAAATCAATAAATTGTTTTGGATAGCTTTCACGGCTGCAAGGCCACAATCTTCGACCTTTACCACCAGCTAATATCACGCAAAAATTGTTATTTGGTGTCTTGTTCATAGTCATTTCTTTATTTTGGTACGAAAGTAAATATTAAAAACGAAATTGCAAAGTATTTTTTGTTTTTTAATCAAACCTTATCCTTATTGAACACTTTTCTCATAAAAACTTTGCACATTCAAAAATATTATGTACCTTTGCACCGTCTTAATAAAAGACGTCATGCCCAGATGGCGGAATTGGTAGACGCGCTGGTCTCAAACACCAGTGGAGCAATTCATCCCGGTTCGAGCCCGGGTCTGGGTACAAAGCTAAGTAGTTGATTATTCAACACTTAGCTTTTTTATTTTAGTGAGATTCCCACATACTTTCTACACCGCTGCAATAAATATCTAGCTGCAACTTGGAAATTTTTGATAAAAACGATGATGATTCTAAATATTATTACTATTTTTGTAGTAGATATTAGGAACTTACTATGTTGCAGACTTAAACAAAATAAGTTTCGCAGTATATCAATTATATTATTAATATCCGATCTATAGATATTAGTATAAAAAAACAAATAAATTTAAATCATATGATAAAGGCTTTTCTATCGCACAGCAGTGCACAAAAAAAATTTATTGAGAAAGTGGCAGAAACATTGGGCATAGACAATTGCATCGTAGATGAGTATACTTTTGAAAACGGTATGAAAACAATGGATGAAATAGTAAAGTCTATTGCAAAAAGTGCATTGTTTGTTTTTTTTATTTCAAAAGAATCTTTGGATTCGGATTGGGTAAAAGACGAACTGTCAAACGTAAGAGATTATGTAGATGATGGGAAAATTCAATTTATACCATTTATAATTGATGATACTATTGAATATGATAATTCCAAAATAAAATCATGGATTCGAAAAGAATATAATTTACAACACTATAAAAATCCTATTTTGGTAGCTCGCAGAATAAAAGAAGAAATAAGGGATATTTCGTGGAAACAATATCCAGATATATGCAACAAAGAGCAGCTATTTTATGGAAGAGAAGAAGAAATGGGGCAACTTATGAAGAAGTATTATGGTGGAAATATTTCTGTGAGACGATGCTTGATTGTTTCAGGGTTTCCATCAGGCGTAGGACGAAAAAAAATTATATCTGAATATATTAAGAAAGAAATAGCTCCTAATAAAGAAAAAACGTATGAACCAATTGTTATAGAACTTGGCAATGATAGTAGTATCGAAGATGTAATATTTCAATTGAATGATATCGTTCTTGAATACACAGCAGAACAATTATTAAATTTAAATACAGAATCTAAAGAAAATAAACTTGAAGTTGCAGTTAACTTAATAAAAGAAATTGATAAGATAAAGGAACCATTTATCATAAGAGATAATGGATCTTGTGTTTTATCAAATGGACATTTATCAGCATGGTTTTATGATATTATACAGCACAAAAATTTACCTCATAAACTTTGCCTTTTTGTAACAGCAAGAAACAACTTAAGCAATTTATCAGAATTGTATAACGAGTCTATAATATCATTAAGAATTAGTCCTTTAAAACGTGATGAAATTAAAGTTCTTTTTTATGCTTACGCTAAATTAAAAAACATCTCGATAACTACAGAGATGGATAAAGCTATATCTCAAATACCAGGATTACCTTCATTGATATATAGGGCGGTAGATATCTTCAATGCTGTGTCAGATCCTAATAAGATGGTAGCACAATTACAGGAACTTATTAAAACTGAGGAGAATAGTTTTGCACCTATTTTAGGTAAAATTAAAGAAGACGATGAAACTTTTGAAACTCTTATATTGCTTTCTCTATTTGAATTTGTTAGTTATGATATAATTGAACAGATTCTTAACCAAGCTGGGATTCCAGATGTTTTTAAGCCTTTAGAAAAGATATATTCATTTGCTTTATTTGAACATATTGGAGGAAACAATCAGTACATTAGAGTGAATTCTATTGTTGCAGATTATATCAGCCGCAACAAGATTTTATTGTCTCCTAAGTACAAAACAGCTATGGAGACTGTTCTTAAATCAAATATATCGAATTTTAAATCAACATATGACTTGTCTGGATATTTAATCGGCATTCAGCAAGCAATAAGAGAAAACATATCAAAAGTTAATAAGAAATTTCTAATACCATCATTTACACTAAAGGTTGTAATAGAAGAATATCAGAGTGGAAACTATGACAAAGTAATTCTTCTATGTAATCGATTTATTAAAGATAGTATAAATTTTTATGAAGAAATTGTGCGATCTGTTCGATATTGGCTTTGTATGGCACTTTGTCGTCTAAAGAATCAAGATGTTTTTAAAGAAATAGATTATTTTGATGATTACTCTAAATACTTCCTTATAGGTTTTTATAATAGATGTCTGCATCAAGATATAAAAGCTCTTGAATATTATAATAAGGCATTGGATAAAGTAAAATCATATAGTGATAAGAATTTTGTTGCTAAAGCAAAACACGAATTGGTTGTAGTAAAACTCAGAATGAGAGATTATGAAGGTGCTCTAACAGATGCTGAAGAGAATTATATTAAACAAAATAAAAACAAATATCACATAGAGGCTTATTTTAGATGCTTAGTCCGGACTGGTTCGCAAGATGAAGAACTACTTCTTAACTTATTAGATGAGTACAAATCTCTAATTTTAGATAAAAAGAATCAAATAATATATGAAACACTACAAATTGAATATGATTTTTATATTCACAAAAATAAAAATGTTATTACTAGACTTAGAGATCTTGTCCAAACAACACCGAAAAATATTAAATACTACCCATATCAGGTTTTACAAGATATTGCTAGAAAAATGAACGCAGAAAAATCTATTAATGATTTACCTTCTATGTATGGTGATGATTTAAAATCTATACCAGAAGATCCTGACTAATTGTTAGTGTATGAATATATGAATCATTATGATAGAAAGCTCTGTTGTATGATCGTGTAGTCCTAAAGAATCGTTATAGTTGCAAATGATTAATTAATTTACACTTCCTTAAATAGTTTAGAAGAATGCAATTACTGCAAAGATTCTATAATTGTATTATTGCGACTAATTTTAATGGAATATATGCACAATTTCTCTTTTGGCGTAATTGTCTTACCTGTATACGCAATAGACTGAATACGCATAGAGTTTGCAACCAAAAGTAACCCTGTTCCTCTAATATTCATCAGTAAGTTTACTTTGCCAATGCACTCTGTTCTGTCATCATTAAATGTCATAGTCTTTAAAATAAGAGTTACTCAACGGCGAAACTCAACCCAACTCTTTGATTTAACTCTATAGCCAGCAGAAATTATGACATCCAAGTTATAGTAATCCACATCATGCACTTCGATTTTTTCCTTAATCGCATCATGTCTTATGGTTGACGCACATTTTGCGACAACTACATACTCTGACAATTCCTAATGAATTGCATTACGGATATGCTTACGAATAGTTTTGGAAACTCTCACAAACAATTCAGCCATCTGATATGCATTTAAACATACCGTTTAGTTTTCCAAAGCAACACGCAAAAAATGAGTGTTGCTTTCTAATTCATTTCTAGAAAACACACCATAACCAATTGAAATAAAGATAAAAACAATACGTCTTGCACACATCATGAATATCATTTCAGAATCTATAATGTAACCATATTGCAACATTACATTTTATTTTTTGTATGTTTAGTATCCGTTTCCTACATGTTTTGACTTAACAACATATTAATCAATACGTTAGACTATGTATAAGAACTCAATCTCCTACACTAAACGGAGTGATTAGGCCCTAATCACTCTGTTGTTCTACATGCTTTATTGAGTGATTAGGCCCATATCACTCAACGGCGTAAAGAAAAAGGTGATTTGATAATCATTGTGCTGATGGATTATTATGGTATAATAAACTATGTTCATATATCTGGCCAGTGTAGGATCGATGTAGGAAACATGTAGGACAAGGCACCCTTATACATGAGCAAACGCACTGTATATCAACAACTTGCGACATTAGTGTATATAATGTAGGTAATTTTTCTTTTTTTCTGGGATTTTATTTTTTAATACCTCATTTTCAGTGAAAAAACAATCATTATCATATACACAATACAAGTATTTAAAGAAAAAAGAACCTATCCAGCTCATACTATATATCAAGTAATCGATCAGTTATTATTACCTAATAAATTAAGTATGAATACAGTATTTTAATCTGCTTTCATTTCTTTTTTAACACATGATCAGAAGAGAGATACATACAGTAATAAGAATGATGATAATAAAAAATAGCCTGGCGAATTCGTCAGGCTATTTATATTTTAATCCATGTGGAACAACTCTTCCAGCGGTATGCTTACAGGAGAGTTATCCTTGTTAGTATCCATAATATCCGCCATCATATCCCACCACTTCTGTGTTATTGGATCTACGTTGTCAGTGTCTTGACTGTTGGTTTCCTTTGAACACTCCTGATAGGCAAACAATAAATTAGTTTCCTTATCCCAGAAAATGCTGTAATTGCTCACACCAGAATCCTTAATCATTTGTTTCAGTTCCGGCCAAATAGCAGCATGTCTGCGTGCATATTCTTCTTCACAACCGGGTTTAAGATACATTTTAAATGCAAATCTCTTCATAGTTAAAATTATTATTAACGTGAGTTAGATAAATTATAAGTGTTAAAGTAATTGGCATAAATTGTTGTAACTTCAATGTATTGAAAATTAATAGATTACAAACAACAAACGCTATAATCACTGAGCACAAAGTTACGGAAATATTTTGTATTTGCAGATGATTTCTGCAAGTTTTTTGATGTAATGATAATATAATATACGTAGACAAGCAATTAACATTGTTATAAATTCATAGAACTCACGCTACTTAATTAGCTTATCAATGTTTCTTTGGTAATATATTAAAATGATATTGCAAACGAAGCATGATATAGCTAGGGATAGTATTGACATGTACCTCTGTTCGGGCCTGAGCATTCACTGATATTCTGTTATTCGAAAGTTGATGTAGTATGTCGTAGGCTTCCATTGAAGCAGTGAAGGCTCCCTTGGCAAAGGAATGAGAGAGACTAGCATTCCAAACGAGGTTGTTTTGATTCATGCTTGATACCTGATATCCACTTCTACTGAAAAGAGTAAGATCGGATGCAAAGGAAAACTTTACAAGTAAGGGCATCTGGAAGTTTAAGCCAACTTCATTGTCGTAACAGTTGAAAGAAGTAAAGTTACTTCGAGTGCCAGTAACATGCCGACCAAAAAGTGTACCCTGCAATCCTACTTGAAAATCAGACTTACTGTAGGTTATCTTAAGCATTTGCTTGCTGGCAAAGGTGTTCACTTTGCTAAGTTTGTCGGTGAGACCGGAGGTAGATATATCAAAGTCTACATTATGATTGTAAAGCAACTGTGACACTCCATAGAGTCGAAAGAGTCCTTTTTTATCGATATTCATATTAGCACTAAAGCCCATATCCGTGTTCCAGTTACCGTTTACGCTACCGGGACGGTATTCAAAGTGTCCTGTGGTGGTATCGTATGCCTTCATGTATCCCACCATGCCGTGCGTAGCTTTCCAAGAGGCTGATGCTGTAAGGTCCAGACCATGCCAAGCCAGAGAATGTGTATAATCAGCATTCAGGTTATTTGTTACTATATTATGTAAATCGGTGTTGCGATAGATGGTCAGCAGAGGATCGAAGGTATTCACAGGACCATACATTAGCCCCATTTGGGGTGCTGAGGAAGAAAGCTGATAGTTAACAATAAGAGAGTTAACGCTATTCTGGAAAGCAAAATCCATGTTTACCGATGACAGCCAACTGGTACGTCTGTATATATTGTAATCTTGTGGAGTAGTAATCCCTAACCGATCTTGTTGTTGAGTCATATTCATCTGCATCCGACCAACGGTGAAGCCTTCGGCACCGTTATGGTTATAGATGAGTGCCAGTCCGGCGCCACTACTGTGAGTCATCACTCCACTTCGATAACTAGAAGGATGTAGAGTCTCATTCGAGAAAAATTCCGAACCTTTTTTGTTATAACTCTGATTATAACTTATAGATGGCATGAGTGCCCAGTTTTGCAAAAAGCTGATTTGATAATTCATTGCCCCGCTAAAACTATAATTCTGTCCAGGATTGTTGCCTGTGAGGTATTGTAAACTTTGGGTTCCAGTATTCACGTAATCAGTGGTCCTGTGCGTATCGTCGCGAAAGCGCTGTGTGCCATACTTTCCATTCAGGTTGAATTCCATAATATCCCCCCAAGGAAGCTTGAAAGAATAGTTCATTCCAGAAGAGATACTGAAAGTATGGTTTCTTTGCCATATACTCTTCGCTGACATATTGATACGCTCTTCGAGAGTATAGCTAGAATCACGCATCATCTCGTCTGTGTTTTTGCGCTGATAATCGGTGTTCAAATTCCAAGTAAGGGCTTTTCCTAGTTCCATTTTGTTAGAGAAATTCCATCTCATATTCTTTGTCGTCATATCGTCAAACGTTCTTGAAAACACATCTCCAGCATTGACATACTGCTGAGTATAAGTATCCATCAAGCTATGATTCTGTTGCTGGGTAAATTCCGAAGTCAGTTCATTCTTGAAACTTTCGTTCTTGTTTTTTGTCGTGATACTGACACCAACTTTCTTCACACTACTGACACCATCGCCCATATCATCGGGTGTCCACTCACCCTTATCACCAGGTTTTGGATTCTGATTCAGATTATTCATGTTACCATAGAGTGCTATACGCGTTAAGTCTCCATAACCGAGCAAAAAGGTTTGTCCAGTATAACGTTCGCGATTGCCACCTCCAAGCATCATACTAGCTAGATACCCACGGTTGTAATCACGCTTTAGAACTACGTCCATGATGTATTCACGTGGCTCTACATTATGCCCAACCTTGCGGCTGCGCTCTGTCTGCTTATTATACACCTTAATCTGATTAACTGTGAAGTAAGGCAGATTATTGAGCATTACGCTGTTACTGCCACGAAAGAAGTCATCGCCATTGAGCGTTAAATTGTCTATCTTCCGCCCATTGATTAGTATATCACCATTGGAGCGAAGTTCTGCTCCAGGCAGTTGACGAACGAGAGCATCAAGCATACTTCCATCTGGTACTTTGAAAGCCCTCGCATTGTAGACCAACGTATCACCTTTATGAACAAGTTTAACCATTGTGCCAGTAACCTTCACCTCTCCAAGTTCATGTGTGTAAGAATCTATGCGTCGGTGCATGGTTATAATTGGGAATTCGAAACCAACATTACGTCCGATGAATCGAATATTCTTTTCCACATAGGCAAGATCATATCCATCAATTTCAGCTTTCATAATGTAACGACCTTTTTCAACAGGTTTATTAGCAAAAAAGTATCCAGCTGCGTCATATTTTGTTGCGAACTTGGCGGTCATTGTATCTACAACCGTGGAGTCACCTTTCATCAAGGTTATCTTAGCTGGAAGATCGGCACCAGTGAAGCCATCTTTCACCTGTCCGTAGAAGTTTACCCTGCGAGTATTCTCTTTTTTTATATCTGCAGAAGCCCATATCATCAAAGGAAACAGGATGAGAATAAGTATAAAGAATGTTTTGCTTTTCATTATCTATTATGGCTATCTTGTCATAAATATCACCGTATTATGTACAGAGTTTATTTTTTATCGTATGCTTTCCCGTCCATACCCAGTATATATTTGAGATGCTTCTGTATAACATCACTAGTCCATCTAGGAAGGCAACATCAATGTACTCCTATTGCCTTGTACAGAGTTGATAACATAGATAGTCATAAATAATAACCCAAATAGTTTTACGTCTTTCATATTTTGTTTTTTTAGTGCCTCATTTTATTACAGTAGTTGGCTCCACTGTTTCCTATCCGAAGTTTGATACTTATTGTTAAGTATCTTGACGCAAAGATAGTAATTATTTAAGACATCTCTTTTTTATGTTTTAAAAAATAATTTAATTAAATATATATTGACTAATATTGATAATTCCAAATATATTTAACTAAACATAGGATTAGATCTCTACTCATAACAGTATCATAGCATCTAAAAACGCTTTAGGCAGAGATAACCAGAATCATGATTAAAATCATGATGAGCGTTACCTCTGCCTTCATCACAATGAAAGTATAATTAAATTTGAGTTTTTATTGCTTGTCTATGTATATTATCATAGCATCAAAAATACTCATAATTATCAAACTCACGTAGCAGGTTTATTTTATTTTCTTGCCGTTAATAACTACATTCTTCACAAATGTGTTATCAATTAAGCTTTTTGAAAATTCATTAGCCTCATCTGTAACATTCACATTTACAAAAGAGAATGACAACAGATGATACTTGTCACTTGTGCCAATATCAAAGAAGTTATGGCAATTGGCTTTTACGTTGCGAATAGTGATGTTATTACATTCCGACAACGGCATATCATCACGCTTCTGTGGATTGAAGAATTGAGACCAAGGACGAACAACAATATAGCTACCTACGTTTCCACTCACGTTATCTACTGTTACATATTCATAATGCTGTGGGGTATCAGGACGCATTTTAAGCCATAACACACGATTAGCATTATCAGCGATGCAGTTGCGCAAGATGATGTTGCGATCGTTCACGCTCTCAGAACCAAGTGTAAGACAACCATGAACAGTTCCGTAACGACAATTTTGTATTAAGATACGCTCACAAGGTCCGTTAGTAGAGTCTTTATCAGCGAAAGTACCCTTTCCACCTTTCAGCACAACAGCATCATCATTAACGTTCATATAGCATCCGTTTACAATTAGATCTGTACATGCATCTATATCTATCGCATCGCTGCTAGGAGCTTTCACTCCAGTTGTAGGAGCAAATATATAACAATTTAAGTAGCGTACGTGACTGCTTTTATAAACATGATTTGTCCAAAATGGACTGTTTATCAATCTCACATCCTGAACAGTTACATTCTTGCAATTAGAGATATATGTGAGTCGTGGACGCTGTGCATCCTTATTCGTGCATTGACGGTTCCATTCACGTCTGATCCAGAATTCACGCCAATAGTTATATCCATTTCCGTTTATTGTTCCGTGTCCAGTTATTGTAAATCCATCAACACCGTCAGCATTTACCAACGCAGCAAAATATCTGCAAGTCTCGCCTTCAATACGAGTATTAACGATACTAAAGTCGGCTATGCGGTCAGAACCTTTCAAGACACCGTTTACATGAAGATGCGTATTTGGTTTAAAAAAAAGCGAACCGCTAAGAAACGTACCTTGTGGTATTACGATAACTCCACCACCATTAGAGGCAGCTAGATCTATTACCTTTTGTATTGCTTCTGTCTGAACAACATTACTGTCATTAGCAACTCCGTAATCAGTAATAACATACTGTTTGCCAAGTTTGGCTACATCAACATGAGTAGTGTCACTAAACCATTTATCCATTTGCGAACCATCAGGCCATTTGTCAGCCATCGCATTTCCGGCAAGCATACCCAAAACCACCACAAGCACAGTCTTTCTTATACTCTTTACTACATTCATTGATTTATATTTGTTTGTTCGATTAATAATACTTTTGCAAATATACATAAATTTATTTATACTATTTTATTGACTGCAGAAAATCAACTTCCACGATTCTCAGTTTTACATCGTCTTTCTTTGATGAAGCGAAGTCAAGTTCATTTGTCTTTCCTCCAGCAAGTTCCTTAATCTCTCCATATTGAGAACTGTCTATAGCAGAACCAAGCATTTTAATCGTTATATTACTGCTTTTCTGAGGACGTGGAATGTTTATATGTACATATCCCAGTGTAGCGTATGTACTACCCTGCCATACCTTTTTATTACCTTCGTATACAGCCAGTGGATAGCACTTGCTGCGCCAACCAGTAAGTTTTATTGTTATTTCATCAATAGCAACTTTATTAGCAAAGTTATAAGTGACCCAAGCATTCTCACGCGTTCCGTCACTGCTCCATTCAGAAAGTTCGTTATCATCAAAACTCTTTTTCACGCTGTCGGAATTACTTCCGGCATTGGCTGAGACGATATCTATTTCCTTCTTTAAATCTTTATATGAAGGAGTCTGTGGAGTTTCGCCACGATCAAGATGTCCACTTAACATCAACGAAGGCATATACTTACTCAAACCATTCATATTATCAACAGGAAGAGTCTTCAAAGTATCGCTTACCATAGGCAATCCATTTGCTCCAACACATAAATAAATGTTACCAGCATTGACAGTACTGCGTACAAGTATGCGTTCCACGCCACATTCAAGAGGAAGATTTATCTGATGTATATAGTTACCATCCTTTGTAGAAGTTGCAATACCGCCAATCCATTCACCTTCACCATATTGATTCCAATGAATCATTCTATTGTCAAGTGGGCAACGTCTGCCAATACTATCCACAACCTCAACCTGAATAAGAGCCATATCAGCACCATCAGCTTTGAAGCCCAATGGATTCTTTATCGTCGTAAGTTTAAGATGATGCGGCTTTCCCGCTGTTTCAATAGAGTATCTTGATAATTCATGTCCATTAGAATCATAGCTTATAGCCTCAAGTTTTCCTGATTCATAAGCTACCTTATCAAAGGTAAACAGATAGCGATAACTATTTGTTCCTGTTCCTATTTTTCTACCATTCAAAATCAAGTCTACCTTTGCGCCATTGCTGACAACATAAACAGGCTTAACAGTACCAGCATTATAATTCCAATGTCCAACAATATAAGTATGGTCTTTTTCAGGATTAACCCATCCATCCCACATCACTTGCATTGCATAAAATGCATCTTTAGGTATACGCATCGCATCAGTGACACCACTTGTGCGGAAATTTGCCTCTCCACGCCAATGAGTATTGGTATCAGAGAATACTATCTTCGCTCCACCTGCATTTACACGACTGCCAGTTCCAGGGCGTTCAAGATAATAATCATACCAAGACTTCACCTGTCCTACGGCAAACATATCCATATTGTGATTATAGTCAGGGGCTGGAGAGTTGCGATAAAGCGGACCATCTCCCTCCTTGTGATAAGGATAGCTGTATTCATCCCAATACTTGCGCAATCCCTCGTCGCGATAATATTCCATCATCCACATAGGATGCTTGCGACTCTTGTTTACATATAGCATTTCACCGCCATACTCAGCCTCATCAATATCCAGCATTTCACGGCTACCCATAGCACGACCGCCATAAGGATCATACTCGTCACGAATAGCTTTCAACTCAATCATGTGTTCACGACTTATGCTTTCATTACCTCCTTCATAAAAAAGGATGCTTGGATTATTACGATTATATATGATAGCATCGCGCATGAGCATGCTACGCTGTTCCCATCTTCTGCCCGTAACATCATGTTCTGCATCTCCGGCTGGCATAGACTCAATCAATCCTACACGGTCACAACTTTCAATATCCTGTTTCCAAGGTGTTACATGCATCCAACGAACAAGGTTTCCACCACTCTCTACTTGCAGTTTATTGCTATAATCGCTAAGCCATGCTGGCACACTCATTCCTACTCCAGGCCATTCATTACTTGTGCGCTGAGCATAACCATGCATTGATATCACACGATCGTTAAGCCATATTTTTCCCTCGGCAAAACGTGTCTTGCGAAATCCAGTGCGTGTTACCACATCATCAATCTTGCTTCCGTCGTCCGACTTCAACAGACTATTTACAGTATAAAGATAGCCATATCCCCAACTCCAGAAATGAGCATTGCTGATATTTCCACTAACCTTCACGATGCGAGTTTCTCCAGGTTGCAAAGTATAGCGTTCACCTTCGAAATTTCCCACTTGGTTTCCTTCACGGTCAAGCACATTTGCTAAGAAACGAAACGAGCGTGGAACATTATCGTCATTGCGAACCTGACTTTCTACATTCACTTTCACCTTATGTCCCGCAATATCGTAATCAGAACCATATATGTAAGTGCCGATAGTATTCAGATTACTGTATAAAGGCAGTGTCTGATAAAGTAAGTCCGAAGAATAAAGAAATACATTCTTAGGTATACCGCCATAATTGGCATTGAAATTCTTATCATTCCATTGGTAGCGTTGATTTGTTGCACGTTCACGATAGTTCCAACTGTTGTCTACACGAACTGCAAGAACATTCTCACCCGACTTCACATAAGGAGAAAGGTCAAAGCCAAAAGCCATTACACCATTCTCTGATATGCCCAATTTATGACCATTAAGATAAACATCGGCAGCCCATTTCACACCTTCAAATTCAATAAAGAACTTGCGACGGCTTATGTTATCAAGATTAAAATGCTTGCGATACCATACCACGGAATCAGAAAGATCATGGCATGCCAAGCGAAATGCCTCGTCTTCATTCCAAGCACGAGGAAGAGATACAGATGCCCAACGACTATCATCAGCTCCAACAAGTTCAGAGCCTTTGGCATCCCCTAACTTTAACAGCCAACCTTCATTGAAATTAAATTTCTCACGAGCAGACAAGACATCGCAGCATGAGATAATTATCACAGTTAACGTTAATACCCGGTTTAAAAAAGGTTTCATCAGTAATTTGTTATTTGATTGTTAAGTGCAAAGTAAACAATATTAATTGGTTTATGAAATGCAATATAATTCAATTATCGGTATTTTTGTACAGTTTCCGTTTTTTTTTAGTATTTTTGTACCCAACTACAATACTAGACAATAAAACATTATGATAGCAAAACTATTAGCTAGTTTAACATTCTTATGCCTACCTGGACTATTAACAAATGCGAATGCTGAGAATACCGAAAACAGATACAAAGCAAAGAGTATCTCCACGACAAACGGATTGCCTGGCAATACAATAAAGGCGATGCTGCAAGACCCTTATGGTTTCATCTGGGTTGGTGGAACAAGCGGACTTACAAGATATGACGGTTATAGATTCGTAAACTTCAACGGATTTGGCAAAAACGGATATAAAAGTCTTACCCAGCACATAGGACAATTATACATAGACAAAAAAAACAACCTGCTATGGGTTGGAACATCAACATATATACACGCTTGTTTTGATTTGAAACAAAACAAGTTTGTTGACTATACTGGTATTGGAGATACAGAACGTCCATATCGCAAGATAAGACACTATGGAAGTGATACATGGATGTTTAATAACACTTCCGGAATAAGACACATTACATGCTATAATGGAAAATTTTCTGTAACAGACTACTCTGCAGAAAATCATGAAATTAATAGCGACGACATTAGAGAACTTTGCGAAGACAACAAGCATGCAATATGGGCTGCATCAACTAAGGGTATGGTTAACATCACACCTAATGGACAAGCACGAACATTAGAAGGTAATATTGAGTTTTTGGGATGCACCACATATAAAGATAAGATATTAGTGTTTTCGAAAAAAAACCAAACTGCCTACATATTCAACTCTAACGGTAAACTTATCAACAAATGCGTATTGGCTTCCGTAATGGGGCGAATAGGAGCTATCAAAGGTTCTATCGTATGGCATGGGAAATGGATTATGTTCACCAATGATGCAACCTACTCTCTTGACATAAAGGCAGGAATGTTTGAGAAAGACAGTAATCTGCAAGTACCTGCCGGAGCACAACAGGGATATATTGACGGCTATCAATTTGTAGGAAACAAGAGCGGTAACCTCTGGATTTTTCCACCAAAGGGAGATTTCAGAATGTTGAGGATGATACCAAACCTTCAAACTACTAACGAGAAAAACGGTATATTCAAAATTGTCAGAGCTAAAAGCGGTTTATTCTATATAGCAACATACGGTGGAGGATTATTCACCTATAACTATGCGACAGGCGAAATGCAGCGTTTCACTGCCGAAGACAAAAACCCTATAATACATTCCAATTTCCTTTTGGACATTATGATCGACAATACCGACTGCATCTGGATTAGTGCGGAAAATGCTGGATTGAGCAGAATAACTCCTGCTGACAATAATGCTGCCTATTACATGATTGACTATAAGCAAAAAGGTGACTGGACAAACTACATGAAAAATATTTTCATGGGAAAGGGCGGAAATGTAATCGTCTCTACCATGTGTAATAATCTATACACCTTTAATGAAAAGACAAAGACTTTCTCTTTCAAGCATAAGATGAAAGCCGGCATATACGATTATCTGATTGATTCTAAGGGTAACGAATGGCTTGCCACTCGTGGTGACGGCATTTATCTGAACGGAAAGAAAATGATTTTGCGAGCAGATGGCGAACATGTTGACGCGAATGATTTCTTTAGTATAGAAGAAGACAAATATGGCAGAATATGGATTGGCAGTTGGGGATATGGTATTTATATGACAAGATATAGCAATACCGGAATTCTTAATGCAAAAAACTTACTCACTGGAGAATTCAATGAGAACCGAATCCACGATATGAAAATTACGCCTCAGGGCAAAATGTATATAGCTACATTCAACGGACTGTATTATGCAAATATCAACAAGCGAAACATCAGCAATAATGACTTTTATGCATACAACGTTATAAACGGCAAATTCCCCGTTGATGAGGTTAACTGTATTCTACCAGACCGCAACAATGTTGTTTGGGCTGGAACTGTAGGTGGCGGCTTAGTGAGATGCGACTTTTCAAAAGGACCACACAGAATGACATTCAGGATGATTTCTAAGACGGAAGGACTGTCAAACAACAACGTACGTTCATTAGTAAAAGACCGTTTCGGCTATATCTGGGCAGGAACAGATGAAGGATTATCAAGAGTAGATACAAGAGACAACTACGTGAGGAAGTATATTCTTACCAACAACGTACAAAGCAACAGCTGTGCCGATAACAGTGCAATGGTGCTAAGTAATGGTAATATTGCTTTCGGAACCTGTTACGGATTGGTTGTTCTAAATCCTGCAAATGAAAGACATGTCAAAGATAATGAATCTGCATCCAAGGTGTATATAAGTGACATTCATGTAAACGGTAATTCTATCTACGACGGACTAGACTCGGCTAATGACTTGAACTCGAAGCTTGACGATACAGGTTGCATGACACTTGAACATACACAGAACTCACTCACATTATATTTTTCAAACTTTGCCTATCAGGATATAGAATCGCAGTTATACCAATACTATCTTGAAGGATTGGATAAGACTTGGAGACGTGCCACAAGTGATTCGCATGTGGAATACTCTAATCTTTCACCAGGTAAATACGTATTCCATATAAAGGCATTGGCTAAAAATGTATGGGGTAGCGAAACACAACTTGTTATCGTCATTAACCAACCTTGGTATAACACGTGGTTAGCTTGGATCATCTATCTGTCAATAATATTCATAGCAGGATATGCTTTCTATAGAAATGCTAAAGAAAGACTAAAACTTAGTCAACAGATGCGAGTTGAGAAGGAACTGGCTGATTTCAGAATTAACTTCTTCACCCACATAACTCATGAGTTCCGCACTCCTTTGGCTATCATACAGAATGCCATTGATAAACTTGCACAACCTGGTGTGCCTACAAGAAGTAATATCCAGACTGCGAAACGAGGCACTCATAGGCTGTTGAGATTGGTAAATCAATTCATGGAATTCAGAAAGATTGATACCGGAAACGTAAAACTTAATGTCGAAAAAGATGATATCATTGCTTTCATACATGAGATATACCAAGATTTATGGAGCGTAGCAAACCAGAAGGATATAAGTTACAGTTTCCTTCCTTTCAAAAAAAGCTATGAAATGCTCTTTGACCATCAGATAGTTGAGACGATGGTTTATAATCTGCTGTCAAATGCCGTGAAATATACAGCAGAAAACGGAAATGTCCAAGTACGTGTAAGGCACGATGAAGAAAATGACAAACTATTTATTGAGGTTGAAGACAACGGAGTGGGCATAAGTCCAGAACAGCAAGCAACACTATTCGAACCATTTATGCACGGATATGTATCAAAAGGTGGAATGGGTATCGGACTATATACAGCCCACATGATGGCACAACAGCATTATGGAGATCTTACATATAAGTCAACTTCACCGAAAGGCGGTTCTCTGTTTACAATAACTCTTCCTACAGACGAAGACATTTTCCAGCCAGAAGACTATTGCGCAGACACTGCGATAAACACTGACGACAAAGACAACGAGCGAAGTGCTCAGTTAATAAAAGAAATGGCTCCCGAAGCTCTGAACAATCAAAAGATTGTAATTATAGAGGATGATCCCGACATGATGGAACAGATAAAGGGAGAAGTCGGTATTTATTTCAACGCCATTGGCTTCTGTAACGGAAAAGCTGGATATGAAGGTGCCATAAAAGAACATCCAGACCTTATATTATGCGACATCATGTTGCCAGACATGAACGGATACGAAATTGTAAAGAAACTCAAGGAGCACAATGAATTCAAGCATACACCAGTGATAATGCTTACAGCCCTTGACGATGAAAATCATCAGATAAAAGGATATCAAGCCGGAGCTGACGACTATATGATAAAACCTTGCAATTTCAATCTTCTTATCGCACGTATGATTCAACTAATAAAGTGGAATACAGCAAGTGGCGAAGTAGAAAGTACGCCTGCCGAAAACAATACTGTTGTAGCCGACACACCTATACTAACCAATAAGGCTGATAAGATTTTCCGTCAACAGGTGGCTTCAATCATCAGTCAACATATCGGTGATGCAGATTTCAACGTCGACAGACTTGCACAGATCATGTGCATGGGACGAACTAAGTTCTATGGAAAGATGAAAGAAGTATATGGCGTGTCGCCAAACAGATATCTGATAAACGAGCGTATGGAATATGCCGCAAAGCTTATTCTTGAAGGAAAGTACACGATATCAGAAATCAGTTATAAGGTCGGCATTCTGGATTCTTCCTATTTCAACAAATGCTTCAAGGCTAGATACGGCATCGTACCAAGCAAATATCAAGGATAGAAATTACTTTCCGTTGATATGACTTTGCAAGGCTGAAGGTTCCAATATCTTCACCTTGCTTTCGTCAAGTTTTGTCTTGTCAAGATTAAACACCTTTATAAAGAAATCATAATTGGCTTGACGCTTGTTGATTCCAAAATCGTGTCGTTCATTTGGCAGATGCACATTTGTCAATTTATCTTCAGCACCATAAAAGCCATATATACGTTTCAGGAACGGGAACTCCAATTCTGGCACGCTTGATGTCCAGTCGCCACCGTCACTGACAATAAGCAAAGAACGTGGTGCAAAGAATGATATTAGTTCAGGATTGCATGTGCCACCGCCTGCCAATTGGACAGGTTTACCGCTTTCACAAGGACATCCTCCGTCGAAATGACTAGCTAGATTAACCGTAGGGGCAGCAGCCGTAATGCGATTATCAAGAACTGTAAGCAGAATTGTATGAGTACCTCCACCACTACCACCGTTTACACCGATACGTTTTTTGTCTATATCTTTTCTGTTATTCCACATATAATCAAGCAATACTTCCGCATTCAAAGCCTGTATCACATGGGCACGATCTGTCTGGTGGCTATCTTTACCATATTCTATTTCGCTTTCTCCCCATCCATATAGGTCAAAGTCCACACATATTGCACCCATTCTGGCAAGAGTGCCAAGGCGTTGCTGTTCATCTTTGCGATAACGACCACCATTAAAATGTCCGTCTGGGCAGATGATAAGTGGATGTTTTCCCTTTGTAGCCGGACTATATATAGTTCCAAACAGATGTTCGCCTGGCAAAGTTTCTATACAGATGTTTTGTACTGTATATCCGTCATTCTTTATGATCTTACCGAGTATAGCCTTATGGTGCACAAGACTGTCTTTGTATTTATCTATCTCCAGTAGTTTTCTTACCTCACGACGCACGCTGTCACGACGCATTTCAAACTGTTCTCGATTTGAATACATGCCACTGAGATACTTCAACATCAGTTCACCCTCCTGCACATGACGACGCGGATACTCATAAGGTTTTATCTTATATATATTATCCGACTGCTTCCAATAATTGAAATCAAACTGAGCGAGAATATTTCTCAACGACTCTTCCAATGAATAAGCACGCACTCTGAAATCGGCATAAGTCAATTTCAAACCGGTTGTGTCTACATTATATTTAAACTTGACCTTAAAGCGTTTTTCCAAACCGTTCATTACGGTGCTTAATGGCTTCTCATATTTTGCAGAATATGTCTGTGCCTGAATTGGAGATTGATGTATAAACATCAAAAGTGCCAATGCCAATATTGATTTAATATTTTGCATGATCAGTTTGTTTTATATATATTAGAGTTACTTCAATATATCCTTAACGATTATTCTTCCGAGTTTATTGCTATTGGCAACCTTCTTTCCGTCAACGAATATCGTCATGCCTCGCCCGATATGGTATCTACCGCCATTCTCATCCCACACAACACATACGTTATGACCATGATAAAGGATATTATCGAGGCAGAACCACTTCCATTTTCCGTTTGGTAACAACGGATTTATTTCAAGGGTATTGTCCTGACGTGGGCGAAGACCGCACAATCCTGTGATGACAAGATCAGCAAAAGTACTATGGTTGTAATATCTGCTTCGCTCCTGATCGCCTTTCAACCAATATCCAGTTGTCTCATCAAGATATTCACCGATATATGGTTTACCACGATAGTTCTGACTCTGCACATATTTCTCAAGTTCCGTGAAATATGCTTTGTGCCACGAATCATCATTATCACCATCTTTATTTATGATAGGTAGATGAGAGTAATCATTCAGAAGATTAGCCATTGAAGTAAGCGTCTGACTAGTGGCAAAAGGCCATACGGCACCGTCCCATTCACATTTACCGACTCCATGACTGCGGAATCCAGGATGACGACGCTCTGCTGTAGTCAAACCAAATGGAGCGGAAAAGCCTTTCTCGTCAGTCACCTGAAGCCATGCCTGAGAAAAGTCGCTATTGTCTGTCGGCAGATTGAAATACCATGGCAGAAAACCGATTTCCTCACGAACAGCAGCAAACTTATTATTTGGATATTTCACTTCAAAGAACTTTGCACTGTCGTTCCACAACTTAGTTTCTACAAGATTTTTAATCGTATCTGCCTTGAGATTGTATAGTGTGGCAACATCATTCTTTCCTGCAAGACGTGCTATATTAGCAATAGCACGATCGTTTCCATACATATAACTATTAATGCTAGGACGGGCATTCTTCTCTTTTCGTCCTCCACTTATAGTTTCTTCCATCGCGTCTCTCACGTCATATTGCCAATATAGAGACGGTTTGTTTTCATTTATCCAACGATGACTATCCCACAGCTTATTTTCCCAGACCAAATCATTCAGCAATGCTGTTGCATTATCCTTGCGATGATCTACGAGATAACGATTCCATATACTTGACGCAATCCATGAACTATAGAAATTTATCTTCTTCATCGGTTTTCCGTCATTGCCTCGAAACCATGTATTGATTATCTGGTCAAGATATATTGGATTGCGCAACCATCTACTCTCATTAATATGATGCCCTACAGCAGACGCAATCAAATTATATTTATCAGCATAATTGCGTTTTACTAGAAATTCTGTCATCGCATATCCTTCAGGAGTTTTCTCAATATGCTTGCGAAGTGTCCACCAGCGATAATACCATATCTGTTCAAAGTCTTTCTGCGGACAGTCAAACAATGGGATATTACTTTGCATCCACTGCCATGCACTGTCGTTAGGAATAGCCTGAACGATATTCTCGTCTTCCATATTATTGAAGTAATCAACATAATGGCGATAATCAGATGGTTTTAATACAGCTGCCCCAGCATTTGCATCCTCACTTTCAGTCTTGAAATTTGCTATACGATATTCAGCAAGAGAATCAGTGCCGCCAGCATTATCAAGTATTCCATTCCAATCAGCTGGAGAATCAACGTCGGGAGTTGTACGCTGAATACCTGTTCGCATCATTATCCGCTCTATTTCATGCACAGGAGCATAAAATATTCTCTTTCCTGCATTTTTTCCGTCAACAAAGAATTCAGCCATGCGGTGATCTACACTAAGATGTACCTTAATATGATATACATGATTGGGAACATAATCACAAATTTTGCCATATCGTGCCCCACTTTTCACACGCATAATGCCTTCATTGGTTAGTTCTATACGAGATGCAGAGATTCCTTTATCGTCAAGAAATTCTATCTGTAATATTCCATTATGATTTTGCATTGCCTGCAAATCAAAGTCAACAGTCAACTCGCGTGTTGCAGGAATCTTGCGCTCTACACGTGCATAGTCGAAAGGATCTTCATCTTTCAATGTAAGCCATTTGTCACTTAATCCAACTGGTGCCATTAAAGGAGAATATATATTCCACATGGTAAGTTGCGACAATGAAGTATAACGAGAGAAGTCATCATCTGCCTGGCTATGTGAATCTGTCTGTACAGGTACAGGTATACGTGCCACCCAAATGTCTTCCTTATTCATTGAGTAGCCTACCCACATATTGCCGTCTTGCGGCTTTCCATTTCCTTCAAGTATTCCCCTTACATATTGTGGCCCAAAACTTTTATAATTACCCCCATATCTCATTGGAGGAACTTCTCCGCATACAAAATTGAGAGTTGTGTAATTAAGTCCGTCTGCCGACAACGATATGCCAAGTGGCCATCTGTATTCTGAAGGGTTATACACAGTTGCGTAACTGCCGTCTGACAATCGCTGTCCCCAAATCTTTGCATTACTATTTACAAACCCAGCCGCGCGTTCCACTGGTTGACTCCACGTATTTCCACCATCTGCGGATATTGATGTAAGAGCATGTTTCCATAAAGCAACGAGGCGACCATCTGGCAACGTATAATCATTATAAGCCTTATAAGGTTTGTCTAGCGGAATAAGCTTGTCATTTCTGTCAGCCTCTTCCACCCATTGCATACGATAACGAGGGTTAGCAAGAATCTCTTTTGCAGCCTTTACAAGGTGTCTGTCAGCATGAGTGAAATATGGATAATCAGTATTCGACTCATTAAAAGAGTGATTATAATATATAAAGTAAATCTTTCCGAAACTACCGTCAGCCTTCACTTCTCTTATCACACGTCCGATACCGTTACCATCGTTTGGATCATCCTTCGGATCTAGTGCAACTCCATAATTCCCTAAAGCATACAGGCGGTTTTCACTGCTTATATACCAACCCACACGTTGATGCATTACGGCAATCAGATTATGAGCTTTTATGTTATTACCAACTTTAGTATATCCTTCAGGCACACGATACTCTGGAAATATAGCAACGGGTGAAGTCCAGTGGTATCCGTCTTGTGATGTTTGCAGATTGGTATGCGAAGGTGGAATATGCTCATCCGAAGGATCAGAAAGATAGTGTACATAAAACTTACCTTTCCAATAAGCAATCATCGGCTGATGATTATATGTCCACCCATTTCCGTTCTGCAAAGAAGGATGCTCGCGATTGGCACGAAGAATTTGTATATTGTGCACTCCAACAACAGGCGAGAGTCCTCCATCATGACGGTTTGGATCACTTAGTTGACTTCCTGAGTAATGTACTTGTTGCGCATTCATTGGCGAAGCTAGCATGCAAAATGCTATTGTAGCGAAAAACAGTTTCTTCATTTTATCAATTTATTTACCAAATGCTTTGGAACTTTGAAAATTGTACCGTGCTTATGCAGACTAGGTACGCTTATTTCAGATGTAATGTCTGTAAAGTGTATGAAATCCCGTGTCTTCATTGCACCAAAGTCATGCTTCTGGTAACGGTCATAATATATAATATAGTCTTTACCCAACTTAACGGTAGTAGGACCTTCTACAAAGTTCTCTGTAAATGTCTCTGATGGTTTTGTCCAAGGACCATGGGCATCATGAGCAAAAGAAATACGGAGATTGCGATTTTGGCGCGTGTTATCTTTTACCACCATTACATAATCGTCTTTACCACGCTTTAATATGGTGGCATCGATAGCACTGAAATGGGTATCAACAAGCAACTTTGTAGGAGAGAAAGTCACAAAATCCTTTGTTGTTGTATAGTAAAGTCTATGATTATTATTCTCCTCTTCCTGTCCCTTATCAAATTTATATGGAACACAAGAAGCCCACACGATCATCATTTCTTTACGTGCATCATCATAAAAAAGTTCGGGTGCCCATACATTAACAGTTGTCGTATCTTGCATAACCTCTATGAATTTTTCTTTGCTCCAATGCACGAGGTCACGAGAAGATGCATATCCAAAACCACGATCGCCGCGCCAACTACTTGTCCATACCATGTGAAAAACGCCATCAGGTGTTGACTGTATCGAAGGATCTCTCATCACGTGCTGCTTTCCAACTTTCGGAGAAAGCCATGTTCCGTGTATAGAGTCCCAATGAATGCCATCACGACTCCAAAGATAGCGCAATCCGTCTGTAGCAGGTTCATGGAAACTGCTATACATATATACGTCACTACTGCATGATACTAAAAATGTTGTAATTATCAGGAATATTATATTGAAAGCTCTTTTCATCATTACGGATGTATAGGGTCGTTTTTCTATTTAAGACGATATTATCCTAGTTTTGTAATCACAAAAAGCGAAACGTGATTTTACATATTGTAAATGAATTGTAAAGATTACGATTCAGACTCTTAATAGAATGTTTACAAATTCTTAACGTGTAAACCATAACTTTGCACCTGAAATTAAAAACAAGATAAACATGAAGCATGTATACAAGGTACTAACGGTTATTTTATTTTACACATCATTATGTAACGGAATGTTTGCCGAGCAAGGTGCAGACTTTAAAGCCAACGGAACAGTAAAAGGGAGAATAACAGACTCATCTAAACAAACATTGCCAGGAGCAACTGTTATTGTTGAAAGTATTCATACTGGTGTTACCAGTGATGCAAATGGATATTACACATTGTCTAATCTAAGACCAGGAATTTATGATGTAAAAGTATCTTATGTTGGATACACTCCAAAGGTAATAAAGATAAAAGTAATTAATGGTAAAACTTTAGAAGAGAATATTACTCTTGATGAAGGTGCAACCTTGCATGAGATAAATATAACAGGTGCATTCTCTGGACAAAGACGTGCATTACAACAGCAAAAGAGTAAAATGGGAATTGTAAATGTCGTTTCAGCAGATCAAGTGGGTAAGTTTCCTGATTCAAATATTGGTGATGCTCTGAAAAGAATTAGCGGTGTTAACGTCCAATATGACCAAGGTGAAGCGAGGTATGGTCAGGTTCGTGGAACTTCTGCCGATTATACTTCGGTAACGATTGATGGAGACAGGCTACCTTCTGCAAGCGGAGACACACGTAACATTCAATTAGATTTGATTCCTGCAGATATGATACAAACCATAGAACTTAACAAGGTTGTTACTTCAGATATGGATGGTGATGCAATTGGCGGAGAGATTAACCTTATTACAAAGAGTACTCCTAGCCATAGAATACTAAATGCAACTGTGGGTAGTGGATATAACTGGATTAGCGACAAACCCCAACTTAACCTTGGACTTACCTATGGTAACAGATTCTTTAATAACAAACTAGGCATAATGCTTGCGGCTTCATATCAGTATGCTCCAGGCGGTTCTGATAATACAGAATTTACTTACGTAAACGACGGGAAAAATAATATTATACTGAATAAAGCAGAAGTAAGACAATACTATGTCACCCGTGAACGCCAAAGCTATTCAGCAGCTTTTGACTATAAATTCAATCCTGCAAATAAAATATGGTTTAAAGCTATATACAATAAGAGAAATGACTGGGAAAATCGTTATAGAATAACATACAAAAAATTAGATAGTAGCGACAAAAAACAGTCGGTAGTTCTTCAAACTAAAGGTGGAGATAACGGTGATGATAAGAATGCCAGATTAGAACGACAGCAAACATACGATTTCAATTTAGGAGGAGAACATGAATTAAATGCTTTAGCAATTAATTGGGGAGTATCTTATTCCAGAGCTTCAGAAGATAAGCCTAATGAAAGATATTTCGGTATTTCACTGAAATCACCTTTCAGTAGTTCTTTTCAAGATGTATCAGGACGCCAGCCATATTCAAACATTAAAATTCCAGATATAGAAGGAAACAATTGGACTATTGACGAACTTACTAATTCAAATAGACATATATACGAGAATGAATGGAAAGGTAAACTGGATTTTACATTGCCAATAGGTAATGGAGGTGAATACGGTAAATTGAAATTCGGAGGAAAATTTGCGTCAAAGGTAAAAGACCGTGATACAAAAAATTATGAATATAAAGATGTGATTGGTGATGAATGGAAAAATCACCTTACTTCTGAAATCAGAAATGGTTTTATGCCTGGCGATCAATACCCTATTGGTACCGATTTTGTAAGCAAAAAATATCTTGGAAGCATTGACTTTAACAAACTTACAGGAACTGAAGTATTAGAAGATGCAGCAGGAAATTATCATGCTAATGAGAATATTAAAAGTGGATATATTAGATACGATAGACAATTGAGTAAAAAATCAGATTTGATTGTTGGATTTCGTGTTGAAAATACAAACTTGAAATATAGTGGTTTTAATCTAATTGCCGACAATGATGGAAATCAAAGTATAACAGCTACAGGATCTTTAAAAAATCATTATACAAATTTACTACCAAGTGTATTATATAAGTATAATATTGACGATAACTGCAAACTGAGAGCTTCATTCACAAAGACTCTTGCAAGACCCAAATACACAGATTTAATACCTAATGTTAATTATAATGTTCAAGATGCAACCGCTGAAATAGGAAATGAGAAATTGCGTCCCACTACTTGCAACAATTTTGATCTCAGCAGCGAATACTATTTCAAGAGCGTAGGACTTGTAAGTGTTGGCTTATTTTATAAGGACCTACATAATGTAATCGTTACGGAGAAATGGGTTGGTTCCGCAAAAGAGCTACCATCAAACATTGGAAATAATGATTATGTTATCGAGAAACCAAATAACGCATACGACGGAGGAATTTTCGGAACTGAATTGGCTTATGAAAGAGACTTTGGTTTTATAACTCCAGCTTTAAAATGCATTGGTTTCTATGGTACATATACTTATACGCATAGTACCACTCGAAATTATAATTTTGAACATCGTGTGGTAGCAAATGGTGAGAAAATTAAGATGCAAGGAACTCCAGAACATACAGCTAATGCATCTATTTATTTTGAAAAGAGTGGCGTTAATATTAGATTATCTTATAATACAGCCTCTAGCTTTATTGACGAAATGGGTACAGAAGCTGCACTTGATAGATATTATGATCACGTAAATTATTTGGATTTGAACGCTAGCTTCACATTCGGAAAGAAATTCAAAACAACAATCTACGCCGACGCAACAAATCTATTGAATCAACCGTTAAGATATTATCAAGGAACAAAAGAAAGAACGATGCAAGTTGAATACTACGGTGCAAGAATTAATTGTGGAATTAAGATAAACTTATAACAAATATGAAAAATCTCAGAAATTTTATACAGACGACATTAGTTGTATCATCACTATTACTATTCAGTAGTTTTGTTAAAGCACAAGCTCCTTCTGAATGGGAAAAATTAAAAGATGACATCAATGTGTTCATGGTAAACGATATGGGCAGAAATGGATATTATGATCAAAAGCCTATCGCAGAACTTATGGGAGAAATGGGAGAAACAATAGGTCCTAAATGTATTATCGCTGCTGGAGACATCCATCATTTCAACGGAGTGGCATCAGTCAATGATCCATTATGGATGACAAACTTTGAAATGATATACTCACATCCTGAACTTATGATAGATTGGTTCCCTGTATTGGGAAATCATGAATATAGAGGTAATACCCAAGCTGTACTGGATTACGGAAAAATAAGTAGAAGATGGGTAATGCCTGCAAGATATTATACAAAAGTACTTCGTTCGGGAAATGCAACTTTAAGGATTCTATACCTTGATACAACACCACTTATCAACAGATATAGAAACGAAAGCGAAATATACCCCGATGCAAGCAAACAAGATAGACAGGCAGAACTTGATTGGATAGATGAAACGCTTAAAAACGCTAAAGAAGATTGGGTAATATGCGTGGGGCATCATCCAATATATGCAGACACAGGAAAGGATACAGAAGAACGTACCGATATGCAGAAATATTTACTACCAGTTCTTCATAAATATGGAAATGTTGCTATTTACGCATGTGGACATATACATAACTTTCAACACATTAAAAAAACAGGTGATAATATTGATTATGTTGTAAACTCATCTGCATCATTATCTCGCAAAAAAGTATCCAACATAGATGGTACTGTTTTCTGTAGCAACGATGATGGATTCTCAATAATAGCCGCATCGAAAAATGAGCTTAAAATGTATATGATTGACAAAAAGGGTGAAGTGATTCATACAATTACTAAGAGCAAATAAGCTTTCCTTTTTATAATGTGCAGGTTTATCGCTTCCACTGACTGTTATTGTATGAATTGCGAATACGACCTTTAAACACCAATAAAAAAGTTTTTTTTGTTCAAAATCGCGAAATATCCTCCACACATAGCTTAAGACATTATTAGTCAGCACTTTAGCGGTGGAGGATAACCTCCACTATCATCCACTAACCTCCACTTATTTCTGAATAAATCACATATTAGAACAAGGAATGCCATTTTATATGACATTCCTACGATACAAAGTTTGCGTTTCTACGACATAAAGTTTCCGTTTCTACGATCAAACGTTTGCATTATATCGTTATAAAGTTTTCATTCTATCGATCAAACGGAGTCTATTTCTACGTAAAACAGATAGAGTATCTTTGAATTAATTAAAATTTCATTAAGCATAATGTCTTTCATTCAGATATGCATATATCATACTTTGTTCTGGTTTCTAAAGTATTATAATATCTACAAAAGTAAGGAATGATTAATACTTCAAGAAGTCTATGTAAACATATATCATCTTTTATTATTTTAGATAATTCAGATTTATGCTTAGCACCAGCTATATATTTCTCATTACTTTACAAAAAAGTGGAGGATAGTGGAGGTTAGTGGAAGATAACCTCCACTCTTAATATATTGAATATCAGATTATATCAGTATGCGTGGAGGTTTTTAGGCAGTTTTAAACTCTTGGGTGATTTTTATATTTCAAAGAATTTATTACGTAAGAAAAAATTACCTATAAAAAAGAGCATAAAACACGTTATTAGTTCATGAATCGTTATAACATTCCATTGCAATAATCCATTTCTTCTAGTTCAGTCCAACCTGCATCCTTTATTTCACGTAAGAATAATTGGGCACACATCTTAGCATCATCTCCAGCTCGGTGATGAGTACCATAAGGGATTTCAAACTGGTCACATAGGTAATCTAACTTATTGCACCCGAAATCGTAGAGATGGCGAGCTGCACGCAATGAACAATAATATGTGATATCAGGATGTTCCAAGCCATAATATTCTAAGGATTTGCGAATGCAACTGATATCGAAAGCGGCATTGTGGGCAACAAGTACAGGACAGTCATTAAGGTATTGTCCTATTTCATTCCATACTTCGGGAAATTCGGGAGCATCTTCTGTGTCTTCAGGATGTATGCCATGTATCTGTATGTTCCAGAAGCTATATTGATTGTCTTCCGGACGTACCAACCATGATTTAGTTTCAACCACTTTGCTATCTTTCACAACGCAGATACCAGCTTCGCAAATGGAAGCACGCTTACCTGTGGCGGTTTCAAAATCTATTGCTATAAAATCTATTCCTTGCATAGTTTGTCCTTTTCTTTTTCATAATAAGATAATATATTTCTGGCAAAGTCGCTCACCAATTTCGTACGTGTTCTGGTTCATATTGTGAAAAGCACTCATTCTCTTACCTATAGTTCTGTCCGCTTTATGCCATTCATTATTGATGTAATGATAGGATATGCGCTTCTATCGGCAGATGAGATCAAGTAATCATACTAATCTTCCAAACAAGTTTGATGTCTTTTCTGCCATATTTTACCATTTAATATTATGTACAAAGTTAATAAAAAAGTGAATATTCCCAAGAAACAGCATCCTATAATTTCCATTTTCACTTCTTATCTTATATTTTCGTTTAGGATCATCCCCTAATTTATTTTGACCGAATCATCATATTGGCTAAAAGATCATTCAAATCACACAGATATTCTTACGGCTCATGTTGTACCCATTTCTTATTATTGCTGTCCGATAAATATGAAATAGCAATATACAACTTTAGATATTTTTGCGTATTTACGCACTTTTGTCTAAAGTAAAAGGGGGATAGATATTCTACATGATTGAAATATCATCAATGCGGAGCTTCAACATACCAGCTGGTACTTTTATTTCAACGATATCCCCTACTCGCTTCTTTAGTAATCCCTGCCCAATAGGTGTCTTAATAGAAATCTTACTTGTGGAGAAATCGGCTTCCATAGGATTAACAATAGTATATTTCATTTCACGGTTGCGCGTAAGGTCGGTGAGCTTAACAGTTGAAAACAACTGTACGGCATCCGATGTAAGACGATTGCGATCAATGATACGTGCATTGGTGAGTTTTACTTTCAGGCGGTCAATACGTCCTTCTAGCTTGCCCTGTTCACGTTTAGCGGCATGGTATTCAAAGTTCTCACTAAGATCACCTTTATCTCTTGCCTCAGAAATAGCTTCGGAAATACGTGGACGCTCAACGCTCAAAAGTTCGTGAAGTTCGGCAACCATCTTGTCGTATCCTTCCTGTGATATGTATTCTATCATGATTTTCTATTTTACGGCTGCAAAGGTATTACTATTTCGTAAATATCATATCACAAATGACAAATATTTTATTGGAGTAATTTGTATTCATTTATTTTTTAGTATTGACTATTTTAAAACTGACATTCTCACAGATAAAAAGAAATTAGCATAAAATAATAACATGATGAAACGGCCGTTCTCACGGAAAGATAAGAAACTAAGGAAAGTTTTCGTTAAGTCATGAGCAGAGTAAGCTTCCTTAAACTATGCCGAACGCAACAAAATATTCTTTATAAAAAAAAACAGCCAAATATTGATCATTAATTTTTATAAGCTCGCAAGAAAACACACCTAAAGGTGTACGGAAAAAATTACAAGAAAGTTTTCACTAAGTTTGTTGAGTATAACCGATATTCATAATATAAAAAAATTAGGAAGCTAAATAAACGTTATTCAATTTTCATTACCGAATATTCTTTTGATTTTATTTCCGATATCTGTTATAATATAATCGTTTTCCCCATTCACTATTTCATACTCAGGCCCATAAGGTTCTTTGGTATCTATTTCCCTCTGGCATACTTCAGGTTCGGCAAATTTAATATAACAAATACCATAACTAATAAATTTTACAGCATCCTCTTCATAGATTCTTTTAGGATCTATTTTAACAAATCCATCAAAATCTTCAATAAATATATTATTGATAATATGAGCGATTTTAATATATTCAGAGTAGTCTATTTCTTTCTTTATGAAAGATGAGAACGCTTTTGAAATTAAGGAAGCTTTCTCTGTATCATCACATTTATCTAATATAAACAAAAGCTTTTCTCCAACTTTTATTTTATATTTATCCGATTCATCAATCTCTGAAATCATCTTATTTCGTTCTGCTTCACCAATATCAGCAATGCCATTAAGAAAGGCGATTATTTTTTTGAGAAAGAGATATGTATTTATAGAATAAGCACTCTTTATTAAATTAACCAAAGTACCAACAATAGGAATATCCTTTAATATTCCATCATTAATAACGGAATCAACACCTATTTCCATTCCACTTTGTACTATAGAAGAAAGATCACTATTTTTTATTGTCTCACTAAATGTATTTATTTCATCAGGAATTTTTTTCATACAAATCTCCTTTCTCTAAATTTATATTATTGACACCGTGCGTATTTACCGGTTCATAATAATTATGAACACCCTACAAAGTTAATAAAAAAGATGATGAATCAAATACAACGAAATAAAAAAAAGAGTCGGAAATAATTCCGACTCTTTATATATTTATCCACAAAGGGAATATTACTCAGCAGAAAGTGTAAAGCGCTTGTAAGCAAGGATAGAAAGACCACCCTGTGCCTTAAGCCAATCCTGAACACTAATCTTATCACCATCGCCGAACTGGAACTCCTGATCTACAAGGCAGTTATCCTTGAAGAACTTAGCCATACGACCTTTAGCAATGTTTTGAATCATTGTTTCGTTAAGATTAGCTGTCTTCTCAGCAGCAGTAGCTTCGCTAATCTGCTTTGCCTTGTCAGCCTCTTCCTGTGTCAACCAACCCTTGTTGATGTTGCTCTCGATATGCTCTTCTGAGTCAACGAGGTTAGGATTAAGACCAGCCTTCTTAAGAGCTGCAACAACAGCCTTCTCAACCTGCTCTTCCTTAGTCTTCTCGATAGCTACCTTCAACTCCTCGTCTTTAACAGCCTGAGGAACAGAAGTCTCGTCAAGAGCTACAGGACGCATAGCTGCAACCTGCATAGCAACCTTATGACCAGCCTCATCGTTGTTAGCGCTCAACTGAACCATTGTTGCAAGAGTGTGCTTACCCATGTGATCGTATACAGCGATGTTATCACCTTCAAGGAAGTTGTAACCATCAATCTCCATCTTCTCACCAGATATACCTGAACGATGCTGAACAGCAGTGTCTGCCTCATCACCATTAGCAAGTTTCAAAGTCTTAACCTCATCGATAGTCTTAGCCTTTGCAGCGATAGCAGCATCAAGGATATTCTCAACAAGTTCTACGAAATCCTTACCAGCAGCAACGAAGTCTGTTTCACACTTTACAGCAACCATAGCTGCAAAACCGTCAACGCTCTTTACAAGAACACAACCATTAGATGTCTCACGATCAGAACGCTTAGCAGCAATAGCCAAGCCACGCTCACGAAGTAAGTCCTTAGCCTTGTCAAAATCGCCTTCAGCCTCTGTGAGAGCTTTCTTTACGTCAGCAAGACCTGCACCTGTCATGGCGCGAAGCTTCTTAATATCTTCAATAGAAATAGCCATAATATTGATTTTCTTTAATAAAATAAAGTTCTAAAAAAACGTGATAGGGTCTTATATGATTTTATTAGGGTCTTATAGATCCTATCAAAATCCTATAAGACCCTATTTAATTATTCAGCAGCAGGAGCAGCTTCTTCTTCCTTTGCAGGAGCAGCAGCCTCTGTTTCCTTTGCTGGAGCAGCCTCGTCCTTGCGAGCCTTACGAGTGCGCTTCTTGCCTTCACCAGCTTCCTCAGACTGCTCTGCAGCAGCCTTTTCGTCAGCCTTTTCAGCCTTACGCTCCTCAAGACCCTCAGCGATAGCACCACAAACAGCTGTCAAGATAGTCTCAACACTGTCCTTAGCGTCATCATTAGCTGGGATAACGAAGTTTATGTTCTTAGGATCTGAATTAGTATCAACGATACCGAATACAGGGATACCCAGGCGGTTAGCTTCCTTAACAGCGATATTCTCTACCATTACGTCTACAACGAAGAGTGCGCTTGGTAGGCGAGTAAGGTCTGCGATAGAACCAAGGTTCTTTTCAAGCTTAGCACGCTGACGAGTAATCTGCAACAACTCACGCTTTGATAGGTTAGAGAATGTACCGTCGTTCATCAGTTTATCGATGTTCGTCATTTTTTTAACTGCCTTACGGATAGTAGGGAAGTTAGTCAGCATACCACCTGCCCAACGCTCGTTTACGAATGGCATGTTTACTGAAGCGGCCTTATCGGCTACGATTTCCTTAGCCTGTTTTTTAGTAGCGACGAACAGGATTTTCTTACCTGATTTAGCGATTGCCTTAAGAGCCTCTGCAGCCTCATCAACTTTAGCTACAGTTTTGTTAAGGTCTATGATATGAATACCATTACGCTCCATAAAGATATAAGGAGCCATAGATGGATTCCACTTACGACGAAGGTGACCAAAGTGGCAACCTGCCTGGAGTAACTGGTCAAAATTTGTTCTTGACATTTTTTCCTAATTTAAATGTTTACTTTCTTTTTTAATTCTCATTAGAATCAGTCGGATAGTAGCCGCCCGAAGGACAGATCTATTCGATTTAGATACTAAACAGGATAGTTCAGTTGGATTAACGCTTACTGAACTGGAAGCGACGACGAGCTCCTGGCTGACCTGGTTTCTTACGCTCAACAGAACGACTGTCACGTGTAAGGAATCCTGCATCCTTCAACTTTTTCTTGTCATCAGCATCAATCTTAACAAGTGCACGGGCAATAGCAAGACGAAGAGCCTGGCTCTGACCTGTAAAACCACCACCGTTAAGATTAGCCTTGATGTCGTATTTTCCTTCAGCTTCCATCAACTGTAAAGGTTGCTTAACAACATACTGAAGTATAGCTGATGGAAAGAATTCTGTTAAATCTTTCTTATTTATAGTGATCTTGCCTGTACCTTCAGAAAGGTATACACGAGCTACCGCATTCTTACGGCGACCAATTGCATTAATTACTTCCATCTTACTTAATTATTTATACTGATTAATATCGATTGACTTTGGCTTCTGAGCAGTCTTATCATGCTCTGTACCATCGAATACATAAAGGTTATCCATAAGAGCACGACCAAGGCGTCCCTTAGGAAGCATACCCTTTACTGCGTGGCGAACCATTTTATCTACACCATCCTTGCGAGTACGAAGCTCAGCAGGTGTATTAAAACGCTGACCACCAGGGTAACCAGTATAACGTGTGTAAACTTTATCAGTTTCCTTCTTACCAGAGAAAACTACCTTAGCGGCATTGATAATGATTACATTGTCACCACAATCACAGTGAGGTGTGAAGTTTGGTTTGTACTTTCCGCGAAGCAGCTTAGCTACTTTAGAGCAAAGGCGACCTACAATCTGATCGCTGGCATCAACTACGACCCACTCTTTCTTAGCTGTTTCCTTATTAGCGGAAATAGTCTTGTAACTTAAAGTGTCCATTTTTAAAATTAAATTTTACTACTAAAAAACGTTTAATTACATTATTATAACAGAGACCTCTCGGCGCCTCCAGTCTAAAAGAGACCATCCAAAGCTTTTGCTCTGCCGTGCAATAGATTCACTAACTGCGATACTCGGCCAAAAGTAAAGCTATTAACACCATTGCACTACTGGGGTTTCTAAGAGTCGCCCCTGTAATCGGTGTGCAAAGGTACATATTTTATTCTTACTTCATGATGCAAGAGCATGGCTCAATCCTTGAATTTATAGTTAATTAACTATATTTTAAATAGTTAACTAAATTAAGCCAAAGGAAAATGATCTATCGGATATGATTTAAGATTTCTGATATTTTCTATTTAGATGATTATCATAGTTATATTTGAAGATATTTTTCCTTATCTTCACTACATTATATCTAAATACAAATTTCAGTAATGGAAGTATTGGTTTAGAGTTGGTTTGATAAAAAACAGGTGGCAGATATACACGATACAGAAGGGCAATTGTATCAAAGGCACTAAAATCATGAGGGTGTGCTTTATATAACCATCTTTCAGCCAAGAAACGATCTGTAATATCTCCACTGATGTCAAGATGTGGCAAGCTACGTATATACTTGGAAGTTGCCCACCAGAAGTTACCTGCGTACATTATGTAAGGTGCAGGTTTGGGGGGATATCGGTAACATCCATAAGTATCATATCCATCAAGAAGTACGTTTGCGGCGGCCTGCCATTTATCCATGAGGAAATATTCCATAAGTATTCTCCACGCATCAACTCTGCGCTTGAATTTGGCAAAACAATGATCTTTGCGCTTATCTGTGAAAAAAGAAACACCCTTGGTATGGAAATAATAGAATAGACTATCTTCTTTCTCAGCTTTTTCACGAAGGAATTCCAATGCAGGATACTCAAAGACTCTAGGATTGTCGACAGCCGATATTATTTCCAACTTATCGCTATTGACGATTTGTTTAAGGATATCTACATCGCCATCATGCAACGCCACACAACTTACATAGAGTTTCGCTGTAGCATCAAGAAGCCCACTGCTACGCAGATGTTCAACCTGGACCTTAACCAACGACTGCCACCCGTCAGCACAAAACACATGATAAACTCCATATATCGGCATATCTGTATTTACAGGATGCTCCCATCTAGATAAATCCTGACGCTGCATGGTACAGAACAGAGTATTATATATCCTTAAGAAAATATTCATCCCTTCATGTTTTTAAGTTTCTGAAACTTCTTCTGACATATCTTCTTGTAGTTATAACCAAAGACATGCTTCTGAATCTTTCGATAGTTATACATAAATACAAACCTCAACTGATCTGCCACTTTGGTTGTTCCCTTTGCATACAACGAACGTGAAATGCGAACAAAATACAAATCAGCAGTTGTATCAAATGCAGAGAAGAACTTATGAATATTCTCAAAGAGCCATGTTTCGGAATAAAACCGATCATGAGCTATAACGTCTTCTCTGAAATCAGGAAGTGTCCTGATATACAGAGAATTTGCCCACCAGTAGCTTCCAGAATACATCTTCTGTTTTCTTGGAGGCCATAGATAACAACCATAAGTATCATAGCCAGAGTTAAGAGCATTGACAGCAACATTCCATTTGAAAAAGATGAAATACTCCATCATTTCACACCATGCAACAATCTTATTCTTAAAAAAAAGGAAGGCACGGTCGGTACAATCTGAAGTCTGATAGCTTATTCCCTTTGTATGGAAATAATAGATCATGCAATCTTCTGCAGCGCTTATCTGTCTTACATATTCCAATGCAGGATATTCATATCTGCACGGATTATCTGTAACGGATATTATCTGTAGTTTATCACTACCAACAATCTCCTTCAGCTTATCAACATCACTATCTTTACTCGTGATGCAACTTACATAAAACGTTGTAGTAGCATCAAAGAGTCCACTGTTTTTAAGGTTTTCAATCTGCTTAATAACCAATCTTTCCCAATCGGTATCACAATACACATGATACACTCCATATATGTTTTTGTCTGATTCAGGCGCAACATCCCACTTTTCCAAGTCACGCTTGTTGCAGACATTAAAAAGGGTGTCATAAACTCTGGCAAATATATTTTTCATTACAAATCAGCTCTTAACGATTCGATAAGGTTGGCAAACATGTCGTGCATGCTGTACATCGGAGTCCAACCAAGAGAACGCATCTTCTCTGTTGACAGTCTCAACTTGGTGACAGGCGAATAACCCATTCCTTCCTTTAACTCAATAACAGGTTTTACGTCAGAATTGAATTCCGTGCAAAGGTAACGTGCCATGTCAACAATGGAAATATATGTATCTTCGTTGGCCACATTATAGGCATCACCGTCTTTTCCCTTCAATAATATATAGAGTATAGAACTTATGGCATCTATTGTATAGCAATAACATCTACTAAGTTCTCCTGTTGTATGCAATATGATATCGCTACCAGAGATGATGCTGCGGGCAAACTGGGCAAACACCCTATTGTCATCTTTAGAGACACCAGAACCAAACGTCTGAGCAAGTCGGGCTATACGCACCGGTAATGACTTTTCAACAGCATAAGCATGACAAAGACATTCGGCAGCACGCTTACCAATAGGATAACTGCTGCGGGCATCAATAGGATTGATGTATCCCTGCTGATCTTCTGTCAACGGGGTCGTATCATCATAAACAGTTCCATAAACTTCAAGAGAAGAGATGTATGCCATGGACTTAACGGAATGTGAAAACGCATATTCAAGCACTTTCTCTGTGCCACGTATTCCTGTTATTATAGTCTCGACAGGATATTCAAGAAAATATCTTGAAGCTGTGGGACTGGCGAAATGAACTATATAATCAGCCTCATCACAAGGACTGAAAGATTCTGATGACGCGAAGTCATATATATAGAAGTCGTGGCAGGCTGTTTCTTCTCCAAAGATGCGAAGAGCCTTTTCCTTACTCCTCACCACACTTGTGACATGCAAATCAAGTGAATATCTTTTATTTAGAGCCAAAAGGCACTTTACCATACATGCACCCAACAATCCGGTAGCGCCTGTAATGACAAACCTACGCTCTCTTAACATCTCGGCAAGCGGAAACATTCCGGCAAAGTTGTCGATATCACGTTTCTCTATTATATTCATATTTCTAAAGTCCAAATATCTGTTGATCTTCATGCACCTTGACCATAGCACGAAGCACAAAGAAATCAGTAGGAGTTGTAATCTTTATATTTTCCATCGGTCCGATTATCGTACCCAACTTATAACCATAATAGCTCATCATTGTACATGAATCGATGAAATCATGTCTTCCTTCAGCCAATGCTCTGCGATGGGCACCGATTATATCGGTAAGATGAAAACTTTGTGGTGCACGAGCTATCAATGAATTTCCACGAGAAGGTATTTCCAATGTATCATCGGGCTGCTTCACAATAAAAGTTTCTGTAGCAGGCACACATGTGATACAAGTACCGCACTCATTAACCTTTTTGATATTATCGGTAATCGTATCTTCGCTGATGAGTGGTCGTACACCATCGTGTATCAACACTGTGACATCCTTCCCACCAGCAATATCCTCGGCAGCACACAAGCCATTATAAATAGAATCCTGTCCTGAATCTCCACCGGGAACAATCTTCACGACCTTGTTTATCTCAAACTTACGAAGCATCTTTTCCAAGAAAGGAATCCAACTCTCTATACAAGAAATTACGATAGCATCTATCTGAGGATGATTATCGAAAAGCTCCAGCGTATAAATAATTATAGGCTTGCCATTAAGATCAAGAAACTGTTTTGGACGAGACTTCGTGTGCATTCTCAATCCAGAACCTCCTGCAAAAATTACAGCAATATTCATAGTCTTATTTATTATTAATCATGAAACACGATTTCTACTTTATGTCGATCTCGCTTGTCATGTGGTGGTAGATCCATATAATTTCCGTATGCGATGCGACAGAGTTCCTCAGGATCAGCAGGTCCCTCAAAAGTATGTCCCTCAAAGACGATGTCTTTATGCGGTATCATGATGCGCTTTGGATTGCGCTCATAGAACCACGCTCCATAAGAATGCATATACAAATCAGGATTACCAAAGATATGACCTATCACACGGAACAGAGGAAACACTGCATAATGCAGGACATTATATCCAGCTTGTGCCATACGAGGAAATCTTCCAGCCAAGTCAAAGTTGACAACACATGAAAGTTTAGCGGCAAAGTGCTGAAGCCAAGGTATCATATAACCTTCGTAAGGAAATATATCAATATGAAGTCCACGGAACTTCTGAATCTTATGTGAGCGGCTTTCTCTTTCACTTTGAGCGTCACTGCTTATATGTTCACTTTTAAGGTCACGTAAGCATGCCCATTCTTTATAATGACCAGGATCAGTCTCATTGCTTTGTAGCACATACTGCGGATGAGGATGCTCAATGAGATATCTGCACAATCTATTGTAATCAGAATAGCTCACTACAACATCTATATCATCATCCCAAGGAATAAAGCCGCCATGACGCAATGCTCCAAGCACATTTCCACCATCAATGCGACACGGTATGCCTATGTTTTTACAGACATCCTGCAAATAGATAAGCATATCGAGCATACGCAGCTGACCACGGCGAAGAACCGAACCATCAGGGTTATATTCCTGACGCAGACTTTCCTGCGTCTCTCCTGTATTGAATACCTTCATCATTTTTTTATTAATGTTTTCAAGACTGCCGATACATCTTTAGCGCAATTGTCAAGATTATAGACTTTCTCTGCTAATTCTCTGCCACGGCGTCCCATATCAGATGCTACATCAGGATTTTCAGCAATATAATTCACTGCTTTTTCCCATCCATCCATGTCACCAGGCTCTACGGTCATTCCACAATGTTCATGATCAATATCCATTGGCATCTGCAAATTCTTAGTACAAATAAGAGGAATGCCAAGTGCCAGAGCCTCAACAACGGTAGTAAGACCAACTGTATAATTTGTGGGGAAACAACATATTACCACACATTGTGACTTATTGACCAGTTTACTCATTTCAGCATGAGCCAAGCCTCCAATAAAATGAATATTTATATTATCATGAACCTCCATCTCGGCAAACATGCGTTCATAGTTTTTGCCAAGATATTCTCTACACGAATATATATCAAGAGGCGCAGACGTGTGATTGAAAGCACCTATCAACGTAGGCATGTCGCGCATTTCCTTTCCTGTTGAAATAAATCCAGAACGTGAGCTCTTATCAAAGTCATTTAATAGCGCATCATAGTATTTCAAATCAGCACCCCACCTTACGACATGCATGCGTTCACGCTTTGCCTTAACAGAATGTAAAGAGTCTTGTATGATTTTATCTGAAAAGAAAAATATCTGATCAATGCCCTTATAAAATAATCGGGCAATCATCTCACGAAAGAAACTTTTTGCCTTTACCACCGGCTGATGATGCCACACGCAAACAGGATGGGGGAAGAGACCTAAAGCCCTAAGAAAAATGATGATCTCAAGTCCACGGAATGTAGTAGCATAGATGGCATCATAATGCTCATGGCAAGTAAGGATTTTAAAAGCTGTATGCAATGAAAGTTTCCAACGCTGTTTAGGTCGTATGGGCTGATGCATGACAACATCAATTCCCTCATTACGCAGATGGGTAGCACCATAGAGGAAATGCCCAGGGAACGTTCCTTTACGCCATTGTTGGTAAACATTACGTATGTCTATTGTATGATAATAGTATACTTTCATTCAGATTTTATTTGCAAAAATAATGTTTTTTCTTTGATTATCCACCTTTTAATACTAAATTTGCATATACAATCTTGATTATATCACGATAAAAGGTTGTTATTCACAATGAAGACATTAAAAGAGAAAACTGCCACAGGTATATTATGGGGAGCGATGAACAATGGTAGCATGCAGGTTCTGGGTGCGCTATTTGGTATTATAACAGCTCGTCTTCTTTCACCAAAAGACTATGCACTAGTTGGCATGCTTGCTATATTTCCAGCCGTAGCTGGAGCAATACAGGAGAGTGGCTTTACCTCGGCACTGGTAAACATGAAAAAGACAGAAGACAATGATTATAATTCAGTATTCTGGTTTTCATTACTTATGGGAACATCATTATACATCATACTATTCTTCTGTTCTCCACTTATTTCATTTTACTACAAGCAACCAGAAATTGTGGCACTCTCAAGAGTATCTTTCATAACAATACCCTTATCAGCAATAGGAATTGTTCCACAGGCTTATCTTTTCAAGAGTCTAAAAGTGAAGGAAGCAACAATGATTCGTATTCAGGCACTGGTAGCATCTGGAATTGTAGGAATAGTAATGGCTCTTAACGGTATGGCTTATTGGAGTATTGTGTGGCAGCAGATTATATATGTACTGATAACAAGCCTTGGAAAATTTATGTATATACCTTGGCGTCCATCAATACATATTGACTTCAAACCTGTAAGAAAGATGTTTGGATTCAGTTGCAAGATAATGTTTACATCTATCATAAACACTGTAAGCAACAACATCCTTATTGTAATCTTCGGAAGATTGTTTCCTGTTCAGGCTGTAGGTAATTTTTCTCAGGCTAACAGTTGGAACAACAAAGCCTATTCTTTGGTTTCAGGAACAGTGGCACAAGTGGCACAACCTGTATTTTCATCCATAGACGATGATAAGGAAAGACTACGCAACGTGTTTCGCAAAATGGTAAGATTCACGGCATTCCTTTCATTCCCCGTCATGTTCGGACTTGCCATAATATCGCAAGAATTCATTATTTTGGCGATAGGAAGTAAATGGGCAGAAAGTGTATTCCTACTTCAGATTCTATGTATCAGCGGAGCTTTTCTGCCTTTACACGGTACGTTTCAAAACCTGATAATAAGCAAAGGACGCTCTGATTTATATCTTTGGGGAAACATAGGTTTGCTATTGAGCTCAATCGTATTGATTGTAGCTCTAGCCAAACTAGGCATTGTGATAATGATTGCGGGCTACTCTGTTCTTAATATCGGTTGGGTAGTCGTATGGCAATACTATGCACACAAACTTATCGGTCTGAAATATATAGACACGCTGAAGGATATATTTCCATTCTTTATTTCAGCACTAGCAGTGATGTCGATAACATATTTCATTGCGTCATTCGTTGACAGTATGGTATTAAGACTGATCATCAAAATGATATTGTCAGTCTTAATATATTTCACTGTAATGAAACTTGCCAAAGTTAAGATGCTGGATGAATGTATGAACTACATATTTCATCGTAACAAATAAAAAATTTCGGATTACTCTAGAACTTAGGAATCTTATCAAAAGGAGTAGTGAGGTAACTAACCAGAAGACTAGTATTCCACAACAGAAGATATAGAGTAATACATGAGCAAACGATGCGCAATGCTATTTTATGCCTGTCATCAGAAAGGTGCATCCATGTAGCGAATGCCAGTGGAATAATAAATATCCAATCAGACGACATTATATAAACTTCGGTGATGCCGAAACCTAATACCAGATGAAGTATGATATCTATCGCAAACCAAGCCATGCACATGCGCAACAACTTAACATTGCGACCACGCCATAGAGAGAAAGCAAACATGACTACGATTATCGCCTCAAACGCATAGTTAAACCAATGATTATATTTAACAAACATAGGACGCGTGAAAGATAGATCCTGTAAAAGATGCCCCTGATGTAATTGTATTGATTCTCCAAATAGATTTTCAACAATTGTCTCCACACGAGGAGTAGTCGCATCAGTCAAATTGAGTAAAGGTGCACCGCTCAATGGTCTGCCAGTATGCTCGCTAATCCACTTATCTCTGACAGCATTATGTTTGGCAACCTCATCACGCTTTTTCTCTTTATTGCTCTTTTCTATCTTATGTATTACTTGCTTCTGTGGAACTTCAAACACATTGTATTGAAACCAATACACACCCAATAGTAATACAAGCGGAAGGAATACAGTTAAGGCAATTGATTTAGGACTTAGATATTTCTTGCCGTTAACGAACAAAGCCGTGAGCAATGTCTTTGCACCATTTGTCAATGTAACTCCACTGGTAACAAAAAACAACACAGAGATCTGCCACAATTTAAAATTACTTTTATTCTTTATTTTCAGTCCTGCTATATATAAAGTCATTGTAAGCAGAAGGAGAGAAATAACGAAATGATCGGGCACGATCATTGCAACCATAACATGAGCTATGCCCAAGAACATTGCTGTAAACATGAAAGCATCGAACTTGCGAAGTTCTAATATCTGCCTAAATATTCTATACATAAACAGCACCGAATATATTGAACAGAAAAGGAGTAATAGCGCCATGATATAAACAGCAAAATTAGATCCAAACAGCCACATCATAGTATGATTCAGCAAATATAGTGGATATAATATTGACAGGAACAAAGGATGGCGGGTAGTTTCAAAATGTATGTGAAGATTTGAAAGCATGATATATGACCAGCAATCGTAACCAGACACACGAAAGTTTTGAGAAAATATAGACCAATAACCAAGAGTTCCCCCTCTAGTAAAGCTATCAGGATAATTGGATATAAGCATCCAATTTAAGCATAATAAAAACAACAATGTAAGTAGTGCTATCCAACGCTCCTCTTTATGTATTTTAAATATATTCATCAATTTAATGTTTATCTATTGCAACAATAGATTATGAAATTAAGCTATTGATTATAATCTCAATATACTTTCCTTTCCTAACAAGTAGCAAGTCTTGGTCTTGTCTAAAATCCACGCCATAACGAGGCTTCCTGATATGGCAATGACTATCGTAATGATTGCCAACAACCAACCAGACGCATCAAAAGCCAACCAAGGTTTATAGAATTTGGCTGCCATTGTGAATACAGGATGGAATATATATATTGGGAATGTATTCATTCCTATCATAATAACATATTTATTGACGTTCTTATCCTTGATGTAACCATAAAGCCATGAAGAAAAAGAGATGAAGCAATAAACCATTACTATTACCGTGATCAGTCCCCAATCATAAAAAGATTTATCAGATACCAATATGCAGAACGGGATCAATGATAGTGGTGACTTATAAAACACCTTATCGAAATCACAATCGGTCTGTCTAAGTAAAACACCAATGAAATAAAACGAACTTATCTTTAATGATTGCAAAGGAGTGAACAATGATAACAGAAGCAATGATATTCCAAAAACTATCAAGCGCTCTATCTTATACTCCCTGCGTAATGGAATTGCGAAACATATATAATACAGCAGTCCACAAATCAACATCGTATGAAGAAACCAATAAGGGCCAATAGATGTTATCAACACCTTATCAAGAATAATACTTACTGACAATTCATGTATACCATCACGTACTGGCATATAATAAGAAACAACTGAATAAGCTACACTCATCACAACATAAGGAACAAGTATGCCAAGATAATAAATTGAGAATTTACGTAAGCTTTTATTGATGTTTACTAGATAACCTGTAATGAGCAGGAAAGTAGGCATCATGAATGAAAGTATTGCAGCTTTTAATTGCGGGTGCAAGGTGGTAAAAGGTACTATATGTACCAATATCACCAACAATATCAATATTGTCCTTGTGTAATTTATGTCGTTGTTTTTTTTCATAAACAATTAAAGTATTGTGAGGTATTCCACTATTAGCGCGGTGTTATAAATAAGCAAGTATGCAGCAAGACAACATATCAACGTGCGGAACGCCACAAGTTTTCTGTCATTCAACTTTTTAGCAAGACAAGCTATCACTATCGTTATAACGAAAGCCCAATGCGCACTCATTATATAAATTTCGTTTATGCCAAAACCTAATCCTAAATGCAGTAGCATATCAAATGCCATAAAGGACACCGCCATCCACATAAACTTATTTTTTCTTCCACAGAATAAGCCTAATGCAAAAAGTAGCAAGATAATACCTTCAACAACATAATTAAATACCCATCTATAATGTACAATAATAGGTCTACCCGTAAGCGTATCGCCCAAGAGATAGTTCTGATGCAATAGGATTGATTCACCAAAAAGATTTTCAACGGCGGTCATTGTACGAGGAGTAGAAATATCAGTCCAACTAATATATTCCCCCTTGGCTATTGGTTCGCCTTGATGAGCGACGTTAGGACTTTGCTGTTTTTTACGATACGCATCCACAGCCTGTCTTTTCAATATATTGTTTACGCCAAAGGCTATCTCTGCAGAATCACTTGTATGAGCAGTATCCTTATACATCTGATACACTTTTTTCTTATGTTTCTCATCCAGTCTTAACTTAGCTACTTGACGAGAATGCCAACGTGGGTACTCGAAAATTTGATATTCGTAATTGGAGAACACCCATATAAGTGCAGAAGGAACGACAACAACAAGAATGATGTTTAAAGGACGAAAGAAACGTTTTCCATTAGTAAACATACTAGCTAGAAAAGTCTTAACACCATTGCTCAGAGAAACGCCTGCCGTAAATATAAACAATAGTACGGTCTGCCACCTAGACAGTGGCAAATGTTTTTTCATCTTCAAACCACTTATATACAATGTTGTCATCAACATGAACATTGACATAATGAAATGATCGGGCACCATTGACGCTACCATTACGTAGGCAAATGAAAATGTGAATATAGCCAAAGCGGATGCATCAAAGCGTTGCAACTCTATCACTTCACGGAATATTCTATATAAAAATATGAATGAATAGAATGCACAGAACACTAAAATAGCTGCTACAACAAACTGCACACAGTTATGCCCTGTCAACATAATCAATGCTTGATTTATTTGATTGGGAATATACATAAAGAACGCCAACAAAGGATGACGATGTATATTATAGGATGTAGTCCACTTGGAAACGACTTCATAAGTGAGCGGATCAAAACCAGATATGTGGAATGTCTTTACAAACAGACTGCGATAGTTATTTGAAAGTTTGGTGAACTGGTCATAATACTTTATTATCACCAACGCATTAAGCATTAGTGTATACAAAAAGACTCCCAAAGCGAGCCAACGTTCCTCTTTACTTATCTTGAAAATATTTTTCATCTAACGAAACTTTTTGTAAGAAAATAGCGCACCAAGATGAAATTCACTGGTACACAGACGCAAAACATAGGGATAGGCGCATAAGCCTTTGGCACACCTATATATATAAACAGCAGCAACATAACTGTCTGCAATAAATAGTTGACAACGTGACTCAACGCAAATCCAATTCCCCGTTTGGCATTAGCCTTTACCTTGAAAGTATAATGCGTACTGGCAACGAAATTGAATATAAAACTTATTATATATCCAATAGTATTTGCTATGCCCGGGGACATAAATAAAAGCATAATAAGATACACGCCGTATTGTAACAATGCGGCAATAGCACCGACGATTCCAAATCTCAGAATCTCGCCTATCTTTTCACGCTTATCAGTATCTAAACGGTCTGAAATGTGTTTCATCTGCATAATCAAACATTTCCTTATCACCACGGCTGTCCCCATAAGCTATTATATAATAATGTGAACGAGGCTCAGTCAACACCTGTTTTATTCGTCTCACCTTTTCAATGCCATAGCAATTAGGGCTAATGAAACGTCCGGTGAGTATTCCATCTATCACCTCAATCTGGGTACCCAACACCTTAGCAAACTCAAAGAATGGTTGTACCCAATTATCTATGCTTGCACTTACTACATATATTTTTATGCCTTCTGCCATTGCTGTTTCCATCTCTTTCACACCCTCAGGACGAAGAAGATACCGACAATCTGTCGCAAACTTATTACAAAGGAAATTGAAATCTTCTATTTTCATACCACAAAAGAAATGACTGAATACATGCTGCTTAGCCTTCCAATTTGGATATAGGCCAAATTTCATTAATATCAATAAAGGACTATAAAGCAAGAAGCCTAATAGAAACTTGATATTGCCACATGAATGAAGTATAAATTCAAGCAACGTATCCTTGGTAGTTAACGTACCATCAAAATCAAAAAACAAGATTTTTTCTCTCATCGCTTAAATACATATATTATAACCAAGAACGAAACCAACCAAGCAAAGACAACTAATTGAGTGAAATGGTCTTTCAAAATAATCTTTGTAGGATCACCGCTTTCCTTGTCTACAACAGCCAACTGTATATAGCGCAGCAAACCAAGAAGAACGAACACACTTGTGAGATAAAGATAATCTGTATGGAAATTCTCTATAACCTCAGGACTTACTGTGTACATAATATAGCATACTAACGTAACTGAAGCCGTTATCGTAATAGCCTGATTAATAAACGTAAGGTTATATCTTATTGTGTTATGACGTGGTGCTTCGCCAGTCTCCTCCATTCTCAAAACATCATCACGTCGCTTTGCAAAGCTCATAAACAATGTTATAAGGAATGTCATTAGAACAATCCATTTACTGAGTAAGATATCAGAAGCAAAACCACCAGCAAACAGACGCAGTACGAAGCCGAAAGCCACAATACATACATCCACAATTGCATATCGCTTTAATCTAGCACAATAAGCAAGATTCAGCAGCCAATAGAAAAGGATGACTCCTCCTGTCTCGAAATTATTTTCAGGCAAAAACACGAGACAAACCATAGATAGAAAAATCATCAACACCATGATTACATAAGCCTTCAATATCGACACAGCACCAGAAGCTATAGGGCGATTAGATTTTACCGGATGACGCCTGTCATCATCTACATCATGAATGTCATTATAACAATATATAGACGACGACGCAAAACTATAAGCAAAAAAGGTTATAGCACCAGCGATGAGAGCCTTTAAGTTAAATAGTTCTCCTCCAAAAAACAAAGGCACCATCACAAAGAAATTCTTTATCCATTGCTTCGGACGGATTAGTTTCAAATATGCTTTGTTGTCCATATATTTTTTTCTATAAAGTTTGATATATAATTAACTATCTTACTTAACACCCATGACAACGGCATCGTTATCAATACGCAGATGATAAAAGTAGCCCAATAGCCCCATACCTTTGGTAAGTAGTCAAGTACGAAGTGTATATGTATCAGATAGCATTCCAGACTTAATGCGCCAACAAACTTGAATATAGAGTTAAACCATTTTGGGGTTCTACGGAACACTCGGTTTAGTATGAGTATTGTAGTTATAGTGAGTGGAATATATAACATTCTCTCTATATACAAAGGGAAATGCCCGTGCAGTTTCTGTTCTAAAAATATACTAGCGGAAAGAGTCATTACAAACACCATTAATATCAGCCATATACTAGTACCATCCATTTTATCCTTCCTGCGTACAGCTTCACCCATGTTTATTCCAATAAAGAATATAGGAACACGACTCCAAAAAATCTCTATATGCCCCACCGCATTATGAATAGGGGTTACATACTGCACAAGTATGCACCATAATATCATCACTACAGGAAGCCAGCGATAAACAGGATGACGTCGTATGAGTTCCATATATGGTGGCGCAAGCAAATATAGCATCATCATTGCTGGAATATACCAGAAATTAAGTTCATTGTGCAACCAAAAGTCCCAGTTGATAGTGATATCACCAAAAAGGTCTATCCAAGCATGTAAACTATGACCATGAAAATGAGGGATATAATAAAGGCAGGCAATAATAAGCCAGGCAGGATAAATTCGAAGATAACGACGTTTGAAAAAGCGCTTTAATGATGGATGCTTCATCCATGAGAACCACAAACCAATTCCACTGAGAAAAAGGAACATGTCTACACCAATATTTCCTATACGTCGCAAACCAAAAAACATGTTGCTGCGTGGAAGGGCAACATGAAACAGGAAGATGAAAATCATTGCTATTCCCATCAATTCCCCACGATAACGTGAGATATTAGCGAGTTCAATATTCTTTATCTTCATTTCAATGGTATTCGCTTTATTAGTTCATTAAACAGCCAAGCCAAACAAATACTGGTAATAATATACAAAAGAAATCCAGCATAATAATCACCATTTTTACTTATAGGAATAAATATCTTGCGAGTTATTGGATGGCATACAAACAACGCAGCACTAATGCTTCCCATCCAAACCAATAATGATTTAATTGAGTTAAAACCTTTGCCATTCAAAAGCTTTACCAAACCTATGCTCGCTGTACAAACGAATGCTGGGACAAATGTCCATCCAAGGAAACTGCAACTAAGTACGCAGACAAGTAATGATGAAACAACAAACATTGAAGCATATCCCCACATCGTCATTTTGTGACCATACCGAGCATAGAGAACGCCTAATCCAAAAGGTAACATTCCTCCCATGAAATTATATCTATAACGATTAAGAGCTTCTCCCTCTGCATCAAAGAATAACTGCCCAAATAAACATACAGCCATAAACAAAACAACAAATATACCATTGCGGCGACACAAGAACAACTTGTAAACAATATACAATTGCAACATAAGTCCAAAAAACCAATATGGACCAGGCCAAATAACATCATCAGGCTTTGGCAGAACATTGTTGAACATGCCAATCATTGCCACTATATCAATGAACTTATAATTATGTGCCCCAGGAGTAATCAGATCGAGCATAGTGAAAGCCACGAAACCAATGATCATCATCTTAAACAGTTTCATATAATGACGCTTTATGAAACTAAACGTTGGAGGCACTACAGCATCATTTTTTTTCTCATACTTCATAACAAGTCCATATGCACTGAGAAACAAGAACACTGGCACGCCATAATGTCCTAGGAATGATAGTATATGCATTGGTAACAGACTATCTGGAATACAAATAGAAGAAATCATCCCATCAACGTTCTGTTGGAAATATTGGTATTCGTTTTCCTTAACCACAGGACTTAACCAATGGCAATAATTGTGCAGGAATATACCTATAATAGCCAACCCGCGCATCGCATTACAATCCGTACGACTTAATAATTGTTCGTTCATTTTTTCTTCTTATTCTTTAAATAAGCGTCACGCAATTTATCATAATCGGTAGTACCCTTCAAGATTCTAGGGCGCATCTCATCATATTTATCACTAAGAATATTATACTCATCATGATAATCTTTAGATGCAATTCCTGCAAGATACAGAAGCATGTCTGGCAATGCATCTGTCATAAGTCTGCGATTTCTTGCCTGCACAATTTCTTTGAATATTTCCGGATGGCTATGGGCATATTTGGGAGAACAATATATCCAGAATGGAATTTCAAACTCATAATGTGCCAACGGCCAGTCAATCGAAGCAGAATGGTTTCTACATATAAAACCACGATTATCCTCGTAACATTCTTCACCATGATCAGGCATATAGATAACTATCGCATCCTGATTCTCAAAACGTTTGCAAATCTGATCAACAATAGAGTCATTATATTGTACCGCATTATCGTAATAGCTTAAAACCTTACGCTGTTTGGGTGTTAGCTCTGGACGCTTGTCCTCATAACTACTAGCAAAAAATTTGAACTGACTACGAGGACAACGTGTACGATAGTTTACATGCTGTCCTATAAGATGAAATATTGTAAGATTATGACCGTCTGGCTTTATCTTTCCATTCTTCACGAAATCATCATAATCAGTAAGCAAATCCTCGTCAAAAACATGTAGTTTATCATTACGAATATCAAACTGAGCCTTACTCAGTTCAGGATTATTCAAGAAGAAACCTCCACTGAAATCGTAAACAGCGGCCTTTGCCTGTGGCAAGAATTGATTTGTAAGGAAAGAAACATTGTATCCAGCTTTTCTAAACAACTCAGGGAATAAAGGATAATCACACCACTCTCCCTTCTCACCGACCACATGCATTGAAAATACATTCTTAAAAACAAAACTTGTCAAGTTCCAAGGGACAACTACATCTGTAAAAGGGACAAGAAGTCCACTTTTCTCACGCTTTATCTGTCGGGGAGTAGTCGGCATAAAGTATCCGTATTGTTGGGAATGTCGCTTTCCATAACTCTCACCGATTATAAGCACTATATTTGGAGAACGATAAGAACAGCTATCAATCTCTACACTTTTAGCTGAAGCCACAAGTTTATCAACTTGTTTTGAAGCTAACGAATTAGCATACATGCTGAATATAAGTCTACTGATAGGAGTATATAATACCGCATGATCATTTTCTGTCAACGTATGTTCTATATCACCTACACTAGTTCCTGACATCAATTTCCATGTAGCTATTTTATTTTGTGCAGAACTGAGACCTCCCCACAAAAGGAATACCAAACATAATAGCCCAGCATAAGGCGTATATCTATCATCCCATTTTATATTTGGTAATTTAATCTTCTTCATTTTAGGCAAATAAGCCACAAAAACATGAACAATTATCAGAAGTAGTATCCATCCCACTTTACTGAATATCAAATCGGGAGAAACTAAAGTAGAGAGAAACTCTCCAGCCTCACGACCATCAGTCTCTCCAACAAGCATTAATATAGAAGGATTTAAAGTAGAATCAAAATTCACAAAACAATATACGTCTACCAATGCCACAACATAAAGCAGCACGCATAAAGCCATTCTGACCCATCTACGTATTTTCACCGGAATAGCTAATAGAATTGCACATAGTAGGAAAAGGTCAAAAAACAATTCCAAATACAAGTTTTCATAAATTTCTGCATTCTTTGTGTCAGGCAACGTAGTCCAAGCACACAGACATCCAAGCAGATACATAAATATAAAAAACAATGCATTGGCTTTTATCGGGCTGAACATCTTACGTAAAAAAGTGCCCAATATTCCTAATATCTTCATCAAATACTAATTTTTGTGCAAAGATACTGCAAACGAGTGGAAAAGCAAAATAAAACGTGTTATAATTTATCTCACCAAGCTCAACGTATCGTTGACATTATACTAAATGACAAAACTATAGAAAGAGCTTTTTACGAGCCATTCAATATATTATTCATCTATTGCTATTTCATTCCGTAGTTAAGACTACGCCAAAAGAATAAATATATTTATGAAGGATCATATTATGAAGAGAAAATCATAAAAAATATTCGGGAGCGTTCTCCCTAATATAATAGAAACGCTCCCGAATTTTGTTGAATTATAATTATCTTATAATCCATATAGATCATTTTCCTATAATAACAACCAATTTAGTTAAAATGAGATATCACATACAGGAAAACGCATTCATAAATCAATTGTACCACACATCAGTAGAAATTATTTGAACTTGTGTGGGTCCTTTGTCATTTTCCTCGTCACGAGTGTAAACTTTAAGGATCTGCTCTTGTAACTCCTTGTTAGTTTTCATGATCTTTCCATTTAATTAGTCAATGCAAAATTACATCTTACCGCAAATATAATAATAATTACCGTTCTTGTCAAGAGCTAAATTAATTTTAAGCTACTTTTTTAGCATTAATTGCATCATTTTCAACATTACTTCTTTAATTATAAATGTTTTATGCAATGATTAACTACTTTTTTGAATCATACTAAATTCATCCAATATTTATCTTAAAAGATAACCATATAAAGCATATAATTTATGAAACTACTATCATAACTGAATTTATACACATTATAAATGCAATCATTTTATTGTTGGTATTTGGAACTCTGTTGGAAAAGTTTGTTGTTTTCCATTTACAAACACTGATAATTGAAGATGAATACTACCTAATGTCAAGCGATGATCTGCCAAAACAAGAGCTGTATAACGGATGCCGGTGCCAGGTTGTATGCTTTCTACATGTATGCTAGGAGAAATTTTTATGTGCTTATTCTTAGTAGTTTCAATAACTTCTGGCTGAACATCAACAAGTATTTCTGAACTATGATTCATAACTTCAAAAATCACCTTACTAAGTTCACCTCTCTGGATTTTCCCATCCATAGTGTCATCTATGAAACGGGCATTACGTATTTCTATAGCTGGTTGTGAAATTCCAGCACTTGTAGTTGATGTTTCTTTGCTAACAGGAAGCCTAGTACTATTGTTTGTAGTGTAATCTGAACTATTAAAATCATAAATTCTATCATCACCGGAATTACTTTCATCAATAATGCTATCATGATATTGCGGTTGCACTCTATATGTCGGCTCCTGTACAACAGGTTGTTCAACTTTGCAGCAAGGTTCATTAGCAGATCGTTGATCAGCAGCATTACCTACGACAGCACCAACAACAGCTCCACCAGCCATCCCAACTATTGTTCCTATATCTGAGCCTCGTGGTCCATTAGCCAGACCACCAATAGCACTTCCAAGTATTGACCCGAGATTAGAACCAATATAAGCACCATCACCAGTATAAGTCCCACAGCTACCAAGTACCAAAACTATGGCAGCAAATATGATTATTGCCTTCCTCATAATATTGTTTTAATAATACAGCGAAGATACAACAAAATAGAATTATAAAAAAGGATTTTTACCTAAATCTAAATGGGGAAATCCCTAAAAATAAAAAAAAAGCGCAATGTAAAAACATTGCGCTTCTCTCGTATGTAAAGTATAATCGTTAAAATTACTCTGCTTTTGGAGCTTCCTCTGTTTCAGCAACAGGAGTCTCAACAGGAGCTTCAGCCTTTGTTGACTTACGGCTACGGCGAGTCTTCTTAGCTTCTACCTTTGGTGTCTTTGCCATGTTCTCATCGAAGTCTACGAGCTCGATGAAAGCAATATCAGCAGCATCACCCTGACGTGTACCCAACTTAATTACGCGAGTATAACCACCAGGACGATTAGCCACCTTAGCTGCAACCTCTCCGAAGAGTTCCTTGATAGCGAACTTATTCTGAAGATAACGGAAAACTACACGACGTGAGTTTGTTGTATCTTCCTTTGAGCGTGTTATTAGCGGCTCAACATACTTCTTCAAGGCTTTTGCCTTTGCAAGAGTCGTAGTGATTCTTTTGTGCATAATCAAAGATATAGCCATATTTGCTAACATGGCATCACGATGAGATGCAGTACGACCCAGGTGGTTAAATTTTTTATTATGTCTCATTTTTGTTTTTTTCTATTAGAGGACAAGTGATTGACTAATCCTTGTCCAGTTTATACTTTGAAATGTCGGTTCCAAATGACAGATTCAGACTTTCCAGCAAATCATCAAGCTCAGAAAGCGATTTCTTACCAAAGTTACGGAACTTAAGAAGATCAGTTTTGTTAAACTGAACTAAGTCACCAAGAGTCTCAACATCTGCAGCCTTCAAGCAATTTAGTGCACGAACACTAAGGTTCATGTCAACCAACTTAGTCTTGAGCAACTGGCGCATGTGTAGAATTTCCTCATCAAACTCTTGATTGCCTTCTTGATCTGGAGATTCCAATGTAATCTTTTCATCAGAGAACAACATAAAGTGATAGATAAGTATCTTGGCAGCTTCCTTAAGCGCATCCTTCGGTTGGATAGAACCGTCCGTAGTAACTTCTATAACCAGTTTATCATAGTCGGTCTTTTGCTCAACACGATATGGTTCAACTGAATATTTGACGTTGCGGATAGGGGTGTAAATAGAATCGATTGGAATAACGTTGACATCAGTGCAGAACTCACGATTCTCATCAGCAGGAACATAGCCCCTACCTTTGTTAATTGTAAGATCAATCTGCATCATGGCTTTGGCATCCAAATGACAAATCACCAAATCAGGGTTTAACACTTCAAATCCAGTCAAATACTTACCAATATCACCTGCCTTGAATTCCGTAGAATTCTCAACTGTGATACTAACTTTCTCATTCTCGAATTCTTCTACTACTTGCTTGAATCTTACTTGTTTCAAATTCAAGATAATGTTGGTTACATCTTCCTTTACACCAGGTACTGAAGAAAATTCATGCTCAACACCCGAAATTCGGATTGTGTTGATGGCATAACCCTCCAGAGATGAAAGGAGAATGCGGCGCAATGCGTTACCAACGGTAACACCAAAGCCAGGCTCAAGAGGACGAAATTCGAACTTGCCGAACTTGTCATTAGCCTCCAACATTACAACTTTATCAGGTTTTTGAAATGCTAATATCGCCATTAATTCAATGATTTATTTAGAGTACAACTCAACGATTAATTGTTCCTTTATATTCTCAGGGATGTCTGCACGCTCTGGCTTGTGTAAGAACTTTCCACTCTTAGTGTTCTCGTCCCACTCCATCCAAGGATACTTGCTGTGATTGAAACCAGCAAGAGCTGCTTCAACAACCTCAAGAGACTTAGACTTTTCACGAAGACCAACGATCATTCCTGGTTTTACTGAGAATGAAGGAATGTTCACTACTGCTCCATCTACAGTGATGTGCTTGTGGCCAACCAACTGACGTGCTGCTGCACGTGTAGGAGCAATACCGAGACGGAAGACAACATTATCAAGACGGCACTCTAGGCTCTGAAGAAGAACCTCACCAGTGATACCGTCTGACTTTGCAGCCTTGGTAAACATATTACGGAACTGACGCTCTAGTACACCATAAGTATACTTAGCTTTCTGCTTCTCTGCCAACATGACACCGTACTCAGACATTTTTCTGCGACGGTTATTGCCATGCTGTCCAGGAGGGAAGTTTCTCTTGGACAAAACTTTGTCTGCGCCGAATATTGGCTCACCAAATCGACGTGCAATTTTAGATTTCGGACCTATATATCTTGCCATAATATAAAAATATGTGCGTTAATTTTTATTTCTTAAATATTATACCTTACGACGCTTAGGAGGACGACAACCATTATGTGGTAATGGTGTAACGTCAACAATCTCTGTTACCTGAATACCAGTTGCGTTTACCGCACGTATTGCAGACTCACGACCGTTACCAGGACCTTTAACGTAAGCCTTAACCTTACGAAGACCTAGTTCAAACGCTACCTTTGCACAATCCTCACCTGCCATCTGAGCAGCATAAGGAGTGTTCTTCTTAGAGCCACGGAAACCCATCTTACCAGCTGATGACCAAGAAATAATTTGACCTTCACTGTTAGCTAGGGATACGATAATATTATTGAAAGAACTATGAACGTGAAGCTGACCAATTGCGTCAACCTTTACGTTTCTTTTTTTAGATGTTGCTTTTGTCTTTGCCATAATTAATTTCCTTTAAAATTACTTAGTAGCCTTTTTCTTATTAGCAACAGTCTTCTTCTTACCCTTACGAGTACGAGCGTTGTTCTTAGTACTCTGACCACGAACAGGAAGACCATTACGATGTCTAACTCCACGATAGCAACCAATATCCATCAGTCGCTTAATGTTCATTTGGATCTCTGAACGAAGATCACCCTCTACTTTGAACCCAGCGCCGATAATTTCACGGATTTTGGCTGCCTGATCGTCAGTCCAATCGCTGACCTTCAGGTCGCGGCTAACGCCGGCCGTATCCAATATCTTTGCTGAACTACTTCGACCTATACCATAGATATAAGTCAATGCGATTTCGCCACGCTTATTCTGGGGCAAATCTACTCCAACAATTCTTATTGCCATTTTTAAATTGTATAAAAAAATTTAATAATTAGAATTTAATTCTCGCTAAAGAACGTGCAAAGTTAGAAATAAAAATTCATTTAAATCAACTTTTACACTACTTTAACATTAACCCTGACGTAATTTAAACTTAGGGTTTTTCTTGTTGATAACGAACAAACGACCTTTACGACGAACGATCTTACAGTCTGCTGTACGCTTCTTTAATGATGCTCTTGTTTTCATATCTGTATGTATGATGAATTATTTGTATCTGAAAACGATTCTGCCTTTTGTCAAATCATAAGGACTCATCTCTACCTTCACCTTATCACCAGGAAGGATTTTAATGTAATGCATTCGCATCTTACCAGAGATGTGGGCTATAATCTGAACTCCATTTTCAAGTTCTACACGAAACATTGCATTAGAAAGATTCTCTACAATTGTTCCATCCTGCTCTATAGCGGATTGTTTTGCCATATAATTATTCTACTTAATGATTTTCAATTTCTTCAAACGTTGATAAAATCTCGGCCTGACCTTTACGTATTGCTATAGTATGCTCAAAATGAGCTGCTGGTTTGCGATCACGTGTTATTATACTCCACTTATCTGGGAGCATCCATATATTATGGTCACCCATAGTAATCATTGGCTCAATAGCTATGCACATCCCTGCCTTCAGCATTACTCCATTTCCTTTCGAACCGTAGTTCGGAATCTGAGGTGCCTCATGCATTTCCTTGCCAATGCCATGACCTGTCAATTCTCTGACTACTCCATAACCGCATCCTTCACAATATTCCTGTACGGCCGCACCTATATCACCAACATGCTTACCTGCCACAGCCTGCTCTATTCCTAGATACAAAGATTTTTTAGTAGCTTTCAAAAGCTGACTAACTTCAGACGAGATCTCACCAACAGCAAACGTATAACAAGAATCTCCATTGTATCCATCTAAAAGCGTTCCACAATCTATTGATATAATGTCCCCATCTTTTAGAACGACCTTATCGCTTGGTATACCATGAACAACAATGTCGTTAACAGAAGTACAGATTGAAGCCGGATAAGGCTCTCCAAATGGGTTGGGAAAGTTCTTAAAGGTAGGTTCTGCACCGTGATCCCTTATAAACTCATCCGCTATTTTATCCAATTGGAGAGTCGTTACACCTGGCTTTATATTTCTACCTAATTCAGCCAAAGTAGCACCGACAAGTCGGTTTGCTTTGCGCATTAGGTCTATTTCATCTTCAGTCTTCAGAAATATTTTCATTTCCAAGAACCTGATTAATATGCTGAAACGCCACCATTGTTACGAGTGTGTCCCGAATTCAAAAGTCCGTCATAATGACGCATCATCAAATGACTCTCTATCTGCTGAAGTGTATCAATAACAACGCCAACAAGAATCAGTAGAGATGTACCACCAAAGAACTGTGAAAACGCCTGCTGAACATCAAGAAGACCAGCAAGAGCAGGCATAACAGCGATTAACGCAATAAACAACGAACCAGGCAAAGTTATACGAGACATTATGGTGTCAATATACTCAGCCGTATCCTTTCCAGGTTTAATACCAGGGATAAATCCGTTATTGCGTTTCATATCCTCAGCCATCTGAGTTGGATTCAATGTAATCGCAGTATAAAAATATGTGAACGCTATAATTAAAATAACGTATACAACATTATATAGTGCACTGTGATTATCCATCAATGAACGAACAACCCATGAGGCATTCTCACTCTGATATTTAACTATAGCCAAAGGAATGAACATCAAAGCCTGAGCAAAGATGATAGGCATTACATTAGCAGCAAATAGCTTCAAGGGAATGTACTGGCGGGCGCCACCATACTGCTTGTTTCCAACAAGACGTTTTGCGTACTGAACTGGTATTTTGCGAGTTCCTTGCACCAAAAGAATTGATGCACAAACAACTGCATAGAGAATTAGAATCTCAGCAATAAACATCACTAATCCACCACCGGAAATGGCAGTAAAACGTGAGCTTACCTCTTGGACGAATGCTTGGGGCAAACGTGCCATGATACCGATCATAATGATCAAAGAGATTCCATTTCCGACACCTTTATCAGTAATGCGCTCACCAAGCCAAAGGACGAACATACTACCTGCTGCCAAGATGATTGTTGCGGGAATAATAAAGATTGTCCAAGAGATGCCGCTAGCCAAAGCTTGACTAGCTTGCACCTTTAGATTCATTAAGTATGCAGGTGCTTGGAAAACCAAAATGGCTACCGTGAGCAAACGTGTATACCAATTTATCTTTTTATGACCGCTCTCACCTTCACGCTGCATCTTTTGAAAATAAGGTACAGCGACAGCAAGGAGTTGCATAACGATAGAAGCTGAGATGTAAGGCATAATTCCAAGTGCGAAGATTGACGCATTGGAAAATGCACCACCAGAGAACATGTCTAACAGCGACATTAGACCGCCCGCAGTCTGCGACTGAAGTGTTGCCAACTTAGCCGGGTTGATACCTGGAAGTACAACGAACGACCCGAAACGATAGATTGCCGTGAATAGAATGGTAATGAGAATACGCTGACGCAAATCCTCAACCTTCCAACAGTTCTTTAGTGTCTCAAAAAACTTTTTCATTTACTTAGATTATAGTTGCGTTACCACCTACTGCCTTAATAGCTTCTTCGGCAGTCTTAGAGAATGCATTTGCCTCAACTTCTAGTTTAGCTTTCAACTCGCCATTACCAAGTACCTTTACAAGGTGCTTGCCGTTAGTAAGACCTGCTTCTTTGAGTTCAGCAATGCCAATCTTTGTGAGGTTCTTTTCCTCAGCTATTTTCTGTAGAACAGAAAGGTTTACTGCGAAATATTCTTTATGGTTGATATTCTTGAAACCAGCCTTAGGAATACGGCGCTGAAGAGGCATCTGACCACCTTCAAAACCAATCTTTCTCTTATAACCAGAACGAGATTTAGCACCCTTATTACCACGTGTAGAGGTACCACCCAGTCCAGAACCCGTACCACGGCCAATACGACGACGTGTATGTGTAGAGCCCTCAGCTGGTGTTAAATTATTTAATTTCATAATCGACTCGATATTAAAAGATTAATTATTCAACTACGTTAACCAGGTGATGAACCTTGCGGATCATACCGCGGATGCTAGGAACGTCCTCAACTTCAACAACCTGAGAGATCTTATGAAGACCCAGGGCAAGAAGTGTGCGCTTCTGATCAACTGGATAACCGATTTTACTCTTTATCTGCTTGATTTTTATTGTTGCCATTGTTTACTCTCCTATTAACCGTTAAATACTTTATCCATACTAATGCCACGATTACCTGCTATTGTATAAGCGTCACGCATCTGTGACAAAGCGGCGATTGTAGCCTTTACAAGGTTGTGAGGGTTTGATGAGCCTTTAGACTTAGCGATAACATCTGTAACACCAACGCTCTCAAGAACAGCACGCATAGCACCACCAGCCTTTAGACCGGTACCAGCTGCTGCTGGCTTCAAGAGAACCAAAGCACCACCAAATGAAACCTCTATCTCATGAGGAACAGTTCCCTTAAGTACAGGAACCTTCACAAGATTTTTCTTAGCAGCCTCTACACCCTTAGCTATAGCAGCAGTAACTTCACCAGCCTTGCCTAAGCCCCAGCCGATAACACCTTTGCCATCACCAACAACGACGATAGCAGAGAATGTGAATGTACGACCACCCTTTGTAACCTTAGTTACGCGGTTGATAGCAACCAAACGATCTTTCAGTTCTGCGTCACTATTTACTTTTACTTTATTCATTGCCATAATCGTTTAGAATTTTAATCCTCCCTCTCTAGCTGCGTCAGCAAGAGCCTGAACGCGACCATGATAGAGATAGCCATTACGGTCGAAAACTACAGATTCAACACCTGCGGCCTTTGCTTTTTCAGCAACAAGTTCACCAACTTTCTTAGCTTGATCAATCTTAGCCAATTTTTCAAGACCAAGAGATGAAGCTGAAACAAGTGTAGTACCTGTCAAATCATTAATTACCTGAGCGTATATCTGCTTATTTGAGCGGAAAACACTAAGACGTGGACGCTCAGCTGTTCCGTTTACACTCTTACGAATGCGGAACTTTATCTTAATTCGTCTTTCTACTTTCTTTGTTGTCATAATCGTAAAATCAATTAAAATTACTTAGCTGCAGCTGATTTACCAGACTTTCTGCGAATAACCTCACCCTGGAACAGGATACCCTTTCCCTTGTAAGGTTCAGGCATACGGAAAGAACGAATTTTTGCACAAATAAGACCCAACAATTGCTTGTCAGTAGACTCAAGTGTAAGAATTGGATTCTGGTTTCTTTCAGACTTAGTCTCAACCTTAACCTCTGTAGGAAGTTCCATAAAGATTGGGTGTGTATAACCAAGTGAAAATTCAATGACATTACCCTGATTTGACACACGGTAACCAACACCTACAAGTTCCAAAACTTTCTTATAACCTTCACTTACACCAATAACCATATTGTTAACCAATGAGCGGTAGAGGCCATGAAAAGCCTGCTTTTGCTTAACGTTAACTGGGCTATTCTCATCAACTGTGAATGTAATAGTTCCTTCATTGTTCTCAACAATGATTGAAGGATCTATTTTCTGTGAAAGTTCTCCCTTAGGACCTTTAACTGTAATAATGTCAGTTTTCTTGTCGAAACTAACTGTAACACCTGAAGGGATACTAATTGGCAATTTACCTATTCTTGACATATAAAATCCTCCAATTAATAAATATAGCAAAGAACTTCACCACCAATCTTAAGACCGGCAGCTTCCTTGTTAGTCATTACACCTTTAGATGTAGATAATATTGCAATACCTAATCCGTTAATTACTCTCGGCATGTCTTTATAACCGGTATACTGACGCAAACCTGGTGTAGACACGCGCTTCAAACTCTTGATTGCGCTCTGCTTTGTTGATGGGTCGTATTTCAAAGCGACCTTAATTGAACCCTGTGGACCTTCATCAACGAACTTGTAATTCAAGATGTAACCTTTTTCAAAAAGGATCTTTGTAATCTCTTTTTTCAAGTTAGATGCAGGAACCTCAACAACACGATGATGAGCCATAATTGCATTTCTGAGCCTTGTCAGATAATCTGCTATTGGATCTGTCATAAAATATAAATGTTTAATTAATCGGGATATCCCGACAATATTAAAAAAAAAATTCGGATGGATCATGAAAAGTGGTAGTGAAAAGGTATATGCCAAAGCATTAATCCTTATCACTAATCACAATATCATTATCATTACCAACTGGCCTTCCTTACTCCAGGTATCAAACCTGCAGACGCCATTTCACGGAATTGAATACGAGAAAGACCGAACTGACGGATATATCCTTTAGGACGACCTGTAATCTTGCAACGGTTGTGAAGACGAATTGGGTTTGAATTCTTTGGGAAACCCTGTAGTTTACGAGCAGCCTCGTAAGCTTCAGCTGGATCCTCAGAAGTAGCGATAATCTTTTTCAGAGCTGCGCGCTTTTCAGCGAAACGAGCAACTAGCTTTGCACGCTTAACTTCGCGAGCTTTCATTGATTCTTTTGCCATATTCCTTAATCGTTTTTAACGTTCTTGAATGGAAGACCGAAAGCCTTCAGAAGAGCATAACCCTCTTCATCAGTATTAGCTGATGATACGAAAGTAATGTTCATACCCTGGATACGGTCAATTTCATCGATATTTATCTCAGGAAAGATAATCTGCTCGGTAATACCCAAAGTGTAGTTACCACGACCATCAAACTTGCTTTCAATACCCTTGAAGTCACGGATACGTGGAAGAGATACGCGGATGAGCTTCTCTAGGAATTCATACATGCGTGCACCACGAAGTGTAACCATAACACCAATAGGCATCTTTTTACGAAGTTTGAAGTTAGCAATATCCTTCTTAGAATATGTAGCTACAGCCTTCTGTCCCGTAATAGCAGTAATCTCATTAACCGCTACATCAACAATTTTCTTGTCCTGTGTAGCATCACCAAGACCTTGATTGATAACAATCTTCTTCAAAACAGGAATCTGCATTGTTGAAGAATAGTTAAACTGCTTTTGAAGTTCAGGAGCAATAGTCTCCTTATATACTTTCTTTAACTGTGCTGTATCCATTATTTGATTTCCTCCCCTGACTTTTTAGCGATACGAACCACATTCTTGCCATCATGCTTGATAGCAACACGAGTAGCTTTACCACTCTTAGGATCGATCAGACTGAGATTTGAAATATGAATTGAAGCCTCTTGCTTAACAATACCTCCTTGAGGATTCTTAGCAGAAGGCTTAGTGCTCTTTGACACGAGTTTTACCCCCTCGACGATAGCACGGTTCTTTTCAACCAACACCTTGAGCACCTTACCAGTCTTGCCCTTGTCACCACCGGCAAGAACAACCACTGTGTCGTCTTTCTTTATATGTAACTTACTCATTACTTACTTGTTTTATGATTAATTAAAGAACCTCAGGTGCCAAAGATACGACTTTCATGTTTACTGCACGAAGCTCGCGAGCTACAGGACCGAAGATACGACTACCACGAAGTTCACCTGCATTATTGAGCAATACACATGCGTTATCATCGAAACGGATATAAGAACCATCAGCACGACGAATTTCCTTCTTTGTGCGTACGATCAAAGCCTTTGATACTGCACCTTTTTTCAAATCGCTAGAAGGAATGACGTTTTGTACAGCAACTACTATAACGTCACCAACACTAGCATAACGACGACCGGTACCACCGAGAACACGGATGCATTTTGCCTCACGTGCGCCGCTGTTATCACATACTGTAAGTTTTGATTCTGCCTGTATCATAATTACTTAGCTTTTTCTACAATTTGTACTAATCTCCATCTTTTTGTCTTAGATAGAGGACGAGTCTCCATAATCTGCACTGTATCACCTACATTTGCTTCATTTTTCTCGTCGTGAGCATGGTACTTCTTTGTCTTCTGGACAAATTTACCATAAATAGGGTGCTTCTCTTTGAACTTAGAGGCAATAACAATGGTTTTATCCATTTTGTTGCTGACAACAACACCCTGTCTTACTTTTCTTAAATTTCTTGTTTCCATCTGGACCATTATTATTTATTAAGTTCTCTCTGACGAAGTTCTGTTTCAATACGTGCTATATCACGACGAGCAGCCTTAATCTGTGATGGATTCTCAAGAGGAGCTATTGAATGGTTCAACTTCATTTGATGGAGTTTTGCCTTAGATGTCTCCAACTTTTCTGCCAATCCCTTGACATCAAGTTCTTTTAATTCTTTAATCTTCATAGTTTAAGCGTTTTTATCGAAATCACGTCTAACAACAAACTTTGTCTTGACAGGAAGCTTCTGAGCAGCAAGGCGAAGCGCCTCTTTAGCAATGTCAAAAGAAACTCCCTCTACTTCAAAGAGGATACGTCCCGGTGTTACTGGTGCAACCCATCCAGCAGGATCACCCTTACCTTTACCCATACGGACATCGGCTGGTTTACGAGTGATTGGTTTATCAGGGAAGATTCTTATCCAAACCTGTCCCTGACGATTCATATAGCGGTTTACAGCTACACGAGCTGCCTCTATCTGACGACTATTAATCCATTTTGGCTCAAGAGTCTTGATACCAAACGAACCAAAAGCCAATTGTGTACCTCTGTGCGCGTTACCTTTATTACCGCGACCATCTTGAGGTCTTCTATATTTTACTCTTTTTGGCTGTAACATGATAGCTTCTACATTTAACGGTTATTGTTTCTCTTACGATTACCGCCACGACCATTACGGCCACCATTAGAACGGCCACCATTCTGCTTCTCCTGAGTAAAATTAGGTGTTAAGTCACGCTTGCCATAAACTTCTCCACGGCAAATCCAAACCTTAATACCCAGAAGACCAACCTTAGTGAGGGCCTCAACCTGACAGTAATCGATGTCTGCGCGGAAAGTATGCAATGGAGTACGACCCTCCTTGAACATTTCCTTACGAGCCATTTCAGCTCCGTTCAGACGACCTGTAATTTGAACCTTTATACCTTCTGCTCCTGCACGCATTGTATTTTGAACAGCCATCTTTATTGCACGACGGTAAGAAATTTTACCTTCAACCTGACGTGCGATGCTGTTACCTACGATGTTTGCATCAAGCTCTGGTCTTTTAACTTCAAAGATGTTAATTTGAATATCCTTATTATAGAGTTTCTTCAACTCTTCCTTAAGTTTATCAACATCCTGACCACCTTTACCAATGACGATACCCGGACGGGCTGTACAAATAGTGATGGTGACGAGTTTCAGTGTACGCTCGATGACAATGCGAGAAACGCTAGCCTTTGCTAGGCGCTCATTAAGATACTTACGGATTTTACGATCCTCTACGAGGCTATCTCCGAAGTTCTTGCCACCAAACCAATTTGAATCCCAACCACGGATAATACCAAGTCGGTTGCTTATTGGATTAACTTTCTGTCCCATTCTATTAATTATTTTCGTCGTTAGTTTTGGCTTCTACAAACAAGGTGACGTGATTAGAACGCTTACGGATTCTAAAACCACGACCCTGTGGTGCAGGTCTCATACGTTTCATAGTAACACCTCCGTCTACGAAGACCTTACTAATATAAAGTTCACCATCTTCAGCCTTACGGTCATTTTTATTCTCCCAGTTAGCAATTGCTGAGCGTAGCAGCTTCTCAACGTCTGCAGCAGCCTGCTTCTTAGAGAACTTAAGTACTCCGAGAGCGCGGTTAACTTCCATACCACGAATCATGTCTACAACGTAGCGCATTTTACGTGGAGAAGAAGGAACGCCTTTGAGCTTAGCGAAGTACAAATTTTTGCGAGCTTCCTTTAATTTTTCAGCTGCGATATGTTTTCTTGCTCCCATTATTTATTCTAATTTGTTAAATGGTTTAAACCCGCTTACTTTCTATTGTTACCAGAGTGTCCGCCAAAACGACGTGTTGGTGCAAACTCTCCGAGCTTGTGACCAACCATATTCTCAGTAATGTAAACAGGGATAAATTTGTTTCCGTTATGAACTGCAACAGTGTGTCCCACAAAATCAGGGGAAATCATTGATGCTCTAGCCCATGTTTTAACAACACTCGCCTTACCGCTCTCGTTCATAGCGAGAACCTTCTTTTCGAGTGATACGTTTATGTATGGACCTTTTTTTAATGAACGACTCATAATTTACTCTTTATTTTTTGTTAGCTCTTTCGATAATATACTTGCTAGAAAGCTTCTTCGGTGCACGAGTCTTAAGACCCTTTGCGTAAAGACCCTTACGAGAACGTGGATGTCCACCACTCTGACGACCTTCACCACCACCCATTGGGTGATCAACAGGGTTCATAACAACACCACGGTTATGAGGGCGACGACCTAACCAACGAGAGCGACCGGCCTTACCAGACTGCTCCAATGCGTGATCAGAATTACCGACACTACCAATAGTTGCTTTACAAGCACTCAAAATCTGGCGTGTTTCACCAGAAGGGAGCTTAATAACACAATAACTACCCTCACGAGAAGTCAACTGAGCAAAATTACCAGCCGAACGAACTAACAAAGCACCCTGTCCTGGACGTAATTCAATGTTATGAATCACTGTACCTACAGGAATGTTTGCAAGTGGAAGAGTATTACCAATCTCTGGGGCAGCTTCTGCGCCAGACATCAGAGTAGTACCTACCTGCAGTCCATTAGGAGCAATAATGTAACGTTTTTCACCATCTGCGTAATTAAGAAGAGCAATACGAGCTGATCTGTTTGGATCATACTCAATTGTCTTAACTACAGCAGGAACACCATCTTTCTCACGTTTAAAGTCTATCAAACGAAACTTCTGCTTATGGCCACCACCAATATAGCGAACGGTCATCTTACCAGTGTTGTTTCGACCACCAGTAGAACGTTTGCCGTAAACGAGAGACTTCTCTGGCACGGATGCAGTAATATCCTCGAACGTGCCAATAACTTTGTGTCTTTGTCCCGGTGTAACCGGGTTTAATTTACGTACTGCCATTTTTTATTTAAATATTGCTGTAAAAATCAATTGAATCGCCATCCTTTACAGTGACGATTGCTTTTTTGAACGCATTCTTCTGACCCTTAACGAGTCCAGCCTTTGTAAAGCGGCTAGAACGCTTTCCAGCGTAACGAAGAGTGTTCACATCTACTACTGTAACATTATACAGACCTTCGACCTCTTTCTTAATTTGGAGTTTATTAGCCTCAGGTCGAACGATGAAGCCATAACGGCTAGCGTTCTTCTCCGTGATATTGGTCTGCTTTTCAGTAACCAATGGTTTTATAATAAATGCCATATTCTAATTTCTCCTTTTTTACTTTGTTAAGATACCGTCGATAGCCTTTAGTGAGCTTTCTGTTATAACCAAGACATCAGCATTCAAAACTTTATACGAATTGAGTGTTGAAGCAGTCATTACATTAGCACGCTTTAAGTTACGAGCAGACAAATATACGTTTTTATTAACTTCTGGCAAAACAACAAGTGCCTTCTTGTCCTCGACTTTAAGATTTTTAGTAAAATTTATAAAATCTTTAGTTTTTGGAGCCTCAAAGTTGAAGTCTTCAACAACAACAATAGCACTTTCCTGAGCCTTATATGAGAGTGCAGACTTACGAGCAAGAACTTTTACTTTCTTGTTTAATTTGAAGTCATAATTACGTGGCTTAGGACCGAAAACACGACCACCACCAACAAGAATTGGTGAATTGATATCACCACGACGAGCACCGCCGCCACCTTTCTGACGACCAAGTTTGCGAGTAGAACCACTTATCTCACTTCTTTCCTTAGATTTTGCAGTACCCTGACGCTGTTGTGCAAGATATTGTTTTACATCAAGATAAAGAACGTGATCGTTAGGTTCAATTCCGAAGATAGCCTCATTAAGAGTTACCTTTCTTCCGGTCTCCTGACCATTTATATTTAAAACGCTAACTTCCATTACTTATTGATTAAAACGGTTGAACCATTACATCCAGCAACAGAACCCTTAACAAGAAGGAGATTATGTTCTGGAATTACCTTTAACACCTGGAGATTCTGAGTAGTAACACGGTCACCACCCATTTGACCACCCATGCGCATGCCCTTAAACACCTTTGCAGGATAAGAACAAGCACCAATAGATCCCGGTTTACGAGCTCGGTCATCCTGACCGTGAGTACTTTGACCTACACCAGCAAAACCGTGGCGCTTAACAACACCCTGGAAACCTTTACCTTTAGAGGTTCCAACGATGTCTACAAACTTAGCATCAGCGAAAAGTTCAACAGTAATAGTATCGCCGAGGTTATGCTCCTCGTCAAACTTGAACTCGGCCAAGTGCTTCTTTGGTGTTGTGCCTGCCTTCGTAAAGGTTCCCATCATTGGCTTAGAAGTACGATTCTCCTTAGCCTCTCCGTAACCTAATTGAACAGCTTTGTAACCATCTTTTTCTTCTGTTTTGATCTGGGTTACAACACAAGGACCAGCTTCGATAACAGTGCACGGTACATTCTTACCGTCGGCACTGAAAACGGATGTCATTCCGATTTTTTTTCCAATTAATCCTGGCATTTCAATAAAAATTTTAAAGATTAATACTAAACTTAATAAAATTAGACTTTAATTTCAACTTCTACGCCTGAAGGCAAATCAAGTTTCATCAAAGCATCAACAGTCTTAGCTGTAGAACTATAGATATCAATAAGGCGCTTGAAATCTGAGAGCTGGAATTGCTCACGAGCCTTCTTGTTAACGAAAGTACTACGGTTCACTGTGTAGATACGCTTGTGAGTTGGCAATGGAATAGGACCGCTAACAATAGCGCCTGTAGCCTTAACAGCCTTCACAATCTTTTCAGCTGACTTATCAACCAACATGTGGTCATAAGACTTCAGCTTAATTCTAATTTTCTGACTCATTGTTTAATTTAATTATAAATGTATTAATAAAGAAGTAAGGGATCACCGTTTAAGAGTCATTCGCTAAACGGCTCACCCCACTTTAATATTCTTTTACAGTAGTTCTGAGTGTCCATGAACCTCTTCTAGAACAGCCTTAGCTATTGTTGAAGATAGAGGTGAATGATGATCATACTCCATTGAAGAAGTAGCACGACCTGAAGTGATTGTACGCAAAGCTGTTACATAGCCGAACATTTCAGCCAATGGAACCATAGCTTTAACGATACGTGCACCGCTACGAGCCTCTTCCATACCCTGTACAAGACCACGACGCTTATTCAAGTCACCGATTACATCTCCCATGTTCTCTTCTGGAGTAACAACCTCAACCTTCATGATTGGTTCCATAAGAACAGGACCAGCCTTAGGGCAAAGAACTTTGAATGCCTGATGAGCTACTAGTTCGAAAGACAACTGATCAGAGTCAACTGGATGGAAGCTACCATCAGAAAGAGTAACCTTAAGACCAGTCATTGGGAAACCACCAAGAACACCATTAGACAAGCAATCAGCAAAACCTTTCTGTACAGATGGTATGAATTCCTTAGGAACATTACCACCCTTTACAGCATTAACGAATTGCAAATCACCTTCCTTATAATCCTCATCCTTAGGACCAATAGTAACATCGATACAAGCGAACTTACCACGACCACCAGACTGCTTCTTATAAGTTTCACGGCTCTGTGCTGTGCGAGTAATAGCCTCCTTATAATTAACCTGTGGCTTACCCTGATTACATTCAACCTTGAACTCGCGCTTAAGACGGTCAATAATGATATCAAGGTGAAGTTCACCCATACCAGAAATGATAGTCTGACCGCTCTGCTCATCAGTACGAACAGTAAATGTTGGATCCTCTTCTGCAAGTTTAGCAAGACCAGTATCCATCTTAGCAACGTCAGCCTGGCTCTTTGGTTCAACAGCAACAGAGATTACAGTATCAGGGAATGTCATTGACTCAAGAACGATAGGATGATTCTCATCACAAAGAGTATCACCAGTACGAATATCCTTGAAACCAACACCTGCACCGATATCACCGGCATCGATAGATTCCATAGGAATTTCCTGCTTTGAGTTCATCTGGAACAGACGGCTGATACGCTCACGCTTACCAGAACGAGGATTGTATACATATGAACCAGCAGCAACCTTACCTGAATAAACACGGAAGAAAACTAGACGTCCCATGAATGGGTCGGTAGCAATCTTAAACGCAAGAGCTGATGTTGGAGCATCCTCAGTTGGTTTACGACCCTCTTCTTCATCAGTATCAGGGTTTGTACCCATAATAGCTTCTGTATCAAGAGGAGAAGGCAAGAATGCACAAATATAATCAAGAAGTGGCTGTACACCCTTGTTCTTATACGAAGAACCAAGAAGCATAGGAGTAAGCTCCATTGAGATAGTACCCTTACGGATAGCAGCAATCAACTTGTCAGTTGGAACTTCTTTACCGTCAAGGTAAAGTTCCATAACTTCATCATCAAAATTAGCTGCATTCTCTATCATCTTGTCGTGCCATTCAGTAGCTTCGTCAACAAGTTCTGCAGGTATTTCTTCTATATCATACTCAGCACCCATTGTCTCGTCATGCCAAAGAATAGCCTTCATAGTGATAAGATCTACAACACCTTTGAAGTTTTCTTCAGCACCGATAGGAATCTGAATTGGGCAAGGATTTGCACCAAGAACAGTCTTCATCTGGCGAACTGTTTCATAGAAATCTGCACCAGAACGGTCCATCTTATTAACATAACCGATACGAGGAACATTATACTTATCAGCCTGACGCCAAACAGTCTCTGACTGAGGTTGAACACCATCAGCAGCAGAATATGTAGCAACAGCTCCGTCAAGTACACGAAGTGAGCGCTCTACCTCAGCAGTAAAGTCAACGTGTCCCGGAGTATCTATCAAGTTAATCTTGTATGAGTCATTTTCGTAATTCCAGTTACAAGTGGTAGCCGCAGAAGTAATAGTTATACCACGCTCCTGCTCTTGGGCCATCCAGTCCATTGTAGCCGCACCATCATGAACCTCACCAATTTTATGAGTTTTACCAGTGTAAAACAAGATACGCTCAGACGTTGTAGTCTTTCCTGCATCAATGTGAGCCATGATACCGATGTTACGAGTCAAATGTAAATCGCGATTTGCCATTTTCTTTTTACCTTTATATGATTAGAATCTGAAATGAGCGAATGCACGGTTAGCCTCAGCCATACGATGCATATCTTCCTTACGCTTGAATGCGCCACCCTGATTGTTATAAGCATCCATAATTTCAGCAGCCAACTTCTCAGCCATTGACTTACCACCACGCTTACGTGCATACTGGATTAGGTTCTTCATTGAAATACTTTCCTTACGATCTGGGCGTATTTCTGTTGGCACCTGGAATGTAGCACCACCAATACGGCGGCTTTTTACCTCAACCTGAGGAGTGATGTTATCAAGAGCCTGCTTCCATATTTCAAGAGCCGGCTTCTCTTCTTTTGTCATCTTATCCTTTACAGTATCAAGAGCCTTGTAAAAGATTTCATAAGATGTATTCTTCTTACCATCATACATCAAATGATTAACGAACTTAGAGACCTTCTGGTCATTGTAAACTGGATCCGGAAGGATCACGCGTTTCTTTGGTTTTGCTTTTCTCATTTTGTTTGAAAAATAAATTCTGCATGGGGCTGTTTCTTACTGTCCTTCAATGTCCGCTCCCGAACATTTACTCAACCTGTTATTAACAATATCTCCAGCAAAACGGATAAAAATTTCTTTAATTTCAGAATTACTTCTTAGCTGCCTTTGGACGCTTAGCACCATACTTAGAACGACGCTGAGTACGATTAGCAACACCTGCGGTATCAAGAGTACCACGAACGATGTGATAACGTACACCTGGAAGGTCCTTTACACGACCACCACGTACAAGAACGATTGAGTGCTCCTGAAGGTTATGTCCTTCTCCTGGAATGTAAGAGTTTACTTCCTTCTGGTTTGTCAAACGTACACGTGCAACCTTACGCATTGCTGAATTAGGCTTCTTAGGTGTTGTAGTGTAAACACGAACACAAACACCGCGGCGCTGAGGACAGTTGTCCAAAGCTGGTGACTTGCTCTTGTCAACAATCACCTTTCTGCCTTTTCTTACTAACTGTGAAATAGTAGGCATAATTTTACTTTTTTAATTTATATATTTATTTTATTATTGTCACTTTACAGAAAACTAGGCATTAAAACATGCCCATTTCGGGCTGCAAAGGTACGAACAAAACTTTGAATTACCTAATTATAAAGAATGCGAAAAGTCTATATCTTACCGAAATTAGCAAGATATAGACTTTATTAACATTTATTTTAAAATGCGATTATTCTATGACTCTTTTTTAGGTAAATCAAATGGGGCAATAATACCTGATTGCTGCTCAGGTATAACAATTTTACCAAACTGCTGCTCGTACTTATACACATTTTCCTGTAGAGCCTGAAGCAAACGCTTAGCATGCTCTGGAGCCATTATTACACGAGCGTTTATCTCTGGCTTTGGTAGACCAGGTAGTATACTGGCAAAGTCAAGAACAAAGTCTGAACTTGAATGTGTTATTAGCGCAAGATTGGCATATACACCCTTTGCAACTTCTGGTTTTAATTCTATCTGCAATCCCTGATTCTTATTATCTTCCATAACTATTACTAATCTAAAGGTTTATTATACATACAAAGGTACGTAAAAACTTTCGCACACACAAGAAAACTAACAAAATAATTATCTACTTATTGGCACTAGTATAAAAACAATTTCTCATTTTGGAAATGATAATTTTTGCTTAAGTATTTATATTACCACATCAAATGTGCCTCCTGTAAAAATTAACTCTACTGTCTAGTTTAAGTTGATCAGCTTTTAGTGTAGCAAGTGATAAAATAAATGTTTGGAGCCCAGATTTCTCAATAACAATTTAAATTTTGTATATTTGAGCTGACTTACCTGCGTCTTTTGTGTTTTTTAGCTACGGAGCTACGGCATCTCTTGCAAAGCCTATAAACAGGGGGTTAACAAGAGATTGCTAGTCCAATTTAGCTTCGATAAGCTACGTTTTAGCTACGTTGTCTATTTCTGTATATATAATGTACGTATACGCACGCGCGCACTCAGGACTTTTAAAAATATAAGTGTCGAAGTATCAATATAATGAATATCAATATGTTACCTACCATATTGACTAATACAAGGTGACGGTGAAAATATCAAGTTTTACATACGTTTCTATATAGAAACGCATAGCGTTTTACGTTGTTTTACCTTCCAATACTTCGTAAAACGCAATGCAATATAACGTAAAACGCATCGTAATACATCGTAAAACGCAATGCAATATGATGAAATTCTTATCTAGATTTTACTGCCCCCCTCACCGTCATTTGATTATACTGGAAAAGAACTCTAACTAGTTGATGTTCAAATAACAGACACTTCGACACTTGTTTCTCAGAAAAGTCCAGAGTGTGTGCGTTTTAAGTTCTGTGTAGCATCAGTAATTGAAAATTTGGCTAACAGCACAAACTTGATTTCATTGCATGGACAAAAATATCGAAGTCTCTTTGCCGAGAATTCAACGGAATTCATCAGAATAGTTAAACAAGCTTGGAAATTCTACTCTCGTTTACTGTATCAACTTAAACATCCTCAGTTCCTCAGATGCAGCCAACGTTTCTTTGACAAATTCACTCATAGAATACATTTCATTCTTAAAAAGACACAAGTTAACGTAGCTAGAACGTAGCTTGCCGTAGCTGAATCCAGCAAACTACGTTACTATATCCCTAATGTTTAGAGGCTTTGCAAGAGATGCCGTAGCTCCGTAGCTAAAAAACACAAAAAACGCAGGTAAGTCAGTCCAAATATACAAAATTCAAATCCATCCACTTGAAAATATAATATTACTAATTGTTTTAAAACCAAATATAGACTCATCACGTGTTTTTGCGGAACAGTAATAACTATATATAATAAAAAAGAGTAGGCAACAATAAATGTTGCCTACTCTAGTATATTAATGTATATCGTTATTATTCTGTAACAACTCCATGTTCAGCGAAGTCAAGAACATTTTTACGATTAGCTTGCATACGCTCATACTCTTCTTTCGAACCTACTACAAGTTTATCCCATTGACGAAGTCCAGTACCTGCAGGTATCAAATGTCCACAAATAACATTTTCCTTCATACCTTCAAGCTTATCCTGCTTACCACGAATTGCAGCCTCATTAAGAACCTTAGTTGTTTCCTGGAAAGAAGCAGCACTCATAAAGCTCTTTGTAGCAAGAGCTGCACGTGTAATACCTTGCAGAATCTGAGTAGATGTTGCAGGAACAGCATCACGTACCTGGATGAGCTTTAGATCACGACGTTTCAGAGAAGAATTCTCGTCACGCAACTTACGTGCGGTAACAATCTGACCTGGTTTCATAACATCTGAATCACCAGCATCTGTGACAACTTTCTTGCCCCAAATACGATCATTCTCTTCAGCAAAGTCGAGCTTATCAGCCAATTCCTGCTCCAAGAATGTTGTATCGCCTGGATCATCTATACGAACCTTACGCATCATCTGGCGAACGATAATTTCAAAGTGCTTATCATTAATCTTCACACCCTGAAGACGATAAACGTCCTGTACCTCATTCACGATATATTCCTGAACAGCTGTAGGACCCTTAATTGCAAGGATATCACCTGGAGTAGTAACACCGTCAGAAAGAGGTGTACCAGCACGAACAGCATCATGTTCCTGAACAAGAATCTGCTTAGACAATGATACTAGATATTTCTTCTGATCACCTGTCTTTGAGGTTACGATTATTTCACGATTTCCTCTCTTAACCTTGCCCATTGTTACCTCACCGTCGATTTCAGAAACAACAGCTGGATTAGATGGATTACGAGCTTCAAACAATTCTGTTACACGAGGCAGACCTCCAGTGATATCACCGGCACCACCAACAGCACGTGGAATCTTAACGATAGTTTCACCAGTATTAACTGTTGCACCATCCTCAATAACAACGTGACCACCTACAGGGAAGTTATATGTACCAACAACATTACCAGCAGCATCAAGAATATCACATGTAGGAACCTTTGAACGGTCCTTAGAATCAGTAATAATCTTTTCAGTCAAACCGGTTGTATCATCGGTTTCAGCATGGAAGGTAATACCCTCAATAACATCATTGAATCTCAATGTACCCGCATACTCAGTAACGATAACGGCATTGAACGGATCCCATTTTGCAATTAGATCGCCCTTCTTTACCAAGTCACCCTGACCGAAATAAAGTGAAGAACCGTAAGGAACATTAAGAGTACTAAGTACTATATTTGTATTTGGATCGATGAAACGAATTTCTGCAAGACGGCTTACAACCATTTTACAATCCTTATCGTCCTCGTTCTTGAACGGAACGGTACGTATTTCATCAAATTCAACTTTAGAGTCATTCTTTGCGACAATACTTGCATTAGCAGCAGCATTACCAGCAACACCACCGGCGTGGAAAGTACGAAGGGTAAGCTGTGTACCAGGTTCACCAATAGCCTGAGCAGCGATAACGCCGACAGCCTCACCTAGCTGAACCATTCTTGCAGTAGCAAGGTTACGTCCGTAACACTTCATACATACACCATGCTTGCTTTCGCAAGTAAGAACTGAACGGATTTCAACCATTTCAATTGGTGACTCATCAATGATTTTTGCTTTTGCCTCATTGATTTCCTCTCCAGCATGAACAATAACCTCACCTGTTGTAGGAAGAACAATGTCATGAACAGAAACACGTCCAAGAATACGTTCAAATAATGTAGAGATAATCTCATCACCATTCTTTAGCGCACGACATTCAAGACCACGAAGCGTACCACAATCATCCTCTGTTATAATAACGTCATGAGAGACGTCTACAAGACGACGAGTCAAGTATCCGGCATCGGCAGTCTTCATAGCAGTATCAGCAAGACCCTTACGAGCACCATGTGAAGAGATGAAGTACTCCAACACAGACATACCTTCCTTAAAGTTAGAAAGAATTGGGTTTTCAATGATCTGCTGACCTTCAGCACCAGCCTTCTGAGGCTTTGCCATAAGACCACGCATACCAGAAAGCTGCTTAATCTGATCTTTAGAACCACGGGCACCGGAATCAAGCATCATGTATACAGCATTGAATCCCTGGTCAGCCTCGGTCATCTCTTTCATCAAGACATTACCAAGGTCATTATTTACGTGAGTCCATGCATCAATTACCTGATTATAACGCTCAGTATCAGTGATGAAACCCATTTCATAATTTGCCTTTATCTGATCAACTTCTTCCTGTCCCTTGCCTACAATATCAGCCTTCTCCACTGGTATGATAATATCATCCAAGTTAAATGAAAGACCTGCGACATAAGACATACGGTAACCCAAGTTCTTGATACCGTCAAGGAAAGAGCAGGCACGAGCCATACCAACAGCCTTAATAACATCAGAAATGATACCACGAAGTGTTTTCTTAGAAATAATATCATTGAAGAAGCCTACTTCGTCAGGAATAATCTGATTAACGATAACACGTCCTACAGAAGTTTCAACCATGTGGCGAACTGGTTTGCCATCAACGATATCATCAACTATACACTTAACACGTGCATGTAGTTCACAACGTCCCTCGTTATTGGCAATCATAGCCTCCTCTGGTCCATAGAAATGAAGACCTTCTCCCTTAGCACCTGGACGTATCTTTGTAATGTAATACAAACCAAGTACCATATCCTGTGAAGGCACTGTAATAGGAGCACCATTCGCTGGGTTCAGAATATTATGACTTTGCAGCATAAGAATCTGCGCCTCAAGTACAGCCTCATTACTTAATGGAAGATGGACAGCCATCTGGTCACCATCAAAGTCAGCGTTGAATGCAGTACATGCAAGCGGATGAAGCTGAATAGCTTTGCCCTCAATAAGTTTTGGCTGGAAAGCCTGAATACCAAGACGGTGAAGTGTCGGCGCACGGTTAAGCATTACAGGGTGTCCCTTCATTACATTTTCAAGGATGTCCCAGATAACCGGCTCACGGCGATCTACAATCTTCTTTGCACTCTTTACAGTCTTTACAATACCACGCTCAATAAGCTTACGTATAATAAATGGCTTAAACAGTTCGGCTGCCATTAATTTTGGAAGACCACATTCACCCATCTTCAATTCAGGACCTACAACGATTACTGAACGTGCAGAATAGTCAACACGCTTACCGAGCAAGTTCTGACGGAAACGTCCCTGCTTACCTTTCAGTGAATCTGAAAGTGACTTCAAAGGGCGATTACTTTCACTCTTAACAGCAGAAGACTTACGTGAGTTGTCAAACAAAGAATCGACAGCTTCCTGAAGCATACGCTTCTCATTACGTAAGATAACCTCAGGAGCCTTAATTTCCATAAGTCTCTTAAGACGATTATTACGTATAATGACACGACGATATAAGTCGTTAAGGTCAGATGTTGCAAATCTACCACCATCAAGTGGTACAAGTGGACGTAACTCTGGAGGAGTTACAGGGATAATCTTCATTATCATCCACTCTGGTTTGTTGAATTCCTTTGATGCACGGAAAGCCTCTACAACCTGAAGGCGCTTCAAAGCCTCTGTCTTACGCTGCTGGCTACCATCATTGTTAGCACGGTCACGCAGTTCATAGCTCAACCCATCAAGGTCAATATTAGCTAACAAGTCATAAATTGCTTCAGCACCCATTTTAGCTATAAACTTATTAGGGTCGCTGTCATCAAGATAATTATTGTTAGGATCAATTCTATTGTCAAGGATATCAAGATATTCATCCTCAGTAAGGAGATCCATCTTGTGAGATCCGTTAAGTTCCAAACCATCAGCATCCTTCTTTCCCTCCATAGCACCTGCCTTGATGACGATATACTTTTCGTAGTATACCACAGCATCCAGTTTCTTTGTAGGAAGTCCCAACAGATAACCTATCTTGTTAGGTAAAGAGCGGAAATACCAGATATGTGCAACTGGGACAACAAGTTCGATATGTCCTGAACGTTCACGACGAACCTTTTTCTCAGTTACCTCTACACCACATCTGTCACATACTATACCTTTATAACGAATACGTTTGTACTTACCGCAGGCACATTCATAATCACGGGTAGGACCGAAAATGCGCTCACAGAATAGACCGTCACGTTCAGGCTTATATGTGCGATAATTAATGGTTTCAGGTTTTGTAACCTCGCCATACGAATTTTCCAAGATCTCCTCAGGAGAGGCAAGACCTATAGTAATCTTCGTAAAATTATTTTTAACTTTTGTATCTTTCTTAAAAGCCATATTTATCTTTTGATTAGGGTGTTCACATTAATCGAGTTTGATACTTAAACCAAGACCACGGAGTTCGTGCAGCAACACGTTGAGTGATTCAGGAATACCAGGAGTTGGCATTGGATCTCCCTTAACAATCGCCTCATAAGCCTTACTACGACCAACAGTGTCATCAGACTTAAGAGTAAGGATTTCCTGAAGAACATGACTAGCGCCAAATGCCTCAATAGCCCAAACCTCCATTTCTCCAAAACGCTGACCTCCGAACTGAGCCTTACCACCAAGTGGCTGCTGAGTAATAAGAGAGTAAGGACCGATAGAACGAGCATGCATCTTATCCTCAACCATGTGTCCGAGTTTCAAGAAGTAAGTTACACCTACAGTAGCAGGCTGGTCAAACTTCTCACCGGTCTCACCATCATAAAGATATGTAGAACAAAGATTTGGCAGTCCTGCCTTATCTGTCCATTCCTTCAAATCGGCAAGTTTAGCACCATCAAAGATAGGAGTAGCAAACTTACATCCCAATTTCTGTCCAGCAGCACCAAGAATAGCCTCGAAGATCTGTCCCAAGTTCATACGAGAAGGCACACCCATTGGGTTAAGTACCAAGTCTACAGGACGTCCGTCAGCCATAAATGGCATATCCTCTGTACGCACAACCTTAGAAACGATACCCTTGTTACCGTGTCGACCAGCTAGTTTATCACCAACCTGAATCTTACGCTTCTTGGCAACATAAACCTTAGCCATCTGAAGAATACCAGAAGGAAGTTCATCACCAATAGATATAGCGAACTTTTTACGTTTCATCTCTGCATCAAGAAGTTTATACTTACGTATATAGTTCATGATAAGCATCTGAATCAAGCCATTTGTATGTTCGTCTTCTGTCCAGTTATTACTTTGGATACCATCATACTCAAGGTTTTTAAGTGAAGTCTTTGTGAACTTACTTCCCTTTGTAATGATTTCAGCATCTGTATAATCTTTAACACCCTGACAAATCTTACTTTCAGTAAGAGTCATCAATTTGTCTACTAGGATATCTTTCAAGTCATCATTCTTTGCCTCATACTCTTCATCAATCTTAGCAAGGATAACCTTATCCTGCTTCTTTGAATCACGAGTCTTTACTGCGCGAGAGAACAACTTTTTATCTATAACAACACCGCTCAATGATGGGTTAGCCTTCAATGAAGAATCTTTAACATCACCAGCCTTGTCACCGAAAATGGCACGAAGCAACTTCTCTTCAGGAGAAGGATCGCTCTCACCCTTAGGTGAAATCTTACCGATAAGAATATCGCCTGGCTCAACACGAGCACCAACACGAATTACACCGTTATCATCAAGATCCTTTGTAGCCTCTTCGCTTACATTAGGAATATCTGAAGTGAATTCCTCAACACCACGCTTCGTCTCGCGTACGTCAAGAGAATATTCATCAACATGTACAGAGGTCAATACGTCATCACGAACCATACGTTCTGAAACAACTACAGCATCCTCATAGTTATATCCCTTCCAAGGAATATAAGCAACAAGCAAGTTGCGACCAAGTGCAAGTTCACCGTTTTCAGTAGCATAACCTTCAGTAAGAATATCACCAGCTTTAACGCGCTGACCTTTACTACAAATAGGACGAAGGTCAATTGTCATATTCTGATTAGTACGGCGGAACTTAGGAATACGATATTCCTTAAGAACAGGCTCGAAACTAACAAATTCTTCTTCTTCAGTACGATCGTAAAGAATACGAATAGTTGTAGCGTCAACATACTCAATAACACCCTCACCCTCAGCGGTAATCATAGTACGAGAATCCTCGCAAACCTGCTTTTCAAGACCTGTACCTACAATTGGAGCATCATTATGAATAAGTGGAACTGCCTGACGCATCATGTTACAACCCATCAACGCACGGTGTCCGTCATCATGCTCCAAGAAAGGAATAAGTGATGCAGAAACAGAAGCTATCTGTTGTGGAGAAACGTCAACCAAGTCTACCTCATCATGTGAAACTACTGGATAATCAGCATCCTGACGACACTTAACAGTATCCTTTATAAATGTTCCATCAACTGTTAGAGGTGCATTACCCTGACCGATAATTTTCTCTTCTTCCTCTTCGGCTGTAAGATAAATCACGTCTTCGTTCTTCATATCAACCTTAGAGTCAGTAACTGTTCTATAAGGAGTGATAATAAATCCAAGATCATTTATCTTAGCATATATACATAAAGATGAAATAAGTCCAATGTTAGGTCCTTCAGGACTCTCAATAGGACAAAGACGACCATAGTGAGTATAGTGAACATCACGAACCTCAAATCCGGCGCGTTCACGAGACAGACCACCAGGACCTAAGGCTGACAAACGACGCTTGTGAGTAACCTCGGCAAGTGGGTTGGTCTGGTCCATGAACTGACTCAAAGGATTAGTTCCAAAGAAAGAATTTATTACGCTTGATATTGTCTTTGCGTTAATCAAGTCAGTAGGAGTGAACACCTCGTTATCACGTACATTCATACGCTCACGGATTGTGCGGCTCATACGTGCAAGACCAATAGCAAACTGATTAGCCAATTGTTCACCGACTGTGCGTACACGACGGTTGCTCAAGTGGTCAATATCATCAACAGTTGCGTTAGAATTAACCAACTGGATAAGATACTTAATAATCTCAATAATATCATCCTTGGTCAAAACACGTGTATCCATGTCTGTAGTAAGACCAAGTTTCTTATTGATTCTGTAGCGACCTACCTCACCAAGATCATAGCGCTTATCAGAGAAGAACAAGTTCTGGAAAACTTCACGAGCACTTGCATCATCAGCAGGATCAGCATTGCGCAACTGGCGGTAGATATAATTAACAGCCTCTTTTTCAGAGTTACTAGGATCCTTTGCCAAGGTATTGAAGATGATAGTATACTTGTTAGCAGCCTCTTCGTCCTTGTGAAGCAAGATAGAAGAAGTACCGCTCTCAAGAATCTCATCAATATTATCCTCAGTAAGTTCTGTCTCACGCTCCATGATAACTTCATTACGCTCAATAGAAACAACCTCACCAGTATCCTCATCAACGAAGTCTTCGTTCCAGCTCTTCAAGACACGAGCCGCAAGTTTGCGACCAATAGCAGCCTTGATATTCTTCTTGTTAACCTTAACTTCCTCTGCAAGATCAAAGATTTTCAGGATATCCTTATCCTGCTCATATCCCATTGCACGGAGAAGAGTAGTAACAGGCAATTTCTTTTTACGGTCAATATAAGCATACATGACATTATTAATGTCAGTTGCGAATTCAATCCAAGATCCCTTGAATGGTATAATGCGGGCACTATAAAGAACAGTACCATTAGCATGTACACCTTGACCAAAGAAAACACCAGGAGAACGATGTAACTGTGAAACAACAACACGCTCAGCACCATTGATTACAAAAGTACCGTTCTGTGTCATATATGGGATAGTACCCAAGAATACATCCTGAATAAACGTACCAAAATCCTCATGATCAGGATCAGTACAGTACAGTTTCATCTTAGCCTTCAAAGGTACACTATATGTAAGACCACGCTCAAGACACTCATCAATAGAATATCTAGGCGGATCAATAAAGTAATCCAAGAACTCAAGAACGAAATTATTACGCGTGTCGGTTATAGGGAAGTTTTCCGCGAAAACTTTATATAGACCGTCATTCTTGCGTTCCTCAGGCGGAGTGTCCAACTGTAAGAAGTCACAAAAAGACTTCAACTGCACATCGAGAAAATCCGGATATGGTAGCGGATTATGCACGCTGGCAAAATTTACTCTGTTATCAACAACTTTTGTCATAAAGTAATATTTAATTGACCCTACCGGGCGATAAGCTTTATCAGCCTAATAAGGCTAATTATGTATAAAAGACACAAAAAGGTTAGGACCAACCTACTTGGAAGATCCTAACCATATTTTTAATGAAAGATGTAATTCTGAATTACTTCAGCTCTACCTTAGCACCAGCCTCTTCGATAACCTTCTTAAGGTTCTCAGCCTCGTCCTTAGCAACGCCTTCCTTAACAGTAGCAGGAGCACCGTCTACGATGTCCTTAGCTTCCTTAAGACCTAGGCCACAAGCCTCTTTAACAGCCTTAACAACCTGTAGCTTTGTAGCGCCAACCTCAACGAGAACTACGTCGAAAGAAGACTTTTCCTCAGCTGCAGCTGCACCACCAGCAGCAGGACCAGCAGCTACAGCAACAGCTGCTGCAGCAGGCTCAATACCATACTCGTCCTTAAGGACTGTTGCCAACTCATTTACTTCTTTAACAGTAAGATTTACTAATTCTTCTGCAATAGCTTTAACGTCTGCCATTTTATTCTAAATTTTAATTGTTCTTGTTAAAAATAATATTTTTGACTCTAATAATTGAATATCTGTTCAATCAGAATTATTCAGGACGCTCACCTAAAGTCGTAAGCACACCATGGATGGTGTTTGCGCCTGATTGAAGAGCTGAAACAACGTTCTTTGCAGGAGACTGCAATAGAGAGATAATCTCTGCGATAACTTCGTTCTTGCTCTTAAGAGCTGCAAGCTCAGGGAGTTTATTAGCACCAACATAGATGCTTTCCTCAACATAAGCAGCCTTGAGTGCAGGAATTTCTTCCTTCTCGTATTCTTTTAGCAACTTAGCTGGAACATTAGCTGTATTTGTGAACATTACAGCTGTAGTACCCTTAAGTGCTACATATAAAGGCTCAAAATCAATATCTGAAGCCTCAAAAGCCTTGTGAAGAAGAGTATTCTTCACAACAACCATCTTAATTTCACTCTTGAAGCACTTGCGACGGAGATTACTTGTAGCCTCAGCGTTCAATCCGGTAACATCTACCAAATAGAAGTGAGGGAACTCACCCAACATCTTACCAAGTTCAACAATAATAGTATCTTTTACTTCTTTCTTCATTGTACAAAACTTTTAGAGTGATTCAACTGATTTAGGATCAATTTTGATACCCTTACTCATAGTGCTAGAAATAAAGATACTCTTAATATATGTACCTTTAGCAGCAGCAGGTTTCAATTTGATAACTGTAAGAATAAATTCCTTAGCGTTACCATAAATCTGCTCAGTAGTCATACTAACCTTACCGATAGAAGTATGGATAATACCAGCCTTATCTACCTTAAAGTCTATTTTACCTTGCTTTACTTCTTTTACTGCCTTAGCAACGTCCATAGTTACAGTGCCACTCTTAGGGTTTGGCATCAAGCCACGAGGACCAAGGATACGTCCAATAGGTCCAATCTTACCCATACAAGAAGGCATAGTAATGATGACATCAATGTCTGTCCAACCACCTTTGATTTTCTCGACATATTCATCAAGACCAACATAGTCAGCACCAGCTTCCTTAGCGGCAGCTTCCTGATCAGGAGTACAGAGAGCAAGCACACGAGTAGTCTTACCAGTTCCGTTTGGCAGTGAAACAACACCGCGAACCATCTGATTAGCCTTACGTGGGTCTACACCCAGACGTACATCAATATCCAGAGACGCATCAAACTTTGTTGTGGTAATATCCTTAACAAGTTCTGAAGCTTCTTTCAATGTGTATGCCTTCCCTGCTTCAACCTTTTCAGCTACTGATTTTTGATTTTTTGTCAGTTTACTCATTTTTTTAATTGAAGTTATAAATTATTCACCAGGGAAGTCCCCTTTTACAGTAATACCCATACTACGAGCAGTACCAGCAATCAGCTTCATAGCAGATTCAACTGTAAAGCAGTTGAGGTCTGTCATCTTGTCTTCAGCAATACCCTTAATCTGCTCCCAAGTTACAGAAGCAACTTTTTGACGATTAGGCTGAGATGAAGCAGTCTTAATCTTGGCAACCTCTTTCAACTGAACAGCTGCAGGAGGAGTCTTGATTATGAAGCTAAATGACTTGTCTGTATAGTAAGTAATAACAACAGGTAGGATCTTACCTGCCTTATCCTGGGTACGGGCGTTAAACTCCTTGCAGAATCCCATAATATTGATACCCTTAGATCCCAATGCAGGACCTACTGGAGGTGAAGGATTCGCAGCGCCACCCTTAATCTGTAATTTGATTAAACCAGCAACTTCTTTAGCCATTTTTTTTGTTAATATTAAAAATTAAATTTGTATAAAGGTCGGTTAACTTCCGTAACGAGGACTAACCTTCCTTTTCAACTTGCATAAAACCGAGTTCTAACGGAGTCTTACGTCCGAAGATCTTAACCATCACTTTCAGTTTGTGCTTATCGGCATTTACCTCTTCGATAACTCCGCTAAAGCCACTGAATGGACCATCTGTAACCTTTACCATTTCGTCAACAGTATAAGGGATATCAATATTATCCTCTATTTCTGTTTCCTCGGCAGTACCGAGCATACGGTTGATTTCAGACTGTGGAACGGGTGACGGTTCATCTAATCCTCCAAGGAAACCTAAACAGTTAGGGATAAAGCGCAAAGTATGCGCAACATCACCAACAAGGTTAGCCTCAACAAAGATATAGCCAGGGAGAGAAATTTTCTCCTTCACTACTCTTTTGCCATTACACAAGGAAGCATGCTTCTCTGTTGGTATTAAAACCTGAGAGACATGAGTTTTGAGCAACTCGTTGTGTTTCATTTCGGCTTCAATGTATTCTTTCAACTTAGCCTCTTTTCCACTAACAGCGCGAAGCACATACCATTTATTTCCTGTTTCAGCCATTTTCCTAAAAAAATTAATTTGGATAGATTGTACTCATCACAAACCTAAACACACTGTCCATTGCGAACACCACAATAGCAATGACAAGGGAAGCAGATAATACAACCATTGCACTGTGAGTAAGTTCGGCACGTGTCGGCCAAGTAGTTTTATGCGCAAGCTCGTCATAGCAAGCCTTGCAATAATTTACTATCTTTTTAAACATATTATCTTCTTATTAGCACGGGAAGCAGGACTTGAACCCACGACCCTCGGTTTTGGAGACCGATGCTCTACCAACTGAGCTATTCCCGTATATGAGGTTCCCGTCGAAGCGGGAACTTCATTTTATTTTGAGTTTCGAATTAGTCTTCGAGAATCTCTGTAATCTGACCTGAACCTACAGTACGACCACCTTCACGGATAGCGAAACGAAGTCCTGGGTTGATTGCGACAGCGTAGATAAGTTCTACATTGATCTCAACGTTATCACCAGGCATTACCATTTCAACACCCTCTGGAAGAGTGATTTCACCAGTACAGTCCATAGTACGAAGATAGAACTGAGGACGATACTTATTTCCGAATGGAGTATGACGACCACCTTCTTCTTTCTTCAATACATAGATAGAAGCCTTGAACTTCTTGAAAGGTTTGATCTGACCTGGATGGCAAAGAACCATACCACGCTTGATTTCAGCCTTATCAATACCACGAAGAAGCAAACCAACGTTATCACCGGCCATACCTTCGTCAAGAATCTTACGGAACATTTCAACGCCAGTTACAACTGACTTCTTATCTTCACCAAGACCCAATAGTTCAACTTCATCACCAACATGAATAATACCTGTCTCGATACGACCTGTAGCAACAGTACCACGGCCTGTGATTGAGAATACATCCTCAACTGGCATCAAGAATGGTTTATCTGTAGCGCGAGGAGGTTCCTGAATCCACTCATCAACAGTATTCATGAGGTCCATAACCTGATTAACCCACTTTTCAACACCGTTCAAAGCACCAAGTGCAGAGCCGCGAATGATAGGAGTATCCTCTTCGAATTCATATTGTTCAAGAATTTCATGAACTTCCATTTCTACAAGTTCAAGCATTTCTTCATCCTCAACCATATCACACTTGTTCAAGAATACAACAAGACGTGGTACGTTTACCTGACGAGCGAGCAATACATGCTCACGAGTCTGAGGCATAGGACCATCAGTAGCAGCTACAACCAAGATAGCACCATCCATCTGAGCAGCACCAGTAACCATGTTCTTTACATAGTCGGCGTGTCCCGGACAGTCTACGTGAGCGTAGTGACGCTTAGCTGTCTCATACTCAATGTGCGCTGTATTAATAGTAATACCACGCTCTTTCTCCTCAGGAGCATTATCAATCTGATCGAAAGACTTAATTTCTTCAGAACCAAATCCTGCCTCTGAAAGGACCTTAGAAATGGCAGCTGTTAAAGTAGTCTTACCGTGGTCTACGTGACCAATTGTACCAATGTTAACATGCGGCTTGGTACGCTGGAATGTCTCTTTAGCCATAGCTTATTGTTTTATTTATATAAATGAATATCTTTTTATTTTATTGTTTTTCTTCAGTTACCAAAAGAAGTAGGACTGAAGTAGAGCTGTAACTGAGAGTTGAACTCAGGACCTCTTCCTTACCAAGGAAGTGCTCTACCACTGAGCTATTACAGCATCGGTTAGAGCGGAAAACGGGGCTCAAACCCGCGACCCCCAGCTTGGAAGGCTAGTGCTCTATCAACTGAGCTATTTCCGCAAAACTTCTACTGAGTGGGTAGTGATGGATTCGAACCACCGTAGGCATAGCCAGCAGATTTACAGTCTGCCCCATTTGGCCACTCTGGTAACTACCCTTGTTTATCAACACATAGCAGGAGTTTCAATTCCTTGGTGAGCCTCTTGTCGGATTCGAACCAACGACCCCGAGATTACAAATCACGTGCTCTGGCCAACTGAGCTAAAGAGGCAAGTATCCCTACAGCCGCTAAGCGGCATCGTTTTGGGGTATGCTGTAAAACGGCTGCAAAGATACGACTTATTTTCTAATCGCCAAAACTTTTTCAAGTTTTTTTTTAACGATTGCGAGTTTTTTCTTTAAACTTAGCCAACTGTACCTTCATTGAATCAACAGTCTGATCAATACATTCTTCGAAAGTATCACAAGTCTTCTCCGCATATAGTGAGAGCCCTGGACCAATCACCGTCAGTGACGTTTCTTTATTCAATGCAGTAGCAGGCCTAACAACTTTTAATTGCACCTCAACTTTCTGTATATCTTCGTAAGTTTTTTCCAACTTGGCAACTTTCTTTTCGATAAGCGCCTGTAATTTCTCGGTAGCGTCGAAATGAATCGACTGAATTTTAATTTCCATAGTTACCTCCGCTTTTAAAGGTTAAGCCCTTGGATGGGCGTTAGAATATTCACGTTTCAACTGCTCAAAAGTAGTATGGGTATATATTTCTGTCGTTGACAGACTTTCATGCCCAAGCAGTTTTTTCACACTTTCCAATCCGGCATCGTGATTAAGCATTGCCGTTGCAAACGTATGTCTCAATACGTGCGGCGTGCGTTTTTTAAGCGTGCATACCTTAGTGAGGTTTCGCCTTACCTCGTTTCTCACTTGATTCTGGTTCATTCTCAAGCCGTCTTCTGTAAGAAACAGAGCCTGCGACTTTTTGTTTATGCGCTCATCGCGCAGTTTCATATAGTCATGCAGAGTGGAGTCCAATTCGTCACCAAACGGTATTATCCGCTGTTTATTTCTCTTTCCGGTAACTTTTACCTGTCGATTTATAAAATCAACTGCCACATCATCCAGTCCGACCAATTCCGACAATCGAATTCCTGTTTCATAAAATGTCATTATAATAGTACGTGCGCACACGTCCTTATATGTACTATTCCAGAAATCAGGTTCAAGCAACCTATTCATCTCAGATTCTTTAAGAAACTGCGGCAAAGGCTTACTTTTCTTTGGTCCCACTATTCCATGGGCTGGATCTTCAGTTACAAGATGTCTTGAAAGAGCAAAACGATAAAAGGAACGCAAAGCGCTCAACCTTCGATTGATTGATGCCGCATTGTTTCCTTTATCCATCATACTCTCCATCCAGTCACGGATGACATCTGAGTCTATCGACTCCCAAGAGAGATGATCATTAAATTTTTCGAAAAACTTTTCAAAGGCTTTAAGGTCTTCTCCGTAGTTTTTTACCGTCATGTCTGAGCGATTACGCTCAAACTTCAAGTAGTTCAAAAAAATTTCTATCATCACAAACGCTGCTTTATCATTTATCTTTACGGCAACGAATTTACGAAATAAAATTCAAACCACCAAATTTTTAACGAGTTTTTATTCCTCGTTATTACGCAACTGCTGTACGTAGATGGCATGTTCCATCTTGAGTCTCTTCAAAACAGAAGGCTTGTTGTACTGCTGACGAGCACGAAGCTCCTTTACAACACCTGTCTTTTCGAATTTTCTCTTGAACTTCTTGAGAGATCTCTCAATGTTCTCACCATCTTTTACTGGTACAATAATCATGTTTTTTGTTTTTAATTTATTTATAATAAAACTTACCATCATGGACTACTCCACAATTAGCGGCTGCAAAATTACATCTTATTTGCGAATAAAGCAAGCTTTTAATTGATTTTTTAACTAAAATCACTCAAAATTGCTTTAAATCTCCTTTGTAGCATCAATCAACCATCGTTTTTCGCTATCATCAAGATAGGGTAACAGTTTGTCACACACCATTTTATGATACATATTCAACCAGTCCTTTTCTTCGTCAGAAAGCATTGATTTCACTATCGGAAGTGTGTCTATCGGACATAAAGTGAGAGGTTCCATTTGCAGGAATTGACCAAATTCTGTTTCTACATATTTTTTTATAAGAAGAGTGTTTTCTATCCTCACTCCAAATTTACCAGTCAGATATAGTCCTGGCTCGTCGGTAACTGTCATTCCTGCATGCAATGGAGTGCTCATATATTCCATTCTTATCTGATGAGGTCCCTCATGTACACTGAGATAACTTCCAACTCCATGTCCAGTTCCATGCAAGAAGTTCATTCCTTCACGCCACATAGCTTCTCTCGCTAATGCATCAAGTTGAGTACCGCATGCTCCATCTGGGAATTTTGCCAATTCCAACTGTATATGTCCTTTAAGAACAAGCGTATAAACTTTCTTCTGTTCTTCTGTTAATGGTCCAAGCGCAATAGTACGTGTGATATCTGTAGTTCCATCCTGATACTGCGCTCCACTATCTATAAGTACCAATCCCGAAGGTTTTACAGGTATATCAGTTTCTTCAGTAGCCTCATAATGCACAATAGCACCATGTTGTTCGTATCCAACGATTGTATCAAAAGAGATATCCTTAAATAGTTTCTGGTCGGCACGCAGCCCTGTCAACTTTCTGTCCAAAGACATTTCTGTTTCACAGCCAGCCTCAACAGCTGGCTTCAGCCATTTAAGGAATTTCACCATAGCCACACCATCTCTAAGCATTGCAGCATGAAAACCGTTTATTTCAGCAGCATTCTTCACAGCTTTCATCGTTGGGACTGGAGATTTAGCAAAAACCACTTTCGTTTTTTTCTTATCTACCTGGGCAACCATATAACTGTTTGTCTCATCAGGATCAAGAAGAATGTTATAAGCAAAATATTTTCGTTTCAGATATGTAGCCACATTATCATACTCTTGTACGGATATTTTCTGGCTTTCAAGATATCCCTCAACCTCACTAGTAAGCTTTTCTTTATTTATAAATAAGGTTACATTCGATTCCTGTATAAGTAAATAAGAAACAAACACAGGATTACAATGCACATCAGTTCCACGCAAGTTTAATATCCACGCAATATCATCAAGTGCCGATACCAGCATACCATCACAATGCATCTTGCGCAATTCACTTTTAATCCTTACGATTTTACTTTCTGTATCTTCGCCCGTATATTCCAAAGGTTGTATAGCCACTTTGTTATTAGGTAATGACGGACGATCTTTCCAAATAGACTTCAATGGATCAAAATTGAGCCTTACGGTAATACCTCCTTCATGCCTAAGATCAGAAATTAGATTTTCGACAAAAGAATACGAATTGACAGTACCATCTACACCAACCTCTCCATTTCCGTCAAGCTGCCCTCCTATCCATTCTGCCACAGTCGGAGTACCTGGAATTTTCAATTTCATAAGTTGAAATTCTGTACCGTCAAGTTGTTTTTCGGCAGCAAGGAAATATCTAGAGTCGGTCCAGAGAGCAGCTCCTTGCATCGTTACCACGGCAATACCAGCAGAACCGTCAAATCCAGAAATCCATTCGCGGCCTTTCCAATGTTCAGCTACATACTCACTATTGTGAGCATCCGTACTTGGGAATATGAAAGCACCCAAATTTTCTCTTTTCATTACCTCCCTTAAAGCGGCAACACGTTCGTTCATTGTCATAAATATATTATTTTTGCTAAATAGACATTACAAAGATAAAGTTTTTAAGAATTAACAACAAATTTAATGCTAAATAAATAACCGAAATTTGTTATTTTTTAGTAACTTTGCGGTCGCATGAAAGGAAAGAGATTTCTAAAACATTAATATAAATTGTAGTTATGGAATTTTTAACTAATGACAAACTTTTGATCGTCGGCGCTGCCGGTATGATCGGTTCTAACATGGTTCAGACAGCTCTTATGCTGGGTCTTACACCAAACATCACTCTTTATGATGTATTTTCAGCTGAAGGTGTTGCAGAAGAAATGCGCCAGTGCGGTTTCGACGATGCAAACATCGTTTCAACAACAGATCCTAAAGAGGCATTCACAGATGCTAAATACATTATTTCTTCAGGTGGTGCTCCACGTAAAGAGGGTATGACACGTGAGGATTTGCTTGCAGGCAACTCTCAAGCTGCTCAGGAACTTGGTGAGAATATCAAGAAGTTCTGTCCTAATGCTAATTTCTGTGTTGTTATCTTCAACCCAGCAGACATTACAGGTCTTGTAACACTTGTACATTCAGGTTTGAAGCCAAATCAGGTTGCAACACTTGCTGCTCTTGACTCTACACGTCTTAAGGGCGCTCTTGCTAAGCACTTCGGTGTTAGCCAAGCTGTTGTTAAGAACGCTTACACATATGGTGGTCACGGTGAGAAGATGGCTGTATTTGCTACTCCTACTACTATTGACGGTGTTAAGTTAGTTGACGTTATCGCTGGTAAGGCAAAGGTTAACGGTAAGGGTATTACTTCTGAGGAATGGGCACAGATGCAGAAGGAAGTTACACAGGGTGGTGCAAAGATCATCGAACTTCGTCGTCGCAGTTCTTTCCAGAGCCCAGCTTACCTTGCAGTTAAGATGATTGAGGCTGCTATGGGTGGTGAGGAATTCAACTATCCTGCAGGTACATACGCAGACACAGCTCGTTACAACCACGTTATGATGGCTATGCCTACACGTGTAACTAGCGATGGTGTTTACACTAAGCCAGTTATTGGTTCAGCTGATGAGATTGCTACTCTTGACGCTAGCTACGATCACCTTCAGAAGATGCGTGACCAAGTTATCGGTATGGGCGCTCTTCCAGCAGTTGCTGAGTGGAACAAGCTTAACTCAAACTTGTAAAAAAGCATTTTCACTTAACTCTTATATATTTATAAGATTACAAAGTGGACATTATACAAAACAGACTGACAATAATGATTTGTCAGTCTGTTTTTTTATTCTTGCCCCCCCAAAAAAGATTTATGTTTAATAGATCAGGCATAAAAATCACTAAAATCAAAGACCATTTACCGCCCCCCTAAATAAATGAAAAATCAAAAAAAACATAAAACAAACCTACATTATATACATTTCTGACTTAAATAACTACTAATCAATATGTTAACCCATGTATATTAGTGCCTTTTCCTACATCTTTCCTACATGATTCCTACATTATAAGCACGTATTTGTACTTAAAACGGTGGATTTTACCCCAATCGCAATACGAAAGTCGCTTTTTAGGTTGGACCATTAGGTCATATTTTCATCAGTAAAGCAAATCACCATGATGCCTTTCTTGGAAATTATGAATATAGAAATCTCATTTCTCTTTGTAGATGAAATTTGGAAACGAAACTGGTTTATAAAACATTTTGATATGTCAATCTTATCCGTAAGGGATTTCAAAAACGTTAATGATAATCCGCATCAGCTTAAAAAAATGTATTGTGATTCAGTAAATACAACTATGAATGTTTATGATCAATTCTCATTATAGTCAAAATATATGAAGCACAGCAGATATAAAATCACCTTTTTCGGTGCGCCTTTGAGTGATTAGGGCCTTATCACGCTGCAAAGCATGTAGGATAACCGAGTGATTAGGCCCTAATCACTCCCTAAAATGTATAACAACGGGCTCTTATACATAAGCTAACATATTGTATAACAATACGTTTCGCAAAAACATGTAGGAAACAGCATAAAAAAATCAAAAAACAAAAAATATTTTTGATAGTCATAATTCAATTGGTTTCATAATTTGACTGATGGAAAGAACTATATTGAAGAGGATCATGTGATGAATTTTGATAGAGTTATATAGAATTTCTAATTTGCACATATATAGTAAAAGTGCCACTTGTTAAGTTAAACCTACTATTCTCAACGAACATTTCTTCAAAACCATAAATTAATGATAAGATAGAATTTGTAGGCAAACATAATTTAAGTGAAATAGAATTTATCTATTTGCAGTATAAAACTTTATTAATAAAACTAAAGTTCAATGGGTCCAGGGCTACATCTAGAGAAGTGGCTGATGCAAGATTCTTCCTCTGTTGGTTACTAAAAATTATGCGTGGAATTATTAAATCCCCAAGTTTATGAACTGAGCCATAGTTTGTTCACTTAGTTTCTATACTTATTTTCATCCTTCAAATTCATTCCCTCATGTTTTATATATATGCATGGAGTAGATTATAAATTATTCATGCTATTCAAGAACTTGATCTTTATACTCGATAAAATTCCATAAGGACAAATATATTTATGGAAATAGCATAAGTGCAAAAAAAACGCTATAAGCAGGTGTGATTTGGAGTTTAATGTCACTTTTTCCCCGATAATGTCACTTAATGTCACTCGTTCAACCCATATAAACAAAGGGTTTGTGACATTATGACATTAGTGGCATTAAAAAAACTTTTTCTAGTAGAGTTTTTGGTATCTCCCCACTAATTGACGATTAAGCATAAAAGTAAAGACAAATATGTTATCATGATTAAAATATATAACAAAAAGAAAAAGGCGAACCGATACGACCCACCTTCCTACTAATTTGAACAATCAACTAAAAATTAAAGTCCAGTTTATTTAATTAATAGTCTAATCTATTTATCTTCTTCTTTTTTTGCAATTTTTGGATGTCGCAGGTTCTCTCCCATATTCGTATATATTGAAGCCTCAGCTATATTTGTCGCATGATCGGCAATACGCTCAATATTAGATATAATTCCATTTAGATTTATAAACGTAAAGAGCAGATGGCGAGTTTCTTCTGGATAATGACTATTCTTGATCGTATCCTTTATAAGTTTATGATTAATATCATCTACCACATCATCGTTTTTGATAGTCCAGACAGCCGCATCATTGTCATCATTAACAAAAGCTGAGACAGACCTCTTTACCATCAATATGCTTGAAGCCATCATATTTGACAGCACCGGTAGCATATGTTCAAAAACCGTTTTGTCTTCAATACGAGACAAGAATTTGTCTATATTCTTAACCTGATCACCAATACGTTCCAAATTTGAAATCATCTGGTAAGCTGACATTATTTTACGAATATCAGATGCTACAGGATTCTGCAATGCAATGATATCTATGATTTCATTGCCAAGACTGATCTCATAACCATCTATACGATTTTCATTCTGTTCTATTTCCTGTTGAATTTCAGTCGGAATATTAGTGGTACCATCAACTAGCAACTTATTCACTATTTCCAACTGGCGCATTACCAATTCCACCATTTCGTTGAAATGGCTCAATAAAGAATGTAATGCATTGTCTTTTGTTATTGCCATAATTTCATTTTTTTTATGCACAAAGCAATTTATAATCAATAAAACTTTATCCAAACTTACCTGTAAGATATGCCTCTGTACGTGGATCTGTTGGTGTTGTAAACATTTTCTTCGTATTGTCATATTCCACCAATTCGCCAAGATACATAAACATAGACTTGTCTGAAATGCGCGCAGCCTGAGACATATTATGAGTAACCATTATAATGGTATAATCCTTTTTCAATTCAACGAGCAAGTCTTCTATCTTTGAAGTTGATATAGGGTCTAAAGCTGAAGTAGGCTCATCTAGCAATATCACTTGAGGACGAAAAGCAATGGTACGAGCGAGACATAATCTCTGTTGCTGACCACCAGACAAGAAGTTACCTTTGCTATGCAATGTGTCTTTCACCTCATCCCACAAGGCAACGTCACGCAACGATTTTTCTACAATTTCATCACGTTCTTGTTTTTTCATACGGATTCCATTAAGACGATAGCCGGCAATTACATTATCGTATATACTCAATGTGGGGAATGGATTAGGACGCTGGAATACCATACCTATTTTACGTCGCAAATTCATTGTTGGCATTTCATATATATTATCTTCGCCAAGTAATATTTTTCCTTCTGTACTGATATTTGGATAAAGCTCGTGCATACGGTTGATTGCTCTCAATAGAGTTGTTTTACCACATCCAGATGGTCCCATAATAGCTGTGATAGAATGTTCTTCTATCTCTGCTGAGACATGTTTTACAGCATACTTGTCGTCACCATAGCTAATAGAAATATCTTCTATTGACATTACTGGTGTTGTTGTATTTTCTTTTGTATTCATCATTTTCTTTTTATTTTCTTTTTGCTCCAATCCATTTTGATATCAAATTGAGTATCAACACAAATCCCATGAGGAATATTGTTGAACTCCATATCAGATTTACCATGTTTGGGTCGTTATAAAACTGCCAAATCAGCAATGGTACAGCCGAACCAGGCTTAGCAACATTCCAGTTTACATCTGGATTACCCAATGTTGTAAGCATCAATGGAGCTGTCTCACCTAAAACACGTGACACTGCAAGCAGTATACCACTGATCAATCCAGAGAAAGATGTAGGAATAAGTACTCGCCATATCACTTTATAATAAGGTGTTCCAAGGGCAATAGCCGCCTCTTTGAGAGTATCAGGAACCATTTTGAGCGACTCCTCGGTAGAGCGTACAATAAGAGGTAACATCATAATAGCTAAAGCTACACCACCGGCTAATACAGAGTATCCTTTTGTTAAAGGGACCACAACCCATATATAAGCAATAATACCAATAACTATTGATGGTACTCCTTGCATAATATCAGCAATATCACGTATCACACAGGCATATTTCTTCTTACTGTTTTCTGAAAGATACACACCTATTACTATTCCCATAGGTATTGCTATTGCAGATGCGATAAGAACCAAATAGATTGAACCAAGTATACCGTTTACTATTCCTCCAGGGATAACCTCTCCATTGGCTGTAGCCATCATTGCCGTAAAAGTGTCTGGAGCTACTTGGGTAAAGAAAGCCAAATTGATTTGTTTGTAACCTTTTACCAACAATGTACCGATAATCAGGAAAACCATAGAGATTGTAAGGAAAGAAAATACCATCACAAGTATCTTGAAGATATTGTTTTTAGCTTTTCTATAACCAATTGAAGATAACAGTCCTGCAGTTTTTCCTATATTAATAATATTATCCATTATCCAATCTTTTTAATTATATATTTTCCTATCGCATTGATGATAGTAGTTATCACAAAGAGTAATAGAGCAAGCTCTATCAACGCACTCAACTGTAATCCGCTAGCCTCACCAAACTGGTTTGCAATAACACTAGCCATTGTATTACCTGTTGAGAATAGTCCATGCGGTATTGCATTTTCGTTACCAATAAGCATTGTCACAGCCAAAGTCTCTCCAATGGCTCTACCAAAAGCTAGTATATAACTTGCTGTCATTCCAGAACGAGCATTTGGCAATATAACCGTACGTATCACTTCCAATCGAGTGGCACCCAAAGCATATGCAGCTTCTTTAAGATCGTTTGGCACCATTGCTATAGTTGTATTGCTCAAAGATGTGGCATAAGGCACAATCATTATGGCAAGTATCAAGGCGGATGTGAATATTCCGAATCCCTGCGGACTTAAACCAGCCTCAACTACTAACGGACATAGGATATAGAAACCCCATAGACCATATATAATAGACGGAATACCAGCCAACAGATCTACTAATGTGCCAACAATAGATGCAAGCTTTGTACCGCGAAAATATTCTGCAACAAACAGAGATGTGCAGAACGCCAAGGGGATTGCGATAACAAGAGCCAGAACTGATGTGAGTATAGTACCGACTATAAATAATAACGCGCCATAGTTCTCGCTCCCCTGGGTTGGGTCCCACTTATCGGAGATCAGAAACCGCCATCCAAACTTGGATATTGACGGTAACGACCCCTCGAACAGTGAAAATACCATCGCCGCGGCTATCATAACGATAACCAGTGAGGAGAAGAACAATACGCGTTTTAGAATTTTATCACTATTCATTTACTTCAGAATTCTTTTTCCTTTGTAAGTCACTGTGCGTAATATAGCTTTTGCTCTCGCTGCGACACCTGCTGGAAGTGGAGCATAATTGGTTTTAACAGCCAATCCTTGTGCATTGCGACTTACCATCCAATCTATCAATTTCAGTGTTGCCTGAGCCTGAGCTAAACTGCGGTTGTTGTAAGCCTGATCTTTGTAGATTAGTAGCCATGTAAAACCAGCGATAGGGTAAGCTGTTGGAGCAGAAGAGTTGGTAAGCATAACACGTGTATCTGCTGGGATTTTACCTTTTCCAGCTGCACTTGTAGAAGCTACTGTAGCCTTGATGAACTTACCTGCCTTATTTTGGATAAGTGCTGACGGTTCATGTTGTGCGAAAGCGTATTCAGAACCTATATATCCTATAGAACCTTGTGTCTGATGAATTGCACCTGCAACACCAGGGTTTCCTTTTGCACCTACACCTACAGGCCAGTTAACGGTCTTACCAGCACCTACCTTAGAACGCCATACGTTATTTACCTTAGTGAGATAATCTGTAAACATATTCGTTGTGCCACTACCATCAGAACGATGAACTACTGTAATTTCCTTATCTGGGAATCTTACGCCTGGATTCAATTTTTTCAAAGCAGGATGATTCCAATTTCTAATTTGTCCTAAGAAAATAGAAGCTAAAACAGTAGGAGTAAGCTTAATCTGCTTTACACCTGGTAGATTGTAAGCTACAACTACCGCACCACTACATGTAGGAATATGAACAATAGGAGCTGGCATTTCGTGAAGTTCTTGATTTGTAAGAAATGCATCTGATGCACCAAAATCTACAATTTTATCTTTCAGACTGCGGATACCACCACCTGAACCAATACCACCATAAGTTACTTTTGCATTTGCTAATCTTTGATAAGTCGCAAATGCTGCATTATAGAATGGTTCAGGGAATGTAGCTCCTGCACCTGATATTGACTGCGCACTAACCTTGTTGCCTAAAGTCATTAGACTTAACAATGCAACTAAAACGATACTCTTTTTCATATAATTTTATATTTAAAAAATAATTTATCTTTAGTTATTAACAGACTATAGTAATATTACTATCTTCTTTTTGTTTTACAAGCTATACTTGAAACTTACAAGATAACTTGTTGATGTTTTAGAACCAGCCTTAGAAGGATCACTTATCTGCACGTTAGGTGATATTGCAATACCTTTTGCAGGTATTATTTCAAGACCCGCTGTATAAAGGTTTCCATCTGTTGCATTCCAGCCATTGCTTGCACCATTCAGTTTCTTTGATGTCAAGTTATCATAGCGTGCAAACACATCAAATGTCTTACATGGATTGTATGTCCCCCAGAATGATAATCCATTCAAATTATGGTCCTTAACCTTATTATGACCAGTCTGTAAGTTGTATTCGCCACCGACTGTGAAATTATCGCCTTTATAAGCTATCATAGCATTGAATGTGGTCTGAGCTTCATGTTTCTTTTGGTAATCTCCATAAACACGAAGATATAGTTTTTTTATTGGCTGATAAGTCAATCCGGCAGAAACTTTAACCGCACTGTCAGACTGTAATGATTTGTAACCTTCACCGTTTACAACCTGAGCATCTAAACTTAACTCTGGAGCTATTTGATATTTGATACCCAATCCAAGATCAGCACTTGATGCATATCCATTAAGATCTTGGAATGATTTTAAAAGATAACGTTTACCCCATAAAGCCTCCTGTAAATTAAAAGTATTGGTACCAATCAAACCGAAGTCTATAGTAAGTCCGTTTCTTGAATATTCTCCGTAAGCGTTCTTTATATAAGCGGTGTAAGCAGAACCCTGATAACCGTTATTTTTATCTGTAACATCCATCACTGCCTTTGCAGAGAAATAAGGTGAGAAGTTGTAGGCGTAACCTAAGTAAGCTCTTGAAATTTCGAAAGCTGTGTTTGTCTTACCATCAGTAGATTGCACCCTAAAATCAGTGAACACTGTGACTATTGGACTTCCACTTGGTTTAAATGTGCTAGTGGTCTCCTGTGCCATACCTGCGGCAGCAAGCATAATGCTCATCACTGAAATAAAAATTCTTTTCATCTTTTTAGTTTTTTAATTAATATGACTTTATCATTTCTAAATCATGCTGCAAAGGTACCGTCGGAATATTTCGCCTTCATTGCATTAAGATTATAAAGCCTTTACATATTTTTTTCATTTATGTTACAAGCAAAATAAACCAGCCTGAAAAAGCGATAAACCCGAATAAAATCAGAGATTTCACTTTTTGACTTTATTCGGGAGGGATTAATTATCTATATATAATAAGGTTAGCAACATTACTGATAGAAAACATATTGTACGTCTTTCTACTGTCAATATATTGATACAAAGGTATAATAGCTATATTTCATAATCATTATCGCGGAGTTATAATGATAGTACATTATTGTTACGACAATATCAAATATAGCATTATAACACTACATAATGCTGTAGCTAAAAATAAATTCTCATACAGGGAACACCCCATACTTTTATCATTGAAAATTATCCGTAATTTGTATACAGCAAGTTTGGTATAATGTTTGTATCTTTGTACCGTGAGTTTATTATATAAATAAATAGGTATTAAACAAAAGTATGAAACTAATAAAGAATAAGGAATTTGGTGGAGAGCGCCCTCTCTTCGGTGAAAAGGATACACGACTTGAGGATATAACCATTATTGATGGTGAATCTGGAATAAAATGTTGCGAGAATCTGGAATGTGATAATTCCAAATTCTATGGCAAATATCCTTGGTGGCATGTAGACAAGAGCATCATAACAAACTGTTATTTCGCCCCAGAAAGCCGTTCTGCCATTTGGTACAGCAACGATATGAAAATGCAGGACTCTGTGATAGACGGTCCTAAATTCTTCAGAGAGATGAACAATCTAGAACTGAAAAATGTGAAAATCAATGATGCAGACGAAACTTTCTGGAAAGTAAACGGACTGAAACTCAAGAATGTGGAACTTCACGACGGAACCTATCCATTCATGTTTTCAAGCAACATATATGTAGACGGTCTTGTGAGCGATTCAAAATATGTGTTTCAATATTGTCATAACGTAGAGATTCACAACGCTAAAATTACAACTAAAGACAGTTTTTGGGAATGTGACAACGTGACAGTCTATGATTCTGAGCTAAATGGTGAATATCTTGCATGGCACAGCAAAAACATAAAGTTAGTGAGATGCCACATAAGCGGTGAACAACCACTATGTTATATTGATGGAATAGTTCTTGAGGACTGCACATTCGACGCAGAATGTGACCGTACATTTGAAGACAGTACTAATATAAACGCAAGCATAACTGGAACAATAACAGAAATTAAAAATCCTATAAGCGGAAAGATCACTGCCGACAAAATTGACAAAATCACCTATGATGAATATGCTAAGGGTAAAGATTGTGTTATTGAAACAAGATAAATATGAAATACAATTTTGACAAACAGATTGAACGACGCGGTACAAACTCATATAAGTGGGATTTACCAGAAGAAGGAGTAATCCCAATGTGGGTAGCCGACATGGACTTTGAAACAGCACCATGTATAATAGAGGCACTGAGAAAACGTGTTGAGCATGGTGTTTTTGGCTACACGCAAGTTCCTAACAGTTATTACGAAGCGATAACCAATTGGTTTAAGCGCCGTCACAACTGGGAGATAGACCGTTCATGGATTTTATATACATCAGGCGTAGTACCTGCATTGACAGCTTCATTACAAGCTCTGACCATGCAAGGAGATAAGGTACTAATACAAACTCCCGCATACAACTGTTTCTTCACAAGCATAAAGAACTGTGGTTGCGAGGTTGCTGAAACTGCACTAAAAAGAGATGGCAACAGCTTTGTTATGGATTTCGACGACTTTGAACGTAAATGCGCCGATCCAAAGGTTACCGTATTCGTGCTCTGCAATCCTCACAATCCTTCAGGACGTGTATGGAACAAAGAAGAATTGCTACGCATTAATGACATCTGCGCAAAAAATGGAGTTAAGATCATCTCTGACGAGATACATTGCGAGCTGATTATGCCAGGATATACATTCACACCGTTTGCCAGCGTGAGCGATGAATGTCGTGACAACAGCATCATTCTCAACTCTCCTACAAAATCATTCAATATTGCGGGTCTGCAAATAGCTAACATTATATGCAGCGATCAAACTCTGCGCAGACGTATAGATAGAGCTTTGAACATCAATGAAGTATGCGACGTAAATCCGTTTGGTGTAATTGCATTGCAGGAAGCATACAACAACGGTGAGGATTGGCTTAACGAGCTTAATCAATACCTATACAATAACTATAAGACTCTTAAGGATTTCTTTACAGAATATCTGCCAAAGCTAGAGGTTATACGCCTTGAAGGAACATACCTTGTATGGATAGACATTTCTAGAATAGAACTCACCGCCGACGAAGCTGCGAAAAAATTGCTTGATAATGCAAAAGTAAAGATAAACAGCGGAACTATGTACGGGCGAAAAGAAGGATTCTGTTATCTTCGCATAAACATTGCCTGCACAAGAGCAAACCTTATGGAAGGACTCAAAAGAATGGGCAGAGAACTTGGTATATATATGGAAGATGAAGACGAACATGGATGTCCCATGTAAAGAATATATCTCTATAGGATAAGATAAATACAAAAACAAGAAAGGCGGATATCCAGCAAAAAAGGAATCTGCCTTTCTTTATTTACGTTAATCTAGAAGAGATATAAGACAAAAAACGAAAAAAACGTAACTACAACATATATTATACCGACAAAAAATAATAATTTTGCATTATCTAAAGGTTTACGGCACTTAATAACTAAATACATAAATGCCATAACAACAGGATAGTAATTAAAGATAATAAACAAGAACCACATGAGAAAATTATTGGCTTTTCTAATACCAATTGCGTTTTTTGCCACAGCAAACGCGCAGGTAAACCCGCTTAAAGTAATCGAAAAGAAACTTAGCAATGGAATGACTGTTTGGATAAACGAAGACCATTCACAACCTAAAGTATATGGAGCCGTTATCGTGAAGGCAGGAGCAAAAGACTGTCCAAACACAGGAATGGCACATTACTTTGAGCACATCATGTTTAAAGGAACAGACAGAATAGGCACAATTGATTATACTAATGAAAAACCTTGGCTGGATTCCATATCAGCTAAATATGATATTCTTGCAGAAACAAAAGATGCTAAACAGAGAAGTATCATTCAAAAAGATATAAATCGCCTTAGCATAAAAGCTGGAGAATATGCAATACCAAACGAATTCAGTTCACTCATCACATCATTTGGCGGTACTAGTCTAAACGCATTTACATCTTTTGACGAGACCGTATTCCATAATAGCTTTTCACCACAATACATTCGCCAATGGTGCAAACTAAACAGCGAAAGACTTATGTCACCAGTATTCAGACTTTTTCAGGGAGAACTTGAAACGGTATATGAAGAAAAGAACATGTATTCTGACAACATGCTAATGGCTCCAGCAGAAGATGCCCAATCAAAGATATTTGCTGGCACACCATATGCCTACTCTATCATCGGAAGTACTGAGAACCTGAAGAACCCAAGACTTGACGAAATGAAGAAGTTCTACAACAAATATTATGTTGCAAGCAATATGACACTTATTCTTACAGGAGACGTAAATGCAGACTCAATAAGTAATATTCTCGAAAACACATTTGGGCGCTTACGATCTGGAAACGTGGAACAGGAACAGCCATATAAACTGCAGCCACTTAAAGACATTGGAACTATAAAACTGAAACTGCCAATACCTATTGTAAAGGCAGGAGGAATAATATATCGTGCACCAATAGATCGAGATTCAGACTACAATGCTTTCACTGTTGCACTGGGACTTCTTAGCAACGGCTCTAAAACAGGTCTTCTTGATTCACTACGAAATGACAATAAGGTGATGTATGCTATAGCAATGATGTCACCATTCAAAGAGACAAATGTAGTCGGAGTTGGCTTTGTGCCAAACATACCTTTCGGCAGTAGAAAAAAGGCGGAGAAGATGTGTATCGAACAAATCGAGAAACTTAAAAAAGGTGATTTTTCAGATGAATTCTTAAATTCAACTAAACTGATGCTTGAGAAAAGCGCACAGGAGAGTCTTGAAAATATAGACAACCGAGCAGATATAATGACAACTGCCGCATCTCATTGTTTGTCTTGGAATAGTGTTCTTGACCAAGGAAAAGATATTGCTGCCGTGAGCCGTAATGATATCATGCGAGTAGCTTCAAAATATTTCAGCGATGACTATGCAAGGGCAATTAAAACATTTGGACATTATAAGAAGGACAAAGTAAGCCAACCAGGATACTCTCCTGTTAAGCCAAAACATGCCGGCGAAGAGTCAGAATATGCAAAAGAAATCAAGGCGATGCCAACACAGGACATAAAGCCAAAACTAGTTGATTTCGCTAAAGACGTCAACACTATAACATTAGCACCTAAAGCAAGACTTTATACTATTAAGAATCCGTCAAACGATTTGTTTAAGGTAGAACTAATTTACCATAGAGGAATTGACAACGATAATCGCATTGGTGACGTTGCCGAATATATTGGAAATATAGGAACTGAAAAAAACACCAAGAATGAATTTGCAAAAGCAATGCAGAAACTAGGAAGTTCATATAGCATTGATGCCAACAGAAGCAGATTTATAATAACATTGAGTGGATTTGACACTAACTTATCAGCATCACTGAAACTGCTGCGTGAACTTCTTGACAGCCCAAAGGCTGACAAAAAGAAATTCAACGAAATCATAAAAGACAAAAAACTTGATGAAAAGACAGCATTCAAGGACAATGCTAACATTGCCGATATGATGGGACAGAAGATAATGTATGGCAACAATTCAATATATATCAAGAGAAGCTGTGCAAAAGACTATAAGAAAATCAAGCCTGAGGATTTGATTAATCTTTTTAAAGACATACAAAACTATGATCTGAGTATTGTGTATAGCGGAAAACTTGATGACTCAGAAGTGGAAAATATGATAAAGCAGGAAATACCTGTAGACAGAAGTAAACTTGATTATGAACCCATCAACTACAAGTTAGAAACATATCCAACTCCTACCATTTATATATACAACAATCCGAAAGCACGCCAGACAGTGATAGGCTCATACGTAAATATGCCGCAAATGCCAACAGAAGAAGATCGTGCACGATTAGAATTATGGGGAAATTACTTCGGATCAGGAATGTCATCAGTATTGTTCCAGGAAATAAGAGAATTCCGCGCCTATGCATACTATTCACACGGATATACACAGATACCATCATTGCCTCACTGCGCAGATTACCCTACAGGATTCTCATCAAAAATGGGAGTACAATCAGACAAGAGCATGGCTGCATTTGAAGTTCTTGACAGCTTATATAAGAACATGCCGTTAAGAGAAAAAAATATCATGGCAGCAAAACAGTCTGAGATAAATAGCATTAATAACCATTATCCAGACTTTCGCAGTATGGGTAGCATCATTGACTCATATATAATGAAGGGCTATACTGCGGATCCAAATACAGCAGCAACATCTATAATTCCAAAACTTGGCTTTGGTGACTGCAAGAAGTTTTACGACGATTATGTAAAAAACAGACCTATAATATATTATATTGTAGGAAACATGAAAACCTTAAACCGTGATACTCTTGCAAAATATGGTAAAGTGGTGGAAATCAAAAAAGATGATATATTTCACAAATGATTACAATATAATTAGTAAATTTGCTACATCATATTAAATAACTAGATTATGGACAACGAAGTTATAAAAGCAATTAGAGAACGTAGAAGTATTAGACGTTTCAAACCTGAACAAATAAACGACGAGGAATTGAAAACTGTTCTTGAAGCTGGAACATGGGCTGCATCGGGTAAGGGGAAACAAGATCCTTGGATCGTAGCAGTTCAGAACAAGGAAACTTGCGATATGCTGAGAAAAATGAACGCAAAGCTTATGGGAACTGAAGCTGATCCTTATTACGGAGCACCAACAATAATAATCGTATTTGGTACTGCAGAATGGGGAAATAACGTAAAAGACGGAAGTTTAGTTATCGGCAATATGATGCTCGCCGCTCACTCTATAGGTCTAGCTAGTTGTTGGATAAACCGAGAAGACGCAATGTTTGAAACGGAAGAAGGAAAACAGTTACTAAAAGAATGGGGACTACCTGACGATGTGGTTGGAATAGGAGCGATATCACTTGGCTATGCTTCAGCCCACCCCCACACGGTGAAACCAAGAAAAGAAGATTATTACAGAATTATAAAATAAAAAATAGCGGTTCTATGAAAGAACCGCTATTTTAGTTTATTCTTTTATCATAAAGATATATAGGATATCACTTTATTTGATGCTCCTGAAAGACTCATAACGAACTTTCCTGCCGACTTACCAGAGTTCTCTAAGAATTCATCTCCATGTTCAAACTTCGACATAAATTCACAGAAACTGTCATAATCTGTAATCTCAAATCCTCCGTTAGCCTTCATCAATCCTTGAGCTTCTTGGAAATGCTTATTGTTTGGACCAAAGATAACAGGAATGTCCCACACGGCTGCTTCCAATACATTATGAATTCCAACACCGAAGCCACCGCCGACATAAGATACAGTACCATAATTATATATAGAAGACAACAGACCGAAACAGTCGATAATCAAAATCTCAGCATCGGCAACATTGTCTACATTAGCTTGAGTATAACGCACCACTTTGCGACCTTCAACATGGTTAAGAATCTGTTTTATATGATCCTCACCTATCACATGAGGCGCAATGATAAGTTTCCAATCGCTTCTATTATTAAAATACTTTAGAAAAATCTCCTCATCAGGCTGCCATGATGAACCTGCTACAAAGACCTTCTTGGCATTTTTTGTGAAACTCTCCACTATAGGCAAATGCTTGCTGGCTTCCTTTATCTGGAGTACACGGTCGAAACGGGTATCACCAACGACATCAACTTCAGTTATACCAAATTTGCCTAGCAATTCCTTGCTCTCATTATTCTGTACAAAGAAATGAGTGAAACATTTCAATACTGTGCGATACTGGCGACCATACCACTTAAAGAATACCTGATCCGGACGGAAAATACTACTTACACTGTATACAGGTATATTGCGATGCTTTAGTATGTGTAGATAATTATACCAGAATTCATACTTTATAAAGAATGCCATCACTGGTCTAACAGCACGAAGGAAACGACGCGCATTGCGTATTGTATCCAAAGGCAAGTAGCAAATGATATCTGCACCCTCATAATTTTTTCTCACTTCATAACCCGAAGGAGAAAAGAAAGTAAGAAGTATCTTGTATTCAGGATAATCTTTACGTATACTTTCTATCAACGGTCGCCCCTGTTCAAACTCTCCAAGCGAAGCTGCATGAAACCAAATGTATTTAGCATCTGGATCTACTTCCTCTTTCAAGATATCTATGGCCTTGCGTTCGCCAGCCCACATTTTCTTAACTTTCTTACTAAAGAGGCTTGCGATTGCCACCCCTAAAAGATAAAGGTATATTATTATATTATACACTATCTCTGATGGTTATTTCTTCTTGTTGTTTAGTTACTTCAATACTTCGATTGCCTTACGCAAACGCATTAGAGTCTCTTCCTTTCCAAGGAAAGCGGAAATATCAAACATGCCCGGTCCCTTTCCTATGCCAACAAGAGTTAGTCGGAACGCATTCATAACGTCACCTAACTTATATTCTTTTTCTTCTACCCACTTCATTACAACAGACTCCTGACATTCTACAGAGAAATCCTCGATACCCTCAAGCACTTCTGCCAATTCTGTCATCTGCTGAGCTGAATATTCTTTCCAACGCTTCTTCACCGTCTTTTCATCATACTCAGACGGTTGAACAAAGAAGAAAGAACATAATGGCCACAATTCATTTACGAAATTCACACGGTCCTTCATCATGTGAACAACCTCTGTGATTCTTTCAATAGTTTCATTAACTCCATTATCGGCAACAATAGGCGCAAACAATGCAGCAATCTCATCATCGCTTTTGCGAAGAATATACTCATGATTAAACCAAATGCCTTTCTGAAAATCAAACTTAGCACCTGCTTTCGAACATCTACTGATATCAAACACTTTAACAAGTTCATCAAGTGAGAATAGTTCCTGTTCTGTACCAGGATTCCAACCAAGAAGAGCTAGAAAGTTAACAACAGCCTCTGGGAAGTAACCATTTTCACGATAACCTGACGAAACTTCACCAGTCTTTGGATCATGCCATTCCAATGGAAATACAGGGAAACCAAGACGATCACCATCACGCTTACTGAGTTTGCCTTTGCCTTCTGGTTTCAACAACAATGGAAGATGTGCAAAACGTGGCATTGTATCTTCCCAACCGAAAGCTCTATAGAGCAATACGTGCAATGGTGCACTAGGCAACCATTCCTCACCACGGATAACATGTGTGATTTCCATCAAGTGGTCATCAACTATATTTGCCAAATGATAAGTAGGAAGTTCGTCAGCACTCTTATAAAGCACTTTATCATCAAGGATATCACTCTTAATAACAACGTCGCCACGAATCATGTCATTGACGTGAACATCAATTCCAGGTTCAATCTTGAAACGAACAGTATATTGAACTCCATCCTCTATCAACTTATCTACTTCCTCTTTTGAGAGAGTAAGCGAATTACGCATCAGAAGACGAGTATGTGCATCATATTGAAAGTTATGTATTTCAGTGTGTTTTGCCTCCAATTCCTCAGGAGTGTCAAAAGCAACATAAGCATTACTGTTGTCAAGCAACAACTTAACATACTGCTTATAAATATCACGGCGCTCACTCTGACGATAAGGTCCATGTTTGCCACCGAAACTGACACCTTCATCAAACTTTATACCAAGCCAACGGAATGACTCAAGGATATATTCCTCGGCACCTTCAACAAAACGATGGGAGTCAGTATCTTCTATTCTGAATACAAGTTCACCTCCATGCTGACGCGCAAAGAGGTAATTATAAAGGGCTGTGCGCACACCGCCGATATGCAAAGCACCAGTCGGACTAGGTGCAAAACGCACCCTTACTTTTCTTTCTGACATATCTAAAGATAATAATTTTGTGCAAAATTAATATATTTTTTTCAGTATTGCGTATTTTTTTAGTATTTTCGCATTGTAAAACAGATAATACAAGAAATAATGAATATAATAATGAAATACGAGAGCAAATATTGGCGCAATATATTTACGCGAACTGCTCTAATAGCAATATCGGTTTTGGTAATTGTTTGGTTTATGCCACGCAATGAAGCACAAAGAATGAAATATGACATTGGCAAACCATGGATGTATGGTTCATTCATTGCTAAATTTGATTTTCCAATCTACAAGACTGACGAAAACATAAAGTCTGAACAAGACTCTATGTTGAAACATTTCGAGCCATACTACAACTTCAATATGAATATTGCACGAAACGAAATCGCTAAATTCAAGAATGATTTCAAGTCTGGTATAGAAGGAATGCCTATTGAATACATAAATATTATCGCTAATAAACTACAAAAGATTTATCAAAAAGGAATTATAAACACACCGGAATACAGTAGTATGGCAAGGGATACTACAAATATGATTAGAGTTGTTGCGGGAAAACAAGCAAAAAGTGTTCAGATAAATAAGTTATACTCTACGATGACAGCATATGAGGATATGCTTAAAGATCCAGAACTTGCTAACTACAGACTTGAATTGCAAAAATGCGACCTAACGGATTATATTTTAGCAAACCTATCTTACGACAAAAAAAGATGCAGCGCCGAAAGAAACGATCTATTAGGGAGTATTCCTATTGCAAGTGGAATGGTTATGAGCGGACAAAAAATCATTGACCGAGGTGAAATTATTGATGAATATACATATAGAGTACTAAGCTCGTTTGAACGTGAAATGCAGCGACGCAATGCCACAGTAACCGAGATTACAAGCACACTAATAGGACAGATAATGTATGTAACCATATTGATTACGCTATTAACGATATATCTGGCACTGTTCCGGCAAGATTATTTTTCTAAGCCTCGAAGCATTATGATGCTCTATTCAATCATAACAATATTTCCGGTTTTGGTATCAATAATGATGGTGCATAACATATTTAGTGTGTATATAATACCGTTTGCCATGGTTCCTATTTTTGTACGTGTGTTCATGGATTCTCGAACGGCGTTCATTGCCCATGCCACGATGGTTCTGATATGTGCCGCAGCTGTGAAATATCAGTATGAATTTATCATCATCCAACTAGTTGCAGGACTGATTGCGATATACTCACTTAGAGAAATGTCGAAGAGAGCACAGGTTTTCAAAACGGCGTTATTAGTTAATATCGGAAGTATCATAGTATATTTTGCATTACAGATGATACAGAACAATGATGTATTGAAAATGGATCATGACATGTATTTGCATTTCGTATTCAACGGAATATTCCTTTTGCTTGCATATCCATTGATGTACTTGATAGAAAGAACCTTCGGATTTGTATCAGACGTTTCACTATTTGAACTTTCAAATACTAACAGAGGTATACTTAGGGATCTAAGCGAAATCGCTCCGGGTACATTCCAGCACTCAATAACAGTAGGAAATTTAGCTGCAGAAATAGCAAACAAAATTGGTGCAGAAAGTCTACTCGTGCGTACGGGTGCATTATATCATGATATTGGAAAGATTTTAAATCCAGTATTCTTTACAGAGAACCAAGCTGGTGTGAATCCTCACAACAATATGCGATGTGAAGAAAGTGCAAGAATTATTATTAGCCACGTTAATGATGGAGTAAAACTTGCCGAAAAATATGGTTTACCAAACATGATAAAGGATTTCATACTAACGCATCATGGCAAGAGTATGGCAAAATATTTTTATATTAAATATAAGAATGAACATCCCGACGAAGAGGTTGACGAAAAAATATTTGAATATCCTGGCCCAAATCCATTCACTCGTGAACAGGCAATACTTATGATGGCTGATACTACTGAGGCTGCTTCGAGATCTTTGGAAGAATATACCGAAGAAAGCATAAGCAACATGGTAAACAAACTCATTGACGAGAAAGTATCAGCTGGATATTTCACAGAATGTCCTATCACGTTCCGTGACATAAGTGTTGCTAAACATATTCTGATAGAACGTCTGAAAGCTATTTACCACACAAGAATACAATATCCTGAACTTAAGAAAAATACCATACCTGATACTTTCTCTGTATAGTTGTTGCACATTATTTTTTAATATGTGCAACATTCTTGCACAAAATTACCTATATGAGCATAAATATCGTTTGCAATTGTTAACTGGTTTTAAATAAACAGCATATTTTGTTGCATTTAGAACAATTCAGGTAACTTTGCGACGAATTTTTTTATAGGTTTTTAAAATGAATAAATTAAAATTTGCTTTTATAGCACTTGCAGTTTCTGCCTCACAATCAATTTGGGCCGGCGGACTGCTCACAAACACAAACAACAACATTGCATTCAATCGCAACTTCGCACGTGATGGTGCAATTGGCATTGATGGTGTTTATTCGAACCCTGCTGGTGTAGCTTTTCTAAGCAAAGGATTACACCTATCTTTCAACGTTCAGAATGCATATCAAACACGTACTATAGTAAGTGGAATGACAATACCTGGATTACAAGGAACACCATATTATCAGCCATTAAAAATGAATGGTGGTGATGATAATGGTAACAAAAAGTTCAAAGGAGAGGCTTCTGTGCCTTTTATTCCTTCATTCCAAGTAGCAAAAAACTACGATAAATGGGGATTTCAAATGGGATTCTCACTAATTGGTGGCGGTGGTAAATGTACGTTCAATGACGGTTTAGGTTCTTTTGAACGTCAGATCGCTCTTATTCCTGCAATGCTCCAGAAGATGGGAATCACAACAACTCAGTATGGCGTAGACAGCTATATAAAAGGTCAGCAATATGTATTCGGTCTTCAGTTGGGAACAACTTATAAGTTTAATGAACACATTGCTGCTTATGGTGGTTTCAGATTCAACTATATATATAATAAATATCAAGGGAGCATCACAAATATCCGTGCAAATATAGATGGGAACGACCAGAAACTATATGATTATATCGGAGCCGCAGCAAAAAACTACCAAACAAAGTCTGACACATATTCAGCACAAGCAGCAGCAACTACTGACCCAACAGTAAAGGCTCAGTTGGCAGCTGCAGCTGAAGCATATCAAACAGGAGCAAAGAATATGGCTGAAGCACAACCAAACTTCGCTGATCGTTACCTTGACTGCACACAGACAGGATGGGGGATAACTCCAATTATAGGTCTTGATGTTAAATACGGGAAATGGAATTTAGGTACACGTCTTGAATTCACTAATCACCTGAACATCGAGAACGATACAAAGGTTGATGATACACATTTGTTTCAAAACGGAGTCAACACTCCAAACGACCTTCCTGGAGTGTTTACTATTGGAGCACAATACGAAGTATTACCTTCTGTTCGTGTAATGGCTTCATATCATTACTTCTTTGACAAGGACGCAAAGATGGCTAATGACAAACAGAAATATCTTTCTGGAAATACACAGGAGTATCTTGCTGGTGCAGAATGGGACATCACAAAGGGTATTACAATCAGTGGCGGTATGCAGCGCACTAAATACGGACTTGGTGACGGAACTTATCTTAACGATATGAGTTTCGTAACAAGCAGTTATTCTTACGGTTTTGGAGCAAAGATAAAAGTTACAAAGAACGCAAGTCTTAATATCGCTTATTTCTGGACTAACTACAGCCACTTTAAGAAAGAATACACACAGACAATCGCTGCCGCTGGAAGTTCTATCAGCGCACAATGCAGTGATGACTTCACTCGTACAAATAAAGTACTGGGAGTAGGTCTTGACATCGACTTGTAAACCTACAACGGATCTACATCATAATATATATGCAGGGCAGCGTAACGTTTGTCCTGCATTATTTGTTTTTGCACATAATGCAGCACTTCCCTTACTTGCTTTTGATTGATACCATTCTCTAGTTTGATTATAATCTTTCGTATATTCATAGCCTTTACACGAGCAACAGCAGGTTTATCAGGTCCAAGTATTCTATCACCTAAATACTGTCTCAATCTACTACCCATTTCCAATCCAGCCGATTCAACAACTTCATTCTTTGAATGTTTTAAGAATACATACACAAGATGATAAAAAGGTGGATAATGAAATACAGCACGTTCATCAAGTAAATCTTTCTGAAAGTTCTTGAAATCATGGTTAACCACCTGATCAATTACGGGCAAGTCAACACTCTTTGTCTGTAGCATGACAAGTCCCTGATCACCCTTTCGTCCTGCTCGTCCACTCACCTGACTCATCATCATGAAAGCATGTTCATAAGCCCTGAAATCAGGATAATTCAACATTGAGTCAGCATTAAGTATTCCTACCACACTGACATTATCAAAGTCTAGTCCTTTGCTTATCATCTGTGTTCCGATAAGAATATTCGTCTTACCAGTAGAGAAATCAGTAATTATTCTCTCATAAGCATTACGTGTACGAGTAGTATCAAGGTCCATTCTGGCAACTCGAGCATCAGGGAATATATCACAGATACGTTCTTCTATCTTTTCTGTACCATAACCTCGACCATTGATTTTTTCACTGCCGCAGTTAGGACACACCTTTGGTACAGTATATGTGAAACCACAATAATGGCAAGTCAGCTGATTTAGATTTTTATGGTAAGTAAGTGACACATCGCAATTTGAGCATTTTGGAACCCAACCACATTCGCGACACTCAATCATAGGCGCAAATCCGCGTCTATTTTGAAACAATATTACTTGCTTGCCACTCTGTAAAGCATTATTAATTGCAGTCAACATCTGTGGTGAGAAAGGTCCTTGCATCATCTTTCTATGCTGCAAATCCTTAATATCGACAACTCTGATTTCAGGAAGTTCTATTCCTGCAAAACGTTTCTTCAGCTCAACCAATCCATACTTTCCCTGTTGAGCATTGTAATAGCTTTCCATAGATGGTGTAGCCGTTCCAAGTAACGTTTTTGCGCCATACATTCCTGCCAAAACTATAGCTGCACTCCTGGCATGATAACGTGGTGCAGGATCTTGCTGTTTAAAACTAGTCTCATGTTCTTCATCAATAATGACCAATCCTAAGTTAGTAAACGGCAAAAAGACAGCACTTCTCGCACCAAGGATAACATCATAATGAGAGTCAGAAAGCTGTTTATTCCATATTTCTACCCTTTCTGCATCACTATATTTGGAATGATAAATGCCTAAACGATCTCCGAAGACTCTTTTGAGTCGTTCCATGATCTGCACCGTTAACGCTATTTCAGGTAATAGATATAACACTTGCTTATGCTCTTCCAAAGCTTGTTTAATAAGATGTATGTATATCTCTGTTTTACCACTCGAAGTAACACCATGCAGAAGAACTACTTTTTTTTCTTCAAACTGAGAATTTATTTCATCAAACGCTTTTGTCTGAAACTTATTTAGTTGCTTTATATTCTCAAAGTGCGTTTCTCCCCCATTGTTAAGTCTTCCAACTTCTTTCTCGTATGTATATAAAATCTTTCTTTCAATAAGATTCTTTATTGATGGAGCATTGCAATGGCTGAAGTTCATCAGTTCTTCCTTCGTTATCTCAACAATATCCTCAGTATTAGCTGTACCACTCAAACTATCCCAATGCGACATAGCCAGAAAATCAATAAAAGCTTTCTGCTGCTTAGTTGCACGAGAAAGAGTATTTATAGCTATATGTAAAGCCTGCTCATTGCGGTAAGGTTCAGTTAATCCAACGTATTGTTCTGTCTTTGGTTTATAACTATCTTGCGTTTTTAGTCCTGAAGGCAATGCTGCTTTAAATATATCCCCAAGTGGAGATAGATAATAATTAGAAATCCATTGCCACAATTTAAGTTGATTTAGAAGTACTACGGGTTTATCATCCAAAACATCAATAACCTCTTTTACATCAAAATCAGGCTTTACGTCAGTCATCCTTACAGCTACGCCAATATAACGTTTACTCTTTCCCAATGGAACTAGTAAGCGGACACCAGATTTTACCCTTGACGACAAAGCATCGCCAACGGCATATGTAAACGTCCCGTCAAGAGGTAGCGGTAAAATGACTTCAACATACTTCATAGGCACACAAAGATAAACAAAAAAAAGCAGATATTCGTATCAGGATATCTGCTTTTTTACATTTATATAAAAATATATCTTTTCGTTGACTAGGCTTAGAAATAATAAGCAGCACTTATCTGCCATGAATTATAACGGCTACGAGTAGTATTTGTTATTGCCTTTTTTGATGCATCCCATACATTTATTTCACCAGTCTTACCACATACGATATTGTATGCTGCACCTATTTCTAGATGCTTTAGCAAAGTAATTCCTGCTCCGAGATTAACACTAAAGTTAGACTTTTTAATCTGGAACGTATTCTTATATGAATTAGCATCAGTCCAGTTATAACTATCGTCACCTACATTAAAGCCAAACTGTGGACCCGCTGCAAAATAAATTCCAGCTAAGCTACCAAGTCCAATATTATAACGAAGATTTACAGGAATGTTGATTGACTGCTGTTTCACTGTTGTTTCGTCAACCTTACCATCACGTTGATCGAAAAGGGCTGCAGCATCCACACCAAGTCCTATAACAGGAAGTGTAAACTTAACAGTTGGACCAACAAAGAAACCTGTACGGTTTGATGTATTGAAAACATCTTGGCTAAATGATATATCTGTCAAATTAAGTCCACCTTTAACACCGAACTTTATCTGTGCATCAGCTGTTGAGACAAACATAATTGCCATAGCCAACACTAGTAAACTAATAATCTTTTTCATTGTTCAAAAAATTAATTGTTATTATAAGTTTAATCTCTTTTAATGTCTCTGTCTTCTCACTGTCACACGAGCATTACTAGCTGAAGAAGATGATTGTTTCTGTCTGCGCATTTTGACTGTAGTACTACTCTCTGAACTTCTACGATTCATTGGACGTGAGGCTTTTAATGTTTTTTTATCTACACTAGTTACCTTATCTAAAGAATCCTTTTTAACCTGATCACCCCAAATATTCTTTTCAAACGAAACGATCTCATTTTCAATTCGTAACTGTTCTTTATTTAAAGCAGTGTCATTCTTGCAATATTGCGCAAGGTTTCTTCCTTGCATATTTGCGGTTTTATATATTTTACCCTTGTATCTATTCATTGTAAAATAATCATCCAGCGACATCATTGCAGCATTATTAATGTTGCTGACCATTATTGTACGCTTTGCAAGCAATGGCGCCAAATCATCATATTTAACCCAGAACAAAGGATACTTTGTTGTTCCATCTCCGAAATCATCAGCTCTCTCCATTATTGGACATAAAGCTATAATTTTAGTATGGAATGTTGCTGATATCTGGTCATAGTAAGAACATTCCTTTATATAATATCCTTTTACTTCGGACGAAGGAATATCACTATCATCAATATGAACACCACGATCAGTTCGCTCATAAAAAATATGATGATCATCCAAAAACGTCAATGGCTTTACAAGTGCATCATCCGTGAAGCGTTCATTACCGTCAAGACGATACTGATATACATTTATTCCACCATGTGATGGTCCCACCATCATAAGTTTAAAGATATACGTAAAAAGGTTCATCTGACTTCCAGATGATTCTGCGGGATAGTAAAGTCCTGCATTAGCATCATCATTAAGATTTAGCTCGCGATAAACATCTCTGCGCCACACCACATCCTCATTCATTCCTGCTGATGTCGGGAATGAAATCTGCGAGCGCAATGTGACATTATCAGCATTCGTCTTCTGTGCTTTTTCAGCCTGCTCTGCACGACGCAAAGCCGATTGCGCCGAAACATTCATTGCAAGAACTGCCATAAATAGCATAAAGTATAACTTTCTCATCTTATCTTACTATTATTTCTAATGCGCCGTTAAGGGTACGTGTTATTCCATCCGGACCAACAGCCTTAACATGAGTTATATAAAATCTTCGATTACGAGACAAGCTACGGAACGTATCACGCTGTCTGTCAGAGAAATTTGAACCCAACGAAGCTATTGGAATAGCATTTCCCATATTATCAAAGAATACCGTCTCAAAACTTACTACTTTGAACTGTATATCTAGCAGTCCGTCATCTATTGCAGCATTAATACCATGCGCTCCAATAAGTGAAGCTTTTGACATCGCTCCACCCTTAAACCTTGTCGTTCCTATAGCTACATAAGCTGTTGGATCAGGAAGCTTTCTCACATGAAATATAAACGGAGGCAAAGAACGCACCTGCCCCTTATCACGTGCTGTTACATGTATTGTTACATCCTTGCCGACCGCCGAAGGTACAGCTATAAAATGTCCGTTACCTTTTGATACCATACTACCACCTGTCATTGATATAGATACTGCATTTGCAGGAATACCAGGAACACTCACGCTCATAGGATTACTATATCCTGCATAAAGAACATTCATCATGTCGGCAGCTACAGTTGCACTATTTGGTGCAGGGATAACACTATATTTCTGCAAGAAATTTCTCTTTAATACATCACCGTTCCGATTTTGCATCAATATATATCCACCAAAAGAATGTTCTCCCACTCCGCCTGCAGTAAATGAATACTGCCCGTTTCGTGTGGCAATTCGCTGTCCATTTACGTATATCTGTGGTTGTTGAGTCGTGTCAACCGCAGCCATTACGATATCTGCACTGAAACGTTCTCCTGGGTAAAGAGTTGTCTTATCAGGTATTACGAAAGCTGAGAGTTTGTTTACCCTAATATCTTTCATATCTATATTAGAGACTAGAGTATGCAATACTTCACCCTCAGCATAGCGCACATCACTCTGCAATTTAGATAACAGTGTTATGGATGCAGCCACAGGCATATTCTCGAACATATATTCCTGCCAATTCTTCCCTAGTAATCTAGACTGTCTTGGGACCTTCGTTGAAAGGTTGCTATCGATAATCTTCTTTTGTTGCGGATCAGCTACCATACCAACAATGCGATTTCGGTATGAATTGATTGCATTAAGCAATTTACCACCCTTACCTCCTATTGGTGAAAGCATTACTTCTCCGGCAGCTTCAAGATTATCCTTATTTTCTATATTATAGACGTTTCCGTTTTTACCATCAGCCTTCTTTACAATAGCTACTTTCAGTTCCTGCGCGAAATTATATAGCGAGTCACTCATCTGCTTCACAGCTGTAGCCTTAGCAAACCACGCTTCTACCTTCGCAGGATTCTTTTTCATAAGACTTGCGAAATCGGTATACATAGACTCATTCTCCTTTGATGAATTATCAGTAGTACGATTAAGGCTTTCTTCCACAATCGAGAAGCCGTTAAGTACCTCTGTTGATATATTCAGCGCAAGCATTGCCATCAAGACGATATACATAAGGTTTATCATCTTCTGACGTGGAGATACAAGTCTTTTCTTTATTGCCATTACAACTGGGTATTTTGTGTAGGAGCTGCGGCACGCATATTTATTGTCATTGCCTCTATCATACGTGTATAAATTCCGTTAAGCTGTTCGATATGCTTTGCAAGCAATTTGCTCTGTTCGTTTATCTGATCTATTGTCCCAATCTGCTGACTGGCACTCTTCAACTGCATTTCATAAACCTTACTTATACCAGTAAGAGTTCTATTCAGATTTTCCATTTCCTCACTATCACGGGCAAGGCGTGAACTCTGATCACCTACTTTTCCCAAAACTTCTGTAAGTTTTTTAAGTTCGGTAACATAGTTATTCTGTGCTTCCTCCATATCAGGGTTGGCAGAAGGCATTACTATTGTAGATTCAGTATGCATAACAGAAGCAGGATCAGCAAACGAGACTTGTGATTTCACAGGTTGTGCCTGTTTAGCTTGTTCTGTTTTACCCTCTAGATACTCTTCTGTAACATGCGTTGGCAGATCCAATCCATCTGTTGTTTTATCAAAAGGTCTATCAAAAGCTGAAATAAAAAACACCAAAACTTCAGTACCCATACCTAAGAACAACATAATATTAGCACCTGGCAGATGAGTCAACTTAAACAATGCACCAAGCACAACGATTGATGCACCCCAGCTATATGCATAGTTAAGGAAAGTCTGTCCCGGGACACTATCCATCCACTTTTGTAGACGATAGACTATATTGTATTTACTATATTCTGTCATTATCTGTTATTTCTTTTTAGTACTAGTTGTATTTGCAAGACTTCTTACACATCTGAATCCGATAAATGATCGTGGTTGGTTTTGATATTCCCAAGAACGCCACGCAGAGCGTATAAAGCTCTCTGGGTCTTTCCAAGAACCACCTCGCACACTTTTCTTTTTCAATCTATATGGGTCTTCTTTTGCTGCATTATATTTTAATTCAGGATTCAGGTCATTCATTGCAGCTACACCAGATGCGGTATATACCGTACTTGTCCATTCTGCTACATTTCCAGCCATGTCATACAGTCCGTTTGAATTAGAACCGTATATTCCAACCTTACTAGTAATAAGATTACCGTCTTTGGTATAATTTCCTCTATCCGGCTTGAAATTAGCATAATAACAACCGTTACCATTCTTCATATCAGCATTGTCCCAAGGAAACTCATTGCCACCTTTACCTCTTGCAGCATATTCCCATTCAGCTTCAGTGGGCAAGCGATAACGTTGCACATACTTAGCCTCTATTCCTAGGCCCTTTAACAAATAATCCGTACGCCAAGCACAATACGCATTTGCCTGTTCCCATGTCACACCGACAACTGGATATTCATTATATGCAGGATTGCTATAATAATTACGCAAATACATCTCATTATCAGAATTTGTAAAATCATTTACCCAACATGTTGTATCAGGATATATGTTAACAATGTATGTATTAAGGAAATCCCAAGGACCACTACGCTGGCGATCTATAGTCTTACTAACAATATTTCCACCGTCGTCAACATAAGCAGTATCCTTTGATATCATTACAACATCATTAGAAACACCACGGTCGGTATTGAAAGAACGTTCAGCAGGATTTAATCGATTACGTCGAAGTGCTGCGGCTGTATAATCGTATATTTCATAACGATAGTTCATCTGTCTCCAGTCTAGTAGCTTGTCTCCTGTCACAGGGTTTGTAACATACAAACTTTCTATAGCACGTTGTTCGTCTTCATTAGGCTTACGTGGCAATGGCTTATTCCAATTCAAGTGTGGAGTAATGGCATTACCATTTTTGTCTTCAGAAATCATATAACTCTCGTCTCCGGCATAAGCTGGATCTGCAAGTCGTGTACGTAAGATACTGTCACGCACCCACATCACAAATTGCTTATATTTAGAATTAGTAACTTCAGTTTCATCCATCCAAAAACCATCAACAGAAATATCCTTTGTTGGAATCGGTGCCCCAAAAAGAGAATCCTGCTTGTCTAATCCCATGTGCAGAAATCCCCTGTCAATTTTTACCATACCGAAAGGTGTGGGCTCACTGAAGCTTTTGCCTCCTACACCAACGACTTCACCGCCACGACCTGCCATTGACATTGCTTTACTTCCAAAACAACCTGTTAAGGCAAATGCGACGATAACTGTACTTATGAATATCAATGTTTTATTCTTCATATATTTATAATATGCGCACATTCTTATGTTTGTTTTTCCCCTTCTTCACCATATTTATATCCATCTGATAACCGACAAATAGTTCATGGCTGCCGTTTCCTGGATTAATTGCTGATGTATAAACTTCATAACTATATCCCAACACCAATCCATGGAATGTTCCTCCTATCAGAAATGTCACAGAATTAGTGGGACTATAAGAAAGTCCTCCATACATCATTTTGTCTTCATGACTATACACCAACCTACTGGTAATATCAGCTCTATAAGCGGCCCCGTCAGTTCGCACAATACAAGATGGCTTTATTGTTACAAACGGATTATTAAGCTTTATATTGTATCCCCCTGTCAAATAATAGGTTGGATCTATGTTGAGTTCATTAGTACCGCCCAGCTTTATCAAAGGTGAATTTATGTGCTGCGCCGAAACACCAGCATACCATTGTCCTCTAACATAATACATTCCTAGAGCCAAGTCAAGTCCATTACCATTTTGTTGAGTTGTTGAGAATGCAGGATCCGAACTTTCATTCAAATCCACTTTAGATCCATCAAAGTCTTCACTAATAATACCAACCTGAGCGCCTACACTTATCACTCCCTTAAAAAGTTTATGTTTGTAAGCATATTGCACCGCCAGTTTTTTATGAGTAAACAATCCTATTTTGTCATTCATAAACTGTACTCCAGCTCCATTGTACGCCCTCATAAAGTAGAATGGAATATCAGCAGCGGCATACATTGTCTGCGGATTATGTTCAAATCCAGCCATATCCATAGCATAAGCAGCATTAATGTTCAACTTATTATATTTTCCGACAGATGCAGGATTAAAAGATGGTTCCATATCAAAGTAATGACTGAAAGCCACATCATATTGCGCTTTCATCCCGAGAAAGACGAAAGTGAAAATAATCGTAAATATAAATCTTGTAAAACTGCGCACGGTAATATAACGTACAATCAACAAAATTATTATAAATATAATAAAACACAAAAAGGTCACTCATAACTGAGTGACCTTCATGTTTTATCAGAGTTTATTTAATACTCATCATCATTCCATAAGAAATCATCCTTTGAAGGATAATCTGGCCAGATGTCCTCTATACTTTCATAGACATCACCCTCGTCTTCTATTTCCTGCAAATTCTCTAACACTTCAAGTGGCGCACCTGAACGGACAGCATAATCTATCAGTTCATCTTTTGTTGCAGGCCATGGTGCATCTTCCAACTTTGAAGCTAATTCCAGTGTCCAATACATAGTGTTCAATTATATTTGTCTTTAATTTTGCGTGCAAAAATAACAAAATATATTTTATTCACAAGAAAATATACAAATATTTTTATAAATAGCTATGATTATTATGAATTTTATAGCTTTAAAGGCATATATTGTCAGAAATTCACCTTATAATTGCATTTACACTTATTTGAATCAAAGAAAACGACACCACAATAATATAAATCATACGTTACAAAAGTGCGATTATCTTCTATTACTTGTTTCCAAAAATTACGTGTTATTTTATTTCTCTTAATACCCTCTATAATAAGTAATGACTCATTACTAGCAATTGAAGCTAAATGATTATACACTTTTTCATAATCACCCAAAAGTGAGATTCTTGCTATATGGAAAGTATCAATATCATCGACTTCATTAAAAGATACAAATGATGTTGATTTACATCCAGCAACAACATATCTCTTATAGATATCATTGCCAGCTTTATAATCATACCAAACTTCAGACTGACAGAAATTCGCCAATCTAAAATAAAGGCAAGACAGTTTGGTAATAAGCGGATTAACATTACCCGACTCTTTTTTCAAATTCTGATATGCATAATATGGATAATGTTCATTCACCACATAGCGGAGAAAGCTATATGCTGAAGGTGATTGCACACCAAAGCCACGTGAGTAGCCCATGCGAAACACCCATAAGATGATTCTCTTCAGATAATATCCTAACATTGTTTTAAGATTTATCAGATTACTCAGAATTAACATAATTATCGGAACGTTCCAATAAAAGCAAAAAAGCCTCGAAAGATATCTCTATCCTCGAGGCTTCAGTAAAAGAAGGCGGCTTCCTACTCTCCCGCATTGCATTGCAGTACCATCGGCGCAAGTGGGCTTAACTTCTCTGTTCGGAATGGGAAGAGGTGGGACACCACAGCAATAACCACCTGATATGGGTTATGACGTATTTTTCACAAGCAAACCGTAAGGAACAAGGTTCCCACTATAATCTTAAACAACTCAAAGTATGACCTTCCGAAAGAAAGTTTCGGGCAATTAGTAGTGCTCGGCTTTGACGTCACCGTCTTTACACCTGCACCCTATCAACGTTGTCGTCTTCAACGACCCTCTATGGAGTTCTAATCTCGCGGCTGGCTTCGCACTTAGATGCTTTCAGCGCTTATCCATTCCAGACTCAGCTACCCAGCGGTGCGCCTGGCGGCACAACTGGTAAACCGGAGGTCTGTCCATCACGGTCCTCTCGTACTAGTGACGGCACCACTCAAAACTCCCACGCCCACGATAGATAGAGACCGAACTGTCTCACGACGTTCTGAACCCAGCTCGCGTGCCACTTTAATGGGCGAACAGCCCAACCCTTGGGACCTTCTCCAGCCCCAGGATGTGACGAGCCGACATCGAGGTGCCAAACCACCCCGTCGATATGAGCTCTTGGGGGGGATCAGCCTGTTATCCCCGGAGTACCTTTTATCCTTTGAGCGACGGAGTTTCCATACACATCCGCCGGATCACTATGCCCCAGTTTCCTGCCTGCTCGGCATGTCTGCCTCCCAGTCAAGCGCCCTTATGCCATTGCACTCTATTAGGTCGGTTACCAATCGACCCGAGGGCACCTTTGGAAGCCTCCGTTACGCTTTTGGAGGCGACCACCCCAGTCAAACTACCCACCAAACAATGTCCTCGCAAAAGCGAGTTAGACCTCAGACAGCCAAAGGGCCGTATTTCAAGGATGGCTCCACATACGCTGGCGCGCACGCTTCAAAGCCTCCGGCCTATCCTACACATCGGATGACCAAGGTCAATGCTAAGCTGTAGTAAAGGTTCACGGGGTCTTTTCGTCCCATCGCGGGTAATCGGCATCTTCACCGATACTACAATTTCACTGAGCTCATGGTTGAGACAGCGTCCGGATCATTACACCATTCGTGCAGGTCGGAACTTACCCGACAAGGAATTTCGCTACCTTAGGACCGTTATAGTTACGGCCGCCGTTTACCGGGGCTTCAATTCAATGCTGCATCCTTAAAGGAATGACATCTCCTCTTAACCTTCCGGCACCGGGCAGGTGTCAGACTGTATACTTCATCTTTCGAGTTAGCACAGCCCTGTGTTTTTGTTAAACAGTTGCCTGGACCTATTCTCTGCGCCTCTCCCGGAGGAGAGGACCCCTTATCCCGAAGTTACGGGGTTAATTTGCCTAGTTCCTTAACCATGAATCTCTCAACGCCTTAGTATGTTCTACCCGTCTACCTGTGTCGGATTGCGGTACGGGTACCACAGGGATTAAGTTTAGCGGATTTTCTCGGGAGTATGCTTACCAGCGCTATCAGCTTCCCCCGAAGGGGAGGCCGTACTATCAGGTTCGACTCGGAAGGTGGATTTGCCTGCCTTCCTCAACATCTACACCCTTTAACGGGGACTTCCGTCACCCCGCGGCTGTGTCACTGCTCCGTCTCCACGTCACTCCCTATGGTAGTAACGGAATATTAACCGTTTCTGCCATCGCCCTCGCCCTTCGGCTGAGACTTAGGACCCGACTAACCCCAGGCTGATTAACATTGCCTGGGAAACCTTAGACTTTTGGCGGAGGGGGATCTTACCCCTCTAATCGTTACTTATACCTACATTTGCTTTTCCATACGCTCCAGGATCAGTTATCTTCTCCATTCGACGCATATGGAATGCTCCCCTACCGATACTTTTATTATTACTATCCCGCGTCTTCGGTACCTGCCTTATACCCGATTATTATCCATGCCCGGACCCTCGACTAGTGAGCTGTTACGCACTCTTTGAATGAATGGCTGCTTCCAAGCCAACATCCTAGCTGTCACTGGGACCAGACTTCGTTAGACTAACTTAGACAGAATTTGGGGACCTTAGACGGCGGTCTGGATTCTTCTCCTCTCGGGGACGGACCTTAGCACCCGCCCCCTTACTGCATATCTGCTGCTCATGAGCATTCGGAGTTCGTCAGGTCTTGATAGGCGGTGAAGCCCTCTTGACCTATCGGTCGCTCTACCTCTCATGAGGATCGATACACGCGGCACCTAAATGCCTTTCGGGGAGTACGAGCTATCTCCAAGTTTGATTGGCCTTTCACTCCTACACTCAACTCATCCAGAAGCTTTTCAACGCTTATTGGTTCGGACCTCCATTCCGTGTTACCGGAACTTCATCCTGGTCAAGTGTAGATCACTTGGTTTCGCGTCTACCCCCTCTGACTAAACGCCCTGTTCAGGCTCGCTTTCACTGCGGTTGCGGGGCTTAACCCCTTAACCTTGCCAGAGATGGTAACTCGTAGGTTCATTATGCAAAAGGCACGCCGTCACTGATTGCTCAGCTCCGACCGCTTGTAAGCGTATGGTTTCAGGAACTATTTCACTCTTCTTATCGAAGTTCTTTTCACCTTTCCCTCACGGTACTGGTACACTATCGGTCTCACAGGAGTATTTAGCCTTACCGGATGGTCCCGGCAGATTCGCGCAGAATTCCTCGTGCTCCGCGTTACTCAGGATACCACTATGCCGGTTTCAACTTCACATAAGGGGCTATCACCCGCTATGGCTGAACTTTCCAGTTCATTCTGTTCATTGTTGCCGTACAACAGCGTGGTCCTACAACCCCGGCGGTGCGTTGCCACATCACCGGTTTGGGCTGTTCCCCGTTCGCTCGCCACTACTAGGGGAATCATTATTTATTTTCTCTTCCTCCGGGTACTAAGATGTTTCAGTTCCCCGGGTTAACCCTCACGACTGGCGTGAGTGACTGTCCTTCAGACAGACGGGTTGTCCCATTCGGAAATCTTCGGATCAACGGCTATTTGCACCTACCCGAAGCTTATCGCAGCTTATCACGTCCTTCATCGTCTCTGTGAGCCTAGGCATCCACCATACGCCCTTTCTTACTTTCTTTCGCCAACATGACAGTAAATGTCATGAGGTTGCTCATACTTTCAGCTGTTAAGTGAAATCTAAAAAATCTTGCGATTTGTTGATTTCAAAGTTTGAACTTTGTTACTTTACAGTTTTGCTTGTGTCAATATGTCAAAGATCTATGTGGAATACATATACTTAATCAAAAGCATGTTCCTTGTGTGGAGAATAACGGATTCGAACCGTTGACCCCCTGCTTGCAAAGCAGGTGCTCTAGCCAGCTGAGCTAATCCCCCGTGGGATTTTAAGGAGTAGTCCCAGGCAGACTTGAACTGCCGACCTCCACATTATCAGTGTGGCGCTCTAACCAACTGAGCTATAGGACTATATCTTCCAGCTGGTTCATTCAAGCTACGTGGGCTTATTGTGCCCAGCTTCCTTATTTCTCTTATATGTATAAACAGTTCAGTGAGTACAAGAAGGAAAAGAACCAAACTCTTGTTCTATCCTTATATATAATCCTTTGTCGGAAAATCGTCTCCAGAAAGGAGGTGTTCCAGCCGCACCTTCCGGTACGGCTACCTTGTTACGACTTAGCCCCAATTACCAGTTTTGCCCTAGGCCGTTCCTTGCGGTCACGGACTTCAGGCACCCCCGGCTTTCATGGCTTGACGGGCGGTGTGTACAAGGCCCGGGAACGTATTCACCGCGCCATGGCTGATGCGCGATTACTAGCGAATCCAGCTTCGTGAGGTCGGGTTGCAGACCTCAGTCCGAACTGGGACCGGCTTTAAGGATTGGATTACTTTTGCAAGCAACCGTCTCTCTGTACCGGCCATTGTAACACGTGTGTAGCCCCGGACGTAAGGGCCGTGCTGATTTGACGTCATCCCCACCTTCCTCACACCTTACGGTGGCAGTATCTCCAGAGTGCCCAGCATGACCTGATGGCAACTAAAGAAAGGGGTTGCGCTCGTTATGGCACTTAAGCCGACACCTCACGGCACGAGCTGACGACAACCATGCAGCACCTTCACAGAGGCCCCGAAGGGCATCACCATCTCTGGATCTTTCCTCTGCAATTCAAGCCCGGGTAAGGTTCCTCGCGTATCATCGAATTAAACCACATGTTCCTCCGCTTGTGCGGGCCCCCGTCAATTCCTTTGAGTTTCACCGTTGCCGGCGTACTCCCCAGGTGGGATGCTTAATGCTTTCGCTTGGCCGCTGGCCCAGGTGGGTCAACAGCGGGCATCCATCGTTTACCGTGCGGACTACCAGGGTATCTAATCCTGTTCGATACCCGCACTTTCGAGCTTCAGCGTCAGTTGTGCTCCCGTAAGCTGCCTTCGCAATCGGAGTTCTTCGTGATATCTAAGCATTTCACCGCTACACCACGAATTCCGCCTACGTTGCGCACACTCAAGTCTGCCAGTTCGCGCTGCAATTCAGATGTTGAGCATCTACATTTCACAACACGCTTAACAGACGGCCTACGCTCCCTTTAAACCCAATAAATCCGGATAACGCCTGGACCTTCCGTATTACCGCGGCTGCTGGCACGGAATTAGCCGGTCCTTATTCATACAGTACCTACAAATAACCACACGTGGCTAACTTTATTCCTGTATAAAAGCAGTTTACAACCCATAGGGCCGTCATCCTGCACGCTACTTGGCTGGTTCAGGCTTCCGCCCATTGACCAATATTCCTCACTGCTGCCTCCCGTAGGAGTTTGGACCGTGTCTCAGTTCCAATGTGGGGGACCTTCCTCTCAGAACCCCTACTGATCGTTGCCTTGGTGGGCCGTTACCCCGCCAACAAGCTAATCAGACGCATCCCCATCCACAACCGATAAATCTTTATTCCTCGTCAGATGTCATCTGAGGAAATTATAAGGTATTAGTCTTACTTTCGCAAGGTTATTCCTTAGTTGGGGGCAGGTTGGATACGCGTTACTCACCCGTGCGCCGGTCGTCGACAAGGAAAGCAAGCTTTCCTTTCGTTACCCCTCGACTTGCATGTGTTAAGCCTGTAGCTAGCGTTCATCCTGAGCCAGGATCAAACTCTCCATTGTAAAATATTATATATTCTATTTCTAGAATGTCTGTAATCTGTTCAGAACGAATCTCCTAAATTATTGTAGTCTAAAACCTGATTTTTTCGAAACCGAACTAATGTCCGGTGACGGTTTGTTTCTTTTTACCCGAGTACCGAAATAAATCTCAGCACTCGCTTCTTGTACTACTTTTCTGTCTATGTAAATCTTTTCAAAGAACTCTTTCTTATGCTTAAGAAGAACCGTTGTTCTTAAAAGCGAGTGCAAAAGTATAGGTTTTTATTCAAACCTCCAAATCTTTTTGATAAAAAGATTCATTTTTATTTCATCTTTTCCGTTTTGTTGACAGAAAAGGTATCAAGATGTGAAGTTAACCTTATTATATATAGCACATCAATATGCTTGTCTCAATATTTCAAGGATTTCCTGTGGAGTCATTTGCTTATATCCACCCATCAATAATGTAGAATTAGCAATCAATGGCAGCATCTCCTCTGTTGCATTGAGATCACGAAGACGTGTCACCATTCCCGATTCCTTAACAAACTGTTCCAATGCGTCTATTCCTGCCTTTGCAAGCTGATCTTTGGTCATACCCTCTTCGTTGATATGCCATACCTCGCGAGCGAAGCGAGCAAACTTGTCCAGTCCAAACTTAGATACATAGCGATAATAAGGTATTGAGATCGCAGCTAATCCCATACCATGAGCACAATCAGTGTAAGCTCCCAACTGATGTTCTATCATGTGAACTTCCCAATCCTGCGCTTTTCCTAGTCCGGCAAGTGGATTCATTGCCAGAGAAGAGCACCACATCAAATTGCTGCGAGCCTCATAATCTTCAGCATTTACTACAGCAACACGTGTACTATCAATAATAGAACGGAGCAATCCCTCGATAATGTAACTTGAAGTACCGTTATCGTCACCTGCGAAATAAGCCTCCATAAGATGAGACATCATATCAAAGATACCACTCAACATCTGATATTTAGATACAGAGAAAGTATATTCTGGATTAAGGATTGAGAAACGAGGATTCACGTTTGCATCAAACACACGTCCCATCTTGATTTTCAAGTCTTCATTGGTGATTACCGCACCTGAATTCATTTCAGATCCAGTACCAGCCATTGTCAGAATTGAAGCCACTGCAACCAACTTATTGTCTACTGGTTCAAAGTTAGTGAAATAACGTTGCCATGCGTCGCCTTCACAATATGTAGATACCGAAATAGCCTTTGCGCAGTCTATAACCGATCCACCACCTACAGCAAGTATCAAGTCTACATTGTTTTCCTTTACCAATCGGCATCCTTCCATCACTTTCTCATAAGTAGGATTAGGCATAACTCCAGACAATTCAACAACAGTCTTACCCAGACTCTTGCATATATCCAGAACTTGATCGTAAACACCTATCTTCTTTATAGCTCCCTTACCATAAGCGAGCATAATTGTTTTACCATATTTTGCAAGTTCGGTTTTAAGACCATCCATTGCCGTACGACCAAAATATATCTTGGTCGGATTCTCATATGTGAAATCTAATTTCATAATTTCTATATCCTTTCTTTTATTGTTAGTTGTTTTTACGGATGCAAAGTTAAATCATCTTCTGTATTTAACACGTATCAGAATTACAGATAAAAATACAGATTTTACTGATTCTGCATCAGTCTTTCAGATAATACACAATACTCGTGACAACACGCACCTTCTTAATGAAAGGAGTATTGGCATCACGGTCTTCAATTGATATCTGTCCTTGGTCGGCGCTTTTTATCTTACCTAGATCACTTTCAGAATCCTTTGCGAATTTCTCTGCTGCCGTACGCGCATTCTTTGTTGCCTGTTCTATCATCTTTGGTTTCACACTGTTTAGGTTCGTGAAAACATAGATCACAGTATTATTATAATCATTTGCCGTAATGGCTACACCCTGCTTCAATAGATCTGCCTGTTGACTCATCAACCGCCTTACAAGATCCACCTTATTTGTTGACACAGTCATCACCGACGTCACATTATACCTTTCTTTATATTGATTATTGCCATAAACATCAGCAGCCTTGTCAACAATCTGAGGGGCGTTTACACTTATTTCCTTATCCGAAATACCTTTGCTTATAAGGAAGTTCTTCACAATACGATTATTTCTGTTCACATCTTGGTAAATAGAACTGAGATCATTACCAACAATCTTAAACGAGACAGGCCATGTTACTTTGTTGGCCTTCACCTCCATTTCCGCCAAACCCTTAACATTCACCACTCGCGAGTTGTCTGCCATACTGTTCAATCCACTCTTGATGCAGACTCCCACAACGATGAGTCCCACCATCAGCAATGCTGCCGAAACAAATTTGTAGTTTTTCATAATCAATATATAATTAAGTCGTTCACTAAATCACAAATATAATGATTTTATAAACATGCCGCATCATAAAGCAACGAAGTTTATGAAATATTTTATATTTATTATGTATAGCGACGTAACTTGCATTTTCCCCACAACACACTTAATTACCTTACAAATGAGGATTGCATACTTTGAGATTAGTTGCTAACTTTGCGCACTGATAAAAACAGGATGTCAACAACTCAAAATGGCAGCATTATTCTTAATGATATAAACATTGGATAATGTCAACGACCTCCCAAAACTTGCAATGAGAGTACTTCCTGAATCAACGTAATAAACAAAACAGATAAATAGTATGCTTACAGAAATTTTAATGACTTCACTGATGTTGGTTAATACACATTTTAAATCAGACAGTGTCATAAACATTAAAGAAGTCACCGTTACAGAGTTCAAGGCAAACAGGAGAAGTCTTGCACCATTGTCTGCAAACAAGATGAACGCAAGAGACTTAGACTTGCAGAATGTCACAAGTATGAAAGAACTCTCTACACTTATACCAAATTTCTATATGCCCGATTATGGTTCAAGAGCCAACAGTCCTATCTTTATACGTGGAATAGGTTCAAAAGCAAAGACATCGGCTGTCGGTTTTTATATTGACGGAATTCCACATTATGACATTTCTGCTTTAGATGTTGACATGGCTGACATTGCAAGCATTGAAGTACTAAGGGGACCACAGGGAACATTATACGGACGCAATGCTATGGGAGGTATTATTGATATTCACACATTCTCACCATTGGAATATCAAAACACCAAAATAAAACTAGGATATGGAAACAAAAACGATATTACCGCACAGGCATCAAGTTATTTAAAGCTAGCTGATAATCTGGGCTTTTCTATTTCCGGAAATTATCATAGCAACGATGGTTTCTTCACCAACATCGCAACAGGCAAAAAGGCAGATAAGATAAAAGAATATTCTGGCAGAACTGCTTTTGAATGGAAACCTACTGAATTTTGGAAATTCCGATTTAGTTCATGGATTGATTACAGCAACCAGAACGGTTATCCGTATGCTTTATATAACAAACAAGACAACACTATCGGAGACATTTCTTACAACAGAACAAGCGGATTCAAAAGACTTATATCAAACAATGGACTATCAGCTGTCTACAATGGAAGCAACATCAGCTTCAGCAGTCAGACATCATATCAGTTTATGAATGGAAGCATGAATATTGATCAGGATTTCACTACTGCTGATAAATACTTTGTTGTGAATGATTACCACATGAACACGCTCACACAGGAATTCACACTTAAATCAAATAATGACAAGAGATACCAATGGATTCTCGGAGCCTTCGGACTCATTCAGAAGAAAGACAATGTTCTGACAACAGATTATATTGCTCAGAAATTTAGCATGCCTACCTATTACAATGATCCTATATCATCTTTCGCTCTCTATCATCAATCATCTTATAATATATGGAAAGGCCTTTCTGCCACTGTTGGATTAAGATTTGACTATGAGCATGCAAAGAAAGATTATAAAAGATATACTATTGTAACAGGTTCTACTTCTACTAACAATTCTCCATATACATTCAACAACAATCTCAACTTCAACCAATTCTCACCAAAGTTCAGTCTGCAATACCTCACTACCCTGCATAATAATTACTATGTCACCGTAAGTCGTGGTTATAAAGTGGGAGGTTTCAACGAGACTATTACTTCCGACGACAACAAGACATACCAACCTGAATATAGCTGGAATTATGAAGTAGGCAGCAAACTGCGTTTCCTTGACGGAAAAATCACCACAGATATTTCTTTATTTTATATCGACTGGAGACATCAACAGATTACGCATACTATTCCTGGAGTAGGCAACATCCTTACAAATGCTGGACATAGCAACAGCAAAGGTGTTGAGCTCTCTGTTTCTGCCCATCCTATATACAATTGGAATGTAGGATTAAGCTATGGATATACCTATGCCGAATTTCTTGACTACAAGCAAAGTGATAATATAAACTATAATCACAATATGATTCCGATGGTCCCAAGAAATACTTTTGGCATGAACTCTGATTACACCTTATATCCAAAGTGCAACATTGTTGACAGAATCACATTCAGTGCCGGTCTTAACGGAACAGGCAAGATATATTGGGATGAAAGCAACAGCCTAAGCCAGAAATTCTATCTTCTGCTGAATGCTAAGGTTATCGTCAGCAGTGGTAAGTTCAACTGGGAAATATGGGGCAAGAATATCACTAACACCGATTATCAAGCCTACTGCTTTAGCATGAGTAACACATATTATGTGCAGAAAGGCAAACCAGTGAGCTATGGAACTTCAATAACATTTAATTTCTGACAACATTAAAAACATGTTCAGCGGTAATAACCAGTTACCGCAACAACATGCTTTCTGCAATTATAGTATAAAGACGATGAACAAGGAAATAATTAATAAATACAATATTCAAGCACCGAGATACACCAGTTATCCCCCAGCCAACTATTTCAAAGAAATCAATGAATCTGATTTCATCCAGACAATCCAGGATTCCAACGACGCGAAGAGAAACAACGTTTCTTTTTATCTCCATTTCCCCTACTGCAAACGCTTGTGTCATTACTGCGGATGCAATTCTTTCAAATGGAATAATCAGGAGTCTACCGATAAATATGTTGATGCACTTCATAAAGAAATAGACCTTGTTGCAAAGCATCTCGACAAGAGCAGACGCATCTCTCAGATACACTATGGAGGTGGAAGTCCATCACAGCTTAGTGCTAGCACACTAAAGGAACTCAACCAACATCTGTTGTCGTTAATGCCTACTATCGACAACCCCGAAATAGCGATCGAATGTCATCCTGGATTTCTCAATCGTGAAGGATGGGAAGCCATTGCCGATAGTGGATTCAATAGAGTGAGCATCGGAATACAAGATACAGATACCAATGTATTGGAAGCTGTAAACAGACAACCTTCAATATTGCCGATAAAAGAAATCTTTGAGATACTTAAATCAAAAGGAATCATCATCAATCTTGATTTCTTATATGGTCTACCCCATCAGACACCAGAGGAGTTTGAGCGTGTGATATCTGAAGCGGTGAACCTTCGTCCAGACAGAATCGTAACATTCAGTTACGGACATGTGCCATGGGTTTTCAAGCGTCAACAGATATTAGAAAAGATTGGTTTGCCAGATAGTGAGAGCAAAGAAGAAATGGCTGCAAGGGCTGCAAAGGCAATCGCCGAAGGTGGATACCGCCGTATCGGTATGGATCATTTTGTATTACCTGATGACGAACTCAGTAAGGCTTTGGATACCCACCAGCTGCATCGCAACTTCCAAGGCTATTGCACCCTTCGCACCACCGGACAGGTTTATGCCTTTGGTGCAACAGGAATTAGTCAACTAGATGATGCCTATTGCCAAAACACAAAAGATATTAGCGAATACATCGAAACCATCAACAACGGACATTTGCCTGTTGCACACGGATATAAACTGAATGAGAAAGAGAAGGTGATGCGCGAAATCGCTGAATCATTGATGTGCAACTACCATTTAGACTGGGACGTATTGGCTACAGAATTAAAGATGTCTGTTGACGAGATAAAAGCCTGCACCAACTACGATGAAGATAAACTGAAAGAGATGGCTGCAGATGGACTTATCAACATGTCTGGCAACATCATTGCTATGGCAGAAATGGGATCGCCGTTTGTCAGAAATGTAGTTGCTGCCTTAGATCCCCTGATGGTGAATACCGATAGAAAATTCTCTAAACCAATATAATAAGATGGATAATACTCACGATATAGTTATCATTGGAGCGGGACTTACAGGACTCACAACAGCTTTCGCGTTGCATCAGAAAAACCGCAATGTCACAATCCTTGAAAGCGACAATAAAATTGGTGGACAGATACAGTCACATCATGTCAATGGATTCATCTTTGAAAGTGGTCCTAACACTGGCGTCATCAAATATCCTGAAGTAATGGACCTGTTCCATTCCTTAAACGACAAATGCGAACTTGAAATAGCTAAGGAATCAGCAAAGAAGAGACTCATCTGGAAAGGTAACAAGTTTCATGAATTACCTTCTGGACCGATCAGCGCCATCACTACTCCCCTATTCACTACCTACGACAAACTGCGAATTCTTACAGAACCATTCAGAGCAAAAGGCAACAATCCCGATGAAAGCATTGCTCAAATGACGAAAAGAAGACTTGGAAGTTCATATCTCAACTATGCAGTTGACCCATTCCTTGCAGGAGTTTACGCTGCCAATCCGATGATGCTGCCTACAAGATACGCTTTGCCCAAACTATATGAGTTGGAACAAAACTATGGCAGTTTCATCCTTGGAGCGATTAAAAAAGCGCGTCAACCAAAGACTGATAGAGATAAAACAGCCACAAAAGAAGTATTCTCCACTCGTGGCGGACTATCAAATCTCACAAAGGCGATGGCTGATAAAATTGGTTCCGACAATATCATATTAAATACAAAGTCAATCAGTATAACCCCATCTGAAGGTGGTTTTGTGATAGACTACACCATCAATGGTCAGCAGCATCAGATAAAGTGCAACAAGGTTGTCACCACATGTGGAGCTTATGCCCTACCAACAATGTTACCATTTGTAGATAGAGGCATCATGGCAACGATCACTAATCTGAAGTATGCGCCAGTAATTCAGGTAGGTGTAGGAATCGCCGACACCAAAGGAGTTTATCACAACGCATTTGGCGGTCTTGTTCCATCCAAAGAAAAGCGTGATGTATTAGGTATCTTATTTCCTTCCGACTGTTTTGCGCAACGTGCCCCCGAAAGAGGAGCTGCTTACGCATTCTTTATTGGTGGCATGCGACATCCGGAGATGATAGATCTCAGCGACGAGGAGATTAAGCAGCTAGTAATAAATGATTTACACAGCATGATGAAATATCCCGCAACGATACAGCCAGATGAAATAAATATATACCGTCATGACAAAGCCATTCCACAGTATGAAAGCAGCACAGGCAACAGATTAAAAAGCATTGCGTTGTTGCAGCAGACATATCCTGGACTCATTATCGCTGGTAATCTTAGAGACGGCATCGGAATGGGCGACCGCATCAAGCAAGCTTACGATATTGCAGCAAGCATGTAAAAAACACATTGGGCTCCCGCAGAGTTTCTTTTTCGTATATCTGCTAACGCAGATGTGTTTTCCCGCAGATATAGTTTATCAACGTAAACGGCATTATCTCCCGCAGATAGCGCAGAGGTCGCAGAGGAATGCAGCAAAGCTGCATTATTTCGCAGACAAACTACAGTAACCTGAACAGCACATGTCGCAACTGTCTTTGTCAGCGAGATCTACGGCATCTGCTTTAGCAGATCCATTTGCTAAACTGTCTTTCGTCTGCGTAAATCTGCGTAATCTGCGGGAGATAATGCCGTTCACACATGCAAAGAAAAACATATCAGCGTGAAACTACAGAAGAATAAACTCACGCAGCCCATGAACATTATATATCATAATTTAATATAGAATGTATTCTTTGGGAATATTCTGTAATTGTTCTTCAGCTAGCCTTTCTTTTTTGCTAACTATAATTTTCATATACCACGGTTCGGCAAGATCAAAGAATCCCGTTTCTTCTTGAGAGTTCGTTTGATTGAAAATTATTTCAGATTCAAAAGAATCAAACTTCCTTCCGGCATATTTCCCCTTTTCTGATTCAGCAAGGATGTAAGCTTTATATCTACACAAAGAAGGATAATAGACTCCATTAATATCAGAATAAGTAATCTTTTGATTTACGATCCATTTAGAATACTTCCAACCTGTAAGAATATTAAAGGTAGTTCTCGTAAAACCATTCGTGTTGTTGTCTATATTATAGCCAATACCAGTATCTCGTATGACAGAGAGAATGATGCATTTAGCGGTATCTACATTAATATACCCCTTATCTTCTTTATCATATTTTATAGACTTGAAATAAAGTTGAACCACATTTTTGTCTTCGGCGTTAAAAGCATCATTAACTTGGAATTTATGGTGCTTAATAAATTTCATATCCATTTCATCAACGAAGTCATGATAAACCATTCGCTTCATGTTTGTGAAATCACAACCTGCGGTACTATCTTTAAAATGAATATACCCTTTCGATGGTTTTATTTCAAATCGTGTTTTCGTTGATGATGAAGGCATTCTGATTATACCAGAATTTTCAAACCAATAGCCGCTATTGTCACTCGCATTTCGTGTGTTATAACTATAGTGAAAATTTTCTATTGCAGTTCGATATTTATCTTTTTTATGCTCAATAAACCGTTTTAAGAAAGGACGAATCCAACACGGTTCCGTATTACTGACAACAACTTCTGACAAAAGATTCTCTTTCGGAATAAGAAATACTGTGTCTGGTGTGTTAGTGAATGTTTGTTGTGTGTAACCTACATGACTAATACAAAGTTTTTGAAATGAAAAGTCAATCGTTGCAATCCCCTTTTCATCAGTCACAGTACCTCTATATTCCCCTTTTTCCGCTTTATAAACATTCGTATATGGTATAGGCGCTTTGGTAGTTGCATCACAAACAACAATTCGTGATTGCCCCATAGCGCTTTGCCCATAAACGAGAATGGCACAAGTGGTAATAATAGTTTTCTTTATTCTCATAGTCCTTTAATTTCTAGCTTTACAAAACTCATTTATATCTAGATGAGACTATTTTCTAAACCATTCATACTTTGTTTGCCGGAGCACCGATGTATCTGTTATCAGCAGACAGTGTCTCATTCTTCATCAATACTGACAGTGGATCAAGGATAGCATTCTTTTCCATCTTTGAATCATAAAGCACAACAGACATACCACCAACAGAACAGTTTTCTTCCATCGTTACATACGACATCTTCATCACACGATCCTCAAAGAGGTGGGTCTGCATGGTACAGTTGTCGTTAAGGGCAACGTAGTCATCCACATGTATCAGGTCAAACTCTGTAATCTGTGTTGTAAACAGACAGGTTCGCTTACCAATCTTACAGCCAAGTAGTCGAAGTGGATACTTTATAAATGGTGTTCCTGTAAGGATGTTCAAGCAAAACAATACCAAGAAATTCTCATACAAACCAGTGACAAGTTCGCTACGCCATACAAATCCACTCCATAAAGGTTTGTTTTGTGGCACGTATTTTCCCACGATGACCCATTTCAGGAGTGCTGTAATAAATATACCGATGATTGATACACCGATGTAGAGTAATGGAAACCATAATATTAGTTCACTAAGATCTCTCTCAATCTGCATGTAAGAAGTTATATCGGTGATGATACCCGCCATGAAGATGAAGAATGTTGATGGTAAGATAACACGGAAAAACTCGATGAAATAACGGTAGCAGAACAGTTTCTTTGAAGGTTTGTAAGTACGTTCTGACGAGAAATCATGATTCACATCCCTTCGCGGCAGGAATACTGCAGGTGATCCAAACCAGTTTGTGCCATCTTTTGCAGGCAGATTTTCTTCCTTCATCTTTGAAAGTACACCCACAAGCACATCGTCTCCTAGCTTTGTTCCCGGACTCATTACGGCACTATTGCCTACGAATGTACGGTTTCCAATATATGTTTTGGCAATCTCAATATAGCCGTTGCGAACATACGAAGCTCCCACAGAAACAGAATCGGCAAGGAAACATTCATCTCCCGTAACAAGTAAGTCTGGAGAAATAAACTCTACGGTAGATATTTCCACACGTTTTCCCATCTTTACACCCAGCATCTTGAACCACTTTTGCAGGTATAGCGTTGTGTAAAGCGTACCTATTACCTGCAAGCTCAACTTCATCAACTGGTCAAAGAACCATTTCTTATAGTAGAAAAGACTGTTCACCTTGTAGCGTCCTTCCTTGATATTGCCCAGAAGCAACCATTTGAATATTGCGATAATCACTGTCAGAAGCACCACGAATGATACGCCGACTAGTGGTGTTATCCATGCAAAATTCCAGATATGGGAAACATAATTGATGTGAGCCACTGCCAGCATACCAGGATAGAAAGCCACCATCGTAATAAGTGGAATGATGAAAACAGATGCCAATGAAAGCAACGTAAATTTCAGAGACCATAGTTTGACCGTCTCTTTCTTTTCGTTGTCCCCTATTTTGCGTGGAGGTGAGCCACCCCAGTTCTCGTTAGCAGGTATTGTTGTACCTTCTGGAATCAGTGTCAAGTCTTCAATCGAACTGTTTTTGCCCATTTTAGAATTATGTGCCAGACAGCATCGAGTTCCTACAAAAGCATTATCTTCCAGTTCTATCGAACCTATCTTTAGCCAACCATCCTCGATGGTATATCCTCTCAGGTGTGTATCCGTACAAATACTTACATTATCGCCTATCTTTACCAGGTCGAATGCGTCGATGGCTGATGTATTGATATAAGTATTGCTTCCTACTTTTGCACCCATAAACCGCATAAACCAGTTCATGATAGATGTTCCTGTAAAATATATCACAGGACAGATGGCTGTAACCTTACCTACAATCCAGAAACGGAAGTAATAACTGCCCCATAGTTTGTATTTGCCTGGGCGTATTCGTCCAATAACAATCCATTTAAATAGAATAGAGAATATGGTGAGACTTGGCAGAATCAGGAAGTATGACGACAGACTGATATAGATAGAGTTCACCATTCCATAGTCAGCTGAATAGAAATAAGAATAGACAAAGAAAGGTCCTAGCCATTCCAATCCGAACAATAAGGTTAGGAATACGAGTGATATGCCCTGACATAAAGAGCAAAGATAATATTGCAATGTTGGCACTTTGTATATATCCCTCTCCTCTTTCTTCTCGTCTGCTGCGGGACGTTTGCTCTCCAGTTCCTTTGCAAGATCTGAAAGCACCGGAAATTTGTAAACATCCACCACAGACATATTCTCAAACATCTTCTGTTCTCTCATCTCCGACACGACAATAGCAGCGAGCAGCGAGTGCCCTCCCAGATCATTAAAGAAGTGATCGTCCATTGAAATGTCGTCACGCCCAATGTTCTTGGCAATAACTTTAACCATAGCCTTCTCCAGTGGTGTTGAAGGTTGAATGATATCTCTGTCTTTCGAGAAGCTCAATGGGGTTTTAGGAGCCGGCAATCTCTTGCGGTCTATCTTCTGGCTCGATGTCATTGGCAGTTCGCTTATCTCATCGAGCGTTGATGGAATCATGTAATAAGGCAGTAACAATCTCAACTGCTTGCCTACGACGGCACGGTCTACCGTCTTTCCCGCACGTAACACAACGAAAGCTGCTAACTGTTGAGTCGCATTATCCAGTGTTACCGCAGCCGCCTGTATAGCATCATTCTGCATCAGCAGTCCTTCTATCTCGGCGAGTTCCACACGAAATCCACGTACTTTCACCTGAGCATCGGCACGTCCGATAAACACAAATTCGTGATCCTTATTATATTTAGCCAAATCACCAGTGCGATAATATCGTTTCGTCTCACCGCTGTAACGTTCGGTAGTGATAAATTTCTTTGCAGTGAGGTCGTCACGGTTTAAATAGCCACGAGCTATACAGTCACCACCAATAAGAATCTCACCTTCCTTGTCAGTCTCGTCAATCACGTTCATCTCTTCGTCCACCAAGAGAACTTCATATCCGTCCAAGGCTTTACCGATGGTAACCTCCTGACAGGGTTCAAGAATAGAATATGTGGCAATCACCGTTGCTTCTGTAGGACCATAAGTGTTGTACACCATACGTCCCTTTTTACACCAACGGTTAGCGATATCGCGGGAGCAAACCTCACCGCCGAATATCAGTATTCTAAGATCTGGAATGTCGTCTTTTACCATCGACAACAATGTCGGCGCACATGAAAGGAATGTGATACCCAGATTTTGTAGTATAGAAGAAAACCTATCGCCAGAGCGCATTATATCGAATGTTCCAATTACAAGAGTGGAACCTGCCGATAACGGTACCCAGATTTCTTCCACAGAAGCATCAAAAGATACAGAAAATCCCTGTAAGGCTCTGTCGGTTTCGTTGATGGGGTAAATCTTTCTTGCTCCGTTAACGTATGTCACGGCGTTTTTATGCATCAGCAACACCCCTTTAGGTTTACCCGTGGTACCTGATGTATAGATCATATAGCATAGATTATCCTCACTTCTTCCATCCACGATGGGTTTTGTGTCAGGGTAATCGTCCAGCTCTGCTCTCTGTTTGTCGATATTGAATATAGGGAATGATGACAACTGATCACCTATTCTATCCAAAATCTCATTGGAAGTGATGAGCAGTTTGGCATCAGCATCCTCCATGATAAAGTTGACTCTGTCTGCAGGAATCTCCGGATCAAGCGGAATATATGCCGCACCGGTTTTAAGAATGCCCAGCATGGAGATGATGACTTCAGCACAACGTGGCAAGAGGATTGTGACCTTATCTTCAGGACCTATTGACAAACCTTTAAGGTAGTTTGCCAATTTGTTTGCTAACTGTTCTGCATCAATATAGGTATATCGTTTTTCACCTTCTTCAATTGCAATGTTATTGGGGAAAGTTTTTACGGAATTTTCAAAGAAAGAGTCTAAAAACATATAATAATATCTTTATAAATTTGTCTCAAAATTGTATCGCCATATCTGATAGTTTAATAGAAGTTTGTACCATCTATTGCTATCAATGTCAATCATGAAATGTTAATTGCAGCAAAGATAGGAATTAATATCAGATTCCATTTGTTTAGCGAATATTTTTGAGATATTTTATCTTTTGTTTAAAAAATGGTAACTACAGCGAAAGGGACCAAAGTACACCTTATTATTTGTCATTAGAAACTGGCAAGCAATGAATCCAAGGGACACAGCTCATGTTTAGCTACAGTTTTTATGATTATCCCATCACTCAAAATGTGGGATGAATAAAATTATTTGATGGCTATAACATCAGTTAGGGACTAGTCGTATTAATAATAGGTAGAATATAATACAAACCGATTCCCTATCAGCTTTACGTTTCAATTCACTAAAAATGAGTTCGGTAATTGGATATCGCAAAATGCGATATCCAATTCTATCATGATGGTAGCTCATAAATTAAATGCAGCAGCGTAAACAGTATGTTTCCCCGCAGATAGCGCAGATTCCCACAGAGAACAACATTAGCAGATAAATTAATTTGCTTTAGCAGATAGTACAAATACATATAGAGTAAAGAAAATCAACGGGAAAGCACAAAGTATCAACAGCATATATTTCACACTTTAGTTTATTTTACTATTGAATTTGCAAACAATAGTATTGCAAATATGCATGTAAAATAAACTATCATAGGTATTTTGGGTATTTAAACTAGCATAAAAACCATGAATAAGTCCGGCATTTGCAAATAGTCACAAAGCTTATATAGACAACCATAAATTATTTGATTCCTATAACATCAGTTAGGGACATAAAAGAAACAGATTATAGAAACTTCAAACTTGAAGTCACAATATATGACTTCAAGTATTTAAATTCCATATAGGTACGATTAAAACTAGTCTCTGATTTATTTTCAGATTCTTTTTTTTCATTTCAATTCCATATAGGTACGATTAAAACTGCTAGATGCTCTATGCGATGATGGACGAGTACAATTTCAATTCCATATAGGTACGATTAAAACAGAAGGGTCATTTACCCATGTAGCTATTTGTTCATAATTTCAATTCCATATAGGTACGATTAAAACCAGTTGTCCGACAGATACCCCCGCTGCTTTCGCCAATTTCAATTCCATATAGGTACGATTAAAACGTCAGAGGTTGAAATTGGCAAAGGTAATGTTTCTATTTCAATTCCATATAGGTACGATTAAAACACAGTGGTGACCGAAACAGTGGTTACCGAAACAGATTTCAATTCCATAAAGGTATGATTAAAACAACTGACGACGTGCCGATTCTGACATTTTAACTTTATTTCAATTCCATAAAGGTATGATTAAAACCCCTGTTTTCGCTACAGGTACACCGATTAGTTGAAATTTCAATTCCATAAAGGTATGATTAAAACTCAGAAGAGGCAACACCTTCAGAGTTTCGTACTGAATTTCAATTCCATAAAGGTATGATTAAAACTCTGAGGCACTACGCCCAAAGGGGCTAGTATTAAAACATTTCAATTCCATAAAGGTATGATTAAAACCTATAACAAGTTTAGTATATCTATCCGAATTGTTATTTCAATTCCATAAAGGTATGATTAAAACAATCAACAGAAGAGTAATAATATAATAAAAAAAACTAATTTCAATTCCATAAAGGTATGATTAAAACCAATATAAGTAACAACGTTTAGCAGCAGTACGATATTTCAATTCCATAAAGGTATGATTAAAACCAATACGATTTCCGTACTTCTCTCGGACTTCTTTATTTCAATTCCATAAAGGTATGATTAAAACTTATAGACAGGAAGTATTAAAGGAGCCTACAGTTATTTCAATTCCATAAAGGTATGATTAAAACTCATGGAAATTATCCAGAAGCCTTACCTTGTAGTCGATTTCAATTCCATAAAGGTATGATTAAAACGCTTGAACGAACATGCAAGACTCCTGCAGAAACCATTTCAATTCCATAAAGGTATGATTAAAACGCACCAAAGGCTGATGCCGGTAAGGCAAGAACGTTATTTCAATTCCATAAAGGTATGATTAAAACTTTTGATTAAAAGACGCTGAATAAATAGTAACACCGAAATTTCAATTCCATAAAGGTATGATTAAAACTCGGAAAGTTTTTTATCCAAATCTATGTTAGCGTATTTCAATTCCATAAAGGTATGATTAAAACACAGGACAGCATTAAGGATGTAGGCGGATTTTTATTTCAATTCCATAAAGGTATGATTAAAACAGATATGTCGCTTTTCGCATGTAACATTATATGACGAATTTCAATTCCATAAAGGTATGATTAAAACTAAGTCTTTCTCTGTTATCAACAAAAACGGACTGCAATTTCAATTCCATAAAGGTATGATTAAAACATGATTCTGCTCTTGCTAGTGATATGTCTGTTAAATTTCAATTCCATAAAGGTATGATTAAAACTCAAAACTATAATTGAGACCAGTACCGCAAAGAGATTTCAATTCCATAAAGGTATGATTAAAACTCACCAATGCCGAACTTGTCGACGTAGTCAGAGATTTCAATTCCATAAAGGTATGATTAAAACTAGCATTTCCTTTGATTTAGCAATGCTTTTCGATATTTCAATTCCATAAAGGTATGATTAAAACAACCAGGAGACACGTATCATACTGCATATAGTAAATTTCAATTCCATAAAGGTATGATTAAAACAATCCTGTCCCTGATGTTGATTCTGCATTGTCTTATTTCAATTCCATAAAGGTATGATTAAAACCCTATAAGTTAAAATAGGGGAATCCTTATTATAAGGACTTTTTATAGTTTGCAAAGATACAAATAATCATTGATAATATGTCGATGTCTAATAACATATTTTTATATAGGAGATCGACATATGCTCTATTTATGGGGTGTTACAATATGTCAAAGAACGAAAAAGGAAAAAGCATAAACTTGGAAATTACCATTTTACAAGGCATCGACATTTTTCTTACAGGAAATTATCAAGTTTCATTCTTTCTTTTCCAACTATAATCTTATCCATATAATACCCCGTACGGTTGCTGAATATGATCATGCTATCTTCTGAAATATCCATTATTGATTTTGCAAATATACTCAATTCTTTTAATTTAACCTCAGATATCTCACCTTCAAAAACAGAATTTTGAATCCAGTTAAGATACTTACGGCATAATTTAAGCATCTTACCAACACGCTTCTCACCAATATCATACACTAATATTACATACATTACCAATACATTTTAAAAGGTTTATACTCTTCTAATCCAAGTAAATCTTTTAGAAGCTTATAGCATTCTAGCTTTATCAGATGCTTATAACTCACATTTCTACCCAAAGAACGATGCTTAAAAGTTTCTTCATATCGCTCTTCCATAGCTTTCACATAAATTTTCTTACCATTCTGATTTAGCAAACAACTATTAAGCTTATGATCAAAATGTTGTTCTTGTATAAGACGTTTATTCAACACTTTAAAAATCACTCGATCAACTATTATCGGTTTAAAAATCTCAGAAACATCTAAACATAATGAATAACGTCGCTCTCCTGGCGTATGAAGATAACTTATTGTAGGATTTAATTGAGTTTGATGTATAGCACGCAAAGTCTCAGAATAACACATCATATTACCAAATGATATAAGAGCATTGACTTCATTCTCAGGAGGTTGTTTCGTCCTAGAGCTCATATTAAAGTCATTAAGTATGATATCAAAAGCGGTATAATACTCTTGTCTTATCAAACCTTCTATACCCATTAATTCAGGAACTGTATCAGTGTTAGGTATTGCCTCTGCCAATGACTTCATTTTAGCAATTTGCTCGTCAAGCTCCTTTCCTCGTCTATTGTAATAGTTCAAGTTCATTAGCATATTCCATACAGCAGCATCAATAAACTTATGAGCAATTTCAACTCGTTTCCTCTTATTTTGATATGCAGCTGTTTGAGCTAACAGAACTTTTCCAGAAAGTAATGTATCACGTGGCATAAAACTACCCGTATAATTCTCATAATAGTCAAAGAAGTGCACTGCAATATCTTTCTGCCCAAGAAAATTATATAAAGAGCTACTAGCACGTAGACTACCAAAAACATAAAATTCGAGACATCTTCTACGGGTAAATATCTTGGCTGCATAGGATTTTCTTCCGAATCAAAAGGTGTAAACTTCAAAGTATTATCTTTCCTTTCGAGCATACCAGGATTAAATAAATAAAAAGTCTTTTTCATTCTTCAACTTCTTTAGTGAAACAAAATTCATAATAGCTACAACTCTTGCATATACCTTTCTTTTGTAAAGGAGGACAGTCTTCGCTAGATATAATTTTATCGATATCTACAATTATTTCCTTTATCCTATCCCGATCAACATCACTCAAAACAACAGGCTGTGTTTTTCTCAAGGTTGGATATTCAAGAATTCCTTTTACATCGGTCACCCCATGCTGTTCAAACACATACATATAATACTTAAGTTGCCATTCATGTGCCTGTTCTATTTTATTAGATTTTTTTATTTCATGAATAACTTTATTCTTAGTATCATAATAGTCCACCTTGATACCATCAATTTCAATTTCTTCATATTTGGAGGAACGCAGTGGATAGCTATCCTCATGAATAAGTTTTCCGTCATACACGAGATCAGAAGTTTGCTCAAAGTTTACATTGTTAGCGAATAGCCACAACTTTCGTTTGCAGACTTGAAAATAATTGAAAAGAGTACCAGTGATTTGCATAAGCGTTACATGACTCTAAAATATGTATATGATTTGGAAGAACGAATTTTTGATAATGGCATAATTAGCAACATTTTTTTACGTACTGTCTTAAGTTTGCTATAATTATTCACATTTTCAAATGATAAGGAATGATCGAAATCATCAAATTCTTGTATTATTCCTGTGGTATCTGTTTTTGAGTTAAAACTAACAACATTTGATTTTGATGGAATATCTTTGTATTCTATAAATTGGAAGAAACAGCCTCTTTTCCCAAAATAATTAATAGTATGAAGATACTTTTTTAAGAAAGCTACATCTTCAGAACTATCTACATCAAAAATCAATTCTAAATCACCGTCTAAATACATATATTCGCGAAAACTGACAGTTGATTTGAAAGGTTCTTTATCTCTTTGTTTCTGGATTTTAACAAAACAATTGTTAATACAAAAGTTTCCAGATATATGATACGAAATTTTAGCATCTCGAATAATATTGAATAAATCTGTATGATTTTCAAAATCTATTCCCCCAATAGAAATTGCCTGACTTAAAAAAGCCATCTTAATAGCATAAGGTGAGGGCAAAAACAACGACTTTGCTCCAGAACTAGTAGAATTACTATCTCTTAGAGAAAACAAAGCCGTCGGTTTATATATTGTTGAAAATATCATATTAACCTAATTTATATGGTTCTTCATAATACAATGAAGTTAGTATTTCTGAAAGTTGTCCTAATCCATCAAATTGATCAATTTCAATAGCATCTTTCTCTAGCTTATTCAGATTTTTTGCTATAGTCTGTATTTCATCTTTATAATCTGAATTTATTGCGCTTATTGTAGGTGCGGGGATCAATTTATGAGAGATTGATACTACTCCTTTAAAATCAGTAATATGTGGTTTTTGTGTACTTGTCATTGCACCTTTAGGATTGAGTATTGTACTTAGTAGACTCTGAACAACAGCTTTGTATCGTTTATCTCTTTCGAGATCAGAAATTGCATATTCTCTTGAAATATCATTTAATCCTATACGATAAACATCAATATTACAAATAAAGGCGTATGCTCCATGGTTCGCGGGACGATGAAAGATATTCTGTCCCTCATTACTTCCTGTAGCACCTCCTTTAGCACCTGCATCTGCAACAACTTTAGTATGTAAATATGTTTCTGTATTGTTTTTATCAGGAAGACCAACAGTCCATGCAAATTCTATAGTAGATTTCCGTGGAGTGTTTGTACTACTTCCATTCTCGCCAACCTTATCTGTCATCAACATACCATGAACATCACAGATGGCACAACTTTGGATAATCGCATCAACAACATCTTTTTGTGTTTGGTCCTTGCCCCCTGCAAGTTCTTTTAATTCTTTGGCAGAAATACGGTTTGGGTCCAATTTCTTTGAATAAGTACTCAAATTAATATTATTCTCAACACAATAATTGACCATGTGTCCCGCATGAATATGCTTAAACATGTCTCCACTTATTCCATTAACAGTATGCTCAATCCCGTATTTGTCTAAGATCGTTAATTGACGAGTCATAATTTGATTACCCTCACCACCTTCATTATTTAAAGAATGAAGATTCAATGTTATTTCTCCACTTATAGAAATAGATGCTACCGGTTTTTTACTTGAATTATCCATAATATATGTCTTTAATTATTATTATTCATCATTATTTTCGTTGTCACCCTCATTATCTTTTACGTCATTATTTTCCTTCGCAGTTAAGGCGAATCCATATGAAGCTAATAATGAGCCTATCAAGCGAGAAGAATACAGATCTAACACAGAATAAAATTTTATTAATTCATCTTCACGAACATTACTACGATAAGATTCTCCTTTCTTTTCATAATAACGTGCCGTTTCTGAATTATAGGTTGCAATAAATTCACCAATAAATTCAACCAAGTCTTCTTTTGACTTTGATTTCGTCTGCAAAGTTTGAGCAATGCCATAACGAACTTCGTATTTACGTTTGTCCTTAGGCGTATACTGCAGCGTTACTGTGCTTTTACGTATTGCTTTAGCAACAGCTTGGAAACCTTCATTATGAATGATTTCCATTAAATTTAAATTTTGTGTCATATTCTTATATAATTTATCTAACGTTTTTATAGAAAATGCTCGTACATATTTGTTTTTTGATTTCATACTTGTGAGATATGTAGCATACCAAAAGGAGAATTTAAAGAAGCTATTAATATCTGAGCCACTTATAAAATCACGATATAATTTTAATCCTTGAGTTACCCCACTAATGCTTTCTTTAATTGAATATATGATATTTTTTTGTTCTTCTAATATCTCTATCCAATTTGCATTTTCTTTTTGATTTCCTATTTCAATAAAATTTGGAACTTGAATAAAGTCAATATTAACAACGGCATTATTCCTGCCCAAATTCTTTTGGTATACAGAATGCAATCCTACAACAATATCATGTATACGCTTTCTTCCTCCAGAATATTCACTATGTTCCAAAATCTTTTGAGTTAAAGAAAGAATATATATTATATCAATTTGAATAGGTGTGTTTCCTTTCAAATATTTTTTAAAATCTGGCATTAATTTATATTTAAAGCCATAATTTACTTGTTTATATTCTGGGACAAATACTTTCAAATCATATTTACCGCCCACCTTTACAAATTGACAAAGCATATCAGACAAAGCACCAGATATTTTCATGGTTTCAGTAATCCATAAAGATTTAAAATTATCTCCTATAACATTATTTGCTTTTGGTGCTTTTGTTCCTTTCCCTTGATTTGGATTAAATAGTTGTATTGCAGTCGTACTTGTTTGAAAAGAAAGATGGTTTGGCTTTATCCTTCTTTCAAATGACTTTGAATCATAAACATCGGAGCTGTAATATGCCAATATTTCACGAATAAGCATCTGAAATATTTCACGATTATTATTGATATTCTTATATAGTTTCTCAAAGCTCGAAAAATTATTAGGTAATGATATTTGTGCATAAACGTCAAATTCCACATCAATTGGTTTATTAGTCTCATATATTGATACTATATCACTTATTTTTTGATTTCTTTCATCTGCTTTATCCTTACCTTTATACTCCGTTCTAATCTTTTGTATTGCATCATTCCTTTCTTTCTTCCATTCTTTATTTTTTGGATAATCGAAATACTGATTATTTGTAATTTGGGGTAAATCAGAATCAATTTTATTCTTTATATATTTAAATAGCTCAAAATAATTCAGACTATTTATCATGTCATCTGTTATTTCGATGCTTGTTGAAACTTCATAAAAGGAGTCCTTGTCAGTTATTATGATATCCAGATCTGATACTCCCAATGCCGTGAAGAGTCGATACAGAGTATTAGATAATCCGTAGGTCTCTAATAACTCTGAATATGTTCCGGATGTCTTTTTAATTCTAAATGTATTCATAGATTATAATATTTGTTTTTATTTTCTGTCGCCTTTTGATCACACAACCTTAGTATTCTTACAATCATGAGATACAAAAGCCATTCTTTTTCTTTTCCAAGTTCAGGTATTATATCATCTAAAATTCCTTTTTTACTCTTAAGAATAAGATTACCTTCGATGTTATTTTCAGTCATCAATCTCTTTATATCTTCTAAATATTTCTCAGATATAGAAAACGAAGCAAATGATTCTGTTTTAACACCATGATGTTTTAGGATAGCACAGGCTACACATCTTGCAATTTTTTCTCCATATTCTTCATTAAGAATATTGTACACTTGTAATGCCCCAATACCGGCATGAGGAGGTTTTTGTTTTATTTTAAATATCTTAGCAAACTCTTTATCTGTTGTTTCATTGTAATCAGTATGAGCTAATGTATCGAAATATTGTTCATCATTCATCTTGTTACGTTGAAATTCGAGCATTGGCTTCTGCCATGATTCATTTAACTTTCCATAATCATGAAAGCACATTGCCAATACTATTATTCTATTCCAATCTACATTACTCCCCCAATATTTATTTAGCTGTTCGAATACAAACTCTAACTTCGGCTTAAAATCAAGTTCAAAACAATTTATAAGAGCTTTACTATGTTGATAGAAAGTATCTTTATTATATATTATATTTTTATCTTTTTTTTCTTGCGTTTCCTTTTTTGGTGAAACAATATCATCTTCATTATTAGCTACAATAAATCCTGCTTTATTATAATTAAAATATTTGTTATTTACGAAGACTATATCATAATGATTTTTTAATTCAGATGGATCTAACCTACGAAGAATATAGCTATTCTTATCCAACCATTCATCATCAAACTGACTATCCATAGAGTTTTCAGCTTTAGCAATAATCCAATCATTTTGATCAATTCCTTTTTGTAATCTATTTACCCAACCTATAAAACTCCATTTGTATACGCCTATTGTTTCATATTTCAAAGGTAGTATTTTTTCATTTTGATAATTATCAATATCTAATAAAACAATTTCTATACTCTGTATATCCCTGATAGCCTCTTTGTAATGCTTTTTGTCACAATCAGTCCATGACTTATGAATTATTAATTTATTGAAAATATTATCTGAAATTATCTGAGCCTTTTCCTGTTCTTCATTATGTAAAATCTGATTAACTAAGTTTGATGAGATTTTCTCATCTAAGTGATTATTCTGTTTTAGAAGATCAAAAGATTTTTGACATAAATTCTTATCATAAGGTAGATATTTGTTGTTAAGTCTTTTTATTTCTCTCTCATCATCTTCAGAAGCGTCTTTTATAGCTATTTTGTCTTTCTCTTCAATACTTAAAACGTCATAAACATAAATATCTCCATACTCTTTTGCCCAGCGAGCACATCTGCCTGCTCTTTGTAGAAAAGAATTGATAGGCGATATTTCGGTGAACATTACATCACAAGAAATGTCCATTCCCGCTTCAATAACCTGAGTTGCTACAAGAATAACATCTTTACAAAGACTATCCTTGCCAAAGTATTTTTTAATAACTTGCTCTATTTTTTTTCTGTCAGAATCAAAATATCTTGAATGAATACAGAAAACCTTTGTCGATTTATTTTTCTTTATCTCCAATTCCAAGAATAAACGTTGAGCAATTTCCACACGATTACATATTACAATTGTTTTATTCTTGTGTTTATTAATAATGTCATTAGAATTAAGAACTGTGTCAAATATATGAATAGCTTTCTTAATGCTTTTATTCTCAGGTGGAATTAGTGATTTTATTTTGGAGATATCTTGTGGGAAATCCTCCATTGATACAATCTCAAAATCCGGAAGTTTTTCCTTCAAAAAACAAATAAAATCGTTTGTTAACGTAGCTGTCATGATACAAACCCTACATAGATTTTTCAATATATTCAACATTCCGATTGTTGTTGACATAGATAATTTAGAATCCAATAGATGAAATTCGTCAAAAATTAAATAACTACCTATTAATGAACCTGCATTTATATTCGCTTGATTATTTGAAATAGCCAAAGGAAAGCACAGAAAATTACTCAAAGTTTGATCTATTGTTGAGAAAACGATGTCTTTTTCGAAAAACGGATCATCACAATATTCACCCGTCTGGATAGAAATTAAGTCCGACAATAATGGGTATCTAAACTTTACGTCATCATTTGATAACAAACATTTAACATCATTATATATCGAATTTGTTAACGTTCTTAATGGAAGGCTATAAACTAGTTTCTGAGGAAAATTTTCTATACCTGTTTGTTTTGCATATAAAAAAGGTATAATGGAAGCCCATGTCTTACCTGCGCCTGTCGGAACAGAGAGTATAATATTTTTGCCAGATAACAATAAATCTGCAACTTTTGATTGGTAACTATATGGAGAAAATCCCAATAGGTCAATATACATTTTATCAAAATTGTCCTTCATGAAATCCTTATTTATTAATTACCTCTACGCATCCGAACCCTACCGAAGTTTGCACTCCGATTCCACTCGAATAGATTATCTTCATAATCTCTACAGGTGCCTTGACCTTGAAGCGACACTGGAATCCACGGATTTTAGTTTGCGCAGTGGTTCCCGCCTTAATCATAATTAAGGCAGACTTTGGTTCTGACAGGGTCTCTAGTTTACAATCTTCAAGTGGATATTCTAAAGATTTACCATAAAAAGCCTTATACTTATCAAACAAACCGTTGAATATTAAATAAGGAGCTCTTACATCCTTTGGGGATAAATAATCAATATACCCATCCTCAGTTCTGAGTTTTATACACATTGGTGATTGCGTTTCAAATTCCATCTCTTCAGAATATACCGGCTCTGGCATAGCCTCAACACATGTAATGTGAAACTGGACAACAGATTTTTTATCACCAATCTCAAAAGTTTGATGAAGGAATAATCCTTCTATGAATTTCTGTGTACTCCGCTCGGGCAGAAAAGAAACATACCATTCTACAGTTTCCCCAAAATATCTTATACGCCCCATATCTTTTAATATCTTATATTCGCCAACGATTCTAGAAAATGTGAATAATTTAAATTTCTTTTTAAAATCTAAATTGAAACCATTTTCATGAAGCCATGTTGAATATTCTTTATCTGCATTAGACAATATTCTATATATTGCAGAAGATGCCTCATACTGATAACTCAGGGGCAATGTGTCTCCGTATTTTTCTCGGTTAATCTTTAGGGTTAACTTAAATCTCATCGAATTTATTTTTGTTTGATTACAAATTTAGTAATTACTTAAACATATTGTACTATGATTAACATATTTAACATTTAAGACATATACATATATCATAAAATATTTTCTCTAAACAAAGTTACTACATATTTAGATTTAAACTTATAAGACAATAGAACCTACTTATTCATATTTTTTTGTTGTTATAAAAATTTGCCGCTACCAGAAAAAGTTTTTTCAATGTCACTAATGTCACTTTGTCACAAACCCTTTGTTTATAAGGGCTAAGCTAGTGACATTAAGTGACATTATCGGGGTAAAAGTGACATTAAATGCCAAATTACACCTACTTTTGGCGTTTTTTAGGCAATTATGACATTTGCATAATACGTGCATTTTTTGTACCTTTGAAGGTCATTAGAACTTTATGACACAATTTCTAAAACAAGATAATGAAAGACCAAAACGAAAAGACGTTATTTAACTATGCAGATGCTCCCAAAAGCTGGTACAACTGCTTCAATTCTGCTTGTCCAAAGGCTGGTGAGTGTATGCATTTCATGACTGGAAAAAATGTTCCTGCTGATGTGACTCTGGGCAATGCTATTTATCCTAATGCATGTAAAAACGGAGAATGCAGATTCTTCAAACAAATAAGGATGATGAGGGGTGCTTATGGCTTTAACACCATGCTTAATGATTTAAAACGAAAAGACGAGGAACTTCTAAGAGGTATGATAACTGATTATCTAGGCAGTAACACCACTTACTATAAATTTAATAGAGGCGAGAAACTGCTTACCCCTGAACAGCAGGAATGGATTCTAAATTTATTCCATAAAAATGGGTATACTGGAGAGAAGGAGTTTGAAGGCTATAGATATATTTACGACTTCAGCGAATAAGGTATCATAAAAATTACCCAGAGGCTTGGGTAATTTGATTACCTCAATGCCTGGGTAATACGATTACCCAACGTGGGTAACAGGATTACCTAACGTGAGAAACTTGATTACCCAACGTGGGTAATTGAATTGCCCAACGTAGGAAAGGGTATTACTCAACGCATGTAAACACATTACCACTACTCATACTCCAATAATAGAGTATCAGCAAAATAAACAAAACAAAGAAAAATGAAAGTATCAGTTGTAAGAACAGACAAGCAAAACAAAACTTATCTACAGACTATCACCATTGAAAAACTTATTGAACGTATTTGTAATGACAAATCAAACGGCACGATTGCTGATTTGCGCCATTTTATTCCTATCATGTCAGAAGGTATGACTTTCCATAATATGCATCTTTTGCCAAGAGTGTACCCGTCTGTAGTTATGCAGAAGGATACTGGCGGCGACATATCTGCCGTAGAATATAACGGTATTATACTACTTACGATATACAACCTGAAAAGACAGGAAAACATTGATGCCGTGAAAATGGCTGCCGCACAGTTGCCTACCACTCTGGCTGCATTTGCGGGAGCGAGCGGAAGAAGCGTGAAACTCTTGGTTAAGACATCGCTAGCCAACGGCTGTATGCCAGAAAACGAGCAGGAAGCTACAAAACTTTATCGTGCAACTTATCCATGTGCCGTAAAGATATACGAAGCAGCAGTAGGCGAACACGTAAAAATAGTGAACCCATCTATAAAAAATGGATTCAGACTTACCGCGGATGACAATCCATATCTAAACCTTAACGCAACAGCATTGCTGATTGATCCGGATAACTTTAAACCTTATCTTGGTTTTAAGGAAGGCAAGGATGCGATAAGCGGAATCGTAAATGTTGAGAAACAGGAGAATATCGACATGAAGCTATACGATGAGATGGAATTCATGTATCATAGGGCTGTTGACATTGTTGCTGCTAATCAGATAGACCATGATGAACAGCGATTTGATCATGAAGCTTTCAGTTCACGTGTGGCTTGGCAGCTATGCAAAATGGGTATGCCAGAAGAAGAGGCTGTGCTGCACATGCGAGCACATAGCAATACAAGGGAAGCCGTTAACCATTGTCGTACAATAATATCTTCTGTATATGCAGAATTCAGTCTTTCAAAAGATAACAAAATAGATGATAATGATTATCCTACGAGCATTCGCAATGAGCAGATGCAGATTATCAATTTTCTTGAACGCAGATATGTATTCAGGTATAATGAGGTAATGAAATATACTGAATACCGCCCAAACAACACATGGGTTTTGGATTATAAGCCAGTTGATCAGAGGGTGCAGAACCGCATGGCTATTGAGGCAAGACTTGAGGGCATGAACGCATGGGACAAGGATATAACAAGGTATGTGGAATCAGACTACGTGAAGAACTATAATCCTATTGAGGACTTTCTTTGGAAATGCCGTGGAAAATGGGACGGACATGATCGCATACGTGAGTTGGCACGCACAGTACCGACTAACAACGCTAATTGGGAGAACTGGTTTTACACTTGGTTCCTGGCTGTCGTAAATCAATGGCTGGGCATTGGCAACAGCCGTTACGGCAACAGTGTAGCTCCACTGCTCATATCAGGACAGGGCTATAACAAAAGTACATTTTGCAGGCGTCTTCTTCCCCTGGAACTGCAATGGGGATATAATGACAATCTGGTGTTGGCAGAGAAGAAGCAGGTGTTGCAGGCGATGAGTGAGTTTCTGATTATTAATCTTGACGAGTTCAACCAAATATCTCCGCAGGTGCAACAGGGATTCCTGAAGAACCTGATACAGTTGCCAAACGTGAAAATCAAACGTCCGTATGGCAAACATGTTGAGCAGCATGCCCGACGGGCTTCATTCATTGGTACTTCGAACATGAGAGATGTTCTGACAGATCCATCGGGATGCCGCAGATTTATCGGTGTAGAAATTACCAGTCCTATAGATGTGAGCAAGGAAATTAACTATGTGCAGTTGTATGCTCAGGCTCTGAGCGCACTTGAACGCAAGGAACCGTGTTATTTTGATGAGGAGCAGACGGCATTGATCATGAAGAGCAACCAACAGTTTCAGGCTAAGAGCGCTGTGGAACAATACTTTTATGAATACTTCAGCATTGGAACAAAGAATGATTCTAATGCTAGTTTCATGACTACTGCCGCTATCCTTTCGTATCTGAAAAAGCAGTTGGGTTCTGATATAAAGCTAAACAATTTGAGAAGTTTGGGGCGTGTATTGACAAATATGGATGGTCTTGAACGAAAAAGAACCAATACGGGTACTGCATATTTGGTGAAAATTCGCCAAAAACAGGTGTGATTTGGCATTTAATGTCACTTTTAGCCCGATAATGTCACTCAATGTCACTCGCTCAACCCCGATAAATAAAGGGTTTGTGACAAAGTGACATTAGTGGCATTAAAAAAACTTTTTCTGGTAGCGCATTGTCTCTCGCAGATAGCGCAGATTCACCCAGATTAAATTCATAAGTTGAACAGCATAGTTTCACGCAGATTTTTGCTAAAGTTTTTTGTTATAATATTGTGTTTATATGGAACACTGTATTTAAGCACGTAAAGCATTGATAATTAGTATGTACAAAATTGACATACAATTCAAAAGATACAAAACAGTGCAGGTCTATGTTTACGGATTTTATAAAGCGGTTAGGTGGTCCGAAATATTAATACGAGCCAAAAACTTTAAAGATTTTTATGTGTGTCTATTACGATTTTGTCATCTTGAGCGCACAAAACTACATACAAATGGTATCTTAATTTCTACCTTTCGTTGCTTGAAAAAGCATACCGAACCTAGTTGCATCAACACCGCTTTGATACAATCAAAACTACAAGCGTTCTTTTAACAAAAGGGGAAAGAATGGATGGACTGTTAAAATGGTTCTGCCTCCGACTGACTATGACCTCAGTGAATGTGCGGCCATTGTACAATGCACTATCTGTATTTTGCACTTTGATAGCGATAGTACAAAGTGCAGAAAAAGCAAAGTGCAAATGGGTGTCCGAAAAATGTACTCCTTTTGTCACTAATCAAAAGGCGATTCAAATCATCATCCTTTCATTATCATGATGGGAGTTGATTTCAAATCACACCGTCTGAATCTTACGCAATTCCCTGCGAATTGAATTTATGGCACTATTTCAGACATTTAGGGATGAGTGGTACAAGAAAGGTACAAATCATTCAGTTTAAATCGAATTTGATGAGAATAGATCACTTTTTGACTATACAAATTACAATAATCGACATGTAATCAACGATTGATTGATAAAATCTTGCTCACATAACAAATTATGTGTATATTTGTACATGTTTAAGAATAAATAGTAATATGCAGGTAGAACATCAGCAAGTTAGGAACAGGCTACGAGTAGTTCTAGCAGATAAGGAGATAACAAACCATTGGCTTGCCAAGCAAATGGGAGTAACAGACATGACAGTGTCTCGTTGGTCAACCAATAAGATTCAACCATCAATATCTCAGTTCGTATCTATTGCTAAAATACTAAACGTGCGCTTAGAAGACTTAATTGAAGACCCTAATTCACGACAATGACAAAAAAAAATACAACAGCGCCTCGATATTTTATGCACAAATACTGGGGGAAAAAACCTGCATCAGGCATAAGTCCATTAGTGGATAAATACACAAAGCCAGGAGATACGGTCATTGACCCATTTTCTGGTTACGGAGTATTTTGCTGTGAAGCTTTTTTGAAAAATCGCAATGTAATTGTAAACGATTTAAATCCAATAGCCAATTTCATTGCTAAAAATCTTTTTTCAAAGGATGTTAACATAACAAAAATAAAAAAAGAATGGAGCAAAATAAAAAAAGAATTGCTCCCTTATGTAAGTCAATGGTACAATATAACCATTGAAGACAAGGTCTATGCTCCAATCTCTATATTAAGGACAAAGGAAGGACAACCCATTCAATTTACCTATAAGGATGGGAAAAAGACTTCCATTAAAGATATTCCAGAAGATAATGCAGCCAGTTTCTGTCAATTCGAAAATGAATATGTTATAGAAGAATGGTATCCTACAGACGCAATTATTGAGAATTCCCGTATTTCTGCTCATCCGAATATGCGAGTTGCGAATCTATTTACCAAACGAACATTGGCATGTCATGCCAAATTATACTCTTTGATCAATAAATTTTCATCAGGATCAGAAAGGGATTTATTATTGATTGCTTTTACTGCAAACTTGGCGAACTGCTCTAAGCTAGTTCCGCCTATTAAAAGTAGAGGAACATTGTCACAAGGTGCTTGGATGACAGGATTTTATGTTGGCGAGACTTATATCGAGAACAATGTTGCTCACTATTATGAGAATCGTCTTAATAAAGCAATTAAGGGTAAAGAAGATTATCTTCAAGCAATCGTAGGAGATTTCTTGACAGGGGGAATATCTTCAACATATAGCATCACGAATGACGATGCTAAACATCTTCAGATTCCCGATAACTCTGTAGATTATGTATTTACAGACCCACCTTATGGAGATAGTGTTCCATATTTTGAACAAAGTGTTATATGGAATGCGTGGTTAGGTCTAAGTCCGAACTATAATGACGAAATTGTTATTTCTGACAGTAACCAAAGGGGAAAAGATATTCATTCTTTTGAGAATGATATCAATGCAGCCTTTTCTGAAATAAGAAGAATATTAAAAGATGAAAAGTATTTTTCTCTAACATTTCATTCGCTATCAGGATTGGAATGGAAAGCCGTTAGCAATGCGTGTGTATTTAACAACTTTAATGTTGAAGATTATACGTGGTTAGAGCAAAAAACTTATCCTCCAAGGCAGCTTAATCGTGTTAAATCCATTAAAGGTGATGTTCTTGTTACGTTTCGTAAGAATCCAGCACCTGTTCATCTGTATATTTGTGACGATCAACAATTTACAAATATTGTCAGTGATTTTATAAACGAAACTATACAGAACGGCACTACAGATACCAATGGTATAATGATGGCTATAATGGAATGGATTCTACGCAGAATGATTGTTATTGGTAATGTTGATGTATTCAAAATTTTAAATAATGACTTTCTACTTGAGGATGATGGGCAATGGACCATCAAACAAGTAAAATAATTTTTTTAGATATGACAAACTATGAGAAGTGGGACCAAGAGTTCCGTGCACAGAATCTTTACACTTTTAATAATAATGAGAATGCATTGTTATACTTGAAAGTAAGGGCCGTATGTCGTGGCAAACAGATAAAGCAATTTACAGAAAAGAATGGCATTGTTCTCAACTCTACAAAAATCAACGAACAGTTTGCCGAGTTGTTTTCTGTTATGGAAAAGATACCTAATGGTATGCTTATGCTTGATACTTATCTGCGTGATAAGAACAACGAATGGTATCACACAATGGGGGTTGACGAGGATAAGTTGAAGAGTGGGTTACGTCAGATTAATAATTATGAGTGGGGTGGAGATCAAGAAAACTCGCTTGATCAATATCTTGTTAGAAGATATATCAAGGTAATAAGTGATTATGATGAACTCAAGAGTAAGGCAGATGCCATAGCTACAAATGCATGGAAATTTGTCCAAACTAGTTGGTACAATAATTGGACTTCATATCTTATTGAGTCAATCTTCAAGAAGCATAGGCGCGTTCTTTCTGCTGTCGGTGAAATAAAGAGCGTTGACTTCTTTATAGACAACACCCCTGTAGATTTAAAAGTTACTTACTTTCCTGTAAAATACATGCAGGGAAGATTAAAGGAAGTATTAGGTAATAAAGAGATTACATGGCTTAAGCGTAAGGCCAAATCGCTAGGCATTGAACTAGACAAGAATCTTTCAGATCCTGAACAGTATAAGTTTCTTAAAGAGGAACTTGAGAACCATGGTCATGCTAATGTTATTGCTAGTCTTACTGCAATAAGGAAGCAAATTGTTGACGATGCTCGAAAAAATCCTGAAAGTTTGATGAAATGGCTTTATGAAAATCAAAGTCCTCGTTTGTTTGGTGCAGAGAACCGCCTGTTTGTTGTCGTAATTGACTCAACGGACATGGAACAATCATGGAAAATGAAGCGAGCATTTACGCTAATTGAGCCTAAAGTAAAAGACTATCTTGATGCGTTCAACGCCCAGTCATTAAAGCAGATAGATTTTATGTTCAACAAAAAGACATATAAGAGTCTTGCGGATATAATTTTTGTTGTAAAAGAATCGAAATAAGTAGCTATAGAGAATCCTTTTATATTTGAAAAAATTAAGGCTAAAATAAGGACGTACTGACTTTGCATATATATATCTTTTCGGATTCAAATCCAAAAATATCGCAATATATTTGGATTTGAATCCAAATAGTTACAAAAAACTACAGAAATGAAGTGTAAATGCAAGCATGCTGAATAAACTATCATGGAAACTTTGTCCTTTAAACTAGCATAAGGCGATAAATTAGTTGGAGGATGTTTATTTTATAGCTATATTTGCAAACTTATCTATTGCAAAATGGCAACTAAAATAAACAAAATAATAAAACTGTCTCTTCCATCAGGTGTGATGAACACATCATGGTTAGAGAGTCTCGGACTTAGTCGTACTGAGCAGGTAAAGTATGTTAAGTCTGGTTTGCTCACTCGCATAAGTACTGGAATATACAGATTAAGTAATGGAACACCTACACTTTAATGGTGCTGGTGCTCGTTATTACTATAATAAAGGTGCAAGAACCGAATTATGGAAAAACGATAGATGATAAAAAATAGTGTCCAACAAATTCTTTGATTGTTTTTGCGTATTAATAAATTAAAAATGAAGAAACACAATATATTATATGTGATTATCTCTATGATATTTACATTTGTTTCTTGTACCCATGTCAAAAACAAAGACTTGGAAGTAAAGATTCTTTCTCTGACGGAATCTGAAAGTGTCTATTTTATACAGAAAGCAGACACAATAGAATATAAATGTTATATTGTTACAGAAAATGACGATAAAATAAATATAACAGTACCATATAGTGCTAATGATTTTATTGATGATTTAAAGAGAAAAAGCAAGGGCCTTTCAGCTTTTCCAATAGCTCAAAGACAGAGGGGGTATAGAGAAACTTTGCAAGAAATGAAAACATGTTTAAAAGTTATATCAAGCAAGTATTCAGAAGAAAAGACTATCAATATACATTGTAATCTGTCTGATTTTAGTGATATTGCCATCATCGTCTCGCAACGCCTTCCAGAACAGAAGTGTAAGAATAAATCTCAAATAGAAGAGTATATAAACCATACTACATTAGCAGCAGATTTGACCGCAATATTGGGAATGTATAATATGAGCTTACAATCCATATCATTAGATTCAGAAGCAAAAAGTATTTATATGAACAAGGAATTATTTTTATCAAATCACACTACATCTATTAAGGATATACCTCAAAAAATTCTTGCTGTTCCAATCAAAATAAATATCGTAGATAATCAAAGTTGTATTGTCTCCCGTTGAGAGCGCAGATCTCGCAGAGGAATGCAGCAAGGCTGCATTATTTCACTGGAGATTATACATAAGCTATTATGCGCATATTGCTTAGTCTAGTCAAGTTGAAAATTGGGGTTATATGCCCCCACAGAAATTTAGTCTTCAGAATCCCATCAAAAAGTAATTTCTCCCAACCTTGTTTAATTTAACAAAAAAACAGTTTTGAATAAGACAGTGATTTCGTACACATTTTACTTCAAATATACAAACAAGGCTTTTTTCTCAAATTCTCTTGTATTTTCCATTTCAGAAGTTTATCTTTGCAAGACAAATGATGTAAGATTTAGAATCATGAAACACTTACAGATATTTTTAAAAAAACTAACAGGAAAATATGTTGTTCCAAAAGGAACAAATTTTGTATGTGATATCTATATTAATAATATTAGCTATAGAAATGCATACCCAATAAATTTAAATGTATTTGGAGGTTGGAATTATAGTGCACCTGGGGGACATGGGGCGCTTACAGGACCGTCTATGATTGGTTTCATCACTGGTGCATGGGGAAGATATAAGCATGATTTCAGAATAAAATAACAAGCTAATAAGTTTCTATGAAAAAGATATTGTATATTTGTATTGGCCTCGTATTGATTATAGGATGCGCCAATGGACAGAACAAAAAGGATCTCAAAGAACTTCGTGACAGTTTAGACAATGTGTTCTTTATGGGTTATGTGCGTAACGATACAATAATGCTTAAAAGAGCATTGGAACTTTCGAACTATTTACTTAGTGTTGATACTTCGAATATCGGTAAGAGGCAATGTTATCTTTATCGTTCCAGAATTTTCTTTTCATTGGGACGCATGGATGAGACTATGGCTAACGGTGAACATGCAGTTTTGACCCTTCAAGAAAACAATCCGTCACGGCTTATCTTTCTGTCTGAAAAATACTTAAGGGAAAATAATAAAGACTCAGCTACTTATTACATTGAAAAGACAATTGCTGTTTGTGACAGTTCATTGAATGATGAGTACAACGAGAATATGGCTATTAATAAGATTAAAGCAATTTACCTGCGTGATGGAGAGAAGAATGCAAAGATTTATTTATCAAAACTATTAAGGATACATCCAAGCCCATTGCTAAAATCATTAGATGAAGACTGGAATGAATGGGTTCGCATGAATAATGAGGAATTAAAACTTATGAATATTAAAATCTTGAGATAGAAATGTTATGTTGGAAAGCTAACATGTCCTTTATGTCTCTAATCACGACTTCGGAGTGATTTAATCCCCCCTTCGGAGGCAAGAGTCTTTGTGGGACAAATGGTAATTTGTGGTACAAAGACACACCTTGCCAATATCAAGAAAGAGGTTGATATGTTGTCTCCCACAGATAGCGCAAATTCACGCATATTAAACTCATAAGTTAAACTGCATCGTTTCACGCAGATATCTGCTAAAGTTTTTTGTTATAATATTGTGTTTATATATAAAAACTTGGGGCTAAATAAGAATGTACTGACTTTGCATATATATTTGGATTTGAATCCAAATAGTTACAAAAAACGACAGGAATGAAGAGTAAATGCAGGAATGCTGAATAAACTATCATGGGAACTTGGTCCTTTGAACTAGCATAAGACAATAAAATTAGTTGGAGGGTGTTTATTTTATAGTTATATTTGCAAACTTATCTATTGCAAAATGGCAACTAAAATAAACAAAATAATAAAACTGTCTCTTCCATCAGGTGTGATGAACACATCATGGTTAGAGAGTCTCGGACTTAGTCGTACTGAGCAGGTAAAGTATGTGAAGTCTGGCTTGTTCACTCGCATAAGTACTGGAATATACAGATTAAGTAATGGAACACCTACACTTTAATGGTGCTGGTGCTCGTTATTACTATAATAAAGGTGCAAGAACCAAATTATGGAAAAACGATAGATGATAAAAAATAGTGTCCAACAAATTCTTTGATTTTTTTGCGTATTAATAAATTAAAAATGAAGAAACACAATATATTATATGTGATTATCTCTATGATATTTACATTTGTTTCTTGTACCCATGTCAAAAACAAAGACTTGGAAGTAAAGATTCTTTCTCTGACGGAATCTGAAAGTGTCTATTTTATACAGAAAGCAGACACAATAGAATATAAATGTTATATTGTTACAGGAAATGACGACAAAATAAGTATAACAGTACCATATAGTGCTAATGATTTTATTGATGATTTAAAGAGAAAAAGCAAGGGCCTTTCAGCTTTTCCAATAGCTCAAAGACAGAGGGGGCATAGAGAAACTTTGCAAGAAATGAAAACATGTTTAAAAGTTATATCAAGCAAGTATTCAGAAGAAAAAACTATCAATATACATTGTAATCTGTCTGATTTTAGTGATATTGCCATCATCGTCTCGCAACGCCTTCCAGAACAGAAGTGTAAGAATAAATCTCAAATAGAAGAGTATATAAACCATACTACATTAGCAGCAGATTTGACCGCAATATTGGGAATGTATAATATGAGCTTACAATCCATATCATTAGATTCAGAAGCAAAAAGTATTTATATGAACAAGGAATTATTTTTATCAAATCACACTACATCTATTAAGGATATACCTCAAAAAATTCTTGCTGTTCCAATCAAAATAAATATCGTAGATAATCAAAGTTGTGTTGTCTCCCGCAGATAGCGCAGATCACGCAGAGAGAATGTAGCAGGGCTGCATTATTTCGGAGATGTTTCATATTGGTAGTTATTGTGGTTCGTCTGCGTAAATCAGCGAGATCTGCGAGAGATTTATTGGGGTTTCATCGTACAACAGATTGAGTACGCTTGCGTGTTATTCTCTCGCAGATAGCGCAGAGGTCGCAGAGGAATGCAGCAAGCTGCATTATTTCGCAGATATTTCATCTTAGTAGTTATTGTGGTTCGCCTACATAATCAGCGGGAGATATTGGTAAGAATATCATTACTTAATTTGTGCTATTATAAAATGGTGGATAAAAATACAAACATAATATTTGGAAACTTAAATATTTTTATATATCTTTGTCCTTAACTAAATAGACATTAGGTAGAGCACAATAGCAGATAAATCTATACGATGAAAGGAAATACATATAACAATCATCAAGTATAAGATTTACACACGATAAGGAAAAATAACCGTAATATCTACTACTATGCCATGTGACATTTATAACCTTACAAGATTAAAACAATGTTACTCCCCAAATAGAATTAAATTCTACATGTAGTGACACTGTTTAAAAAATCAAAGAAAATGGCTTATGAAGAAAAAGTATATTATCTTATTATTCATGCTTATTGCATACCATCAAGCATTTGCTAAACAATTTGTTATAAAAGACGTTCATGTTCCTGACAGCATTAGAATAAAGGAATATTGTTCATACGATATGGATGAGCCCATATCAAAAGATGACATATTACCAACTTACAATTTACTGTATCCCACTAAATATAGTTATGGAAATGGCATATATGAATATTATCGTTTTGGAAGTCCTCATAGGCCATGTAAAATATTTATTTGTTATAATTCAAAAACTTATTTCTTCACTCATGAGGGCTTTGCAGAGCCTTGTGATTTTATTCGTGAATACTCTGAATGCATTGCCAAATTAAAGATAAACGATTCTGACGCGATACATTATCTTAATGCTATTTGGGAATTTCTTAGAGAAGAAATAAAAAAAACTTACGGCTATGTTAGAGAAAATAAAGACTGAGAACAAATAATCATTACTATGAAAAAGTATATCATCATATTATTCATGCTTATTGCATACAATCAAGCATTTGCACAAGAGCAATTTGCAACGCAAGAAGTTAGCATCCCCGACAGTATCAAAATACAGGAGCTTCGTTCTTTTAGTTCTGATATGAACGTATCAAAAGAAGATAGTTGCCGGACATATAACATACTTCATCCTGAAAAAACGACATTCGAAAATGGTATCTATCGTTACGTTCTTTCTGGAAAAAACGCACCGTCAAGGTTATTATTATGCTATAAATCCAGAACCTATCTATTCAAGAATGTAGGAGTGAAAAATTCCAATGATGTCATTTCTGAATATTCAGATTTTATTGATAAATTTAAGCTAAGTGAAAAAGATGCCGTAAGGTATTTGAAGGCTATTTGGATGTACCTTAAAACCGAAAGGTATATGGAGAAAGATACTTGTAACATTGAGAGACGTTGGGAAAAAGTGAATATGGAGAAAGACTCAACTGTGTATAATCTTGTAGACCAAAAACCTCAATTTCCAGAAGGCAAAAAAGCATTGTATTCGTATTTTGATAATGCTATTAAAAGCTCTAAGTCACTTGCTAGAATACGCCATAAAGTTGAATTTTATGTAGCATTTATTATTGAATACGATGGCACAATTTCTTATGTGAAAGTATTAAGTTCTTTTAATAATAAATACAATCATGAAATTATTAAAATAGTGTCTCATATGCCAAAATGGGAACCCGGGAAAGAAGATGGCAAAGCAATACGTTTTTTATATGATTTAGATTATCCATACCCATATCAATCATGGTAGTTCGATTAATCATTCTCATTATTACAAACCTGATAAATCTCTTAAAATAATTCGGTCAACCGAAATATTAATAAAAAAATCATTATGAAAAAGTACATCATCTTATGGTTAATGCTTGTATTATATGGTCAAGCATTTGCACAAAGGAGTTCTGCAATAAAAGATGTCCACGTTCCCGACAAAGTACGTATAGAGGAATTTCGTTCTTTCGGGATAGAATATGATATGCCAATAAAAAAAGGAGACTATTGTCTAACTTATAATTTACTATATTCTGATAAATATAGTTATGGAAACGGCATATATATATATTATATCCACGGAGCTTTTCATGTTCCATATAGAATATTTATTTGTTATAATTCAAAAACTTATTTCTTCAAAGAAGCAGGTTTCTTCGCACCCTGCGATGTGATTCGTGAATATTCAGAATGTATTAATAAACTAAATATAAAAGACTCTGATGCTATCAAGTATCTTGGAGCATTATGGGGGTATCTGAGGCAAGAAATCAAAACAGACTATGGTTGGTATAAAAAAGAAGACCCTGACAACAAATAAACATTACTATGAAAAAGTATATCATCTTTATTATTAATTATGTAGCAGTACTGTTTTTTATCTTGTCTCTGAATAGTTGCAGGACTAGCGAGGTGTTTGACCTGGGCACTTTAGATTGTCCCCCTTTTTCTGTTATGGGTTATAAAGTTAAGAGTCGTGATATCAGAATGGGATTTTTTGTTACCTTTTACTTTGACAGAAAAGGGCGACTGCTCAATTATCAATATAACAATATATTCTTTTCTGATGGAAAGGATGAAATAAAGTTAGGAAACAGTTTCAATCCTTCGGGGAATTACCAATATCCAGACAGCGTAATGAAATATATCAATATGGCGGAACCGTATATCCCACTCATGCAGATGGTGCGTAGAGGGTGTAAAGCTAAGTTACACAAAGTGAATAAGTGGGAAACCCCGATAACGTTTACAACACGAGTTTCTTATCAGTCATTCGGTGAAGAGTTATACAAATGCCAGGACTATTGGAAAAAAGACAAGCGAAAGAAACATACTCAAATAAGACATTCTGAATAGTATGAGGAAAAATCTGCGGGAGATATTGGGGGTTCTTTGTACATTGATTGAGTACGCTTGCGTGAATATTCTCTCACAGATAACGCAGAGGTCGCAGAGAGAATGCAGCAAGCTGCATTATTTCGCAGAGATTATTGCTTGAGGTAAATGTGTGTTTTGTGGTTCGTCTGCGTAAATCAGCGAGATCAGCGAGAGACATTGGGGTTCTTTGTGCATAGATTGAGTATGCTTGCGTGAATATTCTCTCGCAGATAACGTAGAGGTCGCAGAGGAATGCAGCATTTCCATACTTGCAAATACTCACAAATAATAAATTAGAAGTAAAACATATTAAGAAAGGAGCAAGGATTAAATGAAAAAATAGCGATATGAAAAAAATAATAACAACTATAATAATATTTTTAGTAGGAATAATACTAGGAATATTTATCAAGTCAGAATATGACTCAGTGGAAAGTAAAAAGGTCGTAGTTAAACAAGATTATATCTTTAAAGGAAATGTGAAAGTAGACAAGGATATGATAGATGCACGAAAATCGGTAGATGATAGTATCAATTATGAATCAGGAACAGACCCTTTTAACGTATACCGTAATCAGAACGGACTCATTCCCAATGCTAAGGCAGCAGTAGATGTTGCAAAGATAATATTTAATTATTGCGAAAATGGAGCATTTAACAATGAAAAGCCTTTTAATGTAGAATTAGTAAATAACAGAGTATGGTACATATCTGGTTCTCTTCCAAAAGGTGCTGTGGGTGGTGTTGTCGAAATATCAATACAGAAATCTGATGGTAAGGTATTAGCAATATTTCATGGTAAATAAAAAAATAGCGATATGAAAAAAATAATAACAACTATAATAATATTTTTAGTAGGAATAATACTAGGAATATTTATCAAGTCAGAATATGACTCAGTGGAAAGTAAAAAGATCGTAGCTAAACAAGATTTTATCTTTAAAGGGAATGTGAAAGAAGACGAAGATACGATCGATATACTAAAACCGGTAGATGATAGTATCAATTATAAATATGGACTAGCCCCTTTTAAGGTAGACCGTCATGAGAACGGAATCATTCCTAATGCTAAGACTGCAGTAGATTTTGCAAAGATAATACTTAATTATACCTATGGAGAAGAAGCAATTAACGATGAAAAGCCTTTTGATGTAGAATTAATAAATAACAGAGTATGGTACATATCTGGTTCGCTTCCAGAAGATGCTGTGGGTGGCGTTGCTGAGATATTTATACAGAAATCAGATGGTAAAGTATTAGGTATGTATCATGGCAAATAAAAAGTAACACGCAAGGCATCAGACAGTCATGAGAATAAATAAATAGTTAAATCATGTCGTATTGCGTGACTTGTTCAGCATGAGTCGAGTTATAAAACAGCTTAAACTATGAACATTGATAAAAAGATTCTTGGCAAAATGAAAATACTCATAAACATAGTTGCCTTTATTGCTTTTATTGGGCAGTTCTTTTCTTTTGCATTTAGCGCACTAAATCAAAAGAAACCAGAAAATGCAATAGAATCAGTATATAACTATTATATATTCTTTGCTTTTCTTTGTTCGCTGATAACAGTGGTTATTTTTGTCGTTCAATACAACTTTAATTTTAAGTTACTTAAAAAGAAAATACCAAATTATATCTTTCTCGTGATTGTTGCCGTTGGTATATATATACCTATTATGCAGTTATTAGCACTAAACGATTTTTTGCTAACATCATGTATATTATTGCTGTTTGATTATTATATCATGCGCAAAATACTGAGCAATCTATTTTCTAGTTCAGATACAAATTTAGAATAAGGAAAAAATATGCAGGAGATATATTGGGGTTCTTTGTACATTGATTGAGTACGCTTGCGTGTTATTCTCTCGCTGATTACGCAGATCACGCAGAGGAATGCAGCATGCTGCATTATTTCGCAGAGAAAGACAGTTAGTGTGGTTTTGGGGTTTATCTGCGTAAATCTGCGAGATCTGCGAGAGACATTGGGGTTCTTAGTACAATAGATTGAGTACTCTCATATAAATATTCTCACGCAGATTACGCAGATAAACCGCAAACATCATGAACGGCGTATCTCCACTATGTGGTAACTGTATTTTCAGGGCTATCTGCGGGAGAGTAGGCCGTTTACACATGCAAAGAAAAACATCTGCGGGAGACGAAATAGTCGCTGCCGATGAACATTTTATATCATGTTTTATACAGGGTATATTTTGTAATGGTTCTTCAGCGAACCTTTCTTTTACTAACAATAATCTTCAGATACCACAGTTCAATAAGGATATAAACTTTATATCTTAAGCAAAACGACTTTGTTAAAATTATATTTGCTAACATTAATTATAATCAAAGATAATATCACGAAACAACTATTTATATATCTTTGCGTATTAGAAATAATCTACAAATAACAAAAGCATGAAACTAAAACACAATTTATTAATGACGATGTTTGTCTTATGTCCATTTGCGATGAACGCAACAGACTACTACACCGCCCCTAATGCCACAGGAGACGGCAGCAGTGCAGATTCTCCAATGGCATTAACTACAGCTATAGACAAGCTCGTTGCTGGCGACAACCTTTATCTACTTGACGGACAATACGACTTGACTTCCACGATTAAAATAAGCAAGTCAGGAACTGTAAGCAATATGATATTTATAGGCGCATACAAAAACAGTAAACCTATTCTAGATTTCAGGAAGGAAGCTTATGGAAGTCATGGCGTTGATCTTGATGCAGACTATGTACATATAAAAGGAATTACCGTGAGATATGCCGGCAAACAAGGATTCCAGAACAATGGTTCATATAACATAATGGAATTAATGGATGTATATGGCAACAGCGATACTGGAATGCAACAAAAAGGAGGCAACAGCAACGTTATACTGAACTGCGACTCACACGATAACTTTGACTATGAGAAAGGTGGCATCACGGCTGCTGACTTCGGAGGTAATGCTGACGGATTTGGAGACAAGCAATACGAGGCATCTCCAGGAAACACTTATATTGGATGCAGATCATGGAATAATTCTGATGACGGATGGGACTTCTATCAACGTATTGGAGGAACGACTGTATTCATAAACTGTATCTGTTTTCAAAACGGTCCTGCTACTTTCGACTTGAGTAATTTCCCCAGACTGGAGAAAGACGCAGCATGGTTTAATCAGTTTGCCGGAGACGGAATAACGATTACCGATGATAATGGTAAAACTCACAAATGCTCCTTAAAGGAATATTATAACAATGGAAACGGAAACGGCTTCAAGCTTGGTGGAGCGAATACAAAGCATGATGTATTGCTGTTCCGTTGTCTTTCTATTGGAAACTCTGTAAAAGGTTTCGACCAGAACAGTGACGCTGGCAAGATACAGATATACAACTGCACATCATACGCTAACGGAAACAATGGGGGGAGCAACTATGGTTTTTACAATGACAATGGCTATAGCCTTGATATTGAAAACTGTATTAGTCTTGATTCAAAGGGGACTAACTCGTTTAAATGCAGCAACATTATTAATGAGAACAACACATGGAACTCTGGATTTAGTGTTAGCACTTCTGATTTTGCAAGTATAGACACAACAAAGGTACTTGCCTCACGCAATAGCGACGGAAGTATTGCCGAGAGTTCATTGCTTCATCTAACCGCAGGTTCAAAACTTATTGGCTCTGGAACTGACCTTACGGCAAAACTTACAGAGGTGACTGGCAGAGGATATAGTATAGGCAACACAAAAGACATTGGCTACATTGAATATAGTTCTACTACTGCCGTGAGAAATATAAAGGGAGATGATGCAAATGGCGACATTGCAGCCATATATACTATTAACGGAATGCGTACCAACAGCATACAGAAAAGAGGACTCTATATAATTAGATATAATTCTGGGAAGACAAGTAAGGCTGTTGAATGATGTTTTGTACAAAACCAGATGTTTCACTTAAAAAAATAACCTGTTGACTGAATTATTTTTGACTTATTAAAACGATGGCATATATTTGCATAAGTTTAAAATTCAAACAATTATAAAATCAACAAAAAAAGAGAATTATGAAAAAGTTTATGCTAACAATGATTGCCGCAATGACTATGTCACTGGCAATGGCTCAAAATCCATCAGACGGTAGACCTATGAATCATCCTGAGCCGATGACTGTGGAACAAATAACAACACAGATGCAAAACAAACTTGGGCTTACAGATGAACAGTTTGCTAAGGTTAAGGCTTTAAACGAGAAATACGCCGACATCCTTAAAGGTCATCAGGGAATGAGAGGTCAGCGTCCTCCTAGAATGGAAAATATGGATAACAGCGAGCAGCCACAGATGACAGAAGAGATGAAAAAGATGATGGAAGAACATCGTGCTAAGAAGCAGGCTTATGAAAATGAGTTGAAAGGCATTTTATCTTCAAGTCAATATACAACATACCAAAGTATGATGCCTAAGCACGGACACAGAGGACCAGCAGAAGGAAACGATAAATAACTTTTTTCACTAAATATCAAATGCCCCCGAGAGTATGACAATCAACTTTCGGGGGCATTTTAATATTTATATTTGATTACTTTTTATTTTCAGCTATAATCTTTCCTATCTCAGCTATGATATTATAGTTAGTATCAGAAGTCTCTTTGGAATCTTTAATAAAGATAGCATAGGCAACAGCCTTTTTATTTGGGAAGATCATTATACCAACATCATTATTAACAGCTGTTCCATTTTTTATATTTGGAGCAGATCCCGTTTTATGTATAACAACAATTCCTTTTGGCAGTTTATTTTTAATAGAGCCAGTAGCAGTCTTTTTCATTGTATCCCATAAAAAATTCTGAGTAGCAGGTTTCAACAAACTATGTTTATAGAACATAGTAAGTAAATTTATAGCTTCATTAGGAGTTGTCCAATTTTGAACTTGCTTATCAGGCTTTGCTTGTTGTTCTGCCTCGTTTATCTTAATTGTCATATTTTCAATTCCAATAGACCTTAAATAATGATTGACAGATGAAGCACCTCCATTATTTTTAAGAATAACGTCACACCCGATATTATCACTGATAGCTACCATATAATATATGATATCAGAAAGTGCCATTTTAATATTTCCATTTGGATACTTTTCTTGTATAGTACTCCATGTTTTTTTCTGTAATTCTGCTGAACTAATAAATATAGAGTCACTAAGTTTTATCTTATCATTATCAACATCATTTAAAACTTTTAGAGCTATCGGAAATTTGAATACACTTTGCATCGGGAAATGCTCTTCACCATTAATAACAACAGACTCGTTGCTATTAAGGTCTAATATTGCGACTCCTATTCCTGCATTCTTATTATTGATAATGTTGTTTATCTTATCTTTAATAGTGCTTATCTGTGAAAAAGAACTGATGGAAATCAACACGAGTAAAAATGAAAGTTTAAATCTTCTCATATATTTATTTTATATAATTATCTATTCTGATTGCAAAGATAAAAGCATTAATTTAAAGTTGCTTCATTTACAAATTAATTTTTAAATATAATTCTAACCTTTATCTTTACTTAACCACAGAAATTGTGTTTATCATATAAAAAAAGCTGAGAGTGAATGTTTCACTCTCAGCTTTTATATATTTAAGTTAAGCACAATGTTCTGAAGAACACCCTAATTATTCGCTAAGACCGAAATCAAGTTGCTTTCTTTCAAGATTAGCTTTTGCAACTTTAATCTTAATCGCGTCACCAAGTTGGTATGTATGGTGATGACGACGACCACGCAAACAGAAATTACGCTCGTCAAAATCATAATAGTCATCATCCAAATCACGCATAGGAATCATTCCCTCGCAATGGTTTTCATCTATTTCTGCATAAACACCATAACTTGTGATACCGCTGATATGAGCCTCGAAGACTTCACCAACTTTATCGCTCATGAACTCTACCATCTTATATTTTATAGAATCACGTTCGGCACTCTGAGCAATAATTTCCATATCAGAACAATGCTCACAAAGTTCCTCGTAATGCTTCTCGTTTGCACTTCGTCCACCTTCTGCGTATCTTGTGAGAAGACGATGTACCATTGTGTCTGGGTATCTACGTATAGGACTCGTGAAATGAGTGTAATAATCGAAAGCCAATCCAAAGTGTCCGATATTGTGAACACTATATTTTGCCTTCATCATTGCACGCAAGGCAACAGACTGAATCATCTTCTGCTCTGCTTTGCCAGCACAGTCATCCATCAACTTGTTAAGACTACGTGCGGTAGCACCCTTAGTTCCTTCTGTCTTTACTCTATATCCGAATTTAACGATAAACTGGCGCAGTGTTTCCAATTTCTGTGGATCAGGATTATCGTGAATACGATAAGGAAGTGTCTTTGCCTTTGCACCATTTTTCACCTTACCAATACTCTCGGCAACAGTACGGTTGGCAAGAAGCATGAATTCCTCAACGAGTTTGTTAGCATCTTTTGAACGCTTGAAATAGCAACGTGTAGGTTTGCCGGTCTCATCAATATCGAAATGAAGTTCCTCACGATCAAACTTAACAGCACCACCCTTAAAGCGTTTAGCACGAAACATCTTTGCGATTCTGTCGAGCATAATCAACTGATCAGCATTCTCGCCCTTATATCCTCCAGCAGGAGCTATAGGAGCAGGTTCACCGGTACCGTCAACGACACCATTATCCTCAAGCAGTTGCTGTACCTCTTCGTAAGCATATCTTCTATTGCTTCGGATTATCGTATGAACGACTCTCCAACTCTTGATATTAGCCTCTTCATCAATATTGAATATAACACTATACGTAAGTTTATCCTCATCTGGTCGTAAAGAGCAGATTAAGTTACACAAGCGTTCAGGTAACATCGGTATCGTGCGGTCTACAAGATAAACACTGGTGGCACGCTTCACAGCCTCTTTATCTATGATAGAGCCTTCAGTAACATAATGGCTGACATCAGCAATGTGAACACCTATCTGCCATAAACCTTTATCAAGCAATTTAATTGAAAGGGCATCATCGAAGTCCTTTGCGTCTTTAGGGTCAATGGTACAAGTGAATACATCACGGAAATCTTCACGTTCAGCCTCATCTTGTTTTGTTATTTCACCAGTAATACTGTTGGCGGCATCCTCTACTACTTTAGGATATTTATAAGGTAGTCCGTATTGTGCGAGAATAGTATTCATCTCCACATCGTTGTCGCCTGTCTGTCCCAACACATCAATAACTTCACCTATAAGGTTCTTATGTTCAGCATCAGGCCATTGAGTAATCTTTACAATAGCCTTATCATCACTTTTTCCACCTTTAAGTCTATTCTTCGGAATAATGATGTCATGGACAAACGTGTTTTCAGGAGTTACAAGATAAGCAAGGCCCTTGTCTACACGAAGTCTGCCGACAAACTGATCCTTCTTTCTTTCAAGGATTTCAATTACTTGTGCTTCCTTAATATGGTTCTGACGACGTGCCATAAAACTTACTCTAACACGATCGCCATTCAGTGCCCACATAGAGTTACGTTCAGAAACAAAGATAGGAGAGCCACCATCCTCAGGCAAGAATGAATTCTTACCATTAGACTTTCTTAGGAAAGTACCTTCCTGTAACTGTCCCTTTGTATTCAAACTATATGAACTGTCTGTAACCTTCGTAATAAAATCATCCCAAACCATTTCTTCCATTATATCAATGGCAAGCATCTTCAGGGGATGAGTGTCTAATCTTAGGGTACGGAATATTTCCTTAAAACTCAGCGTCTTACCCGGCTGAGAAGAGAAGAAACCTTGCAATACTTCGCTCAGTTGCTTCTTTGTCATGCGTTTACCGCCTTTCTTTCCTTTTCCCATATTTATATGTTCTAATAATTTTTCTTTCCACAAAGTAACAAAAAAGAAATGACAAAAACAATATTTATTAGATTTTATTTTATTATTGTAGGCAATGTTACACCGCAAAAAGAATTTGAAACATAATGATTGGCTAAAATAAAAAATAATATTGTATATTTGCACGTATTAAACAAAGACATTGGATTAATATTATTTTTAAAATATATCATGATATTTAGAAAACTATTTCTGATAGGGTTTATAGGCTTTGCCATAACCACAACAGCAAAAAACGAAGTGGAGTTTACCACTAAGTCATGCGACATCAAGGTGGAGTTTTATACTCCGTCTATCGTGAGGATCGTAAAGGTTCCAACGGGTCACACTTTCAACAAGAAAAGTCTTGTTGTTATTGCCAATCCGCTAGACGTGGCGATAACGAGAAATGGCAACAAGATTATAAGTGATTCTTTAAGCATAACTGTTGACAATCTGGGTAGAATTACTTTCAAAAACAAAAAAGGAAAGTTACTTCTGAAAGAAAAGAACAGTAATTTTGTTTTACGTACAGATGGAGCTGATAAAGGAGCATACAAAGTTAGTCAGACTTTCTCATTAGAAAAAGACGAACCGGTATATGGTCTTGGAACAATACAAAACGGCATTCTCAACCGCCGAAATACTCACAAACTTATGGAACAGTCTAATTTGGAAGACTTTCAGAATGTTGTGCAGTCAATAAAAGGTTGGGGACTATACTGGGACAACTATTCACCAACGAACTATGACGACGACGCAAATGGAATGTCGTTATCATCAGAAGTAGGAGACGGAATGGATTATTACTTCATGTATGGCAAAAATGCCGATGGAGTGATATCACAGATGAGACATCTTTCTGGAAAAGTTCCTATGTTCCCTTTATGGACTTTCGGATATTGGCAGAGCAAGGAGAGATACAAGAGCAGCAAGGAAGTTGTTGACGTAGTAGATAAATACAGAGAACTGCACGTTCCTCTTGACGGAATTATTCAGGACTGGCAATACTGGGGAAGCAACTATAACTGGAACGCAATGGAATTTCTTGCTGACGATTATCTTGACGGAGCAAAGATGATAGAAAAGGTACACAGCAAGAATGCACATTTAATGATATCTATATGGGCAAGCTTCGGACCTATGACAAAAGCATACAAACAACTAAACGAAAAAGGACTGTTGTTTGATTTCCAAACTTGGCCACAAAGCGGACTCACCCCTTGGCCACCACGTATGGACTATCCATCAGGAGTGCGTGTATATGATGCTTTCAGCCAAGATGCACGTGATATATATTGGCAAAACTTAAAGCGTCTTTTTAATCAAGGCGTTGATGCTTGGTGGATGGACTCTACAGATCCTGACTTTTTCAATGCAACAGAACATGACTATGAACATAAAGCTGGCAACGGAACATGGCGTAGCCTAAGAAACGCATTCCCATTGTGCACAGTTGGTGGAGTTTATGACAGTCAGCGCAAGGAGAACAGCGATAAGCGTGTGTTTATCATGACACGTTCTGCCTTTGCAGGTCAACAGAGATATGGTTCAAATATGTGGAGCGGTGATGTGGCTTCTTCATGGGATATGCTGAGAAAGCAGATTCCTGCAGGACTCAACTTCTCTCTTACTGGTGATCCTAACTTCAACACAGACATAGGTGGTTTCTTCTGTGGTTCATACAATAACAACGGTAGCGGGTCTGCCACTCATAACCCACAATACCAAGAACTATATGTACGTTGGTTACAATATGGTTTATTCTGTCCTGTATTCAGAAGTCATGGAACAGACGCACCACGTGAAATTTATCAGTTTGGTAAGAAGGGCGAACCTATCTATGACGCCATAGAGAAGATGATTAATCTTCGCTACCGACTACTACCTTATATCTATTCAACAGCATGGCAAGTAAGCAGCAAAGACTACAGTTATATGCGCCCGCTATTCTCTGATTTTGCATCAGACCGCAAAGTGTGGAATATGCCTAATGAATTCATGTTTGGAAGTTCTATCCTCGCAGCCCCAATAGTAGAGGCAAGTTATACACAGGAAAAGATAATAAAGGAGAACGCCATGACAGGCTGGGATAGCAAAGAGGTGAATGCACAGACAGAGAACTCAGCTATAAACTTCAAAGAAAATAAGACCACTCTTAAGTATCTTCCTGCTGGAACCAAATGGTTTAACTTCTGGACTGGCAAGCAATACAACGGAGGTCAATATGTAAACATAAGCACATCAATAGCGGAGGTACCTATGTTTATGCGTGCAGGAAGCATCATTCCACTTGCACCAGAAATGGAATATACTGGTGAAAAGAAGTGGGACAACTTGGAAATAAGACTCTACCCTGGTGCAAACGGTAACTTTACGCTGTATGAAGACGAGGGAGATAACTATAATTACGAGAAAGGAATGTATGCCACAATAAATTTCCATTGGGACGATGCCAACAAAATCCTAACAATAGGTAAACAAGAAGGCAACTATCCAGGAATAATAAAAGAAAGACAATTCGATATCGTAACGCCAAACGGTAAAAAGTATCACATTAATTACAATGGAAGCGAAATAAAGGCACATATTTAATAAAAAAAACTGCCATGTTACATAACAAAAAGTTTATGAAACATGGCAGTTTTCTTTGCATTATAAAAAGTTGTAATTTTGCGGCAACTAATATAATATTTGATATGATCCGCAATCGCTTTTTATTTTTTTTATTTCTTACATTGGCTGCATCCACTTGTTTTGGAAAAGACCATAAGAAGAGTAGTAACATCACTAGTCGCAAATTCACAAATCCAGTGATTTGGGCAGATGCTCCAGACCCAGATGTGATAAGGGTTGGAGATTATTTTTATATGGTGACCACAACCATGCATCTTATGCCTGGAGCACCAATCATGCGATCAAAGGACTTAGTGAACTGGGAAACAGTTAACTACGTATTTGACAAACTTACTGATTCGCCAAAATACGACATGAAAGAGGGAACTGTATATGGTCGTGGACAATGGGCTACATCACTAAAATATCATAAAGGTAGATTCTATGTTCTGTTTGCACCAAATGATAATCCTGGAGGCGACACATATATATACACAGCAAAGAATGCTACTGACAAATGGACTCTAGTTTCAAGAATGAGACATTTCCATGATGCCACATTATTTTTTGACGATGACGACCGTGCTTATGTTGTATATGGCACAGGACAGATGTGTGAACTGACATCTGATTTGAAAGGGATGAAAGAAGGCAGCGATGTAAAACTATTCAACCGTGAAGCTGACGAAACAGGACTTCTTGAGGGTAGCCGTATGGTAAAACATGATGGTAAATACTACCTATTAATGATTTCATGGCCTGTTGGTAAAGCTCGCCACCAAGTATGCTACCGTTCAACCAACATTCATGGTCCTTTTGAGAAAAAGACTATTTTGGAAACTCCATTCGGTGGTTTTCCATACGTAGGTCAGGGTACAATAGTTGATGCAAAAGACGGCAAGTGGTATGGAATGATATTTCAGGATCGTGGTGGAGTCGGTCGTGTGTTGACTCTTGAACCATGTAACTGGATTAAAGAATGGCCTATTCTTGGCGACGAGAAAGGTCACGTTCCAGAGATCATGGACAAGCCTGTACAAGGGTGTAAGACTACGGATATTGTAGGAAGTGATGACTTCAACAGTAAAAAACTAAATATGTATTGGCAATGGAATCACAACCCTATTGACAATGCGTGGTCATTATCAGAACGAAGTGGCTATCTTAGACTTAAAACTAGCCGCATATCAAATAGCATTTTTGACGCACCCAACACTATATCACAGCGCATGAAGGGGCCAAAGAGCAGTGCTGTTATAAGTCTTGACATCAGTAAGATGAAAGACGGTGATAACACTGGGTTGGCAGCTTTCAATGGTGATTCGGGTATACTCACTATAAAAAAGATAGGTAAAAAGAATGTATTAACAATGAGCGAAGAGTCTGTTAGTCTCAGCGACCGTGAGAAAGCTATTACCGGAGTTAAGAAAAACGTAAAAGACAATGTAGAGATAAAATCAAACAAGATTTATCTACGCATAGATGTAGACTTCAATCCAAGTAAAGACATTGCAAAGTTCTATTATAGCCTTGACAATAAGAATTGGAACAAAATAGGAAGCGATTACAAGATGATCTTCGACTATCGCCGTTTCTTTATGGGTACTAGATTTGCAATCTTCAATTATGCGACTAAACAAGCAGGCGGTTATGTTGATATGGACTTCTTTAAGTTCAAAATGATGAAATAATAGTTTGATCAAAGAAGAAACTATATCAACATAAGAGCCAAACTCTTTACTTCTCAGGAATAACTTCCAACATATAGATTGCGTCAAGACTCCAAAGAGCAGCATCATTTGTTGAGAAGTTATCAATATCCTTAAGCAGGCTATTCCAAGCAGCGTTTCGCATAACCTTATCGTTAAGCGAATAAGCTGCGAAAGCCTGCAGTCGTCTTACAGGGAAATGATTATGATTCTTCATCGCCATGAGTTGATATCTATGTGCAAAATCAAGCCATATATGTTCAAATTCAGGGACCGTTATCATCTGGCGCAGTTCATTCATCACTTCGAAACCGCCCATAATAGTCATTAAGTGATTTGTCTTCTTCATATTAACATCACCCTCATAACTAATTATACCGGTTGCTGGATCATATCCTTTAGCAAGATTTCCAGTGAAGATTCCGTCAGGGAGCGAGGAAATACTCTTCAGACCAGCAATAATCTTATCACGATATTTGGTATTACCCGTTCTCTCCCACTCTGTCATCCAGTTTCCTGCATAAGCAAGCCAGTCTGGACCAAAACGCAAACGAGCTGGCGCAGTACATGGATACTCAGAAATTGGCTCAGCAAGTCGCATCGGATCAATATGATATAACATTATATCAGCATCGGTTTCATCATGCATAATATCACCAAGTCGTTCGTCAGATGTAAGATAATATAGGAATCTATCAAAGGCCGACTGCGAGATTCTTGCCTCCTTAGCTCCACATCCCCAATGACTTACATTATGACGGCTTCCAAGTCCTTTCATATCACCAAGATGATATACATCCACTTCGGAGTTATGCCTTGTCATAGCCTCAGCCATCTTCCATATATCGGCACGCCCAGTACGAAGGAAACTATACCATAGCCAATCAGGACTCGCCAATTCTGTATTGTCCCACGCATATCCACCAACATCATAACGCCATTCTGAACGTTCTGGGGAATATGCATGCATGAAATCTCCATAATTCCAGAAGCCAAACCAATGATAATCTGCTACGGCTTTTTTATATGTTTCTATCCACCAATTAAGTTTATTCTCAACAACTGATGTTACAGAATCAGTACTTTGACGTGGCAACGACCAGGCACCAAAAGCTTTCTTATCATGTAGATATTCTGCTGTAGGAAGTAGACGAGCATCGTCTGCAGAAACAATTGCATCTTGTTTTAAACGGAGTGTCCCCGGGACAGAAGAATATGGACGAAGAGTGATCATACTTGTACGCCCTATTCCATAAGGTTCACTCATGCCTTTCTGAACATCCTCATAACTAGACTCCAGTCCATGTGCCTTGTCATCATAATGGCGCAAGTCCATAGGTTCAGCTTCAGGACTCCATAGCCAAATTGTCATACGCGCCATATTTGTTCGTGCGCTGTCTATTTGGAGTGTTGACGGATAGCTTTGCCAGAAATCCTTTAACGTAGCAGATATACCACCGCTTACATCACCAACGTAAGCAAGACCACACGATCTTTTACCAGTAAAAGTTCCTATCCAAGGAGACTTACCTGTAGCACGTTTGCGAATGGTAAACGAACCATCATTAAGTTGTGATAGACGGAAGCCATCCCAAGCAGCCCAATCATCTAAAAGGGGTTTCTGATCATCAGCAAAGGTAGAGTATTCTGGTATGCGCAATCCTTTCATCTGGTCAGAAAGATAATTGTGCTCTTTATCTAATTCGCGTCTACCATCAAGAGGCTGCACTGATTCTGTCCATACACTATCCTCATCAAAAGAAAACGCAATATGACGATTATAAACGGTTTCGCGGAAAGGAACATCAAACTGAAGTCCCAAACTCTTTATGAAATCATTATTCTGATTTCCGTCGTAAACAAAACTATGCTGAATTCTTATTTGCTCACTCCCATAATAAAGATAAAAGCGAAGCGTAAAAGGCAACGTCATGTTTGGTTCTTTATCACTAGCCATATGACCATTAACACGTACGACCGCCCTAATATTACCACAATTCTCTATATAGGTAGTATCTATAACAGACTTATAAGATGATAAAGATGTTGACGCTACGACACGCCCCATGTCAGCTACCTTTATTCCCTTATAAATTATATAATCCATAAAACTATTTCCATGTCTAGGAAAAAGCACTTCCATATCACCTGTATTTACAACAATTCCATTTCTGGAAATGTTCACAAGTTTATGTTTTACATGCTGTCCATAACCAGCTTTTAATGTGGTAGCATTAACTCCTTTAGGTATTAAAGCCGAGAATGCAGCCCATTTAACGCTTCCGTCTTGCCAGCGCGCATTTATCCAACTATCAACAGGAATATTGCAAATCCCATAATTACGTAATGACTTATCCGTAACTTCACCCTTTGCGAAAGGCACACCAAATGTTACCGGCATAGCAACGTCTGGAACATTACCAACCCAATGGAGTGAAACATCAGATAAACTACTTTTATATGTATGGAAGTTCGCTATACGAGTATGTGAAAGCGTTGTACGAAAGCCAAGCCAGCCCTGTTCAAGAGGTTTTACATCAACATAATCAACGATGCACTCACCATCAAAGAAATATCTTATTCTATTTCCTACCTTCTCTATCTTGATATGATACCAATGATTTGCCTTGAGAAGATGTGAAGTATCCTGATACTCTCTAATTACAGGAGGTTGACCATTACCTGTATAACGGCGGAAACGTGTAGTGGTATTATAGTTCCCTCCATAACCTAGATAATACATCTGCAAAGCAGTCTGTCTACTGAATACTCCACCTCTGACAGACATATTGCTCCAAATACTTTTTGCTTTTGGATCTGAAGCCATAAAGAAAGAGTTGAGGTCACTAAGTCTGTCGTTTGGACCAGTCATTACAACTTGCGCATCAAACTCAACCGTGACATCACCGCGAAGAGGGCTTACATTCCATAATGTAAGCCCTCTTGGGGAAACTATTTCCAAAGTATCACCACCATTCTGTATAACCTTATATTGTGATGACTCAGATTCTACTCGCCATTTTTTTTGCCATGACTGCGCATTCGAGACTAGACATACAGTCAGCAATAATAATGAAAACAGTTTCTTCATAAACATTTATTTTAAATAACCAGCAAGTTTACTATGTATAGCCTTCAGACCCTTAGCAATATTGTTTGCGTTTGTCTTTGCACCCAAAAGTGAAGAATGAGTGTGGTCATGGTTATAATATTTATCTGCCTTTTCCTTGCATCCGCATTTCTTATCAAGATAATCAGCCATAATGTTATGCAAGTCAACAAACTCAACGCCTGTCTGACTGACAACCTCACGATACCATTTTCCATAAGAATCGTTACGGCGTTCGATCTTACCATTAGTCCATTCATTACGTGGTGTAAGAGAAACAAGGATTGGTGTTGCACCCTTCTCACGGACATCATCAATAAACTTCTTCAGATACCAACCAAAGCTATAAACCAATTCATAAGTACCATCCTTAGCTGATTTATATACATGACACGTATCAGCAGCTCCAGGAATGACACCACGTTCCTTTTCTTTATCTATACCACCGATATCATTATGACCAAATTGGATAAACACAAAGTCTCCTGGTTCCAATGAATTATACACCTTATCCCAACGACCCTCATTCAGATATGTGCGTGAAGAGCGTCCTGCTTGAGCGGCATTATAACATGTTACTTTCTCTTTATCAAATACGGTATAAGCCTGAGAACCTAGTCCCCACATACCATCTTTATCCTTGTCTGTATTCTTAACAGTACTGTCGCCAGTAAACCAAACAACAGGTTTGCCCTTCTCTCGCTGAACTTTATATGATGGAAGTTCTACTGTAAGCATCATATTCTGAAGCGGTTTCAACGCAGGATTATCACTCATAGCAATACCTTCTGCTGCGCTCCTAGCATTCATCATTGCACCAAAACGGCTACTGTGAATGTGATCCTCATAGAAGAAGTACTTTTCTTTCCACTTGCTGTAACCATCAAGTTTCTTTCCTGATATTTCATTGAGATCTATAAAAGGAACACCTTCTTCGGCTGCAACCTGCATAAGCCACTGAGTATGTATCTTTCTGACAATCTTTCCTGTTTTCTCATCAAAAGCATCACGTGGAGTAAGACTCATCAGAATAGGATTTGCACCAACAGCACGACAATCGCGAATGAAACGACGCATATATTCACCATAAGTATAAACAGTTTCTTTCACTCCTGTTTCCTTTATCGTAACATTCAGAGAATCATGACCAACTCCTGGAATACTGGCACGAGCACGTCCGCTATCATAAGGACCATTATCATTATGACCTATTGAAATTATAACCCAATCACCAGGTTTAAGAGCTTTCCTTACATCCGGCCACAACTTATTATAAAATGTTCGGCTGCTTGTTCCACCCAAAGCTTGATTCTCTACTGTTATCTTATTCTCATCAAAAAATGTATGAGCGAAGAATCCCCAGCCCCATTGTCCGTTATTACCATTACCTAAAGTTCCATTACGCATTGTAGAATTACCAACAAGAAACAATACAGGATTGTTTCCATTACGACTACTACCAGCAGGAATACGGGCAGTCTCCGCTTTGTTAAGACTGTCAAGAGTAAGATCAACTACATTGTTAACATCCGCCAATGGTTTTGGTACATTATTCTGAGCCATTGAAGGCAATGCCAACATACAAAATGCAGTGAAAAATAATTTTGTTTTGATTATCATCGTTCTATTATCAAATATTTTAATTTCCATCAGGTTTTATAGTATCACTGACTGGAGCTGGATACCATACAAATTTATTATAATCATCAGGAGAAGAAGGACTGTAATCCTTCCAATCATTACGCAAAGCCTTTACCATTGGAAGATTAAGTTGCTTCATTCCCATTACGATCATCTTGGCTACTTCGTAAGCACCATAAGGATTGAAATGAGTATTATCGGCAAGAGCCTTGTCCTGTCCCTTGAATGTTCCAGCAGGATAATGCACTAAAGCTTTCTTACTGTTTTCGAATCCCAAAGTCTCGAAGAAGGTACGAGTCATATCATGAAGTTCTATAACTGGTACGTTTTCACGACGAGCCACAGCACGCATGGCATCTGGGTAGTCTCCATGAGTTTCTTGTATATGAACGTTAGACAAGTCAAAACTGCGTCTTTGAGTTGGGGTTACAAATATGATATTTCCACCTTTGGCACGAACCTCATCTATAAACTTTTTCAAGTTATACGAGAAATTATACCAAGCTCCAGAACCAGGTCCTTTCTCTTTCTGATCATTGTGACCAAACTCGCACATGACATAATCGCCTTTCTTCATCATGCATAATATTTTGTCAAGGCGGTTTCCTGCCAAAAAGCTACCAGCAGTCAGTCCGCTTTCAGCATGATTGCTAATAGACACACTTGGTCCAAACCAACGTGTTACCATCTGTCCCCAACTAGCCCAAGGTTCTTTGCTCTGATCAACTACCGTCGAATTTCCACATAAGAATACAGTTAGAGCGGTGGTGTCTGGTTTTATCTCGATGCTCTTTACACATGGATTAACTCCATTAAACTCAAGAGTGAGACTATCATCCCAATCAAGATAATATTTTTCTCTGTCTTTAAGAATAACCTTCTTTGTATCACTGATTCTTGGAGAACGCTTGTTAACTATGAACTCATAAGTTTTGAATTGTCCTTTTAGCGTTGCACTATTCTCGACCATTAGTCTTCGTGACTCAGCACGAACGGTAGTTATAGCCTTCTTTTTGCGTGATCCAAGTGTAACAGTTACCTTATAATTGCCGTCAGGCACCTTTACTGAAAAGTAAAACGGTGTTTCAGACTGCTTTGATAATTTAAAATTCATTTCTTGGGCAACGGCAGATACTGTCATCGCAAAGATAATGAATAATAAGAATAAACGCTTTGATACTTTCATATTTCTAGAATTTAGATTCTGCACCAAAATAGAAACCTGTCTCTGGTGGTTGATTATAACCAGAGTTTTCTGCAGCTACACCAAGTCTATATGGAATATCCTCCTCAAGGCAATTTATACGATGGGTAGTAGGTATAGTTGAAACATAAAGTCGAAGTTCGCTGCTAGCTTCATCACGTGTAAGAATTTCTTCACGCCAGTCACCTAGTATATCAGCACTTAAACATGGATTTGACTTTGTTCCGTTATTAAATTTGCAGTTCTTAAGCTGCAACAATGTATACGTACGACCTGCTTTCCAATCATATTTTAGCACACGTTCATGGTCTAGCAATTCACGCAAAAGATCTCCATCCCACCAAATTCCAAAGTTAGTGGAACGAACTCTTCCATTAAGAATTTCACCTTTTACATTACGCAAACCTTTGCTGTCTGCACTCCACATTTCCAATCCTGGATTTGTAGGGTCTATATCAGCAGCCATACAACGACCGACATCTTCATTACTCGGTATTTGGAATTTTACTTTACCTGTAGCTGCATCACGGAAATCACTTCCATCACGACGATTTTCATGACAATCCCATACTTGCAATTTGTCTGAGTCTGGATAAAAAGCAGTAAGATGAATGGCATCACCATGTCCCATGTGAGTATTATATAAGCCATTACCATCATTATCAATAGCTACAGAACCTAATGTTATTTCGTCACAACCATCACCGTCAACATCTGCAACTCTTATATTATGATTACCATTACCTGCATAATCTTTCCATTTAGGATTATTTGTATCAAAAACCCAATGTTGTTTAAGTTGCTTTCCGTCCCAATCCCATGCTGCAACTACGGTACGAGTGTAATATCCTCTAATGAATATCGCACTTGCATGCACGCCATCAAGATATCCAACTCCTGCTAGATAACGTTCAGAACGATTAGAATGGTCATCACCCCAATCTTCAACTTTACCACGTGAAGGTACATAATTAACTGTAGCAAGAGCTTTTCCAGTCAATCCGTCAAAAACAGTAAGATATTCATTGCCATGCTTTATTATTCCTCTCCATTTATTCTCTGCTGTCTCACGCCAATCAGCATTTGGATCCCCGATAACATGTCCTAATCCATCTACTGTTCCATCACAAGTTCTCATCATAACTTCGGCCTTGCCATCACCATCAAAGTCATAAACCATAAATGGAGTATAATGAGCACCAGAACGGATATTCTTGCCCAAATCAATACGCCACAATTGCTTTCCTTCCAATGTGTAACAATCAAGATATGTATTGCCTGTGTATCCACTCTGAGAGTTATCATGAGAATTTGTAGGATCCCATTTTAGAATAATTTCATATTGCCCGTCACCATCAACATCACCAATGCTTGCATCATTTGCAGAATAATCATATCTCTGTCCGTCTGGAGTTATTCCACCTTCAGGTTTATTGATTTTTATTGGAATATAATCATTTGGAGCATCGGCTTTCAATAAATATCTACCATCAACACTTCCTCCTTTTACCTTATACTCGATATTACCATTAACATGAGTGGTATCAGTGAAGAATGTTGCACCTGTTATCTTCTTTTTATTTATTTTAATACCATTACGATATACATCGAAGCCACATTTATTACTATCAGCACGCAGCATACGCCACGCAACAGCTACATCACCATTACTTTGACGAATTGCAACCAATCCACGATTGAGGTTTTCATGCTTCATCTTCCCCCAAATATATCGTGGCTGAGCATAAGCGCCAGCCACGATAAGTAGAGATAGTAAAGATAATAATATTTTTTTAATCATATTATTCATTATAAATCAAATCTATTTCCATCCAGGATTTTGAGTAAGATTTTTATTCTTTTGTATTTCGGTCTGTGGAATTGGGAAAAGATACATCTTGTCATCCCACTGACGAGTCACTGTGTTAGGAGTGTAAGAAATTGATCCATCAGCATTCTTCGTAAGTTTCATTTCCTTTATTTCCTTGAAATACTTGTCTGCTTCCTTCCAACGACGTACATCCCAAAAACGATGTCCTTCAAAGGCAAGTTCAACAAAACGCTCGTTAGTGTATTTTGCCCAGAAAGCATCACCCATACCTACAGGGAACGCTGGCATACCTGCACGAACACGAGTCTTACTTGCAGCTTCACGTGCCGACATTGGGAATTCTGCAGATGTAGCATCAGCACTACCAAGATACTTGAATACAGCCTCAGCATAATTTAGATAGAATTCACCTAGACGGAATGTAACCCAAGTATGGTTATCAACTTTATATTTACTATTGGCAGTAAGATTAATTGCACCATGACATAGCTTCTTCACATAGTAACCAGTTAAGGTTCCTCCAGAAAGAGGCTGTGCATTTACACCACCATAGAAAGTTTCAAGTTTAGCTTTTTGATATGTTGGCCAAACATCACCGTTCTTAGCAACGGTAGCATCCAAACGTGGATCACGACCAGCATAAGGATTTGAACTTACATAACCACTTCCAGCTTCACCTATACCAAGTCCGGTAGCCTTCATGTCATAAGCATCAACTAGATTCTGAGTAGGACAGTTTCCACCATTTCCACCTTCAATACCAGCAGGATAGTTGCGGCTTTCAAAGGTATTTGAAGCACCATTTGATCCAGAACCGTAGATACGTCTGCCAAAAATGATTTCCTTAGTTATATTTGTATCTTTCCAGTTATTTGTCGACCATAGATCAGCATAATTAGCCGTAAGATCTATACCTCTCTCCTTACATTCATCAAAGAGTTGTTTAGTATATAATGCAGCTGTATGATAACGTTCCTTATCACCTTGAGGATTAAATAGCGGACTAGCCCAATACAAGGCAGCACGAGCCTTCAATGCCAAGACTGTAATACGACTAGCACGACCATTATCAATTTCTGAAGGCAAGTTGAAATCAGCAGGATTCTTAACTATACTATCTTGTACAAGATTACACTCATCAATAATAAATTTAAATGTTTCGTCAGATGTTGCTCTTGGCGTTGTATTAGTAATATCTGTTGACTGCACTTTTGTTATCAATGGCACACCACCATATTGTTTTGCTAAATTAAAATAGAAATAAGCACGCCAGAAACGAGCTTCCCATTTATAATTATTATAGCGCGCCATTTGCTTATCATAGTCAGAGTTCATCTCATAATCAGGAAAAGTAAGTCCAACAAACTTATCCATAACCTGATTACAAATATTGATTCCTGTATACATACTGCTCCAAACAGAACTCTTTGCATTGGTAGCACTCCATGCTCCATTAAAGAAGTCGTCAATAGATGTACCACTTACAGCAAACTCTGATTCATCAGTAGTACTACCCATGATAGCATTTCCATAACTTCCATAATCATAATCGATAGTATTATATATATCTGTCATAAAGCCACCAACATTGCTGAATGTCTTTGATACATAATCCTTATCATAAATATTGTACTCGTTATAGTTCATCTTGTCATTGCATGAAACAAGAGCAAGAACAGCAAGCGAAGAACAAAGTATATTATTTAGTTTCATATTTTCACTCGTTTTTATTTATTAGAATGTAACTGAAAGACCTGCGACAATACTTCTTGTCAATGGATTTGTCGCACCATAAGACTCAGGATCTGAGACATCCATATGATCAATACTGAACAAGTCTGTTCCACGAACGTAAACTTTAGCTCCATTAACAAAACCAGTCTTTTCGAGTATAGACTTAGGCAAGTTATAATAAAGCTCGATATTACGAAGTTTAAAGAAAGAACGGTTTACCAACCATAAAGTACTTGTCTGATAATTGTTTGCATTATTCTCATTACTTAGACGAGGGAATTTTGCATTCTGATTATCTGCTGTCCAACGGTTATCATAATAATACTGTGATATAGTTGTATTATTTATGAGTGGCCAATACATACTCTTTGTATTAAGTACTCCTGAATAAAGACCTGTTCCCTGGAAAAGACAATAGAAACCAAATCCTTTATATTCAGCACCTAGATGCAAAGAATAATACATACCTGGAGTTGTACTATGACCGATTGCACACTTATCATTTGCATCGATAATATTATCGCCGTTAACATCAAGATATTTGATATCACCAGGTTGAACTGTAGAGAAATTCTGCTTAGGGCTTGCTGCAATATCAGCAGCATCCTTGAAGAGTCCGATTGCCTTCAAACCATAAATCTGACCTAATTGGTGACCAGTCTGTACAAGGTTGCTGTAAAGACGTGGTTCCTCATATTGTTCCTTAATCTTATTATGATTATAGTTGAAGTTACCACCTACGTTAAATGTAACTTCACTGATTGTCTTGTTGTAATCGAGTCCAATTTCAAAACCAGAATTATCAACAACACCACCGTTCTCATAAGGAGCATCCTGACCAATAACATCTGTATATTTACCGTCAGAAGTTATCCATATATTATTATGACGTGTAAAATATCCTTCTAGAGTTACATCCAATCCGTGAAAAAGAGTAGCCTCAACACCTACATTATACTTATAAGCTTTTTCGTGAGAAGGATGCTCTGTGGCATAACGATCAAGAGTTGTACGACCAAAAGAAGATTTCCAATCCTCACTAAAAGGATATGTTCCTCCTGTCATTGTATACTGCTGAGTATAGTATGTCCATGTATTATTTGGTAAGAAGTCAGCATTGATTATACCTGCAGAAGCACGTAGTTTCAAGAAGTTAACCCAAGAAACATTCTTCATGAATTTTTCCTTTGATATAACCCAAGCGGCAGACAAAGTAGGTGAAAAATTCCATTTGGTACTTGGCGCAAGTCTGCTTGATCCAGATTCTACAAGAGCTAAATCTGCAAAATAACGACTTTTGAAACCATAATGAGTATACCAAGACGCATCCTGACGATAAAGTACCGTGTTTATACCATCTGTCTCTTCATATTCATAATCCCATTTTAACTGAGAATATACTGAATGATTGCCAAATGTATTATTGTAGTTAAATCCACCATCAAAATGGAAACGTTTACTGAAACTATTTGTCGTAGCACCGTCTCCCATTGCTGTCTCTGCACCACCAGTATATAATGTTCCTGCTGTAGCTGTTCCATCAGCTGCCCAAGTAGCACTATTCATTCCGTATGCATATCCTTTGCTATGATTCTCTAATATATTTGAAGAGTTATCATAAGAAACTCTTAATGTCGCACCCAAACCTTCCAACCAATCAGAAAGATTCTGAGTAAGAGTTGCATCAGAGAAAAGACTTCTTGAATGATTCTTCGTATAAGCTGCACCAGCACTTTGTCCAACAGGATTCACAGTTCCATCCCATGTAGCGTTACCACCCCAAGTGCCATTATCATTCTTTATAGGGAAAGCAGCAGAAGGAACAGAATAGACCATATCCCATATATTAGCCGAATTACCTGGACGACTTGCCTCTGCCAAAACACCAAGAAGGTTAACCTTCAATTTTGTTGTCTCGAAAAGGTCTATATCCAAATTTGTACGAAGATTACCCTTTACATATTTATTCTGTGTTGAATAACCGTCATTCATATCAAAGTTCTTAATAAATCCCTTATCTGAAATAAGATCAATCATTGTATAGTAGCGGAATTTTTTCGCACCACCACGGAACTCAATATTGAATTTATTAGTTACTCCAGTATTGCGGAATGCTTCATCAACCCAATTTACATTAGGATACATTGTAGGGTATGTACCATTTTGGAATGCAGCAATTTCAGCATCAGAATATTTTGCAGCTAATCCATCATTACCACGAGCCTCATTTACAGCCTGTGCATAAGTAGATGCATCAACAAACTTAGGTTTGTTTGCCATAAAGTTCCACACATGATCGTATGTAAACTTTACTTCCTGAGAATTATACTTACCACGTTTTGTTGTTATCAAAACAGCACCATTTGTACCCTTATATCCGTACAACGCAACAGCAGCAGCATCTTTCAATATCTGTACAGACTCAACTTCCTCAGGAGAAATATTATCAATTTCACGTTCGATACCATCTACAAGTATCAGAGGTGAACTACCTGATAGACTCTGCAATCCACGTACATAAAATGTAGGATTCTGTGCAGCATAATTACCTGCATTCTGCAAAGAAACAAGACCAAGTCCCTGACCTATAATAGAATTACCGATGTTCCTTGCACTACGCTTATCTGTCGTATTATTTGTGATAATAGAAACAGCAGCCGTAGACTGTTCACGTGAAAAATTCACGTCGGCGCCAACATCAACTAATTGGTCCTTGAATGCAGTTGTATCTTTCTGTGCTGCAGCTGGCAAGCCAAGGCTTGCCAACATAGCCAACACTAATATATTATTCTTATTCATTATTGCTATTAACTTTTTAATTGTTAACAATTAACTTTAAATTACCAACCAGGATTTTGAGTCAAACCATACCCCTTGTTAACTTCCGTCTGTGGGAATGGCTCAAGATACCACTTTGGATCATAACCAGACCACCATGTACGAGATCGGTTATTTAGCTCAAACTTTTGATAATCAAAATGAGTTGGTTCGTAGAAACCAGGATTCTTGTTACTACCCTTATCCGTCACCTTATCACCATTCCACCATTGTGTATTGGCATCTTTTATATCATTTACGTGAATCCATTGTCCATCAACCTTTCTCAAACGATACATTCTCAAGCCATGCAACTGCTTTGAAAGCACCTCATCACCAAGTTTATATCTCTTTACATCAAAATAACGAGAGTTACTCATACCAAGTTCACATACACGCTCACGGAGAATCTCATTCAAAAGATTTGTCTTGTTTGATGTCAAATCCTTATCAGGATTACATTCGACTAGTCGCTTAAGACCTACACGTGCACGAATCTTATCAACATATTGCAAGGCGTCTGTGAAATTATCATCAGCTTGCAACAATGCTTCTGCATAAGTAAGATAAAAGTCATTCAAACTAAGAACAACCCATTGAGGCTGAGCACGCAAATATACATTATTTGTACCAGTGATATATTTGTTATTACCATATCCAGTAGCAAAGTATCCACTTTGTGTAGAAGGACCGTTCAACGCACGTGAACCACCATCCCACAACTCGAAGTTATTGCCGCTCACTTTTCCAGAGTTTAGTGAAGATGTTTCTAGGTCACCATTTACCATAACAGTTTCATAAAGGCGTGGATCACGTGTATAAGTGCGATGCTGTAGTTCCTGTTTTGTAGCGGTAGTATCACCCTTTACAAACATCTGATCTAATTTCCCCGCCTTTTCTGTTTCAGCCCAATTAAATGGCTTTCCGTCTGCCCAAGGGAACATTTCTACATATTCCTGAGTTGGAGTATAAGCATAACGTTCATTCATTCCTCCACCAAGCTGTGTCCACTGATATTGTGTGTCTTTACCAAAAGAAGATACACGTGTTGCAAATATCACTTCAGGACTATTCTGATTTACATAACCATAGCGGAATGCATAGCGATAACCCTCAATAGTATTTGTAGCAGGTTGAACAAGAGAATAACCTCCATTCGCATTCAACTGCTGCAAGAAATCCTCACAGGCAGTCTTGCAACGTGTCCAACGGTCCTTACTATAGTTTCCATACCATACAGGACTACTATCCGTCATAGAATAAGTTGAACCATAATATGGTTTATCTGAATTAAACAAAGGTGAAGCTGCGAATTGCAAAATCTGACATTTCAAAGCCATAGCTGCAGCTTTTGTCCATCTACCAGTTTCAGAAGTTGGGTCTTCAGGTGTCCAAGGTAAAACTTTAGAAGCCTCATCAAGTAAGTCAACCATAAAGTTTACCGTCTCTTCAACCGAAGCACGTGGTAAATCATAAGAAGTCTCACCAACGTTAAAACTGCGTTTTACGATAGGAAGTCCACCATATATTCTGAACATATTAAAATATGTAGAAGCAATGAGGCATTTAGTCTCTGCCTTCATCTGACTCTTTTCTGTTTCCTCCATATTTGGTGTTCTACCGATGTTCTCTTGAAGTAAATAAGCAGAACGTATCAGTTCCCAACAATTCTCATTAAGATAACCAAAAACAGAAGAACTACCCGATGTTGCAGTCAGCTGACCAGAATAATATGATAGATATACTGATGATTTTGGAAAATGCAATTGCCAACAGTCTGTAAGAGCATCGAACTTTCCATTCCAATAACCTGCAGAGCTACGATCGCTTTTATAAGGTAGACCATAATATTGCTGTGCATAAGTGCCAACAAGGAACTGTCGTGTATATTCAGCATTATTAAACACTGTATCAATTGTAGCATCAGTACCTGGAGACTTTCCAAGGAATTTATTGCCAAAGGCAATATCATCTGTACAAGAACCAAATCCTAAGGCTAAAGACAATGTTAGGAATGCTCCAATAAATGTCTTATTATTTAGTTTCATATTAATTTGCATTTTTTGTTGTTTTGAGCAAAAATATATATTTTTGCATTAGAATCCCACCTTTAAAGAGAATGTATATGTCTTCTGAAGTGGATAAGAAGGTGAGCCACTTGCTCTTGTTTCAGGATCTCCCCATTTATAAGGAGTGAAAGTTAAGAGATTGTAACCACTGAATGAAAGCTGAAGCTGATGTAATCCCAACTTCTTCATAAATGCCATGTGGAAATCATAAGCCACCTGCAAAGTTTTCAAACGAAGATACTTGGCATCTTTTTCATACAAAGTAGATGTAACATAGTTATTGCTTGCATTTTCCAAAGTTGCGCGTGGATATTCATAATCCTGACCAGGATTCTCTGCATTCCAAGTGTTATCTATATGGTACTGCAGCAAACCTCCTTGAGTATTTCCAGTACGGTTCACAAATGGCTCACGGAATACATCATCTATCATTCGACTTACATTCCATGCACCAGTCCACTGAGTGCTTATTGACAAATTCTTATATGTAAAACCAAAGTTTACACCCATTACATATTCAGGATCATCAGTGTAACCATAATCGCGACTCATATCATTGCCGTCTATTTTTCCATTATGATCAAGGTCAACATAAACTGCGTCGCCAGGCTTTAATTTATCACCTGCAAGCTGAGTAGGGAACTTCTCACCAAATTCCTTTTCATAAAGAGCAGGAGTCTCTGCATCATAGAAACGATAGAATTTGTATTCTGAGCGTGCTCCGATACGATGTCCCTTAGCATACTGATACAGATTGTTTTGAGGAGCTTCCTTTTCTTCCTTGACTTCATTCTGATTATAGCTTAGATTTACACCAGCCCAATACAAGAAATCTTTTCCTAGTTTATCATTCCATTTAAGAGACAATTCATAACCCCAACTGTCAACAATACCAATATTCTCGGCAGGAGATGTAAAGCCAATAATAGAAGGTACGGTCGCATCATGGAAGAGAATATCAGTACGATGTTCCTTATAATAATCAACAGTAGCACGGAGTTTGTCTTTTATGAAATAGATGTCTGCACCGTAGTCTTGCTTAAATGCCTTTTCCCATGTAACATCAGGATTGTTTCTTGACATTTCGTAAGCTCCCTTAGATATCGTATTATTCTCAATACCGAAGTTGTAGCCACGACCACCGCGAGCATATACACCTGAATTGTTCACATTGTATGGGTCATCAAGATACATAAAGCGACTACCACCTATCATATCATTACCAACAAGACCGTAACTTACACGAAGTTTAAGGAAACTTACTACTTTCTTCAATGGTTTCCAGAAAGACTCGTCACTGACTACCCAACCTAAAGAACCTGCAGGGAATGTACCATAACGTTTGTTAGGTGCGAAGTTTTCAGAACCATTATAACCAATATTGAACTCTGCCATATATCGGTTATTCCAGTCGTATGTCAAACGACCTACAATACCAGCATATCCTTGTGGAATATCAGAGAATGTTGAAGGATAATAGTTTTTACTTTGGTTAACCAATATCAAAGCACCGACATTATTCAATCCAAAAGAACGGTTATATGTAAGGGATGTCTCAAAATACCAGTCACGATCTCTACCTGTTGATTCAGAATAAGCAATCTGACCTGTCTGACCAGAGATTTTATATCCTATTGAACCATCCTTTTTTAATACTGGATAATATGAAGCCATAGCACGTGAGCCTTCCTTTGTAGAGCCAAACAAACTATTGTACGAACCCTTAATCTTAAAAGAAAGACCCTTGGTTATCATATCAAGTTTCTGGTTCAACTGTGCATCCAGCTGAAGTTTATTATTACTGTATTGGAAAAAACCGCCATTAACACCAGCATTACCATAATAAGTAATACCACTTCCACCAACAAATGGTAATCTTAAATCAGAATAATCAGTTGTTGTCTCTACATATCTGCCATCAATAATACCTGGACTTGAGAATGGAGTTGCCTGATAAAGAGCCTGAACCATTCCACTGGCGCCCTGACCTGTATGAGGTTTGTTAGAATTATCAACATTACCTGCAATATTGAATGATAATGTTGTTGTTTTAGTTACATCCAAGTCTAGATTAGCACGATAGTTGAAACGGCTGTATTGATATCCGAAATTGTAATCCTGTCCAAATTCTTTAAAGAGTCCACCTTGTGTGTACATACCAGCATTAACAAAGTAACGCATAGTCTTTGTACCACCACTAATGCTTACATTTGTCTTTGTCTGGATGGTAGAATTTTTCATAATATAGTCATCCCACTTAATACTTGGGAAACGAATCGGATCACTGCCTGTACGGAATTTTTCAATTATTTCATCTGAGAATACATGCGCAACACCGTCGTTGTCACACATCTTATTATAGAATGTGGCATAGCCGTAAGAATCAGCCTGCTGAACCATCTTGGTTGGAGTCAATATAGAGAATGATGTATTCGCTGTAACAGAAGCCTTACCCTCTTTACCACGTTTAGTGGTGATAAGGACAACACCGTTTGCACCACGTACACCAAATACAGCTGTAGCAGAAGCATCCTTCAATACTGTAATATTTTCAATTTCCTCAGGGTCAATATCTCCCATGGTACGTTCAACTCCATCCACCTGAACAAGAGGCTCCGAATGGTTGACAGTTGCCTGACCACGTACATACACACTTGCAGCATCACTACCTGGTTCACCAGAATATTGTACTGTTGTTACACCACTCAACTGACCTGCTAGGACATTGTTAACTGAACTCACAGGAGTGCGAGTTAGGTCTTCACCCTTAATACTTGAGAGAGCACCAGTAACGGTAACTTTTTTCTGAACACCATAGGCAACAACCTCAACTGTTTGCAAGTTGTTTGTGTTTTCCTTCAGTGTGACTTTCATCCCGTTCTTGGCAATTACGATCATTGGGTCGTAACCCACAAAAGAAACTTTTAACTTTGTACCTGGCTTTACATTCAAGTAAAAATTACCATCTAGGTCTGTCACAGTTCCGTTTGAAGCAGAACCAACAACCATTACGGTTGCTCCAATTACAGTTTCACCTTTTTCATCTACAATTGTTCCGCGAACATTATTTTGTCCTACCTGTTGGGTAAAGGCAAATGCATGTTGCACACCAATCGCTGGTGTAAAAGTCATAGCTGCACTAATCACAGCTACTGGTAATACTGTACCTTTTAACAATTTTCTACGATTCATTTATTATTATTTAGGCTTAGTTTGTTAATTCGTCGCAAATATACATATACTTAATTAACGCTAAACGGTATTTTCGTACGTTTATTGGTAAAAACGTGCGAAAATACAAATAAACGCTAAATTCTTTTATTTTAAGTATAATGTTATGGTCTTTGACTTATATCCTTGTCCGCTAACCTTAAGTTTTACTTTCCCGGATTTGTTACCAGAACGAAGTATGACCATAGCCGAACCATTATAAAGGCTACGAGAGTTACCAACAGTCAATTCATCGCTAGCAATGTCTCCATTGCTTACACCAATGATGTCAGCATCACCAGAAATATCAAACATCAATTTGCTGTTTGCCATAGGTGAGCGCAATCCTTTATGGTCAACCGCCAATATGCGTACATGCATCAAATTATTGCCACCAGCTTTCCAATCCTCAACATCTGGAATAAGTTTGAGTTCCTTTGGCTCTCCGGCAGTTTCAATTTTATGACGTGCTACCATTTTACCATTGGTCCTTGCTACTGCTTCAAGTATACCCTTTTGGTACACCACGTCAGTCCACTTTATCTTATTACGTGTCTTTGGATCAAGAGAGTTTTTCTTTATCCCAAGACTTCTTCCGTTAAGATATAATTCAACCTCATCAGCATTTGTATATGTATATATAGTATATTTATTTCCAGGCTTGCGATTCCAATGATCTGAAATACGATCGCCATCAAACTTTACACCATTCCACATTTCTGCATCTTCTTTTGAATCAGCGATACCTATATGTACAACTGGTTCATCTGAGAATATTGATTTCAGGAAATAAGCTTGCGGTTTAGGTTCCAACGAGATATCAAAGACACCATTATCCCAACCTTTCTTTGGCCATCCAAGACTTTCTCCAAGATAGTCTATCATTCCCCAATAAGCCAATCCAACGACTTTATCAAGATTCATCTCATAATAGTTTGGTCCCATCATCGGCATATTTGCCTCACTCTGATAGAATATCATATTTGGGAATCGACGTCCATCACCAGGGAAGTACATATAGCGATAGTTATATGCCTGAATATCGGTTATCATTGCCAAATCACATGGTAGCGAATCAGTTTCCCAATTACGCCCTCTTGGATGCATCGCCACTGTTGTAAGACGTGTACTGTCATAACGGTTAAGCAACGTTTTCAACAAACGATATGAAGTTACTCCCCAATCATTATATGGCAAATCTGGATATGTCTGCAATTCGTTTCCAAGACTCCATAATATCACAGAAGGGTGATTTCTATCTCGCTCTATCCATTCAGGAATATCATACTGCCAATGGTTAGACCAAGATTCTCTTCCACCAGAATATTGTGTAAGCCACTTATCATAGACTTCATCAACAACAAGTATTCCATATTTATCACATAGTTGATAAAGTTCTTCACTATATGGGTTATGTGAACAACGAATATGATTAAAACCAAATTCTTTCAAAAGTTTGATTCTTTTTTCTATAGCACGAGGATAGGCTGCAGCTCCCAATGCTCCTAGACTATTATGATTGGCAATACCTTTCAGTATAACTTTCTTACCATTTAGCTTAAAACCAAAATCAGGTGAAAACTCAATGGTACGTATACCAAACTGTTCTGTAACCTTATCAGTAGCCTTTCCATTTTCATCATATGCTGAAACTTCTGCCGTATATAAATAAGGTGAATCTATATCCCACAGATTTGCGTTTGAAATGTGTATAGGTTCCAATTTATATTCAGCGTCACGGCTACGTGGTGAGAATCTCACATCATTGTCTTTCTCTGCTACCAAGTTTCCACTGGCATCGAGAATGCGTACTTTCACATTGCCATTCTTCTGCTTGCTAAAACGATATATCTCAGCTTGAATATTTACAGTGTTATTATCCTTCGTGGTAATATAAAGCGGATGGCGTGAAAAATAGAGTTGTTTATCTGTCAATATCAGCTTTACAGTCCTAAACAATCCACCACCAGTATACCATCTTGAATTGTTTTCTTTTCGTGTGTCGGCTTTTACTACGAGAATATTCTCACTACCATATTTAATCTTATCAGTAATATCTATACCAAATCCGATATATCCGTATTCTGTTCCGCCTATGCGTTCACCATTTAGGTAAACATCACCAACAAGCATGATACCACCAAATTCCAACATAGCGCGTTTTCCTTTCCAGTCTTGTCCAGGAGTAAACGACTTACGATACCATCCTATGCCCATTTCCTTAAAGCCACGTGCAGACAAACGACTCTTCACATTAGCAGCCTGATCAGAATTGTCGGCATGCTCATCTTTAGAAGGAGCCACCCATGGTTGCTCTATCTGAAAGTCATGAGGAATTATTACGTTTTTCCAAGTACCATGCTGTTGTGTAGCATCAATGGGGTTTAGCGAACTTCTGCTAAACTGCCAACTGTCTATTGTTATCGTATCACGCTGTGCAAAAGCGTTTTCACTCACACAAAGCATCATTGAGGCGATGCTATAAATTAGTTTTTGCTTGTTCATGTTTAGGTACAACGAATTTGTAGTTATATGCTGCAAAATTACGACATAGCATACCATTCACAATAAACATTTGTACGCAAATCAGTAATTTAGTACTATTTTTAATCCTTCGTCAACTTAGGGGGTATATACATACTTTGTTATCACTAAGTTCAACTCAATATATTGATATTCTGCAACTAGTATCCAATTAAAATGATTAGCTTTTAGTGTAATGTATGATTAATTAGATGTTTTAAGTCTAGATTTCCCCATGACGATTTATTTCTTTGCACTTTCCCTCGTTTTTTGTGTTTTTAGCTATGTCATCCATCTTTGCATATATAATGTACGTGTAAGCACGCGCGCACCTAGGGTTTTGAAAAATATAAGTGTCGAAGTGTCAACATAATGATTATCAATATTTTATCGACGAATTCGACTAAATAAAGTGACGGTAATTTAACGGCCAAATTTCAAGTTTTGCATGCGTTTCTATATAGAAAAGCAACTAGTTCCATATAGAAACACAAACGTTTCTACGATGTTTTACCTCCTATTGCTTCGTAAAACGCAATGCAAAACATCGTCAAACGCATAGAAAAACTTCGTAAAGTGGAATACAATATGAGGAAACATTTTCCCTTTATTTTACCGACGAATAACCGACACTTTATTCGATCCAAAAAGATGTCTAACAGATTGATGCTCAAAGGATAGACACTTCGACGCTTGTTTTTACGAAAAACCCAGAGTGTGCGCATGCGTGCACACGTGTATTACGATGTATAACACACTAGTAATTAAAACTTTGGCTAACAGGCTAACCAAAATCTGATTGCATGGGCAAAAATTTTGAAGTATCTTTGCCGAGAATTCAGAGGAATTCAGCAGAACTTTTAAACAACCTTGAAAATTCTGATTCTGTTTTACTGTATCTATTTAACATCCTCCAGTCCCTCTGATTCAGACAACAGTTCTTTGACAAATTTACTTACTGAATACTTTCCATCATAAAACGACACAACTTGGCAGTTGTATTTTGTAATCATAAAGCATGCACCCCCTCTAAATGAACAAAGAACAGTTCTACAACCTAGACAAAATAGTTTGCGGACTGGCAAAAAGTAAAAGATAGCTTACAGTCAGAATAATTATAATTAAAAGTTAAGACCCACCGCAATATAAGGACTATAGATATCTCTTATATCATTTGTGTGTGAATTAATATATCTGAATCCGATACCAGCATACGGAGTTATATCACTTTTGCGAGTTCGTGTCCTTACATATAAACCTATATCGTAGGTTGTATTCTTCCAATCAACATTCCCTATACTATTCGTAACGCTAGCCCTAAGGTCAAGACAAGTGTAATCTTTAGTATTATGCTCATAGAATAAAGTATAGCCAAGACCACCACCTAGATTAGTAGAATTGAAATACGCTTTATTATCATCTTTTTTATATAAGCCCAAAGGAGTTTCCAGACGTACAAAACCATAAAAACGCGACGTAATGTTTATACCTACATTTATTGAAGCTGAAAGCGGAGTAACATGATGCTGTTTAAAAGCTGAACTAGCTTCAAACTCTACATAAAATCTGTCAGCAATACTACTATAAGTCTTGTCACTTTCATTGGAAGATTGAGCAAAACTGTTTAAACAGGAAGTTAAAATTAAAACAACAAAAAAAATACCTTTTTTCATACAGTTAAAAAATTAGTGGTTATATTTGTCTCTATTATTTGTCTTTTGACAGAACAAATGTATATTATTTTATATTACAATCCAATTCCTTTTATAAGAAATTTATAATAGAAAGCAAAATCCCCCTATTATTACAACGACTTAACATTAAATTAATTAATTTTTACTATTATTTTTATAGAGCGTCGTTACAAAATATAATGCCCACTGTATTTTTATTTTTAGCCACAAAGCTAAGCTAGCTAAAAAACATAGGAGAACTACAGCCACAAAATAAAAAGGCTGGAACTCTCGTATGATTAATTATACGAATAAAGGCACTAACTATGCCAGAAACATTATAATCATTTGGGCAATAATAACCCTTATAAACATACCAAGTGGATATACAGATGCATAGCTTATGCTTGCACTATCAGTTTTCAATGAATCATTGGCATACCCTAATGCCATTGGATTTGCCATACTTCCACAAAGTATTCCACAGATAGTACCGAAATCAAACTTATGTGTCTTCAATGCAATAAGTCCTATGACAATAATTGGCACCACGGTTATAAGGAAACCTATTCCTACCCAAGCGATACCTTCAGGGCGAACAACTGTAGCGAAAAAGTCTTTTCCGGCATCAAGTCCCAAGCATGCAAGGTACATGCTAAGTCCCAACTTACGTAACATCAGTGACGCAGACCGTGTGGTGTATGATATAAAATGGAGTTTCGGTCCTAAAGCACCAATAATTATACCCATAATAATTGGTCCACCAGCAATACCAAGACGCACTGGACTAGCCATTCCTGGTAAAGAGATAGGAATACAGCCAAGTCCCAAACCTAGGATTATACCAAGTAATATGCTGCCAATATTAGGCTCATTCAAAGTCTTAACGGAATTCCCGAAATACCCCTGCATATTATTCACAGAATCATGCTGACCAACAACAGTAATTCTGTCGCCATATTGCAATCGCAAATCATCTGTTGCAAGAAGTTTTATATCACCACGGGTGACACGACTCACATTTACTCCATAAGATGTACGTAGATGCAGCTCACCAAGTCTCTTACCATTGAGTTCTGTTCTTGTGAGAACCAACACTCGGCTCTCAACCTTTGAGTCTATAGCATTCCAGTCAATCTTCTCTCCGTTCCAGTCTTTATTAACTCTCTTTCCGAAGAGTATTTCCATTGCAGCCTCATCTTCACGATTGGTAATAACGAGCAAGCTGTCATTTTCCATCAGCTTGGTCTCAACCATAGGAACAATAACTTCCTTACCTCGCCATATACGTGATATGATAAAGCGAAGATGAGTCATTCGTGAGACGTCAGAAATAGACTTTCCGCCAATAGCAGGATTAACTACTTCAAACTGTGCTATATATGTATGATCCTCCTCATTTATCTTTTTAACTGCTAAATCTTCAGGCTTTACAAAGACTTTACGCAGGAATAGCATCGCAAATATTACACCAAGTACACCAAGGGGATATGTTACAGCAGTAGCTAAAGCTGTGCTACCACTAGCCATTCCAAGATGATTTATAGCCTGAGTGGCTGCACCAAGAGCAGGAGTATTTGTCGTAGCACCACAAAGCAAACCTACCATATTAGGCAGACTTACTCCTGTTAAAGGAATAAGTAACAAGGCAAAGACAGTACCAAAGACGATAACAGCCAAACTCCAGAGATTCTGCGCCATACCTTCATGCCGCAATGATCCAAAGAAGTTAGGTCCTACATGAAGTCCCAGGCAATAAACAAACATTGACAGTCCGAATGTTTCAATATAATCCAATAAGACAGGATCTATTGTAAACCCAAGGTGTCCGGCAAAGATACCTACGAAAAATACAAAGGCTACTCCAAGTGATATTCCCATCACTCTGACTTTGCCAAGAGCCAGACCACAGGCGATAATTAAAGAAAGAATAACTAAGGTCTGTATTGAAGAATGAATGTTAAATAAACTATTAATCCAGTCCATTTTAATTATAAAATGTTCAGATATTGTTCCAAGGGTATTCCCCTGTTTTTATCTATATTGTCTTTATTCAGGTCAATAAGTTTGTAGACACCGTCCATAGCCTTTCTGGTTGAATCTTTCAACGACTCACCGTCAAGCAGATGCCCGATAAGTATAGCCGAGAAAATATCTCCAGTGCCAGGGAAATGAACAGGAATCTCATCATAACATAATTTGAAATACTCGTTATGTATGTTATTGTATCCAACCACTGAAGGTTGTCCATCAACTGTTATACTTGTTATGAGAACTGACTTAGAGCCAATCTTGCGCAAATGTTCAAGAAGGCTGTGAGCCTCATCTTCTGTAACACCTTCGGCTTTATATTCGCGTCCGGTAAGGTAGCATGCTTCTGTATAGTTTGGGTAACATAAATGAGCAACACTCAACATCTCACGCATACTTTTTATCGCTGCTGAAGTCACTCCATTATACAATTTACCCTCATCGCCCATAATAGGATCCACAAAAATCGTAGTTCCAGTTGACGCTTGTTCCAAGCAATAGCGCGACACTATGTCGGCTTGACGCTCGCTGGCTATAAATCCTGTGGCGATGGCATCAAAAGTGAATCCCAGTTCCTTCCATACGGGGAACACGCCTTTAATATAGTCTGTGGTATCAAGTAGATTAAACTTTCCGTAGTCAAGTGTATTAGACACTAAGGCTGTGGGAAGATTGTATGTGGGATGTCCGAAATAAGACAATATCGGAAGCATTGCTGCTGTGGCAACTTTGCCGTATCCCGCCATATCATTTATCAGAAGAATTTGCTTCTTATTCATCCTTAAATTAATATTTCGGGGCAAAGGTAGTAAAAAGTTAAGATATGAAAGGTGTTTATACTAATAATTTCATTATATTTGCATAAAAATCTACCTAACCTTAAATGAAAAAATATTATTACCGACAACGATACTCGATACATGGCTTGGCTTAACGGCAGCAAGCATAATAGGATTTGGAACTCATTTGCAAACACAGAAAACTAGAAAGTTGAGGAAAACAGGTCATTATCTGAATTTGGGACACGGACGTCGGCAACCATGATAATGTAAAAATGGTTGGATTATCCGTAATTTATATAACTAAATGTTGCTGGATTATTCTTATCTTTGCAACCATAAAATTATATTCAAGTAAATATGGCAGAGAATGATGTTGTTATTATAGACTCCGTTGATAAATACAACGAGATGATGGGACTTGAGACAAAGCACCCACTGATTGCTGTAATTGATATGTCTGAAGCTAATTATCAAGAAGTCAGAAAAGAAAAGACTTTGGAATATGAAGTCTATTCCGTTTGGCTTAAGCAAACTATGTGCGGCGACATCACATACGGACGCCAACCCTACGATTACCAAGAAGGTACCGTGACATCCTTCGCACCTGGGCAAGTGGTACATTTCAAACCAGCAAAAGATTATAAGCCACAGGCACTTGGACTTATCTTTCATCCCGACCTTATCCGTGGAACATCACTTGGTCACGACATAAAGCAATACGCTTTTTTCGATTATTCTTCACGTGAGGCATTACACCTAAGCGAAGACGAAAAGGCTATATTCAAAGATAGCCTTAATAGAATAAAATTGGAACTTGACCGTCCGATAGACAATCACAGCAAAAAACTGATTTGCAGAAACATAGAGTTGCTGCTTGATTATTGCATGCGATTCTATGAAAGACAATTCGTAACCCGCAAAGCAGCCAATCGTGATGTTCTTGACAAGTTTGAAAAGCTGATTAACAGCTACTTCACTGGAGACAGAGCATTGCATGACGGTCTGCCATCTGTGAAATACTTTGCCGAGGAATGCTTCCTATCACCCAACTACTTCGGTGATTTAGTAAAAAAAGAGACAGGAAAGACTCCACAGGACCACATACAAAGCAAGATTATAGACCTTGCTAAAGAAGAACTTGCAAGTTCTGAGGACACAATAAACGAAATAGCATATCATCTCGGATTTCAATACAGCCAACATTTCAATCGTTACTTCAAGAGAAACGTTGGCGTAACTCCAAGCCAATTCAGAAAACAGATGGCTGAAGCTTAAGAGCGTTTATATAATATATTAAGACTATTCTGATGGGTAACCATTGCAAAGATATAAATACGGTGTGCAACTGCAATAAACTGTTCAACGAAAAGACTCTTCATCCCCTTGTGAGCATTATTAATTTATCAGGAAAATGCGAGGATAAAGAAATAAAGTTGAACACTTATTCGGTACTGATACAGGAACATCCGCAACTCAGAAGTGGCGGAAGAAAGCCCTATGATTTCAATGCTGCCACCATATTTTTCAGATCACCAGACAAAAGGATTAACATTGTTGGCGAGAATGATTGTCTGCAATCTGGTAAACTGTTGATTTTTGATACGGACCTTCTTTGTGGAACAAACTTAGGTAAACAAATTAAGAACTACACATTCTTCAAATATAAGCCAGAAAGTGAATCTCTGCATGTTTCAGCTGCAGAACTGAAGACAATATACAACTGCATTGATAACATCAATCGTGAACTACAATGGGGTATTGACAAATTCAGTTCAACGATTATAAGCAATAAGATTGAACTGCTGCTAAACTACTGTTGTCGCTTTTACGAAAGGCAGTTTATCACACGTCATGATGCATCTGACGGAACTTATGACACTATACATCATGAGATAGATGATTATATGCTAAATGGCAAAATACATAAAATGGGTATGCCATGCACATGCTGTTTCAGCAGAAGACTAAACTTGTCAAGTGCATACATCAATGATCTCATAAAGTATGAGAGTGGAAAAGACTTTGCCAGCTATTTGCAGATAAGACGTATTGAAATAGCAAAACAAATGATTGTTGCAAATAAGAAAAGTGATGCATATATAGCACTAGCACTGGGATTCGGCGGAGTTGCAAACTTTACGAAACTATTCATGCAGATCACCGGAATGACAACAGAAGAATACCGCAAATAAAAATTTTTATCTAAATAAATTTAGTAGAAACTATATATAGTAATAGCGAGAAAAAAGCAGTTACAAAAACTTAAACGTAATAATTAGTTTTTGATTACGAATTATTTTTGTAACTTTGCAGAAATTAAAAAACGATAATGAAAGATATTTGCTGCATTGGACATATAACTTTGGATAAAATCATCACTCCTAAAGATACCGTCTTTATGGCTGGAGGAACCTCTTTTTATATGTCTTATGGTATGAATCGGCTTCCAAACGACGTTTCATATCAACTTGTCACAAAGGTAGGAAAAGAATCTCTTGACGAAGTTGAGAATATGAGGAAACTCGGCATAGACGTGGAATGTCATCAAAGTAACAAGAGCGTTTTCTTTGAAAACAAATATGGCGACAATACAAACAACCGTACACAACGTGTTCTAGCTAAAGCTGATCCTTTCACAGTTGACGAAATGAAAGGTATTGACGCACGTGTATATCATCTGGGCAGCCTGCTTGCCGATGACTTCTCACCCGAAGTTGTTGAGTATCTCTCGACAAAAGGACTTATTTCAATTGACGTTCAGGGATATCTGCGTGAAGTAAGAGGAGAAAATGTATTCGCAACAGACTGGAAAGACAAAGAGAGAATACTTGAATGCACTGACATCATAAAGCTAAACGAGCATGAAATGGAAGTTATCACAAATTCAAAAAATCCACGTACTGTAGCTATTAAACTAGCAGAAATGGGAGTACGTGAAGTCGTGATAACGCTCGGCAGTTATGGCAGCGTAATATATGCAGAGGGTAAATTCTATGAGATTCCTGCTTACAAACCAAATGTAGTTGTTGACGCAACAGGATGTGGTGATACATATTCTGCTGGATATCTTTATATGAGAAGTTTAGGTGCTAACTATTCGGATGCAGGAAAATTTGCCGCAGCCATGTGCACACTTAAACTTGAGCATAGCGGTCCTTTCGACAAAAGCATAGAAGATATTAAGAATATTATAAAATAATCAATAGTTATATTGAAACATGGTAGTTTATGATTTAATCTTAACTATCATGTTTTTTTTATCAAACTCTATACTGTCACGTTCGATATAATTTCCCAAAGTTCCGTTTGCAGACAATTCCCGCGGTGTTCCTATACACAGTTTATCATCATTCATAAGCCACAATTTGTCAGCCAATTGTAAAGCCTGCTCTACATCATGTGTAGATAGCAATATAGTCTTACCCAACTGATGTGAAAGATTCTGCAATAGCTTCATCATTTCTATCTTACTTGGAAAATCCAGAAAGGCAGTTGGCTCATCAAGAAAAATCATTTGAGTATGCTGAGCAAGTGCTTTCGCAATCATTGTCTTCTGTCGTTCGCCATCACTTAGAGTCTGAACCATACGGTTTTTCAATTTCAACACTCCAACCATATCCAAAGATTCATCAACTATCTTCTTGTCTTCCTTGTTCAGTGTTCCCCAAAAACCAGTAAAAGGATATCGCCCCATACCAACCAATTCTACTACAGAAATGTTTTCCACTCCTGGTTTTCCTGTAAGCACAACACTTATCTTTTGTGCCAGCTTTGCGGAAGAATAATCATTGATATTAACATTGTCAATAACAACATCACCAGCAAGTGGCTTTATAAATCCAGATATAGTTTTAAGCAGTGTTGACTTTCCTACTCCATTTGATCCAAGCAGGCATGTAAACTCACCGCTGCAAAGCGAAGCATTGATCTCTTCACCCACTTTTTTATCCTTATATCCGATAGACAAATCATGCAAAACAACTGATTCCATATGACAAAGATACAGCAAGTAAAACACAATACAAAATAAAAAAAGAGGTTTTTTATTTTTATTGTTAGGGCACCGTCTTTGTTCAACATTAGTTAAAGATACTCCAAACAAGTGGAAAATCGAAATAAAAGGAAAAAAATTAGTAACTTTGCAGTCAATATGAATCAACAGACGTCACCAATACAGGAACTACAAAAACAAAAAATGCTCTTGGAAATAGAGTATTATTCGGAAAAAGAAGCTTTTCGCAAACAAACAGAATCTACAGGACTAATGCGTAAAGTAAAGAAGGGAGATGCCTGGTTTCCTCTGAATATAGGAAAAAGCTACTACAACTCTCTAAATCAGACGGTAATAGAGGTAACGAGAAACACAGATACGGATACAGAACATAACTTTGAATTCGGAAGACCTGTAGCTTTCTTTAAAACAGATGGTAAATCATTACATTATTTTAATTTCACAGGAACGGTATCTTTTGTCGACGGGAATAGAATGGTAGTGATTATTCCAGACGGAGGACATGCAATAGATATTCAAGGATGTACAGAAAAGATAGGAATTCAACTATTTTTTGATGAGACAAGCTATAAGCTAATGTTTGAAGCTCTTGACAGAGTGATTAAAGCAAAGGGAAACAGACTGGCATATCTGCGTGATTTATTTTATTCACATCAGAAAGCGGAACGTTTCTCTTTTACAGCACAACGCTTTCCTTGGCTTAATCCAACTCAGGAGAAAGCCGTAAACGAAGTACTTTGGGCTAAAGATGTTGAAGTTGTACATGGTCCTCCAGGAACAGGAAAGACAACGACTCTTGTTGAAGCCATCAACGAGACACTTATGCGAGAAAATCAAGTTTTGGTTTGCGCACAAAGTAACATGGCTGTTGACTGGATTTGCGAGAAGCTTGTAGACAGGGGAATAAACGTCTTGAGAATAGGGAATCCAACTAAGGTGAACGATAAAATGCTTGGATTTACTTATGAGCGGAAGTTTGAGGGTCATCCAGAATATTCTCAGCTATGGGCTATAAGAAGAGCTATACGAGATTTGAGAGCCCACAGAAAAGGGCGTGACGAAAAATATCATCAGAAGTTGGAACATCTGAAAGCACGCGCCACTGAAATAGAAATAAGAATTAATTCAGAATTACTTGGTGAGGCAAGAGTAATAGCATCTACACTTGTAGGTTCGGCAAACAGACTTCTTGAAGGACAGAAATTCGGAACGTTGTTCATTGACGAAGCAGCACAGGCTCTTGAAGCAGCATGCTGGATACCGATAAAACGAGCAACAAGAGTGATTTTGGCAGGAGACCACTGCCAACTTCCACCGACAATTAAAAGTATTGCTGCACTTAAAGCCGGATTAGGTAAGACGCTGATGGAACGGATTGTAGAAAACAAGCCTGAAGTTGTTACTTTACTGAAGATACAGTATAGAATGAACGAAAAAATCATGCGTTTCTCCAGCGACTGGTTCTACCACGGGCAAGTGGAAAGTGCACCACAGATTAAATTCCGTGGTATACTTGACTATGACACACCTATAGAATGGACAGAAACAGCACCAGTAACAAATGACAAAGATAACACTAAAGCCACAAGTGGTGAAGGCAGAGACGGAGAATCAATAATTAATAAAGAAGAGGCTCTCATAACTCTTGAAAAACTTGAAGATTATTTCACGAAGATTGGCAAGCAAAAGATTCTTGAAGAACAAATAGATGTAGGAGTGATATCTCCATATAGGGCACAAGTGCAATACATGCGCAAACTGATAAAGAAAAAAGAATTCTTTAAACCATATCGACATCTAATAAGCATCAACACCGTGGATGGTTTCCAAGGACAGGAACGTGATGTGATACTGATTTCATTGGTAAGAAGTAATACTGATGGTCAAATAGGATTTCTCCATGATCTTAGACGAATGAATGTCGCCATAACACGTGCGAGGATGAAATTAATAATAATAGGCGACAAAGAAACGCTGTGTCGTCACCCATTCTATAATAAACTATGGGAATATATTAACAAAGAAGATTGATGGCTAACACTAATGATATGACAATAGGGTCTCCCGTAAGGGACATCCTGAAATTTGCAATTCCACTGATATTAGGGTATATACTGCAACAGATGTATCTTATCATTGACGCTGCAATTGTGGGCAGATGGATTGGTGTAGATGCTCTTGCGGCAGTGGGAACATCAAGCAGTATTATGTTCCTTATAATGGGATTCTGCAACGGTTCTTGTGCAGGTTTCTCGATTCCTATTGCTCAAGCTTTTGGAGCAAAAGATTACAAGAAGATGCGGTCATACGTGAGCAATGCCATACGCATTGCAATAGTAATGGCTGTAGTGATAACATTCATGAGCTGCATATTCTGCGGAAGAGTCTTGAAAATCGTAAACACCCCTACCGACATATTCGACAATGCTTACATATTTCTTTTTCTGCAATTTCTAGCCATACCATTTACAATCGCATACAATCTTCTTTCAGGATTCATACGTGCTATTGGCAACAGCAAACAGCCATTTTATTTTCTTATAGCATCTTCGTTTATCAATATCATACTTGACGTAATACTGATTCTAATTCTTGGAATGGGTGTAGAGGGAGCAGGTATAGCAACACTGATATCACAATGCTGTGCATCGTTGATGTGCTGGATATATATCAAAAGGAAACTGCAACTACTGATACCGAAGGGAGAGGAAACACATTTTGACAACAAGCTAATAAATATATTGCTCAACAATGGCATGCCAATGGGAATGCAATTTTCTATCACTGCCATTGGAATCATTATGCTGCAAAGTGCCAACAATGCCTTAGGCACCACCTATGTAGCTTCTTTCACGGCAAGCATGCGCATAAAATATCTATTCACATGCGTACTTGAAAACATCGGAGTTGCCATGGCTACATATTGCGGACAGAATATAGGCGCAAGAAAAATTAATCGCATAAAGACAGGAATATACGCTGCCATAAAAATCATGCTTGTGTATTTCATCATCACGTTTATCATTATATATCCTTTTGCCGACTACATGATGATGCTTTTTGTAGATGGTAGCGAAAAGGATGTCGTAACCAACGCAGCGATGTTTATGCGCATTGCTAACTACTTCTACCCTGCATTAGGACTGCTCACAATATTCCGCTATAGTATTCAGGGACTTGGATACAGTAATCTAAGTATGATGAGCGGAGTTATGGAGATGATTGCTCGGTGTGGCGTAAGTATTTGGATTGTACCCGCGCTGAAGTTCACGGGTGTATGTTATGGTGATCCTGTGGCATGGATAATGGCTGATTTGTTTCTTATACCCGCTTTTATCTGGCTATACGGTCATATCAAAAGGAAGCAACCTCAATGCGTCTCTTAACAAAGAACTTGCTAGCAAACAGGAAGAAAAGTAACACTCCAAATGCATTTTCGATTGCTACCAACCAGAAAGCTGCTTTGTAACCAACCATTTCGGAAACTACTCCACCAAAAAGTATTCCTATGCCAGAGCCCAAATCCCATGAAGTAAGGATTGATGAATTAGCCGTACCACGTTCATTATGATGAGCCACGGCTACAAACATATTAAGAAACGCAGGATACATGTGACCGTTACCTAATCCGATAAGGAATGCCGACAGATAATAACCTACAGGATTTATCCAGGCAACAAACATAATGTAACCGATAAGAGCTATACAAATTCCGTATGCGGCATTATGAGTAAGGCGACCTTCACGCAAAGCTTTAGCTCCCTGAAGGCGAGAACTAAACAATCCTATCGAAAGTAATGCGAAATAGGTGCCTGTACCTCCAGTAATGCCAAGTTCCTCTTTACTGTATATTGCAAGATAGTTGCTCAATACTCCAAAACAGAAACCAAACATAGCAACATTGATGGCAAGCAACCATGCGCGAGTCAGAAAAAATCTGTCAAGAGAAAGCTTTTCCGTATTCTTCACGATAGAGTTAACTGGTATCTTCACGGTTCCGTCTATAACTAGACCCACAAAAGCTACGACAAGCGCTATCCAGAATAACACACTGAAATCATTCAATAACTTGTATAAATATATTCCTATTGATGGTGCTATAGCCATTGCAAGATTATTGCTTAGTCCGAAATATCCCAAGCCTTCATTTCTACGGGTTGAAGGAAGTACATCTATTGCCACTGTGCTATTTGCCACTGTAGCAGCACCGAATGGTCCTCCGTGTAATGTCCGGACTATGGCAAACATAAGAAGCGTGCTTGCTGCTATATATCCTGCAAAACATACAAAAAACAGGGAAAGACAAATAATTAGCACCCTCTTGCGATTGAAACTGTCTACTAAAAAGCCACTTAACGGACGTATTATCAATGATGCAATTGTATATCCAGAAAGTACGATTCCAATAACATCATTAGTCGCTCCAAATTTTTCGCTAAGATATATTGGTAGCAAAGGGGTAAGTATATAAAAGGCAAAATACATCATAAAATTAGCTGTCATCACCTTTACATACTCTGTATTCCAAAGTTTTTGTTTTGTTTCCATTCTCATTTGTCCCAATCTTTAAATTCAAGCTCCAACTGTATCCATTCTGGTGTAGGTATTTCGTCAAATACACCTGGATTTGAAACCGACAATCCCAATAGCCTTATTGGGTGCTCGGCACTATATACAATCTGTTTAAGCAATTTCTTTGCCAATGGCAGAATATCATCTTTAGTCTTCAATATCCTATTCCCAGTAATACTGCGTGTTATCTGTTGAAAATCACCATATTTAATTTTCAATGTTAGCGTCTTTCCTTCGAAATCATCTTTTGCAATACGCTCACAAAGTTCCAATACAGAGTGATAAAGCTCTATTAACACAGCCGACTTTATGCTTATATCCTGAAGAAATGTCTGCTCACATCCCACTGATTTTCTTATACGCTCCACAACTACCGGACGATTATCAATACCCCTTGCAAATTGATAGAATACGGGGCCTGCCTTTCCGAACACTTCAGATAGATGTTTTAATGAACATTCCCTAAGCTGAGCACCGTTGAATATTCCAATATGATGCATGCGCCTTGCAGTCTTAGGTCCAACTCCCCAGAAACTTTCAATAGGTAATTTGCCGATAAAGTCGAGAGCCATATCGGGATGTATTGTGCATATACCATCTGGTTTACGATATTCAGAGGCAATCTTCGCAAGAAATTTATTGTATGATATTCCTGCTGAAGCCGTCAGATTTAACTCGTCTTCTATGCGTTGCTTTATCTCCTTCGCTATATCTATAGCAAGTTCTATTCCGCGTTTATTTTCTGTAACATCAAGAAAAGCCTCATCAATGGATAAAGGTTCAATGACATCTGTATAATCCTTAAATATAGCATGTATCTGCGACGAGACTTCACTATAGCGTTCATAACTTCCTCTAACAACAATCAACTGAGGGCAAAGACGCTTAGCAATCATCATAGACATTGCAGAATGTACACCGTATTTGCGAGCCTCATAACTGGCTGTAGACACAACACCACGTTCACCGTCATAACCCACAGCAACTGGCTTGCCACGTAAATCAGGATTATCACGTTGCTCAACGCTAGCGAAAAATGCGTCCATGTCAATATGTATTATCTTGCGGTCTAAGCTATCCATAAAGTAATTGCAAAGATACGCAATTTACGGCAAAGGTGGATAATGACTATGTTATTATCTTCAAACAAATAATATCTCTTTTATTTTGCAGGCTCGCCAAAATACCATAATTTTGTAATATCATTAGCTATATTCAATTTGAATATAAGCACTGACTCATCATAAAAAGGAAACCATTATGACATCTATAAAAGATTTAATGACAAAGGTGAGTTTCGAAAAGGTAAGTGAAATCTTAAAGGAACTATACCCACAGGAGGCAGCAAACATGGAGGAATTTGAAAATACATTCAATTCTTTGCGTACAATTAAACCAACGTTTGACTATTTCGACATGATTATTGAAGTGAAAGAAAATAACGGCAAAATACACGTAAGCAACACTCATCTTGGTAGTCTTACAGACCTAGCTGGACGTAGATATAAAAAACATGGCGACATGCCTGAGGCTGACGTTGCAGCCCACTGCTTATATCAAATAACCGTTCACGTATACGAGACCGAGCGCTACAAAGATCATCTTGACGAATGGGATGACGACATGATGAATCCACAAAAGGCACGTATCGTAAGATAGCATGCCTCTTGATGGAATATCTTTTTATCCTACCTCAAGCAGTTCTATTTCGAATATCAAAGTAGAACAACTAGGAATTCCAGGTTGTGCGAATTTTCCATACCCCATATCGGAAGAAAGATACACCTCCCACTTGTCACCCACATGCATTTTCTGCATTGCAATAACCCATCCTTCTATAACATCAGAAAGACGTATAGCCAAAGGAACTCCACCAATACTACTATCGAAAGTTTTTCCGTCTATAGTACGTCCTGTGTAGTGAGTTGTAACTATACTGCGCGCAGAAGGTTGCTTACCATTCACATCTCCAGAAGATATAACCTTGTATGATACACCTTTCACTATTGTGAACACTCCGTCTTCGCGTGATTTGTCAATCAGCCATTTCTTATTTTTATTGATATATTCCCTGTTTGCCATATTGTTTAAGTTAGATAAATAATAATAACGCCACAAAGTTACGTCTTTTTTCACAAAAGAAAGATTAATTTCTACAAGATTCATCATACATGTTCATAGACTGCCCTCATTAAGTTCATCAACTATAATGATCAATGAGTTTGATGTCTTTGATAGAACAAAACAATAAGCCCGGATAGGTAAACTTAGTTTTACCTATCCGGGCTTATTGTTACAGTATGAGATTATTTGTACTATTCTGAAAAAGCAGCAGATTCTGCGGCTTCTATTATGCGATTACGACTTTGTGGGCTTGAGCTTATATCGCTCAAATCAAACTCTTCATCTTCTGTAGCACTACTTTTTGACTCCACAACTTGAGTATCTTCAACCTCATTGTCACTTCGGTACATCGGAGAACGACGAGATTTTTTACTAGTCGTATCTTCAAAGACTTCTTCCTTGAAAGCTGTTACATGTTTCTTGTCTTCAGGTTCCTCTATATCATGCTTGATAATGAAACCGTCACTAACCTCTGTACTCGGAACATCCTCAACAGGCTCTTCCTCCATCTTTGTACGACTAGTCTTAACAGCAAACACTTCGTCAATGAATTTAGGTTCTTTACGCAACTTCTCAAGAGTCAGCTTACTAGCTAGCTGCTGGCTTTCTTTCTTGCTGTATCCTACACCAGAACATCCGTCAACACCTTCAATGCAGACCTTATAGTCAAACATCGGGCTGCCATTATCGTCTTTCTTCTGTTCAAGCATTTCGAATGTTAGCTTCACACGATTCTTCTGTCCCCATTCAATGAGTTTGCTCTTAAAGTTTACTTCTTTATAAGCAACCTTATCAATGTTGATCATCTGTGATAATATACGTTTTTCCATAAAACGCATACATGTGTTGTAACCTCTGTCCAAATACATTGCGCCAACAAGTGCCTCAAAAGCATTTCCTCCCATATAACTATTATGAGAAGAACTGCGTCCATTGCTTAATATTAACTTGTTGATGCCCATTTCATTGGCAAGCTTATTGAGAGTGTCTCTCTGTACAAGTTTTGAACGAGTATTAGTAAGGAATCCCTCACGCTTACCTGGGAAATGTCTATAGACAATATCTCCTACGATTGCATCAAGAATAGCGTCGCCCAAAAATTCCAGGCGCTCATTGTTTACAGGTTTTCCCTTTGCGTTACGCTTCATCACGCTCTTATGCATCAGAGCTAACTTATAGTAGCTGATGTCATGTGGATAAAAACCTAGAATGGCGTATAAAGAAGAATAAAGTTCCTTTTCCTTACGAAAAGGAAGCTTTATTCTGTCTATTATGTTATTCAGCATATTTCTTGAAAATGACACAACAATTGTGACCTCCAAAGCCGAAGGTGTTGCTAAGTGCTGCACGCACTTCGCGCTTTTGAGCCTTGTTGAAAGTAAAGTTCATGTTGTAGTCCAAATCGGGATCATTATCATCTTCCTCATGGTTGATGGTAGGAGGTACGATGTCATTCTTGACACTAAGTACGCATGCCATAGCCTCTATCGCACCAGCAGCACCAAGAAGGTGACCAGTCATACTCTTAGTAGAGCTGATATTGAGTTTATAAGCGTGCTCACCAAATACGTCCTTAATAGCTAAAGCCTCAGAAAGATCGCCAATATGAGTAGATGTTCCGTGAACATTGATATAATCAATATCTTCTGGCTTCATGCCTGCATCCTCAAGTGCATTCTTCATAACGAGTTTTGCACCTAACCCCTCTGGGTGAGAGGCAGTAATATGATAAGCATCAGCACTTGCACCTTCGCCAACCATTTCGGCATAAATTTTTGCTCCACGAGCTTTAGCATGTTCCAATTCCTCAAGAATAAGGCAACCAGCACCTTCACCCATGATGAATCCATCACGACTTGCGCTGAATGGGCGACTTGCATGCTCAGGGTCGTCGTTGCGAGTAGAAAGAGCTTTAATGGCATTAAAACCACCAACACCACTTTCGCAAATGGCAGCTTCAGCACCACCACCAACGATGACATTAGCCTTTCCTAAACGGATAAGGTTGAAAGCATCAGCAAGAGCATTGCTTGAAGAAGCACATGCACTAGTTGTTGTATAGTTTGGACCGCGAAAACCAAAATGAATACTAATTTGGCCTGAAGCGATATCAGCAATCATCTTAGGAATGAAGAATGGACTGAATTTTGGTCCTTCTTCCTTGTGCTGAGCATAATATGAAACTTCCTCCTCGAATGTCTTGATACCACCGATACCAACACCATAGACAACACCTATACGGTTTTTGTCTTCTTTCTCAAGGTCGAGACCAGAATCATTCACACCTTGCATTGCTGCAATCATGGCAAGTTGAGTATATCTATCCAACTTGCGGGCTTCTTTACGATCAAGATAATCAGTCACATTAAGGTCTTTAACCTCACATGCGAATTTAGTCTTGAAATTTGTCGTATCGAAATGTGTAATAGGAGCGGCACCACTCTTACCTGCAAGAAAATTATTCCAAGTTTCCTCAGGACTATTTCCTACAGGAGTCACTGCACCAAGACCCGTTACTACTACTCTCTTTAATTCCATGCGTGTATATATAAAAAATGACTAGGAATTAGGGATTAGTGATTGAAAATACATTTAATGACGTTTTCAATCCTTAATCACTAATCCCTAATCGTATAAAATTGCAAAAATAATTATTGACTATTACTTTGCGTTTTCCTCGATGTACTTGATAGCGTCACCTACAGACTGGATTGTCTCAGCCTTGTCGTCTGGGATAGAAATACCGAATTCCTTCTCAAATTCCATGATAAGTTCTACAGTATCCAGTGAATCAGCACCAAGATCGTTTGTGAAGCTTGCCTCTGGCTTAACTTCAGCCTCGTCTACACCAAGTTTGTCTACGATAATAGCCTTTACCTTGCTTTCAATTTCTGACATAATTGTAACTTTTTAAAATGTTTATAAATAATTTCTAATTAAAAATCGGGTGCAAAGGAACGAATTTATTTTTAATTTCGCAAATATTTTATCCAAAAAAGCACTTAGGGTTGCACAAACCCCCTAATAGTGTGCATTATTTTGGACTTTTATTAGTGTAATTTACGAAATATCAATTAGTTTCACTTTGTTTGTAATATTCGTTCTATATGCTCAACAACAACTTCCGGACTGATATTGTGCATACAAGCCCAATCGCCACGCAAACATGGTTTATTTCCATAAATACTGCATGGACGACATGGTAAATCAGCTTGCACAACATTATCCATACTCTGATTCCATCCCATGAAACCCGCAAATGGATGTGTTGAGCCCCAGATGCTCACAACCTGTGTATTAACAAGCGAAGCCAAATGCATATTGGCACTATCCATACTCAACATTACATCTAAATGACTCATCAGAATCAACTCCTGCTGTAGTCCGCTCATCAATCGTGACGCATTTATTATCTGTTTACTCTCAGAAGATATTTCATCGAGTAGTCTCATTTCTTCATTTCCTCCACCAAAGAGGAATACTCTGCACGAAGGATGTTTATTGACAAGCATCCTTATGACATTCTTCATCAATGGCAACGGATACATCTTACCCTCATGTGCAGCAAACGGAGCTATACCTATCCATTGCTGAAACGGTCGTTTATCTCCTATCTTATCTGAAAGTAATCTAAGATTACCTCCTTCAGGTGGGAAAAGCGAATTGAATTCCAGTTTCACCGGGTATCCTAACTTTTCTAACACATCGGCATAGTTCTGAAAAGATGTAGGTTGCTGTATCAATTCCTTGTTATGTTCTGCTATGAGTTTGCTTTTCCCGCTTCTATGCTTGTCAATACTCTCAACACGGTAATGGTCGAAGTTGAATCTCATACGCAGATAATCAGAACGTAGCACGCTGTGAAAATCGGCAACTGCTGTAAAGTTCTTCGCTGTCAATCTCCTATAGAGCGCATTCAACCCTCTAACTCCATTATATTCTCTTTTAATATCTGCAGCCATAAAGCCGACATTTGGAGCTATATTCTCAAAGAAAGGGCGAGCAAAAGGTTTGCTCAACATCGTTATGCGTAGATTTGGATATTGTCTTGCCAATGAATAAACCACAGGAACAGTCATTGCCACGTCACCCAAAGCCGAGAAGCGCATTATAAGCAAATGCTCAGTATTCATTTATTCTTATACAATATTGGATTGGTGTCTACGTCATTATACATTTTCATCTGACGATACACCTTCATGTATTTACTACCAGCCTCAACATCTTCAATCAACTGATCTATTGCTGTGCAAAGATCATTCTGCTGTTCGAGCAGAACTCCTAACTTAGCTTTACACTTTGCTATATGAGACTCTTCGGCATCCTTACGTTCAGCCTCCTCTTTCATGTGAAATATTTTGAGAGCTAAAATACTGAGACGATCTACAGCCCAAGCCGGACTCTCTGTATTTATTCGCGCATCATCAAGCACTTTCACATTTTTATATTTATCTAGGAAATATGAGTCTATTTGTTCAACCAAATCAGTACGGTCTTGGTTGCTCTTATCAATACGTCGCTTTAGGGTAAGCGCACTTGATGGGTCTATTTCCGGATCACGGATAATATCCTCAAAATGCCACTGCACTGTGTCTATCCAACATTTCAGATACAATTTGTTTTCAATAGTCCCTTTTTCGAATGGATTATTAATAGGGGTATCTATATTGTCATAAACATGGTAATCATTGATTGCCTTATTAAAAATCTCATTACAATGCTGTGTAAAAGACATATTTATAATATTATTTTAAGTTTATTCTGCAAAAATAGGTAATTATTTTTAAAGTCACAAATATTTATTAGTTAAATGAGACCTGGCGACGCTTTAAGACCATATTGTATTTTATTTTAAATCACTAATCCCTATATATTTTATTATAATCAATCGTTATGACCTCGCCGAATTGATTTAGATTAAGAAAATGGTGTTTTTTAAATAGAAATGATGTTTTTTCTTTGGTGTGTGCGCAAACAGTCGTATCTTTGCAGTGAAAATAAAAGGATAATAAAAACAAACGGATGCCAAACGGGTTCCGAATTAATTAAAAGAAAAAAGATTATGGTAACATTAATGATTGTTTTAGCAGTAGTCGCAGGATCAATTTCACTAGCAGTGAATGTAAACGACAAAATCTCTATGGGTTTGTAAACCCTAAGGGATTTATTTTAAAAGAAGTTTTTGAAAATTAGATATTAAAAACCAGATATGCAATTATGTATATCTGGTTTTTTTGTGTTCGTATATTATTTTAATTGTGATTCCATTGGATTAGCAAGTCCTTTCATTCCTACAAGGAAAGCCTTTGCCGAACCGAATTTCAAGAACATGTCAAGTCTTATTGGCACATGGTTTTCATCATCACTGACATAGAAATCAACAATATTCTTATATTTTCCATCGTCTAATTCTAGATAAGAAAGTTGCAGACAACGATATTTTCTACCATTATCAGCCTTTATAACAGTCTTACCCCTATATCTAAGTTGTGCCGGAGTACGTCCATTGCCATCAGCTATAGGGAACTTTACAACAAATCCATCTTTCCAATTCTTTGGATTAAATGATCTTGCACGCAAGAATATGCTCATCATATCATAAACACAATCATCATACGTGTGTCTTTCCCAAGTATTTGTTCCGTCAGCATGCTGTCTGTGCATTTTAACACTGCAATTACCGTTAGGATATGTATAGAAAACCTCGTCAACAGTGTATCTACTGCCCTCATGCGCTCCCTTGCGATAATAGAGGGGAGCCAAGTCCAACGTATTATAGCATAATAATGTATCACGCAACACAAACATATTATCTACCTGACTGTTACCTCGCGTTGTCAAACTAGCTCTATATGCCGGTTTGCCATCAAAGCGGCTTTCTACAGTTGATATGGCTGCCGTTCCTGCTTTAACCCAAACAAATTTCCAGTTATAATACAAATTGTATGAGAGAAATTCGCCAGACTTGAAAGCTGTGTTACGGAATGAACACTGCGCATTTGATGCTACTGCACAAAACAGCAGCACTCCAGTCATTATTGATTTTCTTAGTTGCATCATATTGTTAATTATCAGTCTTTATATTTCGTATCTCAAGTACCAGTCGATATGTAATCTATTCCCATTTTCTTAGCTCTGTCCGCATTACGTCTTTTTACTGTTTTCTGCTTATCGACTTTCTGTTTTGTAATTTCTCTTGGTTTCTGCAAGTATAGCGGTTTCTCTGTCGGACTCCAAGATTCTTTAACATCCCACTTAGCCTTACATTCTATCTTGTCAGGATAGTAATATACATCCTCTGGTTGAGCACCTTTAGCAAAATCACCAGTATCCCAGATTCCATTATTATTACGGTCCACAAACATTCTGAGATAATAATCACCTGCAGCAAGATAGAAGAATTCAGCCTGTCCATTTTCAGACTCCAATTCCTTCACAACGTTGTCGCTCTTATCCAAAAGTTGAATAATACAATGTTTATTGTCCATCCCAACCAAAGAAATAGTCAGAGTGCCGTATTCATCATTACTCTTTACTTTGAATCCGTGCTTACCCTTTCCTGACACTTTTCCGTATATATCAATAAAAGCCATACTATCCATTTCAAGACTATATTCCTGTCCAGGACGCCATTCTCCTACAAGTTCGTAATCCATTCCATACTTTAACGTGTCACTACGCACTAGTTTTCCACTTACATCTCGATGTGCCAATGGCCGGAATGCATATTTAGCTTTATACCAAAGAGTATCAATCTTTGTATATAAGTGTATCTTTGACGTATCCACACGTTCCAGCGGAGCATCAACACTTATCGGTATATTCTTGTCAGGGTCAAGTTCGGTAGGAACATTGACATTAAGTTTCATGTTTTCCCGAGGTTTAACCGTTTCGTAATGGTCCCCCTTTTTCTTTGCTTTCTCCTGAGCTTTCTGCCACTTTTCCAACTCTTTTAGGGCAGTTTTCATTCTCTTTTCATACGGTTGTTTTGAAAGCACTTCCATCGTATCCTTTTGCGCTACGAGATGTCCTAGAGAATCTGTCTTCAAATAATTTATCTCCATGCGTAGTGTGTCTTGATCAACAAGAGCCGAATCACGCAACCAATATGATATAGTATCCCTCTTTACATTTGGAATAACTACGAAAGCATTTTTCTCATTGAAGTTAAGGCCTTTGATTCTTGGAAGTTCATTGTTTCCATAACTGAAATTAGTCACAAAATGATTTGCTTCTTTTCTTGTTACACTAAGCAGGTATCTGTCTGTCTGCAATTCAGTGAATGCTGATAATGTGACATTATCTGGTAGGAAATGAATATAATCATGACGTTTTATGTCTGCTATATGCAGAGAGTCCGTCCAAAGTGTATCCTGCTTTACGTCAGGTTTTGATGATGTAGTTATCAAATCATGTGAAAAAGCTATTTTTTCACTCTTTTGATTGAACATATAATTACCATCAACATCCTGCAGGGCATAAATACGATATGAGCCTTTTTTAACACCCTTTATGATGAAGTGTCCTCTACTGTCAGTACGGCTCACCCTAAGCATTGGTGTCTTTTGAAAAGCGGAATCAGCCTGATTACTATATAATCCAACAAGGATACCCTTTACCGGCTCAAGATTATCTGCAGCTAAAACATAGCCTGAAACCTCCATTGTATCTATCTCTGCACCTGTAGAGAAGCTGTAAGTATAGTTACCCAAAGGATTTCCTTCGTTATTGTCTGAAATCGCATCACTAAAGTCAATCGTATAAGTAGTATTGGCTTTCAAAGAATCAAGAAGTTTCACGTCTATGCTTTTACCAGCAGCTTTTATTTCAGGAGCTTCCAATTGTGGCGGCGACACGATTACATTCTCTGTGGCATTATCAATCTTAACGTATTCGTCGAAGTTGATTTTCACATTTTTACTTTTAACTCCAACTCCTCCATCTGCAGGTGATGCCCCAATAACTTTTGGCGGAGTTTCATCAAACCATCCACCATCAGGATTACCCATACGAGCGCAACTTGCAAAGAGCGTGATTGCGAGTATATATAGTATAGTATATTTCTTCTTTATCTTCATATTTTTATAATCATGCTTGACTTGAGAGTTCCAGCAATTCATCTAAGTTCTTTCTGCTATTGCTCAAACGGGGAATCTTGTGTTGTCCACCTAGTTTACCCTTAGATTTAAGCCAATCGTTGAATAGTCCGGTGCGTGCTTTTACCACTTCAAGATGTTGCAACGTAACATCATGAAAACGCTTTGCTTCATAGTCACTGTTTAGTTCCTGCAACTTTTTGTCAAGGATAGTAGCAAACTGATTGATATCTGCAGGTTCTTTTGCAAATTCTATCAGCCATTGATGTCTACATTTGGCTTTACTATCCATATATACAGGCGCTGCGGTATATTCACTCACTTCAGCACCAGTAATTTTGCATGCATAATCCAATCCATTCTCGGCATTATCCATGATAAGTTCTTCACCAAACGCATTAATGAAATATTTAGTACGTCCTGTTATAACAAACTTATAAGGATTCTTGCTTGTGAAGCTCACTGTATCACCAATCATGTATCTCCACAAGCCACAACTTGTTGTTATCAGCATCGCATAGTTCTTGCCTACTTCAATTCCTTCTAGAGGAACTATTGTTGGGTTATCATTATCAAACTCATCCATTGGAATAAACTCATAAAACACGTCATAATCCAACATGAGCAGCATACTCTTGTCTATGGTATCATTTTGGATACCAAAAAAACCCTCACTGGCATTATATGTTTCCATGTAGTGCATACCTGGACTCGTTATCAGTTGTTCATATTGTGAACGATAAGGCGTGAAAGCAATACCGCCATGAAAGAACACTTCTAGATTTGGCCAAACATCTTCAAGATGTTTCTTTCCTGAGATTTCCATAACCCTTACCAAAACACTAAGCATCCAACTTGGAACACCAGATATATTAGTAATATTCAGATTCATGCACTCACGCGCTATTCTGTCACGTTTTATATCAAAGTCACTCAACAGCGCTGTCTGCTTTTTAGGCACACGAATCAAATTTGCAAGAGGATTTATATTCTCTATAAGTATCGCACTGAGGTCACCAACAAGAGAATTAGCTACATTGTAATTCGGAGAATGGCTACCTCCCAATATCAATCCCTTGCCATCAAACATTTTACTACCTGGATTCATCATCAAATACAGGGCAACAACATCTTTACCACCTTGGTAATGAATATGATTCAATCCGTCTTGTGAGACTGGAATAAACTTACTTTTATCATTAGTAGTACCAGAAGATTTCGCATACCACTTTACCTGTCCACGCCACAAAACATTTTCCTCACCATGTCTCATACGGTCTATATCACCTTTCAACTCCTCATAAGTATTCACCGTAACATTAGAAATAAAATCTTCATACGAATTTACATTATTGAACAAATGTTTCCTTCCATATTCGGTATTTCTAGCCCGCTCTATAAGTTTTTTCAGCACTTCATGCTGCAGTTCTTCACCATGACTTAAATATGATTCAAGTTGTTTCTGCCTTGGTAGGAATAATTTTCCCACAATGCTAGTTATATTCATTGTTGCGTATTATCAGTTTAAACTGCAAATTTAGTCCAAACTTTTGTAATAGGGTAAAATTTCACTAATTTTAATATAACTACGGATTTTAATCATTGTGTAGTACGCTTAATTTGGCAGGGCATTGATTCTGATTGTCTGAATATGATATTTAAGTTAGCTTTTCTTCATCAATTTTTGAGCTTAAACAATAGATATTTAAGTACTGCTAAACAAAAGCTAAAATACATTGCCTCACATCCAACAATTACAAATACATGAGTGGTGTTATATGTCCGTTCATCTAGTTATATTTCATTCCTATCTGATTTTTTTCACAAAAAGACACCATAAAGACAACTGTCAATATAATTAATTCAATTAAGATGTTCGATATTGAATAAAACAAGTGTAGAACTAGCAAAACCAGAGCCTATTTATAGAAAATGTCATCTCTATTATTAACGCATCTTCCAAAAAAAACATTAAACAAACATACATTACATACATTTTCAGCACAAGCAACTAATAACCAACATGTTACACCATGTATACAAGTGCTATCTCCTACATGTTTCCTACATGCCTCCTACACTAAATTTGCTTATTTTTACATAAAATGCTAGATTTTGATCCAATCACAGCTAAAACTGCTTTTTAGGGATTCAAATACCAAGTCATGCATCCAGCATCTTTCACGGGAACTTCAAAGATTGCAGTCCAACCAATATTTGTAAATATAAAATTATACATTAAACTATTATATAACATATTTTTCTATGTCAACTATTGCTACAAGATATTTTAGCAGATAAAAAGTTTATCAATAACAGCTTTTAAAACCTATGGAGATTCAGTAAATAAAACCTCAAATGATAATAATCATGTCCAATGTATAGTTAAAATTCATAGTGCATAACGAAAATAAAATCACCTTTTTCGATGCGCTGTTGAGTGATTAGACCCTAATCACTCTGCAAAGCATGTAGGACAACAGAGTGATTAGGCCCTAATCACTCCCTAAAATGTATAAGAATGGACATATATACATTAGTTAATTCACTGTATGACAATGCATTTCACGAAAACATGTAGGAAATCGCATTAGAAAACAAAAAAAATAATAACTAAAAATAATCTTCATCATGCTTTTTTAATAAAATTAAATAGTCGTTTCTTTCATATTTAGTTTAATTCTGCTATCTTTGCAAAGTTTTAAAAACAGATTTACAATATTAACACTAACGATTTTTCTATTTTATGGATAAAGTAAGTTACGCTCTCGGCATAGGTATCGGTCGTCAGCTAGCGCAGATGGGCGCATCAAAATTGAATATAGATGATTTTGCACAAGCAATTAAAGACGTCATATCTAATGGCGATTTAAAAGTTTCTGATCAAGAAGCACAAGAACTTGTACAGAATTTCTTTGCAGAGCAAGAAGCAAAGCAGCATGCAGAATCTGAAGCTCTTGGCAAAGTTGCAAAAGATGAGGGCGAGAACTTCCTTGCTGAAAACGGCAAAAAAGAGGGTGTTATAACAACCGCTTCAGGCTTGCAATACCAAATTTTGCGCGAAGGTAACGGAAATACTCCTAAAGCTACCGATCAGGTAGAGTGCCATTATGAAGGAACACTTATCAACGGAACAAAGTTTGATAGTAGTTATGATCGCGGTCAAACAGCAACATTCCCACTCAATGGTGTAATAGCAGGTTGGACAGAAGGTCTACAACTTATGAAAGAAGGCGCTAAATATCGCTTCTTCATCCCTTACACACTTGGTTATGGCGAGCGTGGTGCTGGAGCATCTATTCCTCCATACGCAGCATTGGTATTCGATGTAGAATTAGTAGCAGTGAAATAATTAATCCTTAAATACAAATAATGAAGAAAATCATTTTGGTAGCGCTTGTTGCTATTGCAGCGGCTACATTTATGTCATGTGGAAATTCCACTCCTAAGGCAGACCTTAAGAGCGATGTAGATTCTATGAGTTATGCAATGGGTATGTCTCAGACTCAAGGTCTGAAAGACTTCTTAGTAGGTCGTATGAAGGTTGACACAACTTACATGGATGAGTTTATAAAAGGTCTTAACGACGGTGCTAATGCTGGTGATGACAAAAAGAAGGCTGCTTACTATGCTGGTATCCAGATTGGTCAACAGATTTCAAACCAAATGATAAAAGGTATCAACACTGAGGTTTACGGTCAAGACTCAACAAAGAGCATCTCTCTTAAAAACTTTATGGCTGGTTTCGTTGCAGGAACAACAGGTAAAACTGGTGATATAAAGATGACTATCGCTCAGGCACAGATGATTGCTCAGAGTAAGATGATGCTTATTAAGAGTAAGAACATGGAAAAGCAGTATGGTCCTAACAAGGCAGCTGGTGAGAAATGGCTTGCAACAAACAAGACCAAAGCTGGTGTAAAGACTCTTCCTTCTGGCGTTCAGTATAAAGTTATCAAAGTTGGCAACGGCCCTCTTCCAAAAGATACATCTACTGTAAAGGTAAATTATGAAGGTCGCACTATTGACGGAAAGGTCTTTGACAGTTCTTACAAGCGCGGTCAGCCTATTACTCTTCGTGCAAATCAAGTTATCAAAGGTTGGACAGAAGCACTTGTTCACATGCCAGCTGGTTCTGTATGGGAAGTTTATATTCCACAGAATCTTGCCTATGGTGATCGCGAGCAGGGTCAAATCAAACCTTTTTCAACTCTAATCTTCAAGATAGAGCTTCTAAGTGCAGGAAAATAAACCATCATTTATATCGTAAATGAAAAAGAAATACATTATTGCGCTCGTCATCATGACGAGCGCTACTTTTAGTTTAGTTCAGGCTAAAGACAAAAAAGACAAGAAAACTAAGCCTGTAACTGTTGAGCAGGATGCTCAGATTAAACTAGTTAGTCCTTCTGATTCTATTAGCTATGCTGCTGGTATGGCTGCAACAGACGGACTTGTTCCTTATCTTCAGCAGCAACTTGGCGTTGACACTGCTAACATGGCTGAATTTGTGAAAGGATTCAAGGAAGCACAGCTTCGCGTAAAGGACCCAGCTTTCAAGGCTTATTCAGCAGGTATGCAGATTGCAAGTATGGTCAACGACCGTATTATGCCTAACATGAAGACTGACTTTGTTGGTTCAAAGGATTCTATCAACAACGCAATTTTCAATGAAGGCTTTATCGCTGCGTTAAACAACGATTCAACACTGTTCACACAGAAGAAAGCAAGCAAGATGTATAGCGACCGTCGTACTGCTATTAACGACAGCAAAAACGCTGTGTACAAAAAGGAGAACGAAGATTGGCTAAAGACAAATGCCCAGAAGGAAGGAATGAAGACTACAACTTCAGGTTTGCAGTATAAGGTTCTTGTTGCTGGTAAAGGTGTAACTCCAAAGGCAACAGACAAAGTAACCGTGAAATATGAAGGTAGAATGATTGACGGAACTGTTTTCGATAGTAGTTATAAGCGCAATCCACAGACTACATCATTCCATTGTAACGAAGTTATAAAGGGATGGACAGAAGCATTGACAATGATGCCTGTAGGCAGCAAATGGGAGATATGCATCCCTCAGGAACTTGCTTACGGTTCTCGTCAAGCAGGTCAAATCAAGCCTTATTCTACTCTTGTATTTACCGTTGAGTTGATTAGCATAGATAAATAAATTGATATCAAATAATTGAAAAATGCGCGATTATCGAAAGATTTTCGCGCATTTTATTGCTTGATTTAATATTTATTTCTATATTTGCTAACACAATGATAAAACCTTTTGATAAAACAATAATAACAAAAAATAATAAAAGTAATGGATAAGATTGATAACCTTGACAAAAAAATACTAAGTATTCTATCTAAGAATGCCCGTATTCCCTTTAAAGACGTAGCTGCTGAGTGCGGAGTCTCTCGTGCAGCGATTCATCAGCGTGTGCAGCATTTGATGGAAAATGGTATAATCACCGGTAGTGGATTTGACGTAAATCCAAAGAGTTTAGGTTACTCTACATGCACCTATGTAGGACTAAATCTTGAAAGAGGCAGTATGTATAAGAATGTGGTCCAACGACTAGTCAACATTCCTGAAATCATTGAATGCCATTTCACAACAGGTCCTTACACTATGCTCTTAAAGCTTTATGCACAGGACAACGAACAATTAATGGATTTGCTTAACAACAAGTTGCAAAGTATTCCAGGAGTTGTTTCAACAGAAACCCTAATTTCACTTGAACAAAGCATTAAGCGTGAGATACCAGTTAATATCGACGCAGAATAATGACAACACAATTTAATCTGGAATCATATCTCGATGAGATATATTCAGAATTTCCAGAGTCCAATCATCAACCGATCATTGGACTCACTGCTAATTATAGTGACATAGATGCCACTATACGTAGTGCATATTATAAACAAATAGTAAGAGCTGGCGGAACTCCTCTTATAATTCCACCTATTGCTGACAAAAACGTTATAATAAACACACTGGAACACATTGATGCTCTTGTGCTCACAGGCGGTGGTGATTATAATCCTTTGTGGGCTGGAGAACAGCCGATAAAAGAACTCCATAATATAAATAAGGAACGCGATTTAGCGGAACTCCTTACGACGCGATTAGCTTACAATCGCCAAATCCCGATGCTTGGAATATGCCGCGGCATACAAACTCTTGCCATGGCTCTTGGAGGAAAAGTAGAACAGGATATAGAAAATCCTTTGGCAAATGAAGATAAATCACCTAAAAAACATATAAAACATTCTCAGGATGCAGATAGGTCTGAGCCAACACATGTCGTAAATATACAAGACAACTGTGTTCTTTCAGGTATATATGGTGACTGTGCTTTTGTAAACACATTCCACCACCAAGCTGTTGCCGCTCCAGGTAATAAATTCCATGTTGTCGCAACCGCTCCTGATGGAGTTATTGAGGCGATAGAAAGTAGTGAATACAAATCCATAATAGGTGTCCAATGGCATCCTGAATGGCTTGGCGATGAAGGATTAAAATTGTTTACTTGGCTTGTTAAATGCGGTGAAGAATTTAATAGGGCAAAACGTTTACATAGCAAGATCCTTACTCTTGACTCACATTGCGACACTCCAATGTTTTTCCCTCAGGGTGTTAAATTTGACCATCGTGACCCACGCATACTTTATGATCTTCATAAAATGTATGATGGACGTCAAGATGCCGTAACAATGGTGGCATATCTACCACAAAAGCCAAAGCCTGGAGAAATTCCAGCAGGGATGTCCCCAAAACAATACGCAGACAGCATATTCAATCAGATTGACGATATAGTGGCAGCAAAGAACAATTATGTTTCTTTAGCGCGTACTCCTGATGACCTTTATCGCAATAAGGCAGAAGGTCGCAAGAGTATAATGATTGGTATAGAAAATGGTTTAGCTATTGAAAACGACATAAAGAATATTGAACATTTTGCAAAACGTGGAATTGTGTATATAACACTTTGCCACAATGGAGACAATGACATTTGCGATAGCGCACGTGGCAAAAACACTCATGGTGGCGTAAGCGAATTCGGCGAAAATGTTATAAAAGAAATGAATCGATTAGGCATCATGATTGACCTCAGCCACGGTGGGGAAAAAAGTTTCTATGATGCGCTCGACATAAGTTCTACCCCTATCGTTTGCAGTCACAGCAACAGCAAAGCATTATGTGATGTACCAAGGAATCTCACAGACGATCAGATGCGTGCTCTAGCACTAAAAGGAGGTGTAGCACAAGTCACGATGTATCATGGTTTCCTCCGCAAAGAAGGTGAGGCAAGTATTCTTGATGCAATAGCACATCTTGAACATGCAATAGATATCATGGGCATTGAGCATGTTGGCATTGGTACAGATTTCGATGGTGACGGTGGAATAACAGGTTTGGCAGATGCTTCCGAACTAATCAATTTCACGACAATGCTATTACGCCGCAAATACAAAGAGGAAGACATACGCAGTATATGGGGAGGAAACTGGCTTAGAGTCATGGATATTGTTCAAAAATATAAATAGCAAATGCCCCCATTTTAACATTATTATATTATGAGAAAATATATGAAAATCGCGATAGGATTGGCTGTTGCAGCCGTTTTAGGAGGTAGTGCATACTATTATAAGAGTGCCAGCACTCAAATTGCAGATATCAACACGACAGAGGAAGTAGAAAAATTGCAACCTGTCGGACCGTCTTTCAATGCTGATAGCGCATATGCTTATACAAAAGCACAGTGTGATTTTGGTACCAGAAACATGAATAGTGAAGGTCATGATCGTTGCGCGGAATGGATTATCGCTAAATTTAAACAATACGGCTGCAAGGTTGAAAGTCAGAAGGCTAATCTTAAAGGTTATGATGGCACAACCCTCAAAAGCCAGAACATCATTGCAAAGGTAAATCCAGAAGCTACAACACGTATACTAATTTGTGCTCATTGGGACAGTAGACCTTGGGCAGATAATGATCCAGACAAGGCTAATTGGAAGAAACCAATTATGGCAGCTAACGATGCTGCGAGCGGAGTTGCTGTAATGATAGAATTAGCACGCTTATTAGATAGTCAAAAAGGGAAGAAAGGAGCACTGAATTCACAATTTGGAATTGATTTCGTATGCTTCGATGCAGAAGACTGGGGAACTCCTCAGTGGGCTAATGTTCAAGATGACGGCAGCAGTTGGGCTCTTGGTGCACAATATTGGAGCAAGAACCTACCACAAGGTTATGAAGCACGTTATGGCATTCTGTTAGATATGGTCGGCGGCGTAGGTGCACAATTCTATCAAGAAGGCATGTCAAAGCAATATGCTCCTGAGATTGTTAATAAGGTTTGGAAAGCTGCACGCCAAGTTGGTTTCGGTTCATCCTTCCCAAATAGTGACGGAGGCATGATTACAGATGACCATATTCCTGTAAATCAAGATGCAAATATTCCTACAATAGATATTATTCCATATTATCCAAATTGCAAACAAAGCAGTTTTGGACCTACATGGCACACATTAGCTGATAATATGGATAATATTGACAAAAATACATTGAAGGCTGTTGGACAAACTCTAGTCCAAGTACTTTGGACTGAGCGTTAAAGTTGTCCAGCCTCAACCATCAATACGACTCTTTCGGTTAGCCTGTCTACTCCGTTAGGGTCGTATTTTTTTGCAAGACTAGCACCGAATGTCCATGCAAAAGCCTGGTAGAATCCAGCACGCACAGGACCAAGAACAGCCTGAAGTGCACCGTAAGCCGAACTTCCGCATTCACGATAAACAAGTTTTATCAATAATTTTCCCTGCGCATAAGTCAGCTTTTTCATTCTTGGAGAGTATTCTTTCTTTATACTTTCCTCAACATATTTAAGATGCTTATCTCGTGCTTTTTTATTTGGAAGAGTCTGTAAATAATCATATGTTTCAACGATAATTTGATTCACTTCCTTCGCGATGGGCAACACCTTCTTTACATTCATTACAAGAATATTGTATGCAGCACGCTGTTTAGGGTCATTAAAAACAGGCTGTGGAAAAACATATATATTGTTTAGCTCCACATATTGTATTGAGTCGCCTCCCATAAGCACTTTCCCGACCTTCACCATTGGCACAAAAGTTGGGTTGTTCATGTCTACCTGCATATCTTCAGGATTAACATGTCCAGGTCTGTCATCGCCTATTTGGGCATTAGCACTCAGTGCAGATATGACAAACATAAATACTATGAGTAATCTACTTTTCATAACAGCGCAAAAGTAATTATATTTTTGCATACGAAGAAATAAATTCTATTTAATTTGTTTAATTGCCCTATTTAGGCTAATTTTGCAATGCAGAACAACAGCTAAAACATAAAATATAACCGTGAAGAAAATATTAAGATGTATTTTTCTTATCACATCTATAAGCCATTCTACCGCTTTAAATGCACAAAACGAACAGAGTTGGGAAGAGTGCTATGATGAAATTCATTCTATAGACGGACAAGAAGATATTAACACAGAAGCAGACTATGATATTCTAAGCGAACTAGCTTCGCATCCTATAAACATCAATGCCGCAACACGTGAAGATCTTGAGCGCATTCCTTTCCTAAGCAGTCAGCAAGTGGAATCTATAATGGAATACATGTATAAATACAATACGATGCAAAGTTTAGGTGAACTTCACATGATTACCAATCTAGATGATGTGTATGCACGCCTATTATCATACTTCATATACATCGGTAATCCTCCTGAAAAAGGTTTACCAAATATTAGTGAAATTTTGAAATATGGAAAAAATGAAATAGTAGCTACTGCTAATATACCAACATATAAACGTGACGGATATAGTAACGGTGATTACCAAGGAAGCGATATAAAACATTGGTTTCGTTACACGTTCAGTTTCGGAAACATTCTAAAGTTTGGTTTTACTGGTGCACAGGATGCCGGAGAGCCCTTTTTCAAGGGGAAAAACAAACTTGGATATGATTATTATTCATATTATGTGATGCTTCGAAATATAGGGAAGTTGAAATCTCTAGCTTTAGGAAGATACAGATTAAGATTCGGAATGGGATTGGTCATAAATAATGATTATAGTTTCGGGAAGTTGGCAACACTTCAAACACTTGGGCGCTCAACCAATAGTATTCGGGAACATTCTTCACGCTCAGAAGCCAACTACATGCAAGGAGCTGCTGCAACTATCAACATATCAAAAGGACTTGACATTACAGGATTTGTATCGTATAGGGATATAGACGCAACCCTAAGCAAGGATTCACTTAACACTATTGCCACTATTACAGGTAATGGATATCACCGCACGGTGTCAGAAATAACACGAAAGCACAATACATCTGTCTTTGCCGGAGGTGGAAACATAAGGTATTTTAACAATGGTTTCCATATCGGCATGTCGGCAATATATTCATCCTTAAACAGAGAACTGCGCCCAGACACTGCACGTATATACAAGCGTTGGTCGGCTTCTGGTACAAAATTTTGGAATGCCGGCATTGACTATGGCTATATTTGCGGTAAATTTTCTTTCAATGGAGAAACAGCAACAGGCGACAGCCATGCTATTGCCACCATCAACAGCTTGAGTTATAAGTTACTGGGCAATTTACAGATTATGGCATTGCAGAGATTCTATGCATATCGATATTACGGAATGTATGCCAACAGTTTTAGTGATGCAGGAAGTATACAGGACGAAAGTGGTATATATTGTGGAATAAACTGGAACGCAAGTCGACATACCACAATAATGATGTACACTGATTACGCATACTTCGCATGGCCAAAATATATGCAGAGTTTTCCAGAAACGCATTCTTGGGATAATATGATTCAATTGGTTTACAATAAAAAACAGTTTTCAATTCTGGCACGTTACAGACTTAGGATAAGGCAACGTGACAATGCCAGCAAGACTGCCCTAGACAATGTGAACGAGCATCGTGGGCGCTTGCAGTTAGGATATAATATAAGAAACATTCAATTCCGTTCACAAGCAGACATGGTATATTCACACCAACAGACAGGGAGCCTGGGGTATATGCTTTCACAAAGCATATTTTATAAGTATCATTGGATTAGTGCCTCCGCAAGCATCGGATACTTTCACACAGCAGACTATCAGAGCAGAGTATATACATACGAACGTGGAGTAATGTATAACTTCAGCTTTCCTGCTTTTTCAGGTGAAGGCATACGCTATTCTGTCAACTTGCGTACCGACATCAATAAAAATATCATGATGATAGCAAGAGTGGGATGCACAGATTATCTGGATCGTTCTGACATTTCAAGCGGTCCACAACAGATACATGGTAGCAGTCAGACTGATATAGACCTGCAGCTTAGATATAAATTTTAGGTATAATAATGTAAATATGATGTCCTAAATTTGCAAATCTGAATAGAACTTCGTAATTTCGCAACGCAATATAATATCATTGCTATGATTTTACTAAGTTTTGACACAGAAGAATTTGACGTACCCCGCGAGCATGGGGTTGAGTATTCATTAGAAGATGGTATGAAGGTTTCCATTTTGGGAACAAACAGAATCCTTGATACACTTAAAACAAATAACGTAAAAGCCACATTTTTCTGTACTGGAAATTTCGCTGAAAATGCTCCCGAAGTTATTAAACGCATCATTGATGAAGGTCACGAAGTGGCTTGCCATGGTGTAGACCATTGGCGTCCAAATGCTAACGACGTTTTCCGTTCAAAGGAAATTGTTGAGCGCGTTTCGGGTGTCAAGACGAGAGGATATCGTCAACCGAGAATGTTCCCAGTCTCTGATGAAGACATAGAAAATGCTGGATTTGAATACAATTCATCACTCAACCCTGCATTCATCCCTGGAAGATACATGCATCTCAATACTCCACGCACATATTTCATGCGCAAGGGTGTAATGGAGATACCTGCATCTGTAACTCCGATAATACGCTTTCCTCTATTCTGGCTTTCACTACACAATCTGCCAGAAAGCATATACTATTGGATGACCAACAGAGTGCTGAAACATGACGGATATTTCGTCACATATTTCCACCCATGGGAGTTTTATGAACTTAAGCAACATCCAGAATTCAAGATGCCATTTATTATAAAAAATCATAGTGGACTGCAAATGGTGCAGAGATTGGACAGATTAATAAAACATCTTAAGAATAAGAATGAGGAGTTTATTACATTCAGTGAATTTGTAGAAAGGAAAAAGGTATGATAAAATTAGCGACCGTTTCTCCATGCTATAACGAAGAACCAGTTCTAGAAGATTCTATAAAAAGACTCACGGAGTTCTTCGATGGCCTTGTCGCAAAGGGGAAAATATCAAAAGATAGCATGATGGTCTTCGTCAATGACGGTAGCAAAGACCAAACTTGGGATATCATCAAAAAGTTGCATAATGACAATCATTATGTAAAGGGTATCTCTTTAGCCCACAACAGCGGACATCAAAATGCTATCATGGCTGGTATGATGGTTGCTAAAGACTGGGCTGACGCAGTAATCACAATTGACGCAGACCTCCAAGACGATATCAATGCAATTGAGCAGATGATTGATGACTTTGAAGAAGGCAACGACATTGTATATGGTGTAAAAGTATCACGTACTGCCGATCCATTGCTGAAGAGAATGTCGGCAGAGGCTTTCTATAAGCTACAGGATCGCATGGGGGTGAAGAGTGTTTTCAATCATGCTGATTTCCGACTGATGAGTAAACGTGCACTAGAAATGCTTGCAGAATACGATGAGAGAAATCTATATTTGCGTGGACTCATCCCATTGATTGGTCTTTCTTCTACAACTGTTGACGACACGATAAGTGAACGTCAGGCTGGTAAATCTAAATATACTCTTCGTAAGATGTTGGGGCTTGCGCTCGATGGAATAACATCGTTCTCAATAAAACCGATATATAACATCATATACATGGGAATACTCTTCCTACTTGTATGTGTAGGCATAGCAATTTATGTAATTCATGCTCTCATTACGGGAACAGCCGTACACGGTTGGGCTTCACTGATGCTTTCAGTTTGGTTTGTAGGAGGAATAATGCTTATTTCTATTGGCGTGATCGGTGTATATATTGGAAAGATATACATTGAGGTGAAACATCGTCCGCTTTATAATATCGCAGAGATACTAGGGAATGAGGAATAAACTACAGTCTTTTTGGAATGATCATCCTCAATGCCATAAGGATGTTGGTAGAGTATTGCGCTTTGGTGTCACGGGATCATTATCCACGGGTTTGCACTATTGTGCTTATTTACTTGCCTTACTCGCTTTCAACGCAACTATATCATATACTATTGGGTATGGTGTTGGTTTAGTATTCAACTATTTCATGACAACCCATTTCACCTTCAAGAAACAATCTTCAAAGAAGAATGCAGCAGGTTTCCTTGCAAGTCACATCATTAATTACCTTCTAGAGATAGGACTTCTTAATTTATTGATGCACTTTGATTTCGGGAAACAACTTGCCGGAATCATGACGCTGGTTATGATTGTACCAATAAACTTTTTATTATTAAGGTTTGTATTCGTGAAACTAAAATAAGTTTCACGAATACAAATAAATTTTATTTATTGAATTGATATAAATCCATATCAAACTCTGCCCAATTCTTGATGAATTTGAATTTATATCCCTCTTTCCTAAATCCGTCTACGCACATCTCATAATCAGAATGAGTTATAACAAGGAAACCGCTTTGAGGTTTCTCATTATAGAAATTATGTACGCGATTATTTAGATAATAATTCAGCTCAAAGAAGTGAGGTTTGTCTCCAGAAGTTCTTATCGCATAATCAATGTATTCATATATCTTGCCTTTGCTTTCAGGTGCAATCCTATCTATACATTCAGCAACAGGTCTTTGAGACTTAACATTTAATGCGGCTGGTGTATAAACTCCATCTACCGACAGATAAAGCGCGAAAGTAAGGGCTATTATGCCATAAACCAATTTATCACCACTGTGTCTTTTCTGATATCTCCACCATGCTAATCCTATTACAGTCGTTGCAAGTATCAAAACATATTGCCACCAACTTCCTATGTTGGCGAAAGCCTGCATAGTTGCAATGTTTGTAATTGCATGTTTTCCGTGTCCTCCAAGTATAGTCAAAGGTGCTACACCTGACTTTATCAAGACAAAGACAACAAACAGCAAAGTAGACAGAACAGAAAGTATTCCGCCATATATGCGCAATGGCTTTTGTTGGCTATCAGAAAGCCACACAAGAAGTTTAGCTATGAAATATGCCAAGAATGGATATATAGGCATTAGATACACAGAACGTTTACTCTGCGGTATACAATAGAATACAAATATAGAAACGGTTGCTATTAATGAATACAGATCTATGTTATCCATACCAAGAATGCCATTCCAGATACTTTTCAAATTTATATTCTTCTTGAAATTCCAACGCACAAAGAACAGAGTCGTTATCAACAATAATATCCAAGGCAGATATCCTGTGAATACCGTTAGGAAGTTGTATGGCCACGGATTTACGCATGAGTCATAACTCATCGTATTGGTCATTCTACCAATATTTTCCTCATACATCAGATCGAGGAACGACTGACCGCCCTGACGATATGCAGCATAGAACCATGCACCGTATATCAAAAGTGAAAGTAATCCAAATGCGACCAATGTAAAGAACGCACGGAAGAAGTTCACCTTGCGCATCAACATGAATATACCCATCACCATACATGGAATTATAGAGCCAACAGGTCCCTTTGTCATTGTGCCGAGTCCCATAAGTACTATCGCAATCCAAGGAATGCCTTTCATTTTGTGCTCATACCATCTCATCAAGTCATATATAGCACAAACCGTGAGCATTGTCAACACCATGTCTACGCGGCAATTACCACCTGCACGATGAAGTTCAAAGCTAGTGAATGCTGTCAATGCTGTGATAATACCAATCTTATTGCCCTTTCGCTTTGCGAAAAACACAAAAGTTGCCATCGTCATTATTATCAATGCCACTGCAGAAGGAATACGTGAAGTAGCTTCAGTCACAGTTCCATAAACACTACTAGCTACAGCAACACACCAGTGGAAGAATGGCGGTTTGTAAGCCGTCTCACCTCCCATATTTGTTGGCAGTACCCAGTTGTCACTGTCAAGCATTGTGTAAGAAACAATAGCTTCACGAGGCTCTCCCTTGGTGTGAAAATCAGATAGACCAAGAAACGGCAGAAGTGTGAATGAGCACACTAATAAAAGCAACCAAAAGTATTTGTTACGGAATAATAATTTCATTTTTGTTAGATAAATCTTTACTTTTGGCAAAATTACAAATAAATATTTATTTGATAGTGCATTTATTACATTATTCTCTTAATTTTATATACTTTTGCATTGAATTTATTACGCAGAAGAAATGAAACGTTTTACAAAAACTATTGTATATATATTATCAATCCATGTATTAGCTATTTTAGCATTGTCATTATTCAGACTTATAGAGTATTTCTCTCTTCATGGAATGATAACTGATAATGGAGCCGATAGATTTATGGCATTTGTCAATGGATTGTGGTTTGACAATGTAGTTACATGCTATATATCAGTGTTACCGTTGGCTGTAATATTACTATCTGCCAGTTTCAACTATTATCGCAAATGGATGTTAAAGGCTATTATGATATGGTATTCATTTTGGTTTGCAATAGTTTTTATGCCATCTGCGGCCAACACCCCATATTTTGCTTATTTCTTCAAAAATATCAATTCTAGTATTTTTGAATGGTTTGGTTATGCTTCAACTACGTCAGGAATGTTGTTGCAAGAATCGTCATATTGGCTTTATATAGCGTCTTATTTTATTGTTATTTTCTCTTTTGTATATATGCTGAAGCATCTATACGGATTTTTCTGGAAGAGGATTGACGAAAGTCATGCAGACGCTCATACTTTACCAATTGTAGCTTTGCGACTCATTGTATCTTTCGCTTTTATAGGTGGTTGTATTTTCGGCATTCGTGGTAGGATTGGATATAATCCCATAAAAATCAGCGAGGCTTATTATTGCAATGATTCGTTCCTAAATCAACTAGGTATCAATCCTGCGTTTAATCTTCTTACAAGTTCACTTGATGATATGCGCAAAGAGAATCAAGAGATCCATCTGATGCCTTATGGGGAAGCAATAACCCAGACTAGGGCTTCGCTTGGAATTACAGGCAAGATTGACAGCACGAATGTACTTTCACGAGAAATAAAGACTTGCGGACCTGCAAAGAAACACAATGTCGTAGTAATATTAATGGAGTCTATGTCAGCGAGTCTTATGCAGACATTTGGACAAAATGAACGTCTCACACCTAATCTTGATTCGTTATTTAATCATTCATTAGCCTTTACTAATTGTTATAGTGCTGGTATACATACAAACCAAGGAATGACAGCTACGCTTTATTCCTTCCCTGCCATAATGTCTAGAAACCTTATGAAAGGTACTGTTACACCACACCGTGACGGTATCCCTACTGTATTGAAAAGATATGGGTATCATAACTTGTTTTTTATGACTCATGAAGCACAGTATGATAACATGAAGGCTTTCTTTTCAACAAACGGTTACGATGATATTTACTCTCAAGAGAACTATCCTAAAGATGAAGTTGTGAATAGTTTCGGAGTAAGCGATCATTTCTTATTCAACTATTCCCTACCTATTATAAATAAAGTCGCTAAGAGCGGTAAACCTTTCTTTGCTACTCTACTTACAATTAGTAATCATCCTCCATATATTATTCCGTCTTTCTTCCATGGAAAGACTTCGAAGCCTGAAACACAGATTGTTGAATATGCAGATTGGGCTATTGGCGATTTCCTTAATAAGGCAAAAAAACAACCATGGTATAAAAACACTGTTTTCGTTATACTCGCCGACCATGGAAAGCTTGTTGGTAACAGTAATTGCGAACTGCCTGTTTCATACAATCACATTCCATTGATGATATTTGGAGCAGATGTTCCTACTATGAAGTGCAATAACCTTATGGAGCAGATAGACGTAATGCCGACTTTACTGCAACTGCTAAACATGTCGTATAAATACAATGGTTTTGGAATAAACGCAATAAAGGGTAAGCGAACTAATGCCTTTTATTCTGCTGATAATGAAATTGTAGGACGTGACGCTAAACGTTGTTACATCTACAACCCATCAATGAATAGCAGTTTCTGCTATGATGTAGCCTTAGATGGAAAGTTGCGACAGAATAAGAATATAAAGCAATTCTCATATCTTCGCAACTATGTGTTCTCAATGACTCAGACGGCGGAATACGCCACACGTCAATCTAGACTTCATTAAGAGTTTTCATAATTATTATGCCATCCACGTATATAATACTTGAAGAGCTTGCATAGTTCCTCAAATTTTCCTGTACGTATAAAGTAGACCGAATTTCTTATAATAAACTTCGTGAATATATGATGATAGTTATTATATGTATGATCTATATATCCTTGATTTCTATAAAAATAATGTGAGAATTTTTTGGGTTTTACAAGCACATTCTTGTGTGAAAAACCAGGAAACACTCGTCCCTTGCGTCCTTTTTCTGTAGGATGATAATGTATAGCTGTAGTAACAGTATGAGCGGCATACCCTGCTCGTCGCGCACGCGCTGTATATTCCTGCTCGTCACCCCAAATAAAGCATTCTTTTTTTATCAATCCTATTTTTTCAATAACATCTCGTTTTATAAAAGTACCATTAAATGGATGGATCATTACATCAAAGTCTTCATTTCCTGTTACTTCGTCAACATAAATATACCTATGACCATTAAGTGGACCGAAAGCAAATTTCTTGTGGTCATTTTTGTCAATGACTAAGGCATTAAGAAAGACGTAGCCAGTCTTTTTATTAAAAGCTAACAGTTTCTCCAATTGTTTCGAATCGGGAACACCATCGTCATCCATCATCCAAAGCCAGTCATAGCCATTATCCATCATGTATTTCATGCCTGCATAGAAACCTCCAGCACCACCAAGATTATCTTGATTAATAACTTTTATGTCTGTTTGTCCTGCCAAGTATTCGGTTGTTCCATCAGTACTCCCATTGTTAACCACAAGAATATCTAGATTCTTGTATGTTTGAGCTTTTACGTTCTGAACACAAACTTTAAGATCATTCAGGCGATTATAAGTAACAATAACATTTAAAACTTTATCAGACATTTTCCTTTATTTCATTTTTTCAATCAGTTAATGCAAATAGTAGATAACAAGCATGCATCAAGATGGATACTAGAAATCACATTGCAAAGTTACATATAAATAGTGGCTTATCCTATTTTAACGAACAAAAAAAAGAATTTAGTCCATATTAAAGATATCAATATGGACTAGAATCTAGTAGTTTTTTTAAATTTAAAAATTATATCTTAAAAATTCTATCCACATAAGGTAGCTTAATTATTATATCACATATTAAGATGATTAGCATAACAGAAACAAATAACGTTATAAAATAAACGAAATTTCCATTAATATTAAATTCTGGTCTAAATAATTCTAGGGTCGAATACAATATTGGATGCATTGCATATACAGGAAGGAACAAAGACGATAGCTTTGGAATTACCGTATTGTTAGGATTTATCTTTGTATTTATACATGCAGAAAAAACACATATTGCATATAACATACATAGTATAGAACCATAATAATATTCATCACCCATATCTTTTGGACCTATATATTGGAAAAGAGAATACAATAGACATGCCAAAAATGCTATTTTCCAATTAATCTTATGAAATAGCTCCTTATGTTGATGTATGTATCCACCTAAAAGAAAATACATAATCCAATACCACAATCTATATGTTTGTTTTATGTGATGTTCCTCGAAGTGAGAATAACAGTTTAGAATAAAAAAAATAAAACTTATGCCAACTGCAATAGATAAAAATAGTAGTAGTTTATCAGAATGAATAAGTTTATCAAGAATTGGTGAAATCAAATATATTATAATCATAGAGGCAAAATACCAGTATTGCCACATCCCTCCCTTTTGTATAAACCACTGAGTATATGTTCCAAATTTATTATAACAATCAAGATTAAGATGTCCAATAACTATTATGTCATACAAAAAAGAACCTATAACGTATATAGTTGTTGTTATAATAACAAATCTTAGAATTCCTCCTATCTTTCTCTTTGAATAATTCATATTCAGTTTCTTATTAGCTAGAATATACCCACTAACCATAAAAAACAAAGGGATTGCAATACATGCAAAACTATAATTAAGAGTTAATGCTAAAGATTTTGGTAGATTGTTGTTAAGATTAATATGCAAAGCTAATACCATAAACATAGCTATTACTTTGACTAAATCTAAAGATAGATTTCGTACTTTAAGTTTATTTTTCATTTTTACAGAATCAATAAGACAACTATAGATATTTTACTCCCTAATAGCGTCATTATTATAATTTTAAGCTGTTTTGTTAATTTTTACAAAGGTAATAAAAAAACGTATATTTTAGACATATAAATGATTTTATTTTGGTATAAACAGATTATTGCACACTTTCAATTGAGCACACACACAAGGCAATATATCTAGAAAGTTACGACAATTACTTTGGTTGGTAATTACTTATGACGAGACCCAAAAGAGCCTTATTATTATCACATAAATATGACTAAGATGTGCTTATACAGCACCGAAAAAATCACATTATTAAGGTGTTACTATATATCAACAAAAAGCCCATCGACAATAATGTCGATGGGCTTTAATATGTCTTGTCTTATATTTATAAGACTGGATTACTTAACTTCTACAGCTGCTTTAGCTGCTTCAAGTTTTCTATGGTCACGTATTTCCTTACCAGTTACAAGGTAAGCGATAGGTGAAGCTACGAATATAGAAGACAAGGTTCCGAATACAACACCAATTGACATAGCGAATGCAAATGGTTGAATACTCTTACCACCAAGCAACAATATCACGATCAAAACTATCAATGCTGTTGATGATGTATTAACTGTACGGGCAAGTGTCTGATTAATTGAATCATTGAACAATACTTGCAAGTCTTCATTAGGATGTAGTTTCAAATTCTCACGAATACGGTCGAATACCACCACCTTATCATTAATAGAATAACCAATGACGGTCAGCACCGCACCAATAAATGTCTGGTCAACCTCTAGAGAGAAAGGCATGACACCTTGCAGCAATGAGAAAATACCAACCACAGTCAAGGCATCAAATGCAAGAGCTATTGTAGAACCTACTGAGAACGCAACATTACGGAAACGCAGAAGGATATACAAGAAAATAGCAACCATCGAAATCAGCACACTGAAGATAGCGCCATAAGTAACATCCTTAGCTACAGAAGGGCCGACCTTAGAAGAACTAATTATTGAACCACCACTACGAACGTCAGGGTTCTTGAATGCCTGAAGACTCTTCTGACTTACCATTCCAGCCTTTTTCAGACCTTTATAAAGCAGTGTCTCAGCCTCATCATCAACATTAGAATTGTTAGATTCTATCTTGTAATTAGTCGAAATACGAATAGTCTTGCTATCTGTACCAAGTGATATAGCACCAGATGTACAGCCAGGGAATATACCATCAAGAACTTGAGTAACCTGCTCTGGTTGTGTAGGCTTCTCAAACTGAACAACATAGTTACGACCACCAGTAAAATCTATACCCTTTGACAAGCCACGTACAAAGAAACTTGCTGCGAACAAGACAATAGCAAGTCCAGTAAAAGTAAATGTAGTCTTATACATTGACATGAAATGGATATTTGTGCCCTGCATAAGGTTCTTACTAATACCTGTCCAGAACTTCAGCTTCATCCAACGATCATGGTTAAGCTGATATTCATAAACAAGACGTGTCAAGAATACGGCAGTAAAGAATGAACAAATAAGACCTATAATCCATGTTGTAGCAAATCCCTGAATAGGACCTGTACCGAAGATGTAAAGGATTACACCTGTAATAAGTGATGTAAGGTTAGAGTCGAAGATGGCAGAGAAAGCGTTGCTGTAACCTGCGGATACAGCCTGTTTCATGCCCTTGCCGGCTCGAAGTTCCTCTTTTATTCGTTCATATATAAGCACATTGGCATCGACCGCCGTACCGAGCGTCAGCACCATACCGGCTATACCACTCATTGTAAGTGCCGCCTGGAAGGACGTTAATATACCAAGTGTGAAGAATACGTTAACAATAAGAGCTGCATTAGCAATCATACCAGGGATGAAATTATACATGGCAACCATGTAGAAAATCAAAAGAACGAAAGCTATAACAAATGAAACAACCCCCTGTTGTATAGAAGCGGCACCCAATGTAGGGCCCACGATATCTTCCTGTACTATATGCGCAGGGGCAGGCATACGACCAGACTTCAAAGTATTAGCAAGGTCCTTTGTATCCTCGATTGTGAAGTTTCCGCTGATAGAAGACTGACCACCATCAATTTCACCATTTACACGAGGAGCTGAATATACAGCGTTATCAAGAACAATAGCAATAGCCTTACCAACGTTAGCCTTTGTCAAGGCTGCCCAACGGCGTGCACCATCAGAATTCATTGTCATTGAAACCTCAGGAGAACCTGACATATGATCAAACTGGTCACTTGCATCTGTTACAACATCACCCTCAAGTGGTGCACGACCTGTAGTCGTAGTAACCTTCAAGGCATGAAGTTCAAATACATTCTTTGCCTGAATACCGTCTGCAGGTTTAGCACTCCAAAGGAGTTTAAGATCTGATGGTAATACCTGCTTTGCAGCAGCACTATGAATTACTCTATTTACAGCAGCTGTATCACGTACGCTTGCATATCCAACAACACTAAGAGAATTCTGTCCTGTTGTCTGCAACATAGCAAGCAATGGATGCATTTTCTTTGCAGCGTCAATCTGTGCTCTGCTTGCCTCAGATGCATCATCCTTAGCAGCACCCTTAATCTTAAATTTAGGTTGAGCTGTTGCGACAGCTTTCTTAGGAGCAGCCTTCTTTACAGTTGCAGTATCAGCGTCACCACCGTTTGCAAGACGAGAATCAAGCTGTGTCAGATAAGGGATAACCTCACTGGCATTATATGTCTCCCAGAATTCTAGGTTTGCACTACCTTGAAGTAGCTTACGCATACGTTCAGGTTCCTTTATACCTGGCATTTCAACCATGATACGACCTGCCTGACCTTCAAGTTTCTGAATATTAGGCTGAACAACGCCAAACTTATCAATACGAGTACGAACTACATTGAATGAGTTATCTATCGCAGATTGAATATTAGCACGAAGAACCTTCTCAACTTCAGAATCAGAACTCTGTGGAGAAACCTTACCCTGCAATTGCTGAGTAGCAAAGATTTCAGCGAGATGATGCCCTGGTGCATTCTGATGATAATACTTAACGAAGAGAGAGAGAAAATCACTCTGACTAATTTCATGTTCGGCTTTAGCCTGCTTCATTGACTTAGTGAAAGCGACGTCTGTCTTGTGGTCAGCGAGAGTCTCGACAACATCAGGTACTGATATTTCCAAAACTACATTCATACCACCCTTAAGATCCAGACCCAGACCAATTTGAGTTTCCAAGCACTTCTGATAAGAGTAAATACCCAAGTACTTAACAGAATCTTTGTAATCCTGCTGTGCAATAGGGTCTTTAAGCTTTGCAGCCTCGCCGTCATAATAGCGTGTGGCGAACGAGAATGAAAGATAGAAAATGCTTGCAAGTGTCAATAGGACAGCTGTACAAATTACAATTCCTTTGTTTTGCATTTTTTATTATGTTATAAATTATTTGTTTTTCTATGTTCTCTATATAATGCACAGACTATATATAGAAGTGCAAAAATAACATTTTTTTGTCACTTTAAGAAATTTATAGCCTGTAATTATTCATTTTTTAGGGTTTTCCCCGCTTTTTTAGCCAACAAAAGATTGGATAATGGTCAGAATCTTTTATTTTACTATCAACTTTACACTCAAAAGGTTGCCAATCACTTGAGCACATAATATTGTCTATTCTCACATACATCCCACCTTCATGATAACTGAAACCTGGTCCGTTTCCACTTTCCACATAGCAATCGGTTAGGTTCTTTGATATCACATGATGGGCATACGATATAGGAGTATCGTTAAAATCCCCACAAAGAATGATACTCCTGCCAAGGTGCTTGCTCACATATCTAGCCACAGCGTCAGCCTGTGGTGCACGCTTTATTGAAGCCTCACTGAGTTTATCTACAAGATGATACGAAGCTTTCTTAGCGGCAGTTCCTTCAAGATTTCCTTTCACCATTGACTTGAAACTTGACTTATCCTCAACAGAGAGTCCAGTTGTCTCTAGATGATTATTAACAACAATAATTGTATCATTGCCTTTCTTTATCTCATAAGCCATACTGAGGTTACCCTTTGAAGGGTATTGGATGCGTTCGCGAGAAACTATTGGATATCTGCTATATATTGCAATGCAGTCACCACCAGGTCTACTCATTGCCGTATCTCTATATTGATATAGCTTATCCATCACAGAGTCAACTCTTGCCTTTCCTATCTCATTTGTTAAAGCTTCCTGCAAACACAGAATATCAGCTTTCTGTTCACGAATATATTCCAATATAGGGAACTTGCCATCAGGAAAACGTTCCCAACCGGCAAACGACCATACATTGTACGACATCACTTTTATAGCACCGTCAGGTGGGCTGCTGGGTATATTAAACGGAATATATGTGCGCAGCGGGATATAACAGAATATATAACCAAGCAATGGTATTAATATTCCAATTTTCTTAAAACACAGCCAAAAGATCAAAAAACAGAAATTCACTAGCAGAAATATTGGGAATACCAATCCAGCATTTGCCAATACTTCATGCTTCACAGGGTCTAATCTGTCGGAATAACCGATAAACAACATTATAAAAACCGTTGCCAGATTAGCTCCAGCGATGAGTTGCAGAAAGAATTTCCTTATAGAACCAAACATAATAATATTCTCAATTCTTCTTACTGTTCTCAAAAAGACAACGCTTCTCTTCAGCTGTAAGACTATCATACCCACTCTTGCGTATTTTGTCAAGTATGCGATCTATATCATCTTGTTCTGCCTTTTTGCGCGCATTGTAATCCCAGTCGCTGTTATGAGAATTATAATTTTCAGCTTCTGCATTTTTATTATGCCAAGTGCTAAACTTCTTTCCACTACCACGCTTATCCCATTTGCGCTTCAAGTTATCGAAGATTTGATTGCCTCCTGACATATTAGAACCATGATAAGCATGGCTACGCCAATATTTAATCATGAAGAAACCTACAACCATTCCACCAAGGTGAGCAATATGAGCAACACCATCACCCGTTGTAGCCAATGCAGAGAACAATTCTATACCGGCATATATCATTACAAACCATTTTGCCTTGATTGGGAAAGGAATTGGTATAATGAATAATTTCTCATTAGGAAACAACATACCAAATGCCAAAAGCACACCATAAATAGAACCAGACGCACCAACTGTAGTCCATGCGTTTAGTGCTTGTCTTGCGACCTCAGGCAAATGCATTACCGAAACACTTACATTCTGAGATGAAAGCATAAAATACAAATCACAGAACTGTGCCAATTCCTGAAAAAGTCCTGCACCAATTCCACAAGAAATGTAATAAAAAAGGAAGCGTTTTGCACCCCACGTTCTTTCAACTATCATACCAAACATCCACAAGGCAAACATATTGAAGAATATATGCGTAAAAGTGGCATGCATAAACATGTAAGTTACCAATTGATAGATATGGAAATCTGGGGCAAGAAAGAAGTGCAATCCCAGGACATCATTTAAGTCTATTGGAGAACCACCAAACAAGTTTACGGACCGGAGTACGTACATAGCAAAAAATGCCAGTACATTTATTATAAGTAAGTTCTTTGTTACCGTTGGAATGCGCATCATATTATGTAATTTCTTATAGTTCGACAAATGTTGTATAATGGTTGCAAAATTACTAAAAATATCCCTTAAACACTACTAATACACAAGGTTTACCACAAATTTTCGAAAAATAAATCACTTTTTTTGTTTTTTTGTTTGTTTTTTAAAATGAATAACTTATATTTGTCAGCACAAAAGATATTTTTATATAAATAATCATTTAATAATTCAAAGTTATGAACAAGACAGAATTAATCGAAAAGATTGCTGCAGGCGCAGGTCTGAGCAAAGCAGATGCTAAAAAGGCATTGGACGCAACAACAGCTGCAATTAAAGACGCTTTAGTTGCAGGTGATAAAATCCAGCTTGTAGGCTTCGGTACATTCAGTGTTAACGAGCGCCCTGCTCGTGAAGGTATCAACCCTGCTACAAAGGCTAAGATTCAAATTGCAGCTAAGAAGGTTGCAAAGTTCAAGGCTGGCGCAGAGCTTTCTGATGCAGTAAATAAATAATTGTAAAAGATTATTCAACATAAAAGAGCGACTCTAACGAGCCGCTCTTTTCTTTTTAATATTGTTTATCAACTTTATTTAGGTTGCTTACCAATATAAGCCAAAATTCCTCCGTCAACATACAACACGTGACCGTTTACAAAATCACTTGCATCTGAAGCAAGGAATACAGCTGGTCCCATAAGATCTTCTGGAGTACCCCAACGTGCAGCAGGAGTTTTACTTATTATAAAGGTATCAAAAGGATGATGGCTTCCATCTGGCTGCAATTCACGAAGAGGTGCTGTCTGTGGAGTTGCTATATATCCAGGACCGATACCATTACACTGTATGTTGTATTCACCAAACTCAGAACAGATATTACGTGTAAGCATCTTCAATCCTCCCTTGGCAGCAGCATAGGCACTTACAGTCTCACGTCCAAGTTCGCTCATCATTGAACATATATTGATAATCTTACCGTGTCCTTTTTTCTTCATTCCTGGAATGACTGCCTTTGAAACAATAAAAGGAGCATTAAGATCGACATCAATAACTTGGCGGAATTCCTCTACACTCATTTCGTCCATAGGAATACGCTTGATTATGCCTGCATTATTAACAAGAATATCAACAGTGCCAAGTTCTTTTTCAATCTCAGAAACAAGATTCTTCACCTGCGCTTCATCAGTAACGTCAGCGATATATCCTTTAGCATCAATACCTTTTGCTTTATAATCAGCCATTGCCTGATCAAGGTGTTTCTGACTGCGGCAGTTGAACGCAACTTTAGCTCCTGCCTTAGCATAAGCTTCAGCAATAGCGAATCCAATACCATAAGCAGCACCTGTTACCAATGCTACCTTACCTTCCAAAGAAAAGTTTTTTGAAAATGTATCCATTATCTTTTGTTTTACTATTAAGTTATCAGAGTAGTCTGATGCAAAAATACAAAATTAATTTGAAAAGACCTATTTTTCAACATTTATCTTTCACATGAAATGTATAATATCAGTGACTACAGAAACAATTCTTCTTGTTCCACATGCCATCCGTGTTAGTATTCTAATTACATGTAAGGCTGAAGAAAAACAGAGTCTGACTGGAATACATTCCAGCCAGACTTGGTATTGTACTTGGATTATAATTCAAACTTATAACCAACAGTAAACAATAAGGTTCTATTTTTAGAGGTAGAACTGAAGTCGCTATTCCATCCTGCATCTCCATCCTTACGCAAATCGGTTACACCAATATTGTATCTCAGATCAGCAACAATATTCTTGTATTCATAGCTTACGCCTACAGGTACAGAAAGAGAGAATGATTTTATCTCTACACCACTACGAACTACTGATACCGATGGATCATGATAGCTTATTACAACATCACAACTCGTTTTCTTGCTAACTGCTAATTCTGGCTGCAGACCCGCTTTTACGGCAAGACCTTTCCATATATATACATTAGCCAAAATTGGCATTGTAATACAGTTAAGATTAACCTTTAAATTATCATTAATTGCAACTTTAACTCCTCCTTTTGAAGTATATGAATAACCTTTTGTGTCGTAGCTTGCACCTTGTTGAGTGTAGAATACTCCTAAAGAAAGACCGATGATTTTAGAGAATTGATACTGCGTTTCTACACCAGCGGTAAATCCAAATTTGTTTTTGCTTTCATTAAATCCAATAGCACCCATTTCTGGGAAATTTTCTTCTGATAAAGTGTGAAAAACACCAGATTCACTAGGTGACATTTGAGTGCTTATTGCGTAAGCTACAGTAAGTGGCATTTTACCAGAGAAGTTACTTGCGGTTACACCAATTTTTGGTGTAATAGAGAATGTACCTGCCTTTTGCTGAGCACATACACTTGAAGCAGTCATAAGCAATGCTGCTAAAAACATTAATTGTTTTTTCATTGGTTTAATATAATAAATATTTGTTGGTTTTCACATATTGTATACTTGTCAAATTGTTACAAATATGGTTATTGTGACATAATCACTTTCGCTTTTTGGAGTATTTACATGCCTTATCAGAAAAGGTAAATCCATCTGTTTTTTATGACTAGCGGTTAATATCGCACATTTGTGTACTAAATAAAAAATCCGCAAATCCTTTTTATATATTAGGAATCGCGGATTTTTATGTTGTCCCAGGCGGATTCGAACCACCACTGACAGAACCAAAAACTGTAGTGCTACCATTACACCATGGGACAATCAATATAAATTGTTTCCAATTTCGGGTGCAAAGGTAATGGATTTTTCATCCACTACCAAATTTTTAAGCGTTTACTTTACAATAATTAAGTAATAATTCTTCTTACCGCGCTGTACAAGGAGGTATTTTCCATCAATAAGATCATCTGAAGTTATCACCTGATCAAAAGCCGCAACCTTCTCTTTATTCAAGTTCACGCCACCGCCTTTTACCAGTTTGCGCATTTCACTCTTACTTGGAAATATCTCCATACCGTCCTGGTTAAACAGGTCTACAGCTGTCCCACCAAGCAAAGACTTGTCGATTGTGTAATGCGGAACATCCTTAAATACATCATTAAGAGTAGCCTCATCAAGTGTTGAAAGACTGTCTTTTGTAGCCTTACCAAAAAGAATATTACTTGCTGCAATGGCCATTTCAAGGTCTTCCTTTGAATGAACCATAACTGTAACTTCCTCTGCAAGACGCTTCTGAAGAATACGTCTGCTAGGATCCTGCTTGTGCTCTTCAACAAGAGCATCGATCACATCCTTTTCAAGACTTGTGAATATCTTTATATACCTTTCAGCATCATCATCGCTTACATTCAACCAGAACTGATAGAATGCGTAAGGAGTAGTACGGTTACGGTCAAGCCAGATATTACCACTCTCTGTCTTACCGAATTTCTTTCCATCAGCCTTTGTTATCAAAGGACATGTAAGACAAAAAGCCTCAGACTCACTCCCAAGAGTGCGACGTATCAGCTCTGTTCCTGTTGTCATATTGCCCCACTGGTCGTTACCACCAAGTTGCAATCTTACACCGTATTTCTGATATTGATAAAGGAAGTCATAACCTTGAAGTAACTGATAAGTGAACTCCGTGAAAGACAAACCGTCACGAGCCTCACCATTAAGACGCTTCTGCACTGAGTCCTTAGCCATCATGTAATTAACAGTGATATGCTTTCCTACCTCACGAACGAAATCAAGGAAAGAAAAATCCTTCATCCAATCGTAGTTATTAACAAGTTCTGCCTTGTTTGGAGCATCACCGTCAAAATCCAAGAACTTAGATACCTGCTGCTTTATAGCCTCCTGGTTATGATATAATGTCTCAGAATCCAAAAGATTACGTTCCTGGCTCTTGCCTGAAGGATCACCAATCATACCGGTAGCACCACCTACAAGAAGATATGGCTTATGACCACAACGCTGCAAATGACTAAGCATCATGATGCCACAAAGGTGACCAATATGCAAAGAGTCTGCCGTTGGGTCCGTACCCAAATAAGCCGACACCATGTGCGACTGTAAATATTCCTCTGTACCCGGCATAATCTGAGCGAGCATACCACGCCATTTCAGTTCTTCAACAAAGTTTTTTGACATTATTATATTATTCCAATTAAAAGACGAACAAATATTCTCGCCTAATTATTAATTATATTACTGGGGCCCGTTACAGGAAACTTACGGCACCGGATCATACCCGCTACCACCCCAAGGATTACATCTTAATATTCTCCATATAGCCAACCCCATCCCTTTTATTGGTCCATGCTTTAGAATTGCCTGCCGCGCATACTCAGAGCATGTGGGAGTAAACCTACAAGAAGGTGGAGTATAAGGAGTTATGAATTTCTGATAAAACAATATTGGCAATACGAGGATCCACACAATGGCTCTCGACACATGATGCAATATGTTTATTAGTAATTTCATATTTTCTCGCTAATGCGTTGAATAAGATTTTTCATCTTAGCTTCTACAACAGCTGTATCATATAATTTTGAATCAAGCCATATAAAAGCCATCACCAAACGACATCCATCTGCCACCTTTTCAGACACGAGAACACGATTTCTTCTGTAAGCCTCCCTCACCTGTCTTTTCACACGATTGCGCTTTACAGCACGTTTAAAGCATTTTTTAGGTACACTGACAAGAATCTGAGTATTTGGCTCATCGTTAGCTACATCATCAGGCTGCAAGTACATATAGACTACCCTTAGCGGGTAAGCAGACATAGAATGACTTTTGCCCCCATTAAAGAGTCGGTCTATTAGCAACTTACTACAAACACGCTCTTGCTTAGTCAGATTTTCAGCTTGGGATGCCGACATTACTTTTTGTTTTTCTCAAGAAAAGCCTTTAGTGCACCTGTCATTGAAGGATAATCCTTATTAGGTGCCATGAGGTCAAGATTCAAGCCTTGAGCTTCCACTTCCTTAGCAGTAGCAGGACCAAAGGCTCCAATCTTAATATCGCTCTGGTTAAAATCAGGGAAGTTTTTCTTTAAAGCCTTAACACCTGTTGGACTAAAGAAGATCATCATATTATAATCAAAGTTCTGCTTTTCCTCATCCGTAAAATCATTGCTCACAGTACGATACATCGTACAAATGGTATGCTTAAGATTTTTGGCATCAAGCATATCCTTAATGTCATCATTATGGACATTACTTAGGGGAACAAGGAAATTCTCCGTCTTATGTTTAAGCATAAGTGGCAACAGACCATCAATTTTGCCTGTAGTGCCAAAGAAAATTTTTCGCTTACGATACTGCACGTATTTCTGGATATAAAGTGCAACCGTCTCAATAAGACAAAAGTACTTCATATCTTCAGGAATAGTAACACGCAACTCTTTAGCTAGCTTAAAATAATTGTCTATAGCATGGCGCGATGTAAAGACAACTGCTGTATGAGCAAGCAAACTAACTTTCTGTTCACGGAATTCTCTTGAAGAGATACCCTCTATTTTGAAAAACGGACGGAAATCCAATTCCACGCCAAACTGGTTTGCGATGTCATAATATGGTGACTTTTCGCTTGTTGGCTTAGGCTGAGAGATCAGAATCTTCTTAATCATTATGTCCTAAAAATTTATTTTCAAATAACCATTTATAGCTGTCAATACTCCCCATAATGTGAGTAAAGGCATTACTTCGAGTGCACAAAAGTACAAAATATCTTGCAAATAGGCGCCTTTTTGCCTGAAAAAGATTATATATGTCTTGTATAAGGACAGTAATTTTAATAAAATCACCACTAGAGCCGTATAAACAAATGCCGTTTTCAATGCAAGTCCAAAATATACAACTAACATCACGACAGGAAACACCAATAATCCTTCGACAGAATTTATAAATAAAAATGATTTAATCCATTGTTCATTTGTCTTTTTGTCAAAGAATGTGAGGTTGACTATCGTATAAGCAACTAGCTTTAATAGGAAATACACCAGTATGACTCCCGAGAAGAAGCCCACGACCTTATATTGCTCAACTATGAACGTATCACTGACAACAGAACGCGCATAGAGGAAGAATAACAAAGAAAACTGAAGACACGTCTGCAGCATTAAAAAGAACTGAAAACGTAGTTCACCAGATGTTTCTGTTATCGTGGTTGTTTCACCATGCTGAACATAAAAGAAGTTTTTCGCCTGGCGCACAATGAATTTGTGAGATTGAGCAAAAGCCACCATTGCCAATATAAAACAAGCAAGTAATATTCCTGTTATCAGGTTATCACCGGCTATAGTATAAGGCACAGGGTCACCGGCAACACCAAGCCTTCCTCCAGACAACTCTGGATGAAACCAAGGTGATTTCGAGAAAAACGATTCCTTATAGTATTTAGGTAAGTTTACATCACGCCAGCTCTTGCCAACAGGTTGTCCCGGAAGGTGTAATGTATCAGGCATTGCACTCCAATGAATATCACTGGGTTTTATGTTAGCCTGAATAGCAGAATCCTGCTGCTCGGGCGTAGCATTCTTAGGCAACCAACTGATTATCTGCGCTGGTGTAGGTTGCTTTTTCACATGCTGAATTCCAACTAAGGTCTTCTGCTGTGCATCTGCATTTACTATGGAGTCTTCTTGCTGTATCATATAAAAAAGGACGGGTCTGAAATCCTCCCGTCCCCTCTTTATGGTTTTAATTAAATATTAAACGCTTTCTTAATTTCATCCACACGATCTAGCTTCTCCCATGTAAAGAGTTCCACTTCAACCGTTTTTGTCTCGTGATATCTACTAGTGAATGTCTTTGTCACTGTTTCGTTTTTCCTTCCCATGTGACCGTAAGCTGCTGTTTCAAGGTAAATAGGCTGACGCAATTTAAATATGCGTTCTATTGCCTTTGGACGAAGGTCAAACATCTGTTTAATCTTCTCAGCAATCTCACCATCAGACATCTTAACATTGCTGCGACCGTATGTATCTACATAAATACTTACAGGTTGTGCCACACCAATTGCATAAGCCAACTGAACAAGCATTTCATCAGCAACACCTGCCGCAACCATATTCTTTGCTATATATCGTGCCGCATAAGCTGCAGAGCGGTCTACCTTTGAAGGATCTTTTCCTGAGAAAGCGCCACCACCATGAGCACCCTTACCACCATAAGTATCAACAATTATCTTACGGCCTGTAAGTCCAGTATCACCATGAGGACCGCCAATAACAAACTTTCCTGTAGGGTTAACGAAATATTTAATATCATCATTAAACAAAGCAAGCACCTTGTCACCAAGTTTTGCCTTTACTTGCGGAATGAGAATATTTATCACATCTTCCTTGATTTTGGCAAGCATTGTATCGTCATCATCATCAAACTGGTCATGCTGTGTACTCACAACAATTGTATCAATGCCCAAAGGTACATTCTCGTCACTGTATTTTATCGTAACCTGACTCTTTGAGTCTGGACGCAGATATGTCATCACTTTACCTTCCTTGCGTATTTCGGCAAGCGTACTCATAAGAAGATGAGACAGATATAGAGATACAGGCATATAATCCTCGGTTTCATTTGAAGCATATCCAAACATCATACCTTGGTCGCCAGCTCCTTGATTTTCCTCGTCGGCACGGCTTACACCACGATTAATGTCATCACTCTGCTCGTGAATAGCGGTAAGAATACCACAAGAATCACCATCAAACTGATACTCGGCCTTTGTATATCCGATATTTTTTATAGTATTGCGCGCAATTGTCTGCAAATCAATGTATTCTTTAGAGCGCACTTCACCCATTATGATTACCTGTCCGGTAGTACAGAATGTCTCTATCGCACAATGAGAATTCTCATCATACGCAAGGAACTGATCAAGTAAGGCATCTGATATCTGATCTGAAACTTTATCAGGATGTCCTTCTGAAACTGATTCTGAAGAAAATAAATAAGGCATATATCTTAATCCTTTCTTTTAAATATACATTAAAAACTTTTAGGCTGCAAAGTTACAGTTATTTCGCTGAATATCAAAGAAAAACCACTCCTTTTATATTTCTACAACAAAAAAATGGGTGCACGGAACTTTATCCGTACACCCACGTATATAAAAGACTGTTTATTGCTTTTTATTTTGTTCCTTCAGGAAGCATGACAACTGTAATCTTGCTGCCAGTTCCAAGGAATTCCTTCATGAACGCAGATACACTTTGTGGTGTCTGTGCCTCTACAAGTTTTTTGTAGTCAGAATATGTATCAACGCCCAACTTATCATATTCATAGATTACTCCGTCCCAAAAACCGTTTGTTTTTGCGCGATCGTCTATCTGTTTCAACATCAAAGCCTTAACCTTATTAAGCATTTCCGCGTCACATGTTGTAGCCATCTTATTTGCCTCATCGGTCATAATCTTCAATGCAATGTCTCGCTTCTCCGGCTTCATAGGGCATACACCGACAATCTGGTATATTTTGAATCCGTCATCAGCTGCGTTTGCACCTCCATAAGCTCCACAAGAATATGCAGCACTGGCTTCTTCACGGATTTGCTTTAGATATTCCATTGAAAGAACCTGTCCTATCATATCAACCTGTATTGACTTCTCCAAGGTGTATGGAAGATTCATATTGTGCCAAACCATATAGCAGTTTGCTTTAGGAGTCTCCATCTTACGATAGAATACATTCTCAATCTGTCCCTTCTGTGGCATGCGATCACGCTTTGAAGCGACATCAGTACCCTTTGCAGGTAACCCTCCAAGATACTGACAGATGAGTGGACGTATTATCGCATCGTCAAAATTGCCTATTATAGTAAACTCCCAACCCTTTGCACTTGCAGTACGGTCTTTTGCTATCTGTAGAATGCGGTCATAGTTTATGTCCTTCAGATCCTTAAGCAACAGAGGAGCTGTTCTTGGATTGTGGTTATACAATGTTGCTGTAAGAGAGTCACTAAAGGCTACATCTGGAGACAACTCTCTATTTTTGAGCCCTACCTCATACTGCTGCATAAGGTTATTATAAGAGTCATTGTCTTTCTTTATATTTGTGAAATACAGATAAACCATCTGGAACATGGTCTCTATATCCTTTGGTGTTGAGTTACCATCTATGCTCATTTTTCTCTCACTCATCTTCAAGTTAGCATTGGCTATCTTTCCTGCCATTGCCTTCTGAAGTTCAGTACTTGAGAAATCACCCAGTCCGCTTATACCGATAACATTATCAAATACCTTTGTATTAATAAAATCAGCCTTTCCATAAGAAGAAGAACCTGCGCCACCAGCACCCGACAGAATTACTTGATCTTTCTTATAATCAGTCTTCTTCAAGATAACCTTTACACCATTTGAAAGCTCAAGAGTTGTATAATCAAATTTATTGCTCTTGATTTCCTTCTTGATCTTACCAGCCTTTGGAAGTTCCTTTATCAAAGGCTCATTCTTCACATTATCCACATAAGCAGTAATATTCTCTGCACGTGCAGACTTCACAGCGTCAAGAAGTTGTGCCTCTGTAGGATATACATTACCTTCTTTCTCGTTGTTGAAGTTAATGATCACCATATTAGAATCATTCTTTGAAACAAGTTCCTTGATCTGTGCATTGATAGCCTCAATAGGTATCATTGGAACAATCTGCTTCATTGTCTGATATGAATACTCAATCCCAGTCATTGGCTCGTTGGTAAGGAAATGCCCAAGACACTCGCGATAGAATTGAGAATTATAACGCTTATCCTTATTGCTATAAGACTTATCAAGAGCACTCATATAGTCAGCTTGAAAACGGCTATATTCAGAAGAAGTGAAACCAAATTCAGCTGCACGACGCAATTCTACCAAAGCAGCTTTCAATGCATTTGCAGCAACGCCCATATCTTTTGGAGATACACTTAGATCAAAAGCATCCTTTGTTTTTGCAAAGATATAATTACCATCTCCGGCAGATGCCATTACATAAGGACAGTCTGCTTTCTGGGCAGCCTCAGTAAAACGATTATTGAGCATACTTGATATAGCACCGTTCACATATTGGTATACTAAATAAGAAATATTGTTCTTCAAAGAATCAGGGAACACGTCATGCTTGAACATAAGTTCAACTTCTGAAGATCTTTGTTCCTTATCCTTGTCTATAATAACTATAGGCTGTGCATTATCAGGAACTTGCTCATCAATTATAGGAGCCTCGTTCTTAGGATTCTGTATATTTCCAAAAAGTTTCTTTATCTGAGCCTCAACCTTATCTACATCAACATTGCCGACAACAATAATACCCTGATGAGATGGATGATACCATTTTGCGTAATAGTCACGTAGTTCCTTTGGTTTAAAGTTATCAACAACACTCATCAATCCAATAGGGTAACGCACACCATACTTACTTCCAGGATATAACTTTGGAAGATTGCGTTCAAACATGCGACTTGAAGCACTTGTGCGTAAACGCCATTCCTCGTGAATAACACCGCGTTCTTTTTCTATTTCGTCCTTGTCTAGTGTTAGGCCAGTAGACCAGTCACGAAGAATAAGCATACATGTATCAATAGCTCCGGCACGCTGTGTAGGAACATTGTCAATATTGTAAACTGTCTGATCAATACTTGTATAGGCATTAAGGTCGCCACCAAATTCAATACCATTAGCACGGCACCATTCTATAAGTGAGTTTCCCTTAAAGTTATCAGAACCATTAAAAGCCATGTGTTCAAGGAAATGAGCAAGACCACGCTGTGTCTCATCCTCCTGAATTGAGCCAACTTTTTGTGCAATATAGAAGTTCGCACGGTTTTCTGGCCAGTTGTTGTGACGGATGTAATAAGTCAATCCATTAGCCAACTTACCAATGCGCACATCCTTGTCAACAGGAACTGTCATCTGTGGTTGTGCCTGAGCTACACCTGCCAGCAAAAGTAACGCTGCTACCAGTAAATTTTTAAGTCTCATGTATAAAAGTTTTAGTTTATAAAAATCTTAAGATTATATTATGCAAAGATAGAGAAACTTTGTAAAAATACAAAACATTTGCAATTTTTTTTTACTCTTTGCGTAAAATAGAAAGATGGATCAAACGAAGTTATTTGGTTCATTACAAGAATATAAGTAATGAAATATAATCTCAAATATAGAATAAATATATATTACATCTATAATTACAAAAAAAACAAAATTTTCCATAAGTTCTAAAAACGACTAATATCCTCCACACATCACATAAGCTACTGATAGATAATAAATTATCGGTGGAGGTTCACCTCTACTATCATCCACTATCCTCCACGTTTTTGTAAACTATTAAGAAATACAGAGCTATTACTAAACGAAAAACAGATTATGGAAAATAATAAAGCTGTAAAATATATTTACATTATGACTATTTTAGCAATTTACAAACACGTTTGATCGTAGAAACGCAAACGTTGTAACGATATAAAGAAAACGTTTGATCGTAGTATTGGAAACTTTATATCGTAGGAACGCAAACGTTTGATCGATATAAAGGAAACTTCATAACGATATAATAGAAACATTATATCGATAAAACAGATCTACTCGTGCTTATCACATGAAAACTAAGATTGTGTTATTAGCATTTTTACAAAGTGCAATACATTTACTTGAAATACACAAATCTTATAATCTATGGCAAACTTCTAAAATTTTTATTCACTTAAATGATCATAGAATATTGGCACGCAGGATGAAATGTAAATATATTTAAATTCATATCATTCAAGGAATAACACAGCGACACTTGTCATTAGCTAGATATTTCTTAATAGTTTACAAAAACGTGAAGGATAGTGGATAATAGTGGAGGTGAACCTCCACCGATAATTTATTATCTATCAGTAGCTTATGTGATGTGTGGAGGATATTTCCTTTTTTTAAAACTTTTGGATATTTTTATTTTTTCAGGACTACACATGTAATAAAATACTCATAAATAAATTCATCTATGAATCACAACAGTGTCCAACCAATTATCTTTGCACTAATAATTATGTACTTTTATGACTAGAGCATCACTCAAAATACAGAACGAGCCTTAATTGTTCGGTATTGTGTTCGGCGTATTACTTTAACTCACATTGGAGGTGAGCTATGCTCTGCAAAGAAAATTATATTTTCCTTTGCTTTTCCACTCGTTTGCATTACTCTACCTGCGGTGAAGATAAGCTGCACTCGGGAAAACAAAATTAAAACACGTTTTTATTTTGCTTTTCCACTCGTTTGCATTACTCTACCTACGGTGAAGATAAGCTGCACTCGGGAAAACAAAATTAAAAACACGTTTTTATTTTGCTTTTCCACTCGTTTGCATTATCTTTGCACTAAATAAAATATAAACTATGCAAGAAACAAGACAAAACCGCATATCTCGCCTACTGCAAAAAGAACTGGCGATAATTTTTCAGGAACAAACTCGTATGATGCACGGCATAATGGTGAGTGTCACACGTGTAAGAATAAGTCCAGATTTAAGTATTTGCACAGCATATCTTAGTATATTTCCAAGTGATAAAGGGGATGAACTTATAGCTAACATCACAAAAAATGAAAAGGCTATTCGATTCAATCTGGGACAAAGAGTACACAATCAACTTAGAATAATCCCAGAACTTAGATTCTTTATTGATGATAGTTTGGATTATATCGAACATATTGACGAACTTCTGAAAAAATAGATTATTTTAAATATCCAACCCTGTTTAACATGGGTAGGCACGATTATGAACTTTCCATATTATATAGCTAAAAGGTATATCTTCTCGAAGAAGAGCACAAACGTTATCAACGTTATATCGATCATATCGGTAATAGGAGTTGCTGTAGCAACTACCGCATTGGTAATAGTATTGAGCGTATTCAATGGTTTCCATGATTTGGTAGCAACATTCTTCACTAACTTCGACCCACAGATAGAAGTCGTTCCTACAAAAGGAAAGACTGCCCCTGCCGACGATCCTCTTCTTGCAAAGATTAGGCATTTGCCAGAAGTTGATGTTGCTACAGAAAGCGTAGAAGATCAGGCTTTGGCTATATACAACAACAAACAGGCTATGGTAACGGTGAAAGGTGTTGATGACAACTTTGACCAGCTGACACATATCACCGATATTCTTTACGGAGATGGCCACTATAGTCTGCATGCTGGCGAACTGCAATATGGAATCATGGGTATAAGACTTGCGACAACTCTAGGTACAGGCGCAAGATTTGGCGACTATCTACGCATATACGCTCCACAGCGAGAGGGACAGCTAGATATGTCTAATCCACAATCAGCATTCGTTGTAGATTCATTATTATCTCCAGGAGTGGTTTTTGCTGTTAACCAAAGCAAATACGATAAAAATTATATTATAGCTCCTATAGCGTTCGCACGCAACATCTTCGGACAGCAAGGTATGTTGTCTTCTCTTGAAATAAGATTGAAAGACGGTAGTAATCTTGATGATGTAAAGAAAGATATGCAAGATATAGTCGGTAGCAAATATAAGGTTATGGATCGCTTTGAACAACAAGCTGATACATTCAAGATTATGCAGATAGAGAAGATCATTGCATACATATTCCTTACTTTCATACTTGTAGTCGCTTGTTTTAATATCATCGGTTCTCTGTCTATGCTTATTATCGAGAAGAAAAACGATGTAAACACTTTGAGAAACCTTGGAGCCACTGATAAGCAAATATCACAGATATTCTTGTTTGAAGGTCGTATGATCTCGGCTATCGGGGCAGTTATAGGTATTGGTGTTGGATTATTAATGTGCTTCCTTCAGCAGCAATATGGTATAGTTTCTCTTGGTGACAGCAGTGGCAACTTTGTTGTTAATGCATATCCAGTAAGCGTTCACTATGGTGATGTCGCCATAATATTCGTAACAGTACTTACTGTTGGATGGCTTGCTGTGTGGTATCCCGTAAGATACCTCAGCAAGCGATTGTTATTCTAAGTCTACATGATTCACAGTGACCTCCTCATGGAGGAATATCTGTGCACTTTCCTTAAACTTATCTGGGTTCTCTGTGGTATAATACCTACAAGAACCTAGAGTTGTTATTTGCTTCTCTATATCATTATGACGTTCAAGATAGCTCTTAAGACTGCCTGCGACATATTCTCCCTGTGGGATAATCCTTACGCCAGGCTTAACATACTTAATAATCTTTGGCATAAGGATAGGATAGTGTGTACAGCCTAATATAATAGCATCAATGTCATTATCCTTTCGCATAAGCTCATCAATGCGCTTCTTAACAAAATAGTCAGCACCTGGACTATCAGCCTCGTTATACTCAACCAATGGCACCCAGAACGGGCAAGCAACTCCACTTACCTGAATCTCAGGCCATAACTTTTTTATTTCCAAATCATAGCTATGGCTTTTCACTGTTCCTTCTGTAGCAAGAAGTCCAACGTGATTATTTTTTGTGAGCGTACCAATAATCTCGGCAGTAGGCCTTATCACTCCTAGCACTCTCCGTGATGGGTCCAATCCAGGAAGATCAAGCGTCTGTATACTTCTCAAAGCCTTAGCCGAGGCAGTGTTGCATCCTAGTATAACAAGATGGCAACCCATTTCAAACATTTTTATAACAGCTTGTCGCGTAAACTGATATACGACATCAAAAGAACGATCACCATAAGGTGCTCGTGCATTATCTCCAAGATAGAGATAATCATACTGAGGTAACATCTGACGAATACCATGAAGTATTGTCAAGCCACCATAGCCAGAATCAAAGACTCCAATAGGTCCAGGATTCTCAGGGAACGACATTGTCATTTATTTATAACCGCTTTAACTATGTCAGTGATGTCTTCTCCTGTAGCATTATTTATGTATGGAACGGCATCATTGTCCGTATTCAATATAAAAGCATATCCACGCTGGTCACCAATTACCTTCACTGCAAGACGTAATTTTACCTTCAAAGAATCGTATGCCTCTTTCTGAGCCTGTGATAAAAGACGGGCAGACTCTTGCTTGAAAGCAACATTCTTTTCCATCATGTCTTGAAGTTCAGCCTGACGCTTCTGCAATATTGTAGGTGCGAAATCACGCTGACCGTCAAGAAACTGCTCATATTTTTTATTGAACTCTTCTTCTACACGCTTGGTCTCGGCATCATATTTAGCTTGTAAATCACTTATATTATGCTGTACTACGGCATAATCAGGCATCTGCTTCACGGCATTATCAAAACTAAAATAGCCGAATTTTAAAGAAGCCTGAGCACTGGCTGCAAAGGTGAATGCAGCGAAAGCAAGAAACAAGAATAGCTTTTTCATAATTGAACAAATATTAAGTATTACTGAATTATTGAAATTCTACAAAAATACATGATTACCTTTATGAGAAAGTAGGGACGGAATATCATTCCGTCCCTACTTTATTCATATCGGAGTATGATAATTACTTCAATTTGTTAAGTTGTGCCTTAACATCTGCTGTAACATCCTTACTAAGAGTGTCGCTGATATATGGGATACCTGCACTTACATCCATGATGTAAACATATCCACCAATCTTACCTACTGCCTTAATTGCATTAACCAGTTTGGTTGTAATAGGCTGCATTTTTTCCTGCTGATTCTTCTGAAGAGCCTGCTGGTTGTCTTGGTATGTCTGCTGAATCTTCTGATACATTGTCTGAAGGTCAGTCTCTGTCTCCTGCTGCTTTGTAGCATTCATTGTAGACTTTGTCTTATCATACTCCTGACTCTTGCGTGTCAGTTCATCCTGCATAGCCTTAAGATCATTCTCATACTGCTTTGCGGTTGCTTCCATCTCACCACGAGCCTTAATGAATTCAGGCATCTGAGACATTACTTCCTGAGCGTTAAGATGTCCGAACTTCTGAGCGAATGTAGCTAGAGGAGCGAACAACATCAACATTAAAATAATTTTTTTCATGTGTTCTAAATTTATATTTATATTAATTATTTAGCATATCCCAATTTCTGAAGTACATCATTAGATATATCAATACGTGGACTTCCGAATATTATTCCTTGATCGCTTGAACGGTCGAGAACTAAACTATATCCACGCATGTCAGAAATTTCTTTTACTGCATTATAGATATCATCCTGAATTGGAGAGATAAGGCTTTCACGCTTCTTGAACAACTCACCTTCAGGACCGAAATACTTTTTCTTTAGTTCCGAGGCTGCCTTTTCTTTAGCCATTATCTGTTCCTGCTTTGCCTTCTTTTGTTCCTGTGAAAGGAAAGCTATTTCATTCTGATAGTTTTTGTACATCGTACTGGCTTCTGTGTTTAAAGCTTCAACTTCAGCCTGCCATTTCTTGCTCACTTGATCCAGCTGTTCGTTTGCACGCTCATAAGCTGGTATATTCTTAAGTATGTATTCCATATCAAGGAGAGCAAACTTTTGTGCACTCATTGTCATTGCTGATAATAGCATGACAAACATCAATACTGTTTTTTTCATACTTTCTTTTTTTATATGTTAGAATTCCTGTCCCAAGATAAAGTGGAACTGACTTCCACCCTTTGTTCCATTGACATTATCTTTATCGAAACCATAAGCCCAGTCAATACCCATCAAACCAACCATTGGCAGATAGATTCTCACACCAAGACCTGCACTACGTTTCATGTCAAATGGATTGAAGTATTTAGTGTCACTCCATGCATTACCAGCTTCAACAAATCCAAGACCGTAGATGGTCGTGTTACCTAGCATAAACGGATAGCGAAGTTCCAATGTGAAACGGTCATAAGCATAACCATTATATGCAAGTGAACCATTCTCATAACCACGGAGTCCGATAGTTTCTTCAGCATAACCTGTAGAGTATCCACTCATACCGTCACCACCGACATAGTATGTCTCAAACGGAGACTTCTTATATTTATTGTAACTTCCAAGCAATCCCATTTCAACACGTGTCATAAGTACGAAACATTTCTGTCCTCCACTAAGTGCTGTATATGTCTTTGCTTTGAACTTCCACTTGTGATATTCAACCCATCTATACTTTTCCTGCTGCTCAGCAGAGTATGTTGCAGAATATGGATCATTGGCAAGATTCTTATAATCCTTGTGGTCCCATGCACTCCATGGTGGAGTAAGAGTTACACTAGCACTAAATTCAGAACCCTTACGTGGATAAAGTTGGTTATCGGTTGATGTACGACTTAAAGTCAAATTAATATTGAGGTTGTTTGCAGAACCGTTTGTCATCAAGAAATAGCTCCAGTTCTTCAAATCATAACGCTGATAAGACAACTGCGCTGACAAACTAAAGTAGTCATCAGGCCAGCGGAGGCGCTTTCCCCATCCCAAACTGATACCATAAAGTTTCACGTATTTGTCTGGGTCGTAATAATTCTCATAGTTATTGTAGTTGTAATTTCCGTAACCAGACATTGAACTGTAATAGCTGTTCATGTAGGAACTGTTATAGTATGTACTAGATACATCCGTCTGCTTACTGAAATATGCACTCACACTAAATTGGTTAGGACGCTTTCCACCAAACCAGTTTGTTGAATAACTAGCATTATAGCTCTGATAGTATGTACCATTGGTCTGTGCACCGAGGCTTAAAACCTCACCGTCACCAATAGGCATTATACCACGATGTTCCTTATTCTTATTAAATAGGTTTGCCATAGAGAAGTTGTTAAGCTTCAAACCAATACGACCTATGACACCTGTCTGTCCCCAACCAAGAGAGAACTCTACTTGGTCATTACTCTTCTGTTCAAGATTGTAGTTTACATCTACAGTTCCATCCTCAGGAGAAGGCTTTACATCAGGATTTATTTTCTCTGGATCGAAATGTCCCATTGAAGCCAACTCACGTACAGAACGCATCAAAGCCTCCTTTGAGAAAAGGTCACCAGGTTTAGTACGCAACTCACGACGCACAACATTCTCGTAAAGACGGTCGTTACCATTGATGCGAACATGACTAAGATATGCCTGTGGTCCTTCTATGACACGCAACTCAAGATCTATTGAATCACTTACAATATTCACCTCTGTAGGGTTGATACTTGAAAATACATAACCATTATTATAATATAAGTTAGCTGCAGCATCCTCATCTTCATTCAAACGTTTATGAAGGAGTTTCTGATTATATGCATCTCCCTTCTTCATACCGAAGATATTATTCAAATAGTCTGTTGTATATACAGTATTACCAACCCATGTGATATTGCGAAGATAATATTTCTGTCCCTCATCTAGCTTAATATATATATTGACATGCTTAGGATCATTATTCCAGACACTGTCTTTTAATATAGTAGCATCTCGATAGCCAAGTTCATTATATTTTTCAATTAGCTTTTTCTTATCTGTTTCCCATCTCTCAGGTGTGTACTTCTTCGCCTTAAGGAAACTGCTTATCTTACCAGCCTCATGAGTCTTAGCAAAAGCACCTTTTTTAAATAGTCCACCTTTTATCTTACTGTCAGCAAGTTCCTTGTTGCCCTCAATAGTAATCGTATGAACCTTCATTTTCTGTTTCTTATCTACGATAACATCAAGAATAACTTCGTTTTTATTGGCAACATCATCATGCTGATTAATAACAATCTCAGCATTTTTAAAGCCTTTATCATCAAAGTATTTCTTGGCAAGAATCTTTGCTCTATCAATCATATTAGGCGTAATCTGTGAACCTTTAAGCAGACCGAGCTTCTGCTCCATATCTTCACGTTCACTCTTCTTTAATCCTTCGTAATTAATAGTCGAAACACGAGGACGAGTCTTTAACGCAATATGCAGATATATCTTTCTGCCGACAATAGAATCTGCTGAGATTTGAACATCAGAGAATAGACCATGACGCCAATAACGCTTTACAGCATTAGTAATCTCTGATCCAGGAATCTCTATCTCCTGTCCTACCTGCAAACCAGAAATACTAGTGAGCATATAGTCTTCATAGCCCTCAACACCAGAAATATTGATACCGCCAATAGAACAAGTACGCGGAGTACCTGCATAAGAAATATCGGGGTTTAGGATTTTATCCTGTGCTTGTACATACAGTCCAAGGGTAAGACCCACTGTCAGTATAATTGCCTTCTTTATATTATTCATTCTAAAAGATGTTTCGAATCTTTACTATTATTATCTGTAATTTACTTATCTGATTCAACTTGTTCCTCAGTCTTGCCAAATCTTCTTTGGCGGCTCTGATAACTTAAAATGGCTTCCTGCAAATCGTTCTCACCAAAGTCAGGCCAATAGGTATCACAGAAATACAGTTCAGAATAAGCTATCTGCCATAGCATATAATTGCTTATTCTCAACTCACCACCGGTACGTATCAGCAAATCAGGATCTGGCATGAAACTTGTTTCAAGATGCTTACTTATCGTTTCCTCAGTAATCATTTTTTCAACAACACTTTTGTCAAATTGTCCTGTTACACATTTATCTGTAGCTTCATTAACTATATCACGTACAGCCTTTGTGATCTCCCAACGACTTGAATAGCTCAAAGCAACAACCATTGTCATTGCATTATTGTTGATTGTATGCTCCATGGTTTCATGCAACTTATCCTGCACTTCTTTCGGCAGTCTTTTTATATCACCAACAACCCTGAAGCGCACATTGTTTTTCATGAATATTTCATCTTCAAGAGAACTCAATACAAGTCCCATTAGTGCACTTACTTCGTCAGCTGGACGATTCCAGTTTTCCGTAGAAAATGTATATAAAGTGAGATACTTCACACCAAGACGCACGCATTCTGATGTGATTCTTCTCACTGCGTCGACACCTGCCTGATGACCAAAGCTTCTCGGCTTGTTTTTTTCGGCAGCCCAACGTCCATTACCATCCATAATAATGGCAATATGCTCTGGTATTCGTGTCATATCCAATGATTTATTCATATATATAGTCTACTCTTTATTACATGTTGTACACTTTGGCATGAAACTATAAGTGATTGTAAACAGGAGAGATGAGTAACAGTCTGTATTTTTAAACAAACCAGAACTACTTATACCATAAGGATTCTTAACTCCATCCAGCTTGTCACTTAACGAAAAATGCATAGCCCATTCCAGTCCTGCATTAAGTCTTTCACCTATCTTATATTTAAGGCCCACACCAAGTGGAATATTAGCAGTAAAAACATTATTCGAACAATCACAATATGTGACACCGATACCGCCACTTATAAATGGCGTAAAACGCTGTGCACCGCGATAGTCGTATCCTGTACCATAAGGCCAGAAATTATACTCATAACTAAAATTTGCGTCAGCAATCGAATTATTGAAATTATATTTGCCGTCTGCATATTCAGTATAATATGTATTTGTTTCTGCCGAACTGCCTTTCAGTTTTCCGTAAGACATGGCTAACTTCAATGCCATATAATGGTCAATATTGCGTCGTAGCACAACCGTGAACATTGGTTTCAAGTCTTTGGTGATATTACCATTAAAATCGCCAAGATATCCAGTCAGTCCCATTCCACCTCCGATTTCCATACGATAGTCGTAATCTTTCTGCGCACTCATTGAAGCGGCAGAGATAATCAATATTATCATCAGAACGACTTTTCGCATTTTATCAGCTTATTCTTTTTTCCAACTTACCTGATTTATGTGTCCTTTCCAGACCTGTCCGCTTCCTCCACATATTAGCCATACACAACTATTGTTGTCGGCAACCAAAGCAAAAGACGCAGCTGCACATTTAAAACCTGTCGGCTGTGACATCAGAGAGTCACTCTGCCAAGTTATACCTTTATCATAACTCATATAGAATTTAGAAAAGGCTGTTTCCGTGCTTGCACCAAGTCCACTTCCACCAAATGCCATTATAGCATCTCCATATTTAACAGTCTGGAGATTAGTAAGACGTGGAGCAGGATATTTATTATCGTCTGTTATATTGTAGTTTGCCCAAGGCTGATTCTCGCTTCCATTAACATTTTCCTCTACTTTTCCCCATACCATTGCATAAGCATCAGTAGAATAAGATGCGTCACGATTTCCTACAAGAACGAGATTATTTGTATTCTCATTAACAGCAGAAGCAAAACTAAACATATTTACGTTGTCTGTTGGAAGCAAAGTCAAAGCATCATCAATTCCATTTAAAGTCCAAGTTGCACCATTATCTGCAGAACTCTTCACTCCTGTTCCACTTAATGCATATAAATTAGTTGCTGTACTTCCCACGAGCCTAGTAAGCGGTTCATTGCTTACTGTTTCCCAAGATTGACCATCCTTACTTCTTATGACACTTCCATCATTGTACGTATAAATATAATCACCTTTTACGATAAGGCTCTTATAAGCATCAGTTGTCAGTGCGACATTAGGAGTAAGCTCACTCCACCCTGCTACATTATTCTGCGAAGTTGTGAAAAGTTTTACAACACCGCCATTGTTTCCCATAAGGAATATCTGACTATTCAATGCTACACCTTTCATTGCAGAAAGAGTTGCAATGTTAGGATTCTCAGCCGAAGTAGCATCCCAACGGAAAGAGTCAGCTACCTCTTTATGAATATTCACATGAACTGTATATGCACGATAAGCTGTACCTTCCTGATTATAAACACGGAATTCACGTGGAGTTCTGAAATCTAAAGAGTCAGTACTTGAATAATAAGCCAAAGTGTCACTAACAGTGCTCTTTATAACTATACTTCCACTGTTTTTCGACGAAACAGTACACAACACCTTTTTACCATCAATACCATATGGCAATGAATCAGGATTGTATATTTCGCGTTTAGCCTGGTCTATGTAAAACTTATACCCACTACAACTAAGCGTGGTCTGGTAAACGCTGTCCTTACCGGTTGATGATGTGGTATGCTTATAATATTTAAGCGTACCAACAGAAAAACTGGTTATAGCGGTATCGCCATAATAAGTAGTTTCTTCATTATCACTGTTTAAACATGATGTAAAAACAAATATGGCTGAAAGCAGCGCTGCCAAGGATATTAACTTCCTCTTCATTACACTCTATTATATTATTAAATGCCACGAGAAAATACTTTCCCGCAAGTTTTTGTCTGCAAATTTAATCAGAATTCTGCAAATAGGGCAATAATTGTGTCCTTTATTATGTAAAATAATGATTATAAGAACGTTTTTTAAGTTTGTTTTACTTAAAAGCGTTACTTTAAAGCAGTAAACGGTAATTAAATCATTCTGGCAACACTTTCTAATAAACAAATTGGCAGAATATCACATGAAACATGTATGGTATGAAAAAATAAAAAAAGCTCGCTTCCAAAAGAAAGCGAGCTTTATATATAAAGTTTTAATCTTCAAAGATTATAGCTTTGGACCAGCAGCTACAAGAGCCTTACCAGCCTCATTGCCTTCATACTTCTTGAAGTTCTTGATGAAACGTGCAGCAAGATCCTTAGCCTTAACATCCCACTGACTAGCGTCAGAGTAAGTGTTGCGTGGATCAAGGATGTTTGTATCAACACCATTCAACTTTGTAGGAACTACGAAATCGAAGAATGGGATTGTCTTTGTATCAGCTGCATCGATTGAGTGATCAAGGATTGCGTCGATGATACCACGTGTGTCACGGATAGAGATACGCTTACCTGTACCATTCCAACCTGTGTTTACGAGATATGCCTTAGCACCACTCTTCTCCATCTTCTTAACTAGTTCTTCAGCATACTTTGTTGGGTGAAGCTCAAGGAAAGCCTGACCGAAACAAGCAGAGAATGTAGGAGTTGGCTCTGTGATACCACGCTCTGTACCTGCAAGTTTAGCTGTGAAACCAGAAAGGAAGTAATATTTAGTCTGCTCTGCGTTCAAGATAGATACTGGAGGAAGAACTCCGAATGCATCTGCTGAAAGGAAGATAACCTGCTTTGCAGCTGGACCCTCAGAAACAGGACGCTGAATATTCTTGATGTGGTAGATAGGATAAGATACACGAGTGTTCTCTGTAACCTTCTTATCATCGAAATCAATAGTACCATCTTTAGCTACAGTTACATTCTCAAGAAGAGCATCGCGACGAATAGCATTGTAGATATCTGGCTCAGACTCTTTATCAAGATTGATAACCTTAGCATAGCAACCACCCTCGTAGTTGAATACACCGTTGTCATCCCATCCGTGCTCGTCATCACCGATAAGCTTACGCTTAGGGTCTGTTGACAATGTAGTCTTACCTGTACCAGAAAGACCGAAGAAGATAGCTGTATTCTCACCGCTCATATCTGTATTAGCAGAACAGTGCATAGAAGCCATACCCTTAAGTGGAAGGAAGTAGTTCATCATTGAGAACATACCCTTCTTCATTTCACCACCGTACCATGTATTTACGATAACCTGCTCTTTAGAAGTAACGTTGAATACAACAGCTGTCTCTGAATTAAGACCAAGTTCCTTATAGTTAGTAACCTTTGCCTTAGAAGCATTGTAAACGATGAAATCAGGCTCCTGATCAAAATCAGCCTCGCTCTGAGGACGGATGAACATGTTTGTTACGAAATGAGCCTGCCAAGCAACCTCAACGATGAAGCGAACCTTCATACGTGTGTCCTTGTGTGTACCACAGAAACCATCAACAACAAAAAGTTTCTTGTTTGAAAGTTCGTTCTTTGCGATCTCCTTTACAACATCCCAAGTTTCCTTAGATGTGCGGTGGTTATCGTTATGAAACTCCTCAGAATCCCACCATACAGTGTCATGAGAATTCTCATCGTCAACGATGAACTTATCTTTAGGTGAACGACCTGTGTAAACACCAGTCATAACGTTAACAGCGCCTAGCTCTGTCTCCTGACCTACCTCAAAACCTTCGAGACCTTCTTTTGTCTCTTCGTTGAACAATACTTCAAATGAAGGATTGTAAAGTACTTCTGTAGTACCTGTGATACCGTACTTAGCAAGTACAGACTTGTCAAACTTTGCCATTTTTAAAATGTATTTAAGTTGTGAAAAATTTATATCCTTAGTTTTACCTTAAAATTCGACCGCAAAGATAACGAATTTGTATCGAATTACCAACTTTACGCTACCAAAAAACATATAACAGAAAAACTTTTAGGTTAAAGAATTTAAAAAAAACATGATTGAAAAGACATTTGCAAAATAGACTTTGCAAAATAAATAGAATTGTCTAACTTTGCACAAATTATTATAAAACGACCTATGAAAATAGTAAATTTCTCAGAGCAAAACAGTATTATCAACCAATATCTGGCTGAAATTCGCGATGTTGATTATCAGAATAACAGATTACTGTTTAGAAACAATATTATGCGTATCGGTGAATTCGAGGCTTTTGAACTCTCAAAGACATTAGAATACAGCGCAAAAGAAGTTGCCACTCCATTAGGCATAGCTAAAGTTAATGTACCAACAGATAAGATTGTTCTTGCAACCATTTTTCGTGCAGGACTTCCGTTTCATAATGGATTCCTGAATATTTTCGATCATGCCGGCAATGCATTTGTAAGCGCATACCGCGAGTACAAGGATCAAGAACATCATGAGGTTGACATACATATAGAGTACCTTGCTACACCTAGCATTGACGAGAAAATTCTCATCATCGCCGACCCAATGTTGGCAACTGGCGGAAGCATGGAACTTGGTTATAAGGCGTTTGTTACTAAAGGTACTCCTAAACAGATTCACGTGTGTTGCGTAATTGCAACTCCTGAAGGCATCGAGCATATTAAGAATACATTCCCTGAAGACAAAACCACGATTTGGTGTGCCGCAATTGATCCAGGAATGAATGAACATAAATATATTGTACCAGGATTCGGTGACGCTGGTGATTTATGCTACGGAGATAAATTGTAAAAAAAGACGATTAAATAATTGTGCTTTATCTTTTATTGATCAGCAAATGTTATAAAGACAAGGCTGATTAATTATTAAAAGATAAAGCACATTTTTTGCAAATTAATATTTAAACGAACTTCCACCAAGGAATTCTCTTAACAAAGACGTTGGCGGAATATCCCGATTACTAATCGGCATAAAATATTTCAGGAACTTCAGAAGTCGGTATGCTTCACTATATTCATCACAATTTTCTGGGACCTGCTCCAGTAAAGGTTCTGCCTGTGTTTTGAGCACAGCAAGTTCAAACAACATAGCGGTATTAAACACAGCATCAGCATTTTCCTGATACGGGAATATCCATTTATTTTCACCAGCCCTTACCGAAGGCCATCTATGGATAGTTTCCTTAGCAGTAACCCCACGATATTTAAAATCTCTTACGATGCGCCGTAGCAAGCGATTATCCGTAGTAGGTATATAGTTATGATCATCAAGCAATATTGTGGTAAGGGCAGATGCATAAACACGAAATATCTGTTCTTCAGGTATTTGTGATGTCAGTTCAGGATTAAGCGCATGTATTCCTTCAACTACTAATACGTTATGCTCGTTCATTTTCAACTTCTTACCACTTTTCTCGCTTGTTCCTGATTGAAAATTATATTTAGGCAATTCAACTTCCTCACCTCTGAACAAATCATTAAACTGTTCATTGATAAGATTTAGATTCAGCGCATATATACTTTCATAATCAAATTCACCATTATCATCCTTTGGTGTATGTTCACGGTCAACGAAATAGTCATCCAGACTTATTTGCAGTGGTTTTATACCATTTGCAAGCAATTGTATTGACAATCTTTTGCAAGTAGTTGTCTTTCCTGAAGATGATGGTCCAGCAAGCAGCACCAACTTCACTCCCTTGCGATTTGCTATTTCATCAGCTATCTTGGCAATCTTCTTTTCCTGCAAAGCCTCGCTTACATTAATCAGTCCTGTAGCGTATCCATTTGTCACCGACTCATTGAAATCACCAACTGTTCGTACTCCCATTATATCCTGCCATCTATGGTGCTCTTTGAATATTTCAAACATCTTATCTTGTCGCGTCATTTCAGGCAACACAGAAGGATCTTTCATAGAGGGTATACGCAGCAGAAGTCCATCATAATACTTTTCCAATCCAAACATGTACAGTTTTCTAGTATTGGTAAGAAGTGAACCATAATAAAAGTCAACATAGTCACCAATCTGATAATATGTCGTATATAATCTACCACTACTTTCGAGAAGCTTTACCTTAGCCCCGTCACCACGATCACGAAACATTTTTATCGCTTGTTCGCTTGGCACTTCATGCCTTGTAACCGGCATATGTTCACTGATAATTTTCTGCATGCGTTCCCTTATATTATCAACATCTTCAAGACCTACGGTATGTCCGAGTTGCAGATTTACATAATACCCATTAGAGACAGGAATGTCTATCACAACACGACTCTTGGGATAAATATCATGAACAGCTTTGCATAATACGAAAAACAATGTACGCGTATAATTACGCGAAGCTGACGCCGAATGCATATCAAGGAATTCCACATCCTTACTATGATATACTCTATAATGCATTCCTTCAACCTTATTATTCACTCTTGCACATATAGGACCGAATGACATATCAATATTAAATTGAGAAAAAACATCAGAAAGTGTGCTCCCGATTGCCACGTCTTGAGTTTTTTTATTATTTTTGCAACGGATTTGTATTACTTGTTTCATTGTTTGGCATTAATATATATAATAATGTTAACTTAACTGTTATAACATCTAATCTCCAAAGGTATAAAAGTTTTGCATCTCCACAAAATTTAGACATTACAAATTAAATAAATTATGTCGATTTGGATATTTTTTAAACTTATTGGTTCGCTGGCACTTCTCATGTTCGGAATGAAGTCTATGAGCGACAGTTTACAGAAGATGGCTGGTCCCCAACTTCGTCACGTATTAGGAGCAATGACCACCAATCGCTTCACAGGAATCCTTACCGGCACATTCATTACCGCAGCAGTACAGAGTTCGACCGCAACAACAGTAATGACAGTGTCATTTGTTAACGCAGGACTTCTAACCCTTGCACAGGCAATATCGGTAATTATGGGTGCAAACATCGGAACCACCCTGACAGCATGGATAATGAGTGCCGGTTTCTCTTTCAACATTACTGATTTCGTATGGCCGGCTTTCTTTATAGCAATACTACTAATCTACTCAAAAAAGCGCAAGATACTTGGCGACTTTATTTTCGGAGTATCATTTATGTTCCTTGGTTTGGGAACTCTAAGACAAACAGGTATTGACATGGACTTGGCTCATAACCAACCAGTATTAGCTTTCTTCTCATCATTTGATCCAAACAGCTTTACTACGACATTAGTATTCCTATTGATAGGAAGTTTACTCACAATGTGCGTGCAAAGTTCGGCCGCCATAATGGCTATAACAATGATTCTTTGTTCAAATGGTGTATTACCGATATATCAAGGTATTGCACTTGTGATGGGTGAAAATATCGGAACGACGGTCACATCAAACCTAGCCGCATTGACTGCAAACACTCAGGCTAGACGAGCCGCTTTTGCCCACATGTTTTTCAATATGTTTGGTGTGGTATGGGTACTTTGCATTTTCAAACCGTTTATAGATATGGTTTGCGGCTTTGTTGGATATGATGAGACTATAACAAAAGCCGATCCAAATTTTCTTGCAAATACTGCTAAATTAAGTTTCGTTCTTGCAGCTTTCCACACTACATTCAATGTAGCAAACACATTGGTTCTTGTAGGTTTTATACCTCAAATGGAAAAGATTGTATGCAAAGTTATAAGACCTAAAAAACAAAATGATGAAGACGACTTCCGCCTGAGGTTCATCCAGACTGGCATCATGAAAACCCCAGAGTTAAGTGTACTTGAAGCACAAAAAGAAATATGCAGCTTTTCTGAACGTATACAAAGAATGTTTGGTATGGTGCGCGCCCTTCTAAAAGAGAAAGATGAAAAGAACTTACTTAAGATTTTCAGTCGCATAGAAAAATATGAAGGCATCAGCGATAACATGGAAATAGAAATAGCCAAATACCTTGATGAGGTAAGCGATGCACATTTAAGCGACGAGACTAAGGCAAAGATTCGTGCCATGCTACGTGAGATAAGCGAGATTGAAAGTATCGGGGATAGTTGCTACAATATTGCACGTACTATAAATCGTCGTATAACAGGCAAAGAAGATTTCACTCCTCAACAATATGAGCACATACATCAAATGTTTGAGCTAACAGAAAGTGCCCTTGAACAGATGAACTATATGTTTTCTCACAACAAGGAAAACATTGATGTAAACCGCTCTTTCAATATTGAGAATGAAATCAACAACTTCCGTAATCAACTGAAAACTCAGAACATCAATGATGTCAACTCACATTTATATACCTATGCAATAGGAACTATGTATATGGATATCATTCAGGAATGCGAGAAGCTTGGTGACTATGTCGTAAATGTTGTAGAAGCACGCATGAACACTCGTCAGCATTACGTATAAGACAAAATACACTCTTTTAAATATAAAAACGGGGGCATATCAATAATTGATATGCCCCCGTTTTTATATTGTCAAATCATATTCAAACATATTTCATAAGTATGTCCCATACAGCAATTATATGGCATATACTACCAGCCAACACAAAAAAATGGAATACAGTGTGCATGTATTTTCTTTTGTTTAAACTATAGAATACAGCTCCTGTTATATAGCATATACCTTCTGCTATTATCCATTCTAAGGCACCCCCACTTAAAGAATCTATCAAAGGTTTGATAGCAATGATCATGCTAAATCCCATTCCGACAAAAGCAATAGTCTCAAGATTGCTATGATCCTTTAGGTTTACGAAACTTATTATAGTACCCACTAACGCACATCCCCATACAAAGCAGAACAAAGTCAGTCCCCAATATCCATGGTCGCGTAATGCGATAAGTGTTATAGGAGAGTAACTTCCGGCAATATGCCAATATATAGCAGAATGATCCCATTTACGCAATCTTTCTTTCCATTTACTCCAAGCTGACAAAGAATGGTATAATGTCGAAGCAACATAAGAGCATAGCATTCCAAAGAGATACAGTATCACTCCAACTGCTGCAATGCCGTCATGAGCACGAGAGCACCATATAAGAAATATCACTCCAAACACTATACCCAAAGCGATACCTCCAGCATGACTCCATGAGTTCCATATTTCTTCCTTATGACTAAAATGTATCTTTATATTCATAATAATTTATACAAATTGCACTGTATTGTTCAATTAGTTCTTTTTAGAATTGATACTACCAACATTTCCTGTACGTTTAAGTACTCCCCATGTCTGCAATTCTCCCTTTATAGCACGCCTGTAACTCTTGAACAGCACAACATACATTATCCATCTATATGCAAAGCGTTGAGGTATTATCCACAACAGTACTCGCAATGGCTGCTTCTCAAACAGATAAGCTGCTACAGAAACACTACAATCAACGGCTGTAAACATAAGATAATAGATGAATATCTGCCATGCATTACCACTAAACAAGCCAATGATCATGAACAAATCGGCAAGTGGTGAGAAGGTTGGTATGATAAACTGAAATATCAGTATATTTGGTAAAGCCCAGAATCCGAGTCCTTTATATTTCTTTACCATCAATGCGTCACGATGTTTCCAGAATGTCTGCATCACACCAAAAGTCCAACGCACACGTTGTTTCATAAATTGCTTTATATGCTCAGGTGCTTCTGTCATTGCAACAGCACGATTCTCATTTTCTATCACATACCCAGCACGGCTGATTCTTATTGTCAAGTCACAGTCTTCAGCTAACGTGTCGGTAGTAAGTCCTCCAGCATCTTCTATTGCTTTCTTGCGGAAAGCACCGATAGCACCAGGCACTACAGTAATAGCATTTATAGCTGCATAAGCCATACGATCAAAATTCTGACTCGTTGTATATTCTATAGCTTGCCATTTAGTTAACATATTACGTTGGTTTCCTACTTTCACATTACCCGCAACAGAGCCAACTTTTTCAGCTCCAGCACGAAGGAAGTGTGACATAAGCAGTGATACCGCATTAGGATACAATTTAGTATCAGCATCAATACATACAAGATATTCTGCGTCCGTATTTAATATACCATAGTTCAGCGCCGATGCCTTACCGCCATTAGGTTTTGTTAGGATAACCATCTTTGGATTATCACTAAATGCATCGCATACACATTTATAAGTATTGTCTTTACTACCGTCGTCTACAAATATCACATTGAAATTAGGATAATCCTGATTCAACAAATTCTCTAATGAAGAAACGGCATCCACTTCCTCATTGTATGCAGGTACGATTATAGAGACCTTTGGTGCGTCAGATGTTAAAGTTACGTCTTGTTGCAGTAGCTTTTCCTTACGGCGTTCCTTTATTGTAAGACAAACCATGAACAGCAATCGTCCTATACCAAGGATGATGAAGATGATAAACATTGCTGTTAGGAACTGTATTATATCATATGTAGCTGTGACTAGAGCCAGATTGGCCTGCATTGCATAATACTCCTTTCCTTTTTCAACGTTAGGCATCAATTGGTTACGATCCCTATTGAGGATGTCTTCCAACGTTACAAACTTATACCCTCTTTTTTGGAAATATTCTATTATACGTGGCAATGCCTTTATCGTCTCTTGTCGTGTATCTCCACCGGCATCATGCAATAATATAACGTGCCCTGCACCTTGCTTGACCTGCTTTACGATTCTATTGAATATCTGATCTGCAGTTATTCCAGGCTCCCAATCCTCAGGGTCTATACTCTCACCAACATCAATATAGTTTTGTTCTCTTGCCAGAACAACTGGTACAAGTTCCTCCATATTTGCCGGTTCACTGTCGGCATTATAAGGAGGGCGGAAAAGTATAGTGGTATGTCCTGTAATACATTCAATAAGAAGTCTTGTCAGTTTCAGTTCAGCGAATGTTCTGTCTGGTGACACATTAGCCACATTACGGTGAGAGAAAGTATGGTTACCTACAAGATTACCCTCATCATATATACGTCTTACCAAAGGAACATTACGTTCTGCCTGTATTCCCACTACGAAGAAAGCTGCATGCAACTTATATTTTTTCAATATATCAAGAACCTTTGGAGTCCAGCGATAATCTGGTCCATCATCAAAAGTCAGCAGTAATTCCTTTTCTCCAGCTTCACCATATTTCATTATCTGATATGATGTAGGTATCTTAATATAATATTCTTCAGCTATAAGCGTGTTTGTGCTATCCATAACAAGTTTTATCTTTCCTTGCTTAGGAGTTTTCTTCACGTCCAGAATTTCACCGTCACCAAGATAGTTGATACCACTATTGAGTTTTAGTTCCTCAAATTCATGCTGTCCAACTTTTCCAAGTGAACTACTTTGCATGTCGTTACCATAGTATTTCCATATACGGTTATCCTCACTTCCCATACGCCAAAGTCCAAAACCTGCAAGACCGTATTCTGAACCGAAACGCATCACGTTAAACGTTGTTGCAGCATCTGTAAAATACACCTGATGCAGATAATCTCTTTCATCACGATATGCGAAATCAAGATTATATGTATTATTATCAAAGTTTATCTTTGATCCGCTTTCTGCGGCTTTTGCTAAAGCTCCCTGATAATCAAGACTGACATTACCGTTTGGATTCTTGCTCCAATCATAACCAAATGCAGCAAGACCTAATATGATTTTATTGTTTGGGACATTGAGTGCTGTACGATCCAAAGCTGCTTCTATCCATTTTTGTGAAGATACAGGACCTGGGTCACTTGACTGAGAATACTCATCATAAGCCATTAGCACCAAATAATCCAAGTATTTAGCTAATTCTTTATAATTATAGTCGTCGTTAAACGGCTCAACATCCTCCGTAACCAGAAGACCATTATTATGCATCGTAGTAGTAAGTTCCTTGATAAACGTTATCAAGTATTCATCACTATTTTCGGTTAATTCCTCAAAGTCAATGTTTACTCCAACAAAATTGTTTTTGACACATTGATATACAATGCTGTTAATAAGCTTACGTCGTTTCTTTGGATTATGAAGAATACGACTTACAACATCACCTCGGAAGGATTTATCAACATTATTAGTAAGCATCGGCATAATAGGCACCCCACTTTTACGCATCAATGCAAGTCCCTTATTATCAACCTTCAACTTCATGCCGTCGGTTTTTGGATCTATAAACATCCACTCAGGCATAACTAAATTAAGATTATGAATGTTTTGACGCAAAGAAGCATATGATTTCGGATCCCATGACACATAGAATCCGGCACGTATTCCAGCCGAAAAATCAGCCCAACTATCTACATTTTTCTGAATAAGAGAATCACTACGCCCACCAAAACGTCTCAACTTACCCAGAGTTCTCATTTTCTCCTGTGCATAGTTATTATGCAACTTCTTTTCTGATATAAATGAACGGAATCCTTTATATTCACGCGAGTATTTTGTTTCTTGCAGGAATGGCTTTGATGCCGTCATGGCACTACGGAAATCCTGGCGAAAAGGTACGCTTGGAATATGATCAATAATAAACATTGTTATAAATATAGCAATGAAAATTACCGATACGAATACAACAACTCTGATTGTCCACTTAAATTTCGTCCATCTAGACTTATTGTCTGTCTGAAAAACTTGCTTATCCATATAACCTATTTAATAAATCGTCGCAAAGATACACTGTTTTTCTGCATTATGACAAGAATTGAATATAATTAACTAAACTTTATTAATGATTTTCGGGCTACATTGTTTATATCATTTCAATTGAATCTCAATATACTTTAATTTTAATTGGAATTAATAAATTTGCGCTATTTACAACATTGTCTGCAACATTTTTTTATTAATCAACGTCTAAACATATAAAATTGATTAACGTATGGACAAAAGAATTACAATTGCATTATTACTTTTCATTACAGTATGCTGCGCAAAAGCGAACACATACTCTGTTAAAGGTAAATTAATATCAAACAAAAATATTGTTGACTATGCATCTGTCATTTTGCAAAAACAAGACTCGTCATTCGTATCAGGCGTCACATCTGATAAAAATGGGCAATTCTTTTTTGAGAATTTAAACAATGGAGATTACAGAATAGTTATAACCAGTCTTGGATTTGATGACAAAAGTATAAACATCAAACTCCAAAATGAGAATCTAGAACTTGGTAATATCTCTATGGAGTCTGCAACACATCAACTTCAAGAAGTCGTTGTAAGTGCAGCAAAAGTCATCAGAACTTCTGACAAACAAGTGGCATTACCTACTAAATTTCAGATTAAGGCTTCTAACAACGGTATAGAATTATTAAGGGCTATGCAGCTGAGTCGCTTACATATCGATCCCATTACTAACGCTATATCATCTTCTGCGCAAGGAGAAGTACAAACCCGAATTAATGGAGCAAAAGTCGATATGCAGCAGATAAAGGCACTCAGACCAGAAGATATCCAAAGAATTGAGTATCATGACAATCCTGGCATGAAATACGGGCAGAATGTTGCTTGTGTTATCGACTACATAACAAAGCGACCAGTATCTGGAGGAACGTTATCTCTTGAAAGTCGTCATTCTCCTTTTGATGGATGGGGAGAAGATCAATTGTCAGGATCGTATAATAAAGGGAAATCACAAATCGGAGTATCTGTATGGCAGAGTTATCGCGACCTTCACCAATGGCGCGACAACAGCGAAACTTTCAATTATCAAGACGGAAGTTCATTTACACGTATGGAAAACGGACAACCCGGCGCTTTAAAGATAAACAATGTGTATGGAAATATATACTATAATTATAAAAACGGAGACAAATGGTATATAAACACCACTTTGAATCTTGATTATTCGAGGTTTAAAACAAATACAAGTAGCACATTATTCCCAATTAATGACAAAAATAATTTCGTGAACATGCTTGATATCAATAACGAAAACACCACGCGTCCTTGGCTAGACATCTACTTTCAACGAAACTTTAACAAGAACAGTACGCTTATTTTTGATATTGTTGGGACATATATTCACAATGACATACAGAGAAACTACACCGAAAGTAAAGACACAGATATACAAACAGATATAAATTCCACAACTAAAGGTAATAAGCATTCTATTATTGCAGAAGCAATATATTCTATTGGGCTAATTAAAACCGGAAGTTTGAGTTTTGGATTAAACGGAAGTCAGGCTTATACTAGTAATGACTATACAGGCACAGTCAACCAAACAACAAATATGCACGATGGATATGCACGTAGCTTTGCTGAATGGAAACATAATCTAGGTAAATTCAACTATTCTTTTGGCGCATATTTATCTTATATATGGATGATACAAGGTTCAAATAGACTGCATCAGACAGAATGGTATCCAAAAGCAAGCATGAGCTACACTATTAATGATAAATCATATATAAAAGTAAGCGGAGAGCGTTCATATAAGACTCCAAGTCTTGGAGACATAAGTAATGTTGAGCAAGTTATAGATTCTTTGCAGATACGAAGAGGTAATCCTAATTTAAGTGTTAGCCACACATGGATGACGAATTTATATTATGAATGGCGAAATGACATTTTCAACGTAAATTTTAATATGAATTATCAATATAAACAAAATCCTGTAATGGAAGAAACTCTAAGAGAAGGTAACAAATTCATACGTACACAGCAAAATCAGAAAAGTTGGCAGAGCCTAAATCCCGAACTAGGGATTCAAGTTGGTCCACTATTTAAACTGTTTACATTTAATATTACTACTGGTATGAACTATTATGATAGTTATGGCTTTAACTATCATCATTATTACACCAATTGGTATTATGATGTAGAAGCTATGATGCAATACAAAAATCTGACCTTACTTTTGAAAAGCAAAAACCATTGTAACTCATTTTATGGTGAAACAATGACATCAGGCGAAAGTATAATAATGGCTATGGCTAGATATAGAATTAAGAAGGTGTCTTTGGGATTAATGGTATTCAATCCATTTTCAAGCAGACAAAGCTATAATATACCTACAATAAACTATAATAGCTTTGCGCCAAGTCATCAAACAATGCATATACGTGAAAGTGCGCGCCTTATAGCATTAACACTTAACTGGGACATCAGCTTCGGACGCAAATATGATGGTGGACACAAACTACGCAACAACGAGGATAAAGACAGCGGAGCTGTAAAAAGTGGCAAATAATAACATTTCTATTTGTAAACATTCATAAATTGCTTGATTAGCAACATGTTTTTTGCATATAGCTTTCATTTTTAGCGAGGATAATGGTAAAATCCGTCCATTTTAAATAATATTCAATAGATAATTACCATTTTATTAAATATTATTGTTATTTTTGCGCGCATGTCGATATTCTTTATATTAGAAATTCCGCAGCGCTAAGATAAATGAATTCTCGACATGTACATACTCCGACACACATTTTTGCAGATCAGAGTGTAGACGGTATTAATTATTTCGCTGCGGAAATTGTTCTTAACTATTATAAGCAAAATATCAAATGAAATTAACTAATGTAAAGCCAGCTGATGGTAAATTAGGCATCATGGTAGTAGGATGTGGCGCCGTAGCTACTACATTTATGACAGGTGTATTAATGGCACGCAAAGGTCTTGCAAAACCAGTAGGTTCAATGACCCAGTATGATAAAATTCGCGTAGGAAAAGGCAACGATAAAAAGTATTTACACTATTCTGAAATTGTACCACTAACAAAACTTGATGATATAATTTTCGGAACATGGGACATTTATCCACAAAATGCTTACCAAAGTGCAATCTACGCTGAAGTCCTCAAAGAAAAAGACATCAACCCGGTCCGTGAAGAACTTGAAAAAATAGTTCCCATGAAGGCTGCCTTTGACCACAACTACGCAAAACGTCTAGACGGTGATAATGTAAAAGACTGCAAAAATCGTTGGGAAATGGTAGAGGGCATACGTAAAGATATACAAGATTTCAAAGAAAAAAACAACTGCTCACGCATTGTTGTCATCTGGGCTGCATCAACAGAAATATACGTTCCTGAATATGAACCGATACACGGAACGTTGGCTTCTCTTGAGAAAGCAATGAAAGATGATGACCGCGAACATATAGCTCCTTCTATGTGCTATGCTTATGCTGCACTTTCTGAGGGAGCTCCTTTTATTATGGGTGCTCCTAACACCACTGTCGACATTCCTGCAATGTGGGAATTGGCAGAAAAAACCAAGATGCCTATTGCAGGTAAAGACTTTAAGACAGGTCAAACTCTTGTAAAGAGTGGTTTTGCTCCTATTATAGGAACACGTTGTCTTGGACTCAATGGTTGGTTCTCGACTAACATCCTCGGCAATCGTGACGGTCTAGTCCTTGATGAGCCAGCAAATTTCCGCACAAAGGAAGTCAGCAAGTTGTCTACATTGGAGACGATTCTCAAGTCAGACGACCAACCAGACCTATATGGCAACGTTTATCATAAGGTACGTATAAATTATTATCCTCCTCGCAATGATAACAAAGAAGGTTGGGACAATATTGATATCTTCGGATGGATGGGATATCCGATGCAGATTAAGATTAATTTCTTGTGCCGTGATTCTATCCTTGCAGCACCATTACTCCTTGACCTAACTTTGCTCAGCGACCTTGCCGCACGTGCTGGTCGGTTCGGAATACAACGTTTTTTAAGTTTCTTCCTAAAGAGTCCTATGCACGACTATACAAAGGGCGAAGAAGCTGTAAACAATTTATTCGAGCAATACACCATACTCAAAAATGCTATCCGTGAAATGGGTGGCTACGAAGCTGACCAGGAAGTAGATTAATTATTATTTGCTTTATCATAATAAAAGGCTTGAAATTGAACTTCAAGCCTTTTATCATTTAGATACATAAATAGTGTGTATATTGATTTTTTATATATCTTTGTTAAGTTATATATAACATTAGTATATAAAATCTGATATGAATTAATGAAAATACAGGCTTTTATTTCCTATCTTTGCAGTAACAATTTAAAACAATAGTTATATGAAATTAGACGGATTTGGAATTTTTGTAAAAGACATGCCGACGATGGTCAGATTCTATCGCGATGTGTTGGGATTTGAAATCAAGGAAGAAGAAAATACGACTAACGTCTATCTAGTAAAAGATGGTACTCTTTTCCTTTTATATCGCAGAACAGATTTTGAGCAGATGACGGAAAGTAAGTTCAATTACGCACATGGCACTAATGGGCATTTCGAAATAGCTTTGAGCGTGGATAATTATGATGCTGTTGACAAAGCATACAATGACGCCATCAGCAAAGGTGCTACTTCTGTAATGAAGCCAAACACCGAACCGTGGGGACAACGTACATGTTACATATCCGATCCTGAAGGAAATCTCATTGAGATTGGGTCTTTCATAAAATAGCAGCCGTTATGCAATAATAGACAGGACAATGTTTCTCAAGGAAGCACAAGAAAATATTAAGTCACATTAAGTTAGCAAGATTGGAAAAGCATTCTGACATAATCGCGTTTACCTTTGCATCTGTGATACAGAAATAGAATTATGCAACAGAAAACATCAACAAGAGAGGACTATTCGAAAAGGATCAATATCATTATCGAATACATTAACAATCATTTGACAGATGATATTGACTTAGAGACACTAGCAAGTATCGCTAACTTTTCGCCATATCATTTCCACCGCATCTTCAAAGCTTTTCTTGGAGAACCGGTCGGTGCATTTATCACAAGAATGAGAGTCGAGACTGCAGCCCGACTACTTCGTTACAGTGACATGCCCGTTCAGGAAATAGCTTACAAAGTGGGATATGATGTACCGTCTTCTCTTTCGAAAGTATTCAAGCAATTCTATGACATCACACCAATAGAGTATAAAAACAACAAAAAGTACACGATTATGAAACCATTGAAGATTAATCCTGATTTGGAACTGAAAGAAAGAGTAGTTAATTTGGAACCGATGCAAGCAATTTATGTTTGTCTTTTCGGTGATTACAAAGGTAATGATTACTGTTTGGCGTGGCAGAAACTATGGCAGTACATCCGCACATCAGGAAAATTCTCAGAAGAGATGAAAAAGGCATGTGGAACAGCACCAAAATCTGATGTTATAAAGCAAATGCTGAGTGAATGTAAAATTGCTCATGTCGGAATCTATCACAATGATCCCAAATTAACAGAAACGAGCAAACAGCAGAGTGATGTCTGTCTGACATTGCCATTCAAGATGGAACCACAAGGAGAAATAGGTGCAAAAGAAATTGCTGGTGGCAGATATGCAGCATTCCTTTACCAAGGAACATATGCAAAACTTGGAGAGGTGTATGATACTATCTTTGGGAAATACATTCCTGATGGAGGATATCAATTAGATGAAAGACCTGTATTTGAAATGTACCTCAATGATCCAGAATGCACTAAGCCAGAAGAATTGCAAACTGAGATCTATGTACCAATAGTATAACTTAATGTAGGTTGCAGACTTTGTGCTGCGACCTATTTCAAAAACAATATTAATATACAAAGAAATGAATAAGGAAGTAAAAACAGACAAAGAGTTGATAGCCTATTGCGGCTTATATTGTGGAGCATGCGGCAAGTTTATCAAAGGCAACTGCCCTGGATGTCGTAAAAACGAGAAAGCAAAATGGTGTAAAATTCGCACTTGCTGCATTAACAACAATTACCACACATGCGCAGAGTGCCAAACGAACACCCATGATTGCAAGAAGTTTAATAATTTTTTCAGCAAACTATTTGCATTGATTTTCAAATCAGACCGTGATGCATGCATAAGAAGAATTAATGATATCGGTGAACTAAATTATGCAAAAGAGATGTCAGATAAGGGAAAGATGACAATCAAAAAAGGATGTTCCAAATGCTAGACATGAAGTGTTATTAACCAAAAAGAATAACTTGAATTTTAAATAAGATATGAATGCAATTTTAGTATCATCATTGCCAATTATATTTATGCTTCATGATTTTGAAGAAATCCTCATGATGAAACCATGGGTAAAAAAGAATGAGGAATACATTTATGGGCGTTTTCCGAAATTGGGTCCAAGATTAGTTTCACATTTAAAGGATACCTCCACTGAAGGTTTTGCGCTTTGTGTAGCCATATTATTCTTTATGTTAGGAGCTGTAACACTTGCCTCTTTATGGGAAGAAAGTTATATGCTATGGATGGGCATTTTTATGGTATTTTCTATTCATATAGTAGTACATATTATCCAGTGGATTGCATTCCGCCGATACATTCCAGCCATTATCACTTCGCTACTATGCATACCCTATTGTATATATGGTATAAGACAAATAGTAAATATGTTCACGCTTTCTAATATTCTGATTTATTCATTGATTACATCAGTTATAGTCTTTGCGTTTTTATTTATTGGACATCGGTATGTTGCAAAATGGATAAAATGATACTATTAAAATAATATATAATGATAAAAGAAGAAAACTTAAATATTGCAAGAGGCTACTTCAATAATATTGAAGATCAGATTGCTTTACTTCCAGAAGAACAACAGGCTCTTGTATTTAAGAAATGCGCCATCAATTGCGTATCTAATGGAGTTTTGCCATTTCTTAAGACCAGGTACGATAAATGTGAAGGGAATTTGGATTTATTCTTTTCGGAACAACATAACTCAGAATACTCATTCCAGCGAGTGATAGAAAATGGACATATATACGAAATGGGGTATCCAAGATGCCTCTGTTTTATGCATGATATGGGATTTGCTAAATCTAAAATTCATTGCGAGTGTTCAAGACAGAGTATTCTATATGTCATGCACGAACTATTTCCTGAAATAGTCTTTAAAGTTGAAATTATCGAAACCGTCTTAGGGGGATCTGACAAATGCACATTTAAAATAATCGTTGATAAATAACTAAAGACATATATGAAAACAACCATAAAAACACTTATCTTTTCCTTTTTGTTAGCAATAATATCTTTTGATTGTAATGCTGAGAATATACTACCGTTGACATGGAATATTTCTTTTAAAAGCAACTCATGTTTTACCACACGCATGGCAAAGCAACATTCATCAATAAACACTTTGCTTTCTTGGGAAAGACAAGGGTTCTTTGCTGGTGATGGAGACTGCGAGCTGTCCAACATCTTTGGTGTATCAAACCTAAAGCCACAATATGTCTTGCATGTAAGGATGGCATGTGATGTCAACAGTATCGTAATAAATGGAGATACCATCGCAAAAAATATTAGAAATCGGTTCTGGGAGAATAAAGATACTATCGAATCATTTGTAATTGCAAGGAATATCCTGCACAAAAGTAATAACAAGATTTCGATAAATTGTTCATCGCTAGGATATACAGGCGGAGTTAGCAACACCATGATTGTTTTGCGTCCTGTTAATGGTGATAATATCGAAAGCATCAAAATTTCAATGCCGATAAAGAACCATGTATTTACTAATGAGAACAAGAAAATAACTATTCATTACCATACAAATCAGAAAGCATTTGTAAGACTTAATATTGAGAACGATTTTCATAAACCCATTATAGACAGTTTGATAGCTTTGGACAGTAAAGATTCTGTAAAGATTATCAATCTTAATAGACTATGTGCATCTCCAGGTTTCTATCAGATAACAGCATTATTGCATGGGAAAGGTTATTGCGGAGATGCTCAATGGATGGCTGTAAACCCAGAACAGATAAATTGCAGCAATACTGTTAAAAACGATTTCGACGATTATTGGACTATGGCTAAGTCGGAACTAGCTTCGATATCACCACAATATAGAATACATAAGGTAGATTCCCTTTGCATGAAAAGTAAGCGAGATGTATACATCGTTGAGATGCAGTCTTTAGGAAACATAACCATTCGTGGATATTATTTCGTACCACGTACATCAGGAAAGCACCCAGCTGTGTTGCAAGTGCCTGGTTATGGATGGGGATTTGAAAATATAGACGGTATGCTAAGCGACAATACAGACAGGATAGAATTGGCGCTTTGTGTAAGAGGTCATGGCATTAGCGCCGATGTTTTTAATCCTGGGTTTGGATTGCCTGGGATATGGGGATACAAATTATATGATAAGGACAGCGTTTCTTATCGCGGCATATACATGGATTGTGTACGTGCTGTCGATTTTCTATGCAGCAGAGAAGAAGTGGATCACGATAAAATTGCAGTAAAAGGTGGAAGTCAAGGTGGCGGACTTACTCTAGCAACAGCTGCTTTATGTTCCGATCGTATTGCTGCATGTGCATATTTCGATCCATTCCCATGTGATATGCGCCATCAGATAAAAATCCGCACCACATGCGAGACTGAACTAAAAAATGATTTGGCTTACTATGGTAATCCTTGTACATTTAATGATGTAATGAATATTCAAGATTATATTGATACTCGTTCATTCGCTTCTAAAATCAAATGTCCAGTGCTTTTTACCGTTGCATTATTTGATGATGACTGTCCTGCGCATGTAGGTTTCGCAGCGTACAATCTCATTACTTCAAAAAAACAACATGTCGTATATCCTTACGATGGACATATACAAGGTTTTACACATGATGAATATATCATGAAATGGTTAGACGGCACATTAGGTAATTGTGCAACACACCTATAATGAATATTGATAATCCAAAATTGATATAAGAAATCATACAAGCATATAGCAAGGGTAATATCAACCAATAAATATAGGCTATTGAGTCGCAAATGATTGTTTATAAACATATTATGTGGTATTATTATTTAAAAGAAATAAAAAATATCATCTTTCTATTGTGACCATTAAAGAAAAAATTACTAACTTTGTCAACGGATGTTTAATACAAATTTGGATATTGTGAAGTAAATAGCCTTATAACCTTTCGGTTATAGGTTATTATTCTGTTTCCTCGGGCATTGTTCAATGTCTGAGATGTATAAGTAATATACATTTATAAACAATTAATTTTAAACATCATGAATGATAAAAATGAAAAATCAATCAATGAATTTGATTTTAATCTAATATGTAATTATTTCTCAAGCATAGACCGCCAAGGTCCAGGTAGTGAAGAAATGACTAAATTGGCAATCAGTTATATCAAAGGTCTTTCGCCAAACAGCAAAATAGCCGACTTAGGTTGCGGAACAGGAAGGCAGACAATTACTTTGGCGCAAAATACTCCTGCGCAGATTGTAGCTTTGGATTTGTTTCCCACATTTGTAGATAAACTTAAATCACAACTTAAAACCCTGAACTTGTCTAACAGAGTAAATGCGATTATCGGTTCTATGGATGAGCTGCCTTTTGCTAATGACGAGTTTGATATGATTTGGAGTGAAGGAGCTATATATAACATCGGTTTTCAACATGGTTTGGAATATTGGCATCGGTTTATCAAGACAGGCGGTTATGTTGCAGTGACAGAAGCATCATGGTTAACAGAAAACCGCCCATCTGAAATAGCTGATTTTTGGACAGATGCCTATCCAGAAATAGACACAATTTCCAATAAGGTAAAGCATCTACAAAGCGCAGGTTATATCCCAATAGCAACTTTTGTATTGCCCGAAGAATGTTGGACAGATTGCTACTATGTGCCACAAAAGAAAGCACAAGAAATATTTTTGAGAAATCATGCTGATAATGCCACTGCTAAGGAGCTAGTAGATAACATGCGACATGAAGCAGACCTTTATTCAAAATACAAGCACTATTATGGCTATGTATTTTATATAGGCAAGAAAGTCTAAAAAGTATTACAGGTTGCTGCTTCCATAGCAGCGACCTGCTTTACTTGCAGTAAGTAAGTTGTTATTTTGGAAAGTATAACATAGTAACAGTTACAAAAGCAGGTGCATATTTGCACGCATTTAAAATGGAATTGTGAATAATAAAAAACATATAAAAATGAAAAAGAAAATTTCAACTAAGAATTGGGCTTTACTTATAGGAGCATATATTAATATAATTTTGTTTCTTGGACATTTAATTTGTCTTATTTTTCTTGAGACGATTTTTAAATTTTATGGTATAGCCGATTTAATGAACAGATTTGCAGAAACTTATGGTAATAGTTTCCCATATATTATCACAATAATTATTTCATTATGTTTCCTGGCTTGTGCTTTATACGCACTGTCGGCATGTGGCATCATCTTTAGGCTTCCACTTATCCGAGAAGTCATCTTTGTCATCGCAATAATATTTATCATGCGTGCCTTGTGGGGCATATCAATCATGGTAAACCATTTTACATACCTTGAATTATCATCCACATCAGCTTCCATGATTATTGGACTTTTATATCTATTTGGAGGGATAAAGGCTTTGAAAGAAAAAACTAAAAATACGAGAATATGAAGAATGAACAACAATGTGAGAAATGTTCAATGAGGGCAAAATATGATATTAACCCTAAATCGCTAACAGGCCGCTTTTGGCGTTGGCACATCAACTTTTGTCCAGGATGGAATCGTTACATGAAATCTCTAGACGAAGATTCACGCAGGTCGTTGTGTGAAAAATACAAATTGAAAAAAAAATATTTGCAATCTAATTATGAATCCAAAACAAATATATCCACGCAAAGGAAATAACGGAACAGAGAGTGTTTATCTCAAATCCGTAGTAAAAGACCCCGACATCATAGTAGGTGACTTCACAATGTATAATGATTTTGTGAACGATCCACGTGATTTTGAGCACAACAATGTGCTCTATCATTATCCATTATGCAACAAAGAAAAACTTGTGATTGGCAAATACTGCTCTATAGCATGTGGCGCGAAGTTTATGTTTACAGGAGGAAATCATTCTTTGAAGTCTCTTTCCACTTATCCATTCCCAGTTTTCCCTGGAGAATGGGGGCTAGATGAATGGGATGTAGCCCGAGCATGGGACAATAATGGTGACATCATTATCGGTAATGATGTATGGATTGGCTATGAAGCCATCATCATGCAAGGTGTAACTATTGGCGATGGAGCGATAGTTGGCACACGTGCTGTTGTAACAAAAGACGTAGCACCTTATTCTATCGTTGGAGGAGTACCTGCAAAGGAAATCCGCAAACGATTTGATAATGATACTATAAAGAAGTTACAGGATATGCAGTGGTGGAACTGGGCTGATGAAAAAGTGAAAGATAATTTAGAAAATATAATAAACGGAGATATTAACAAACTGGAAAAATAAGACTACATGAAAGAAATAGATCCACAACAAACTAAACGAGCTGTTGCTTTTGAATTATGGAAGAAAGCACCCATGCCAATGGTAACGATTTTCAAGACCTTGAACGTCAAGCGTCTTGTAAAATTAGCACACAAGTCTGGATATAAATTCAACATGCTTATGTGTTGGTGCATAGGAAAGGCTGCATCAGATATTGAAGAGTTTCATTTGTTGCCGGTTAATAGGAAATTGATACAATTCGATAAGCTCGGAATAAATATCGTTGTAAAGACCAAAGATGGCAAAATCAACACCTGTGACATTCCCTTCTCCGATGACATTGAGTTGTTTTGCAGTAATTATCTACGACTGACTAAACTAGTATACGAAACTGGCAATGCACATAATTTAGGTGATGATTATATGATAATAGGCACTTCTGCACTTGTCAAATATGATATTGACGGCATTGTAAACCTCTATTCTGGAATTTTCAACAATCCTTTTATGGCATGGGGAAAATATAAACGAAGATGGATGAAAACAACACTATCGATATCTTTCCAGTTTCATCACACACAGATGGATGGTGAGCAAGCATGCATATTTCTTGAGAAGTTGCAAAACATAATTAATAAATACAACATCTTATAACAAACAATGCTATGGACATAATCACAATTACAAAAGAAAATCTAAAGAATGAGCATATATGCTGTGCTATATCGAATAAAGAAGATATTCAAGTGACATCCAAGAAATCATGGATAGCCGAAAGACTTGATGAGGGTCTTGTTTTCAAGAAAGGAAATGTAAGAGGTAAATGTTTCATTGAATACATCCCTGCCGAGAAAGCATGGGCTCCTATTGAGGCCCCAGGATATATGTACATAGACTGTTTGTGGGTGAGTGGACAGTTTAAGGGACAAGGTAACTCAAGTATGCTACTTGAAGAGTGCATACGTGACAGCAAAGAAAAGGGAATGAAGGGATTAGTTATATTATCATCAAAAAAGAAGATGCCATTTATTGCTGATCCAAAATACCTCCGCCACAAAGGATTTAAACTCGCAGATACTGCCGAGCCATATTTCGAACTGCTATATCTTCCATTCGATAATACAGCAGAAATACCTAAATTCAAACAATCGGTCAAGAATACTACGATACAAGGAAAAGGAATGGTGCTGTACTATACAGCTCAATGCCCATTCACTGCAAAATATGCCCCATTGATAGAAGTTGTCGCAAATGAAAATGACATTTCGTTCAAGTCTGTCAAAATTGAAACAGCAGCAGAAGCTCAGAATGCGCCATCCCCATTTACTACTTATTGCCTCTTCTATAAAGGGAAATTTGTCACTCATGAAATATTGTCGGAAAACAAATTTTTAAAGATAGCAAAGGCTTTGACCAGCGAATAATATCACTAATTATGTCTGAGATTCACCGAATTTAATATTACATTCACCGATCGTAATACATTAGTTCACCGATAAGGTATTGCAAAACAATCAATTAGTTTATACCTTTGTATCATCAAAATATTAGGGAGCAAAGAATGCTATTGAATATTTTTTGATAGAATAATAAACATATAAATATAAAATTATGGAAAGAAGCAATTCTAAAAATTTTGTTTTGGGGACCGTTTTCATTGCAGTAGGTGTGATATACCTATTATCAAATTTGGGGCTATTTCCTGAGGCGTGGAAAAGTATTATTGTCTCATGGCAGTCGTTAATCTTATTATGGAGCGCTATCGCTATATATAAACATCATTATGTAAGTGGATTAGTTCTAGCTATTATTGGTATTTGGTTTCTTATGCCAGAATTATCTCCCATTTTGGGATTCAGCTATTCTGAAGCAACACTGCATGCCACATTCTGGCCAGTAATTATCATAGCAATAGGTTTATTAATTATATTTCATAGGCACAATCATCATAGATTTCATCATAACAGTTGTAGAATGAAAAGTAATATAGGTTCTAAAGACGGTAAGGTAGATTATAATCTTGTCATGAACGGTATTGATGAAATATTTTTAGAACCAGTATTCTACGGAGGTGAGATAAGTACGATTATGGGAGGTGCAAAACTAGACTTACGCAGAACAACACTCCCTGAAGGTGACACAACACTTAAAATTAGTTCTATTTGTGGTGGTGTAACACTATTATTGCCATTAGATTGGAATGTTAAGGTTAATAGCGATTCTATCTTAGGTGGCTTCGGTGATCATAGACGTACTAACGGAGTAAACAACGACAGACGCCTGATTATAGACGCCAGCTTCATATTAGGTGGAGGAAGTATAGAATAATGGAAAATCCGATACTACATAACTCATTAACGCGTCAGCATCACATATTTCTATCCGTGTTGCTGGGTGTTGCTTATGCATTGAGTTTTGGATTATCCTTTAGTCTCTCACCCATTGGTATTAGTGCTGATGCTATAATAAGCTCTTTACTGCTTTTTTGTGAAGCTGTGATTTTATGGAGCATATTTACATATAGCCGTATTGAAATTCTAGGCTTTTATCAGTCTGTGACTATACATATTGCTTATGCACTTTTGTCTGTCACAATAATGGTATTATTAGAATATCTAGTTATGACTGAATTTGCAAAAGAAAGCTTATCAATATATTTTCAATCATTGCCAGCAAGAGTTTTTTGCCTTATTGTCATTTATGCATCGTTCAGAAGATATTATATAAGTAATATGTCTGAGAATGATTTTGAGAATGATGAACATGCAGATATAGAGAGCAAATTAGAAACAGTGGTACCAATTGATGTTATTGAACGTATAACTGTCAAGGTTGGAACAAAAATAAAGGTAATACCTGTAGATGAAGTTATATACTTTAAAGCTGAAGATGATTATGTTTCTGTAGTTACAGATCAAGGGCACTGGCTTAAAAGCGAAAGACTTAAAGATTATGAAGAATCCCTACCAAGTAATGAGTTTGCAAGAGTACACCGCTCATATATTGTCAACATCAGTAAAATATCTAAAATAGAAAGGTATGGTCAGAAACAGATGTTGTCTCTTAACAATGGTGAGCAGATAAGAATAAGTCTGACAGGATATAAGATTTTAAAAGAAAAGTTGAAATTATAAAATTATATCAATATGAAACATCAAATTTTAATATTCACAACTTCGGTTTCAAAGAAAAAACAGATAAAACATATAAAGACTTTGTTGAAAAATAGTTTCAAAATATTTCATATCAGTTTAGATTTTGAAGACTGGGAGAAAGTTCTAAAAGTAGAATGCAGTGACGTTTCTGAATTGGAGATAATATCGAAACTACGTACTATAAATATTAATGCAGCTGTTCTCAATCATTGATTATTATAATCCCCCAGTAAATGGGCTAACTAAGAAAAGTTTTTTTAATGCCACTAATATCACTTTGTCACAAACCCTTTATTTATCGGGCTTCAGCCAGTGACATCAAGTGACATTATCGGGCTAAAAGTGACATTAAACAGTAAATTGCACCTATTTTTGGCGATTTTTGGCTCAGTCGTAAAAGTCTGTAGATAGCCTTCCACTTTGCGAGTCTATCCACGGACTTTTACAACTGAGCCATTATATATTAAAGTTTCTTCAATATCGTTTCCCTAAGTTTGATCCGTGTACTTTTCAATATGTGTAAAAAGGTGAAAGGCGCATAAGATTCTGAATAAAAGGGAAGACTAATTTTAATTTTAGGCAAGTTCAAAATAGAAGCAAGAGAATGTCCACTACAATCGGTGGTAAGGTACTTCTATAATAACTATCATGTGTATCTTTTGGCATGGTATTTGAATTATATACAGCATCGTTACCTAAGACAAAAGCACTCTTCTTTTGTAGGAAAGTAATATTAGCTTGTTTCTATGAAAACAAAAAGGAAATGCGGACAGTTCTATTTTGGTAAATACCATACCATAACGAAAGGGTTGTTGTAAAAATAAAAAGTTGGTCACCACAATTAAAAAAGAAAAAATGAAAGTTTATAGAATTGGAGGATCATCAATTGATTCAATAGAAAAGATAAAGAGTGTAGCAAATGTCCTCCGTGACGATGCTCCTAAAGTCGTTGTTCTCTCTGCTCCATCAGAGACTGTAATCAGTTTACAAAGAATAGCTGCTTGTTTTTTTAGTCACGAAATAGAGAAAGCGCATGAGGCGATTACGCGACTGGAATTTAAGATTTTTGAATTTCTAAATAACCTACTGAATACAGAGGGTATTAGAGAACGCGCACTAAACTATATACTCAGTTGTTTGCGTGTGATTTGGACTTTCGCCAGGGAAACATTAAAGCCTATTGAAGAAAAGCAGATTGTTGCACAAGGCGAACTCATTACTTCTGCTTTGTTTAGTTACTACCTCGAAGAACAAGGGGTGAAAAATTCATTTCTTCTCTCTACAGAATTTCTAAAGAAGGGTACTGACAGAAACCTGGATATGAATTATCTGAAAAGTCATCTAAAAGATATTCTTTTAGTTCATAAAGATACTCCGACCCTCATCACACAGGGCGATATTTGCGTAAATGCTTACGGTAAAATCGATAATCTGAACAATAAAGAAAGTAACTATAGTGCTTTCTCCATAGGTGCAGCTTTAGAAGCAGAGGAAGTGAAAATATGGAAAGATACAGATAGTATTTGTAGTCCCAATTCAGCTAAATAGCTCATCTTTTAATTTATTTAGTCTTCATAAAAAACAGATGGATAAAATACTTATTGTGGATGACGAAGCACAGATTCGGAAACATCTCACTCGCTTAATGGAACTTGAAGGATATGAAGTGCTCAGTGCAGCAGACTGTAGGTCAGCTTTAAAATTACTGGAGTTTCATGCCCCAGAAGTAGTTATTTGTGACGTGTCCTTACCAGATGGAAATGGAATAAAGCTTGTTACAAATATAAAAAAGAGAGATCCCAAAATAGAAATCGTTTTACTCACGGCTCATGGCAATATACCCGATTGCGTGCAAGCAATTAAAAATGGAGCATTCGATTATATAACCAAAGGAAATGACAATAATAAGATTATTCCATTGGTTAGTAGGGCTATGGAAAAGGCAAGAACGAATAATTTAGTGAAAAAAAAGGAGAGTAAGGCTTGTGCAATGTATTCTTTAGACTCTATTTTAGGGCATTCTAAAGAGATAAGAGAAGTTCAGTCTTTGGCATTAAAGGTTTCTGTAACTGATGTCCCTGTCTTATTAACAGGAGAAACAGGAACCGGTAAAGAAGTTTTTGCTCAAGCTATTCATCAGAATAGTTCCAGAAAAAATAATAATTTTGTGGCTGTGAACTGTTCTTCATTTAGTAAAGAACTATTGGAAAGCGAGATGTTTGGTCATAAAACAGGTTCGTTTACAGGTGCTTTGAAAGATAAAAAAGGATTGTTTGAAGAGGCTAATAATGGAACACTATTCTTAGATGAGATAGGAGAAATGGCCTTTGAATTACAGGCCAAATTGCTACGTATATTAGAAACCGGTGAGTATATTAAATTAGGTGAAACCAAACCCACAAAAGTGAATGTACGTATTATTGCAGCAACTAATCGTGATTTAAAGGCCGAAATAGAGAAAGGAAACTTTCGTGAAGATTTGTTTTATCGCCTTTCTGTTTTCCAGATTCATCTACCTTCCCTTCGAGAGCGAAAAGAAGACATTGAGATCTTTGCACAATTTTTTGTGCATTTCTTTTCAGAGAAACTTGGATATCCACAAATTAATCTTACAGAAAAAGTGATAAGCATATTTAAAGAATATCCATGGAAGGGGAATATTCGAGAACTTCGCAATGTGATTGAAAGAAGCTTGATTGTGAGTGACAACAACTGCATTGAACCGAAAGATCTTCCACTTGATATGCATAATATGCATATGGAAAATTCCGATGGCAAAGGATTATCTGAATTTGATATGGGGGCCATGGAATGTCGTCATATAGCACGTGTATTACAATATACTCAAGGAAATAAAAGCGAAGCTGCCCGTTTGCTAAAAATAGGGCTTACGACACTTTACCGAAAGATCGAAGAATATAAACTCTAAAAGTTTTCAAAACGAGTTAACCGTTTATCCAAAATGGAAAGGGCTCACCTGCAAATGCAGGTGAGCCCTTTTTAGTTAAGTGCCTGTTATTAAGCGTTTTAGATACCATTCGCATCGGTTGGCATAATTTTGGCATATACTTATGCAAACATATTAATAACAATATAAAACAAAAAAGAAATGAATGAAATTTTAGGAATTAGTATTTGCTGTTTAATTGGTGCAGCTTGCTTCGTGATTTTTTTTAAGAGTGTAGAATGGTTTGAAAAAATTTAAAGAAAAGGAGGATCAATATTATGTTTACATTATCATTTATCTTTGGTATTGGTATCTTCATCTATTTGATGTATGTGCTAATAAAGCCCGAGAAATTTTGAAACAGAGATAAAACAAATAAATTAAATTCAGACATAAATGAATACAGAATTAATTGGAATTATTGCACAGATCGTGCTTATGATTGGCTTAGCTTGGCCATTAGGCAAGTACATCTCAAAAGTTTATAAAGGAGAAAAAAGTTGGTCCGACTTTATGAATCCGTTGGAAAACTTCCTATATAAAATTTGCGGAATCAACTCGAAAGAAGAAATGAATTGGAAGCATTTCTTGAAAGCTTTGCTTACGTTGAACTTTTTCCTGTTTTTTTGGGGTATGCTTTTACTGGTTTGCCAGTCGTGGTTGCCACTTAATCCGGACGGCAATTCTTCGCAGTCCTTTCACCAAGCATTCAACACTAGTATCAGCTTTTTAGTAAATTGCGATTTACAGCACTATAGTGGTGAAAGTGGGCTAACCTACTTTACCCAGTTGTTTGTCGTTATGCTGTTCCAGTTTATAACCGCAGCGACCGGCATGGCAGCTATGGCAGGCATTATGCGTTCAATGGCAGCCAAGAGCACAAAAACCATAGGTAACTTTTGGTATTTTCTTGTTCGCAGTTGTACTCGCATCTTGTTGCCGTTATCCTTAATTGTTGGCTTTATCATTATTCTGCAAGGTACACCAATGGGCTTTGATGGAAAAATGGATATAACAACGTTGGAAGGTGCTAAGCAAACTATATCGCAAGGCCCCACTGCTGCAATTGTTGCTATCAAGCAATTAGGTACCAATGGAGGAGGTTATTTTGGCGCTAACTCTGCACATCCCCTTGAAAACCCAAGCTATCTAACCAATATGGTTGAGTGTATAAGCCTTTTGCTTATTCCAATGGCGATGATATTTGCATTAGGCTTTACTCTAAAACGCAAAAAACTAGCTTACAGCATATTTGCTGTGATGTTGCTTGCCTTTTTAGTGAGTACCAGTATCAATGTTTATCAAGAGATGCATGGCAATCCACGATTAGAGGCGATGGGCATTACTCAACATGGTGGATCTATGGAAGGCAAAGAAGTCCGTTTTGGGTCCGGAGCTACCGCTCTCTGGAGTTCTGCAACCACAGTTACTTCTAATGGCTCTGTGAATGGCATGCACGATAGCATGATGCCATTGAGTGGAATGACCGAGATGCTTAACATGCAAATTAACTCATGGTTTGGAGGAGTTGGTGTAGGTTTCTTGAACTATTATGTCTTCATCATTATCACCGTGTTTATCAGTGGGCTGATGGTGGGGCGTACCCCTGAACTTTTAGGCAAAAAGGTAGAAGCTCGAGAAATGAAGATTGCCACAATCTTAGCACTCTTTCATCCCTTCCTAATTCTAGTCGGCACAGCACTTTCAGCATGGATGTTTGTACATACATCTGGATATGTAGCAGGAGAGGGCGGATGGCTTAACAATCCCGGTTTTCATGGATTGAGTGAGATGTTTTACGAATTCACGTCATCATCGGCCAACAATGGCTCAGGCTTTGAAGGCTTGGTTGACAATACTCTATTCTGGAACATATCCACCGGACTTGTGATGATTCTGAGTCGCTTCATTCCTATAATAGGACAGGTTGCTATAGCCGGGCTCCTAGCTAAGAAGAAGTACATTCCAGAAGGTGCTGGAACGTTAAAAATAGATACTGCGACATTTGGGGTGATGACATTTGCTGTTATTTTCATAATTGCAGCCCTTTCATTTTTCCCAATACAGGCATTAAGCACTATCGCAGAACATTTTAGTTTGTAGAATAAGATATTGAAAAAGATATGAAAAAGAATGAATCTGCCTCCTTATTTCAAAAGGAGCAAGTAAAGGAAAGCCTTAAACAATCATTCGTGAAATTGAATCCACGAATAATGATTAAGAACCCAATTATGTTCACCGTAGAGGTCTCTACATTTACTATGTTGTTGGTTACGCTTTATTCTATGGGTAATCCATCACAAGGGTCGTTCGGATACAACCTGTTTGTCTTCATAATGCTACTTCTAACGCTCCTCTTTGCAAATTTTGCAGAGGCAATTGCCGAAGCACGCGGTAAAGCACAAACCGACAGTTTACGTAAGACACGTGAAGATACGCCGGCTAAGAAAATAGTGAATGGAAAAATTGTCATAGTTAGCAGCTCGACACTTAAAAAAGGAGATATCTTTATTTGTGAAGCGGGCGATATTATCCCTTCAGATGGAGAAATAACAGAAGGCATAGCCTCTATCGATGAGAGTGCTATTACGGGAGAGAGTGCACCGGTAATTCGGGAGTCAGGTGGTGATAAAAGTTCCATAACTGGTGGTACAAAAGTACTATCTGATGAAATTAAAGTACTAGTTACCACCGAACCTGGAGAGAGCTTTCTCGACAAAATGATTGCCTTAGTAGAGGGCGCTTCACGACAGAAAACACCCAACGAAATAGCATTAACCATCTTGTTGGCAGGTTTTACATTGGTGTTTGTCATTGTATGCCTCACCTTAAAACCTTTTGGCGACTACACCGGAGCTACCCTTACCATAGCCTCTCTGATTTCTTTGTTTGTGTGCCTGATTCCTACCACTATTGGGGGGCTACTTTCCGCTATCGGTATTGCCGGAATGGATCGCGCCTTGCGTGCCAACGTTATTACCAAATCAGGCAAAGCTGTAGAAACAGCAGGCGATATTGATGTTCTTTTACTCGATAAAACCGGAACTATTACCATTGGTAATCGCAAAGCTACGAAGTTCTATCCTACACAAAGCAGCTCAATGGATGTTAGTTTTACCGATTTTGTAAAATATTGCATGCTTTCTTCGGCTTCAGACGATACTCCTGAAGGGAAATCAATTATTGCATTAGGTCATGAAAACAATCTGCGGATGAGAGATCTCGATACCACGGGAGCCCATATGGTGAAGTTCTCTGCCGAAACCAAATGTAGCGGTATAAATCTGACCGATGGAACTGAAATTCGAAAAGGAGCTTTTGAGACCATTCGAATGATGGTAGAAGAAGCTGGCAATTCCTTTCCTCAGGATACAAAACAGCAAGTTCAGTCCATCTCCAAGAACGGAGGTACACCACTTGTAGTCTGCATCAATAAGAAAATAGCAGGAGTTATAGAACTACAGGACATCATAAAACCCGGAATTCAGGAACGTTTTGAACGCTTACGCAAAATGGGAGTAAAAACAGTAATGGTAACCGGTGATAACCCCCTTACTGCGAAGTATATTGCAGAGAAAGCCGGAGTTGATGATTTCATCGCAGAAGCCAAACCTGAAGATAAGATGAATTATATTAAGAAGGAACAGAATGCAGGCAAACTGGTAGCCATGATGGGCGATGGAACCAATGATGCGCCCGCGTTAGCACAAGCCAATGTAGGAATTGCCATGAATAGTGGAACACAAGCAGCCAAGGAAGCTGGAAATATGGTGGATCTAGATAATGATCCCACTAAGCTAATAGAAATCGTAGAAATTGGAAAACAGTTGCTCATGACCAGAGGAACACTAACCACCTTCTCCATCGCGAATGATGTGGCCAAATATTTTGCCATAGTTCCTGCCTTGTTTATGATTGCTATTCCCGAACTTTCAGCATTAAACATTATGCATTTGCATAGTCCGGAAAGTGCCATCCTGAGTGCCGTTATCTTCAATGCTATCATTATCCCTATCCTAATTCCATTAGCACTAAGAGGTGTGCAATATAAGCCAATTGGAGCCTCGGCTTTACTTCGCCGTAATTTGCTTATTTACGGTCTAGGAGGTGTAATCGCTCCATTTATCGGAATAAAATTAATAGATATTTTTATCGGTCTTTTATTCTAACTTATTAAAATATAGAAAAGATGAAAAATTTAATAAAGTCAATCAAACTAACTCTTGCATTTTGTGTGATACTCGCTATAGTATATGTATTTGTACTCTGGATTTTTGCTCGCCTTACAAACTCAAATAAAGGAAATGCCGAATTAGTAACACTCCACGAGAAAGTAGTGGGTGCTACTAATATAGGTCAGTCCTTTACCAAAGAAACCTACTTTTGGGGACGTCCTTCATCAGCAGGTAAAGGCTATGATGCAACAAGTTCTTGTGGAAGTAATAAAGGCCCCACGAACAAAGAGTATTTGTTAGTTGTAAAAGCTCGCATTGATACCTTCTTAGTACATCACCCTTATTTACAGCGAAAGCAAGTGCCTGCCGAAATGGTTACAGGAAGTGGTTCCGGGCTTGATCCCGATATTACTCCGGAATGTGCCTATATACAAGTAAAGCGGGTAGCGATGGCCCGAGGCTTAAACGAAATGAAAGTGAAGTCCATTGTAGATGAAGCTGTCGAAGGCCCATTTTTAGGAATTTTTGGTACGGCAAAAGTAAATGTACTCAAACTAAATGTCGCACTTGATCAAAACAACAAATAATATAATTACATAAAAAAACAAAGTTATGAACAAAGAAAAAAAATCATTTTTAAGGATTTTATCGGCAACCGTTGTCTTCTTTTGTGTGCCAACCATTTTTTGTAATGCGCAAGAAGATCGCAAAGTTAATATTAGCTTGCAAGGCGATATTGTCAGCTCATACGTTTGGCGTGGAATGTACGAGTCTGGGGCTTCGGTTCAGCCTAGTTTAGGGATGACAGCCGGGAACTTCTCGTTAACTGCTTGGGGTAGTACAGATGTTACTGGACAGGGATATAAAGAAGCCGATGTTACTGCTGCTTATACCCTTAATGGCATTACTGCCTCAGTAGTAGACTATTGGTGGGGAGGTCAGTCTGGCATTTATAACACTCATAAAAACGGGAATAATCATTATTTCCAGTTAGATAATCACCAAACAGATCATATTCTAGAAGCAGGGTTATCCTACACTTTGCCAATAAAGAAGATGCCTTTAAGTTTTTCATGGTACACAATGATTTGGGGATCGGATAAGAAGACCAATGCTAAAGGAGAGGTTAAAAACGCATATTCCTCTTATGGAGAAGTCGCTTACCCATTTACTGTTAAAGATGTAAGTTTAAATGCAGCAGTTGGCTTCAGTCCATTTGAATCACCTGCAAACTACAAAAACGAGAGTTTTGCTATTACCAATGTGTCTCTTAAAGCCTCTAAGAACATTCAAATCACTGATAAATTTTCGTTGCCTATTTTCACCCAACTTATATGGAATCCTAACAGAGAAGATGTACATTTTGTATTTGGAGTCACACTGAAGTAGTACTTTCTTACTACAAAATTTAAATCTCAAGAGGTGGACTTTCTTTAAATTCCGTCTCTTGAGATTTGTACAATATAGTGCTATCTAGAGTATCTCTTTTTACTAATCAATCTGCATTCATGCTAAAATGGGGTAACTATTATGTTAACATGAAAAGGCTGTTAGCCTTCCAATCGGAATTGTATTATTATACATCCTTGGAAACTAGTGTATTGCAATGAATCTACAACTTTAGCACAGATTTGGAATAAAAAAAATAATAACATCGTGTAAAAATGGAAATTATGGGAACTATATTTGGATTTGTATTCTGTTGCATTATTGATGCATACTGTTTAGATCTTTTCCCAAAGGATTGGTTTAAGAAGAAAAAGGATTGATAATCATTTGTTTACCTACATCAGGCAATATCCTTTTTCACGTTAGGTAATTGAATTACCTAACGTGGGTAATAGAGTTGTTCACGTTGTGTAACCCGATTACCTACGTTGGGTAATCGGATTACACACGTGCTGAGGTAATTCGATTACACACATGTTGGTGTAATCGAATTACCCAAAAGCTGTGAAAATTTAGGTAATCGTTTGTGTGCTCTGTTAATATATTTATTTGCACCTTTCAAAATTATTTTCTTATGTTTATATATGTACGGAGTAGATCTTGAATTAATCATGTTATTCTGGAAGTCCGCGTTTATATTCGATAAAACTTTATAAGAGCAAACATGTATTATGTTAATAGCATAATTGCGAAAAAAACGCTAAAAACAGGTGTGATTTCCAGTTTAATGTCACTTTTAACCCGATAATGTCACTTAATGTCACTGGCTGAAGCCCGATAAATAAAGGGTTTGTGGCAAAGTGACATTAGTGGCATTAAAAAAACTTTTCTGGTAGAACGTACAGTATAAAAGAGGCTTATTTGATCTTCTTTATCAATGACAATCCGTCACGAATTGGTAATATCACCTTTTCTACCCTATCATCAGCAGCTACATGATCATTGAAATTTCTTATGCCAATAGTCTGTCGGTCACGATCATAAGCAGGATCTATTACATGTCCGTCCCATAATGTATTATCAGCAAGTATATATCCACCTTTGCGCAATATCTTCATTGTCATCTCATAGGTTTCTATATAAGTACGTTTGTCTCCGTCAATAAAAGCCATATCGAAGTCTATCCCTAATTTGGGTGCAAGGATGTTTGCATCACCGATATTAAAAACTATCTTATCAGCAACGTCAGAACCTTCAATCCATTTTCTAGTGAAATCTTCCATTTCATCATTGATCTCAAACGTGTAGATCTTTCCGTCGCTATCCAGTCCGTTAGCCATACTTATGGCACTGTATCCGCTAAAAGTACCAACCTCAAGAATATTCTTAGGTTTAATCATGCCAACAAGCATCTTCAAAAGCTGTCCCTGAATATGTCCACTTGCCATACGACCATGAACTGTATGTATATTGGTTGCCCTATAAAGGCTAAACAAATATTCGCTTTCCGGATCGATGTGCTTTGCGATATAATTATTAATGTCTTCCTCAACACTTTGCAGTGCTGGGACATTTATTTCCCCATGTCTATTCATTACTATTTCTTTTCAGGTATATTAGCTAATATTCCCTGTATTCCCATGTCATATCCAGCAAATCCGAATCCACAAATTACACCAAGACATGCAGGACTTAGATATGAATAATGACGGAACTCCTCTCGCTTATGAACATTACTGATATGAACTTCAACAACTGGACACTTCAAACTTCGAATACAGTCTTGCAAGGCAATACTAGTATGTGTATATGCGCCGGCATTAAGAACGATTCCATCATAAGAGAATCCTACTTCCTGCAATTTATCTATGAGTTCGCCTTCAATATTGCTTTGATAATATTCTATTTCAATATCAGGATATTTCGCCTTAAGCTGTGGAAGGTAGCTCTCAAAAGAGCTACTGCCATATATACCTGGTTCACGAACTCCAAGCAGATTGAGGTTTGGACCATTAATGATTTGAATCTTCATAATCTTAAGAATATATTGTTTTATTTTGTATCAGCTACGGCTTGCACTACTCTACCTTCGGTCAAGATAGGCGGCGTCTCAACAATAAAAATAAAAATGCTTTTTATTTTGTATTGTCTTCGACTTGCACTATCTTTGCAAAAATAATAAAATAAATGGAAACAGGCAAGAATTATTCTACTAATATTCTAAGGGCTTATCAGAGATATCTGAAATTGCAACGTAATTACTCTGTAAATACAATTGACGCTTATAAACATGACATAAAATGCCTGCTTGATTATAGTCTTAAAATAGGGAAAAACGTATTGCAGTTACAACTTGAAGATTTACAGAATTTTGCTGCCACTATTCATGAAAAAGGTATTGGTCCAACATCACAAGCAAGAATACTTAGCGGAGTAAGATCTTTCTATCGGTATATGCTGTTAGACGGATATATAGACGCTGATCCCGCAGAGTTACTTGAATCACCAAATCTAGGAAAACATCTACCAGAGGTCTTGTCTACTCCAGAAGTAGACAAACTTGAAAAAGGAATAGATCTCACGACTAAAGAAGGACAACGCAACAAAGCAATAATAGAAGTTTTGTTCTCATGTGGATTACGAGTTTCAGAACTTGTAAACTTAAAACTGTCTCAATTATTTCTTGACGAGGGATTTGTTCAGGTAATAGGCAAAGGAAGTAAAGAACGCCTTGTACCCATCTCACGACGGGCAATAAAGGAACTGAGCCTGTGGTTTTATGACCGAAAACAGCTAGATATCAAAACCGGTGAAGAAGATTACGTATTTCTTAATCGTCGAGGCAGTCATCTTACACGTACGATGATACTTATAATGATAAAAAAGCAAGCAGAAAAAGCTGGCATTAAAAAGACAATATCACCACACACCATGCGCCACAGTTTTGCAACTGCCTTGTTGAAAGGTGGCGCAGATCTTCGTGCCATACAGGCAATGCTAGGGCACGAAGATATAGGGACAACTGAAATATACACTCACATTGATATTACTACACTTAGGCAGGAAATTCTTGAACATCACCCACGAAACATCAGATCAAAGAAGAAATAATTTTGTTGTCAGCATTTCTATATTTTTCTCAACACTATCTTCTGGCTGTATGATGAAGCCAATGATTTCATAAAATCATAAAGCTGAGAATATTTATCAGCGCCAAACAAACCTTTCTTCATCAATAGTCTGTAATTTACCTTTATATCGTTGCCATTATGAGAAAGGGAAAAAGCTAATTTACCAAAAGGTGATTGATAGATAGTGTCATGCGGACAAGCTTCAAGAGTAAAGCCTGTAGGGATATGTATTGTTATATTCTCTTCATCAATATATCCATAACTTTTGTATATATCATGTTTTCTGACTTTATTGGATTCTGGTACTGTAAAGCCCCTATGCGAGGGATTCAAAGGCACAAAGAGTCTGCTACCCGTAAGATTGGCATATCCATGACTTGAAATACACGCATCAATCTGAATGGAAGGAACAGAATAGCTGTGCTTATGTAACGTGACATCCATTTTGGATATATCAGCATCCGGAACTTTCATTACGTCATTAATATATTTTTTACGTTCTTTGTCATCAGCCGAAACAAGAAATCGTTTGTCCTCATATTGTCTCATAGATGAACTCTGCGACATCTTAATCACAGCCATTCCGTCAGCACTAAGAGTTATGTCCATATCGCTATGTTGGACATTAGCTGTATCAGCATATTCTGGCAACCTGCATAGTTTTCCACCTTCATCTGTCATCACTAAAGCATCATGTCCGGCTATGTCGCAATGAACATATCCAAGGGCTAAATCTGGAGCAGTACATTCTATCCATATTGTATCTCCCTTTAAAGGAACTTGTAATATAGCATGATTGAACAGGTCTAGACTTGAGAAAGCTGGCTGCTGATGAGGACATATTGTACTTATTATGGTATAATTAGAGCGAATACCGACTTCATTAAGCATGGCGCGCATGTAGTTTGATAATCCCTTACAATCACCAAAGCCATTAGTACAAACATCTGAGGCAGCAATAGGTTGCATTCCGCCAATTCCTAGTTGAATGCTCACGTATCTAGTAGACTTTTCAAGTAACTGATATAAAAGAGCTATCTTAGACTTAGCATCCTTGCAAGTATCAGTTAGTTCATGTATTTGAGTTTTTGCTGTATTGCTAAGAACATCCCTGCCGGTCAACAATCCATTAAACCACAATCCCAAATCATGCCATGAAGCCATACTTCCCGTTGTACCCTTATACACAAAGTCAGCAGGCGCAAAAAGTATACGTGGTATGATTTGGTATATAGGCTTTGAATATGATTCTTTATGGATAGCGTGTAGACTATCCATCGAAACATCAAGAACTGTATTGTTGTCAATAGTAGTTTTGTTTACTTTCCAATCAGTGTTTATACATTGATATCTACATGGATTGTCGTTTGGTGTTATCAATTTATATGATGCGTGGTTTACCTCAACATCATAATCCGTCTGTGGAGCAAAAGTAGGCAAAGACACAAAACCATTTGACATTTCAACAGTCCAATCATAAGTAACTGTTATTGGATATACCGGTGGCGTATATTCGAAATACATCATAAAGTAATCTGTTGCCATTTCATGAGAATACTCAGACATAAGCAGGTCTCCTTTCTTAATCTTACGCAACACACGTCCTGTCTGGTCAGTTACCACCCCTGAAAAGCTTGATATCCGCTCATCCTTGGAACATTGGTAATCAAAGTTAACAGCATCAGCACCTTTTTCATTTATAACCTTGATTATGCGATGCATTCTGCATGTTGCAGATGACTTGTCATGGACTTGTACCTGAGTATTGTCATCCAACACGATAACATTTGTCTGTGCATTACAGAATTGTGAAATCATCAACAATCCAGCAATTATGTATAATGATATATTGTTTTTCATTACATTTTCTTTAATACCAGCATTTTTTTACTACTCTCACATATCTTTTCATAAACATCCTTTATCATATTGTAATCCGCTACACCGAAAAAAGTATCGTTTATGTCTAGTTTATATTGCACAAAAGAAGTCTTACCATCAACAATACACTTTATATTGCATGATATTTCTTTATTTGGAGTTTCAATTCTTGCCCCATTGCTTTTTTCCTCGATAATATATCCTTCAGGAATTGTCATGTGTACATTCAGTAATATTGATTGCTTATAAGGAAATTCTACAGGAAGTTTACGTTCCGTTGCAGTGAAAGGATTCTCTTTTATAGGTATTATGACAAGTGGATTAACATAGATATGATCGGATGTAGCATCACAATTCTTTGAGAAAGAATAAGTTTCACAAACAGAAGGCGAAAAAGATATTGAATCCTTCATTTTATAATCTGTTATTTCAATTCCCTCTTTCAAAGCCTTTTGATTTACAAAAGTAGCACTGTCCTTAGCGTGTTTGAAATCTGTTCTAACACTTGCAGCTGAATTATTATGATATGTGTCTTTAACAGTACCCGTCAATACTCCAGGAGGATTGAGTTGTGCTACAATCTCTATATTCTCCTTAGCTTTTGCAATATCTTGCAAGTTAACCCATCGGCAATTATCCTTAGCTATGATACGGGCTTTATCCGTAAGTAGTGTTGCAGGTAAGACATTCAAACCATCATCTTCAGATGAATCTATATATACCATTGTCGAATCATTTGTATATGCGCCAACAACAAAACTATTGAGGCTATACAAAGAAGGGAAACCAACAGGCAACCTACCATGGTCACGTGTACTCATAACAACAGGAACAGCTTTTATACCTGCTTCATTAAACATATTAATCAACACAAAGTTAAGATCCGCATTATCGCCACTACCATCTTTGAGTATATTACGAAAAGGACGTCCGTATAAGCTATAATTGCCATTCCATTTTAAATTCTTTTTCAATAGTCTGTATATTGCTATGATCTTTTCTGTATTGTCTTTTATATTATATATTTTGGCAGCTTTCATCTCACTTCTAAACGGATTTGATTTTCCTAGTCTATAGCCGAAATCATCGTCATCAAGCAACAAGCTATCAATATCTTTCCACTCCTTAGAATAAGTCTTATAAATGATTCCTGGAATATGAAAACTTTTAAGTTCAGCCGTTACCTTATTACTATAATCCTCGGAATGCCAAACAAAGCCATCATCCTTGGTAGAAGGCATATTGCATGAAGTGAACTTAAAATCTTGTCCATTACAGTTTAATGTTTGATCCCAATATTCATATTTGCATTGAACAAGTTTTTTTTGCACATCCATTTTACACATTCCTGTATTTCCAATGTTAAACCTAAAATACTCTGGTATGACCAGATGGTAAGAAGCATACATTGTTGGAATAGATGTTTGAGCATACCAAGGGGCTATATCCTCAAAATTAGGACTTGATATTTTACATTCATACTCTATAACTGTACCCACTCTGACCTGAGGAATAGTAAATTTCATCAACATAGAATTTTTATCTATTCGCTCATGAAATACAAGTTTGTCATCCATAGGTGTCTTTACTATTTTACCGTCTACCATATTAAAAGCTACAGCCTTTAATTCAATGATCTTATCACTTTCTTTAGGGTCCTTCTGAATATCATTATAAAAAATAGAGGCGTTAGCATAGTCTTTACCTTCTGCTTTTAGTATTTTAATTCGCTTCTTTATTTCATAAATAATACAAAAGTGACCATCTCTAACTCCATAATCTAAATTATTTAATGCACACAGCACTACAGCTGGCGCATTAGGTTCGACAGAACAAGAGGTCATGTTCATTTCTTCAGTGGTAGGATTTCCAAATTCCAGATTTGTATTCTGCGCATTACAGAATTCTGAAATCATCAGCAATCCTGCGATTATGTATAATGATATATGGTTTTTCATTACATTTTCTTTAATACCAACATGTTTTTACTATACTCACATATCTTTGCATAAACATCCTTTACCATATTGTAATCCGTTACACCGAAAAAAGTATTGTTTATGTCTAGTTTATATTGCACAAAAGAAGTCTTACCATCAACAATAAACTTTATATTGCATGATATTTCTTTATTTGGAGTTTCAATTCTTGCCCCATTGCTTTTCTCCTCAACAACATATCCTTCAGGAATTGTCATGTGTACATTAAGTAATATTGATTGCTTATATGGAAATTCAATAGGAAGTTTACGTTCCGTTGCGGTGAAAGGATTCTCTTTTATCGGTATTAAGACAAGTGGATTAACATAAATATGATCAGATGTAGCTTCACAATTTTTTGAGAAAGAATATGTTTCACAAACAGAAGGCGAGAAAGACGTTCTATCCTTCATTTTATAATCTGTTATTTCAAGCCCTTCCTCCTGAGCCTTTTGGCTTACAAAAGTTGCGCTGTCCTTAGCGTGTTTGAAATCAGATCTAACTCTTGCCGCAAAGTTATTCATGCTTGTACTTCTAACCATACCTGTCAATTGTCCCTGAGGATTTAACTGTGCTATAACTCCAATATTCTTTCTTGCTTGTGCTATGTCCTGCAAATTAACCCACCTGCAATCATTTTTAGCTATTATACGAGCCCTGTCTGTAAGCAGCTTTGGAGGTAAGACATTCAAGAATCCATCATCAACTGATGAATCAACAAAAACCATCGTGGAATCATTGGTATATGCGCCTACAACAAAAGTATTAAGGAATTTCATAGAAGGATAAGTAAGAGGTAATCTACCATTATCACGTGTGCTCATAACAACAGGCACAGCCTTTACACCAGCATCATTAAGCATGTTAATCAATACAAAATTAATATCAGCATTATTACCGCTACCATCTTTTAGGATGTTACGAGAAGAACGCCCCCAGAATCCATAATCACCATTCCATTTCAACTTCTTTTTCAATAGTTGGTATATTGCGACTATCTTTTCTGTATTGTCTTTCATAGTATAGATTTTGGCAGCCGCCATCTCATCCTTAAGTGGATTAGACTTATTCATGCGATGTCCGAAATCATCATCATCAAGCAAAGATTTATCAATATCTTTCCACTCTTGAGAATAATTTTGATAAGAAACTCCAGGAATACGAACACTATTAAGTTCTGCCGTTACCTTATTACTGTAATCCTTGGCATGCCAAACATAGTCGTCTCCCTTAATTGAAGGCATGTCATGTCCAGTAAACTGGTATTCCTGCCCATTACAGTTCAAAGTTTCACCATTGTAATTAAATGTACATCCTGTAAGGCTTTCCTTCTGCTGCATTTGATGCATTCCTGTGTTTTCTATGCTAAACTGAAAATACTCAGGTACAACCAAATTATAATTAGCATACATTGTTGGGATTGAAGTTTGTGCATACCAACTTTTAATGTTATAATAAAGAGGACTTACTATCTTGTATTGGTATTCTATGACCGTACCGACCTTCACCTGCGGAATGGTAAATTTCATCAACATATCTTCCTTGTCTAGACGTTCACGAAAAACAAGTTTGTCATCCATCTTTGTTTTTACTACTTTCCCATCAGTCATGTTGAAAGCCACAGCTTTCAAACCATTTATTTTTTCACTTTTCATAAGATTTCCTTGAAAGTCAACATAACTGATACTGACATTGGCATAGTCCTTTCCTTCCGGTTTGAGTATTTTAATACGCTCTTTTATTTCATAAACGACACAAAAGCCACCGTCCCTGATTTCATAGTTTACATCGTCTAACCTGCACAACACTACAGCTGAGGCATTAGGTTCGAGAGAACAAGAAGTCATGTTCATTTCTTCAGTGGTTGGATTTCCAAAATTCAAATTAGTATTTTGCGTTTGAGCAAGCATACTTAGATTATTTAATAATAAAACGATTACACACGACGTGGTTATTATTCTAGTTTTAATATTCATGATAATATATTTTAAAAGTGATTATATTAAGTAAGCATACGCATACGCCACATATATATATATGGCATATGTGATATGATGTAATTGGCTATTCAGCAGCCTTTAAGTTCTTTTCCAGCTGGGGCACCGAGCTGGCACCAACAATAACGCTAGTTACGCCCTGTTGCTCCAAAATCCACGACAAAGCTTTCTCGGCAAGAGTCTTACCCTGTACTGAAGCCTCATCATTCCAAGCTCTTAACTGAGCGATTAGTTCTGGTGTAAGCATATCGCTCTTAAGGAATTTTCCTTGAGCCATTCTGCTGTCTTCTGGAATACCATTGATGTATCTGTCAGTAAGCAAGCCCTGGGCTAATGGCGAAAAGCCAATAAAACCAATACCATTATCATGACAATAATCAAGAGTTCCACTCTCCTGCGGACCACGATTCAGCAAATTCAGTTTATCTTGGAATATCAACAGCGGAACATCACGTTCTTTTAGATATTTATCAGCAAACTTCAATGCCTCCAAAGGCCATCTACTTATACCTATATACAAAGCCTTACCTTGCCTTACTATGTCAACAAGAGCTTGAAGAGTTTCCTCCAAAGGTGTATTTGGATCGTAACGATGACTGTAGAATAAGTCTACATAATCAAGGTGCATACGTTTAAGACTCTGTTCAATACTGGCGAAAAGATATTTTCTTGATCCCCAGTTACCATAAGGGCCTTCCCACATGTCATAACCAGCTTTACTGGAAATAAACAGTTCATCACGATAAGGTTTGAAACTGTCGTCCATGAGTCTTCCCATTGTTTCCTCGGCACTTCCATATGGAGGACCGTAATTATTAGCCAAATCAAAATGCGTTATTCCATGGTCAAAGGCATAGTGAGTAATGGCGCGGCTACGCTCATAGGGGTCCACACCACCGAAATTATGCCAAAAGCCAAGTGATATCTTAGGTAGCATCACTCCGCTTTTGCCACAACGGCGATAGAACGTTTCTGAGCTATCATACCGATGTGAATCAGCAAGATAGTTTTGTTTTAGTTCCATAGTCTTTCTATTTTTGTTTTTGATCGTTATTGATTAATGCCAAAAGATGTTCCACTGCCACTTCCTGTGGTATATTTTTCTCTACACACACCTGCTTGCGATATAGTGAAACCTTATTTATTCCAGCACCTACATATCCGTAATCGGCATCAGCCATCTCGCCAGGACCGTTTACGACACACCCCATGATACCTATTTTCAAGCCTTTCATGTGCTTTGTTGCCTCACGAATTTCTGCTATAGTTTCACGAAGATCATATAGAGTACGACCACATCCTGGACAACTAATATATTCTGTTTTGCTAGTACGAAGGCGTGCAGCCTGAAGTATTCCGAAAGCTGTGTCGGTAATTACATCATTCGCAATATCACCATCATTCATCAGCCAAATACCGTCAGTAAGTCCATCTATCATCAATGCGCCCATGTCTGCGGCAGCCTCTAGTTGGAAATCACTTTTCTCAGCCTTTGTATGTCTATACATCTGAGTGAATACAACAGGATTGTAAGTCCCGTTATTCCACATTTCATGAACAAGAGCACGCTGATCGGCCAATCTATTCTGATGATTGCTTGTGCATACCACAACTACCTCTGGATGAGTCTTCAGACAAGCAATATATTCTTCTGTTGGAGTACCAAACTGTAGAACAAGAAACTTCAACTCGGCCTTTATCATACTGATAAATGGCATTGCCGTAATAGGGAATATTGGATATATACCCTTTGCACCATTATCGCCAACAGGAAGAGTTCCTTTTGCCTGAAGTTCAGCATATACATTAAAGTCTAATATATAATTCTGCGTATTATCCAATTCTGCTGGAAGTTCAGAACCAACATATAGATAGTCTGCCTTTTGTCTGTCATCGGTTGAATTTACATTTCCTTTTCCATTTGCTATCACAACAGGAACATTACTTCCACCAATACCATTCGCTGCACGGGTAAAACGACGCTCAGGGTGCAGCCAATCAAATTCGTTTGCCTGAGTACCAGGAACGATAAGATGACCAGCTTTCTTTGATATATAATCCACAAGATGACGTGCTACAGGTATCTCGGCAGAAGGTTCTTCACTAAGACTTACACGGACAGTATCGCCAATGCCATCAGACAATAATGCACCAATCCCTACAGCACTCTTTATACGTCCATCCTCGCCCTCGCCGGCTTCGGTTACTCCTAGATGCAAAGGATATTTCATACCCTCTTTCTCCATCTGTTCGACCAAAAGACGTACAGAACGAACCATGACTACGGTGTTTGAAGATTTTATAGATATTACGACATCATTAAAATCCTGCTCCTTACATATACGCAAAAACTCCATACAACTCTCTACGATGCCTTCAGGAGTATCACCGTATCTGTTACGTATGCGGTCGCTTAGACTTCCATGATTCACTCCGATACGGATAGCTGTATGATTTTCCTTACATATATGAAGGAATGGAATGAAACGGTCTTCTATTTTCCTCAGTTCCTGTGAATATTCTTCATCTGTATATTCCTGCTTAATAAACTTACGGGCAGGATCAACATAGTTTCCTGGATTAATTCTTACCTTCTCGGCATACAATGCAGCAACATCAGCAACATTAGGATTGAAGTGTACATCAGCAACTAGTGGTGTAGTGTAACCGTCAGCACGCAACTTAACATTGATGTTCTTTAGATTCTCAGCCTCCTTGCTACCTTGTGTAGTGAGTCTAACAAGTTCTCCCCCAGCCTTAATAATATCTTCAGCCTGAGCTACACAAGCATCGGTATCATTAGTATTAGTGGTAGTCATGGACTGAATGCGTATAGGATTGTCACCGCCCATATCTATAGCGCCAACATGAACAACAGTTGTTTCACGACGCTGATAATTAAATATATCCATAAATATTAAACATTCCTGTCAGTTTCAACAGAACAGAGAATGTCTTAATTGCATTTAAATTTATAATCTTTGATTTCTGCAAGGTCTTTATTAGCCTTTTCTATCTTCGCACCAAGTCCCGCTTTCCATGCGTCAATCTTCTTAGCTACATCTTCGTCGCAAAGTGCGATCATTTCAGCAGCAAGGATAGCTGCATTCTGAGCACCGTTAACTCCTACGGTAGCAACAGGTATACCTGGAGGCATTTGAATGATAGAAAGCATTGCATCAAGACCGTCAAGCATACCCTTAATTGGTACACCGATAACAGGCAATGTTGTTGATGCGGCAATAACACCTGGTAATGCTGCAGCCATACCAGCTGCCGCAATGATAACCTTTATGCCACGTCCTTTAGCTTGTTTTGCAAAAGCCTCAACAGCATCAGGAGTACGATGTGCCGAGAGAGCATTTACTTCAAATGGGATTTCGTTATCATTAAGCCATTTACATGCTTTTTCCATAACAGGCAGATCACTTGTACTGCCCATGATAATGCTTACTACTGGTTTCATATTATTATTTGTTTTTAATTTTGTTTTATTTTATAATATCACACAATTGCTATAGCCGTAAACGCCACAATAACACCCAACATCCACGCCACTGTTATCTGTGACAGGGAATGTTGGCGCAATACCATACGACTTGTTCCTACCACACCCGATATGATTAATGTCAGGCATAGCCACCATATAGGATTAAAATCGAATATTAGTGCAAATGCCAGCAATGCTCCTGCTACTCCACCTATTGCCGCTGCGTGCACAGATATTTTCCACCATACGTTTATTATGGCACATATCAACTGTATCAATAGCGCAGCGACTAATATTCCACCCATAAAATGAGGTATATGGAATATGCTCATTATATAATAGCAACTGAAATAGCACAATATTGAAATAACATATGGTACCATTCTTCGCTCTTTTACGCCCAACTCTATAAGCGACCATCCCTGATATGTTCGATATAAATGTATCAGCAGTGTAGGCAACAGTATAGTGAAAGCATACACTAAAGCCAATACAGTGAATTTGTACGACCAAGGTAAAAGCCCCAGATAACTGAAGAGAAACAATGCCAGCAAACCAACTATTGGCAAATAGAATGGAGTAAACACCATACTGGCAATTCTTGCAGTTAATATAATATCCTTTTCTTTCATATTTTTGTCGTTTCAGAATATAATTGTCAATAGCGTCTCAATCTTGCAACTGGCAAATTCATCTGTTCTCTATATTTTGCTATTGTACGTCGTGCAATAGGATAACCTTTTTCCTTCATTATCTTAGCCAAAGCATCGTCACTGAGCGGTTTTTTCTTGTCTTCCTTATCAATAACTTCTTTCAGTGCTAGCTTTATTTTTCTTGTGGACATTTCTTCCCCATCATCTGTTGTATATGAGTCTGTAAAGAAGAAACGTAATGGAAAAGTGCCCCATCTTGTCTGGGCATACTTCACATTACTTACTCTACTGATTGTTGATATATCAAGTCCTGTCTTGTCAGCAATATCTTTAAGAATCATTGGTTTCAAATCGCTCTCATCACCGTCTTGAAAGAATTTTCTCTGCCAATTTATGATAGCCTTCATCGTTACCGTGAGAGTATGGCGACGTTGTTTTATCGCTTCTATAAATCCTTGCGCCTTATCTACTTTCCCTTTAGCATAGAGCAAAGCTTCCTTAGTCTGTCGATTCATACCTTCCTTATTGTTCTTGTATGTATCAACCATTTCTGAAAATGTTGTAGATACTTTTAACTCTGGAATATTTCCTTGATTAAGAGTAAAAGAAACAAAACCATCATCTGACGTATCAACAATGAAATCAGGAGTTATCTGCTGAATATTTATGCTCTCAGTTTCGCCTAGTGCTGCTCCTGGTTTAGGATTCAATTTTCTTATTTCTTTTCTCAGCGTGTCAATCTGTGTATCATTGAGCATCATCTGCATCTGGATTTTATCCCAATGCTTCTTTGTGAATTCATCGAAATAATCCTTGAATACAGTTTCCATAGCATCAAGAAGTCGGTTGTTACCAGATTCCTTATTATCTTCTCGCATTCTTTCAACCTGCAATAGCAGACATTCCTGAAGTGAGCGTGCACCAATACCAGCAGGATCCATACTCTGCAGCATCTTAAGTATATCATCTATTTCGTCAGTCGCAACGTCAATATTATGATATATGGCGAGTTCATCACTTATTGTATCCAAATCTTTTCTAAGAAGTCCGTCATCATCAAGACTTCCTATCAGATATTCCATAACCTCATGCTGCTCGCTATTAAGAGACATCATATCCATCTGTTCCTTCAATCTGTCATAGAAAGAGGTTGTGTCTCCATATATAATTTCCTCATAGTCAGCAGTATCATTACTGTTTGAGAAGGAAGTCTGAGGCATTGCATCGTCACCTCCAATACTTTCGAGGGCAGCATCTAGTGCATCCTGCCGTTCTTCCTTTTCTGTCTGCACGTCAAAATCAGAAGAGTCATCATCTCCATCAGCGAAGTTATCCTCACTATCTGTCAGTCCCATCTCATTATCATCCCTTTCAAGTGCGGGATTGTCATCAAGTTCGGTATTGATATTCTCTTCCAATTCCGTCAAAGGCATTTCCAGCAGGTGTACCTGTAACATCTGCTGTTGTGACAGACGCATCACTTGCGCTAGCTTCTGTTCTTGTGTCTGGACTAATTTCTGAGCCATATCTTACTTTCTAAAATATTCTTTAAGTTGTGACGCTAATGCAGCAAGTTCCTTGGGATCTCCGTTACCATATCTTTGCCATATGTCATGGCAGCTTTCAAATAGCGGACTTACTTTCAATGTAATTCTGTTGAAATATGGATCACACTGCTGAAAAGCATCCATAACTTCAACTATCACTTCGGCGTCAATGTCTGTAAGTTTTGTCAAATCTTGTATTTCAGACGTCTCCTTAACCATTGTTATAGGGGTAAGGTGGAAATATAGGTCTAAGATTATGATCAGATGCAAAGGCATCAGTATGTTTTTACTTTCGTGCGAATGTGCACAATAATTCTTTAATGGTTTAAAATCATTCTGCCAAGTATCTTTAGTTTCTACTCCACTATAGAATTCATCTGGATGGTTGAAACCTCGCATCAGTCGAAGTTGTTCAACATCAGCGTTAAGCTTCTTTAAATGGTTAGTAAATTTATTCCACAACAAATCCAGACTAGGCGTAGAATGCCGTCTAAGCCAGAACATCTGTTCATAGAGAAATTGTGGTTCTATGTTCAGTTCCAGTGCAAGTTCTACCATTGCGCGTGAGTAAATTGCTTTCACGCCCACTGGTTTTTTCAGATACAGTTGCATGAGCGGCAACCAGTATTCTTCTTGCCATAAAGGATGATTTGCCATGATAATCTTTATCTTTCTGCAAAGATAAAGATTATCGTAGACAAAACAAAAGGAATTTATTCTTTTTTGCTACATACAACAAGAAGTTATTCTTCGTGTTTCATTTCTTTCTTCATCTCCCTTCCTATAACGTTACAATAAGGAATATGTTTTAATGTTGAGCGAACTGGTTGAACATGCCACAGCATTAACAACAGCAGGAAGAATGTTCCACCAATGCATGTAACCCCATACATTTGCTTTATACCCATCATCAGACTTTGCATATAGTCATAGGGGCTGCCAGACACCATATTGTCGGTTACATAATATCTCAACATGTAACTATAAACTCCGTTGCACATTGTAGCTACAAGACCGTTACGAATGAACCCAGCTATAATCATTCCTAAAAAGAAATTTGGATACGGCATCAGATCCTGAAGATATATGGTAAGCGTTACAAAAAATATTGCATAACCAAAATTCTGTATAAAAGTAGGGAAATATAATCTCTCGATATTAAGATCTGGGGTTATATAAAAATACATCCATACCTGATATACTAAAAGGAACATAAATCCTACTGTTAGTAGGGTGGTATATTTCAAGCGAAGCATCTTCATCCACCACAAGCTGAATAGACAACCCGTCATTGCTCCAACAATATTTATCAAATCGAATCTAGACGTTGTCATTGTTCCATAATGCAAAACAGCCCCCATAAATACAGTCTGTAATGCTTTTGGTGTTGAATTCATCAGTTCTGCTACAGCAAACATGCCCAGTATAGGTATCAACGTTTTGTGTTTAAAAGCCGTTGGCAATATGTAAGGATGTCGTATATAGCACATGCGATGAATTGCGAACCATAATGTTATAGGAATGCTCATTAACACAATGCGCCAAACCGTCCCGTCCCACCAATTATAAAATTCACCGTAGTTGAATATAAAGATACCTTCAAGTATAAACAATGACCATAATATACACCCCAACCAGTCTATACTGATAAACGGTATCGGTTTCATAAATCTGTAATGTTGGGTACAGAAAAACACAACCAATAAGACCAACGTTAGTAGCAATATAACAAACCATTGCATTGCCATCCATGATCCACAGTAATACGTAAGTTGTATAGCTATCCATGAACTCCAGCTCATGTCGCCGAGAACTACAATATACAGCAGCGGAAAGAATATTCTGAAATCTCGTCTCGGAGTCATCCATAAACGAATATTAGATGTACATTCGAATGTTGCCATAAGCTTCATATAGCCACAGGCATAAGAGAAAATACAAAGCAATGGAATTGAACGTACCCATAATGCCAGAAAATTACACAATATCATTCCTGATATTGAGAACATCAGAAGGCTACGATTGGTAAACCTGAACTTTAATCTGAAAAGTATTGGGAATGGCATTGTTACACCAAGAACACCACACATGACTATCATCGTCACGTCTTCTTTCATCATACCACATTCGCCAACCATCTGTTCTAATGACCCCAGATACACACAATTTACCATCTGAAATATAATGATAAATGAAAAATATATCCAAGGCTGAAGCTTTTTTGGAACGAAAGGCTTCACAAACGGCATCACAAACGGATGACTTATAAATGTATCTGCCATATATTATTCTTTATCATTAATAGTCTACCTCACATTCTACATTCAAACCAGAAAGAAGACGTTTTACATCTGCTAGATTATTATCTCGTGTAAGTTCTATACGAACAGGAACTCTCTGTTCTACTTTTACAAAGTTTCCTGTTGCATTGTCAATAGGAATATTACTGTATACGCTTCCTGTAGCTGAACTAATGCTCTGCACGCGACCTTTAAAAGTAACACCGCTAATAGCATCTGCCTTAAACTCAACAGGCATTCCAACTTTAACATTTTCCATCTGAGTCTCACGATAGTTGGCTATAACCCATATCTCGTCTTGGTCTACCATGTCAACCAACAACTGTCCAGGTTGCACCAGCTGTCCTTCATGAATATTTTTTCTGCCCACATATCCATCACAGGGTGCCGTTATCACGGTATATGATAAGTTTAGTCGTGCCAAATTCAGGGTTGCCTGTGCTACGCTCACTCCAGCATTAGACTGGCCTAGTCGCTGGGTCTGCTCATGTTTCACTACAGCAGTAGCGTTTTTGTTTGCACTCGCCTGATACATTTTTGCCACAGCACCTTGATAGCGACTAAGTGTCTCTTCATATTGTGTCTTTATATTATCAAACTGCTGTTGCGTTACAGCGTCTTTCTTTAAAAGCATTGTGTAACGGTCATAGTCTTTCTTTGCGTTCTGCATTCCCACACGTGCTTCTGCAACACCTGCGCCAGCAACGTTAATACCTGCACTGGCTACATGAACATTACTTTCTACCGTGTTGATGGTTGCACTCACTGCATTGCTACCACTCTTACTTCCCTTTACTCCAGCCTCAGCCTGAGCAAGTGCAAGTCTGTATTCTGCATCTTCTATTATTACAAGAGTATCTCCCTTGTGTACATGTTGAAATTCCTTGAATCTTATTTCTTTTATAAATCCTTGTACACGTGTATTTATAGGAGTAATATTTCTATTAACCATTGCATTGTCAGTATATTCTACTGTGCCAAGATGCACAAACCTACTGCAAACATATATTACTCCTATGCCCAACAACGCTATCACTATGATATTATAAGCTCTTAATACTTGTTTCCTCTTGTTCATTTTTATATTTTCTTTTTATATTAAAGTTGTCCTGCTATATATTTCATTTTATAGTATGCATAAGCAATATTAATGCGTGCATCTACCTCGCTAAGTTCGGCGTCCAGTTTCATATTGCTAGCATCAAGCATATCGGTGATAAGAGCAAGTTGATTTATATATCTTTCGTTTATCACTTTATAGTTTTGCTGTGCCAATTCAACGTCTTTCTCTTGTGTTTCTAATTCGGTGTAGCTTTCCAAATACTGTGTATAGGCTGCCTGCACCTGATTGTTCAGCTGTTCGCCCACAACATCCGTCTGTTCTTTAGCATTCTTGAATGCTAGTTTTGCTTTAGAAAGCTTTTTATTACTTTTGAAAATTGACGACAAGCTGTATTTCACTCCAACTCCGACATACCAAGCGTTAAGATTCTTGTTTATAGACGGAATTTCAAATGTTATAGGTCCGTTAAAATCATTGCATGCCACAAGAGACACCTTTGGCATAAAGTCACTTTTTGCTATTTTTATTTGCTGTTCAGCCATACGCTCGTTCAGTCTGGAAATTTTAATTTGCTGTGACTGATCAGCAGTCTCGGTCTGCCATTTAGTTTCACCATCTTTGCTGAATATTGCAGAAGCCGTATCATCTGTTGGCTGAATAATATCAGAATTTACAAGTCCTAAAGAATTACATAGTTGATGATTTATGATGCTACGCTGATTGCGTATCTTTGTGAGTGTGAGACGTAATGTCTGCATTTGCAGTTCATATCGTGTTATATCATTTTTCAATGCAACACCTTGGCTATGTTTTTCCTCAATATTAGCTATAAGTTTAGCTGTTAGTTCTATATTTTCTTCTATTACTTTTTCGCGATTTTGCAGTTTCTGCAAATCCAAATATTCACCTAATGCCATAAAACGGATGTTCTCGCGACTCATGTCCAGACCTAATCCAGCTTGTTCTTTACCAAGTTGTGCCAATTTTATGTTTGCATTTATTGCTCCGCCGGCATAAACCACCTGCTGTGCATCAACGGCAAACTCATTTCCAAGATGAAACGCACTATAACCGTGAACATTTGTGAAGTCACGGTCGGTAAGCAGAATGTTACCCATGTAGTTGGCATTTAGTTTTACATTGATGTCTGGTAAGCGTTCACTTTTTGCTACTTTTACGCCTTCTTTAGCTACTTCAAGTCCTGTCCGCTGTGAATTTAGTTCGCGGCTATTACTTTCCACTAACTGAAACATATCACTGATGCTCATCTTTCTCACTATTTGCGAATTGGCATTAACAGAAAGAATCACAACCAATGTGATTGTCAAAATAAATCTTTTAGTCATATCTATATTTCAAATAAATCTTTTTACCCTATCCTTAATTGTGGGATTACAACCCTGTCTCTACGATATATATTAATGAGCACATTTAGAATTCAGGTGCAAAGTTACTGCTATTTAGACAAATGTTAATAAACTTAAAGTCTACGTCTATAGACGTTTTGGGACATATATTATCCTTTTTAAAGAAAAATAGGCTATATTTGCAGCCTAAACGAGAATAAAATAAAATGAATCAAGCAAAAATATACAGTACTTCATTGAAAGAATACATTGATTCCCCAACAATAACAAACGGAGGGGCTATCATTCTTTGTCGGGATGGGTATGCACGCATGCAAGTGAATTTCAATCACTGGGATTTATCTAAAGGTGAAGTTATGACTATATTTCCAGGTGAGGGAATACAGCTTCATAATCCAACATCTGATTTTTGTGTTGATGTATTGGAATATAGTAATTCAATGTTGCGCGAGGCTAGTTTGCAATTAGAACATGCCGTTTATTCATTCTTACGCACCGACCGTAAGTGTAGCGACCCTGAAATTGTAAAGAATGTTGTTGAAACAATGTTTACATCTATTTCATTTTATCTATCAAATCCGGTTTATGAAGAGACCGACCATATAGTATTATTGATGTTGAAATCGTTTTTTCTGGGAATCTATGAACATATACGCAACAATCCACAAGAGCAGATAGAAGAAATTGGCAGCCAACGAACAAACGAACTTTTCAATGCATTCATGGCTATACTTGAAAAAGAATACAGACATTCAAGAGACGTAAATTATTACGCATCAAAACTTTGCATAACACGCAAATATCTAGGAATAATAATATCTCGTAAAACAGGTATTACGGCAAAGCATGTTATTGATGAGTATGTGATAATGCAGTTAAAACTGAACTTGCGGACATCACATGCTTCTATCAAACAGATTGCCGCCGAATACAATTTCTCTGATGCATCATTCTTTATACGCTACTTCCGTCATGCCACAGGTTCAACTCCTGCTGAATTCCGCAGATTGCATAAAGTTTAATTGAATAATTTATTATTAGATTTACTGCACAGTAAAACATACTTTCAAAATTTATACTTGCCTTAAAAATGAAATTTATATCATCTTTAAGGTAATATAAAGACGTGACAACGATGTCCACATAGGAAAATGATGATTATTCCTTTAGTTTCATTTTCTCGCCAAACTCAGAACTTACGTAATTAAATATATCCTTGCAACATTCTGCAGAAAAAGATAAACCTGAAGTTATGAGTTTATCCCACTGATTATCGTTAAGTCCATTCTCAATGTCATAATGAGTGATATTATATTTAAGCATGCCGAATATAAAACCCGCATTGAAATTATCTCCAGCACCAATAGTACTTACGGCATCGGTCTTCAACACATCATACTCTTTAGTGAAACCGTTTTCAGCACGTACGGAAACAGGCTCACTGCCACGAGTGCAGATAAACTTTTTGCAATAAAAACTGATCTCAGAGTTATAAACTTTGTCGGCATCTGGTTGCTTATATAGTATCTCGAAATCTTCATGACTACCACGTACTATATCAGCAAATTCAAGGTTCTCAATGAGATTTGGAGTAATCTTCATTATCTCGTCCTTATGTTGAGAACGGAAATTAACATCATAATATAATATAGCGCCATGGTTATGAGCATACTCCAAAAATCCCGCAACCTGTGGACGAACAACTGGATTAATAGCGAAAAACGAACCAAAGACAACGATGTCATCAGGATTCACTTCTGGATATATAAACTCCAACTGGTCATGAGGATGATCCTTATAAAATATGTAATCGGCATTATTATTCTCGTCAAGGAAAGCTAGAGATATAGGCGACTTGCTATCAGGAAATATGTTCACATTATCGGCATTAACACCGTTATCCTTTAAAAATTTAATTACACAATCCCCAATACGGTCATTACCAGCCTCACTAATAAAAGTTGAATTCACTCCACAACGACCAAGGGAAATAATGGCGTTAAAAGCAGAACCACCAGGAACGGCACTCACTGGTTGACCTTCCTTAAAAATAATGTCGAGTACCGTCTCGCCAATTCCTATTACCTTACGCATTAATTTTTATATTGTATATTTTTTATTTTGAATGCAAATATAATCGAAATCAGCGGCATCTGCAAATTTTTAAGTAACTTTGCACACAATATGACATACAATACTTTTACTCTTGATAATGGATTACGCATTATTCACCACCCATCAACATCTGACGTGGTATATTGCGGATATGAAATAAATGCAGGCACACGAAACGAACTGCCAACGGAAGACGGAATGGCGCATTTCTGCGAACATGTTTCATTCAAGGGAACTGAGCACAGACGCCCTTGGCAAATCATAAACTGTTTAGAAAGTGTTGGAGGTGATTTGAATGCTTTCACAAATAAAGAAGATACGGTATACTATTCAGCCATACTGAAAAAGCATACGGCAAAGGCTATTGACATTCTCACAGACATCGTCTTCCACAGCACTTATCCACAACAGGAAATAGATAAAGAAGTAGAAGTTATCTGCGATGAGATAGACAGTTACAAAGATTCACCTGCAGACCTTATATATGACGAGTTTGAAAATGTACTCTTCAAAGGTCATCCACTTGGACACAACATATTGGGTACATCAGAACTGGTGAGAGGTTTCAAGACTGCAGACGCAAAGAGATTCACCAGCAAATACTATCGTCCAGAAAACAGTATATTCTTTATTTACGGAGATGTAGATTTCAAACGTATAGTAAAACTAGTTAGCAAGGCTACTGCCGACTTTGGACCTTGCAAACCTTTGATCAATCCTGACATAAGTAAAGCGTTGCCTGAGTATAAGAGTCAGACTATAGAAGTTGACAAAGGTACTCACCAAGCTCACGTGATGATAGGAAACCGTAGTTATAATATCCATGATGACAGAAGAATGAGTCTGTACCTGCTTAATAATATCCTTGGCGGACCAGGAATGAGCGCCAGACTTAACATGAGTCTGCGTGAACATTATGGATTGGTATATACGGTTGAAAGCACTATGATGAACTATGGTGACACAGGAATCTGGGGTATTTACTTCGGCTGCGATCCGCACGACGTAAACAAGTGCATAAAACTTGTGAAGAGAGAATTAAACAAAGTTATTGACAAGCCTTTATCTGAAACTCAGCTGAAAGCTGCTAAGAAGCAAATTAAAGGTCAGATAGGAGTGTCATGCGACAATAAGGAAAACTTCGCCCTAGATTTTGGCAAGAGTTATCTACACTATGGCTGGGAAAAAGACATTACATCATTATACGCCAACATAGATAAAATCACGTCTGAAAGTATTCAGAATGTTGCTGCCGATATTATGAGCGAAGATAAACTGACAATGCTTATATTCAAGTAATTCAGATATTTATTCTATCATTTATTTACTCCCGCTTATCTGTTTAATTTTAGAGGTAATGTCATCATCAGGTTCATAAGCAAGAGCTTTCTTCCATGCATCAATGGCTTTCGCTTTATTTCCGGATTCAGCTTCCGACTGTCCCAAATTTTTATAAATCAGCCTCATCAATGTTGGATTAGGCTGATAAAGTTGAGCTGCCGCTTCCAAATGAGATATAGCTTCAGTGTTTAGATGAAGCATGCTCTCCACCATACCGAGACGATACATACCGACGGGACTCTTTGGAGAAATGTTTACAGCCTTTTGAAGATACACTTTCGCCGAATCGAGGTTATGAAGATATTCATAACATAAGCCCGTATAATATAATCCAGAAAATGTGGTATCCTTTTCCTGCAACAACCTATGGTACATATTAAGTGATTTATCATATTTCAGAGAAAAGAAATATGCCTGGGCAAGTGCACGATTAACCTCCACATTATCAGAGTCCTTTTTATAATATTTCTCACCAAACTCTACAGCAAGAAACTGTCGGGTACCATATTTATCATTATCAAGGATCAGATGCATAAGACTAGCTAAGATCTTACTATCCATAGGGAAACGCCTAATAAGGGCATAACCATAAATTTCCTGGGTAGAAGGATTTTCCATTGCACCATAGGCATAATACAATTCTTTGAAAGCATCATGACTCAAACTATCCTCCTTTATTTTTTCAAGTATCGTTATACATTCCTTTAACTGGTACCTACAATAGTAGCAGTCTGCTATTTTCATCTGAAGATCTTTTGTATCACGTATTTTTTGTGCTTGCAGAAAATAATCTAATGCATGAAAATAGTCATTCTCGGTAACACAACTATCACCTTTAGCAACAAGTCCGTTGCGATTATTGTTCAACGCAAATCCTGCATTGCTAACCAAAAGCATTATAATTGCAATTAATGTTTTTCTAACCATAATTATATTCTGTATTTATTTACTATCATTAACATGAAAAGAATTTTGCTTTGTTTCCATTGTCTTTAAAATTAAAAAGCATGACAAAATTACTATTTACAGAGTACAAATCAAAATAAAAAACAGACAAAGATTACACAAAATTACACAAAGAGTAAGATATGTTAATAATGCTCTTAAACACTCTTATTTTTTATGCATTATTTCATCTACATCTCCGTATTATTGCTTAATATCATTATTCTTATAGTAATGCATGTTTGTTGTCCATGCATTTTATTGACATTATAGTAACGTCAAATTTTATAAAAAACTACATTCGTGTCCCTATAAATATGAATTTATGATAGAAATGTTTGCGTCTTATAAAATTAGCATTAGTGCTTACTTAAAATGATTAGCTTCAGTGTAACGCATGAGAAATTAAATGTTTGCCGCTAGACTCATAGGTGACGATTTGAATTTGTATGTTCAGAGTGCCTTCCCTACGTTTTACTTTTTATTTAGCTACGTAGCTACGGAATCTCTTGCAAAGCCTTTAAACATTAGGGGTGACGATACGTAGCTAGGAGGATTTAGCTACGTCAAGCTACGTTCTAGCTACGTTATTTTTTTCTGCCTATATAATGTACGTGTATGCACGCGCGCACTTAGGACTTATTAAAAACAAGTGTCGAAGTGTCAACTTAATGAATACCAGTATTTTATCGACAAATCAAACGTCATAAAGTGACGGTGAGCTGACGGTTAAATATCGAGTTTTGCATGCGTTTCTATATAGAAATGCATCTGATTCCATATAGAAACGCAAACGTTTCTACGATGTTTTACCTTCCATTTTATCGCAAAACGCAATGCAATATAACGTAAAACGCACTACAAAACATCGTAAAACGCATCGTAATTCTTCGTAAAACGTAATGCGAAATGAAGAAAAATATCCCCCAGATTTTACCGACGAATAACCGACACTTAATGCCACTTGAAAAGTATTCTAACAAATTGATGCTCAACGGATAGACACTTCGACACTTATTTTTACGAAAAACCCAGAGTGTGTGCGTATGCATGCGCATGTGCATTACGATGTGTAGTTTCCTGTAATTAAAACTTTGGCTAACAGTCTAAGCTAAATCTGATTGCATGGACAAAAATTTTGCAGTATCTTTGCCGAGAATTCAGTGGAATTCGGCAGAATAGTTAAACAAGCTTGAAAATTCTGTTCCTATTTACTGTGTCTCTTTAAACATCCTCAGTTCCTCAGATGCAGCCACCGGTTCTTTGACAGAATTTACTTATTGAATAATATTCCATCCTAAAACGACACAAATTTACGTAGCTAGAACGTAGCTTGACGTAGCTAAATCCTCCAAGCTACGTTTCGTTATACCCTTTGTTTATAGGCTTCGCGAGAGATGCCGTAGCTACGTAGCTAAATAAAAAGTAAAACGTAGGGAAGGCACTCTGAACATACAAATTCAAATCGTCACCTATAAGTCTAGGCTCCAAACATTTAATTTATGATACGTTACACTAACATTGTAAAATATTGTCATTAAATTTATGAAGCGGTGGATGAGACTAAAAAGGCGCTTTAATCATGAAGGCGCTTCTGCTATAAACAAAAAGAAGGGCATGTCATAACGACATGCCCTCTTACTATCAAACTTAACTTAATTACCAAACAACTAAGTGTAAAAACATTAGTATCCAGGATTTTGCTTAATCAAATTATTTCTTATTATTTCACTTTGCGGAATAGGCATCACAAGACGTTGCTTGTTAAAGTCCCAGTTACGATAATAATGCCAATTGTTCTTCTTTCCTTGATCTGTATTTGGTAAACCAACCCCCTTTGGATAATTATATTCAATAGACTTCTCTAAGAAATCACTACGCTGAAGGTCTGCCTTAAGATTCCATTCAGAACTAAATTCCTTACGACGTTCCTGCCCAAGAGCAACTTCCCATGGTTCACAGTCTGCGAATGGTTTACTTACAACGCCAACACCATCAAGAGTAAGTCCCTCATTCTTAATCTTTGTATAGTATTCCTTAGCTGATTGAACAGAAACTGTTACAGTATCGAAAGGAATTGGATAATTGTCTTTTGCTACATAATCAGAGTAGCCACCTTGACCAGCAAGACTCTTGTAATAAGTATTAAACTTACTATTAAGTGCAGCACCTTGACCAACCTCAGTATTACCAAATGCACGCTGACGAATCTGATCTATAATATTCCAAGCTTCTGCATCATCCCCACCATTCAGACGGAACAAACACTCAGCATAGTCAAATAGGACTCCCGGATAACGTTTGTAGTAGAAGTGACATGGAGAATGAGGATTTGTCCACTGTGCACGCTGACATCTCCATAGTTTCATCGTCCAGATTGCTGGAGCATACTCACCACCATTTGCAAACATGTAACCATTGTTACCATCTGAACCTAGTTTCTGCTGCATGAATGGATTTTGACCATAAGAAGTAGCAGAACGATATTGTATAGGAAGTTCAGCAACGGGGCTAGTACACATAGAAGCATCACGACGCTTGTCACCTAATTCATAAGAGAAGTAGAGTTCCCAAGAAAGGTACTCTGATCCCCAGCCACCACCACCATTGGTAGAAGCCGCAAAGAAGTTGTTAAAGATATGAGCATCAGAATCCCATTTGCCATAATTACCAGCACCCATATCATTTACAACCTGCCATACACATTCTTTTGGCCAAGCCTGATCTACATCCCAAAGGGTAGAATAAGAAGGAGCTAACTCATATGTTTTACTAGTAATAACCTGAGAAAGAGCCGCTTTAGCAAGTTCTAGATTTGGCTTACTCTCGTCCGCCTTTCCATTGAAACGAGCCTTGTATGCTTTCCACATATAAGCATCGCCTAGATAAGATAAAGCCATGCCCTTTGTGCAGCGACCATATTCATTGCCATTAGGTTTCCAATCAAGCTCATCTGCAGCTTGCTTAAGGTCGGCTATAATAAAGTTCCACATCTCATCATCAGTTTCAGCAGCAGCCTTATTCGGTGTATTTATGAAGGTTTCACCATTGGCAAGCATAGGCACACGGCCCCAGTTTTCTGCAAGGAACATATAGAAATATGCACGAAGTGCACGAGCTTCACCATCAAGATATTTATAAGACTTGAAATTCTTTGCGATATCTGAACTTTCAAGTCCAGTTAGAAAATCGTTTGCACGACCGATAGCTCGATAAGAATAATTATAACTCTTACCAAGGTCACCGTCATCAGATGTCCAACCTTGCTTACACCAGTTCACATCATAACCTGTAGCCTGTGTATCCAAAGTTGGGTGACAACCAAAAAACAACTGTGGTTTAAAGTTCCAAGCATCAGCGTATTTACTATCTGCAAACAAACAGTCATAAATACCATTAAGTCCACTTGCAGCATCTTGTTCAGTTTTAAACATCTGATCTGCAGGGAGGATTCCATAATGATCTACTGTTAAGAAATCATCATTGTTACACGATGTACTCAGTCCCATCGTAGCAACTCCCATCGCAGCAATTATGATAGATTTATTTATATATTTCATCGTATTTTTATTTGTAAGATTATTAATTTAGAATTGTACACTTACTCCCAAGGAATATGTACGAGGTGTTGGGTAACGACCTGTATCAAGACCTGTATAGAGAAGACTTCCCTGACCACATTCAGGATCACCATATTTATTGTAACCTGATATACATGCAAGGTTACTAATAGACATGAAAGCACGAGCAGAAGTTATCTTCAATGGAGCGAGCCACTCTCTAGGGAATGTATAACCAATCTGGATGTTATTAATCTTCAAGAAATTGCCATTCTTTACCCAGAAGTCAGACACACGGCAGTTTGAACTCTTATCATCAAGAATACTCAAACGAGGAAGACTTCCATTAGGATTTACAGAGAAAGACTCGTTGTAAGCACTTTTAAGAATGTTTGGAACTGAAGGATCATCAGCTGCTTTCATTGTAGAAAGACGCATAGCTGAGTAAGAAAGAATCTTCTGACCAAGTACGCCATAAGTGTAAACTGAGAAATCCCAATTCTTATAAGTTGCATTCAAGTTAAGACCGAAGTTTACTTTCGGGAAACCATTACCAATTACATCAACATCATTTTCATCAACTTTTGTATCACCATTAAGGTCCTTGTAATAAAGGTCACCTACATGAAGTCCATCCTGATACGTTCCGCCTTTTGCTGATTTATTTAGTTCATCAAGCTGGGCCTGAGTGCGTACAATACCAGCAGCTTTATAACCATAGAATGAACCTACGGCATAACCTTCACGGCAGATTGAGTGATTGGTCCACTTCAAACCATCGCCATTAACAGCCTGGACATTAGAACCATCAATATTAGTGCCATCATTACCACCAGAACATGTGTTCGTAAGATCACGACCACCAGCATTAATAATCTTGTTCTTCAGTGTTGAGCCTGTGATGGTTGCACCAATAGAAAAGTCCTTATTAAAGTTATGGTTGTATCTTGCACTGAATTCAAAACCAATGTTGCGGATTTTACCATAGTTGCAATAATATGTCTGGTAGCCAGAAGATGGTCGTACAGAAATATCAATAAGTACATCTTTAGAATTACGAACAAAGTAATCAAATGACATATTTAAATCGCCCTTAAGAAGAGAGAAATCAAGACCAAGATTAGTTTGCTCATTAGTTTCCCATTGCAAATTAGGATTTGCAATAATCAACTGAGCCATACCATTAGCTGTAACGAACTTTTGGGTTGTAGCACCATCAGAATAGAAATGATATTGAGTTGAAGTAGTACCTAACTGTGGAATGGCATTATCTGTGGTGTTACCAGCATTACCTGTCCTACCCCAGCCAAGACGAAGTTTAACGTTGCTTATGGCACTAATGTTTTTCATCCAAGGCTCTTCTGATATACGCCAAGATGCAGCTGCAGAAGGGAATGTTCCCCAAAGCTTATTTGGACCAAAGTTTGAACTACCATCACGGCGAATAGATGCAGTTAAGTTATAACGACTCATCAAACTATACATCAAACGACCATAATAAGAGATGAAACGAGACTGAGGATTAAAACCTCCACCACCGTCCTTAGTAGTAAGATCTTTGGTAAGAGAGATTAAGCGTATTGTTTCTGCGGGGAAATCCTTTGCACTTGCATTTACCCAATAGCCCTTGCTTTCACTGACAGAGTTACCAGCCATTACTGTAATATCATGAATATCGTTAGTCCAATGATAAGTAAGATAAGTTTCAATACTCTTGTCGTAGCTAGAGTTCTGCGAAAGGCTAAAACTACGTCTAGTGTCGATATTATTCATAGCAACTTGTTGTCCACCATTATAACGAACAACTGGAGTCTGCCAGTTATAATTATCTTGTGCATTATGATTGTAAGAGTAAATTGATTTTAGGTGAAGCCCTTTTATTGGGTTCAAATCAATATAAACATTAGCTAAAACACGATTATTACGTGTAGGGCTATCAAGCTCCATCTGCTTAGCATAGAAGTTATCAGCACTTCCTGATATTTCATTACCTGTTGCAGAATTCTGCCAGAATGTACCATAAGTACCATCAGCATTAACAACATTTGGAGATACAATTTTACCGTTTGCATCAGTATAATCCATTGTTGGGGCTAATGTTGCATAATCACGAAGAGAAGAAAGGTTGGTATTATTACCAAAACCATTATTACTACCTCTATTAACATCGTGTGTAAAGTTTATATCACCACCAACCTCAAGATAATTATTTACCTGAGCTTTCATAGTTCCACGAAGATTCATACGACGATAGTTTGTATTTACAACAACTCCTTCGTTATCTAAGTAGCCTGCAGAGAAAGAACTTTGGAATTTCTCAGTACCACCGCTTATATTTACCGAATAGTTTTGACGAAGAGCTGAACGAGTCATTTCTTTCTGCCAATCAATAGTTTTGCGCTGACCATCATATTTATCACCAAATATTGGCATTGCAACGTTTGTTCCATCACCTTGACGAGCCAGACGAATAGCTTGTGCATACGTATCAGCATCAAGAGTATTAAGGGTGCTTGCAAGAGTTTGAACACTCCATCCGGCATTTACGTCTACATGAAGAGCCCCCTTTGAACCATGCTTTGTGGTAATCATTATTATACCGTTTGCACCACGAGCACCATAGATAGCTGTTGCAGAAGCATCTTTCAATACTTCAATGCTTTCAATATCCTGTGGATTCAAGAAGTTAACATTAGTACCAACTTGGACTCCATCAACAACATATAAAGGTTCTGACTCATTACCGATGGTCCCGACACCACGTACACGTACTCGTGCCATCGCATTTGGAGCACCATCCTGAGTTGTGACAATTACACCAGGAGCAGCACCTTTCAGTCCGTCGGCAATGTTTATTGGAGATTTTTTCATCATGGACCTTGTATCAACAGAAGCGATAGAACCGGATATATCACTACGTTTTGCGGTACCATAACCAATTACGACTACATCATTAAGAGTACTAGCGTCTTCTTTCAATGTAATATTAATGTTTTTACGTTCACCTACATTCACTGTTTGTGGAATATAACCCACATAAGTGACATTTAATTTTGCATTTGGTGCAGCTGAAATTTGGAAGTTTCCATTAAAATCAGTAATAGCTCCTTCCTTAGTGCCCACTACTCGAATCGTCGCCCCAATTACAGGATCACCTGATTCATCATTAACTATTCCTTTGACTATGCTTTGAGCCGATATTCCCAATGGGAATAAACAAAGCAAGAATAGCAACACTAACGGCTTTTCAATAGATTTTAAATAATCCATGTTTAACTTTGTTAGATAATTATTAGGTTGTTATATTAAATGTTAGACTTACTATTTATATCAGCAAGTGTATATTTGCAAATGTTGCATAGTATTAGCATCAATTATGATTACGGCGGCAAATTTATATATTATTGAGGATTATGATAGTAAAAAATAGCTCATTTAAATTTCATAATGTTTCATTAATAAGTTTTGTTTCCCACATAATAAAAAGCTGCAAGTATTTAACATACTTGCAGCTATATATTTTTTGCTTAGATCTAAACTTAAAGATATAATACAGACTCGTTTCCTTCATTAAACAACAAGTCTAGAATACTCATGTTTGGTTGAAAATCTATTTTTTGTTGATACACCTGATAATACTTTTTCGGGTTGAAATCAGCATCATTGCCAGGATGCTTAGGACGTATCACATCACGAAAATCAATTACATCAATTGCTGGTGAGGCAAATTCATCTGTAAGAGCAATCGTTGGACGAATATCCAAAAGCTCATTCATCTTTTGCGTTATTGCCATATTAAAATCAATAAGGAAGTCCCATTTTTTTTCGAAGAAAGGACGTATGTCATCCTGATAATATTCAAAGAAAGGACTTTCACCATAAGCTGAAGTTAAAGCATTCCAATGAATATGTCTCCAATTTCCATGATCAGAAATACGAATATCCTTCATTGGTGTCTTTGATATTGATAAACCTTCAATTGTGGTCACCGGAATGCTAAGTGACTGGAGTCCATTAGTAGTCGGTATGACACACCGGTTGCGATAGGTCTGCTTGATAAAATTATCATGCTGTTCTATCATACAATGGTCATATCTGTTTAGCTTCTGATACCATTGTATAGGACCGAAATATGTAGAACCAAGTAATGCTGTTGTCAAAACGGAAGATTGTATAATCGGTATGCTTTGCCACTTATGCTATGATAAGGTACAAGTAATTTGCCACGTCCTATATTAATAAGGTATTCATGACAATTTTTACACCTGCACTTTCGGCAACATACCGTAGGTATAAGAAATTTGTCTTTGCCAACAATGATTGTATCTCCTGGCAGAGCTTCTATTCTACCAAGCAAATTCACACTGTCGCCAAAGACAATTAAATCATTTTTCTTGAAATCAGAACGTGCCAATCTATTCACTATCACTCTGTCACCATTCTTCAACAAAGAATTTTCTGGTACTTTATAGACAGCAAAAGCAAAGGCGCGCACCGCTAATACGATTAAAAACGCAGCCAATATTGATATCATCCATTTCAGGAATTGCCGCATATCAATCAGCCTTCCCATTTGAGGGAAGGCTAAAATAGACTTTATTTGATGTTATCGACAAAATTAAACAGACGATTCCATCTTATGCCACTGAGACCTGGATGATCTGGATTGTGGCTCCACCATATAAATATAGGCTTTCCAACAATATGGCTTTCAGGCACAAATCCCCAATAACGAGAATCGGCACTGTTATGACGATTGTCACCCATCATCCAATAATAGTCCATCTTGAACTTGTAGCTATGTGCGACCTTGCCATTGATATATATATTTCCGTTGACAATCTTTAGATTGTTGCCTTCATATACATGTATAGGACGCTCATAGATAGCAATATTGTTCATATCAAGTTTTACAGTTGCACCCTTCTTTGGTATCCAGATAGGACCATAGTTGTCACGAGTCCATCCAGTATATCCGTTTAAAGGATATAAGTCTCCTGTCTGTGCATCAGTATTAAGACGAATACTTTGAACTATATCCTTGCGTTTAGAAAGAACCTTAACAGCATTCTTTGTGAGGGGAATAAAACCGAATTTGCTAAGACCTGTTATATCTTCTGTTGATATGCTTAATTGATCCATTAGCTCCTGCGGCATCGGACATCTGAGTTTCACATAATAAGAATACTGAACATTATCAGGCTCCTTATTAGCCTTGCCGTTTAGATATACGATTCGGTTCTTTATCTGCAAAGTCTGTCCAGGAAGTCCGACGCAACGTTTTACGTAATTCTCACGACGGTCTGTCGGACGTGTAATTATCTCACCATATTCCTGCTGATTACTCAATATATAGTTTCTACCAAGTGCATAAACCATATCAAAATATTTACGCTGCTGAATTCTGTTAAGTGACTTCAGTTGTGGCATACTGTGATTTTGCTGATAAAGTTGTTCTCCAATGCCATACGACATTGCATAATAATCTTGCTGTTGCCATTGATCAGAAGAGCAAAGGGAATCACCTGCTGGATAATTAAACACGACAATATCATTAAGCTTTACATTACCCAAACCTTTAACACGACGATAGTCCCAATGAGGCCATTCGATATAACTCTTGGCATTTACTACAGGGAGCGTATGCTGAGTAAGTGGCATTGTGAGCGGAGTCTCTGGGATACGCGGACCGTAACTAACCTTGCTTACAAACAAATAGTCACCGGTGAGGAGACTCTTCTCTAAAGAAGATGAAGGAATAACAAAGTTCTGGAAGAAGAATAGATTTATGAAATATACAGCAACAAGAGCAAATACAAGTGCATCAACCCAACTCATAAGGAAACGAGTAGGTCCTTCAGCATCCTTCCACCATTGCCATCTTATTTTTTTTGTTATATATACATCATATATAAACGGTACAACTATCAGTCCCCACCAACTCTTAACCCATAACAGGAAAAGCAGGTAACAAACAAGAACTACAGTAAACTTAGTCCATTGAACCTTAGAATTAATCTTGGTTTTGCTTTTATCAATCATCGTTATTAGAATTTAAAAAGATCACTTGTGGTAAGCAATCCGGTATGTTCTTTTGTATATTCAGCCGCAAGAACAGCACCGAGTGCAAATCCTTTTCTGCTATGTGCATCATGAGTTATCGTGATTTTGTCTGCCTCGCTATCATAACTTATTGAGTGGATACCAGGCACTTCGTCGCGACGTATGCTAGCAATAGCTAACTGATTATCAGCGACCTCATTACTGCCTTCTTCTGTTCCGTCAGCATTATGCTGGAATCCTTTAACCCATTCAGCTTTTCTATCAATATTTTCTATCAATTCCTCAGCAAGGGTGATTGCTGTTCCTGATGGAGCATCCAACTTATGAACGTGATGAGTTTCCTCCATTTCAACATCATACTGTGGAAAATTGTTCATTATCTTTGCAAGATAACGATTTACAGCAGAGAAAATAGCTACACCAATTGAAAAGTTTGATGCCCAGAACAATGTCTGTTTACCATCTTTAGTAAGAGCCTCAACTTCTGATTTATGGTCTGTCATCCAACCTGTACTACCACTCACAATCTTAACATTGTGCTTGAAAGCCTTCAAATAGTTGCTATAAGCAGCTGTAGGATTAGTAAACTCTATCGCAACATCTGCACTGGCAAACTCTGGAGAATCAAAATCCTGAGGGTTGTTGACATCAATCTTGCAAACAATTTCATGACCACGCTGAAGGGCTATTTCCTCTATCATGCGTCCCATTTTTCCGTAGCCTATCAAAGCTATTTTCATAATCTATATAAATTAAGAATATTCTAACTTGCAAAAATAATTCTTTAAAACCATACTACAAAATATAAATTCCTATTTTAACGTTTATTCCAAAGATATAAACCGTCAAACACTGATTATCAAGAGATTTGGTACTGATTGCAATATGTTTACTGAGCATTTAAATTATTTATCTTTAATGTGTATATGCTATAAAAAAATATTAGTAATTTTGCAGCATTATTGATATTCATATTTAATAAATGAAAAGATTTTATTTATGGCTTATTCTTGGCTTGATGTCATCAACAAGCATGGTAGCACAAAACTACAAGATTACCGTTATGGGTAAAGTGTGCAATCAATTGGGACACGGTATTCCTGACGTTGTTGTAAATGACGGAGAAAACTTCGTGAAGACGGACATGAAAGGCGAATATCGCATTGTAGCAGACACGACTAAAAGCAAGTTCGTTGCCATATCAACCCCAGCAGAATACATGCTCCCACACAAGGATGGTATAGCATCTGGATTTTATGCCGCAATAAACAAGTTAAAAGGCAAGTCTGTCAGAACGCACAACTTCATATTGAACAAACGTGAGAACGAATCCGACAAGTTTTATTACATCGCTATTTCCGATCCACAGATAAACGACGAGCATGATTATAAGCGGTGGTGCGATGAGACCGTAAAGGATATGAAATCCGAAATCTCTCGTATGAATAAAGAACATGAAGTTATAGGAATAACGCTTGGAGACTTGGTATTCAGTAAACGAAATATTTGGGAGCCTTTTAAAAAGTCTATCGAAAACACAGGCATGACAACATTCATGTGTATAGGCAATCACGATATGATTAAGAGCATACCTAGTCTGGAGAATTCGCCAAAGGGATCAAAGATATATTCTGAAATGGACTTCATGAACTATTTCGGACCTACAGATTATTCATTCAACATCGGAAAGATTCATGTTGTTACAATAAACAACATTAACAACATGGAACACAATAAATATGTTGAAATGCTTACGCCGTCTAAATTAGAATGGTTACGAAAAGACCTTAGCTATATTCCTAAAGGATCCATGATATTCTTAAATATGCATGCCGCAGGATGGAACAAATGGTATCCTTACGCAAATATGCATAATACTCCTATGCTCGACAAACTTCTCGAAGGATATGATGTTCACGTATTCTGCGGTCATTCACACTTTTTCCAAGATGTTGACGTAAACGAACATCTTTACCAACACAACATAGGTGCCGCTGGAGGTGCTTGGTGGTGGGGAGACGTAAACAGATGCGGTGCACCAAACGGATATATGATTGTTGATGTTGACGGAACAAAAGTCAGATGTATTTACAAAGCAACGGGGAAGTCCACAGAGTATCAAATGCACGTATACAAAAAAGGAGAGTTTAGTACACAAAAAGACTTTATAGTTGCAAACGTATGGGACTATGACGACAAGTGCAGCGTAGAATGGATACAAGACGGAGTGAACAAGGGAAAAATGGAGCAATTTAAAGATAAGGACGAAGAGTATTCTAGAATTAAAAACGAGCATCATGTGAATCTGCCTGAATGCTATACGACTCACTTGTTTCGCCTAAGACCCGAACAAGGTGCAAAAAAAATAGAAATTATTTTCACAAATCATTACGGAGAAAAATATAAGGAAAGCATTGTATTATGATAAGATAGAGATTCTTCGTCAATTTAGGGAGGATATCCCCCTCCCTAAATTGACGAAGAACAAAAGCTAAACGTCTTTAATCATAAGGCTTTCGCTGTGTCCTTGCTTTTTAAATGCTAATTAACGAAAATATAGTCTACTGTTTGTTTAAAAATATAATAACCATATTTGTTTTAGATTTTTAGATAACTAAACGATGTCAATAGACAAGAAATGAACGGATAATTTTTATTTTCATAAAATTTGTACTATCTTTGCAAAAACATATTAACTATTAATGTAAACTTAAAGAAAATGAAAAAACTAATCGTTTTAATTAGTTTGTTGGTAATGGCTGTTACAGCCTATTCACAACAGTTGCGCCCAGGTTCAGTAACAATAACACCAAAAATGGGTATTAATGCATCAAGCTACTTTGGTGACGACAATGAAGGTTGCGAATACAAGGCCGGATTCACAATTGGAGCTGAAGGTGAATACTACGTAAAGAACTGGTTGGGCATATCAGCTGGTCTTATGTATTCTCAGCAAGGCTGCAGTGCCAGCGAATATGGCTTCTCTGAGGCTAAAATCTGTACAGAGTATCTTAATGTACCTGTTTTATGTAATTTCCATCTTGGCAAATGTTTCTCACTTAAAGCAGGTCTGCAACCTGGTGTTAACTTGAGTGCGAAAGCAAAACTTGGAGATGTTAGCGCAGACTTGTCTAGATCGGGTGTTGACGCAAAAACATTTGATATCGCAATGCCAATAGGTATGAGTTTTGCATTCAACAATTTGGTTATTGATGCTCGCTATGCTCTTGGCTTAACCACTGCCTTTAAAGGGAAAAACGACTATGGCGATCTTAATAATGCCGATTTATACAACAGTGTATTCTCTTTAACTTTAGGATACAGATTCAACTTGAAATAATCACAAAAGAGACAAGTTATTTCACTTAAAATATATGAGCCCCTGCTCATACAGAATTTATCATTATCATTTTGATTACTTCTGTATGGACAGGGGCAAAATGATTAATAATTAATAAAATACTTTGCGCTTAATGAAATTTGCATTACTTTTGTTTCCCAAATAGCTATTTTGATGAAGATATTAGTAACTGGTGCCAGTGGTTTCATTGGCAGCTTTATTGTGGAGGAAGCACTCAGAAGGGATATGGAGGTATGGGCTGCCGTGAGGAAAAGCAGTTCAAGGAAGTATCTTTCCGATGAGCGTATAAATTTCATAGAACTTAATCTATCCTCGGAAGATGATTTAAGGCAACAACTAGCTGGACATGAGTTCGACTATGTTGTGCATGCGGCAGGTGCTACAAAGTGTCTGCATAAATCTGATTTTTTCAAAACCAATACTGACGGTACAAAGAACCTTGTTCACGCACTGATTACATCGAAGATGCCTATCAAACGATTTGTATACCTCAGCAGCCTAAGTATTTTCGGTGCAATTAGGGAGAATTCTCCATATATGGAAATTGAAGAAAACGACATTCCACGTCCTAATACTGCCTACGGGAAAAGTAAACTAATGGCTGAAAAGTTTCTTGACACAATAGGAAATGATTTTCCTTATGTCGTATTACGTCCTACTGGAGTTTATGGACCTAGAGAGAAAGACTATTTCATGATGGCAAAGACTATTAAAGGACATATCGATTTCTCTGTTGGTTTTAAGCATCAAGATATCACTTTCATATACGTTCAGGACCTTGTGCAAGCAGTATTTCTGACATTTAATCGTGGTAAAAACGGAAGAAAATATTTCTTGAGTGATGGTAATATTTATAATTCTACTGAATTCAGTAATTATATTCATGAAAATCTTGGACGTCCATGGTGGATAAGAATAAAAGCACCTATATTCATACTGCGACTTGCAACATTGATTGGAGAATACACAGGAAGAATCACTGGTAAGATATCAGCACTTAACAACGATAAATATAACATTCTAAGACAACGCAATTGGCGCTGTAATATAGAGCCTGCCGTAGACGAATTGGGCTTTCATCCACAATATGACCTGAAACGCGGTACGGAACTCGCCATTAAATGGTATAAGGATAATAATTGGTTATGATAAATATAAATAAATGGTTTGCCATTGAAAAGAAACCTGCAAAGGGGCTTCTGCCACTTGAATGGGCAGTATTGGCATATATGGCATTTACGTTGCTCATAGTTCTATTTACTTATACAAAACTTGTAAATCCAGACTCTATGATATGGGGGCGCATACGCATAGGAGCAATAATAATAGCAATGTGGATTGTTTATAGAATGCTACCCTGCCGCTTAACCCTCTTCGCACGCATATCGGCACAGATGGCATTATTGGCTTGGTGGTATCCTGATACATACGAGATAAATCGTATGTTCCCAAACCTTGACCATTTATTTGCCACATGGGAACAAAGTCTGTTTGGTTTCCAACCAGCATTAGATTTCTCTGCCAGATTTTCTTCTCACATCATAAGCGAACTTATGGATTGTGGCTATGCTGCCTATTATCCAATGATAGCATTAACTGTATTATTTTATTTTATATACAGATATAATGAGTATCACAAAGTAGCATTTGTGATCATGGCATCATTCCTTGCTTATTACGTTATATACGACATAGTGCCAGTCGTGGGACCAACTTTCTACTATAAGGCTGTAGGAATAAGTAATATTACGCACGGAATATTCCCAGATGTTCAATATTATTTCAGTAATCATCATGATTGCCTGCCTAGTCCTGGATATACCGACGGCATATTCTACGACTTGGTTGAAGACGCGAAAGCTGCCGGAGAAAGACCTACCGCTGCATTTCCAAGCAGCCATGTAGGAATATCGACAATATGCATGTTGCTTGCATGGCATAGCAGAAACAAAAAACTACTGTTCATTATGCTACCATTCTATGTGTTCCTATGTCTGGCGACAGTATATATTCAGGCACATTATGCAATAGATGCAATTGCAGGATTTATAACAGCTCTGATATTTTATTTCGGTTTTTCTCTTCTTGCCGACAAATGGCATAAATAGTTGAAAACCAACAAATATCATTAGATTATCAATTATAATTAGTAACTTTGCACACTAATATTTATCAAATAAAAAATGGATAAGAAACTATATATCGAGACATACGGCTGTCAAATGAATGTAGCCGACAGCGAAGTAGTTGCCTCAGTAATGAAGATGGCGGGATATGACGTTTGTGAGAACGAAGACGATGCCGATGCTATCTTCCTGAATACATGCAGTATTCGTGAGAATGCAGAAAATAAAATTTACAACAGACTTGACACTTTACATGCCGAACAGAAAAAAGGACGTAAGCTAATACTTGGTGTCCTTGGATGTATGGCTGAACGTGTGAAAGACGACCTCATACAAAATCATTATGTAAACTTGGTATGCGGACCAGACTCATATCTTGACCTACCAAGCATGATTGCGGAATGCGAAATGGGTAACAACGCAATGAATACAGATTTATCTACAACAGAAACCTATCGCAACATATTACCACAACGTATTGGCGGAAATCATGTAAGTGGTTTTGTTAGTATCATGCGCGGATGCAACAATTTCTGTCATTACTGCATTGTACCTTATACTCGTGGACGTGAACGCAGTCGTGACGTAGAAAGTATACTTGCAGAAGTGAAAGACCTTCACGATAAGGGTTTTAAGGAGGTAACTCTTCTTGGTCAGAACGTAAACTCATATGGCTTGTTACCAAACGGGAAACGTCCTGAAAATGGAGCGTCTTTTGCCGAATTATTACACAAGGTTGCACAGAGCGTACCTGATATGCGTGTAAGATTCACTACTTCAAATCCAGAAGATATGACTGAGGATATTCTTCATGCAATTGCAGAAGAACCAAACCTATGCAAGCATATCCACTTCCCTGCACAGAGCGGAAGCAACAAGATTTTAAAACTTATGAACCGCAAATATACACGTGAAGATTATCTATCGAAAATCAACGCGATTAAGACAATCATTCCTGGATGCGGCATCACAACAGATATCTTCGTAGGCTATCACGATGAGACAGAAGAAGATCATGAGCAGACACTTTCCCTCGTAAAAGAGGTAGGCTTTGATTCTGCGTTCATGTTTAAATATAGCGAACGTCCTGGAACTTATGCTGCAAAGCATCTGCCAGACAACGTAGCTGAGGACTTGAAAATATCACGTCTTAACCAACTCATACAGTTGCAGACAGAGATTAGCGCACAGCAGAATAAGAAAGATGAAGGAAAAGAATTTGAAATTCTTATAGAACGTTTCAGCAAGCGAGACCGTAATCATCTTATGGGACGCACACAGCAAAACAAGGCTGTAGTGATAGAGAAAGGCAATCATCATATCGGAGAATTTGTAAATGTAAAAATCACCGATTCAACAAGTGCTACTCTATTAGGTAAAGAAATAGAAGCCTAAAAAAGGCGCCACATTATATATAATCATATATGAAAGAATTTTTCCAGGTACTAAGAAGATTTGTGCCACCATACAAGAAATATTTGACATGGAGCGTGATATTCAATATCCTGTCAGCAATATTGAATATATTCTCCTTTGCCACACTTATCCCTATTTTGCAGATACTGTTCAAAACAAGTGATGCAAAAGTGATAAAAAGCCTTATCAGCTGGGATAACGTACATTCATTCAATGACGTCACAAACTGGTTCACTAATAATGCCAACTACTTCATACAGCATTTTATTGTTGAGGTTGGTGCTGCTAACACCCTTCTCGTTATAGGATTACTGCTTGCATTCATGACTTTATTAAAAACCGTGTCCTATTTTCTTTCATCAGCAACGATCATTCCTATACGTACAGGTGTGGTACGCGACATCCGCAACCAACTGTATCAGAAAATCAATGCTTTATCACTTGGCTTCTTTAGTGAGGAGCGCAAAGGAGACATCATTGCCAGAATGAGTGGTGATGTCCAGGAAATTGAGGGTTCCATCATGTCAAGCCTTGATATGCTGTTTAAAAATCCAGTACTCATAATAAGCTATTTCATAGCACTGATGGTGATATCTTGGCAGCTTACATTATTCACTATCATCTTTGTACCTATATTCGGTTGGTTTATGGGACTTGTCGGACGAAAGCTTAAAGCCCATAGTATTGAGGCACAAAGTCTTTGGAGTGACACAATGAGTCAAGTGGAGGAAACCTTGGGAGGTCTGCGAATAATAAAGGCCTTCTGTGCAGAAGGTAAGATGAACAAACGTTTTGACAACATAAACAGCAAGTATCGTGATAATATCATGCGTGTAAATACACGCCAACAACTAGCTCACCCAATGAGTGAATTTCTGGGTACAATGATGATTATCATAGTCTTGTGGGTTGGAGGAATACTTGTTCTCAACAACCACACACTCACAGGTCCTAAATTCATATACTATCTTGTAATGCTATATTCTATCATAAACCCATTGAAAGAGTTTTCTAAAGCAGGATATAACATTCCAAAAGGACTTGCAAGTATGGAGCGTGTTGACAAGATTCTAAAAGCAGAAATAGATATTAAGGAAAAAGAAAATCCAACTCACATAAAGAGTTTCGAACATCAGATAGAATTCAAGAATGTATCTTTTTCTTACAACTCATCAACAAAAGACGGTAGAAGTGAGACTATATGGGTACTTAAAAACATAAATCTCACAATTCCAAAGGGTAAGACTATTGCTTTGGTAGGACAGAGCGGCGGCGGTAAGAGCACATTGGTAGACCTCATCCCACGCTATTATGATGTACAGGAAGGCGAAGTTTCAATTGACGGCATCAACGTTAAAGACCTTGGAATTAATGATTTGCGTCAACTTATTGGCAACGTGAATCAAGAAGCGATCCTTTTCAACGATACATTCCGCAACAACATCTCTTTTGGTGTTGAAGGCGCAACTGATAAGCAGATAGAAGATGCCGCAAAAATTGCCAATGCATACGACTTCATCACTCAAAGCGAAAACGGATTCGAAACAAATATCGGTGACCGTGGAAGCAGATTAAGTGGCGGACAGCGCCAGCGAGTAAGTATAGCTAGAGCAATACTTAAGAATCCTCCTATATTGATTCTTGACGAAGCGACTTCCGCACTTGATACAGAAAGCGAACGTCTTGTTCAGGATGCCCTAGAACGACTAATGAAAACTCGTACTACAGTAGCTATCGCCCACCGTCTGAGTACAATTAAGAATGCTGACGAGATTTGTGTGCTACACGAGGGGCAGATTGTCGAACGAGGCACTCATCAGGAGTTATTGGATAAAGACGGGTATTACAAGAAACTACACGACATGCAAAGCTAATGACAAGAATAGTATATTACTTTTTTTATATATTGTCGCTATTGCCCCTAAGAATACTCTACGGCATGGCAGACTTTGAATATTTGATAGTATATCATATTATCAAATACAGAAGAAAAGTAGTAAACCAAAATATAACGACTGCTTTTCCTGACAAGAGTAAGAAAGAGATTAAGCACATCGAAAAAGGCTTCTATCACTGGTTTGCAGATTACTTCTTTGAGGCTGTGAAACTGTTGAGCATCAGTGATAGTGAACTTAGGAGAAGGTTCAAGACTGTTAATTCTGAAGAAGTTGAGAAATGCTTCCAAGAAGGACAGGATGTGGCGACAATACTAGGACATTATTGCAACTGGGAATGGCTTTCTTGCGTAGGCATAGACCTACCCAAAAGTCGTATCATGGGACTTGTATACCACCCATTACGAAACTCTGCTTTCGATAATCTTTTCAAGCAGATACGTTCATCACAAGCAAATGGCGTAACCGTACCTAAAAAGGATATACTGAGATTTCTTATAGACTACCGCCGCAATGGGACGAGAAGTATCTTTGGATATATATCAGATCAGGGACCAAAATGGGAAAACATACATCTATGGCTACCTTTTCTCAACCACCCTGAAACTCCAGTTTTCACTGGGGCTGAGCGTATAATGAAAAAGATGAATGACGCAGTGTTTTATGTTGAGATGTCGCGTCCTAAACGAGGATACTACACTGCAACATATAAACTCATAACGAAAGATCCAAATTCACTACCAGAACATGAGATAACAAGGCGATTCTTCAGTATGCTTGAAGAAACAATAAATAAGGAGCCACGTTACTATCTATGGACTCATAAACGTTGGAAACGCACTAGAGAGGAATTCAACAGAAGATTCCAAGTTGTAAACGGAAAGGTTATTGCTAAAAAAGACAATGAAGATTAATGATATTGCATCATTAAAAATAGAAGATAAAGATCAGATAGATGATAAAAATAAATCCTAAATACGAATCTATGCGCCAATGGATTGAAAATATCCCCGATATTTTCGAAAAAGAGGGCATTACAATATATGAGGGAAGAAACGAAATAAAGATTTTTACTACCTCTGACGGACAAGTCGTGAATGTGAAGAGATATCATATTCCAGCTGGTCCAAACAAATTCGTATATTCATGGGGAATTCGCAAACCTAAGGGACAACGAGCTTTCGAATATCCTGATATAATGCTCAGAAAAGGCATTTCTACACCAGAGCCAATAGCACTGATTGAACAAAGAGGATTTCTTCATCTTCTAGGCTTTTCATATTTCATCAGCATACAGTGCGATTATGGTCACACTCTTTATGAAATGGGTGACGCTACACCAGAAGAATATGAAGGAATGGCTATCGCTCTTGGAAAGTTTGCAGCCGACATGCATGAGAAAAATATCATGCACAAAGATTTTACTCCAGGAAACATATTGTGGAAAAAAGACAATCAAGGTTATCATTTCACGATAGTAGACATAAACAGAATGCATTTCGGAAACGTCGAATTGAAAATGGGAGTAATAAACTTAACCAGATTATGGGGTCCAAAAAGATTTATCCAACTTCTGGTTACTGAATACGCTAACTCACGTCACTTTAACGTAGATGCTGCTCTAAACATTGCCATGCCTGCAAGAGCTAGGTTTTGGCAAAGATTTCAGAAAAAACACAAATTAAAATTCACGTTAGAACTTTAGAACATGACAAAACGCCTTTGCTACATATCACGCAACTATCAAACGATAGAGAACTCTGGCAATAAAGCCAAGACTGACAACGAGCATACTTTAAGAGAACTCAACGCACACAACCTCGGTTTGCCAACTACATATTATGACAGTAAGATAATCACATTCTTTTTTGATTTGGCAGGTATCATTAAAATGATGTTCACAATCAAGAAAGGTGATGTCATTGTGTTGCAATATCCGGTAAAGAAATATTTTTCTTTTATATGCAATTATGCACATCTACATAATGCAAAGGTCATTGCACTTATTCATGACCTTGGTTCCATGAGACGCAAAAAACTCACAATAAAACAAGAGATTTCAAGACTAATGCATGCAGACCATGTGATTGCGTCAAACGAAATGATGGCGACATGGCTAAAAGATCACGGATATAACAAATCCCTAGGTTCACTTGGACTGTTTGATTACAGATCCATATCAACATCTAAAGAACACGTATGTAAAAATAATCATTACTCTCTTGTATATGCCGGAGCACTTGCTATCAGGAAGAATGCTTTTCTTTTGAAAATGCAAGATATGATAAAAGGTTATAACCTGAACATATACGGGAATAGAAACGGACTTCCAGGACTAGAGGATTCTGATTGCATACATGTCCATGATTTCATGAAATCAGAAGAATTTATTGCCCATGTAGACGGAGATTTCGGATTTGTATGGGACGGAGACTCACTGGACACATGCGCTGGTTCGTTCGGAGAATATCTGCGCTGGAATAGTCCTCATAAGGTTTCATTCTATCTTCGTGCAGGATTACCAATCATTGTATGGAAAGAGGCTGCTGTAGCGCCGATAATCAAGAGCGAAGGCATTGGTATATGTATATCTAACATCGCCGAACTTAACGATATTCTTCAATCAATAACATTAGAAGAAATGCAAAAAATGCGTGAAAATGTAAGTCGTATAAGCAAGGATTTAAGTAATGGTACGTTTTTAAATAAAGCTATTACTGAGGGAATGGAAAAGTTTATTTAAGAATAGCTTAAAATTAAAGAAAAAGTAGAAAGTAAATAAAAAAACGTACTTTTCACATACAAAATCGCCAAAATATGCCTATCTTTGCAAAAAGATAGGCCACAAAAAACAAAAGTAAAGAAAAATATCACACTGTTTATTTTTGCACCATCTTGGCATAATATAGGAACATCATTAATAATATAGGTATGAAAATCAGTCTAATTGTATCGACGTATAACTGGCCAGAGGCATTGCACCTTTGCCTCAAAAGCATCATGATACAAACACGTATGCCAGATGAGGTAATTATTGCTGACGACGGATCTAAAGGCGAGACAAAGACTCTTATTGAAAATATGCAGAAAGACTTCCCATGTAAGTTAATGCATGCATGGATACCTGATGAGGGATTCAGACTGGCATTATCAAGAAATAATGCCATAAGGTCATACTGTACAGGTGATTATGTTATATTTATAGACCAAGATATTATCCTTGACAAGAAATTTATTGAAGATCATGAGCGACTAGCTACTAAAGGATGCTTTGTTATTGGTGGTCGCACTAAGCTATCTGCTTTGTTGTCGAAAAGGCTACTCTCAAGTAAAAAAGTTAAGTTAGGACTTTTTACAAAGGGAATCATACGCAAAGTGAATATGGTACACATCAGATGCTTATTCCCATTGACTTCTAAGATGTATAGCTGGAATAAATTATATGGGCGAGGTGCAAACATGGCGATGTTTAAAAGTGACCTCGAGATAGTAAACGGATTTGACGAGGACATCGTTGGCTATGGTGTAGAAGATATTGACCTTTTTAATAGGCTGATGAATAATGGCATAAATAAGAAATATGCTCAATTTTGTGCAATAGAACATCATCTTTATCACAAGAGAGGTAAAGTTGTCGAGAATAATTTTAAGATTGCTTTTACCAACAAGAATAGAAAGAGATGCAAAAATGGTTTAACTCACGACGATAAATAAACATGCAGAAACTTTTATCTATAATAATCCCGACATACAATATGGAAAACTATCTGGAGGCATGCCTTGATTCACTGCTCACAGATAACATGTCGCTTATTGAAGTTTTGGTAATCAACGACGGAAGCCAAGACGCTTCTTATGACATTGCCAAAAAATACGGAGACAAATATCCTGATACGTTTGTCGTCATTGACAAGGGGAACGGGAATTATGGTTCTTGTGTAAACGTTGGACTTAGAAGAGCTACTGGAAAATACATAAAAGTACTTGATGCCGACGATTGTTTTAACACTAGAGTTTTTGAAGCTTACCTAAACTACATTAAGGAATGTGACACCGATATGGTGATTAGCGATTACGTTAAAGTATATCCCGAATTTGAGACAATCGTAAGCTGTGATATTCCTGAAAATAACATTGTTGACTTCAGGGAGTTATGCAAAGACAATAACATTTGGAATCTTTGGATGCACAACGTGGCTTATAAAAGAGAACTTCTACTTGGTATTGATTACAAACAAACAGAAGGTATATCTTACACCGATCAGGAATGGATATTCAGTCCATTTACAGAAGTTAAAACCGCCATATACTTTAAACTACCTCTCTACAGATACACTCTTGGACGTGAAGGACAAACGATGAGTTCTGCGTTTTCAGACAAGCATTTCAGAGATAACATTGTATGTACTTGCAATATGATAGAACAAGCCTGTCACTTCAACAATGTACCTGATGATATAATGAATATGCTTAACTATAAACTTCTAAAGAGATGCAGGTTTATATTCCGTACATACATACTGAAAAGACAAGCAATCAACGACAAAGACCTAGATATGCTTGACAACAAAATCAAGTCGTTGAACTTTAATTTGTATAAGGCTACAGGCAATTTACCAATGAGTATGCCTCTATTCCCTATAAAATATATTTCTGTATGGCGCAAGAATCATAACAGCAGATGGCTTAGATTAAACATCAGCATGTATAAGTTCCTGCATTAAAACAAGTCATTTTAAGCATGCTCTCTCATGTGCTTATATGATTGTGCGTTTAGGGTTTTCGTCTATTTAGAGGTATATTTTTATTATTACTAAATACAACTGTCAAGTTGTGTCATCTTATAATGGTAATCTATAAGTAAATTTGTCAAAGAGCTGTTGGCTGAATCAGAACGCGCAGCGGATATGTAAATTGATACAGCAAAACAGAATCAGAATCATTAAGCTTGTTTAAATGTTCTGATGAATTCCACTGAATTCTCGGCAAAGATACTGCAAAATTTTTGCCCATGCAATCAGATTTTGGTTAGCCTGTTAGCCAAAGTCATAAATACTTGGTGCTTCACATCATAACACACGTGCGCAGGCATGCGCGCGCACTCTGAGTTTTTCGTAAAAACAAGTGTCAAAGTGTCTATCCATTGAGTATCAAATTGCTAGAACTCTTTTCGGATCGAATGAAGTACTGGTTATTCGTCGATAAAATATGTGGGATATTTTTCATCATTTCGTATTGCGTTTTACGAAGAATTACGATGCGTTTTACGATGTTTTACAGTGCGTTTTACGTTATATTGCAGTGCGTTTTACGATGAAATAGAAGGTAAAACATCGTAGAAACGTTTGCGTTTCTATATGAAAACAGTTGCGTTTCTATATAGAAACGCATGAAAAACTTGAAATTTGACTGTCAGACCACCGTCACTTTATTTAGTCAAATTCGTCGATAAAATACTGACATTCAATAAGTTGACAATTAGACGCTTATATTTTGCAAAACCCTAGGTGCGCGCGTGCCCTCACGTACATTAATAAAGGAAAATATTGATAACGCAGTTAGAACGTAGGTTACAGTAGCTAAATTATGCCGGTCACATATCGGTAGTCCCCTTATTTATAAGCTTTTTGAGAGATGCCATCTTCGTAGCTAAAAAACGCAAAAGACACAGAGAAAGTACCAAAAAACGTTACGGAGAAATCTAGGCTCTTAATGAATCTAAGATAAACAGTTATGCCCATCATAATTTTAGCTAACAGCTATAAAATAAAAAGGTAAGACTTAACGTCTTACCTTTCCAAATGTTTTTATACTTGCATATTTTCTCCACAAATTCAGTTTTCTCTTTTTAGGCACACCATGACGACGTATATAATCGCGGGCACCCTCAAGCATTCTGTGTGCTACCATTCCATCTGTATATGGATCGTAGTTTTGTATCACCCAACTGCGCAGTGATTTATATTCCTCATCGTGCTGCACTTGCTCGAAAGCATTACTCAATTCTTCTGGATCTTGAATATTCTTCCAATAAATGTCTTTTGAGATTGCACGCAAAGTAATAACTGGCTTGTTAAGCAACAGAAATTCGTAAATGGTAGATGAGGTATCACTAATCATTACATCTGCCATAAGCATATATTTAGTTACACTGAAATCATCAACGTAAATAATATTGTCATGTTCTTCAGCCAACTGACGATATTCGTCTATCCATTGTTGACTTGTTAACGGATGAAACTTCATCATCAACAAGATATCCTTCTCTTTTGCTAACTTTATAAGTGCATCCTTTATCAACGGAAGCGAAGTTAATTTTGGAGAGAATGTAGGAGCATAAAGCACAATTTGCTTCTTGCCATACTTTTCCAACAATTCAACTTTTTCATTTGCAAAGTCAGAGCGATGGCAACTTATCCAATCCTGTCGTGTCCAGCCAGTTTCCAGAACTTCAAAATCACCGTATTTTAAAGACAATTGTTTAAATTTACGAGTGAAATATGGTCCTTGCGTGAAATAAGTATCAAAGTATCTTCTTATCACCCAATGGTCTTTCTTCTCTGCTGCATAGCCATGAAATATTTGAATCTTAACGCCCGAAAGGTAATAAGGCACAATATTTCCAGGAACATACACAGCCTCAGGAAAGAAATCATAAACCCTCTGCATGCTGTTAGTCCATTTTACTTTGTCTTTCAATGGGAAATCTGGAATACGCTTCTCATAAACATACCATAAAATATCATTCACACCTTCATCTTCTGCTTCTTGATACAATGGATAAAGTATATCTATTGCATATTTATTTTCGCAGAATAAAACTATTTTCATATTTAATTACTTTAATATTAACTGTAAAAGTAATTATTTAATGTGGAACAACCTAACATTATCTGAATAATTTTTATTATTTTTGTGCACGATTGTGTCATAAATGGATGCAATCAACATAAACGAAATGAAGAATATGCTTAATTTTACAGTAGGACCAGTTATGTCCTCTGATGCCGTAAGAGAAATAGGAGGTGAGCAAGTACCATATTTCAGAACACCTGAGTTTTCGGAAATAATGCTTGAAAACGAACGACTAATAAAAAAGTTCGCCAAGGCCGAAGAACAGGCTAAAGTATTATTCATTACAGGTTCCGGCACAGCATCAATGGAAGCAACAGTGATGAACGTCTTTACCCCAAGCGACAAAGTGCTCATCATCAACGGTGGTAGTTTCGGTCACCGATTTGTAGAACTATGCCAAATCCACGACATTCCTTATGACGAGATAATTCCAACTTTCGGTGAAGACATTTCCGAAGAACTTCTTTCACCGTTTGAAGGCAAAGGATACACGGGATTCCTTGTAAACGTGCACGAGACTTCTACTGGAGTTCACTACAACATAAACCTGATTAGCGAATTCTGCAAAAGGAATAATTTGTTTCTTGTTGTTGATGCAATTAGTTCTTTTCTGGCAGATTCATTCAACATGCAGGAGTTATGCGCTGACATCATGATTGCTGGATCACAAAAAGCACTTGCATGTCCTCCTGGTATATCTATAATCATACTTTCAGAAAAAGCCGTTGAACGGGTAAAGGACAACAAGGTGAAAAGTATGTATTTCGACCTAAAAGACGCACTGAAAAATGCAGAACGCGGTCAAACACCATTTACTCCAGCAGTAGGAATACTGCGACAGATAAACATGAGGCTCAAAGAAATTGACGAAACTGGCGGTGAACAGTCTGAGATTGAGAGGATTCATGGTATAGCCGCTGATTTCAGAAATAGGATTAAAGACTTACCTTTTGAGATTGTGTCCAAATCTCTTTCAAATGCAGTAACGCCAATACATCCTCTCAATGTTTCTGCTTATGATATTTTCACAACGTTGAAAGATAAATATGATATATGGATATGTCCAAACGGCGGTGACTTGAAAGACCAAGTATTCCGTGTGGGACATATCGGAGCATTGTCAATAGATGACAACACTAAACTTATTACAGCCCTAGCAGACCTCAACAAAAAAGGACTTCTTTAATCTAAAGTAAGTATGATAAAAGTTATAACCTACGGTACATACGATTTAATTCACAAGGGACATATCCGATTACTGGAAAGAGCAAAAGCCCTTGGCGACTATCTGATTGTTGGAGTCACTGCTGATTCTTTCGACCGTGAACGCGGTAAAATCAATGTGCAGCAGTCTCTTATTGAGAGAATAGAGGCTGTCAGAGCTACCGGACTTGCCGATGAAATTATCGTAGAGGAATATGAAGGACAAAAGATTGACGATATCAAGAGACTTGGTGTTGACATCTTTACTGTAGGTTCTGACTGGGAAGGACACTTCGACTATCTGAAAGAGTTCTGTAAAGTAGTGTATCTTGAAAGGACGCAAGGAATATCAAGTTCAGAGATTCGTGCCGAGAAACGCGACATGAGGATTGGGCTTATAGGAGAATCACCAATACTCAACAAGATTGAACGCGAGAGTCACTATGTAAATGGATTGTCTATAAGTGGTGTATATTCAAGGGACACTACGTATTTCTCATCTGAACTGAAAAAACTTACGACTTATTACAGTATAGATGATTTACTGGAAAATTCAGACGGAGTATATATTATATCGAGTCCTAAACATCATTACGATGATATCAAAAGCGCATTGAGCAAAGGTAAGCATGTACTCTGTGAGTCGCCAATAACAATATGTGAAGACCAGCTTACTGAATTATATGCTATTGCAGAAAACAACAAATGTATATTGATGGATTCTCTAAAGACTGCTTACAGTCTAGCTTATTACAGACTTTGCCTTTTGGCAAAAAGCGGAATAATAGGCAAGATTGTATCTGTTGATGCTACATGCACCAGTCTTTACAATGTTGAGATAGATAATGAAGGCATGCTGTCAAATATATGGAACAGCATTTGCGCATGGGGACCTACAGCCTTGTTACCAGTATTTCAGTTACTTGGTACTGATTATTCTTCAAAGACAATTGCCACACATTTACTGCGTGAAGACTTAGACTATGACACGTTTACTAAGATATCATTAATTTATCCTCATGCTGTTGCCTCAATAAAGGTTGGACAAGGCGTAAAATCAGAAGGTGAACTAATCATATCCGGCACGAAAGGTTACATATACGTACCAGCTCCATGGTGGAAGACTGATTATTTTGAAGTAAGATATGAGAATCCAGCCGATAACAAGCGGCATTTCTATCCACTTGAGGGTGAAGGCATAAGATACGAATTAGTGTCTTTTTTGAAGTCGATAAGCAGTGGGAACAAATATTCTTATATAGACAAGAACATTTCAAGAGCCATAGTAAATATCATTCAGAATTTCTATGAGCGAAAAGATACAGTACTATTATAATAATACAAAGACGGATTACGCATAAAGCGTAGCTCAAACTTTATAAATTTAAATGATATGGAAGTAGGACAGAAATTACCGGAAGTTCTCGGAAGAGACCAAGACGGAAAAGAAGTGAAGCTAAGTGACTTCAAAGGTAAAAAACTTGTATTGTATGTATATCCAAAAGATAGCACGCCTGGATGTACTAGTGAGGCTTGTGATTTGCGCGATAACTATCATTCATTCCTTGAAAAAGGATATGCTGTCATTGGCGTAAGCATTCAAGATGAGAAATCCCATAAAAAATTCATTGAGAAATACGACTTACCTTTCCCTCTTATCGCTGATACTGAAAAGAAACTCATTGAGGAACTAGGTGTATTTGGTGAGAAGAAAATGTATGGTAAGGTTACTATGGGAACATTCAGAACAACATTTATTACTGATGAAGCTGGAGTTATAACACGCATTATTGGTCCAAAAGAGATAAAAGTAAAAATACATTCCAGCCAGATTCTTGATAATATTCAAGAGTAGTTTAAAGGCAATAATTCAGATTGATAAATAATAATATGTAAAAACGCTCACAAAATATAAGCATTTCGTATTATTTTTTGTAGTTTTGCATCAAAATGATAGGTTATATGTCATTTTCGAATATAACCTATCATATATTATTATCATTTTGATGCATAAAATTATTGTATAATAGAAGACGAGAAAGAAATATGAAAAAGATTGTATCATTAGCCATAATGATGTTGATTGCTGTTATGGCACAGGCTCAAATGTTAAACCCGGTAAAGTTTTCTTCTCAACTGAAAACCAACGGAACGGCAGAGGCTGAAATTATTTTTAGTGGAACTATAAGTTCGGGATGGCATGTTTATTCCACCGGTTTGGGAGCTGACGGACCTATTTCTGCAACGTTTAACGTCAACAAACTTGACGGAGTTGAACTTGTAGGCAAATTAACTCCCCGTGGAAGTGAAATATCTAACTATGACAAACTGTTTGATATGAAGCTCCGATATTTTGAGCATAGTGTCCAGTTTGTACAGAAAGTAAAGTTCACAAAGCCTAATTATAATATAAGTGCATATCTAGAATATGGTGCATGTAATGACAAAAATTGCCTACCCCCAACATCGGTAGACTTTAGCAAAAGCGGAAAGAGTCCAGCTACAGCTGCGTCAACAAGTAAAACAAATACAGCATCTTCTTCTGACAACAAAGCGTTGTTGCTTGCTGCCGCAAGTGGATCTCCTGAAGCAAAGGCTGCACTTGCCAAACTAAAGGCTGACAGCATTTCAAAAGCTGATTCAATTACCAGCACAAGTCTTTCTTCGGCTGACAAAACATCATTATGGAAACCTGTAATAGGGCAATTAAGACAACAGAACGGAAACAGCGACAGCAATAATCAATCATGGACTTACATATTTTTTATGGGCTTCCTTGGTGGTCTGCTTGCTTTGTTTACGCCATGTGTATGGCCTATAATACCAATGACTGTAAGTTTCTTCCTGAAGCGTGCAAAGGATAATAAGAAAAAAGGTATACGAGACGCTATAACCTACGGTATATCTATCGTTGTTATATACTTAGCTTTAGGACTTGCTGTTACAGGATTATTCGGTGCGTCGGCATTAAATGCTTTAGCCACTAATGCGGTATTCAACATACTGTTCTGTCTACTGCTTATTTTGTTTGCTGTCAGTTTCTTTGGTTGGTTTGAAATACGCTTACCAGAGAAATGGGGAAATGCAGTAGACACGAAAGCAACATCAACAACAGGATTGCTTTCTATCTTCCTTATGGCCTTCACGCTTACTCTTGTAAGTTTCTCATGTACAGGTCCTATAATCGGGTTCTTGCTTGTGGATTTTGCTACATCAGGTTCTATACTTGGCCCGGCAATCGGAATGTTTGGATTTGCGCTTGCTTTGGCATTGCCATTCACTTTGTTTGCAATGTTCCCAAGTTGGCTGAAGAGCGCACCACGCTCTGGTTCATGGATGAATACGATAAAGGTTGTGCTTGGATTCATAGAATTAGCTTTCTCTCTGAAATTCTTTAGTGTTGCTGACCTAGCCTATGGTTGGCATATACTTGACAGAGAAGTTTTCTTGTCACTATGGATTGTCATATTCGGTGCACTCGGACTATATCTCATCGGAAAGCTTAAATTCCAAAGCGATGAGGTTGGTGGCGACATAAACAAGCCAATGCCTGTACCTTGTATTATGCTTGGACTATGCTCATTAGCATTCGCTATATATATGATTCCCGGATTATGGGGTGCACCATGTAAAGCTGTAAGCGCCTTTGCTCCACCAATGAATACCCAGGACTTTAACCTAGATACTAAAGAGATTAAAGCTCAATATACTGATTATGAAGCAGGAATGGCTGCAGCAAAAGCTGCCGGCAAACCAGCTCTTTTAGATTTTACAGGATTTGGATGTGTCAATTGCCGCAAAATGGAAGCTTCTGTATGGACAGACCCACAAGTAGCTGAGAAAATCAGCAAAGAATATATATTGATATCACTCTTTGTGGACGATAAGACTCCACTATCAAAGCCTATGATAATAACTGAAAACGGGCAAAAGCGTACACTGCGCACTATTGGTGATAAGTGGAGTTACCTGCAACGTAGCAAGTTTGGTGCTAATGCCCAACCATTCTATGTCCCTGTTGACAATGAGGGTAATCCTCTAAACGGCAGTTATTCTTATAAGGAGGATATTCCTGATTATACAGCTTTCCTTCAAAAAGGATTAGATAAATATCACAATGCTAGACAATAATATTCGTAAACAGATTCTCTCGCTGATAAACAAAGAGGTGGTTCCTGCCGTAGGATGTACAGAACCTATGGCAGTATCACTTTGCACAGCACGTGCAAAAGAAATATTGAATGTAGTCCCTGAGAAGATAACCGTTTCGCTTAGTGCCAACATTCTGAAGAATGCAATGGGAGTAGGCATTCCCGGTACTGACATGATTGGATTGCCTATAGCCATTGCTCTCGGCGCTATCATTGGTAAAAGTAAATATAAGCTTGAAGTTATAAAAGACTTATCGTGTGAAAGTCTTGAAATGGGGAAAAAATATGTATGCGAAAAGCATATAGATATAAATTTGAAACCTAACATAACAGAGAAACTTTATATAGAAGTGATTTGCCAGTCGGGTAAAAACAAATCTACGGCTATAATATCAGGAGCTCATACGAACTTTATCTATGAGGAGCTTAACGGTGAGATTCTTCTTGATAAACGTAAAGGTACTGACTGCGACAACGAAGATACAGAGATTAGCCTCAACATGCAAATGGTGTGGGACTTCGCAATAACAAGTCCTATTGAAGAGCTTAGATTCATCCTAAAAACAAAGGAATACAACTTAAAGGCAGCACAAGAAAGTTTAAAGGGAAATTACGGCCATTGTCTAGGCAAAACTATGGACCGTCCACTGAGTCGTGGCATTTTCGGTAACAGTATATTCTCTCATATTATCGCAAAGACCGCCTCTGCATGCGATGCCCGTATGGGTGGCGCAATGATTCCTGTAATGAGCAATTCCGGATCCGGTAACCAAGGTATATGCGCTACAAATCCTGTAGCTGTTTATGCAGAGGAAAACGAAAATACCGAGGAAGAACTTATCCGTGGACTGACGCTAAGTCATCTTTCTGCTATATATATCAAGCAGAGTCTTGGTAAACTAAGCGCACTTTGCGGATGTGTTGTAGCAAGTATAGGTTCAAGCTGTGGTATTACATATCTTATGGGAGGCGACTACAAGGATGTTTGTCATGCTGTAAAAAACATGATAGCCAATCTTACCGGAATGATATGTGACGGGGCTAAACCAAGTTGTTCACTTAAGATATGCTCTGGTGTTAGTACAGCTCTTTTGAGCGCATTGCTGGCTCGTGAAGGAAAACATGTAACTTCTGCAGAAGGAATCATTGACCACGATGTAGATCAAAGCATACATAATCTTACAAGTATAGGAAAAGAGGCAATGTGTTCTACAGATGATATGGTGCTTGAGATTATGACACATAAGACTCCTTGCTAGTTTTTACTACAGACTTTTATTTTATTTGCAATGGTAATATTGTTGCAATAAACCATTTTTGGAACAAAAATAAATGAATTTATTTTGTTCTTATGGCAACAAGCATTACCTTTGCAAATGAGATTCGCACTTTTCACAATTAGAAAAGTCATTAATAAAGGGGTCCTATAGTTCAATGGATAGAACAAGTCTCTCCTAAAGATTAGATCCGAGTTCGATTCTCGGTGGGACCACAATGAGCCTTTTTGACTCATCAAATATTATTAACCTTTTAGCCTTATACTATGCTCGGAGCAATAATTGGAGACATCGTAGGCTCACGCTTTGAATTTGCAAAGCAGACTACACCGAATTTTACACTATTCGATAAAGATTGCAACTATACCGACGACACAATATGTAGTGTCGCGATAGCTGATGCTATCCTTAATAAAAGGACATACAAGGATTCACTTCTTGATTGGTGCAGAAGATATCCAAATCCAATGAGTGGATATAGCACTACTTTCAGCAAGTGGATAGAACAAGATAATCCACAACCCAGCAACAGCTGTGGTAATGATGCTGCTATGAGGGTAAGTCCGGTAGGTTGGCTTTTTGATGATTACCATGAGATACTTGAAGAGGCTAAAAAAAGTGCGGAAGTGAGCCATAATCATCCAAACGGAATTATGGGTGCGCAATGTGTTGCTACTATAATTTATTGGCTTCGTACATGCAGAATAACTAAAGAAGAACTTGAAAGTGCTGTGAAACGCAATTTCGGATATTCAATTCCAACGATTAAAGACATATACAAAATTGGCAGTGAGGGTCATTTCGATGGATTATGTGAAGAGACTGTTCCTTATGCTATAAGCTGTTTTCTTGAAAGTGACAACTTTGAGGATGCAATACGCATTGCTGTTGCTGCAGGTGGTGATACTGATACCAAAGCTGCTATATGTGGAGCCATCGCCGAGGCTTATTATGAGGTTCCGGATAGCATGATAGAAAAAGCTTACGAGTACCTTCCTGATGACATGTTGGATCTTGTTACTCAGTTCTGTCAAAGAATACAGAATGAATTGAGAGATTAGCAAATAAACACACCAATATCTTTTTGACTGTTTTATTTTGTACTTTTTCCTTTTTATTGTAAATTTGCACATGAATTCGAATTTTATTATTTACCGGTATGAATATTGAGAATGAAATATGCAGTTCTGTCATCAGCGTGGTGAAAGAACTTTATGGTCAGGATGTGCACGAAAATATGGTGCAACTGCAAAAGACACGTAGTAACTTTGAGGGTAATCTTACTCTTGTGGTTTTCCCTTTTCTTAAGATATCAAAGAAAAAGCCAGAAGATACTGCCAATGAAATTGGTGAAGCTTTGGTTAAGAACTGTGGTGCGATAGCTGGTTTCAATGTTGTTAAGGGATTCCTTAATCTTGTCATTGCTAAAGAGGCTTGGATTGCTCTATTAAATGATATCAATGCCAATGAGAAGTTTGGTGAGAAACAAGTTACAGAGAATTCTCCACTGGTAATGATCGAGTATAGTTCTCCAAATACAAATAAGCCACTTCATCTTGGACACGTTCGTAACAACCTGCTCGGTTGGTCGCTTGCCCAGATTATGGAAGCTAATGGTAACAAGGTTGTAAAGACAAATATTGTCAACGATCGTGGTATCCATATTTGTAAGAGTATGCTTGCCTGGCAGAAATGGGGAGAAGGAATAACTCCTGAGAAAGCAGAGAAAAAGGGTGACCACCTTATTGGTGACTTCTATGTTGCTTTTGACAAGCATTATAAGGCTGAATGCGAAGAGTTGAAAGCCCAATATATAAAGGATGGGATGACCGAGGAAGCTGCTACCGAGAAGGCAAAGAATGAAGCTCCACTTATAAAAGAAGCTCATGAGATGCTTGTAAAATGGGAACACAACGATCCTGAGGTGCGTGCTCTCTGGGAAAAGATGAATGCATGGGTTTATGCAGGATTTGACGAGACATACAAGGCTCTAGGAGTAGGCTTTGACAAGATATATTATGAATCAAATACATACCTCGAGGGCAAAAAGAAGGTAGAGGAAGGTCTTGAAAAGGGACTTTTCTTCCGCAAGGATGACAACAGTGTATGGGCTGACCTGACACAAGATGGTCTTGACCAAAAACTGTTGCTCCGAAGCGACGGTACTTCTGTTTATATGACACAGGATATCGGTACAGCTGATATGCGTTTCAAGGACTTTCCTATTGACAAAATGATTTATGTTGTAGGTAATGAGCAGAACTATCATTTCCAGGTTCTGTCGCTATTACTTGATCGCCTTGGTTTCAAATGGGGAAAGGAACTTGTCCACTTCTCATACGGCATGGTAGAACTTCCTAACGGAAAAATGAAAAGCCGTGAAGGTACCGTTGTCGATGCTGATGAACTTGTATCAGCTATGGTTGAAGATGCAAGAAAGACAAGTGATGAGCTTGGTAAGTTCAAGGATATGACGGATGACGAGAAGCAGGAAGTAGCACGCATTGTCGGTCTTGGTGCACTTAAATACTTTATCCTAAAAGTCGACGCACGCAAGAACATGCTGTTCAACCCAGCAGAGAGTATTGACTTCAACGGTAATACAGGTCCTTTCATTCAATATACATACGCACGTATCCGTTCTATACTCCGTAAGGCTCATGCTGAGAACATTAGCATTCCTGAATCGCTGAATACAGATGCACCGCTTAAAGAAAAGGAAATAGAACTTATTCAGAAGATGAATGAGTTTGGTGCAGCTCTAGAACAAGCAGGAAAAGATTACAGTCCTAGCGGAATAGCAAACTATTGCTATGAACTAACAAAAGACTTCAACCAATTCTATCATGACTACAGCATACTAAATGCTGAAAATGAAGCAGAGAAGATTACACGCCTTGTATTGGCACAGAATGTTGCCAAAGTTATCAAGAACGGTATGGCTCTACTTGGTATCGAAGTTCCAGAAAGAATGTAATACATTAAACTGATTATGACAAATTCCAATCTGACAAATCCACCCGACTGGCGCAACGATACCGTACTGCCATTACCTTTAGAAGTAAAGGCTAATGCTTGGGCTGTTGACGCAGCATGTTCGGGCAATCCTGGTCCGATGGAATATCAGTGTATAGACCTTGCCAATGGTTCTCAGATTTTCCATTTCGGTCCTGTGCATGGGACAAACAACATTGGTGAATTCCTTGCTATTGTTCATGCATTGGCACTTATGGAAAAACAAGGGATAAAAGACAAGGTGATATATTCTGACAGTTATAATGCCATACTTTGGGTAAACAAAAAAGCATGTAAGACTAAGTTGGAACGTAATCCACGCACTGAAGAGTTATATCAAATTGTAGCGCGCGCTGAGCAATGGCTACGCACCCACAACATAAACGTTCCTATCATAAAATGGGAAACAAAAAAGTGGGGAGAGGTTCCAGCCGACTTCGGCAGAAAAAACAAATAACAAAAAATCATCTTTACGATATTGTAAAGATGATTTTTTATTTCTACTCGGTATATTTTAAAAAAGTCTTTATGCTATTCCCATCAATATCAAAGCTGTTTGTAAGTCGTATATTGTATGGAAGCATTGGCGCTTTAGTACCATTATTTACATATTTAGGAGATGTCTCTACGCGTATTTCATCCCATAGATCCAAATCAAGGAATGAATTTAGAGTTTTCGCTCCCCCCTCAACAATGATTGACTGTATTTTTTTTGAATACAGCTCCTTCAACATCTCATTAATATCTGTATCGTGAGTTAATACGATGCGCATAGGATCATTACCGTGCCACTCACGCACGTTCAACATTGGATGTTCTCGTTCGTCTGTAATGCGTCCCACAAGTATTGCATCGTTCTCTGCTCTTAGTTTATGAGATAACATCTTTGTGAATGGAGTAGAAAAAGTAAAAGCTTTAAAATCGTTATCAATAAAACCATTTGCAGACTGTGCCCATTTCAATATTATATAAGGTCGGCTATGGGTATTGAATGTAATGAAACGTCTGTTGAGTTCAAGACATTCTTTTTCCATCACACCCACGACAACCTCTATTCCCGCTTCACGAAGTTTGCGTATTCCTCGCCCTTGCACTTTAGCAAAAGGGTCTATGCAGCCACATACACATCTTTTTACACCTTTACTTATAATGAGATCAGCACAGGGTGGAGTCTTTCCATAATGCGAACATGGTTCAAGACTTACGTATATTGTAGATTCTTTAAGCAAGTGTTCGTCTTCCGGTTTCACGCTTGCGAACGCATTCACTTCAGCATGCCCTTCACCACAACGCACATGATAACCTTCACCTATTATCCTGTCATCGGCAGAAACAATAACAGCTCCTACCATAGGATTTGGTTTAGCGTTAAGCATACCATTACGCGCCAGTTGAAGACAACGTCGCATGTAATATTCAAGTTTCATATCTATTAAAAAAATAACATTGTGTGTTTACAAATGTAGCTATTAAATATATCATTACCAAATAATTACAACAGTTTTGTTTATTATAAATAGATTAAAAAACATGATATTTATATATTTTGTAGTCAAAATAATGACTAAAACAGACATTAATTGTAAAAAAAATAGTACTTTTGCCATAGAATTAATGGCTAAAAAACAATGAATATAATATATTCATCTAATAACCACATACCAATCAACATATAATGGAAAAAACAAGAAGAACATTACTTATTGTGCTAATACTACTGGTAGCAATACCAATGCAGTCTAATAACAGAACAATACTACTTTGTGGACATGTAAAAGACGCATTCACCAATGGTGGAATTAAGAACGTGAAAGTCACCCTTCTTGACGAAAACAAGGTGCCTATTGATAGTCAGACTGTTCAATATTTTAATGAAGACAAAAGCTATATGGACTCTTATTATAAGTTTAGCATACCTGCTGAACCTAAAAAATATATCATCAAGGCAGAACATCCCGATTATGAAACATGTTATATTAAGTATGACGTGAAATATGTGGGACGAAATGAGTATTTTGATGCACCATTTCATTATATGAAGCATAAGATAAAGACTTTGCAAGGCAAGGACTTGAAAGACGTAGTAGTAAAAGCTACAAGGGTTAAGATTGTATTCAAGAATGATACTGTTGTGTATAATGCCGATGCATTCAATCTTCCAAATGGTTCTATGCTTGACGAACTCATTCGACAATTGCCTGGAGTAAAACTTACAGATACCGGAGAGATATATCTTAATGGAAAGAAGGTGGACAATCTGATGTTACAGGGTGAATTTTTTTTCAAAAAAGACAAACAATTGGCCCTAAAGAATTTTCCAGCATACACCGTTAAGAATGTGAGCTTTTATGATAAAATGACTGATCGCAGTAAATATCTTGGATATAATAATGAGCGTAAAGAGTTTGTGATGGATGTTAAACTTAAAAAGGAATATTCTAAGGGCTACATTGCTAATGCAGAGGGAGGATACGGAACACATAACAGATATACTGGTAGATTGTTTGGGCTGAGATACACGCCACATTCACGCTTTACTTTATTTGGTAATTTTAATAACCTGAATCAAGAATACTCTCCCGGATCTGATGGCGAATGGAATCCCCGTTCTTTGTATAATGGTGTTGCTTCTATAAAGGCTGTTGGAATGTATGTTTTTTCTGCAAACAAAGAAGAAACTGTTAAGAATGATTTGACAGCAACACTAAAATGGACTAATTCGGAGAATAATACAAGAACTGTTGCCTCTACATTTCTGCCTACAAATGAAAATTATGTGGCTTCATCTCAAAACGTAAGAGGTCATGGAATATATTCTCTTATAGACAATGAACTTACTATATCAAAACCTTTTTATATATCTTCAAGTACAGGATGGATGTATTATAATTGTGGTTCATGGTATACACAGCGTTCGGTTACTTATAATAAGAGCCCGTTTCATGGCAATGAAAGCGCAGAGAGTTTGATAGACAGGATATTTAAATCGGAGTTGCAACCCATTGATACAACAATGGTAAATAGTATGCAAAAAGATTTTGATACACATGGATATTATTCCTCACTATGGCAAGTACTCGGTACGTCCAAAAAACTACCTTGGGGAGACCATTTTGATGTGAATATTGATGCCACATATACGAAAGAGAAAAGTACCGTATTCAATGACTATCAGATTAGATATATGAATCAAAACCATGATGATCTGCAGAATCAATATAGTAAGGAACCAACGACTCATTTTAGATACAAAGTATGGGGTAGTTACAATATTCATTTGCTAAGTAAATGGAACATTGCTATGGGATATGAGTATCATCAGCAGTACAGACATGAGATACATGATAAATACAGACTCGACTGGTTGGATGGCTGGTCAAAGAGTCACCATATAGGTGATATTCCTTCAACAAGAGATTCGCTTTTGGCAGCTCTAGACTATGGTAATAGTAACTACACATGGTATCATTCACGTGAACATTCAGGTCTCTTCCATGTATTCTATGACAAGGATGACAAGGAAAGCAAGATGAGGTTTGACTTAAATATCAACATCATTAATAAGTATGAAAAGCTGCGCTACCAGAAAGCCAGTTTAGACACAATGGCGTTTAATCGCAACTGGCTGTTTACTCCGTCAGTATCATTCAACTATTCAACACCTAAGGGATTGGGATTGGATATGAGTTATGGTACAGAAATAAATACGCCAGAGTTGATAAAGAAAATAAATGTTACCGATACAACCGATCCACTCGCAAGGTATCGCGGAAACAATGACTTGAAAAATTCATTAAGTCATGTATTCCATTTGGGATTCCGTAACAGAATTGCAAGTATGCAGGCTCAATATAATATAGCAGCTGATTTTAGGATTGACAGAAATCTTATTGGAAATGCCGTTACATACAATCAGTCAAGTGGTGTATACACATATCAGCCACGTAATATAAATGGCAATTGGACCGGTTCTGTAAGTAATGGATTCTCAATGGCACTTGACAAGGATAGATTATGGAACCTGGAGAATAATGCCAGTTTCAACTTCAATCGCAATGTAGACTTTGTAACGCTTGCAGGAAGTGCAGACTATCAGATAAGTAAGGTTAACAACATCTATGTTACAGATGGATTGAAGCTTACGATGCAGAAGAATAAATTCCGTAGTGCGTTGATTGGCAATATGGAATGGCACAATTCCGTTAGTCTTAGCGATAACTTCTCTACAATGAATGTATTTGATTTTAATTATGGTATGACAGCCACTTATGTATTACCTCTTAATATCGGAATTTCTACAGACTTGAAAATGTATTCACGCAGAGGCTACAGTGAAAGCGCTGCCAATAACAACTATTTAATATGGAACATGTCTTTGTCTCGAAGTTTTATCAAAAACAAACTTGATCTCCGTGTAACAGGGTATGACTTGTTGCAAAAAATATCAAATCATTCATTCGTCGTCAATGGACAAGGTCGTACGGAAACATTCTATAACAGCATTCCTAGCTATGTAATGTTGACAATTGGTTATAAGATTAGTGTCAACCCACGATAAGTGACTAAGAACTCTTTTTATAATTATTATTTTAATGATTTGCTGACAATTAGAGCAAATTTCATTAAATTTGCACCATGACATATAGTGAATTATGGCGAAGCCTCACAGGTATATATGATGAAGGTGAAGCCAAAGCCATTGTGAGATTACTTTTGGAAGTGAGGTTTGGAATGAATCTTACTGATATTCTGTGTGGAAAAATAGAAGAACTCTCTGATGATAAAATAGCACAGTTGAATGAATGTATAGAAAGACTCAAAAAGTCAGAGCCGATACAATACATATTAGAACAGGAAGAGTTTGGCGGTAGAATTTTCAGGGTAGCACCAGGCGTATTGATTCCAAGACCAGAAACTTACGGATTGTGCAAAGAAATAATCAAAGAATACAATCGACCATACTGCGCTCTTCAACCTCCTGAACCAATAAACGTACTAGATATTGGCACCGGAAGCGGATGTATTGCGATAACATTGGCTCTTGATCTTTGGAATTCTAATGTCACAGCATGGGATATTTCTTCGGATGCACTTATCATTGCACGTGAAAATGCGCACAGACTTGAGGCGAAAGTAAATCTTGAACTTGAAGATGCCTTGAATATTACTGACGAGAATATAAATCGATGGGACATTATAGTAAGTAATCCACCATATATCTGTGACAACGAAAAAAAGGATATGGCTGAAAATGTGCTTGCCTACGAACCAGATACAGCTTTGTTTGTACCTGATGACGACCCATTAAAGTTTTACAGAGCTATTGCCGAGTATGGTATTAAATCTTTAAAACGTGACGGGATGCTTGCATTTGAGATAAACCCTATTTATGCAAATGAGACAATCTGTATGCTTAAAGAACTTAATTATAAGAATATAAGAACCGTTAGTGATATTTTTGGTAAACAACGATTCACAATCTGCTATAAATGAAACAAATATCTGAAAAAGAAGCACAACTGAAACTATCATCTCTATGCGCACAAGGTGAACATTGTACGCAGGAACTTATAGACAAACTGAATAAATGGGAAATATCAGAAAATGCGCAAGCACGAATAATGGAATATCTCACTAAAAATAAGTTTGTTGACGACGCCCGATTCTGCGAAGCTTTTGTAAAAGACAAGATCAAATATAACGGATGGGGACGCAAAAAGGTAGAGCAGGCTTTATATATTAAACGTATACCTCGCAGTATTTCTGATCCTGTGTTTGAAGAAATTCCCGACGATATGTATCTAGAGAAACTTCGCCCGCTTATAAAACAGAAATATCCTACCATAAAAGCTCGCAACGAATATGAACGAGCAATGAAGCTCATCAAATTCGCTATGGGCAGAGGTTTCGATATGAGAATCATTCGTATGTGTATTGACGAAGCAGACGAGTTAGCGGATGATTAGTTTTTTCAGCAGACTTATAGACCTTATCGCCCCACGTTGTTGTGCGATTTGCGGATGTAGGCTCAGCATAACGGAACAGACCCTGTGCAGCAGTTGCGACCGACACATTCCACGCACGTGGTATGAACGTTCACCGTATGATAACATGATGAATCGCCTTTATTGGAAACAAATACCGATAGAGAAAACCTCAGCTCTATTTTTCTATGATGCACAAGCACCAGTGAGCAAAGCCATTTATGATTTGAAATATCATCATTGTCCTGAAATAGGAATCAGCCTTGGAGAAATCGCAGCAAGAGAATTCAATAACGAAAACTTTTTCGAAGGCATTGATATGATTATACCAGTTCCTTTGACAAAAAAGAGACAACACAACAGAGGCTACAATCAAAGTATGATGATTGCCAGAGGAATAAGTAATGTAACGGGAATAAAAATCAACAATAAGATAGTTAAGAGAACACTTTTCAAGGAAAGCCAGACTCACAAAGACGTGATAGACCGCAAGGAAAACGTGAAGGACGCATTCAGCATTATCAACACAAAAGCTATAGCCAATCATCACATTCTACTTGTTGATGACATTGTAACAACAGGGGCAACGACTATTGCATGTTCACAGCAACTAATGAAGGCAGAGGGCATAAAGATAAGCATTGTTTCACTGGGATTTGTAAAACCGTAAATAAAAGTAAAATTCACACTAAAAATTTGTATTGTGGGATATTTCCACTAACTTTGCACTAATTTATAATTAAAACCATACTGAAAATGGACATTTTAAAGAAAGACTTCGCTTCGAAGTTGCTTAAGGTAAAAGCCATTAAATTGCAACCAAACAATCCTTTTACTTGGGCTTCAGGTTGGAAATCACCATTTTATTGCGATAACAGAAAGACATTGTCTTATCCTGACTTGCGTAACTACGTAAAGTTGGAAATAGTTCACAACATTTTGGAACACTTCCCTGATGTAGAGGCTATCGCCGGAGTTGCTACCGGAGCCATTGCTCAAGGCGCACTTGTTGCCGACGCATTAAACCTTCCTTTCGTTTACGTTCGTTCTAAACCAAAAGATCACGGATTGGAAAATCTTATCGAAGGTGAACTGAGACCAGGAATGAAAGTTGTTGTTGTAGAAGATCTTATCTCTACAGGCGGCAGCAGTCTTAAAGCAGTTGAAGCTATCCGCAACAATGCTTGTGACGTGATTGGTATGATTGCAAGCTACACTTATGGTTTCCCTGTTGCCGAAAAGGCTTTCGAGGAAGCTAAAGTTAAATTGGTTACACTTACCGACTACGATCATGTTGTAGCAGAAGCTCTTGAAACAGGATATATTGCAGAAGACGATGTAGAAGTTTTACACAAATGGCGCAAAGATCCAGCAAACTGGAATAAATAATATATGGCAACATTCGAAAGTACTATCCGACAGATAAACTATCCTCAACAGAATGTATATAATCTGCTGAGCGATTTAAGTAATATCGAAAGAATAAAGGACCGTCTACCAGAAGACAAGATAAAAGATCTCACATTCGATGAGAATTCAATTTCAATAAGTTCTCCTATGGGTGCAGTGAAATTAAATATTATTGAACGTGAAGAACCAAGTTGCATCAAGTTTGAAACAGAAAAGAGTCCATTGCCTTTCAATTTATGGATTCAGATCTTGCCAGTAGACGAAGCCAGTAGCAAGATAAAGCTAACTATCAAGGCTGAACTTAATCCTTTCATTAAGGGTATGGTTTCAAAACCATTGCAGGAAGGTATCGAAAAGATTGCCGACGCACTGCAAATGATTAAATACGATTAACGAGTATAGATAACTATGGCAAATAAGCTTTGGGAGAAGGACTTTGAAGTAAACAAGGAAATTGAACGCTTTACAGTGGGCAAGGACCGAGATATGGACCTGTATCTAGCTAAATATGATGTACTGGGCTCTATGGCTCACATCACAATGCTAGAAAGTATCGGACTACTTGAAAAAGACGAACTTGACAAACTTCTTATTGAACTTAAAAATATCTACGCGATATGCGAGAGCGGAAAGTTCAGAATTGAGGAAGGCGTTGAGGATGTACATTCACAAGTGGAACTTATGCTTACCCAGAAATTGGGTGACATGGGAAAGAAGATACATTCGGGAAGAAGTCGTAACGACCAAGTGCTTATAGACCTAAAGTTATACACTCGTCATGAGCTTAAAGAAATTGTAGACAGTGTCAAGTTACTCTTTGATGAACTTATTGGTAAGAGTAATCAATACAAAGATGTTCTCATGCCAGGCTATACTCATTTGCAGATAGCAATGCCGAGTTCTTTCGGACTCTGGTTTGGCGCTTATGCCGAGGGACTTGCAGATGACATGCTATTTCTTCAAGCAGCATACAAGATGACAAACCGCAACCCTCTAGGTTCGGCTGCAGGTTACGGAAGCAGTTTCCCACTGAACCGTACAATGACAACAAAGTTATTGGGATTTGACTCAATGGATTATAATGTTGTTTATGCTCAGATGGGACGTGGCAAAATGGAACGTAATGTTGCTTTTGCACTTTCTACTGTTGCCGGGACGCTTGCAAAGATGGCTTTCGACGCATGCATGTTCAACTGTCAGAACTTTAATTTCGTAAAACTTCCAAAGGAATGTACCACAGGAAGTAGCATCATGCCGCATAAGAAGAACCCAGACGTTTTTGAACTTATACGCGCTAAGAGCAACAAGATTCAAAGTCTGCCACAGCAGATAATGCTTATCATGAATAATCTTCCTGTAGGATATTTCCGTGATTTGCAAATCATAAAAGAAGTATTTCTGCCTGCATTCGACGAATTGAAAGACTGTCTGCAGATGGCTGCTTACATCATAAACAAGATGGAGGTAAACGAGCATATACTTGAAAATTCCATGTATGACCCAATGTTCTCTGTTGAGGAAGTAAACCAACTTGCTTCAGCAGGAATGCCATTCCGTGACGCATATAAGAAGGTAGGACTTGAAATAGAAGCAGGCACATTCAAGGCTGACCGAAACATTCATCACACCCATGAAGGAAGTATCGGAAATCTTTGCAACGACAAGATACAGAATCTGATGGAAGATACATTGAAAGGTTTTAACTTTAAACGTATGACCAACGCAGAAAAAGAACTTCTAAAATAAATGAGGAAGAAAAATATAATAATAGCATTTATTTTATTACTGCTGACTAACTCATGCAGCAATGTGCAAAATGAGTTTAGCAGTAACAGATGCTATTTTATATTTGAAAACGGCAATCACAACAATTCACGACTTGCAGAAGCCATGACTCCATATAGTGGTGTTTTCTGTACGATAAGTCTTATTACTGAAAACGGAGCTCAGTATTATTCATTTACGAATAGCTCTGGACTTACAGAAAAGACAATTCTTACAGATCTTGACAAGCAACGCACTCACATACTTGGATTTAACAACGGACTTGTTGTAGGATATGGAAAACTAAGCGATCCGCTGACTTTCTATGCTTACGACTTAGAGTGTCCTAATTGTTTTGACCCAGACGCCATACCTGTAAGAAGTAAAAAATTATCTATATCAACAAGCGGTATCGCTACATGTAATGTGTGTAAACGACAATACGACCTCAACAACGGAGGTATAATAACAAGTGGGGACAAAGGTAACAAACTTACCAGATATCATGCATCAACAACAGGTGCATATGGAACACTTAACGTGTACAATTAACGCATTAATATTTAAAATGTGTAAATTCATTTGGCAGTTTGAATATTAACCATTATCTTTGCATCACTTTTTCGCGGAAATAGCTCAGTTGGTAGAGCACGACCTTGCCAAGGTCGGGGTCGCGGGTCCGAGTCCCGTTTTCCGCTCAACTGTTTATTAATAGTTCTTAATTCCTTTGCCGCAATGGTGGAATTGGTAGACACGAGGGACTTAAAATCCCTTGGCCAGTAATGGCTGTGCGGGTTCGAGTCCCGCTCGCGGCACTTCCTATTAAATTTATTACGTTTATGAATAAAAATCTAATTCTTTCATTAACTGCATGTTCATTGTTATTAACGACATCATGCTCTAAATTAGGCAAACTTTCTGCCGACAATTTTACAATAACTCCCAACCCACTTGAGACTCTTGGAGGAAAAGTTCCTGCTACTGTAGACGGACAATTCCCAGAGAAGTACATGAAGAAGAAAGCTACTGTTACAGTAACTCCTGAATTGAGATATGGCAATGGTCTTGTAGCTAAAGGCCAAAGCACTACTTTCCAGGGTCAGAAGGTAATGGGCAACAATCAGGTCATCCAATATAAGGTTGGAGGAAGATATACTATGAAAGCTGCTTTCGACTATGTTCCAGAAATGCAGAGTAGTGACATGTATCTCACTTTTGACGCACACATTGGAAAGAAGAAAGTAAACGTTCCTGAGGTTAAGGTTGCAACAGGTGTAATCTCAACATCAGAACTCTACAAAAAGACTATGACAAATGAAGGTGCTTGCATTGCTCCAGATTCTTTCCAGCGCATCAACGCTAAGAAGCAGGAAGCTAATGTTAAGTTCATCATCAACCAAGCTAACTTGCGCAGTAGTCAGTTGAAGAACAACAGTGTTAAAGAATTTGTCAAAATGCTGAAGAATATCAACGCTGATCGCGAGAAACTAGCTATAAAGAATGTTGAAATTCAGGCTTACGCTTCACCAGAAGGTGGTTTCTCTTTCAACAACAAACTAGCTAACAAGCGTCAGAACACTAGTGAGGGATATGTAAAGAATCAGCTTAAGGCTACTAAAGTTAAGACTGATATAGATGCTCACTACACAGCTCAGGATTGGGAAGGTTTCCAGCAGCTTGTACAGGCAAGTAACATTCAGGACAAGGAAGTAATCCTTCGTGTTCTTTCTATGTATAAAGACCCACAGCAGCGCGAGCAGCAGATTCGTAACATGAGCGAAGGCTTCCGTGAACTTGCTAACGAGATTCTTCCAGAACTTCGTCGCAGTCGCCTTATCATCAACTACGAAACTATCGGTCGCAGCGATGAGCAGATCAACGAGCAGTATGCTGCTGATCCATCAAAACTTTCTGTTGATGAACTTCTTTATGCAGCATCTCTTGAAAACGACGCAGCAAAGAAAGAGGACATCTACAAAAAGGCAGCAGAATTGTATAGCAACGATTATCGTGCATTCAACAATATCGCAGCTCTTGAATTAAACAAGGGTAACGAAGATGTTGCCAACAAGTATATCAACGAAGCTATCAAGGCTAACGCTGATGCTCCAGAGGCTTATGCTAACAAGGCATATATCAACCTTTTAAACGGTCAGCTTGAAGAGGCTCAGAACAACCTTGCTAAAGCCGCTAACGGAAACGGATTCAATGAAGTACTTGGCAACTTGAATATAGCACGTGGAAACTATGCTAATGCAGCTGATGAGTTCAGCAAATCTAACAACAATAGTGCTGTTCTTGCACAGATTCTTAATAAAGACTATGCTGCTGCTGAGCAGACAATCAAGAATGTTAAGAACGCTGACGCAGTAACAAGTTATCTACACGCAATTCTTTGCGCTCGTCAGGGTAACAACTCTGATGCAAACACTTATCTAAAGGAAGCTCTGCAGAAGGATTCTTCTTTGGCTACATACGCCAACAAGGATCTAGAATTCGCAAAACTCAATAAATGAAACAAATAAGTTTTCTTATACTATTCACCCTGGTTTTGGTATCTTGTGGAACCGACAATCATCATTTTGAGATTGAAGGTCGACTCACAAACCTCAACCAGGGTGAGTTTTATGTTTATAGCCCAGATGGTGGTCTGAGTGGTATAGACACAATAAAGGTTGAAGGTGGACGCTTCTCATACGAGATGCCGTGTGAAAACGAATGCGTATTGGTGGTAGTGTTCCCAAACTTTTCAGAACAAGCGATTTTTGCTAAACCTGGTAAATCTGTAGACGTTAAGGGAGATGCCTCTCACCTTAAGGAATTAGAGGTTACCGGAACTGATGACAACGAACTGATGACAAAATTCCGCCATCAGATTTCAAATGCTTCACCTCCAGAAATATCTAAGTATGCTTCTATGTTTATAGGGGACCATCCTGAATCTCCGGTTGGCGCATTTATCGTGTCGCAATATATTCTGAAGAGCCAACAGCCAGACTATAAGAAAGCAATGAAGTTGCTTGGTATTCTACACAATCAACAACCACGCAACGGTTACGTAAATCATCTTATCGCACAGGTGAAAACAATATGCGATGCTGAATCTGGCAATACTGTTGCCAATTTTACGGCATACGACATAAACGACAAAGCTGTTTCTTCATCAACATTGAAAAGTTCGCCTATAGCTCTTATCTACACTTGGGCTTCATGGAGCTTTGAAAGCACAGACATGCAGCGCAGACTGAAAGATATGAACGACAAGGCTGCCGGAAAGCTACAAATAGTCGGTATATGTTTAGATGCTAGCAAAGCCGACTGCAAAAGAAACATTTCGCAAAATCAGATAAACTGGCCGATAATATGCGACGAACAGATGTTTGAAAGTCCACTTGTAAAGAAGTTGGGCTTGTTGGCTGTACCAGATAACATATTGATGCAAAACGGTCGTGTAGTTGCTCGCGGACTTTCTATTAACGATCTTACACAACGACTGGGGAAAATGATCTGATCTAGATTATTAACCAACTAAAAAACATAAAAAATTTATTGAAGATATGCTTGTAAAGACCTATTGCGCTGCTGTCAATGGGCTTGAAGTAACCACTATCACTATTGAAGTGAGTATGAATCCTGGCGTGATGTATCATCTCACAGGACTTGGAGATAAGGCGGTTATGGAAGGACGTGACAGAATTGCAGCCGCAATGCAATATTGTGGATATAAATTCCCAAAAGCAGATATTACCGTAAACATGGCACCTGCAGATTTAAAGAAGGAAGGAAGTGGATTTGATCTGCCGCTCGCTATAGCCCTTTTAGCAGCCCATGGAAATATAGAATCCGACAAACTGGCTAGCTACATGCTTGTAGGAGAATTGGGACTTGATGGCAAATTGCAACCTGTAAAAGGTGCACTGCCTATCGCAATAAAAGCAAGAGCCGAACAATTCAAAGGTCTGATAGTGCCAAAAGACAATGTAAAAGAGGCTGCCGTAGTAAACAATCTTGATGTTTACGGAATGGAAAACTTGCTTGATGTTGTGAAATTTCTTACAGGGATGGAAGAATATAATCCAACAGTTATTGATACCAGAAAGGAATTCTACGAACAGCAATACGACTTTGATTTTGATTTTAGCGACGTACGTGGACAGGAAAATGTGAAGCGCGCCTTAGAAGTAGCTGCTGCCGGCGGTCACAATCTTATTATGGTTGGTCCTCCAGGAAGTGGCAAGTCTATGATGGCAAAGCGATTACCGTCAATACTTCCACCATTATCTCTTTCAGAGAGCCTTGAAACAACACAGATTCATAGCATTGCCGGAAAACTTGGATGTAATACATCACTAATAAGTCAACGGCCTTTTCGCTCTCCTCACCACACAATTTCAGAAGTAGCCCTTGTAGGCGGCGGCACAAACCCAATGCCTGGTGAAATTTCACTAGCCCACAATGGAGTATTGTTTTGCGATGAATTGCCTGAATTCAACAAACATACTTTGGAAGTACTAAGACAACCACTAGAAGACCGGGAAATCACGATTAGCAGAGCAAAATACAATATAGAATATCCATGTTCTTTCATGTTTGTCGCAAGCATGAATCCATGTCCATGTGGCTACTATGGCGACCCAACTCACCATTGCGTATGTACACCTGGGCAAATCCAACGCTATATGAATAAAATTAGCGGTCCACTACTCGACCGCATCGATATTCAGTGCGAGATTACCCCAGTGCCTTTTAAAGATATAAGCAAGGCTATACCTGGAGAACCAAGTAAAAATATCCGTGAACGTGTTATTGCTGCCAGAGAGATACAGACAGAGCGCTTCAAGGATTGCATTGGTATACACAGCAATGCACAAATGACCGAACGGATGATTCATCAATATGCAGAACCAGACGAAGAGGGAATAACGATGCTTCGCATGGCTATGGAGAGACTTAGTCTCAGCGCCAGAGCCTATAGCCGTATTCTTAAGGTTGCGCGTACCATTGCCGACTTGGCAAACAGCGAATGTGTAAAAGTGGAGCATCTAGCCGAGGCTATAAGTTATCGCCAACTCGATCGTGGCGACTGGGCAGAGAGATAAAAAAGAGTCATTTCTCTTTGTATTACGCCCGATTTGTTGTAATTTTGCACACAAAGAATTAAAAGTCAACGATTTAGATGGAAGAAAATAAATTTAAGCGTACCACCGTCACTGCGGCTCTGCCGTATGCTAATGGTGGTGTACATATCGGTCATCTGGCTGGAGTTTATGTTCCTGCCGACATCTATGTCCGCTACCTCAGATTGAAGAAGCAGGATGTAGTATTTATAGGCGGTAGTGACGAGCATGGAGTTCCTATCACTTTAAGGGCAAAGAAAGAAGGTATAACGCCACAGGATGTTTGTGACCGCTACCACAAGATGATAAAAGATTCTTTTAAGGAATTTGGTATCAGCTTTGATGTATATAGTCGCACTACTAGCGATACTCATAATAAATTAGCAAGCGACTTCTTCAAGAAACTTTACGAAGACGGCAAACTTGTTGAAAAGGAAAGCGAACAGTATTATGATGAAGAAGCTCATCAATTCCTTGCAGATAGATATATCATGGGGGAATGCCCACACTGCCATAATTTAAATGCTTATGGCGATCAGTGCGAGAAGTGTGGTAGCGACCTTAGTCCTATGGAACTTATCAATCCACATTCCACAATATCTGGTTCAAAGCCAGTAATAAAGAAGACAAAGAACTGGTTCCTCCCTCTTAATGAGTATCAGGGCTGGCTTAAGAAATGGATTCTTGAAGGACACAAGGAATGGCGTCCAAATGTTTACGGACAGTGCAAAAGCTGGTTGGATATGGATTTACAGCCACGCGCTATGACACGTGACCTTGATTGGGGAATACCTGTCCCTGTAGAAGGTGCAGATGGAAAAGTGCTTTACGTATGGTTTGATGCTCCTATCGGTTACATCAGCAATACAAAAGAACTTTGTGACAATGAGCCTGAAAAGTTTGGCAACTGGGAAAAGTGGTGGAAAGATCCAGAAACACGTCTAGTGCATTTTATCGGAAAGGATAATATCGTATTCCACTGCATTATATTCCCAACAATGCTAAAGGCTTACGGAGATTATATACTTCCAGATAACGTTCCTGCAAACGAATTCCTCAATCTTGAGGACGACAAGATTTCAACAAGTCGCAACTGGGCGGTATGGTTGCATGAATATTTGCAGGACCTTCCTGGCAAACAGGATGTTTTGCGTTATGTTCTCACAGCCAATGCTCCAGAGACAAAAGACAACAACTTCACATGGAAAGACTTCCAGGAGCGCAATAACTCTGAACTTGTTGCTATATATGGTAATTTCGTCAACCGTGCACTTCAGCTAACAAAGAAATATTGGGATGGTGTTGTACCTGCCTGTGGCGAACTACAGGATGTTGACCGTGCTGCGCTTGCGGAATTTAAGGATGTGAAAGATAAGCTGGAGTCTTATCTTAATGTATTCAAGTTCCGTGAGGCTCAAAAAGAGGCTATGACTCTTGCTCGTATCGGTAATAAATATATCACCGAATGCGAACCATGGAAGGTTTGGAAAACAGATCCTAAGCGCGTAGAGACTATCCTCAACATATCATTACAGCTTGTAGCCAATCTAGCTATTGCTTTTGAACCGTTCCTGCCATTCTCTTCTGATAAGCTACGTAAACTAATCAATATGGAGAGTTTCGATTGGGCACAGCTAGGAAGCACTGATTTACTCAAAGCAGGACATCAGCTTGCAGAACCAGAACTGTTGTTTGAGAAACTTGAGGACGATGTTATACAGAAACAGCTAGACAAATTGGCTGAGACAAAGAAAGCCAATGAAGCTGCGACATATAAGTCTGAACCTATAAAGGAAAATGTTGACTTCAGCGAATGGGAGAAACTAGATATCCGTGTAGGTCATATCAAAGACTGTGAGAAAGTAAAGAAGAGCAGCAAACTGCTTAAATTCACTATTGACGACGGTAGTGGTACCGACCGCACAATATGTTCGGGTATAGCAAAGTTCTACAGCCCAGAAGACCTTATAGGCAAAGACGTACTCTTTATTGCTAACCTTGCCCCTCGCAAGCTAATGGGCATAGAGAGTCAAGGCATGATATTAAGTGCTGAGAACTTCGACGGTGACCTCAGCGTAACAACTATTTTGAAGAATGTGAAGCCAGGAAGCAAGATTTGCTAAACCAAGGCTTAACGATAATACAAAAAATCCAACTGCATTGATTGCAGTTGGATTTTTTATTTACGGTCATTACAGTCACGCTAAACAAGAAATGAGTCTGTGTTTAATTTAAAATCAATTAGTTATATTATATTTTCATGTGAACCGATTTAAATATATAATCACTAACATTTTAAAGTGGCATCAGCAACGGGTTGATTTTTTGCATATTTAGAGTGCTTTCCCTGCGTTTTACTTATTATTTAGCTACGAAGCTACGGCATCTCTCGTAAAGCCTGTAAACAGAGGGATTGACGATACGTAGCTAGGAGGATTTAGCTACGGTAAGCTACGTTCTAGCTACGTAAACTTGTGTAGTTTTAGGATGGAATGTTATTCTATAAGTAAATTTATCAAAGAATCGTTGGCTGCATCTGAGAAACTGGGGATGTGTAAACGAGAGCAGAATTTCCAAGCTTGTTTAACTATTCTGCTGAATCCCACTGAATTCTCGGCAAAGATACTCCAAAAATTTTGTCCATGCAATCAGATTTAGGTTAGCCTGTTAGCCAAAATTTCAATTACTGGATGCTACACATCGTAATACACGTGCGCATGCCTACACGCACACTCTGGGTTTTTCGTAAAAACAAGTGTCGAAGTGTCTATCCGTTGAGCATCAATTTGTTAGAATACTTTTCAAGTGGCATTAAGTGTCGGTTATTCGTCGGTAAAATCTAAGGGAAAATTCCCCTCATATTGAATTACACTTTGCGAAGTAATTTGATGCGGTTTACGATGTTTTGTAATCCGTTTTACGTTATATTGCATTGCGTTTTGCGATAAAATGGAAGGTAAAACATCGTAGAAACGTTTGCGTTTCTATATGGAATCAGATGCATTTCTATATAGAAACGCATGCAAAACTCGATATTTAACCGTCAGCTCACCGTCACTTTACGACGTCTGATTTGTCGATAAAATACTGGTATTCATTAAGTTGACACTTCGACACTTGTTTTTAATAAGTCCTAAGTGCGCGCGTGCATACACGTACATTATATAAGCAGAAAAAAATGACGTAGCTAGAACGTAGCTTACCGTAGCTAAATCCTCCTAGCTACGTATCGTCAATCCCTCTGTTTAAAGGCTCTGCGAGAGATGCCGTAGCTTCGTAGCTAAATAACATAAAAAACGCAGTGAAGCCCCACAAAAGTGCAAAATTCAAATCGTCACTGAAAAATCAAGTCTCAAAACATTTAATTTATTACTCTTCAGAGTAATTCACATCATGCGCCAGAGTCTTACCTAAGTTCATCAGAGACTTCATTTCATGGAACTTTCCTCAATCTCCCAGTGTCGGGTATAAATATGGTAAGCAGTTATGAAAATTTTAGAACTTTCTTAATTGTGTCAGTAGGTAGAAGGATCACTTATTAATAAACTCACATAATCCTTCAGACCTTATTCTTTTTATTCGATAAGATTTATCATAATAGACAACAAATATCAGTTCATAAACGCGTTCGTTCAAATGATATGATACTGAAGAGGAATAAAGGCTATCACTTTCTTTACAAATTTTTATGAATTGTTTTTTGTATACAATATTATTTGCTTTCTGAGGGAAAAAATAAACCGTATCTTTTAATGACATTTTCAAATGATTAGCTTGATCAAAAAACTCACCATTTTTTTTAGTCAATATAATAGAAGATACTTTTCCTGTATTATCAGTTTTGATAATATTAATTTTATTACCCGAATATTCTACCCGATATTTATATGGGGAAATGAAAGTATAAATCTTGGTGTTTCTTTTGCAGGAATTCAACAAAAGAGCGACACAAAATATTAAAAACATCTTAATATTTATATTATTCATAATCTATTTTTTAAGTATAAAATTACATTCCAACATATACTGAAACTTTATTATTCGATAAGATTTATCATAAATAATAGCAGAACTTAGTTCCCAATGGTGGGGTGAAAATTCCCAATACACTTTATTTGAATATAAATTTTTACCTATTTTACGGATAACCCTCTTTTCTTTCATAGACCTAACCATTTCGCCTGTTGGAACAACATAAGAAGTATCCCCCCTCGTTGACATCATCAGAAAATTATAATAATAATACATTCCATTTTTTTTCACCCATATAATAGGATATTCATCTACTCCCTTAGATTTTATAGTTAATAAATCTGTTATTCTGATAGTATCTTTCATATACTCCACTTTATATTGATAGGGAGGATCTACTGTAAATTCAGAAGTTTCGTTATTTTTTCGGCAAGAGCCTAACAAAAACAGCAAAATAAACAGATAAATATATTTCAAATTATTCTCCATTAAGTACATTCTTATGATTATTACTAATTCTGTTTTTAAAGTTTTTATATATCCAAAATATTTCTTTGTGATCTGGTCCATTAATTATTCATAATATTTCCAAGGATTACCATTATGTATATCTTGTTCAAGATGCCGTTTATGAGAAGTATCATTATTAAACAAATTATTTGCTTTGTCAAATCCACTTTTGCCTTTCCCATATTGGAACTATCGAATTATATTGCCTGCCATCATAATCAAACGCATTCAAACCATTCATCTTATCAAACTCCTTCCCATTATATTTGAAGCATTTAGCTTCTCCAAATCAGTTAAACTGATTAAATTTAATTGTCTCATAAAACAAATTTTAAAATTAATACTATAATCTATTCCGTTCATTAAACGAAACGTTCTTCTTCTGATATTTTACCTTTGTCTTTCCCCATGAATAAACAGCACTTAGACGTATATATCTACTGTCATAATAATTATGATATATTTGAGTATTCGTTATTGCAAACTTCTCACGCTTAACAATATCCTGCTTAAACAAATCGTTAGCATACAGATTTAGAACAAGGTTATTATGCATTAAAGAGTATTTCAAGCCAGCACTACAATCAGCGTAGCTTTTATCATAAGTTGTACCTACTTTGTAAGCTAGATTTTGAGAATAGTTCAAGAAAAACTGGAATCTGCGATCTTTCCCAAATGAAATCGTATTACAGCATTTATAATCAAAAGACCCTCCATTCTGTGGTATGTAGTCAGCCTTCTTTATCTTTGATTTATTGTAAATATAGTTACCTGTTAAAGATATATTCCACCATTCAAAAGGGTTTAGAGAATAGCTTACGTTTAGACCTAACTGTCTGTTATTATATATATTCTCGTAAGTACTATAAGTAGTCTTGTCATCTGAAATATTCAGTGACTGTCCATAGGCATCATTCTCTTTTTGAAAGTAAGCCGTTACCGACAAATTATTTTTAAAAACGTACGCCAGTTCTATATTATCCACAAAAGAAGGACGCAGAGCAGGATTACCTTGGTCTACATTATTTGGATTAGTATACCATTTAAAAGGATTCAATGCTCTAAAGTATGGTCTGTTAATCCTTCTCGCATAATTCAAATGGATATCAATTAGTTCACTTGGCTTATATGTAAAATATAACGTAGGAAATATATGCCCATAATTTGTTTTTACATCCTCAGAACTATTATTTGGAGTTACACCTTTCACGAAAGTATGCTCATAACGTAATCCAGCCTGAACTGAAAAATAGGTACCAAAAGATTTATAAGCACTTATATAGCCAGCTAAAGTCTGTTCTCGATAATTAAATATGTTACAACGTTTTATGTCAGCAACATACTCTTTATCATTCAAATTATAATATTGCATATCTGACTTGTTTATAACACGACTGTATTTAGCTCCTGTTTCCAACTTAAATGATTTAAATGGCAATTCAAGATTTGCCTCTCCTGTATAAATCGAGTATCTTATATTGTTTGGTTCCCTTACAATATACTTGTTGTTAGTCTGCTCATTTAAAGTTGTGAAATTAACCTCTTTATCGGGTGTGTGACTCATATAGTTAGCTGCTATTCCCAGTTTCTTACCCAAACTGTCAAGCTTCAAATCGTAATAGAGATTAAGAGTATGTGATATTGTCTTTCCAGACTGAACAGAATATGTGTTCAACAAAGAATCAAGTTTACTATTGCTGTAGTAGTAATACTTATTATGAATATCCAAATTATCATCACCACGATTAAAATCATAAACTAAACCTATTGTAGCCAATGGAGTTATTTGATGTTCAAACGTCATATTTCCACCTATATTGTCATAAGTATCCTTTCTTGATGTTACACTGTTCTGACCGCTTCTGTCTTGCAAAATCTGATAAGCCTCATCAACAGATCCTTGACTCTTGCTTTGGCGTACCCTAAAAGACAAAAAAGACTTAACAGACCGATAGTTTACTGAAGCGTTAGAACTTATTCCTGCGTAAGATCTCTGTGTATATGAAACTCCTACATTACCATCAAGTCCAATATCTTTTCTGTTTCTTGTAACAATATTAATCATGCCGCCATTACCACCAGCTTCATATTTTGCAGGAGGAGTTGTTATAACCTCTATACTAATTACATCATCTGATTGCAACGATTTTAAATATTGAATGATATCACTATTATCCAAATAAGATATCTTACCGTTAAACATAACTCTGACATTACTTTTACCTATAATACTAATTGCATTGTCGGTAACTTTTAGAAGTGGAGTCATTCTAAGTAGGTCCATTATAGTATTTCCTTTTTGATAAGGCGTATTACTAACGTTGAATACCAAGCGATCTATCTCTCTTTTAATTATAGGTCTATGTCCACGAACAACAATTTCATTAAGTGCTTTTGCTTCTTCATGCAGAACAATGTTCCCTAAATCAGCACTAACTATTTTTCGTGATATAGTTTTATAACCCACATAAGATATACTCAGAATATAGTTCTGTATACCATTATGAGCAGGCATTGAGAATTTACCTTCACTGTCTGAGACCACACCATCAACGAAAGATGAATCAGCCGAATTTAACAACACTACATTGACAAATTCAATTGGAGCCAATTTCTCATCTGTTATTTTTCCCATTATATTCTGTGCTATAATTCTCTGTTGATATATACAACTCAAAATTAAAAGAAAACTAAATCTAATTATCCTGTTCATTTTATTTTTATGTTATCTATTACTTTTTAATATTGATGTTCCATTATTATTCTTTCGGTTACAGACGATTTATCTCACTCTGACCGGCTGATTTTCCCTTATATTTAGATTGTGCAGGGTTAAAGGAGTATGAAAAAGTAAAATAGAATGTTGGTCTATAGCTATTGACATAATGTGAGGTATATGCATTGACATATTGAGAATATCCTTTTTCTTTAGAATTGAAAACATCAGATACACCAAACTTTAGCCTGCAATTATTCATCTGTTTCTGTACCGCCATGTTCATTCTCATCATAGGGCGAGCCATGTAGGTATCAGCATTCCCTCTTAGATGTCCATTTGCATTGACAATTATCTTCCAATCCTTTGGAAGGGTTATAAGGTTCTTCCACTCTATCATGTATGATGGATGATTGTAACTCAAGCCATCGTATGTCAGCCACTGTTTATACATCTGTATATTCCATGACGGTTTCCATATCCGGAATAATGTAGGTGAATAAGATATAGTGGAATAAATATTAGAGTATGAGAAATTCTTATCTGTAGAAAGTACGGCAGGGGTACTTTCCATCACATCAAACCATGAAATGATCGCATTTTTTGAATAGGTATAGTCACAAACTAGCTGGAAATCCCTATATGATGCTATCAAAGAAATATCATGATTATATGTAGGCTTGAGTTGCGAATTTCCCTTATAATAACGGAAATCGCTTATATATTGCAGTCCGTCGTCAAGTTGGCTGTAACTGGGACGGTTAGTATATATGTTATAACTTAGTGCCAGAGACAGGCTCTTCATACTATACGAAAGTGTTAATGAAGGCAGAATATAATTATATGTTCTACTACTCTCATCTATACGTTTACCATTTGAGTCATAATCATAGTTAGTATATTCATATTTAACACCCATCTGAGTATATAATTTGCCAAATTCTTTGCTGTAATTAACAAAAAGATTAGCTGCAGTCTGTCGTGATTCGTTGTCACTGTTCTTTAGTTCTCCATTATATTCGTTATTTTCCACATTGTACTTTTGACGATAGCGAGTGTAAGTTGTTTCAAAACCATATTCCAACTTACCTAAAGCAATAGGAGAGGTAAATATGGACTTAATCGCCGCCATATCAGAGTTGGATCTAGATGCTGGTTTAAGTGTAGAACTATTATCTTTGTCTGTGGTATTCACTGTCTGTTTATTGTAATTATTATAGTGGCCATACGTTCCATCAACATTCAGAGACAGTTTGTCATTAAACTTATTTTCATAATACACAGACATGGTATGGCTGCCGTTCTGTGTAAAATTATGATTGCTCGTATCAAATTCAGATGCGCCAGAATCCATTATCATCTGGTTATGATAGGTTTGAATCATGTTGTTGTTAAATACTCTAGAGAAGCTATAGGTTGCTCCGATTGACTGTTTTGCAGAAATCTGATCATTAAATCCTACGCTAATAAAGCCATATTTTGCAGACTGGTAGCCATCACCTTCGTAGTTAGCATAGATATCGTTATTATTGTACTTAAAATTATATTCATCTTTGCGATATGAATGGGCATCACTGAAAGTATTATAAGTGGTGCTAAGAAAGAAATCAATATCTTTTTTACGATAGTTAAGATTCAGTCCTCCATCAGTATTCCAGTAGTTTGATACACTTTCTTGAAATGACAAATCCCCACCCAAACCTTCTCCAACTGGTTTAACAGTGGTAATAAATATAACAGCTCTGACATTTGAACCATATTTTGCTCCAGGATTCATATCAATCTTAATATCTTTAATCATATCACTTGATATTCTTTGCAGTTCACCCGAATTTCTCATCAATTTATTATTAATGTAGATCAGCGGTGTACCTCTACCCAATACGCTGAGACCATCACTGCTCATCATCGGCAGCTGCTGCAGTACGTCAGTTGCTTTTCCTAATTTACTAAAAACGGTTCCTTGAATAGAGGATATGAACAATCCCTGCGTCATCTTAAAAGTAGGTCGAGTGGCAGTAATCGTTACTTCTTTTATATTTTGTTCTGAAGAGTGTAACAATACGGTCATGCTATCTGCTGCAGGTACAATAGTAGTCTTATATCCCACGCACGAAACTTTAATCAATCGATTGGCTGGACTTGTTTTAAATGAGAAATTTCCATCATCGTTACTTACTACTCCTGAAATAAAAGAAGAATCTCTTTTCTCCAACAGTGCCACTGTCGCAAGAGACAGCTTAGCATGATTTCCTCCTATGACAGTACCATATATATTCTGTGAACTTGAGCATATTGGATATGCTATAGATAATATAAGTGCAATTAAATATTTATTCATTGTTTTTTTACTGATATATTTTTTCTGTATTTGCTAAAAAATATTTTTCTAGCTGATTTTCTTTATCATGTTTTAATCTCTATTCATTTTTTCAGCAAAATAAAGTCTTAAACGTTTTTATTACCAGCCAAATTTTAATACTAGTTTAATATGTAACTCACCATTTCGTTGTTGTCATCCAAATATTAAGGAATGATATACTTTTTACTAATCTCCATGGAATATTAGATTCCATTAAGTATTGTGCTTAGAACTGCCACCCTTTGAATCGTCTTGTCTATAGAATTTCATTTGCATTATAAGCTTTAAATTAAAAATGAAAAAAAACAGAAGCCCAGATGTTCCTTTGTCTAAGTTCATATTCTTTACTCATACGTATCAATCCTGAATAAACAGAATAGCCGTATGTTTTTTGATTAAAGAGATTACGCACTTGTAAACTCAATTCTACACCACTTTTAAAACTATAAGCAGTAGAAATATCTGCAAGAAGAAGCTGCTTCATTTTATTGTCTGCTACCTGATTACTATAATGCTCACATGAAATATTTATAAACCATTGCTTTTGAATGTTTAAGTGAGTAGTAAGTTGCTGCATAAGATTTGTTGAACTTGAAGACTGGTCAACAACCTTAAAACTTACACGATCTTTACCATAGTTAATCTCATATATTAAACTCAACCATGTAGTTGGACGTGCATTAACTTTAAAATTTAGAGTCCAGTTAGATGAATTATAACGTGATAATAAATTATCCTGCAAAATAGAACCATCAAAATTCATATAATTTAATCCTAACGTAAACATCCCATGAATAAAATCCAAACCTTTACTGATTCTTGCTTGATATAACCAACTCTTAGTATGGGTATTATTTTTAATATATGAATTAAAAATATAATTACCTAAGAAGGTGCGAGAAGATAAAATATTACTTTCGTTCCAATTGCGCGACAGTAACATGTTTCCAAAAACTGAATTAATTGGGTTTTTATAAGACATCGCAATTGAAACCGATTTCCTTATATCTGGATCATAATTAATAATTCCTTTATACATATTTCTGTAATCGCTCAGTATGAGACCATTAAAAAAGGTTTGGTCATCAATTGTATTCTGCGTTATGCCACCGAATAATGACACATCAACATGTGAGGTTAATTGATACTTAATACGAAGATTCGGTGAGAGTGTCATCATTTGCTTGTTGAATTTCTGATCATCTATGAGTTCTTTAAAAAAATAAGATGTACATGCAACAGGCATGCTCAAGTTGATATGCCATCCATTCGCATTATATTCTGCCTCGGGTGTTGCATAAGCTCTTATATAAGTCATACTTGTGTTATTTGCATACCCCAAGGTATCTTCATACCCAATTAACAGACTTTGCATAACGCGACTTAACAAAATCACTCCAACTTTCATTGTAACAGTAAAAGGTTTCAGATAAAATCCTAAAGACGTATTACTGTTACTATAAAAAGCACTATGATGAACATTCTGAGATAATTGTCCTGTCTTTTGTCTCACATCAAGAGACTGTGGCTGAGATAAATAAATGTTATTGCTATTAAATGTAAATGCACTGTTCCCTGTACGTTTCAACAACTCCAACTTATCCTGAACCTTGTAATAAGGTAATCTTGCATCTTGAACATTAGGGCGTATTCCAGTCATGTTTATTGATAGATCATTCCACTTTAAATCTGTCGATAAGGTATTTGAGATAAAAGCATTACTGCTGTTTGAAGTCACCATTACACTTGCTGATAAGTTATTTTGCTTAGATTTTGCCGATTCATTTTCATCATATTCAAGTATGCTATCATTCATAAAATAAGATGTCCATGTTTGAGCAGATGATGATACATTGTCATGAGTATAGAGCAATTGAGTTGACACATCAGTATTATTACTAAGCGACCATAGATTGTTTGTTGTTAGCGTTTTTGTTCTATTCCGCAAAACGCGATTTTCAGAAATATCCGTTAATTTATCTGGTATAACATCTATATATTTCTTTAACTCATATTTTTGGTCGCCTAATCCGAAATCGCCATCGGTGATGAGCATATTATTTTCCTGAGAAATATCATCACCCACATTATTACTTTTAAATGTATTCAGTGACTGGGCTTTTTTTGTGAATCTCATTAAGGAAGCCTCGCTTTGCCAAATATCAGGATCGACTCCCCCACCAATTTTGACGGTTCCTACCAACCTACTTTTAGCTGACTCCTTGAGTTTAATATTTATTGCTGGATTTTCAGAGAAAGACATATCTTCCAAAGCCTTTATAGGTTGATGATTCTCCATAACTTCAACGGTAGCTACATCTTTATAATGAATGTTGTTTGTTGCTAAGGCATATCTTCCTCCAAGCATATCATGCCCTTCTATATAAAATTTATTTAAAGCCTTTCCATTATATTTAACCTCTCCGTTATCGGTAACCTCTATTCCGGGCATCTTCTTTAAAACGTCAGCAATAGATTTATCACTGCCATCAGCAAAGCTAGCTACATTGTATTTTATAGTATCACCATGTTGCCTGATGCTGGGAGCTTTCACAAGAACCTCTTTTAACTGTGTAGCATGTTCCTCTAAACCAACATCATAATTCGTAATACCATCAACAACATGAACAGTTTTTGTAGCATAACCTACTATGGAAAAATTGAGAACACAACTATCACTTATATCGTCTGCTATTATTTTATAACTACCATCATCCAATGTCTTTACGAATTTAATAATATGTTTACTGTTTTCTGGACGCAAAGTAACCATCACATTTGGTAAAGGTTTGCCATATGTGATTTCATGTACAAAGCCTGTCAATATTAATTGTTTGGCATTTGCTGATAGCAATATAAGACTATACAAGATTAGAATTATTAATTGATGAATATATTTCATATCGTTATTCTGTCTCTAAAGGCTTATATTTAAGCTTTTGAATGGTAATATTTTGATCCAGATCTATTCCTGTTTCTAGTTTAACATAACCAGCAGAATCCTCCAAATATTTTCTTGCGAGTTTTAAAAATTTACGTCTATCTATCTTTTCAAATTTTTCTGTCCCTACATAGGTCTTACTAAAGACGATAGGCATATTCGTAACTTTTCTAATACCAACTATTTTGAAAACATGATATCTTTTTTCATCCGTCACTTCCATTATTAAGCCAGGTAAACCATGAAACTTCCAGGGACCATCCATTATTGGTATATCAGGTGTAAACCAAGCATGCCATTTATGCCCACGAAAATTGCAAGTTGCATCTTGAACTGTATATCCTAAAACAGTTTTTGCAGAGTCTCCAGTTGTCCAATTCATGCAATTCATGGAATCTTCGTATTGATAATCCTGAAGAGATAATCCATCAGTAACGGTCATCTTGCCATCAGGATAGTTTTTGTAAACATAAGCCTTCATACGCTTATGTGGATAGTCGGTTTTAGACTTGAACGCAAAATTTATTACTTTCTTCATTATCTCATCACGTTTAGGAGAAGCAAAAATCGTATCTATCTGCATACTATAGTAGCTATAACATTTAGATGTTTTTTGTCCTAACAACAACACAAGTCTATCATTTTGATCTATCCGCTTAAGAGTATCTTTTGCATAGGTGTAGTCATATTGGCACTCGAAATTAGCTTCATCTATTTTCGTCTGAGCTATCAAGGGGGTATAAATAAACATACATAAAATAATTATACAAATTATTTTGATTAGCATGTTGTCTCTATTTAATACTCCATGTTTTTTAGTATCAAGCACAATACTTATTTCATCCATATTGAACTTTAGCTTTTTATCATTCTTCATATCTGTTTTATTTTCAAATAATAATTCCAAGTTCCTTACAATACTCCCCAAAAGACAAGCTATACCACATTTCATGGAATCTTTTTGGAAATAAAAAGGGAAATATTCTATCCATTCTCTTTATTTATAGTCTATTCTTCTCTTCATTTCCGGCCCCCGTTCCCTTGTACTTTTTACCAGAGATATTCAAATTATAATGCAAGGTTAAAGTGATATAACGGGTATCCGTAACATTCTGCTGAAGTATCAGTAAATTGTGATTGTACATTTGGGGCTTAAACTTGTACATATTGAAGATATCATGTACAGCAAACCGAATGCTTAGACGATTATTGAAGAAGGACGTGCTGGCACTGGCATCGATATTCCAGAGATCATCCAGTTTCATATTCTGGTTATTTCCGCTCCCCTGATAATTGCCGTCGATACGCAGCTGGTAATTATCAGGAAGGTTAAAGGCATTATACCACTGGAAAAACAGAATCGGTTTGTTAAAAGACTTGATCTGCTGGCAATAGTTGTATTTGAACCATTGCTGGTTCATCCCGACGTTCCATGTTGGATGCCACCATCCTACTGTAGGTGATAGGCTAGCATAACAGTTGAGCCTATTCAGGTGACTGGCATTTTCAAAGGTAACAAAAGCTATTTTCGGATCCTGCTGGTCATAGTTGGAGGAATAGACAATGATATCCTTGTCATGAGAAAAACTTGCTGTAAAAAACAACCAGGAATAGCTGACATTTGCCGTAACGGCATCAATATAGGTAGGTCGGAGCATTGGATTTCCGCTGAGATAATGGAATCTGTTGAGATAATAGACATTTCCATCCAGTTGGCTGTATCCCGGACGCTGCACTTTTTTGCTGTATCCTACAGAAAATTCGGCTTTTCCTATCGGAAAACTAACAGATAAGTCCGGAAACAGATTATCATATTTCCGGCTCTGGTCATCCTGACGCACTCCATTCAATGTATATACAGTGCTGACATGCTCGTATCTCATTCCAGCATTCAGCTGTATCTTATTCCATTTCTGAGAATATTGAAGGAATAAAGCGGAGTTCTTCTCCTGCATCTTATTATTGTTGTCTGAAAATACACCCTCAATATTATCAAACAGATTCTTACGGTGTGTATTCGTATATTCTTCCCCCATGGAAACTGTTCCAGAAGGTGAAAGGCGGTATGACAACTCTGCTTTGACTGCCCCTAACCGGCTCTGGCTGGTATTATGAGTGATGACGCTACGATCAGTGTAATTCTGACTTAACTCTCTCTGTATCTGGTTTTGGTTGTCTTTGCTGTATACATAATCCAGATTCAAGTTCATCGAGAAATCCCCGAAGGTCCCGTTATAGTATATATTTGCATCATGTCCCGGACGCTTCTTTTCCTGAGTCGTTCCGGAACTGTTCCAGGAGTCATAGAAGGTACCGTTGGAGAAGACATCGCTTATGAAATGGTCATACTCCTTATCTTTATCCGCACTATATTGATAATAAGCCCCGAAAGAATGATGAGGGCTTACATCATACCCGAATCCTACCTTCCCCTGCAGGTCGGATAGTCGGTGATAGGACTTGCTTGTGCTTTTCAGATTCCATACGGTATCCGCAAAATTGGTCTGATCACCATAAATTGTGCTTCTTCTCTGTCCTGTACCCGCTGACAGCATGCCAAAGATATTCAGTCCCTTCTTTTGATAGTTGATCTCTGCTCGTTGGTTTTCAGAGAAATAATGGTCATACTTGTTCTGGGAAGCAAAGCTGAAACCAAGGCCCTGATCCCTATTCTTTGTCTTTATCCTGATGACAGCACCAACTGTGGCATCATATCCTGCACCAGGATGGTTGATTACCTCCACGCTCTGGATATTCTCGGAACTCAAATGCTCTAGTTCACTTTTATCCATAACCTTACGGTTGTTGATATAGATAATGGGAGTACCTTTGCCGAAAACCTGTATTTCCCCATTGCTGTTTTTCGTCACCATAGGGATCTTCTCCAGGACTTCATTAGCCGTACCGATTTTCTCCAACACGCTTCCAGTCACCAATGTCTTCATCCCCTCCTTCGTAAGCTGGTGTCTTGGCAGATTTCCTTTCACCACCACACAGCCTAGCATCAAAGAATTTTCTTTCAACACGATCACCCCGGCATCTCCTTGCCTAGCCTCTTCTATGACAGTCTTATAGCCTACAGCCGATACTTTCAGCAAACAATTTTGCGGAGAGGTCTGAAGAGAGAAGGATCCATCCTCGGCAGAAACCGTTCCCCTAACAAAAGAAGAATCCTTTCCAGAAAGTAAAAAGATATTCGCCATGGCGACGGCTTGATGATGCTCATCCTCTACCTTTCCGGAGATAACTTGCGAGAAAGAAAGAACCGTGTGCAATATAAATATAACAAAAAAAAGAAACCGATTCATATTCTAAGCTTTATCTAAGAAATAATTATCAGGCTTCTCATATAGACTTTTAGATTTAGAATAATCTAATCTACAATTTTTAAAAAAATATATATGCAGAGATTTGTGGATTGGGATATCTAGAACTCCAGTTGTTGGCATTGGGGTATCTTTAGGGTTATTAGCGAATGCGCTAATACATGTTGAACTAAGCAACATAATCATAATAAAATTTAAAGTGGTCTTCTTCATGTTTTAATCTCTATTTAGTTTTGTCTTTCGGCAGAGCAAAGTTATAAACGTTTTTATTGCTATCCAAATTTTTATACAAGAAAATCAAAATGGTGACTAAATGATACCCCATTTTTACACTGGGTTAACATTTAGCTCACCATTTCTTCCATTTATATCTTAATAGTCGTTTAAATATTAGGGAATAATTACTTTGTATTAATCCCCATGGAATATAAGATTTAATAAAGTCTTGTCGCTTACAACCGTCACTGCTTTGAATTTCTGATTAGGTTGTATTTTATGTCCATACACTCTAGAATTCAATATACGTGCAAAAGCTACAAAGTAATTTTCTCCTTCTTTAGTTATCACCCTGTCATCAAAACCATCTGTCGTTGCAACAACCGTTTCGTTCTCCCTAAAGCCCTCAAAAGATATGTTGAAACGTCTGTGTTTATGAAACAGATATAAATATCTATAAGGAACTTCTATATTGGCATAATAGTAAGTATTTGGAGAAACTTCAAAATAATGTATACCTCCACTACACTCTATCGTAAACGGAAAGTGCACTGTTGTTACCACAAATATCATTCCCGCAATAAACAATGTCACAATTGTTATTCCTAAGCTTATGAGACGGGGAGGCACTTTGCCTATTATTTTCCTGACTCGCTCGCTCCTAAATTCAATATTATAAGTTGTTTCCATATATAAATCGATTCTACTTTATTCAAAGTGGTTCTTTAAGTTTCTCTGCGGTAGCTTTAGCACATACAGAATGAAAACAATATCATTAGCACACAGATTTCCAGCATAAAAACGTCCTCTTGTGACGAAGCAAATATCCGACAGGAAGTGGAGAGAATACTCCCTGCCGAAATATTTACTTACCATCTGCAAGCAGGCAACGCCGCATTGCATGCTGTCATTTTGATATATTATTGGAAATTTCATAACCTTTTCATTTCTTCTGTTGCCGCACCCTTTCCCTTGAATGTTTTTTTGTTCTTGAAAGTATAAGTTACAGATAACTGGACTAAAGAAGAAGCACCCTTTCGGTTCTCATCATACGACACCCCATTGGTATTGACAAGGCTTTTCTGCCTGTATGTGTTTGCAAAATCATTGTACATGAGATTGAAGGACCAGCTCTTTATACTCTTGTTCAACATTAAATAAGTGGTAAAACTGCCTTCAGAGAATAATGTAGCCTGATTTCCTCTACTCGTCCAAATTCCACCAAGGTAGGCATACACCCCCTCTGGCAAATCAAACCGGTTACTCATTGTTATTTTTTCCACCGGTTTGTTATAGGAACAGACCGGTGTTCCATATTTCAGTTTCTGAACATACAACAGTCCCTGTATCATCGGATGCCACAGCCCTATGTCCAGGCTCTGTGACGCGATTAAGACCAGACTGTTGAAATCCGGCAGGTTTATCTCCTGACGTACATTGACATTATCCGACGGCTTATAAGTGTATATAGTATTGATATTTCGGATATTACGGCTGTATATTGCTTCAAATATAGTTTGTTTCCACGAAACGCCTAAATCCAGAGAACGGGTCAGAGAGGATTTCAGCAGAGGATTGCCTGTTTCCCATGAGGTATGTGACACGTAGGAATAATTGTTGTTGAGTTCACTATAGTCCGGACGAGTAATATTGGAATCGAAAGTAAGATTGGCATTCCAGTTGCCTTTCTGGAAACTTATTCCAAATTGAGGAAGCCAGTCCGTAAAAGTCTTTGACTGGTCTTCGATCTTTTTATTATTTTCCAGATAGTCAAATGCATTATTCTCAAATCTCAGTCCTCCGTTCAAGCTCCAGCTGGCATTCAGAGGGTAAACCATATTTACGTATCCGGCAGACAAATGCTGTTTTTCCAGATTACGGGATGCCGTAAGAAAGGATATTCCGGTATTGTCTTTTCCATCAAAATCCATTTTGTTTCTTGTAAACGAATATTGGAATCCCAGATCCGTTGTCAGCTTCTTCCATACGATATTGAGATTCGTCTTTGCGGCCAGGAGATAATAGGCCGTATTTGCATGGGTTGACATGTCCCACAGTTCCATATCCCCCGTTTCATTTGTATGCGAACCATTTACATTGCTTCCATAGACATAATCGGCATCAGTTGTAAGCTCCATGCTCTTTTTGGGTCCAAACTTCAAGTCTGAATATGCGTTGACGTAATGCTGATAGCTCTGAGAATTGGTTGCAGACAGTGACAAGCCAGCTTCCTCTCCTGGTGTGGAGAAAGCGGTTATTCCGGTTTCTGCCTTGTAATGATTTACCGGCATTCTGGTAAATTCATATCTTATACCAATGGAATTTGACGAGAAATCATAACTGGCACCTATATGGGCTTTAAGGGTCTTTGAGCGTGAGCGATAGGTGCCCTGTGTTATAGTCTGAGACTTGTTGTCATTAAAGATTTCGGTATAGGTTCTTTTCTGCTTGTAAGCATCATCAGAGAATATTGCGCCACCATAGAATCCGATGCCATTATGCAGCATATAGGAAAGATCAGTATTCATGTTTCCGGAAAGCACTTCCGCTGCTGTACCTGTCCCGGTCACGATTCCCGCCAGTTCCGGCTCCGGTTTTCTGGTATGTATGACCAGGACTGATCTGACATCAGATGCATATTTGGCTCCCGGACGAGTAATAATCTCTACACTGAGGACTCTTTCGGGTGACAGTTCTTTGAGTTCATTTGCGTCCCGCACTTTCCGGTTGTTGATATATATTTCCGGGGCGCCCTTGCCCAAGACCGTACCGTCGGAAGGGTCTATCATCGGCATCTGTCTGATGGCATCTGATATAGACGGCAGTCTGGCCAGCGGATTGTTCTCCATAGTCACGATCAGTCCATTGCGGGATGCCCTGACATATTTTCTGGCTGCCTTCACAGTGATTCCGTTCAGGTTCACCGATGAAGGACTTAATTGTATTTTATCTGGGAGAGGCAAAGAAAGATATTTTGTCGCATACCCGACGAGGCTTACCTTTATGAGATTCTTCTCATCATCACTCTGCAGACAAAAATGTCCGTTGGCATCCGTTACCCCACCAGCTACAAATGCTGAGTCTGCAGCATGTAATAGAATTACATTGGCGAATTCCAAAGGGGCACCGTTCTTATCAACGACTATACTTTGAATATCATGTGCAAACACCGTGAAGGAATAGCACAAAACCAGGAAAATTAAAAACGATTTTTTCATCATTTTACTTTTAGCGATATAATAAATCAGAATGTATCTCAGGAGCATAAATACATCGGGGATCTGGATAATCCCAGTTTTCTATTCCGTACGCTTTAATTATTTTCACAAAGCATCGACGATGTCTCATATTGCAGGATTTTAAACTTTTACAATTAAAACATATACTTTTACTTCTAAACATATTTTTTTCATGTTTTAATCTCTATTTATTTAATTAATATTTTGCCTTTCGATAGAACAAAAGTAGAAATGATTTATTTATAATCCTAATTTATTTGCAAGAACTTAATAGTGGGTGTTGCAGGTAATGTTGCATATTAAAATACATCATATCAATAAGTTATACTTGTTTTAATAATTTTGTTGCAGGTTAAATGCAACAAAAACAGACTGTATTGGGACTGGAAAAATTTACATTATAAACAATAAACGATATTATTATTCAGTTATTAATAGAATCTTTTAATTAGTTTTTTTACAGTTAATCATCCTAATTATATTACAAATCGTTACTAAAAGTTACAAAAAAGTTGTATATTTGCATTACAATTACTGATTCTAATAAAAAGACTACAAGATGAAAATAAACATAAAAGCATTAACTACGGTATATGTAATCATGATCTTTACATCATGCCATGAAAACATAAATCATAAATTGGAAATGGCAGACGGATGCCTGAACAGGAATAGTGTTGACTCGGCATATAACATTTTAAAGCACATTAATCCTGATAATCTAAATGGAGATGAAAATATAGCCCTTTACACATTGTTAAATACTAAGACAAAATACATAAAATATATTCCAGTGAAAAATGACTCCATTGATTATGCTATATTTTATTATAAGCAAAATGGACCTGAAGGCAGATTGGCAGAAGCATATAATTATAAAGCCATGACATTGTATTATGACAGAGGAAAAAAGAAAGAAGCGATAGAATATCTTAAAAAAGCAGAAGAAATTGCTCTAAAAACTGATGATGCAAAACTAATACAGAAAATTGATGATAACATATATACTATAAATCTTTGGTGTAATCACTATAACATTGCACTTGAATACGGATTCAAAGCTCTTAGCTATGCAAAAATAAATAAAGATACATTTAGCATAGCTCATGATTTAGTATATATAGGTGATGCATACGCTCAGCTGAATATGAACAATAAAGCTATGGAATACCATCTAAAAGCCATTCCATATTCCAAATATTATGATAAAAAAAGTCTTAGTATTTTATTAGGAAATATAGCTGATTATTATTTTGAAAAAGGAAACATCCAAAAAGCCGAAGAGTTCATAAATAAAGCTATTCAAAAAAATCCTACAGCATACATATATTCCGTTGTTGCAGACATATATATAGAAAAGGGGAAATATGCAGAGGCAGAAGAGATAATGTCAAAAGCACCAAAAACTACCAATGACTTTGAACTATTGAAGAAACTATCCACCCAATACGACTTGAATAGAAAATCAAAGAACTATGTGAAGGCATTAAACATAGCAGACTCCATCATTGAACTTAACAAGAAAATAGACAACGCTAAGGAAAATGACAACCTTAACGATATTCAAGCAAAGTACAATCGTGAGATGATGGCTCAAAATTTTAAAAGCCAAATCATATATATGATTGGAGGATTGTTGCTATTATCGCTGTTAATCATATTGCTAATATTCAGACAGAAATATAGAAACTCTAAAATAAAACATGGCATAATCGAAAACAGACTTCTAATAAACGAATACAAAAAGAGAATATCAGAAATGGAAAATGCGAAAGACCATTCCATTTCTAAGATTTCAAACTTAGAACAGAAGATAAATGTCTTAGAGGATAAAGAGTCGAAAACTTTATATAATGGCAAACTATGCTATGAGAGTATCCTTGATAATAATACTATAGTAAATTGGTCTGCTAAGGATCTTAATGATTTTGTTGACTATTATAAGTACAAGGACCTTCCATTCGTTTCATCCCTTGATGATGAATACAAAAATCTAAGTCCTAAACAATACCTATACTTGATAATGGTGAACGCTATGAATAAAGACGACGCTACTGCTGAAAAAATAATGGGAATAAGCAATGTTACCATTAGGTCTATTAAATCACGTATAAAGGCTAAGAAAGTGTATCATCCAAGTGTATAATACTCCTTCAATATAATACTTACTTAAATAAATTTCTTGGCAAACTCCCACATCACAATACCAGAGGTGACACTGACATTAAGACTGTGCTTTGTTCCAAACTGTGGTATCTCTAAACAGTCATCGCTCATATCTACAACATTCTGCTTAACGCCTTTTACCTCATTACCCATTATTACTGCATAGCCTTTGCTAGCTTCTGGATTAAGGTCTAGATTTTGTAATTTAGTACTACCTTCAACCTGCTCTATACTATACACGAAATAACCATCACGATGCAATTCTTCTACAGCATCCTCTGTTCGTTCAAAATATTTCCAATCTACACTATCCTCTCCACCAAGTGCAGTCTTGTGAATCTCGGCATTAGGAGGACAAGCTGTAATACCACAAAGATATACCGCAGTAATGCGGAAAGCGTCTCCACTGCGGAAAACACTACCCACATTATACAAGCTGCGTACATCATCAAGAACCACAATCAGTGGTAATTTCTTAGCTTCCTTGAATTCCTCAACAGAAAGCCTATTCATCTCTATTGTCCTTAACTTGCGCATATCTTTGTTTTATGCTTTTACAGAATATGCAAGAGCGTATGCCTTAATTTGCTTTACCATTGCAAGCAAACCGTTTGAGCGTGTAGGACTAAGATGCTCTTTAAGTCCGATCTTGTCAATGAAATAAAGATCAGCATCAAGTATTTCATTTGGAGTATGACCGCTAAGGACCTGAATAAGCAATGCAATAATTCCCTTCACAATAAGTGCATCACTATCGGCAGTAAACTGAAGTTTACCATCAACAAGGTCACATTGCAGCCATACACGACTCTGACAACCATCAATCAAGTTGCTGTCATTCTTGTATTTATCATTGAGAGCGTCCAATTCATTTCCCAAATCAATAAGCATCTGGTATTTATCCATCCAGTCGGTAAAGTCCTCAAACTCCTCTACCACTTCTTTCTGGGCTTCATTTATGGTCATATTATTTAATCTCCTTTATTTCGTTTACAGTAATCAACTTATATAGTTTGTCGCTTGGGCGAACCTTTCCAGGAACAGGAATTGAAACTCTTGTACCTTGTTCTGCCTTTTCAACACAACCCAAATCAAAACGTATTTCATCTGCATTGAGATACATTACTCCTGTTGTAGGACCTGTGATAAGGAGTTTCTCACCTTTATTAAAGTCAGAAGCTTCTACAGCTACTTCAGCAACACCCAACTTAGAGAAATATTTCATTACTTTACCAACAAGAACTTTCTTTTCAGTTGCCGCACTGCCATAGTGCTTATTCCACTCGCCCAACGTCTGTCCCTGATAATAGCCATCCCAGAATCCACGGTTGAATACTTTAGCAAGCTGCTCATCCCACTCATCCTTCTTTTCTTCTGTTAATGTACCATCAAGAACACTCTGAATAGCTTCCTTGTAGCATTTCACTACTGTATAAACATATTCTGGTCCACGAGCACGTCCCTCTATCTTGAAGACTCTTACGCCAGCATCCATCATGCGGTCTATGAAGCGAATGGTCTTCAAGTCTTTAGGACTCATCACGTATTTATTGTCAATTTCCAGCTCGTTGCCAGTTTCATTGTCTGTTACGGTATATGAACGACGGCATATCTGCACGCATTCGCCACGGTTGGCACTACGGTTGGTATTCGCAAGACTCAGATAGCACTTTCCACTTACAGCCATGCACAAGGCACCATGACAGAACATCTCAATACGTATCTGCTTTCCCATTGGTCCGCATACATTCTGCGCAATAATCTGTTCGTGAATTTCCTTCACCTGATCCATATTGAGTTCACGTGCCAATACTGATACATCAGCAAAGCGACTATAAAACTTCAACGCCTCGATATTGGTAATATTGAGTTGAGTGGAAAGATGAACTTCCTCACCAACTTCTGTGCAGTAACTCATCACAGCCACGTCACTAGCAATCACCGCACTGATGCCAGCCTCTTTTGCGGCATCGATAATCTGCTTCATTGTTGCAATATCATCATCATATATGATGGTGTTAACAGTGAGATATGTCTTTATTCGATGCTCATTGCATGTGGCAGCTATTTCGCGCAAATCATCTATATTAAAATGATTGGCCGAATGAGAGCGCATATTAAGTTTGCCGATACCGAAATAAACGGAATCAGCACCTGCCTGTATTGCAGCGGCAAGGCTCTCACGAGAGCCTACAGGCGCCATTACTTCAAATTCAGATATTTTTCCCTTCATGGGTGCAAAATTACTCATTTTATTTGTAACTTTGCGCAATATGAAAAAAATACTTTTATATATAAGCGTCTCTCTTGTCGTGATTTCATGCGGTCGTCCTTCAAAACAAACTGTTGAAAAAAATCCGTTTATCACCGACGTAATGCTGAAGACAACTCCAGTGAAAGACCAGGGTGACAGTCAGCTGTGCTGGGCTTACGGAATGTTGGCTACAATAGAAACCAATCACCTGATGATGGGTGATTCCGTGAACCTAAGCACAGACTACTTGGCGAGAATGATGCTTAACGATGCGGCAAAAAGGTATTATCTTTCTGGAGGAAAGAATACGATATCAATGCGAGGTATGGGCTCTATGCTTATTCATCTCTTGCAGAACTATGGTGTAGTTCCATTTGATTCATACAATGCTAAAGAACCCGTAAATTATAACGTGATATGCCGTAAACTTATGCAGGCTGCACGAAGTGCAAATAATCTGAGCGTATTAGACCAAAAAGTGAATAACGTACTGGATCAGGAAGTTGGATATATGCCCTCAAAATATGTACACATGCTTGGCGCAGAATATACTCCACAAGAGTTTGGACGCAGCGTATGCCGTGATAACGAGTATGTGAACGTGACAAGTTTCAGGCATCATATAATGGGCGATTCATTTATATTGGAAACTCCCGACAACGTGATGAACGATAAGTTTCTTAATGTTCCGATAGAAGCCTTGATGACGATGATTACAAAGAGTCTCGTAAACGGTAAAGCCGTATGCTGGGAAGGTGACGTGAGCGAACCAGGATTTTCTTTCAGCGAAGGTGTTGCTGAAACCAACCACCAAACAGTGACTCAGGATTTGAGACAGCACGAATTTGAAAACAGACAGACTACTGATGACCATGTAATGGAGCTTATTGGGTTGGCTCATGACAAAAACGGAAAGAAATACTTTATTGCAAAAAATAGCTGGGGCACCAGCAACCGCTTTAAGGGTTACATGTACCTCAGCTATAATTATGTGAAACTGAAGACAATAGCCGTATTCCTTTCTCAGGATTAAGGTCTGTCTACTAGTTATTATTCTGTAAACTTGTTTAGCTTGTTGAGATAATACTGTCTCACATCCTTCCAATGATAATATGGAGCTATATCTGTCTTGACAGGCAATGTAGCTTCATTTTCATTTCTAAGTACTTTAACTAGTATATCCTTAGAACCTTTCTTATGATAAAACACCAACTGAATATTACAAGCCATCGGGAATATGCGGTAATTCTCCCATCCCTTGTCATCAAGTTGCTCAAGGTCACTGACCTGCATTCCCATTCCGTCAAGATCCATAAGACATGTTAGTGGCATAACCATTGTGTCGTGACCATAACGCAAAGTCACTCCTGGATGTGGCAAAGCTATGCAACTATCAGCATCACTTATTATCTTGCGAAGAAGGTTACGCTGACTGTAAGGTTGCTTGCCTCCATTCAAAGGGCATGCGCCATAGTTGATATACCACCACGCATTATTAATCTGCCAAAGATCATAAATCTCGTCATCGGTAAACAAGTCGTATAATGACATGCTGTTGCGAAACTCTGTACTCTGCACATTGCTGGCCTGTTTGAAAAGTACTTCATATAACTTATTGGCATTTAAATGATTTTTCCAATACTCATCATCATTAAACAACAGTCGCATCACGCGCTCAGGATGTTCATGGTTTTTACAAAACTCAGTATAAGGTACCATTGCACTTGTTGGCATACGTTTTTTAAATAACAAAGAATCATCATAGTTCATATAATACATATCATGATAACTTGCGTCGTGAGTGATATTTAGTTCAGGATTAATCCTTACCATTTGCTGCAAAGCGTTTTCCATACTTAATATGCAACGTATCACAACTGTGCTCTTTGCATCTACATTCGTCTTTCCTGCAAATATCTGTGGAAAGTTTTTCAGCATTCTTTCTGCAATCTGTTTATGCTGCAAAGCTCCTCTTTGAGTAAGTTCTCCATCACGTCCCATAGCAGCGTCACGCAACTTACGAAGTTTGGTAAGCACTTCCTTACCCTTTGGTGTAAGTTTACCAAGAGAATCAGCTTTTTCAAGCCATGCTACAGGTCTATTGTAATCACGGTCTCCAATAAGCCAGCGGCTGCCGTGACGTCCATAGTGACTAAGGTAAAATGGTGCATATCCAGATGGTGCAGGAGTAAGTTTTTTCTGCAAAGGTCCAGGGTAAGCCAGATAATTACTTGCCGACAAGCTACGATCGACTTTAAAATCCTTGCGTGCTTGCTGTGAAAAGCCAGTAATGGCAAGTGACAATAAAATAACTATAAAAGCATTTCTTTTCATATATGGAAAATTATTTCTACTTGCAAATATACTGAATTATTTTGTATAACGATATTCAAATATATATTTTCTACCATATTTGTGGGAGCACCATCACATATCTTAGGTATAGAATATACCACGTGAGTGGGATTGCCTATATTGTAAAAACACGTTAATTTTGCAAACGAAAATATAAATAAACCCAAAAATAAAATTATGAAGCAAATGTGTAATATTTACAAACGAATGTGTTGTATGTCTGAACGAATGTGTAAGGCATTATCAGATAGTATAAATAATTTATTAAGTAATAAGAAAAAAATAATTTTAGAATATGAAAAAGAGTTTATTTACAATCGTTTTCACATTAATACTCAGTTTAAGTTTTGCCGAAGCATGGGCTGGTAATTATAATGAAAGTGACAAAGCGAAATCACAGACATACTATATTAATGCTCCTCGCTTTGTACGTCCATTGATAGAAAAATGGATAACAGAATACAAACGCATTAAACCCGAAGATGATTTTGCAATTGCAAAATCAGTAACAAACAAAGCTATTAGTTCTATCAATATAGAGATTTCAGACTCAAAAGTTGAAAATGCCAATAACAAAACTGTTTATATAGCAAAATATGCAATACTTCCAATAATTGCAAAAGGTTCTGCAACTTATGAAATTATAGGTAAAAAAGAGTTTAATGAGAAGAAACTTAAAAACCTATTTTTTACAAGTGATGATATTGAAGAAAGCGAGAATAAAGACAAGGTCAAAGATCACACTGTAGTATATTCAGGTAATGGTATTTCATCTGTGGCAACTCCTTTTGCATCATATTATGGTGAGAGTGTTTCCAACTTTCGTGGTAAAAGCATCGCTGGTGATGATATCTTTTTGAATACAGCCATAGAGAATGACCCAAATGGCATCTCTTTTAATGCAGTTCCAAATATATATGACATACAAAGTCGTCTTATTAAAAACAATCTTGATATTATTCATCTTGACGTTAGCAAGGATCAGCAAAATGCATTTTCTTCGCTTGACAAATTAATAACATCATTAGAGATATCAACCATTAAAGGTATTCCTATAGAAAAGGTTGGATTTACATATAATAAAGACGATAATAAGATTGATGATTTTGTAGGTTGGATACTTGCCAACGGTAAAAGCTTTAATCATCAATATGGTCTGTTAGAACTCAATGTAAAAGACATTGCACAGGAAACACCTAAGGTTAAATCAGCTTATATAGCACAGAAATAAATAATGTTTTTTAAAGGTATCTTCGGGGGCTCTAGAAATAGAGTTCTCTGAGGATTACTTAACCCAAAAATTATATATAGAATGAAACGATATTTATATTACATAATTACATCTTTACTGCTTTCACTTCCAACATCTGTTTTTTCACAAACACAGATTAGTGGTCATGTTACTGATGTACAGACAGGCGAACCTCTTGTTGGGGTCACCATTATCGTAAAAGGAGAAAAGGGTCAGGGTACAATAACGGATGCAGAAGGTAATTATACCTTGCACACCCATAAAGAAGCGCCATTCACTATAAGTGTAGGTTATATAGGTTATCATCCATCAGAAATAGATGTATATGACACCGAAGAACCTGTAAACATTAAGTTACACGAAAAAAGTGATTTTCTAAATGAAGTTGTTGTTGTAGGATATGGAACTCAGAAACGTGAACAATTAGCATCTTCTATTTCGACTATAGGAAATAAAAACTTTAAAGATGTACCTAGTACAAGTTTTGACCAAGTGCTTCAGGGACGCAGTTCAGGTGTTCAACTTACCACCCCTTCAGGAAATCTAGGAACAGCTCCAATTGTCCGTGTGCGTGGTGTTGCATCCATTACATCTAATACAAGTCCGCTATATGTAGTGGACGGTGTACCAGTCCAGTCAGGAAATCTATCTGCGTCAGGAGATATAAATGTGCTAGCCGACATTAATCCAAATGACATTGAATCTATCAACATATTAAAAGATGCCGCAGCTGCAGCTCTTTATGGTTCTAGAGCTGGAAATGGTGTGATTCTTATTACAACGAAACATGGAGAAAAAGGAAGTCTTAAAGTTTCTTACGATGGCTGGGTTGGATTTTCTTCACCAGTGAAATACTATGATGTATTAAACGCAGAAGATTTTGTCAACGTAAAGAACTTTGCTGTAAAAAATAGATATGGCACAGACCAATATTCTTTGAGCAGCGGACAGCCGACCAAAGATGGTACTAAAACCTTTAATTTAGCTTATGACAAGAATGGAAATGTGATTAATACAAAATGGAATGACTATGTATTTCAAACAGGTTTTCAACAAAGCCATACTGCAAATATTAGTGGTGGTAATGATAAGGCCATATTTCATGCGTCAGTAAACTATTTGAATCAAGATGGTATTTTAAAGGGTGATAAATATAAACGTCTTGGTTCATCATTTAATGTAGATGCAAATGTGACGAATTGGTTAAAAATAGGAACAAGCCATAAGATATCTCTTGCGAATCAAGAAACAGGTGATCGCTCGCGTGGTGGTAATATCATGGCATATTCTGCTTTGACACGTATGGCATGGGCTGACGCACCAAATATAGCAGCATATGATGAAAATGGTAATCCAACACAATTGCAGGGACATTTGGGCTATGGACCAAATACCGTAATGGCTCCTCTTGATAACCCTGCGTCTGTATTGGAATCAGGAAGCTTGTTAAAAACAGAAGATGTGCGTTGGTTGAGCGTTTACTATGCTGAATTAAAGCTATTTAATGGTCTTACATTGCGTACCCAATATGGTCGCGATTTTACACGTATTGAAGATCGTGATTTCTATGCTCCAACAGTTGTAAATGGATATAATCAAAACGGTCAGGCAACTAATATTATAGTTAGAAATAATCAGTATACATGGACCAATACTGCAACATACGACAATAGTTTTGGTAATCACCATATTAATGTACTGTTTGGTAATGAAGTTTCAGAGAAGCAATTTAAGTCATGGGGCAGCAGCCGTACAAATCTTATTGATAACAGCTATCAAATTTATGAAGCAGCATATAAAAATATAACAGCTATAAATGGACAAATTTCAGAGAACGGTCTTTCATCTTTCTTTGGACGTGCAAATTATGATTATTTAAATCGTTATATCATTTCCATAAACGGTCGTCGTGATGGTTTTTCTGCATTAAGCAAGAATCATCGTTGGGGTAACTTTGGTGGTATAGCTGCTGCTTGGCGAATATCTGATGAAAGCTTTTTTAAGCCATTAAAAAAGAACATCGATGACTTAAAGATAAAAGCTAGCTGGGGAGTTGTCGGTAATACAGGAATTGCAGATTATGCTTCACGCAGCTACTACAACAGTATTTATTATGGAAACAATGGAGCTTATACAATAGGACAAATAGGTGATTCAAACAATTTAAAGTGGGAAACAAGTAAAAAATTTGATTTAGGCTTTAGTGCTTCTTTATGGGGAAATATTGCTATTGATTTTGATTATTATAATAACACTTCATCTGACTTGATATTAAATGTACCAGTTGCTCCTTCAAAGGGTATTCCTAATGATTATATAACAACAAATGCAGGAGCAATGAGAAATACAGGTTTTGAATTTTCTGTGAGTGCAGATGTTATAAGAAAGAAAAACTTTACTTGGTCAACTTCTTTTAATATTACAACAAATAGTAATGAAGTTACAAAGTTGAGCAATGGACTAAATGAATTTATAAGTGTTGGAAATGGTGAAACAACAAACATAACTCAAGTAGGAAAGTCTATCGGACAACTTTATCTTTACCAAACAAGAGGTATTGATAAAACTACAGGGCGTCGCATCTTTGTAGGTCAGAATGGAGAAAATGTATTAGTTTATTATGAGAAAAGTAATAAATTCTATCTTGAGGATGGCACACCATATAGTCAAGCTAATCTTAAAAGAGTTGTAGCTGGCAATACACTCCCAACATGGTATGGTGGTTGGACAAATAATTTTAAATATAACAATTTTGATTTATCTATATTCTTCCAGTTCTCTGGAGGTAATAAGATATATAACGGTTCAACAGCCACATTGAGTGATGTGCGTTTTTGGAACAATTCAAAAGACTATGCACAAAATTATTGGACACCAGAGCATACTAATGCAAAATATGCATTACCTGTATATGGAGATAATTATTCTAATGGTAGCGCACTCCCTATTACAGATTGGGTAGAAAATGGCGACTATATAAGACTTAAAAACATTTCCATTGGTTACACATTCAATAATAAATCATTGCTCAAAAATATTGGCGTGTCAGCGTTGAGAATATATGCTCAGGCTCAGAATCTATTTGTTATTACTGGTTATTCAGGTTTAGATCCAGAAGTTCTTTCACAAACTTCTTCACCGAATTTACTTGGTGGAACTGATCATAATACAACTCCACAGGCGAGAACATTTACATTTGGAGCACAAGTTACATTTTAAAAAATGAATATATGAAACATAATTCAATTCTATATAAGTTATCAATATTTTCAATTGCCATTTTGGCATTTACATCTTGCGATTCTGTTATTGATAAAGATCCTGTTCTTCAGACAACAGATACTAATGTTTTCTCTAGTAAGGATAAAATTGAGAGTAATCTTTTAGGAATATATAGTGATGTTAAAAATTTTCTAGCCTATAAAGGTTATGCATATTCTGATATACGTGGAGATGACGTCTACTCGTTATCAAATAATGTTTATAATTGCTATAGCGTATACGAGATGGCTATTGGTGAGTCTACAGAAGATAACACTAATGCCTGGTCTACTTTATATCGTGCTATAAATGAGACAAATACGTTTTTAGTCAATTTGGATAAGCACAAGGATATAGCAGGAGCATCATACGATCAATATGTTGCCGAAGCAAAATTTCTTCGCGCATTAAGCTATTATCAATTAAACTCTCTATATTCAGATCCATATTCAATTAACAATGCCGCAAAATCAGTTCCATTACGTCTACAGAGTGAAGGATCAACAGCAAATGATAATCTTAAGCGTTCTACAAATGCAGAAGTTCTTTCACAGATTCTAAATGATATTAGTGATAGTAATATTTCCAATCTTAAAAATGGAGGAAATAGTTATAATGGTGAAACAAGGGCAACAGAGGGTGCTGCTCATGTGCTGAGACAAAGAGTGTATATGGAGTTAGGAGATTGGACAAATGCAATAAAGGAAGGTGAAGCTGTAAGTGGATATTCATTAACGCAAAATGTATCTGATATTTTCCACAATAATATAAATACAGAAACTATATTTGCTTTTCCGATGGCAGATACTAACAAGGGTGCAAACCAAACTGCCATGGCATCTTATTATGCATCTGGAAATGTTTTTGTTTTGGATGACAAATATGGTTTCTTGGCAGATAAGGCATATAGCTTGCCTAAAGATAAACGTGTTAGTGATTTGATAGGAAAAATTGGTTCTAATTATATACTTAAAAAGTATTATGATTTAAGTAATTACCTTGACTGGATACAGGTTTTCAGATATGCCGAAGTTGAATTGAATTTAGCAGAAAGCTATTACAATAATAAACAGGAAGACAAAGCACGACAATACCTTAAAAATGTAAGAAGAAGGTCGGTAGCTGCAATTGATGATATTATAGATGTTGATAAACTATCTGGCACAGATTTGTTGAAGGCAATATATTTTGAGCGTAGGGCTGAGCTTGTCGGCGAAGCTGTTAGATCTATTGATATACATCGTCGTGGCGAAACTTATTATAAAAGAAATGGCACATTTACTCCTACAACAAATGGATATACATGGCCTATTCCAAGTAGCGAAACTGTAATTAACAAATTAATTAATGATTAATAATATGAACAGAATAATAATAAGTACGGCGCTATTCTTGATATCAATTACGCTAGTGGCACAAAATAAGAGCCAAAGTGATGATGAAATATATTTCAGATCTCAGACAAAGACAATAGCATCAGATAAATTTGCAGGTCGAAAACCTTTAACGAAATATGAGAATTTGACAATTAATTATATTGCCGATGAATTCAGTAAACTTGGTTTAAAGCCAGGAAATGGCGATAGCTTTTTTCAAAAAGTTCCGTTACTGGATACACAGACTCGTGCTAAAAATGGAATCACCGTAAAAGGAAACAGAGGAAGTTTTAACTTAAAAGAGCGTGAAGACTTTGTTGTTTGGTCTCCACAAAGAAAAAAGAATATTGATCTAAGTAATGAGCAATTTGTTTTTGTTGGCTTTGGAATAAATGCTCCAGAATACAATCACAATGATTATGAAGGGCTTGATGTAAAGGGGAAGATTGTTGTAGCATTGGTAAATGATCCAGGATTTTATGATGTTAATCGCTTTCGTGGACATAACATGACTTATTACGGACGATGGATTTACAAATTTGAGGAGGCAAGCAGGCAGGGTGCTGATGGCGTTCTTGTAATTCATGACAGCAAACCAGCTTCCTATGGCTGGAATGTTGTCCAGAATTCATGGTTTGGACATAACCTAGAACTTGTTTCTGATAAATCCAATGAAGATAAAGTTAAATTTAAAGGATGGATTAAAAAAGACAAGGCAAATGAACTTTTTAAATCAGCCGGCACTTCATACGATGAACTTTTCAACAAGGCTCTTGATAAAGACTTCAAAGCTATAGCATTGAACGCAAAAGCAAACATACATCTTAAGAATGATTATATCTTTGGTAATTCAAATAATATAGCTGCTGTATTACCCGGAACAGATTTAAAAGATCAATATGTTGTATATACTGCTCATTGGGATCATTTCGGTATTGGCAAACCTATAAATGGAGATAGTATATATAATGGAGCTAGCGACAATGCATCAGGTGTAGCAGCACTTCTTAGTGTGGCACGCAAGTTTACAAATCTTTCAGATAAGCCTCGACGTTCAATTCTTTTTCTTTCAGTAACCGCAGAAGAAGCTGTGTTGCTTGGCTCTGAATATTATGTTAACCATCCTCTTATTCCTTTGTCAAAGACGGCTGCTAATATTAATTTTGATGGTACTGCTCCAAAAGGACATGGAAGCAAAGTGTTTATTGGTTCTAAAGGCGATTCCGAGACAGACTTGTATGTTGAGTCAGCTGCTGCTGCTCAAGGTAAGCAAGTAACATGGTCAAACGATGATACTAGAGGCGGTTATTTCCGATCAGACCATTTTAGTTTTGCCAAAGCTGGTATACCTGTTGTAATTGCCGGCAGTGTCCCTGATGACAGTTCTAGCTTTTTGAAGCGTAACACTTATCATCAGCCTAGTGATGAATATCAAGACTCATGGAATGTTGATGGTGCTCTTGAAGATATTAATCTTAGTGTTGGTATAGGTTTAGGAATTGCTAATGCTGATAAATTTCCAGAATGGAATAAGTCAGCTGTTTATAAAAGAATATATTAATGAATATGAAATATCTATTATTATTTATTATTGCGCTATCTGTTAATGCAAAAGCGCAGACCCTACAGAAAGTTAATCTTTCTGGTAGTGTTGAGAATACTAAAAGTGAGAAAGTGTATCTTCAGAAATATGAAAACAAGACATATATAACTATTGATTCATCGGAAGTTAAAGATGGAAGATTTTCATTTTCTAAAAGTATCGTACTACCTGAAATATACGGATTGTCTTTTACATCTAACATAGATAATCCTTTTACCAGTTATCTTGTTTTTCTGGATAATGGAAATATAAACGTGAAGCTTGATTCTATTGACGATTTTAAAAATACCATTGTTGATGGTTCGAAAGAACAATTACTATATGAAAACTTGTTGAAAGATAGTGTAAATATAAAAGATGTCATAAAAAAACATCCTAACTCTATAGCAGCTTTATATGTATTTTATCGTTATTATTCATACAAGATGTCACCATCAGATATCAGATCAACAATTGCTCTGCTTGATAAGAATCTTCAGAATTCTGCTTATGCTAAAGCAATGTATGATTTGGCTAATACAATATCAGAAGTGGGTACAGGTAAACAGGCTCCTGATTTTGTAGCATACACATCTGCTAATGAAGAAGTACATCCATTGACTCTAGCAAAAGGAGGATATTTATTGATTGACTTTTGGGCATCTTGGTGTCCGCCTTGCCGTAAAGAAAATCCAAATCTAGTTAAGACTTATGAAGAATTTAAAGATAAAGGATTCAATATCGTAAGTGTTTCACTTGATAGCAGTTTAGAATCATGGAAAAAAGCTATCAATAAAGACAATCTAGAATGGACACAACTTATAGATAGAAAGGCTTGGAATGGAGATGGAATAAAAAAATATGGAATACGTTTGATTCCATCTAATTTTCTAATTGATAGTAATGGTAAAATTCTTGCAAAGAATCTTAAAGGCGATAACCTAAGAAATGTGTTGTTACATTTTATCCACTAATACTCTTATGTGGGAATGTATCTTTGTCTTTAATAAAAAAGTAGCTAAATAACATGTTATATAAAAAAAATAAGTAACTTTGTAGTCACTGATTATTAATATTACTTGTTTATTATCAAGTAATATTAATGCTTTTTGTATTAAAGGTAAATAGAGAATATAAACTAGAATGGATGAAATAATGGACAGAAACAATATACAGAAAAGTAACAAGGAAATATCAGAGGGATCGTATGATTTCGATAAGATTATAGATCGCTCAGGAAGCGGAGATTTAAAGCATGAAGCATTGTTACCAAGATGGAGACGTAATGATTTACTTCCACTGTGGGTTGCTGATATGGATTTTGAAACACCAATGTTCATAACCGACGCCCTGAAAAAACGCCTTGAACATTCATTATTTGGATATACTATTGAACCTAAAGAATTGTGGCAAACAATTATAAATTGGGTTAAAGAACATCACCAATGGGAACTAAAGCGTGAATGGCTAAAGTTTATACCAGGAATAGTTAAAGGTATAGGTCTTGCAATTAATGTTTTTACAAAACCTGGAGACAAAGTAATCATACAAACTCCTGTATATCATCCTTTCAGATTAACTCCAGAAGGAAATGGCCGTGAAGTTGTTTTTAATCCTTTAAAAAGACGTGATGATGGCTATTATGAAATGGACTTTGATAATCTTGAGAAAGTTTGTGATGACAAATGTCGAATATTCATACTTTGCAATCCTCATAATCCAGCAGGTATTTGTTGGAGTAAAGAAACACTGCAAAAGCTAGCTGATTTCTGCTATGAACACCATCTGCTTGTTATATCTGATGAAATTCATTGCGACATGGCTATATTCGGACACAAGCATATACCTTTTGCAACGGTCAGTGATAAAGCTAGAGAAAATAGCATAACTTTTCAGGCACCAACAAAGACATTCAATATCGCTGGAATTATTTCAAGCTACGCCATTATCCCAAATTCTGACATACGCAAAAAATTCTATGGTTGGATTAATGCTAATGAACTTGATGAAGCTAATATATTTGCCCCTATTGCCACAATAGCAGCCTTTACGAAAGGTGAAGAATGGAGAAAGTCTATGCTTGCGTATATTGAAGACAACATACGTTTTGTAGAAGATTACTGTAAAGAGAATATTCCACAAATACATCCTTTGCGTCCACAGGCATCTTTTCTTATATGGCTTAATTGTCGTGAACTAAATTTAGACCATAAAGATCTACTTGATTTGTTTATTGATAAGGCTCATCTAGCTCTTAATGACGGAGAAATGTTCGGTCAAGGAGGTGAAGGTTTCATGAGAATGAATATAGCTACCCCACGTTCAGTATTAAAACAGGCTTTAGAGCAATTGGCAACAGCGGTCAATAACTTGAAATAATTTATTGACAGCTGCAGTCCGAATTTTACTCGGACATAATTTAAAGAATAATCACTTTTGAAATGAATGATTATTAAAATCATTATCGTGTTGAGTTGGAAGAATTTCACATCTATCACTCAACACGATGATGACTTTTTAAAACAAATTGAGAATATAACATTTTATTCCCAAACTTCTTTTGCTATTTCCTTAACAAGTTTGATTTTCGCCCACTGCTCTTCTTCTGTCAGTTTATTGCCAATTTCGCAAGAAGCAAATCCGCATTGAGGACTGAGATAAAGACGATCAAGAGGTATGTATCGTGCAGCCTCATGGATGCGAGCAATTATGGTCTGCTTATCTTCTAATATTGCACTTTTCGTAGTAATGAGTCCCAATACAACTTTCTTACCCGGAGCAACATGTGCCAAAGGCTCAAAACCACCAGAACGCTCATCATCATACTCCAGATAGAAAGCATCCACATTTTCACGAGCAAAAAGAAAATTCTCTACTGCATCGTATGCACCTTCAGAAGCCCATGAAGAATGATAGTTTCCACGACATACATGCGTACTAATAACCAATCCTTCATGACGCTCTTCGAGAGCAAGGTTGTTTAGGCGGAGATATATTTCCTGTAACTGTTCTACATTATAGCTAGAACCAGCCATAGATGTCCAAAAATTCTTATCGCACACCATTCCCCACGTACAGTCATCAAATTGAATATTGCGGCATCCAGCATCATAAAGATCACGTATGATTGTGTGGTAAGTCTGTGCGATATCCCATATCAATTCTTCGTTATCTGGGTAAATAGCTGTTGTCGTTTTACCATTGTCACCACGAAACAATTCTGCATAGAATTGTGCTGGGGCAGGAATTGTCTGTCGTGCAACAACACTTTCTGTTTCAAACTGTTTCACATACTTGAAATGCTCAACAAACGGATGGTTATTACCATTAATTTTTCCTGTTAGTGCTACAGAACCATGTGTCGTTTCCTCATGATGGAAGAAATAACCATTGTCAAGCTCGATATGCTTAGCACCATTTATACCCCACATGAAGTCAAGATGCCAATAACTGCGACGAAATTCGCCATCGGTTATCACCTGCAATCCTGCTTTTTTCTGTTTTTCAATAAGTTCGGCAATGCACTTGTCTTCCACTTGCTTCAGTTCTTCACTTGTAATGTCGCCTTTTGCAAACTTTACCCTTGCTACTTTAATCTCTTCAGGGCGGAGAAAACTGCCCACTATGTCAGCACGGAATGGTGCATTCAGTATATTTTTGCTCATCTTATTTACTTTTAAAATTATTACTTTATCTTACTTATAATCCGGATTTCATGCAGCGAAGTTACTAAATCCAATTTTAAAAGGCAAATATTTTGATAAATTCGGAAAAATATCCTATATTTGTGTAATAATTCTATAATTAGCAGAATATTATTCTTTAAATTAAATGATATACAAAATGGAAAAATATGAAAATTTAGACAATATAGACATTACTATTCTACGAACTTTACAGAAAAACTCGCGACTGACTACTAAGGAACTTGCGGCAAAAATACACCTTTCCACATCTCCAGCCTTTGAGCGTCAGAAACGGTTAGAAAGGGAAGGATACATAAAAGGGTATATGGCAGTAATAGATGCAGAAAAAGTTGGTAACGGTATTTTAGTACTGTGTAACATTCGACTCAAACAACACACAGAAGATCTAATACAGCAGTTTATGGATGCTGTGAGAAATATTGATGAAATCACAGAATGTTTCAACACTAGTGGAGATTATGACTTTTTGATAAAAGTCTATGCAAAGGATATGAAAGACTATCAGCAGTTTATGCAACACACACTGGGTAGAATAGAGTGTGTGGGTAGCCTACATAGCGTATTCGTCATTGACGAAACTAAAAATACCCATGGTGTCACGATTAGACGATAAATTTAAGTTTGTTTTATTATATCGTGAGAGAAAACTATATTGATAAAAAATAGAGAACTAAAACAAAATATTTTTTAGCTAATTCAAACAAAGTCTAAAGAACGCTATTTCAGCTAATTGGGTACACTTTGTTTAAATTTAGTGCGCAACTATGTTGTTGTTTTAAAAATAAAAAGGCATTATAACTTGTTTGTTTTAAAAATAATATATATTTTTGCCTACGAAAATCATTTAGATTCTATCTAAAGAGGGGTGCCGACAAACTGTCGGCTGAGATTATACCCGTGGAACCTGATGCAGTTAGTACTGCCGTAGGGAGAGACTTTTTTAAGTCGCTTTTCGCATATCCATGTATATATATTGATATATAGTAGCTCCTCTTGACACTTATATTAAGTGGAGCATGTTCTATTATACAGCTTTATCTATTGCCGGCAGTGATTGCAGCGGAGGTGCCGGTATTCAAGCAGACATAAAAACAATGTCGGCATTGGGTGTTTATGCTGCATCTGCAATTACTTATATTACCGTACAAAACACAATGGGCGTGGAATTTTCATGCCCTATAGACTCTTATACCGTTGAACGTCAAATCCATGCAATAATGAATGACATACGCCCAATGGCTATTAAAACAGGAATGATGGGTAACAAAACTACCGTAGAGGCAGTTGTAAACGCATTGTCTTTTTACTATCATGGCAATTTGGTTGTTGACCCTGTTATTCTTTCCACCAGTGGGTCTGTATTACTTAATGATGATGCAATAGATACGATGTGCAGAAAATTGCTGCCTATGGCTACTGTTGTAACTCCTAATATTCATGAGGCCGAGGTATTGGCAAACATGAAAATAAACAATAAAGATGATATGAAAGTAGCTGCACTAAATATAATGGATTATGGATGTAGCGCTGTACTTGTGAAAGGCGGACATATAGAAGGTGACAATAAATGCGACATTCTTATTGAACGCAAAGAAAACGGAATATATGAAGAGCATGAATTTAATGGTAAAACTGTAGACAGTAAAAATACTCATGGAACAGGATGTACATTTTCATCTGCCATAGCTGCATATCTAGCACAAGGAATGAGTTTGATTAATGCTGTGAAAGAGGCAAAAGAATATGTAACAATGGCAATAGCCGAAGGTGCTGATGTATCTATAGGTAAAGGACACGGACCGTTAAACCACTTTTTCAATCCAATGAAAATGAAAAAAATAAATCACAAATGAAAATAGAAAAAGTACAATTCATTACTCACAAGACTGCAAATATAACTTATGCAGAAGGTGCACTGATGGCTTTACTCGGTGGATGTCGCTGGATACAACTTCGTATGAAGGATGCTGATATATCTGAAATATGCAGTGTTGCAAAAATTATACAACCTGCTTGCCAAAGTGTTGGGGCTAAATTCATTATTGATGATCATGTTGAACTAGTGAAACTGCTTAATGCCGATGGAGTACATTTAGGTAAAAATGACATGCCGATAGACGAAGCTAGAAATATTCTTGGAAAAGAATATATTATCGGTGGTACAGCAAACACGATTGAAGATATCGTTGATATATATAAATCAGGTGCAGACTATATTGGTTGTGGACCTTTCAGATTTACATCAACAAAGAAAAATCTTTCTCCAATAATAGGACTTGAAGGGTATAATAAAATAATATCAGACATGAAACAGCGGAATATTGATATTCCTATCGTTGCCATAGGTGGTATCGTTGATGAAGACATACAGCTTATATTAAATACTGGGATGAATGGAATAGCATTGAGTGGATGTGTGATGAATGACAACAATCCTGTAGAAAAAATGAAACAGATAATAAACAACACTTATAATATAAATTTTAAATGAACAACAATATTAAATTCTCGTATCCTGATTCTGAGAAAGTTTACATGAATGGTAAAATATTCCCAGAACTAAAGGTTGCCATGAGAAAGATTAATCTCACTCCAACAATAGAAATTATTGACGGAAAGAGAAGCGAAACACCTAATTTTTCTGTCTACGTATATGATACAAGTGGACCATACAGTGATCCAAATGTAAAAATTGATTTGAAGAAAGGATTACCTAAGTTACGAAAACAATGGATTGAAAAACGAAATGAAAGTGTTCAGACACAGATGTATTATGCAAAACATGGAATTATAACTCCAGAAATGGAATATGTAGCAATACGCGAAAATATGAATTGTGAAGAATTGGGCATAGAAACCCATATTAGTCCTCAGTTTGTGCGTGACGAGATTGCCGAAGGAAGAGCTGTTATTCCGGCAAACATCAATCATCCTGAATCTGAACCTATGATTATAGGGCGTAATTTTCTAGTTAAGATAAATACAAATATAGGTAATTCTGCTACATCTTCTGGAATTCACGAAGAAGTGGAAAAGGCTGTATGGAGCTGTAAATGGGGAGGTGACACGCTCATGGATTTGTCTACAGGCGAAAACATTCACGAAACAAGAGAATGGATATTACGAAACTGTCCTGTTCCTGTCGGCACGGTTCCTATGTATCAGGCTTTTGAAAAAGTAGACGGAAAAGCAGAAAACCTTACTTGGGATATATTCAGGGATACACTGATAGAACAATGTGAACAGGGTGTGGATTATTTCACGATACATTGCGGAATAAGACTGAAGAATATTCATTTAGCAGAAAGCAGACTTACTGGGATGGTGAGCCGTGGAGGAAGTATTATATCTAAATGGTGTATCACTCATAACAAGGAAAGTTTTCTCTATTCTCATTTTGATGATATATGTGATATCTGCGCAAAATATGATGTTGCAATATCTCTGGGCGACGGACTTAGACCTGGATGTACATTTGATGCCAATGATAAAGCCCAATTTGCTGAACTTGACACAATGGGTGAACTGATTGAGAGAGCATGGAATAAAAACGTACAGGCTTTTATAGAGGGTCCAGGACATGTTCCTATGAATAAAATAAAGGAGAACATGGAAAGACAGATTGAAAAATGTCATAATGCTCCTTTCTATACGCTCGGTCCACTCGTGACAGATATAGCGCCTGGATATGATCACATAACAAGCGCGATAGGTGCTGCTCAGATAGGATGGTTGGGTACAGCAATGCTTTGTTATGTAACACCAAAAGAACATTTGGCTTTGCCTAATAAAGATGATGTTCGTATAGGAGTAGTTACTTACAAGATTGCAGCACATGCTGCTGACTTGGCAAAGGGACATCCCAGTGCGGCAATACGTGACAATGCATTGAGTAAGGCTAGATATGAATTCAGATGGAAAGACCAGTTTAATCTGTCTCTCGATCCTGAAAAAGCATTGGAATATTACAAAACATCAAATAATGTTGGTGGTAAATACTGTACTATGTGCGGACCTAACTTCTGCGCTATGCGTATAAGCCATACTTTAAACGAACAAGATTGTCTAACAAAATAAATATAACAAAAAATGATTGAGACACAAGTTTCAAAGGGTATCATAAATACCTATTTTGAAAAATTACAAAGTAATCTGGACCTTGACGTTGCCATTGTTGGCGGTGGTCCTTCTGGTATCGTAGCAGCCTATTATATGGCTAAAGCAGGACTGAAAGTTGCGCTTTTTGACCGTAAACTATCACCAGGCGGTGGTATGTGGGGCGGTGCAATGATGTTTAATCAAGTTGTGATACAGAAAGAGGCTATGGATATCATCAACGAATTTGACATTAATTCTGCTCCTTTCAATGACAACCTATTTACAATAGATTCAGTTGAGAGTACTTCTTCGTTACTTTATCATGCTGTACATGCTGGTGCAACTATTTTTAATTGCTATTCTGTAGAAGACGTTGTTTTTAAAGATAACGTTGTAAGTGGAGTTGTTGTAAACTGGACTCCAGTACTTCGTGAGGGACTTCATGTAGACCCATTGAACATTATGGCAAAATGTGTAATTGACGGTACTGGACACGACAGCGAGATATGCAAAACCGTAGCCAGAAAGAATGGTATCAGACTAGACACAGAAACAGGAGGAGTAATTGGCGAACGTTCACTTGATGTCATTGCTGGCGAAGAGGAAGTAGTAAAGGGTACAAAAGAAATATACCCAGGATTATACGTATGTGGAATGGCTGCTTCAGCAGTATCAGGTACACCACGTATGGGTCCAATCTTTGGTGGTATGCTTATGTCGGGAAAGAAGGTTGCCGACATGATAATAAAACGTATAAAATAAGTAGTATGAAAAACCGAAAGTTCTTTCTTGAATAGAAATATTTTCTTTTCTTGAAAGAACTTTTATTTTTATCAACCATATTGGTATGAATGGCAACCAATCAGGTAAGGTTAGACAACTTATTTAATAACAAATGTAAACCTATTCCGGCTAAAGACAGACATCTACCAGAAAAAGTTTTTTTAATGTCACTAATATCACTTTGTCACAAACCCTTTGTTTATAAGGGATTAGCCAGTGACATTAAGTGACATTATCGGGCTAAAAGTGACATTAAATATAAAATAGCACCATTTTTTGGCGAATTTTCGCAAAAAATGCGATACCTATATCGTTACTTTTCTTATTAATTTAACACAATAAAGTTGCTACAAATTCCGCTAACCATGAAATTTACAAATACTTACATTCGTCGAACTCACTTAATTTTAGTGCAAGACATGTTTTACTTGGTGTTCATTTCTAAAACAGATGACGTATTCTGGTTATGAATCAACTAGTATTGAAATTTCGGTGATTTAAAAAAATAACTGAAATGCTTATTATCCTACATATTAAATGGTGCTTTTGTTACAAAGTTCAAACAGATGAAGTAAGACCTTATTCGATATCAACAAATTACATTATTAATGAAATAAATGCTTAGATTTATTCCCTTTTTCCGTTAAAATGCCTTAATTAGTAAGGTTTAATTGCTTTGCTTTTTAAAAGTACCAAATCAGTTGTGTTTTTGTATACGCCAATATAATACAGATATCATATCTTTGCACCGAGAATTAAAACAAAGAAAATTCGTACACTTGTTATGGGGCATACAAGTAGTATTAAAAAAATGCTCCTTGGTGCTTTGATAACATCATCAAATTATTAATAACAAATTTAAAATTAAAGAAAATGAAAAAATTATTTGTCGCAGCAGCTTTATTATCAGTATTCGCAGCTACTAAAGCTCAGAATGTGGAACTTATTCCTAAAGCAGGTATTAATATTTCCACTCAGTCAATTAAAGGTTTAGGTAATGAAAAAGCTAGAGTTGGTATTCAGGGTGGACTTGGAGTTAATGTCCATACAGGTTTAACTGGTTTTTCAATACAGCCAGAATTAAATTTTATAAGCAAAGGTACTTCTCTTAAAACTACCACAGGTAGAGAAAAGCTGAATCAGAATTATCTTGAACTTCCTGTCCTTGCTAAATACAGCTATGGTCTTGTATACGTAAATGCTGGTCCTTACATCGGATTGCGTTTAGGTGAAGGAGACAAAGAAAAGTTAGCTTATGGTGATACAAAAAGATTTGACTTAGGAGTACAGATGGGTGGTGGATTAGCAATTCCTGCAGGTCCTGGCAAGGTCATTCTTGATGCAAGATACTCATTGGGACTAAATAATATTGCTGAGACTTCGGGCGTAAATATTAAGAACCGCGGTATTATGGTTTCAGCAGGATATGCAATTACTCTATAAATAATGGAGTGAATAAATATATTCATGTTAAATGTTTTCTAAAGAGGGTGTCTTAAAAGACACCCTCTTATTTGTGATTGACAAGCACGAATTATTTGCTTTAGAGTGCAAATATCTGGCAATATTTAATAGCCGAAAATGTTCAGTCAAGCCAATAATCTCAATGAAGTTAGTGGTATGTGGTCTAAGGAGACGAGCATAATACCTACAAAATGATAGTAGGTATAAGACAAAGACACTTTTTTGATTATTGAACAAAATAATTATTAATACACATTGTATATCCAATTAAAACAGATAACTTTGTATCATATTTTACTAAATTTTATATGAAATGAGAATAAAAGTGTTGCTATCACTGTTGATATTGACTGTTGGTATTCAATTACAAGCATATCCAGCCACAATGAAGAAAAAAATTCTTATTGCCTATTTTTCGCATACGGGCAACACACGTGCCGTGGCCATGCAAATAAAAAAAATAACGGGTGCTGACGTTTTCGAAATTATACCGATAAAGCCTTATCCCAATGATTATAACACGTTATTGGAACAAACTAAAACAGAAGCAAGGAACCATTATCATCCTCAATTAAAAACCAGACTAAAAAATTTTAATCAATACGATATTATTATTATTGGTTCGCCTATTTGGTGGTTTACATTTGCTCCACCCGTGTCTAGTTTCTTAAAAAGTTACAATTTTGAAAACAAAACAATTGTCCCTTTTAGTACAAACGAGGGATCAGGACTGGGTACTATTGTATCGGACACCAAAAAGCTATGCCCCAAGGTCAAAATATTGAAAGGTTTGTCTATAACAGGTAGTAAAGCGACTAAAGCCCAACACCAGGTATCAACCTGGCTTAAAGATATCCAGATCATAAAATAACAAAAAGCGTCTCACTAATTAAAAAGTATAAAATGAAATTGATATCGGCTTTACAATAAATAGTCATAATATTCCATGTAAGTGCCTATAACTTTAAAAACATTATTGTATGAATAAAAAAATAATTTTTAAACTCATAGTAGATCTTTTGATGGCAATTGCTTTTTTATTTTTAATGGCTTTTAGATTTACTGAAGGTTATCTTCACGAAATAATTGGAGCAAGCGTTTTTGTTTTGTTCATAACACATGCTATTTTGAACAGAAAATGGTATCTGAGTTTATTTAGAGGTAAGTATAATGCTATGCGTACTTTTAAAACAACGATCAATATACTGATCCTTCTTTTAATGTTAATCATAATCGTAAATGCTATTTTTATTTCACAACACCTATTCAGTTTTATTCCGTTAGACAGTACCTTATTTGTCATAGAACTACACATGTTCTGCGCAGCCTGGATTTTTGTATTGGTATCTATCCACCTTGGGCTACATTGGAAAATGATATTGAATATTACAAAGTTTTCTGCTAAGAATAAAACTTTAATAGTTCTTTCTCGCATAGGAGTTATTGTCCTTTCTTACTTTGGCATCAAGGCTTTCATTGCAAGATATTTATTTCAAAAATTGATGATGTATCCTGCCTACGATTCTATTAGTCTAAGCGGAACGGGACTTGAAATATTGAATGATTACCTTTTGATAATGATAACAATAGTCAGTATCACTTATTATTCCTTGATTATTTTAAAAAAGAAGAATACTAACACATAAATCTAATTAAAAAGTATTTCTATTTCCTCCAGTTCTATTAAAGGGTGAAAATCAAAGCTTTTAATTTGAAATTAAACATATAGAAATACATAAAATATTGTCTAAATAATATTATTTGCGATAATCTGAAGGTGACATTCCAGTATGTCGTCTAAAATATCGGCTCATATATGATGTGTCTTCAAAATTCATTTTGTCAGCAATTTGTTTCAATGGCATATCCGTATTTTTAAGTATTGACATCATCTCAAATATAACTTGTTTGTCTATCAATCCTTTGGGACTATCGTGCATTATTTCGGATGTAATAGTAGACAAATAGTAGGGAGTTATAAATAATTTTTCAGCATAAAATGCCACGCCATGTTCGGTATTGGCATATTTTTCTAGCAATGAACCAAACTGGCGAAGTATCTCTAGAGATCTTGGCATATGTCGCAAATTTGTATGCGGAATATTTTTTTGAATCTCGGAATCAATTATTAGAAATAAAGAATTGATATAATTTTTTATTAATACATCAATGTTACTACATTCTGAATGTTTGTATAGCCACATTATTTGCTTTAACCACAATTCTAACTGTTCAGACTGCTCAATTGAAGGCTTAAAAATTGGATAGGTGAATGTAAAATCGCAGAAAGATCCATTTACATTTCGAAAGACATCATAAAAAAATGATTCAGACATTAAGCAGTAATAAGTTGAAAAATCATCGGACACACGTAAAACTACTGGTCGCATGTCCCAGTTGGCATTAAAAACCTCACCAGCCCTGAACAGATAATTTTTATTATATAATGAAATTACCGCCCAACCTGTTTGGCAAATAAACAAGGTATTATAACCAGTTTTAAGCAATCGTTTGGTTTGTCCATTCAAATTTGTTTGCCCCATGGCATACGCTTTTTTCTCTGTGAAAAATATGGGTTCAATATCTATCATAAGTTTTGATTTTTGCTGCAAATATAGCGATAATTTACGAATATATATATATTGTTTCGAAAAATACCCATTTTGTCGTTATTTTGTATAGTAAGGATAAATACTAATATCGTAATTTTGCAGCATAATTTAAAACAAATAACAATTAAAATATTAAGAAAATGAAAATTGCAATTTTAGGAACCGGAATAATCGGTTCAGGATTAACAAAAGGATTAATTAAAGCAGGTTATGAAACTATTGTTTATAACCGTACTGTATCCAAGACAGAACCACTCGTTGCACTAGGAGCAAAGGCTGTAACCACAGCTGCAGAAGCTATTGCAACAGCAGATGCTTCTATTATTGTATTGACAGATGGTGCAGCGATAGAAAATTTGCTACAGGATGAAGCCGTAAAAGCAGCCTTTAATGGTAAAAAAATTATCAATGTATCAACTACAAGTCCATCTCAAATCGAAGAATATGCAAAAAAAGTCGTTGAATGTGGAGGAAACTTGGCTGAAATATCTGTTTTGGTTGGAGGCGAAGAATTGAGTAATAGACAAGGCCGCTTTTTATTGGGCAGCGATGCTGAAGTAGTAAAATTTTGGACGGAGATATTCAGTACTATTGGTGATATTCACCCTGTGGGATGTATAGGAAATGCTTCTAAAGCAGAATCTCCAATGCTTTTTGGCTCTATGTTTATCAACGCAATAGTAGCTTATTCGGCAGCTGTTGCCCATAAACTAAACATTCCTCATGAAATTATTTCTCAGCAGGTGGCTATGTTCACAAATGGTGGAGATTACTTACTCCCAAATATGTTTGCCAGAGATTACAGTCAGATCGTTGCTTCTACCGATAATTTTAAAAGCGTATCGGAAACTGCCATTAATACTGCTAAATCACTTGGTATGCCCGTTAAATCACTCGAAGGAATATTGGAACTGTTTGACCAAGCCGTAAAACTTGGTTATGGAGCTCAGGACGGTTCTTCTATTGTTGAAGTTTTATTAGGTTCTACAAAATAATATATAAAATATGAAATCAGCATTTAATTCAGAGAAGACCATACATGCATTGGTAATTGGTCATACAGGTGCTACAGGACAGGCTTTGCTTGACACTTTAATTGCCTCTCCGCAATGTGAATCAATTATAGCTATTGGACGCCGAGAAAGTGCTCGCCATAAAGGATCACCTAAGTTGAAGCAATATATACTACCTAATATGCTCGAAATAGGTTCGTTCAATTTAGAATTATTAAAGGGTACAAATACAGCCTTTTGTACTATTGGTACTACCTTTAACGATGTATTTAAAAAAAGTAAAGCTAAAGAATATCAGTCTGTTGACTTTGGAATTGCTACCAGTTTTGCAAAATTAGCAAAAGCGGCTGGTTCTGAATTTTTCGGTATTATAACCGGTGATAAGTCTGATTCCAAAAGTAAACATCGCATGACTAGAGTGAAGGGAGAAACAGAAGATTTTGTAATCGCTCAAGGATTTGAAAGAGTAGCTATACTCAGACCTGGACTATTAAATCGAGGGAAAGGACGTAGAGGTTGGTTAGAACAAATATTTACGGTTAATGGACTTTTTGGTATTAAAGTGGCTGATCTTTCAAAAGGAATGTATGGAATTGCATTGACCCAAACAGAATCAGTAAAACGATACGAAACTGTGGATATTAAAAGAGCTATAGAAGACTATAAAACAAACGAAATTTCCAATCAGAAAATTAAATAATGAAATTCATTATTGTTTCATAAAAATGGATAAGAAGCTGTTTTAAATAATTATTTTTTTAAAAGAACTATATCGATAATTAACAAACTTATCTTGAAATATTGCAGTCTAAATTAGATTACAATATTTCAAGATAAGTTTGTTTTTGGTAAACTAACAGGCTTCATATATAGAAATAGTTTTAACCACCTTTTGTAAAAAATCAAGGATATTACGATGTAATGACAATACTCACTTATGTAAGTTGTTAGATAAGACTAATAAATGATGTCAAAGAGCAATTTTATCCATATATTCCATTTTTTAAAATTGTCAATATTTTAATAGAAACTTGTTATTTATATACAAATAATAGCATTGAAATAAATCCACTATATAATACAAAAATATATAATTACATGTGCTAAACACTCCTATTTTTCACGTTGGGTAATCGGATTACACAACGTGGGTAATCGAGTTGTTCACGTTAGGTAATCCGATTACCCAACGTGAGTAATTGAATTACCCAAGTACTAAGGTAATCGAATTATCCAATGGTTAGGGTAATTTTTCACACAGTGTTATTTATGGAAGTTATAAGTATATAAACAACGTTCAAAATAACTAGATTATGAATATCAAATTATATAACAGACTTGTAATAAACTCATCATACTTAAAAATATATATGTAAATTCTATTAGATTCAAAAAGTACAAAATTGATGTATTATTCAAATACCATAATTGCGAAAAAAACGCTAAAAACAAGTATGATTTGGAGTTTAATGTCACTTTTAGCCCGATAATGTCACTTAATGTCACTCGTTAAAGCCTTATAAATAAAGGGTTTGTGACAAAGTGACATTAGTGACATCAAAAAAAACTTTTTCTAGTGGAGAAAACAATATTTATTCGAATACTAATGCTTTATACACATAAATAGTTAAATACTAGAACTTATTTATAGATCATTTATATTTTTGAAATGTTTAAACATATTCAATATAATTTTGAATACTTTATCGTTATATCTTATTATTTTTTTATGATTGTATTTGCTGAATCTAAATTAATAATTAACTTAGCAGATCAATAAACATACATGATTATAATATTTCAGAACATGAATATAGTAAAAGCAGTATATGATGATATAGAAATGATTGTTCCTATATATGACAAAGCACGCAAATTTATGGCAGATAATGGAAATCCAAATCAATGGATTAATGGTTATCCGTCAATAGAAATTATTACAGAAGATATCATTAATGGTAACTGTTTTATCTGTAAAAATGATGAAGGTATCATTGTAGGTGCATTTACTTTTATTATTGGCGATGACCCCACTTACGAAAAAATATATAGCGGACAATGGTTGAATGATAAACCTTATGGTGTTATTCACAGACTTGCATCGAATGGAACTACTCACGGTATTACAAAAACCTGTATTGAATGGTGCTTAAAACAGATTAAAAATATACGTATAGATACTCATCATGATAATAAAGTTATGCAAAGCTTATTGTGCAAAATGGAATTTGAATATTGCGGAATAATACATACACATAACGGAACAGAAAGACTTGCATATCAAATTTCAGAGCAATAATAAATATTAAGAATTTAAAAATTATTTTCTTTCTGAATATTTTAATACAAAAAAAATATGTATGTTTGCATAATATAAATTTTTAAAGCTTATTCGCTATGAAGAAAATAGTATTTCTTACAGGTGCCGGAATGTCGGTGGAAAGTGGTTTCAAAACTTTTAGAGGTAATGATGGATTATGGGAGAATTATCCTGTAGAACAAGTTGCTTCTCATGAAGGATGGGAAAAGGATCCAACTCTTGTAACAAATTTCTATAATATGCTGAGACGTAAACTATGGGATGCACAACCAAACAATGGACATAAACTGATAAAGGAACTTGAAAAAGACTATGATGTAACAGTTATCACTCAAAACGTAGATAACCTTCATGAGAAAGCAGGTTCTTCAAAAGTTATTCATCTGCATGGAGACCTTACAAAAGTTTGTTCTAGCATCAATCCATATAATTCTAAATATATTCAGCAATTAACTCCTGAGCATAGCCATGTGAATCCTGGAACAAAAGCTGATGACGGAAGTCTGCTACGCCCTTTTATTGTTTTCTTTGGAGAGAGTGTGCCTATGATTGAACCTGCGGCTCAAGAAACACAAAAGGCTGATATATTTGTTATTGTAGGCACAAGCCTTAATGTTTATCCAGCAGCAGGACTAATACAATACTGTAATCCTGGAATACCTATATATTTGATAGATCCAAGTCCTGTTAAAACAGATAACTATCATCATATAAAACACATTGAAATGGGTGCCAGCGACGGAATGAAAGAATTGATGAAAGAACTTAAATTATAAAAAACATCATGATAAAAATAATGGAGGATAAATATTAATTTATCCTCCATTATCATTTAACTCAAACTAAGCATTTTTTCAATAGGCTTAACTGCGTCTTTTGCTATTTTTGAATCGACCACAACTTCCGGCCAACCATATTTTAGCGTATTATATATCTTTTCAAGACTATTTTTCTTCATATACTCACATTCATTACAACTGCATCCTAAGCCTCCCTCAGACACTTCTGGTGGAACTGGGTAGAATGTTGCCTCAGGACACGTACGTTCCAACTCGTGAAGAATACCAGCCTCTGTGGCTATAATATATTCATGTTTACCATTAGCTTGTGCATATTTCAGCATTGTGGCAGTAGAACCCTTAATATCAGCAATAGCTAGAATAGGAGCTTTACATTCAAGATGTGCCATTACAATTGCGTCAGGATGTTCTTTCTTAAGCTTTATAATCTCCTCTACAGAGAACTTTTCGTGTACATGGCATCCACCATTCCACAACAACATGTTACGACCTGTTACGCTGTTTATATAGTTTCCTAAATTGTAATCAGGACCGAATATAAGTTTTTCATCTTCAGGGAAACTATCTATTACCTTTTTTGCATTTCCACTTGTAACAACACAATCAGTAAGGGCTTTCACTGCAGCTGTTGTATTTACATAACTTATAACCTTATATCCAGGATGCTCCTCCTTATATTTCTTTAGGTCTTCTGCCTTGCAGCTGTCAGCAAGAGAACAACCAGCAGTGAGATCAGGACACAACACTATTTTGTCTTCACTCAAAAGTTTGCATGTTTCAGCCATGAAGTGAACACCACACATAACCATAACCTTAGCATCAGTCTCTGCAGCCTTACGGGCTAAAGCCAGAGAGTCGCCAATGAAATCAGCAATATCCTGAATATCACCAATTGTATAATAATGGGCAAGAATAATAGCGTCCTTCTCTTTACACATTCTGCGTATCTCAGCTTTAAGATCAATAGACTTGTCAATAGGTTCGTCTACATATCCCTTTTCTATCCATTCTTTCTTTACCATATTTTTTTTATCTTTCATACAGTGTTTTAATTTTTAAACAGATTAATTCACACTATATTATTATTATATTATTTATTTTTCTATTTAATAAAAAGAAATAAGAGTAGTATGATGTGGTGTTGATAAGTTGATAAAATGATATTCAAATATTTGCATTTTCTATTATCAACGTTTGTCTATCACTTATGCACACATACAACTAACAATTTCTTCTTGAATATCAGAAAGATAGAGAGTTATCCACAATTCCGGTATTTTCTGCAAAGTTAATAAGTTTATATCTTTTTCTGTGATTTTTTAGTGGAAAACTTCGTAAAAAGTATTTCAAAACTATGTGGATATCCACAATATGAAGGGGGTGTATATTGGTGTGTGGATATCTACATAGTTATTAACTTCCTTATACAGTAGTTTTCAACATGGTTATCAACACTTTTTGTGGATAACTTTTTTGATGAAAATGATGATTTAATAAAAAAAACAATTAAATATTTTGTATTTAAAATAAATGTTGTACCTTTGCAACCGCAAAAGCGCCCGTGGCGAAATTGGTAGACGCGCTAGACTTAGGATCTAGTAGTTCACGCTGTGTAGGTTCGAGTCCTATCGGGCGCACCACTTTAAAGAGCTAAATAGTTTATTAACTGTTTAGCTCTTTTTTATTGTATAGTAATTGGGTTTTATTTCTACTCTATTATAGATGGAATAAAGAATGCTAATAGCATAGAAAGGGAATGCAATATATATAGCAATTCTATTGGCAGAATTTAATAAGCACTTATTAAATTTCGCCAATGGATTGCATTAATATTTATTGTAAGCTTTATCGCTTACTGGTTGAAATATTATTTTTACTCATTCTATTTTTTTGAGTAGTTGAAGATTTCTTTATTGGAAGGTCTTTTATTACAGTAGCCTTGACTATCTTTATATCATTGATGGGGCGATTATTATTGTCTTTCTCTACATTTTGTATTTTATCGACTACATCCATACCATCCACTACTTCACCAAATACTGTATATAGTCCGTCGAGATGTGGAGTACCGCCAATTGTCTGATAATCGTTTTTAATTTTGTCATTAAAGACAATTGTTCCTCCCGATTTCTCAGTAAGTTCGTTAAGCTTTGTATCAAGCATTTTTGGACCGAAAGTTTTTCCTGTTACTATATAAAATTGACATGAAGATGATGCATGATCTTTTGCATTTTCTTCTTGGGCTGCCGCCACAGCACCACGCTTATGATAGTATTGGGGAAACCTTATTTCAGCAGGAATAGTATAATCTAGGGATACATTGCCTAACAATTGACCAGAAACAGCCGTTTTACTTGAAGGATCACCTGTTTGAACCATAAAGTTAGGTATTACGCGATGAAACAAAATACCATTATAAAACCCTTCTTTTACTAGTTTAAGAAAGTTGTCTCGATGTTTGGGCGTTTCATTGTATAAGGCAATTTTAATATTTCCTAAAGAAGTTTCTATAGATACTATACATCTGTCATCCAAAGACTTTGCGATCGAATCCGAATTATTATTTTGTGCAAAAATTGGTAGCGATATTATTGCAAACAAAACAGAAAATAAAATTTTATTTTTCATTGTCATATATATTGTAGAAGATAATTTATATACTAATATCCACAAGCGGATAGATTGATATTTTTATAAAACGTAATTCCATTCTTCAATTGAATCATCTATACTGAAACCTTCATATTCAAATGATTTTAGTTCATCTATATTGGTTATTCTATTTTTAATGATGTAGCGTGCCATTGCTCCACGACACATTTTTGTATAAATAACAATGGTTTTTAGTTTACCGTTTTTATCAACTTTAAAACTAGGAGTGATGACTTTTACTTCCTTTTTTACGCGTTTCCAATCAAACAAATTACGCATTTCGTCGCTAGCTAAGTAGATAAGAATACCATCATCAGCTTTTATTTTATTGATAAACCAGTCTGTTAGAATTGGCTTCCAAAAATCAAACATCGACTTTGAATTATGATTGGGAAGAGTAACATTACCCTCCAAGCGATATTTATTGATCATGTCAAGCGGACGCAGAATACCATATAAAAAAGAACTAATCATAAGATGATCGTTGGCATATAGTAATTCGTTGTCTGAAAGAGTTTCAGGAGCAAGTCTTTGGTAAACCATTCCATCATAGCAAAATGCGGCAGGTTGGCGGATGCTGTTATCATGGAAAGAACGAAAACGCTTCCAGTTTTCTAAAGCCATATCCCTGTTTATATGCAACATCTCACACAATTCTTCAACAGAATAATTCAACATCTGCATTGCATTGTCATTGGCTTGACTTTGAAATGTAGGTTCAGTTGCAAATGAAATATCAGATGTAGCACATCCGGTCATTATTTTGGCACAGCCTATTAGTATCTGCATATATTCTAATATTAATATTTTGCAAATATAGTGATTTCACTTTATAAAACAAATGAATATTATAAAGTATATGCTTATAATGATAAATTAAGTAATTACTTAATTGTAATAACATAATAAAGGGGAAAGTGTAATATATATTATACACAATCCCCTTCTCTTATTTGAGTTGATAATAGTTGATCTACTTTATAAACTTATGAGAAACAAGCATATTTTTTGGATTCAAAGCCTCGTCAAGTTTCTCTTGTGTCATTAATCCCTGTTCCAATACGATATCATATACAGAACGGTTTGTCTCAAGAGCTTCTTTGGCAACCTTTGTACAAGTCTTGTAACCGATATATGGATTAAGAGCTGTAACGATACCGATAGAATTCTTTACCATTTCATAGCAACGTTCTTTGTTGACTGTTATGCCAAGAATACATTCCTCTACAAGCGTATCAATTGCATTACTTAACCATACCAGACTCTCAAACAAAGACTCTGTTATTACTGGTTCCATTACATTAAGTTCCAACTGTCCTGCTTCGGCAGCGAAAGAAATGGTTGTGTCATTTCCTATTACCTTGAAACATACCTGATTTGTAACCTCAGGAATAACTGGATTAACTTTTCCTGGCATGATAGATGAACCTGGAGCCTTTGGAGGAAGATTAATTTCATTCAAACCACAACGTGGACCTGATGCCATAAGACGCAAGTCATTGCAAATCTTTGAAAGTTTGATAGCAAGACGCTTCAATGCTGAAGAGTAGCTTACGTATGCACCAGTATCAGGAGTAGCCTCTACCAAGTCGGTAGCTGAAACGAAAGGTTCGCCAGTAAGCTTGCTAAGATTAGCAGCACATAGCTTTGTAAATCCAGGAACAGCATTCAAACCAGTACCGATAGCTGTACCACCCATATTTATTTCATGAAGCAACTTCACGTTACGTTCAAGATTCAATATTTCCTCTTCAAGGTTGTTAGCATAAGCACTAAACTCCTGTCCGCTGGTCATAGGCACAGCATCCTGAAGCTGTGTACGTCCCATCTTTATTACATCCTTAAATTCCTCACCCTTATAACGCAATGCGCTTATGAGTCCTGTTAGGCTTGCAACAAGATTTTTGTTCATTCTGATTATTGCCAATCTTATAGATGTAGGATATACGTCATTTGTAGACTGTCCGCAATTCACATGGTCGTTAGGATAGCAGTACTGATATTCTCCCCTTTTATGCCCCATTATTTCAAGCGCACGGTTAGCAATAACTTCGTTAGCATTCATATTTACAGATGTACCTGCCCCACCCTGCATCATGTCAATAGGGAAGTTTTCGTGAAGTTTACCGTCAATTAATTCCTGACAAGCTTTGCTTATTGCGCCAGATATTTCATCATTGATCACACCAAGTGAATGGTTAGTCTGGATAGCAGCCAATTTAACGTATGCTATTGCAATTACATAATCAGGATAGTCACGCATCTTCTTACGTGATATATGATAGTTGTTGATGCCACGTTGTGTCTGTACACCATAATACGCATCAACTGGAACTTTTAATTCACCTAAGAGATCTGACTCTAATCTAAATTTTTCTTCTGCCATAATATTGAGTTTATTTTTTTGTAGAGAGTCAACATTGTCATTGACAAATGTCAACTCTCCGCTTGTTGTTGTGCAAAATTACACTTTAATTTCCAAATAAATCTTTTTACCTTATTATATTTTTAATATGCCTTAATTCTATACATGAAACCAATTTCTATGCGATTCGTGTTATAGTCTTTCAGCCCACACTTCTCACTATAGTCGTATTTGCGTCCTATATAAGAAAGGAATACGCGGAAGTCCTGATCTTTTATTGGATAGTATTCTATACTTCCAATATAAGCATATGACTTTCTATAGTCTTTGTATTTTTCTATCTTACTGACGCTTGCGGTCTCATACATGCCTTTTGCCATGAAATTCCATTGTGGAGCGAATTGCCAATTAAGTTTTGTGATAAATGAATTATAATGCACATCACTGAAGTACATGTTCTTATCAGCAACAGGTTGACCATCGCTTGTAGGCATAGACAGTTCGCTACTTGCAATCTTTAATCTGTCAAGAGCATCCCATGCGCCCATATAGTCGAAATACCATTGAACTTTAGGTAATGCCAACTGCTGTCCAAGTACAAGCATTCTTGAATATTTGTTCTTAGCCTCTGTCTGAGTACCCCATGACCAACGAGTATTGATAAGTCCACCTGCAAAACTACCATTCCAGTTTACTATATATGTAAGAGGACTATTAGCTTGTTCTAAAGTACGACTTGTTGTTCCGTCACTTTCAATAGACTTGGCGCCTGCACCATATTCATTAACAAGTTTGCCATTATTGGCATTTGAAATTTCAACAGCAATTTCCTGAGAAGGAACAGGCTTATAAGAAGCCACAACACCAGCCATAAAGTTATCCATATTGTCAACCATATCAGAATACTGATAGATATACATAGGATTCTCGTCAAATTCAAATCCACCCCATATCTGACACATCTTACCAGCTTGGAGACTTACTTTGTTGTTGAACTTATATCCAACCATCATAATGTCTGTAGCCTTGGCAAAATTATCTTGACTCTTGGCATCTGTAGCCTTATTCAATCTATGACGTAAACGATAAAACAGATGGTCACCGATATTACCTTTTATCTCAAGACGCAACTGCTTGTTGGCAAATCCTGTTGCCCAGTCCTGTCCGTCTGCTTTCTCTGCTCTAAAGCTATAAGCATAATTGAGATATAAGTTGAATGCATCATTTTTCTTTTCCAAATTCAGCACTTTTTCTGCAAGCGATTTATAATTACCATCATTGCCGCCCATACCAGTATTTTCTCCTTGTGCACTTGCTGTTAATGTTGCAGCAAGTAATGCACTTATTATTAATATCTTCTTCATAGTTTTATTGATGCTTAAGTTTTAAAAAGTCTTTTCGTAAAATCTTTTATGAGAGAACACATATAGTGAGCATCAATACTCCTGGAAGTATTTCTGAATCTGTTGCCAGTCGTGGGTCTTTGTAAGAGCTAACTGAAGAAGAATGCGTGCTTTTTGCGGGTTAAGGTTTAGGGCTGCAACAAAATGATACTTGCTGTCGTCTACCTCACCGTTAAGACATGTTGGACCTGTTGGAACACGGCTTGAACGAACAATCTGAATTCCGCTGTTCTGTGCCTTAACTGCTACGTCAAAAACATCTTTGTAGAAATTGCCGTCACCGACACCTGCCAAAACGATACCGTCAAACTTTGCGTTTACGAAAGCCTGCATTGGAAGTGGAGATGCATTAGCATAACCATATATGATACCTACCATAGGGAGTTTAGTAAGATTGTCTACATCAAACTCACTCTGTGTTGTGTGCTTATATGTAGGTTCAAGGATATAATATGGTTTGCCATTGTAAACATATCCAATTTCTCCATAAGTACCCTTAAATGTTGCACAGTCTGTAGTGTTAGTCTTAATAAGAGACTTTGCATCAATGAGTTTATTGTTCATGCAAGCCATTACACCGTGACCATTTGATGCTGGATCAGCAAGAGCTGCCACACCATTATACAGATTGGCTGGACCATCAGCACTGATAGCTGTTGAAGGACGCATACTACCAACTAGAATAACAGGTTTGTCACTATGGACGGTAAGAGTCAAAAAATATGCGGTCTCTTCCATTGTGTCTGTTCCATGAGTAACGAGTACGCCGTCGTAACCTTCCTCGTTTAGAAGTTGATTAATACGTTTTGCTAGTTTCAACCAAACATCGTCGTTCATATCCTGACTACCAATATTCACAAGCTGTTCGCCGCTTACATCAGCAAGATCTTTAATCTGCGGAACAGCATCAATAAGAGTTTGTATACCAACTTGTCCTGCACCATAAGCAGAAGATGTGGCACTAGCACTTACACCGGCAATTGTACCACCGGTAGCGATTATACGAATCTTTGGTTTGGCACTTATCGTCAATGTGAATACTAATGCCAAAATCATCAAAATGGAAATTTTAAATGTCTTCATAACTGAATATTTTTAAAAGGTTAGTAATATTGTTAATAAAATAGGCTTATAATGAGATAGCCTACCCCTATTGATACGAATGTTGTTATAAAACCAGAAAGTTGGAATGAATGGTTTATTACATACTTTCCTATTTTTGTAGTACCTGTTCGGTCAAAGTTTATTGCTGCTACTTCTGTAGGATAGTTTGGAATGAAGAAATATCCATTCACAGCTGGAAACATTGCTACAAGAGCAAGTGGACTTATACCCAGACCTATGCCTAAAGGATAAAGTGTGCGAACTGTTGCTGCCTGAGAGAATAGCATTATTGACATGAAGAACAATGCGACAGCGAATAAAAATGGATATTGTGTAACAATGTCTGCAATATGTGATTTGAAAAATTCAAGATTTCCGTTAAAGAAAGTATCTCCCATCCAGGCTATACCAAAGATGCTCACCATGGCGTTCATACCAGCTGCAAAAACATTTCCCTTTACTGCTTCTACTACATTTGCTTTGCCAACAAGTAGTATTAATGCAGCTACTGACATCATTATAATTTCTATCGTTTCAGGCATTCCCAAACGAGTCATCTCTCCATCAACATTGAAAGAAGGACGAAGTGAAGGTACTGATCCGAATACAACAACTAATAATACGCCTAAAATAAATGCCATGACAGAATATTTTGCACGTGGATTTGGAGTTGTTATAAGTTTCTCCATGTTATTTTTATCTTCCTCTGGATTTATAGTGCCATCTTTAACACGACGCTGATATTCAGGATCATCATCAAGTTCCTTCCCTACTCTATTTTGTACAAACGAAGCTACAAGTATTGCAATAAGTGATGCAGGTATACACACCAACATTATATCTTTTAATTCAATACCTTTTCCACCAAGTAAGTCTGTTGATATGATTGCAGCTGTAGCGGCAGAAACAGGACTTCCCGTAATACCCAATGATGCTGCAATAGTTGCTACGCTCAATGGACGTTCAGGTCTGATCTTTGAATTTTTGGCTATCTCAGATATAATAGGTAAAAGAGAATAAGATGTATGTGCTGTACCTGCGACTAGGCAAAATAACCATGTTACTAAAGGACCATAATAAGTAATCTGTTCAGGATGTTTACGCAGAAACTTCGCTGCAAGTCCAACGAGATAATCTAATCCTCCCGAGGCTTGCAGGGCCGCCGCCGCCGTGATTACAGATACTATAATCAACATCACATCTATAGGAATGTTACCAGGTTTCTGTCCAAAGATAAAAACCAGGATAAATACACCTACCATTCCGTAGATTCCAAGTCCGATGCTGCCGACACGAGCACCGATAAAAATCAATGCTAAGACAATAAATAATTGCAATAATACTAAAAAGGTTGCCATATTTGCAGGTTGGTTGTTTAGGTAAAAACTTCTATTAATATCAAATGTTTAATGTCACGATGCAAAATTATAGTTTTTTTATGAACATATATTTATATATTTCTGACCATTTTTTGTAAAATCCGAAACATTTTGTATATTTGCCAATTATTGACCTTAAATATAAACATTATGGACAAGGATATTTCGTATAACCTACAGGAATTTGCTGTTCAAAACAACATCAAAGACTTATATGGTGCCATAGTGGCAACAACGCCTGTTAATCAGGAAATATTTGAATCTATAACTCAAAAGTTGAAGTATGTGAACTTCTATACTATCTTCGTCCTTATTGATGGAGAAGCTGTGATTACGATTAATGACAAGGAAATAGTATTGTCACAGCAAAGTGTTATAAGAATGACGCATATGCAGAACACCGAATTTATAAAATGTACAAACGAACTTGACGGATACTTTCTTTTCTGTGAGACAAATTTCTATAATAATATACTTGAAAATGATCCTAATATGCAGGATGTTTTTCAACGTAACATTCTTGATTCATCTCTTTATTTTGATGTTACAGAGGCTAAGATCTCTGAACTTTTAGGAATAATAATGCAAGTTGAAAAAACAATAAATCAACCACATTTATATAAAAAGGAGATGCTAAGTTTCCTTGTGCATTTAGCTCAAATGCATATTAATGAACTCATTGACAGCGCGAGCAATGAACTACACGATATGAAGCATAAGGAAAACATATTCAAAATATTTATACACCTTGCTTCAAATAACTTTAAAAAGGAAAGACAGATTAATTTCTATGCCGATAGAATGAACATCACCCCTACTTATCTTTCACGAATAGTGCGTGAGGTTTCAGGAAATACTGTATGTGGATATTTACAAAGCTTCTTATACAGCGAGGCTTGTAAAATGCTAAAGATGACAGATAAAACTATTGGCGAGATTTCAACGGAACTTAAATTTAATGACCAATCGGCATTTACTAAGTTTTTTAAGCAGAAATCTGGAATCTCGCCAAAAGCATATCGTGAATGATTTTATTCAAATATTGAATTGCCTACACAGGCATTAGGCATCTGAATATGCAACATGCTACATATTGTTGGAGCAATGTCAGTCATATTTGTAGGCTTTGAGGTTTCGCCGTGATTGATATTCCATCCCATGAAGATCAAAGGAATATGTGAATCATCTGGATTCCACAATCCGTGGGTTGTACCTTTATAATTAGTTGCATTACTTGCATCTATCCAACCAGGATTTGTAATAAGAAGTAAATCTCCTCCACGTTCACGACTATAACCATTGATTATTCGTTCACGTATTGGTTGTGGAATACTTTGTGCGGCTACATTATCATAATCTACGACAAAGGCTACATTATCATATTTTTCAAACTCCTTTTTTGCAGCTGCTTTAACTTCATCAAGTTTCAATCCTGCATTCTCAATACTTTCATGATCAAGAAATATACGTAATGAGTTTTCTCCAAGTATCAGTCTTGCTTTTGTTCCAAATTGTTTTTGTAGAACTTCATTTACACTTTTAGCAACGTTCCAACCTTCAAATCCTCCTGCAGGTAAACGATGTGAACGCATGAAGTTTGGATTATGTGAACCTCCGTGGTCAGCACTTAAAAACAATAAATAATTACCTTTACCAACCTTTTCATCAAGTACCTTCATAAATTGTGCAATGTCTTTGTCTAGTTGCAGATATACATCGTGGTTTTCTTTGCCACGTGTACTATAAGTATGTCCAATGGCATCTGTTGATGAAACACTTACGGCCAACATATCAGTGGTGCTACCCTGCCCTAGTTTCTCATTTTCAAGTGCGGCTTCTGCCATCTTGAATGTCATTGTAACTCCTTGATCGCTGGTCTTAATATCAAATCCTGGTTTGGTGCTATTTTGTTTGTTGAAATCAGTAACCCATTTTGGTAACTCTTTCATATAGAATGTACTACTTACGAAATGTCCTGCACTGGTATCCCACCAATATGCTGCATCAGCACTATGTCCGGCAGGAAGTATTGCTGCTCGGTCTTTCAAAGCAACTCCAATAACCTTTGACTTAAAGTTTGTAGCTAGTTTCAGTTCATCTCCTATTGTAGAAGCAAGTAGTCTATGTGGTGACATCTGACCTTCTTTAGAGTCACTTCCTACACTCTTAACATTCTCATCTTCGCAGCAATAAACTTCTTTACCTTTAATGTAAAAGTTATTTCCAAGAATACCTGTCATTGCAGGAACGCTACCTGTATATATACTAGAGTGTCCAATAGCTGTAACGGTAGGGATATAAGGTATCATAGTGTTTTGACAACTATATCCTTCGTCAAGTAATCGTTTCAATCCGTCGTTACCATATTCATCATAGTAATAATACAGATAATCCCAACGCATTTGGTCTACAACAACGCCTACAACAAGTTTCGGACGTTTAACCTGTGCGTTGGCAACCATACATAATGTTAATAATGCTAATACTAAAAATTTCTTCATAATAATATTGTTGATTGTTAGGGCAAAGGTAGTGTAAATCTTGTAGAGGACAAAAAGAATCTATTCCTTTATATGGAAGTATCCCCTATTTTCATGGTATTGTAATGCCTGTAGACGAGTATCCATTAGCTTTGTGTCTCTTTTCCATTCACTTAGGTTTGCAGTTTCATTCATGTAGGCTTGCTTTATTCATGGACTTCACAGCCGATAAGTGCAAATATAGCCGCTGCTATTATTATCAGGTTGGTGCTTGTCGTGATTGTGTCGTTAATCTCATCAGTTTATTACTTTTGCGTCAATTTTCGAGTGTCTTCAATTTCAGTTGTTCTTGTTCATGATCATGTAAAGTTTGCAATTCAGAGGCATGGTATTGATATTTTGGTTTTCATTTCGACTTCAGCGAGCGGCACTAATTCTCTCTTCGGTCTTCACTACGTTGGGATGACGAGTGCAAAGGTAAGGCAAATAATAATTCCAAGCAAGCTATTTCATGGTTTCGTTGTTCAGAGGGCGAATTTCAAAACATTAAAGTGTTGATATTGATAACTTTACAAAGCTAACAATTTGCATTCAGCGTGCAATTAGCGGCATTCTGATACGATTATCGTCACGATGAGGTCGTTTTGGTCATTTTGAATTCCCAATAGTGAGGGGGCAGCCCCCTTATATAAATTATATATTTTAATATATAATTTATATAAGGGATTAAATCCCCCGTACTAGAAGTTGAAAATGACCAAAATGACTTTGACCAAAACGACCAAATTAATTAAATATTAATAGCTAAAAATATTTACACTAATGTTTTTATAAATAAATATTCGAGAATCGTATTATGAGTAAATATTTGGGGTAATATATAAAATTTATAAAGCTGCAATTTTTATGGTGCATTGTAGTTTTTCTCTTAAAAGTGTGTGTAGTGAACTCCGTTATTTATCTCGTTTAGATATTAACTTGCACTACTCTACCTTCGGTGAAGATAAGCTGCACTCGGGAAAACAAAATTAAAACACGTTTTTATTTTGCTTTTCCACTCGTTTGCATTACTCTACCTTCGGTGAAGATAAGCTACACTCGGGAAAACAAAATTAAAACACGTTTTATTTTGCTTTTCCACTCGTTTGCATTATCTTTGCACATAATTACGCGCACGCGTTATATTTTTTAAATGGAAATATAAAATAACTATATAACTACAATGGAATACAACTTCAGAGAAATCGAGAAGAAATGGCAAAAATCATGGGTTGATAATAAAACCTATAAAGTTGTTGAGAACAAAGACAAAAAGAAATTTTATGTGCTCAATATGTTTCCTTATCCGTCAGGTGCTGGTTTACATGTTGGACATCCACTAGGCTATATAGCTAGTGATATTTATGCACGCTTCAAGCGTTTACAAGGCTTTAACGTGCTTAACCCAATGGGATATGATGCTTACGGATTGCCTGCTGAACAATATGCTATACAGACAGGTCAGCATCCTGCAATTACAACTGAGACTAACATTAATCACTATCGTGAGCAACTTGATAAAATAGGATTCTCTTTTGACTGGAGCCGTGAGATACGCACTTGTGATTCTAAATATTATCATTGGACACAATGGGCTTTTGAAAAGATGTTTAATAGCTATTTCTGCAAGAATTGTCAGAAAGCTAAACCTATAGAAAACCTTATTGCTTACTTCAAGGAAAACGGAAGTAAGGACCTGAACGTGGCACAAAGTGAAGAATTGATTTTCACTGCCGACGAATGGAACACAATGAACGATAAGGAACAGCAGAAGACACTTATGAACTATCGTATCGCTTATCTTGGCGAAACAATGGTTAATTGGTGCCCTGGACTTGGAACTGTATTGGCAAACGATGAAGTTGTAGACGGAGTGAGCGAAAGAGGCGGATACCCTGTAATACAGAAGAAGATGCAGCAATGGTGTCTGCGTACTTCTGCTTATTCACAAAGACTGCTTGACGGACTTGATACAATTGCATGGACAGACTCAATAAAAGAGACACAGCGCAATTGGATTGGTCGTTCTGAAGGAACAGAAATGCAATTCAAAATTGCTAACAGTGATAAAAAATTTACTATATTCACAACTCGTGCCGATACCATCTTCGGTGTTACATTCATGGTGCTTGCTCCTGAGAGTGAACTTGTGGATGAACTTACAACTCCTGACCATAAGGCAGAAGTAGAGGAGTATCTTGCTTATGTAAAGAAGCGTACGGAACTTGACCGTATGAGCGACAGAAAAGTTACAGGAGTATTCTCTGGAAGTTATGCTGTAAATCCATTTACTGGTGATAATATTCCAATTTGGATAAGCGAATATGTATTGGCTGGATATGGTACAGGTGCCATCATGGCTGTGCCTGCACATGATAGCAGAGACTATGCTTTTGCAAAGCATTTCAACTTGCCTATAATTCCTCTTATTGAAGGTGCTGACGTAAGTGAAGAAAGTTTTGATGCAAAAGATGGTATCGTTATGAACAGTCCAAGCGAAGGTGTTGCCCTAGACGGATTCAACCTAAACGGTAAGACTGTGAAAGAGGCTATTGCCGCAACTAAGGAGTTTGTAACCTCTCATAACCTCGGTAGGGTAAAGGTAAACTATCGTTTGCGTGATGCTACATTCTCTCGTCAACGTTATTGGGGTGAGCCATTCCCTGTATATTACAAGAATGGAATGCCACAGATGATTCCTGAAGAATGTCTGCCACTTGAATTACCAGAAATTGATAAATATGAGCCTACTGAAACTGGTGAACCTCCATTGGGACGCGCAAAGAAATGGGCTTGGGACGAAGCTAACAAGTGTATCGTTGATAAGAGCTTGATAGATAATGAAAAAGTATTTGCTCTTGAACTGAATACGATGCCTGGATTTGCAGGAAGTTCTGCTTATTATCTGCGCTATATGGACCCAGGTAATGATAAAGCCCTTGTTGGTAAAGATGCTGACGAATATTGGCAGAATGTAGATTTGTATGTTGGTGGAACAGAACATGCAACAGGCCATCTTATATACAGTCGTTTCTGGAATAAGTTCCTGTTTGATAATGGAGTAAGCAGTAAGGAAGAACCATTCCAGAAACTTATCAATCAAGGTATGATTCAGGGACGTTCAAACTTTGTTTATCGTATTAATAGCGAGGACCATTCAAAAGCTCCTGTATTTGTAAGTCTTGGACTTAAAGACAAATATGAGACAACTCCTATACATGTAGATGTAAACATCGTTAGTAACGACGTACTCGATACAGATGCGTTCAAGGCATGGCGCCCAGAATACAATAATGCAGAGTTTATACTCGAAGATGGAAAGTATGTATGCGGATGGGCTGTAGAGAAGATGTCAAAGAGCATGTTCAACGTAGTAAATCCAGACAAAATAGTAGAAGTTTATGGAGCAGATACTCTTCGTCTTTACGAAATGTTCCTTGGTCCAGTTGAAGCAAGTAAGCCTTGGGATACCAACGGTATAGATGGTTGCCATAGATTCCTTAAGAAGTTCTGGAACTTGTTCTGGGTAAAGAATGCTGACGAATTGGCTATTAATGATGAAGAGCCTACAGCAGAGAGTTTGAAGAGTGCTCATAAACTGATAAAGAAAGTATCAGAAGATATTGAGAAGTTCAGCTACAACACTGCTATCAGTGCATTCATGATTGCTGTAAACGAATTGGGTCAGCAGAAATGTAAAAATGCAGCTTTATTGAAGAAATTGGTTATCGTTATTGCTCCATTTGCTCCACATATTGCAGAAGAATTGTGGCACACTCTCGGAGAAAAGGGTAGTGTTTGTGATGCAGCATGGCCAAAGTATGAAGAGAAATATCTTGCAGAAAGCGAGATACAGATCACTATCAGTTTTAATGGAAAGGCTCGTTATCAGAAGACTTTTGCCACAGATGCTAGCAATGATGAAATACAAAAAGCAGTTATTGAAGACGAAAGAAGCCTGAAATATCTTGAAGGAAAGAATATAGTTAAAGTTATCATAGTTCCAAAGAAAATAGTTAACATTGTAATTAAATGATAGAGAGACTAAAAATCTGGAATGAGGTCAAGGATTATCTGTTGATAACCATTGGTCTCTTTCTCTACACCTTTGGTTGGACAGTATTTTTGCTGCCTTATCAAATCGTTACCGGTGGAGTTACCGGTGTTGCCGCTATTGTTTTTTATGCCACTAAAATTCCAATTGTTTATACGTATTTTGCTATCAACGTCTGTTTATTGGTTGTGGCGTTGAAGATATTGGGATTTAAGTTCATGGTTAAGACAGTCTACGCAATCCTAATGTTGTCTTGTATGCTGTGGATGGCGCAGAAACTTATGACAAATCCTGATGGAACAATGCATCAAGTGTTAGGACGTGGACAGGATTTTATGTCGCTGATTATCGGCTGTACGTTTACGGGTTCTGCATTGGCGATTGTATTCCTCAACAACGGTTCTACTGGTGGTACGGATATTGTTGCTGCTGTGGTAAACAAATATCATAATATCAGTCTTGGACGTGTGTTGGTGTATGTAGACTTGCTGATTATCGGCAGTACGTATCCTATCTTTCAGGATTGGCGCAAGATTGTGTTCGGTCTCTGTACGATGGTGATTGAAAACTTCGTGCTTGATTATGTGATGAATGCAAGACGAGAGAGTGTGCAGTTTATGATATTTACAAAGAAATATCAAGAAATTGCTAATGCAATAGGTGTTGAAATGGGGCATGGTGTTACAATACTTGACGGTCACGGATGGTACACGGGACAGCAGATGAAAGTGCTGTGTATTTTGGCGAAAAAGCGTGAGAGTACTGAAATATTCAGACTTATCAAGATGATTGACCCTAATGCATTCGTCAGTCAGAGTAGCGTTATTGGTGTCTATGGAGAAGGATTTGATGAGATGAGAGTTAAAGTAAAGACTGATTCATTAGATTCAAAAAAATAACTATCTGTATCATTATGAAAATAGTTTTTGCAACAAACAATAAGAATAAGTTAAGAGAAATAAGAGAGATTCTTGGATCAGATTTCGAGATTGTCTCTCTTAGTGAAATAGGTTGCCACGAAGATATTCCTGAAACAGGGGACACCTTAGAGGAAAATGCTTTGCAGAAGGCTCAGTTTGTATGCGATAAATATCATATTGGTTGCTTTGCTGATGATACTGGTCTAGAGGTTGAAGCTCTTGATGGTCAACCTGGTGTGCACAGTGCAAGATATGCAGAAGGCACTGATCACGATAGTGAAGCTAATATGGCTAAACTATTAGCTAATCTTGAAGACAAAAGTAACCGCACTGCAAGATTCCGTACCATCATTGTATTGTTGCATCCTAATGCACAACCTATATATTTTGAGGGTAGGGTAGACGGAAAAATTGCAACAGAGAAACATGGAACTGAAGGCTTTGGTTATGATCCGATTTTTGTTCCTGAAGGTTATGATAAGAGTTTTGCGGAACTTGGTGAGGAGATAAAAAACACGATAAGCCATCGTGCAAGGGCTGTCGTAAAACTTTCGGAATACCTTAAGGAAAATAAGCAATAGATGAAAAGAATATTATTACTTGCCATAGTCTTTTTTTGTTGCGTAGGCATTATGCAAGCAGCACAGACAGGTAGTTGGAAGGCATATATGGCTTATTCTGACATTCAGGATGTGGAGCAGGGTAGTGGAAACGTGATTTATGTACTTGCAAGTAATAATATTTATTCTTATAATACATCAGACCAGAGCATACAGACTTTTGACAAAACAAATAGTCTTAGCGACTGCAATATCTCTCATATTTCTTATAATAAATATGCCAAAAGACTTGTAATAGTTTATTCTAATCAGAATATCGACCTGATGGACGATAAAGGCGAAGTGATAAATATTAGCGATTATTACAATTCTTCAATAACATTAGACAAGGCTATTAATGATATTTACCAATCTGCTGGATATGCTTATTTAAGTACTGGTTTCGGAATTGTCAAACTTAATGTTGCCAATGCCGAAATCAGTGATACATATAATCTAGGATTTAAAGTAAACTATTCGTATCAGGATTCTGGGTATCTTTATGCAGCAAGTGCCAGCAATGGTATTTATCGTGCCCCAATAACGGCTAATCTGCTTGATAAGAATAACTGGAAACGCTTTGCTGATTATTCAGCAAAGCCATCCGATAACAAGGACAGTCTTGTCGAAAAAGTATCAAAGGCAAATCCTGGTGGTCCTAAGTATAATTACTTTGGATTCATGAGGTTCTATAATGGAAATCTTTATACTTGTGGAGGAGGGTGGAATCCAGATAAGGATCTCATGCGCCCAGGATGTGTTCAGGTGTTGAAAGGTGATGAATGGACTGAATATCAAGATAATCTTCAAAGCATTACTGGGCATTCTTATGTGAATTTGATGTCAATGGATGTTGATCCAAATGATAATTCGCATGTGTTTGCAAGCGGAAGAATAGGTCTTTACGAATTCAAGAGTGGAAAATTCGTAAAGGAATATAATTATACAAATAGTCCTTTACAGGGAGCAGCAACAGTGCAGAATGTAAGTAAAGATTATGTTATCGTTCAGGGTTTGCGATTTGATGATAGCTCCAACCTGTGGCTATTTAATAGTAACAGTGCCACTACATCTCTTTTTGAATTAACGTCAGAAAATAAGTGGAATTCTTTTCATAAGAACGTATTCATGAACGATGGTCGTTCGTTTGATAATATGACTAATCCATTCTTTGATAGTAGGAAACTTCTTTGGTTTGTTGATGATTATTGGGGATATCCTGCTCTAGTGTCGTATAATAAGTCTACAGACAAAGCAAACATTATTCACAACTTTGTTAATCAGGATGGCACGCAACTTACCCTGTATTATGTGAGATGCGCAGCTGAGGATAAAGAAAATAATATATGGATTGGTACTAGTGTAGGACCATTAATGCTAGAGTCTTCTAATGTGACAGATGTGAATCCTGTATTCCAGCAGATCAAGGTTCCACGTAATGATGGTACCAATTATGCTGATTATCTTCTTAGCGGTGTTGATATTACATGCATGGCGGTAGATGGAGGTAATCGCAAATGGTTTGGTACTAATGGTAATGGTGTTTATCTTGTGAGTTCAAACAATATAGAGGAAGTGCATCATTTCACAGAGGATAATAGTAAACTGCTTTCAAACAATATAGAGAGTATTGCTATAAACGGTACAACTGGTGAAGTGTTTTTCGGTACGGATAAGGGTTTGTGCTCTTATATCAGTGATGCAACTGAAGCAGAAAGCAAGATGACAAATCAAAGTGTGTATGCTTATCCTAATCCTGTACGTCCAGATTATACAGGTTTAATAACAGTTACGGGACTTTCATATAATGCCGATGTAAAGATTGTTACCTCTTCAGGAACACTTGTTGCTGAAGGTCGTAGCAATGGAGGACTGTTTACGTGGGATGGTAATGACAAGAATGGTCGTCGTGTCGCTTCAGGTGTTTATATGGTTGAGACTGCGACGCAAGAAGGATCCAAGGGCGTTGTGTGCAAAATAGCAATAGTAAATTAATCATTATCACTTATGATTTGTTCTAGTCTCTGTATCTCTATAAAATCATAAAAATAAAGGATTTATTTTGCGTTTCGTCTTTATTTGCGTAATTTTGTAATTCAGACGAACTTTTAGATATATGGCTAAGGACGAAAAAGGACTTACGCCGATGATGAAACAGTTCTTTTCGCTAAAGGCTAAACATCCTGATGCGCTGATGCTGTTTCGTTGTGGCGATTTCTATGAAACATATTGTGATGATGCTGTCGAGGCAAGTAAAATCCTAGGTATTACGCTTACAAGGCGTAATAACGGTGGTGAAACTGGTTCTGCAGCAATGGCAGGATTCCCTCATCATGCACTGGATACCTATTTGCCGAAACTGATTCGCGCTGGAAAGCGTGTAGCTATTTGCGATCAGCTTGAAGACCCCAAAAAGAAGCGTGAGCAGATAAAGGGCAAGAAGGGACTGAGCGAAATGGACAAGATGGTGAAGCGTGGAATAACAGAACTTGTTACTCCTGGTGTCGCTATGAGTGACAATGTGCTGAACTATAAGGAAAACAACTTTCTTGCCGCTGTGCACTTCGGAAAGGCCTCTTGTGGTGTTAGTTTCTTGGATATATCTACCGGTGAGTTTATCACGGGCGAAGGAACTTATGATTACGTAGAGAAGTTATTAGGCAATTTTATGCCTAAAGAAGTTCTCTATGACCGTAATTATAAGAAAGAATTTGAAAGCTATTTCGGTAATAAGTTTTGTGTTTTTGAACTTGATGATTGGGTATTTACAGAACAAAGTGCCAAACAGAAGCTTCTTAAACATTTCGGAACAAAGAACCTTAAAGGTTTTGGAGTTGAACACTTAAAAAATGGTATTATAGCTAGTGGAGCTATCATGCAGTATCTTGAGATAACCCAGCATACTCACATCAGTCATATTACGTCTCTTTCGAGAATCGAAGAGGAAAAGTATGTAAGACTTGACCGTTTTACAATACGTTCTTTGGAGATTATTGCTCCGATGCAGGATGACGGAAGTTCGTTACTTGCTGTGATAGACCGTACTGTTACTCCAATGGGAGGGCGAATGCTTCGTAGATGGCTTGTGTTTCCACTAAAAGAGGTTCGTTCTATACAGGAACGCCTCGACATTGTGGAGTATTTCTTTAGAGAGCCTGAATTCAGGCAGATTGTTGATGATCAATTGCATCGTGTAGGCGATTTGGAACGTATCATATCAAAGGTTGCAGTAGGACGTGTCTCTCCACGTGAAGTTGTTCAGTTAAAGAACGCTCTTGACGCTATTCCCCCAATAAAAACAGCTTGTCTTTATACCAATAATGATGCGCTTAAACGCATAGGTGAACAGCTGAACCTTTGTGAAAGTATAAAAGAGCGTATTGAAAAAGAGATACAACCAGATCCACCACAGCTTGTAAACAAAGGCGATGTGATAGCCGATGGATATAATGATGAACTTGACGAGTTGCGATCTATAAGTCGAAATGGTAAGGATTATCTTTTGAAGATACAGGAAAAGGAGATTGAGGCCACAGGCATATCAAGTCTGAAAGTGGGATATAATAATGTCTTCGGATATTATCTTGAGGTAAGAAATACCTTTAAGGATAAGGTTCCTGCAGAGTGGATAAGAAAGCAGACACTTGCACAGGCAGAACGATATATTACACAGGAACTGAAAGAATATGAGGAGAAAATTCTGGGAGCTGATGAAAAGATATCGGCTCTTGAGACAAAGCTTTTTAATGAATTGATTGTTGCGATACAGGACTTTATTCCCCAGATACAGATAAACGCCAACTTGCTTGCCCATACCGATTGCCTTCTTAGTTTCGCTAAGATATCAGAGGAAAATCGGTATGTGCGCCCTGTTATTGATGACAGCGAAGTAATAGATATTAAGCAGGGAAGACACCCTGTAATCGAAACGCAATTGCCTTTAGGTGAAAGATATGTACCAAATGATGTGTATCTTGATACTGAAAAGCAACAGATAATGATGATTACCGGTCCGAATATGGCTGGTAAATCGGCTCTGTTGCGTCAAACTGCATTGATAGTACTCTTGTCCCAAGTAGGATGCTTCGTGCCTGCAGAAAGCGCAAGAATAGGCTTAGTTGATAAAATATTCACTAGGGTAGGAGCCAGCGATAATATTTCACTAGGTGAATCTACATTTATGGTTGAGATGACAGAGGCTGCCAATATCCTGAATAATGTTTCTTCTAAAAGTCTTGTCTTGTTTGATGAACTTGGACGAGGAACAAGCACTTATGATGGTATAAGTATAGCTTGGGCTATTGTGGAATATCTGCACGAACATTCAAAAGCTTGTGCACGTACGCTTTTTGCAACTCATTATCATGAGCTTAATGAGATGGAGAAGAATTTTTCTCGCATTAAGAATTATAATGTAAGCGTTAAGGAGGTTGATAACAAGGTTATATTCCTTCGCAAGTTAATGCGTGGGGGCAGTGAACATTCCTTCGGTATTCATGTTGCCGAAATTGCTGGTATGCCACGCTCTATAGTGAAGCGTGCCAATGTGATACTGAAGGAATTAGAAGCTGATAATGCTGGAGTAGGGGGAGCAGCCAAGCCGAATACTGCAAAGATTGCGGAACACTCAGGCGATATGGAACTGAGCTTCTTCCAACTTGATGATCCTGTGTTGACTCAGATTCGTGATGAAATCTTAGGACTTGACGTTAATAACCTCACTCCTGTTGATGCCTTAAACAAACTGAATGATATTAAGAAGATATTAAGAGGTAAGGCATAGATTGCTTATCATATAAGAAAAGTCCATTGACAAACGAGTTATGCTCATTCAGTCAATGGACTTTTTTGTTTGATAATATTTTATTATAGCTTATTTCTTTGATCTGAACATACAATATATGCCCAATATTACGAAAGGTATGCTTAGAATCTGTCCCATGTTTATTAGCATTCCCGACTCAAAATTAACTTGAATATCTTTTGTGTATTCAATGAAGAAGCGGAATGTGAATATAAGAGTGATGCAGAGGCCAAAATAGAAGCCTGTACCGACCTTTTTCTTTGCAACACGATAGAAGTACCATCCGACGAAAAAGAACACCGCATAAGCAATTGCTTCATATAGTTGACCTGGATGACGTGGGTACTTATCTACCTTTTCGAAGATGAAAGCCCATGGTACAGATGTAACTTTACCTATGATTTCACTGTTCATAAGGTTTCCCAACCTTATAAAACATGCTGTGATAGGAGTTGCTATAGCTATGTTATCAAGCACCTGCCACATTTTTACGCCAGTCTTCTTGCAGTATAGCCATAGGGCGATCATCAGTCCAAGTGTTCCACCGTGACTTGCCAGTCCTTCATAACCTGTGAACTTTATGGTACCATCGGTCATGAAGTGTATAGGTAGAAACATCTCAATGAAATGCTGACCTGAAGTAAGGAAATAATCAGGCTGATAGAATATGCAATGACCTAACCTGGCACCAATGAGAATACCAAGGAAACAGTAGATGAAGAGCGGATCAAAGACATTCTTCTCAACCTTCTTTCCGTCTACTGTCGTGGTGATCGTTGTTATGTTTTGGTTGTTGAACAACCATTTCACCATAAAATAGGCTCCGATAAGTCCGGCAAGCCAGCATAGTGAATACCAGCGTAGGCCCCAATTGCCAATTTGAATGGCATATATATCGGGATTCCAGACGATGTAGTTTAATAATTGAACCATAATATCAGCTTATTATATCCTTGTCTTTTCAGACTTTAGATTGTTTATACGTTAAATCTGAAGTGCATGATGTCACCATCCTGAACTTCGTATTCCTTACCTTCGACACCTAGTTTTCCAGCTTCGCGTATGGCAGTTTCTGTGCCATATTTGATATAGTCTTCATATTTGATAACCTCAGCGCGGATAAAACCTTTTTCGAAATCTGTGTGGATAACTCCGGCACACTGTGGGGCCTTCCAACCCTTGTGATATGTCCAAGCCTTTACTTCCATTTCTCCAGCGGTGATGAATGTCTGTAGGTTAAGTAGTTGGTAAGCCTTCTTAATAAGTCGGTTTACACCACTTTCCTTCAATCCTAGTTCTTCAAGAAACATCTGTTTGTCTTCGTATGTTTCAAGAGATGCGATGTCTTCCTCTGTTTTTGCGGCTATAATCATAGCTTCAGCACCTTCATTTACGGCAATTTCCTCAATTTGTTTTGAGTATTCGTTGCCATCTTTAGCACTAGTTTCGTCTACATTACAAACGTAGAGTACTGGCTTTGTGGTTAGAAGAAATAGGTCATGTGCAGCTTGTTGTTCATCTTTGCTTTCAAAAGTAGCCTCACGTGCATTTTTACCCTGTTCAAGGATTGCCTTGTATGTTTCAAGAACAGTGCAAAGAATTTTTGCATCCTTGTTTCCGGCAGCTGCAGCTTTCTGCTGTTTAGCCATTTGTGAGTCTATTGTTTCAAGGTCTTTCAACTGCAACTCTGTATCGATTATTCCTTTGTCTGACAATGGATCTACAGCCATTCCGCCCTCACGAACAATATTGTCGTCGTCAAAGCAACGGATAACATGTATAATGGCATCACATTCGCGGATGTTACCAAGGAATTTGTTGCCAAGGCCTTCACCTTTACTAGCTCCTTTTACAAGTCCGGCTATGTCAACAATTTCACATGTTGCTGGTACGATACGTCCTGGATGAATAATTTCCGCAAGTTTGGTGAGTCGCTCGTCTGGAACGGTGATTACACCAAGATTTGGTTCAATAGTACAGAAAGGAAAGTTTGCTGACTGTGCCTTAGCACTAGACAGACAGTTAAATAAAGTAGACTTACCCACGTTTGGTAAACCTACAATACCACATTTTAATGCCATATTCTTTAAACGTTTAAATGAGCCAATCTTCCCTTCGATCGGCTATTACTTTTTATTTGTTTGCAAAATTACACAAAATATCATAAAGGTAAAAGTAAAAAGGGATTTTTAAGGATAAAAAGGGAAAATAAGTAATAAAACATTCTTATCGCATGGTTGTGGATGTGGAAACACATCTTGACTACATGTATTTTGTTTATTTCATAATCGGATATCGTTGTTCATATAGCTATCTAATGAATCATTATGTTCTATCATAATCAATAAAAAAATATTTTTTTGATTTTTTCAATGCCGTTTCCTACATGATTTTGCGAAACGCATTGTCATACAATGTGTTAGCTAATGTAGAAGAGTCTGTTCTTATACATTTTATTGAGTGATTAGGCCCTAATCACTCTGTTGTCCTACATGCTTTATTGAGTGATTAGGCCCTAATCACTTAAAGGCGTAACGAAAAAGGTGATTCTATTTTTGATGTGCTTTGTATATTTTGGCGATAATAGAAATTGATTATCATTATAGTTTCTGCAATATTTTACTGACTAGGTTGATATATAGAAATGTTTTATGAATCAGTTTCGTTTAAAATTTTTATTCATAAATAGAAATGAAATCCTTATTTTTATAATACCTATGAATGACTTCACTGTGATTTGCTTTACTGCTCAGGGCATGGAGTATTGGGCAACAATAATGCGTCTTTAGTCTTGCGATATGATTAAAATCCTTCGTTTTAGGTACAAATACGTGTTTATAGTGTAGGAACCATGTAGGAAATATGTAGGATAAGGCACTCATATACATTAGGTAAGCTTCTAATTAATAGTTATTTAAGTCAAAAATGTATATAGTGTAGGTTGTTTTTCTTTTTTTTCTGGATTCTTTGTAAATTTATGGTGTGGGATCCTCCATAAATGGCTTTGTGTCTAGGTAGTTTCTACATTTGTATAGCATGCATTTACAAGTTAGTAATGTTAAATACTTTTTCTTGAAAACCTTACTAGGGGGGGATGACATGTTCCTGCCACAACTTTAGGTTGTGGTAGGTTGTAAGATCTTGGTTGTCCAAAAACTATATGAAGCTAATCATAATTGTTGCTTGATACAGTTTAATTCACACCATCACTTGTTTTGTTATCTTTTAGCATATTCATATTTGGAATATTCTTATTCTGTCTAACTTGCTTCATACTTATTAATATCACTTTTTCATTCAGTTTTAACTTTTTGTCATGAATTATACTTTCTATATCCATGTCAATTTTGCCTTTAGTTAGAAATGTATTAAATAACTTCATAAACTTCTTAGTCTTCAAAGATTTATATATATTTAATGCCATTAGTGGATTAGCTTTAATCATGTCAACAGAATCTTTGCTAAGATGAAAATTTTTCTCTTGTGGAGTTAAATCAGCTGTGATATCATGTTTCCCGGCAAATTCTTTTATCGCCATCTCTATTTGCTCTTTGGCTTCTTTTATTTCTGGTGAAATGGAGTCTGTCTTCGTCAGTGAAGCAGATTCTCGAATTTTTTGAAAAGCATTAACTTCTTTTTCATTTAGAATCTCTAAATCAGCAATAACTGATTTATCAAAAGAATTCTTTTCTTTTGAAGTTAGTTTTGATGAACACCCACAAGTAAATGCGGATAACATACATGTACATACGAGTACAATAGTGGTAAATAAATGATTTTTCATGGAAATGTTTATCTATTAATTATAATGTATTAAGCAGAATGTTTGATATACAATAGCACAAAGTCCTAGTGTTAAAGATACATAGTCTTTTTTGCTTTCTTTTTTTATGATAGTGAATATAATAAAGGAAATTATAATTAAAAATGAGATGGTTGTTAACCATACGCTTTTACAAATGGTTTGTGTAAAATATATTAGTACAAAGTAATAGACCAAAAATAGAGGATTTATAGTTTTTTTATTCATGATAATTTAATGAATTGTTATATATTTAATATCGTAATATGTTAACAAGGATTGTTTGTGTGGCACAATTTATAACTTGTTCAAGTGGTATTATATTGCAAAATTATAAAAAATATAATTTAGTATTCTTATTTTATGTACCACAAAATTTACGTAGTGTAACAAAACAAGGTTATGAAACAGATAATGCAAGCAAAACAGACGAAACATACGATTGAAATAATTGATATTCGTATGTTTCGTCTGTCTTCTCAATATGTTTGTTGGGGCGTTATATTAATGCGCCTCAAGCCAGTTCTTTCCCCATCCTGCATCGGCGATAAGTGGAACGTTGAGGTTGTATGCTCCCTGCATTTCTTCTAAAACTATTTTCTCAACAATCTCTTTTTCGTCAGGATATACAGAGAAGTTAAGTTCATCGTGGACCTGAAGTATCATTTTGCTTCGTATGTTCTCTTTCTTGAAACGCTGCCAAATGTGAATCATCGCAATTTTTATTATATCAGCTTCGCTGCCCTGAATAGGAGCGTTGATGGCATTGCGTTCTGCAAATCCTCTTACGGTGCCATTTTTAGAATTGATATCCGGCAGATATCTGCGACGGCCAAAGATAGTTTCTGCATAACCTTTTGCACGGGCTACTTCTTTTGCTTTCTCCATATATTCTTTAACCATTGGGAAAGTCTTGAAATAACCATCAATGAGTTCTCGTGCCTCATGATTGTCAATATTCATGCGTTGAGCTAAACCGTAAGTTGTTATGCCATATATGATACCGAAATTGGCTTGCTTTGCTTTCTTTCGTTCTTCTGGTGATACCTCATTTACGTCTTTGTGCCAAATCTTTGCGGCTGTGGCTGCATGTATGTCAAAGCCCTCTCGAAAAGCCTCTGTCATATTTTTGTCTTTACTCAAATGTGCCATTATTCGCAACTCAATCTGAGAATAGTCAGCAGAAAAGAACAAACATCCTGGTTCTGGAATAAAGCATTTGCGTATTTCTTTTCCATCTTCACTCCTTACAGGTATATTCTGCAAGTTTGGATCACTTGACGATAGGCGACCTGTAGCTGTAAGTGCCTGATTGAAAGAAGTATGAATGTGTCCAGTACGCTTGTTAATAAGCTTTGGTAGTGCATCAATGTATGTACCGAGAAGTTTTTTTAATCCACGGTAGTTAAGAATGTCTTCTATAATGGGGCTTTTACCTTTCAGTGATTGTAGCACTTCTTCGCTAGTCACGTATTGTCCGGTCTTTGTCTTTTTTGGTTTCTCCAATATGTGCATTTTGCCAAAGAGAATGTCACCAACTTGTTTTGGACTTGATATATTGAATGTTTCGCCAGCTTCTTTGTATATCGTTTGTTCCAATTGGTTCATGCGTTCTGTGAAAAGACCTGATGTTTCCTTTAATGCCTCTGTGTCAAGACATACACCGTTGAGTTCCATATCAGCAAGAACGCGTATAAGAGGCATTTCTATATTCCAAAATAAATCCTTAACATTGTTCTCTTTTAGTTTGGGTTCAAGTACATTTCTGAGTTGCAACGTAATGTCGGCATCTTCGGCAGCATATTCATAGACATCTTTTGGATCTAGGTCGCGCATTGACTTTTGATTTTTGCCTTTCTCGCCGATTAGTTCCTCGATATGTATTGTTTTATAACCAAGAAGTGTTTCTGCCATGAAATCCATGTTATGATGAATTTCTGGTTGGATGACATAGTGGGCAAGCATCGTGTCGAAAATTTTACCTTGAAGAGTTACTCCATATTTTCTAAGAACTTCATAATCGTACTTTATATTTTGACCGATTTTCAGAATATTCTTGTCTTCATAAGCTGATTTAAATATATTAACATATTCCAACGCTTCTTTACGATTTGATGGAATAGCAACATAAAATGCCTTTTTTTCTTCAACAGAAAAGCATAAGCCAACCAATTCTGCGTCTATTGTGTTGGTTGATGTTGTTTCTGTATCTAGACTTAATATATCTTTTGTCCTAAAAAACTCACAAAGCTTTTTGGCATCATCTTGATTATCAATAAGTTTATATTCGTGAGCTATCGTTTTAAGGCTTTCAAAATTTTGATTTTCATAAGTTTCTTTACTCTCGCTCGGATTTTCTGCGAACAAATCTAACTCTTGATTAACAGAAATTGGCTTTTGTTCATTCTTGTTTAGAATTTTGTTTGCGAGAGACTTAAATTCTAGTTCATTGAAAATTGAGCGCAATTTTTCTTCATCTGGATTTTGAAGTTTTAATTCTTCAAGATTTAATTCTGTTGGCACATCAATTTTTATTGTCGCAAGGAATTTAGACATTTTAATATCTTCTATTGCGCTTTCTACTTTTTCGCGCATTTTTCCTTTAAGTCGATCTGTATGTGCAATGAGTTCTTCTGTTGATCCAAATTCATTGATAAGTTTAGCAGCTGTTTTTTCCCCAACTCCAGGACAACCTGGAAAATTATCTGCAGAGTCACCCATTAATGCAAGTAAATCAATTACTTGGTGTGGAGTAGCGATACCATATTTCTCTTGAACTTCCTTCTCGCCAATTATATCATATCCTCCACCATGTCTTGGGCGATACATGAAAACATTGCTTCGGATTAGTTGTCCGTAGTCTTTATCAGGTGTTAGCATGTAGGTTTCAACACCAGCTTTTCCAGATTTTAAAGCAAGTGTTCCAATCACGTCGTCGGCTTCATATCCGTCTACCTGTAGAATAGGGATGTTGAAGGCACTAAGAATATCTTTTATAATAGGAACACTGCGTATTATGTCTTCTGGAGTTTCCTCACGTTGTGCCTTATATAGTGGAAATGCTTCGTGACGAAATGTTTTTCCATGATCGAAAGCAACACCTAAATAGGTAGGGTTTTCTTTAGTTATTATCTCGTTTAGCGTATTTACAAAACCAAGAATTGCTGACGTGTTAAGTCCCTTCGAATTTATTCTTGGATTACGTATAAGTGCATAGTATGACCTGAATATTAGCGCGTAAGCGTCTAAAAGAAATAATTTTTCCATAATTATGATATATTTGGCGTAAAATTACTAAAAAATTGTCAGTAATCCCGTAAAAATGAGTATTTTTGTATCAAATTACGGAAAGATGGATTATTTATCTCTTATCAAACAGCCTATTGTAGAAGAACTTAACGATTTTATAGAATTCTTTAATAAGTCGTTGGATCACGATAATGGACTACTTTCTCAGGCTCTTGATCATATCAAGCAGCGTGCAGGTAAGCGTATGCGTCCAATGCTGATATTGCTTATTGCCAAGAACTTCGGTAAAGTATCAGATACCACGCTTCATGCTGCAGTCGGTCTTGAATTACTTCATACAGCAAGTCTTGTTCATGATGATGTTGTTGATGAAAGTGCTGAAAGGAGAGGGCAGAAGAGTGTCAATGCCCTTTACGATAATAAAGTTTCTGTGCTTGTTGGCGATTTTATTCTTTCTACAGCTTTACTTAATGTATCTTATACTCATTCTGAAATTATTGTAAGATATCTTGCAGAATTAGGTCGTACTCTTTCTGACGGTGAGATATTGCAGTTGAGTAATATACAGAATGAAGATATTTCAGAAGAAGCTTATTATGAGATAATTAAAGGGAAGACTGCTGCTCTTTTCGAGGCTTGTGCAGCTATAGGAGCCGAGAGCGTAGGAGCTTCACAAGAGGATGTGCTTGCTGCAAAGAAGTTTGGCCAGAATATTGGTATTATCTTCCAGATTAGGGATGATATATTTGATTATTATAACTCTGATGAGATTGGTAAACCAACAGGAAATGATATGATTGATGGTAAGCTGACCTTGCCAGCTATTTATGCATTGAACTCAACTAAAAATGAGGAAATGATAGCAATAGCACGTAAGATTAAGGCCCATCAAATAAGCTCAGACGAAATAGCACGATTGGTTGAATTTACCAAGCAGAACGGTGGCATTGATTATGCAGAGAAACGCATGTGGGATTTTCATTCGGAGTGTATGAATTTCCTTGAAAGTAAAGTTGCTAATGAGGATATAAGAAAGTCATTGACAGCTTATATTGATTATGTCATTAAAAGAAATTTATAAATAAAAAAGCCTCTCAATTGAGAGGCTTCTTCATTTTATCTAGAAGAAATTTACTTCTTTTCCTGTGACTTCGCTTATAAGTAGATTTGTGAGACGGCTTGTTCCCATGCGGAACCATTTATTTGTAAGCCATTGCTCGCCTAGAACTTCTTTTACTATTGTATAATAGGTTATCGCATCCATTACGGTGTTTATGCCACCAGCAGGCTTAAGACCTATTTGGATTCCAGTTTCATTGTAGTACTCTTTTATAGCCTGACACATTACATAGGCAGCTTCAGGCGTAGCGCTTATCTTTTCTTTGCCTGTAGATGTCTTAATATAGTCGGCACCAGCATACATCGATAGGATAGAGGCAATCTTTATATTGCTGCAATTCTTAAGGTCGCCTGTTTCAAGTATCACCTTCATTGGAACATCACCGCAGGCTTGTTTCATTTCGCTGATATCGTCGCAAACGCTTTCGTAATCACCACTTAGGAACTTTCCTACAGGCATGACGATGTCTATTTCTGTTGCTCCGTCAACGATCGCAAGTTGGGTTTCTGCAATCTTAACTTCCATTCTACTCTGTGATGAAGGGAAGTTGCCACATACGTTGGTTATTTCCACACCGTCAATTTCAAGTGAATTACTTACTAATTCAGTGAAAGCAGGGAATACACATATTGTTGCAACATGAGGAAGATTTGGATATTCACTCTCAAATCTGTTTACAGACTCTGTAAGAGCTAGAATCTCCTCTTCTGTATCTGTCGTGTGGAGCGATGTTAGTTCCACGCTTCCCAGAAGGAATTTCTTAATATCAAGAGTGTCGTTTTGAGGTACTTTTTCTTCAATTATCTTCTTTACGGCAGCTTTTACTTCAGCGTCGTCAATATTTGTATTATACTTACTAAGAGCTTCTTCGTATTTGCTCTGATCTTTCTTGACATTTAGACTGTTCTTGTCAAGGTTTGATGTAACTTCTGTCATAACGTTGTCTTTTAATATTTATAACTATTTTATAATCAATGTTTTATGCTTTTAGTTTCGGATTATTGAGATGTCTTGTGGCGTCTCTTTTGGTTTTCTTCTCGAAACTCTTTTGCAGTTCTTCCGTAATGTCAGTTCCTGTTTGGTTAGCTAGGCATATAAGTACCCACATAATGTCGGCAATCTCTTCTCCGATGTTTGCTTTTTCGCCTTCCTTAAAACTCTGATCACCGTATTTCCTAGCTATAACTCTAGCTAGTTCTCCAACTTCTTCGGTGAGGCAAGCCATATTAGTAAGTTCGCTGAAATACCTAACTCCATATGTTTTTATCCACTGATCTACAGTTTCTTGTGCTTCTTTTATTGTCATATTTATCTACGGTTATTCTTTATTATGAGTGTCAATAAATATTGTTACAGGGCCATCATTTAATAATTCAACCTTCATGTCAGCGCCGAATTCACCAGTGCCGACTTGTCTACCTAATGCTATGGATAGCTTTTGGCAGAATTCCTTGTAGAGTGGGATAGAGATGTCGTGACGAGCGGCTCTAAGCCATGATGGGCGGTTGCCTTTCTTATAGCTAGCAAATAGCGTAAACTGGCTTATCACCAAGATGTCTCCTGCAACGTCTATTATAGAGCGATTCATAACCCCATTCTCATCATTAAACACCCTAAGTCGTATAACCTTTTTAACCAGCCAGTCAACGTCTTCAGAGGAATCAGTTTCCTCTATTCCACATAGTATCATGTACCCTGTCTTTATAGCTGATTTCGTGTTGCCTTCTATTGTTACTGATGCATGGCTAACACGTTGAATAATGATTCTCATGTTGCAAAGATACTTTTAATTTTCTATTCTACCAAATTATTGTTTAGTATCGGATATTTAGTTATCTTTTTAAACAAATAATTTTAGCTATATTTTCTAGTATATTCCAAATCTGTCTTGTTAAGTGGTTGTATTTCAACGACTTGTGGTTTATAGTCTGATATAAGTGATACCTCTTTAGATGAGTTTGTAGTCACTAACTATCAATTTGCGCTTGTTTATTGAAGTGATCTTGTAATATTTTTGTTTTTGCTTTTCCAAGTACTTCTTCGATTGCCTCTGCGTTGCTTTCCTTTATAGCTTTTACGGTCTTGAAACGCTTTAAAAGAGCCTCTTTTGCTTTTGGGCCGATGCCTTTAATGTCGTCTAGTTCGCTGTGCAGAGCGTGCTTAGAACGCTTGTCACGATGAAAGGTAATTGCGTATCTGTGTACTTCATCTTGTATCTGTGTAAGCAATTTAAATAGTTCGCTTTTTACGTCTATTCCTATTGTTTGTGGTGGGTATCCGAATAATAATTCGTTAGTTCGGTGGCGATCGTCTTTGGCTAGTCCGGCGATAGGTATATTCAGATGTAATTGGTCTACTATAACCTCTCTGACTACATCCATTTGACCTTTTCCACCATCGGTTATAATAAGGTCTGGCAGGGTTATTTTTTCTTCTATCATCCTGCTGTATCTGCGTCTTACGACCTCTTGCATAGAAGCATAATCGTCTGGTCCAATAACCGTTTTTATATTATATTTTCTATAGTCTTTTCTTGAAGGTTTCATACCTTTGTAGACGATACATCCTGCAACGGCATCAGTTCCTGAGATATTTGAATTATCAAAACATTCAATCTGATAGGGTAGTTTCTCCAGTTTAAGTTTATTCTGCAGTTCTTTCATCAGTCGTGTCTGCTTCTGCTCTGGATTAAGTTTTTCAGCTTGTTTCAGTCTATCAAACTTGTATTGCTTTCCATTCATTTCAGATAATTCTAGCAGATGCTTCTTATCTCCACGTTGAGGAACAAAGAATTCTGCATCTTTTATCTTCCATTCCATTTCAAACGGGACAATTATCTCTTTTGCCTTACTCTTAAATCTCTCCCTGATGTCAGGGATGGCAGTTATAAGTAGTTCCTCGTCTGTTTCATCAAGTTTTCGCTTATATTCATATGTGAAGCTTTGATTTATTGTTCCGTTCTTTACATGTATATAGTTAATATAAGCATTTTTGCGATCTTCATTGTCTACAATTGTAAATACGTCCACGTTATCTATAGTGTAGCTAACAACCTCACTTTTAGCAACAAATTCATTAAGAAGATTGAGCTTCTTCTTTAAATCATCTGCAATCTCGAATTTCAACAGCTCGGCATTCTTCATCATAAGGTCGTATAGTTTTTTTCCCACAGCTCTTGTGTTGCCTTTTAGAATTTCACGAGCTTGGTTCATGTTCTCTTGATATTCTTCGTAGCTTTGCTTGTTGACACATGGAGCCTTGCAGTTATGGATGTGATATTCCAGGCAAGGGCGATATTTGCCAAGATCAATTCCTTCACGAGTAATAGGTTGTCTACATGTACGAGGTTTATATAATCTTTTTATTATGTCAAGTACTGCGTACATACTTGATATGTGTGGATATGGTCCGTAAAACGTTCCAAAGCGCTTATTTATAGTTCTTGTTTTGAAAATGCGAGGAAAATATTCATTGGTGACGCAAATACTCGGATACGTCTTGCCATCTTTAAGCAGGACATTGTATCTAGGATTATATTTTTTTATAAGACTGTTTTCAAGTAATAGGGCGTCTTCTTCTGTATTTACCACAGTATAACTTATGTCTCTTATCTTAGAAACAAGCACTTTGGTCTTAAAACGGTCAACTTCTTTGTGGAAATAAGACGAAACACGTCTTTTTAGGGACTTTGCCTTACCTACATATATTATAGTATGGTTCTCGTCATAGAACTGATAGCTTCCTGGCTTCTCTGGCATGTTCAATACTATACCTTTAAGATAAGCTAATCTTTGATCGTTTTCTTCTTTGTTCATATTCTGAATCCCGTTAGTTTAAAGGCGTTTTGAAAGTTTTTGTTTCACGTGAAACTGATTACAGAAGTAGGCTTGAGAAGAAATTAAAACTAAAGCAAGAAGGTGGGCGATGTTCTTCTCTTCCATCTTCTTGCTGATAGTTTTAAAACTTCAGTAGTGATGTTATTTCAATATCTTCATCAAATAGTTCGCGACATTTTGGGAATTCGCTATTTAATTCTATAATGAAATTGCAATAAATCTTCTTTGGGTGGAATTTCTTAACCAGATTGCATGCTGCAAGCATAGTTCCTCCAGTAGCAAGCAAATCATCGTGCAGAAGTATTATATCGTTTTCGTTTATGGCATCTTCATGGATTTCTATAGTGTCAATACCATATTCTTTTTTATAACTTTCTTGAACTGTCTTGCATGGAAGTTTGCCTGGTTTTCTGCAAAGCACGATACCTGCGCCAAGTTTTACAGCTACGGCAGATGACATTACAAATCCACGACTTTCTATGCCTACAATTTTGGTAATTCCTTTATTTGCATAAAAGTCACACATTTCATCGGCGATTTCTTTTAGAGCTTCTGGGCTCTTAAAAAGGGTAGTGATGTCGCGGAAGTTTACACCATCGATTGGCCAATCTGGTATACAGCGCAGATTGTCTAATAGCAGTTGATTATTCATTTTATTTTATATAGTTGTTTATTATATTTTGTTTCGATTTCATCGAAGTATTACGTTTTACTTTAATGTTTAAAGTGCACAATATTAACGCTTTATCGTTTGGTTGGTTTCACGTGAAACATGAACGCTTCGCGGGCTGCGTTCCACGTTCTGAAGGACTCCGCGTTATCTTCCGAGAAGCACCAAAAGTACGTTTATGTCACTAGGCGAAACTCCTGGGATTCTGCTTGCTTGTGCTAGCGTCTCTGGTTCGATTCTTTCAAGCTTTTGACGGCCTTCTGTAGAAATCTCATGGAGTTCGCTATATTTGAAGTGTCCCTTGATTTTTATATTTTCAAGACGGTGCATTTTGTCAGCAACGATTTTCTCTCTTTCGATATAACCTTGATACTTCATTTTAATTTCAGCAGCCTCTACTATTTCTTCTTTTCTGTTTTCTGTCGCATTTATCGCTTCTTTAAGTGATGGAATGATTTCAGAAAGATTACTTAGAGAAAGGTGTGGACGCGCAATGAGATCTATCAGTTTGCAGCCGGCACGTAATGGAGTAGTATCAAGAGCTTCAAGCTTAAAATTTATTTCCTGCGCTTTTATCGGAGTTTCCTTGCAGAAATTAATCAGTTTGTTTACGGCTTCTTTCTTTTCTAGCCACCAATCATATCTGTCGCGCTTGGCAATGCCTAATTCAAATGCTTTTTCAGTTAGTCTGGCATCGGCGTCGTCTTGTCTCAATAGTATACGATATTCTGCTCTTGAAGTGAACATTCTATACGGTTCATCTACCCCCTTTGTTGTAAGATCGTCTATAAGCACACCAATGTAACTTTCGTCACGTTGCATGATGAGTGGTTCTCCGCCTACGCATCTTATAGCCGCATTTATTCCGGCAACAGTTCCCTGTCCACCTGCTTCTTCATATCCGGTAGTTCCGTTTACTTGTCCGGCGAAAAACAATCCAGGGACTTTTTTTGATTCAAGAGTGTGTTTCAGTTGCGTTGGATCAAAGTAATCATATTCTATCGCATAACCAGGTCGGTAAATCTTTACGTCTCTGAAAGCATGAATTTTGTGGATTGCGTTAAGTTGTACATCCATAGGCATGCTTGACGAAAAACCATTTAGATACATTTCGTTAGTATCTTCTCCTTCTGGTTCCAAGAACAAAGGGTGTTGTTCCTTATCTGGAAATGTGACTAGTTTTGTTTCAATCGAAGGACAGTAACGTGGGCCAGTACTTTGTATCTGCCCGTTGAAGAGAGGAGAGTCTGCGAGTCCTTTTTCCAATGTCTCGTGTACCTCCTTGTTAGTATATGTAGTCCAGCAAGGCAACTGTTTCAGTAGGCGATGTTCTCCAAAATAACTGAATTGGTGAAAATCGACGTCGCCTTTCTGCTCCTCCATATCTTCAAAATGTACACTGCGTTTATCTATTCTCACTGGTGTACCCGTTTTCATCCTTGCTGATGTAATACCGAGTCTGTTGATACTTTCGGTGAAATTATGCACGGCTGGTTCGGCGCATCTTCCGCCTTCAACCATTTTTCTTCCTACGTGCATCAATCCATTAAGGAACGTGCCTGCGGTAACGATTACGCTCTTGGCTCTGAATTCCACACCCCAGATCGTACTTACACCAACAGCTTCGCCGTTTTCAACTAAAAGTTCATCTGCTTGATCTTGCCAGATATCAAGATTAGGTGTGTTGTCAAGAACAGTGCGCCATTCCCATATAAACTTGCCACGATCACATTGTGCTCGAGGGCTCCAAACGGCAGGTCCCTTGCCAATGTTTATCATGCGGAATTGTATGGCAGTCTTGTCTGTCACTCTGCCCATTTGACCTCCAAGTGCGTCAATCTCACGTACGATCTGTCCTTTCGCAATTCCGCCAACAGCGGGGTTGCAACTCATCTGACCAATCTTATTCATATCCATTGTTATCAGGCACGTCTTCGCACCCATGTTAGCTGAGGCAGCAGCCGCTTCACAGCCTGCATGACCGCCGCCGATAACAATAACGTCGTATTTAAAAAGCATTATTAGTATATACTTATATTTTTCGCAAAAGTAAGAAATAAAATTGGATTTTTTATAAAATAGCTTTGAATTATCACTAAAATATAGTATTTTTGCAATCTGTTATGAGGATAAATATGCCTACTAATAGGTATTCGTATTGTCAACTTTTATAACGTGCAATAAATTAGTGTAAATTAAATTGAATATAATTTCTAACAGTTAAATATTTAAAAATCAATCATTTATGTGGTTAATCAATTCATCTATTGGTAGAAAATTGGTAATGTCAATAACAGGCGTTGCCCTTATTCTATTTATGACGTTCCACTGTTGTATGAACGTTGCGGCCATTTTCTCAGGAAAGGCTTATAACACAATTTGTGAGTTGCTTGGAGCCAATTGGTATGCAGTAGTTGCAACAATTGGATTAGCAGCACTTGCAGTTTGTCACATCGTTTATGCTTTCATTCTTACTGCACAGAACCGTAGCGCACGCGGTAGCGAGCGTTACGCAGTGACAGCAAAACCTGAAAAGGTAGAGTGGGCTAGTCAGAACATGCTTGTACTCGGACTTATTGTAGTTTTGGGTATAGGTCTTCACTTGTTTAACTTCTGGTACAAGATGATGTTTGCAGAGCTTGCCGGCATGCAGACAGCACTAGCTCCGTCAGACGGTTTTGGTCTTATCAAAGCAACATTCAGTAATCCTGTATATGTTGTTCTTTATCTCATCTGGCTTGTAGCTATTTGGTTCCACCTTTCACATGGTTTCTGGAGTGCTATGCAGACACTTGGTGTTAGTGGTAAGGTGTGGTTCAATCGTTGGAAAGCAATAGGTATCGTTTACGTAACAGTACTCATGCTTGCTTTTGTTGCCGTAGTGCTTGCGTTCTACTTTGGTCTTGCACCTAGTCTTTGCGCTGCAGCATAATTTATAATCAATATTATTTCCACATAGTGAAAGCATGTGGCTTATAATTCAAAACAAAGAATATTATGACTAAGACATTAAATTCCAGAATACCAGAAGGACCAGTGGCTGAGAAATGGACCAATTATAAGGCTCATCAGCGCTTGGTTAACCCAAAAAATAAATTAAAACTGGACGTTATCGTTGTTGGTACAGGTCTTGCAGGTGCAAGTGCTGCCGCATCTCTTGGTGAGATGGGTTTCAACGTTCTCAATTTCTGCATCCAGGATTCTCCACGCCGTGCTCACTCTATCGCAGCTCAGGGTGGTATCAATGCAGCTAAAAACTATCAGAACGACGGTGACTCTATTTATCGCCTTTTCTATGATACAGTAAAGGGTGGTGACTACCGTGCTCGTGAATCAAACGTATATCGTCTTGCTGAAGTTTCAAATGATATTATCGACCAGTGTGTTGCTCAGGGCGTTCCTTTCGCACGTGAATATGGTGGTATGCTTGCTAACCGTTCTTTCGGTGGCGCACAGGTAAGCCGTACATTCTATGCAAAGGGTCAGACAGGTCAGCAGCTTCTTCTTGGGGCTTATTCATCTTTGAGTCTTCAGATTCAGGCTGGTAAGGTTAAGCTCTACACTCGTTATGAGATGGAAGACGTTGTTATCGTTGACGAGCATGCTCGTGGTATTATTGCCAAGAACCTCGTTTCTGGCGAACTAGAGCGTTTCACAGCAAATGCTGTTGTAATTGCTACTGGTGGTTATGGTAATACATATTTCCTTTCAACAAACGCTATGGGCTGCAACTGTACAGCTGCCGTTCAGTGCTATCGTAAGGGTGCTTATTTCGCTAACCCTTCTTATGTTCAGATTCACCCTACATGTATTCCTGTACATGGTGACAAGCAGTCTAAGCTTACTCTTATGTCTGAGTCTTTGCGTAATGATGGTCGTATCTGGGTTCCTAAGAATCTTGACGATGCAAAGAAATTGCAGTCTGGTGAGATGAAGGGCTCTGATATTCCTGAGGAAGCACGTGACTACTATTTGGAGCGTCGTTACCCAGCATTCGGTAACCTTGTCCCTCGTGACGTCGCATCTCGTGCTGCTAAGGAGCGTTGTGATAACGGACATGGTGTAAACAATACAGGTCTTGCTGTTTACCTTGACTTCTCTGAGTCAATCAACCGTCTTGGTATAGATGCTATTCTTCAGCGTTATGGTAACCTCTTTGATATGTATGAAGAGATTACAGATGTTAATCCTGGTGAAGTAGCAAATGAAATTGATGGTGTTAAGTATTATAATCCAATGATGATATTCCCTGCTATCCACTACACAATGGGTGGTATCTGGGTTGACTACGAACTGATGACTACAGTTTCAGGTCTATTCTCAATTGGTGAGTGTAACTTCTCTGACCACGGAGCCAACCGTCTTGGTGCTTCTGCTCTTATGCAGGGTCTTGCAGATGGTTACTTCGTATTGCCATATACAATTCAGAATTATCTTGCTGATCAGGCATTATGGCCACACCTTGATACAAATCGTGCTGAGTTTGACGAGGCCGAGAATGGTGTTAAGGCAGAACTTGATCGCCTTATGAATATTAAGGGTAAGCGTTCTGTTGATTCTATCCATAAGGAACTTGGTCATATTATGTGGGAACACGTTGGTATGGGCAGAACTAAGGAAGGTCTTGAAGAAGGTTTGAAGCAGATGGCTTCTCTTCGTGAAGAATTCAATACTAACTTGTTTATTCCTGGTTCTAAGGAAGGTCTTAATATCGAACTAGACAAGGCTATTCATCTTCGTGATTTTATCCTTATGGGTGAACTTGTAGCTTATGATGCTTTGCATCGTGAGGAAAGCTGTGGTGGTCATTTCCGTGAGGAGCATCAGACAGAAGAAGGCGAAGCAAAGCGCGACGATGAGAACTTCTTCTATGTTGGTTGCTGGGAATATAAGGGCGACGACGCAAAGGCTCCTGAGCTTATCAAGGAACCACTTGAGTATGAGGCAATTAAGGTACAAACACGTAACTATAAGAATTAATAATCATGGCAAAAAATATTTCTTTCACAATAAAGTATTGGAAACAGAATGGTCCTAAGGAACAAGGTCATTTCGATACACACGAGATGAAGAATATTCCTGAAGATACTTCATTCCTTGAGATGCTTGACATCCTTAACGAGGAACTTATTGAGGCAGGTCAGGAACCATTCGTATTCGATCACGACTGCCGCGAGGGTATCTGTGGTATGTGCTCTCTTTACATCAACGGAACACCACACGGAAAGACTGAGCGTGGAGCTACAACATGTCAGCTTTATATGCGTCGTTTCAACGAAGGTGATGTTATCACAGTAGAGCCTTGGCGTTCAGCAGGTTTCCCAGTTATTAAGGACTGTATGGTAGATCGTTCTGCATTCGATAAGATTATTCAGGCTGGTGGTTACACAACTATCCGTACAGGACAGGCTCAGGATGCCAACGCAATCCTTATTCCTAAGGAGAACGCTGACGAGGCTATGGACTGCGCAACTTGTATTGGTTGTGGTGCATGTGTTGCTGCTTGTAAAAATGGCTCTGCGATGCTTTTCGTTAGCTCTAAGGTTAGTCAGTTGGCTCTTCTGCCACAAGGACGCCCTGAGGCTGCAAAACGCGCTAAGGCGATGGTTGCTAAGATGGATGAACTTGGCTTTGGTAACTGTACAAACACTCGTGCATGCGAGGCCGTATGTCCAAAGAGCGAGTCTATCGCTAACATCGCGCGCCTTAACCGTGAGTTCATCGTGGCTAAGCTTGCAGATTAAGATAAATTTTGATTATATTTTTAAAGCCCTGCGTCAATTTATTGATCGCAGGGCTTTTTTATTTCAGATATCAGAGAGTTATAAGATATTCATGATTCTCTGTTACTCAAAAAAAGCTCTGGAACTTATTATAATTATTGCTGTCCGGTAAAACTTTTGTTTAAATTTAGTTGTTGCTAAAAGTACTCTAAAACGAGTATATTTGTGCTTTTCCAAGGCTTTTATGTCTAATATATGGTAATATAAAGCAATTTACTCTTGTTTACTATTCAAAAGAAAAAGTAAGCCCCTTAGTTTGGAAAGCGCTTGAACTCCCTATAAATAAAGGACTTTAAGACTTTCAATTTGTTTTTACCGGACAGCAATATATTATAATAAGTTCCAGAGCTTCTATTTTGAAAGTCGGGATGACCGGACTCGAACCGGCGACCTCGCGCCCCCCAGACGTGTACGCTACCAACTGCGCTACATCCCGATTGCATTATTCCAATGCGTTGCAAATTTAATAATAATAATCGAAATCACCAAATTAATAGCTGTAATAGCATGCGATGTGGGAGTGGGGCTTACATTGATTTCATAATGCCTTCTATATCTGATATATTCTCGGCAGCGAGAATGTAATCGGTCCATTTACCACGAATCATTCCACGATCCTGCATGTCGTTGAGTAGTGCGATAAGAGAATCATAAAATCCCTTCATGTTGTAGAGTATCACTGTTTTCTTATGGTATCCTATTGTGTGGCTAGCAGCTACAGTGAATATCTCGTCAAGAGTTCCAATACCTCCGGGAAGTGCAATTACTACGTCGCTTTTGGCGAGCATCAGTTCCTTTCGGTCGCTAAGATTGTCACATGCAATGTTCACGTCAATCGAGTCGCTTACCTTGCCGCCCTTTTCAATTATCTGCGGAATCACTCCAATTGTCATTCCTCCAGCGTTGTGAACGCTTTTCCCAATACATTCCATAAGTCCGCAGTTACATCCTCCGAAAACGATGGAATGATTGTTTTTTGCTATCCATGCTCCTAACTCTTCTGTCATTTTAAAGAAATCTTTGTCTATATTATCGTTGGCAGAGCAAAAGATTGATATTTTCATATTCTATTTATTTTTATTACGGCATTCTGATTATGCCAAGTGTTGATGTTTATTCGTTAAGATGCTTCTTTACTACCGCTGGGTTGCCAGCTGCCATACAATCATCAGGAATGTCGTTTATTACAACGCTTCCTGCGGCGATTATACAACGTTTCCCTATTCTTACCCCAGGACATACAATAACGCCGCCTCCGAGCCACGTATCGTCGTCAATCGCTATCGGGAAAGATGTCTCACAAGTTCCCCTGCGCTCTTTGTAGTTTATTGGATGCTGTGGAGTTAGTAATTGACATGATGGCCCAATTTTCACATCATTGCCAATTGTGACATAAGCACCGTCAAGAATTACGCAATTGTAATTAAGAAACGAGTGCTCACCAATTCTTATTCCAGAACCATGGTCGCAATGAAAAGGAGGACAAATTCCAGATGATTTCGGAAAATTAGGAATGAGTTTCTCAATTACATCTCTATATTCAGGTGATGAAAGTGTGAGAGTTTGTAGGCGTGTACACAAATCTTTGGCATGTCTTAAACTCATGTTTATCTCTTTATCCAAGAAATTATAAAGTTCCTCGGAACGCATCTTTTCAAATTCTGTTTTCATTATATGTTGCGAATAAATACGAAGTCTATTTAGTTAGTGATTTAGCTGTGACATTCAAGAACTTATTCAATTGCGAGTAAGGTATCGTTAATTGTGGAGTCCCGGCTGCATAAGGAGCTATCTCATATTGTCCGTAGACTAATTTAATTCCATCTCTAGTAAACAAGGGAGGGCATTTTGGGAGCGGAATAATATACATATTGTCAAGCATTAAACAACTTTTCAGTTCGTCATCATTCTTGACATCAAAATATTTTCTCAGTCCAGTCTTTATTATATTCTGAAAGTCATCGTCATACGAGTTGTTTAATACTTCCCATCCGATTCGTCTTCCGTCGCTTTTGCGGAATGTCTGTCCTGTCACAATTGTTGAGCCATGAGCGCCTCCTTGATATTCATAACATGAATATTCAAAAGTGACGAACTTCGCAGTCTCAGCAGTCTTTTGTGAATTGCAAATGTATTCGTATTTCCATTCACGGTCATTGTTGGTAGTATCCTTCTTTAGTTCGACATAATCAGCCGAGTCATTACTGAAAGTAGATTTAATATAATGCTTTGCAATAGGCATAGTCTCGTTGTATCCTCCTTCGTATGTTCCGCCCATTGTTTCGCTCAACCATTCATTTATAGTGCTAGTCAAAGCTTCTGTTTTGCTTGTTGGGCAATCTGCCTTTATTGAAAAGTTGCCAACTTCATTGCTTATAGTAACGCTGTCGGTCTTAACTCTAATATCATAAGGAATAGTTTCGCTGTGCGTGCAGGCATTCAAAGCAAATAGTGCCAAACCTCCGATAACAATTGTCTGTAATGTTTTTCTCATAAATCTTTATAGTTTACGAATAATGAAGTGTAAAAATACTCAATTATATTAATATTCTAATTAGTTAGCTGACATTTTTATATAAAATTAAAGGGCTTTGATTCAGATATCCTTACTCAAGAAGTGAAAATAAAATAAATAAATATGGTTTTATGGTGTTGTTACAAAATAAAAGAGTACCTTTGCACCCGATTTTAAATCACAACTTATTGTTTGTGATACATTTATTCATTTAGCGGAAGGTCTTCACGCCCAAGTATATGGCTGGGAGGGCGATTGTCCTTCCAATATAAATTTTTTATTTTTTGAAGACATTTGAAGAGTTAGGCGTAAGCGAAGAGATTCGCCGTGCCATTGAGGAATTGGGTTTTGAACATCCAATGCCAGTTCAGGAAGAAGTAATCCCTTATTTATTAGGAAGTAAAAACGACGTAATCGCACTTGCACAGACCGGTACGGGTAAAACTGCGGCTTATGGTTTGCCAATGTTGCAAAAGATTGACCCTAAAAACAATGCCACTCAGGCTATTGTTCTTAGTCCAACACGTGAACTTTGTGTTCAGATTGCAGACGATCTTAACGGTTTTGGTAAGTATATCGACGGACTTCATGTAGTAGCAGTATATGGAGGTGCAGATATTCGCTCGCAAATTCGCACTATCAAGCATGGTGTGCAGATTATCGTTGCTACCCCTGGACGTCTTGTAGATTTGATTAACCGTGGTGTTACCGAGTTGGGCCAAGTCAACAATATTGTTCTTGACGAGGCTGATGAGATGCTAAAAATGGGTTTTTCAGATAGTATAAACACTATTTTTGAGCAGTTGCCAGAAGATAAGAATACCCTTCTTTTCTCTGCGACAATGAGCAAGGAAGTTGAAAGAGTCGGAAAAAGCTATTTGCATGAATACAAGGAAATTGTTGTAGGTAGCCGTAATGAAGGTGCTGAACATGTAGATCATATCTATTATCTTGTTCATTCTAAAGACAAGTATCTTGCCTTGAAGCGTATTGTGGACTTTCATCCACGTATCTTTGCTATTATTTTCTGTCGTACTAAGATAGAAACTCAGGAAGTAGCCGATAAATTGATTAAGGACGGATATAATGCCGAGGCTTTACATGGAGACCTTAGTCAGCAACAACGCGACCTTACTATGCAAAAGTTCCGTCAGCATACAGTTCAGTTGCTTATCGCAACAGACGTAGCTGCTCGTGGTCTTGATGTTGATGACCTTACTCATGTTATTAACTATGGTTTGCCTGATGATACAGAAAGCTATACTCATCGTAGTGGACGTACAGGACGTGCTGGAAAAAAAGGTACATCAATAAGTATTATCCATATTAAAGAGAAGTGGAAAGTTCGTCAAATAGAGAAACAAATTGGTAAGGAGTTTATTGATAGTGAATTGCCAAAGCCTGAAGAAATCTGCACAAAACAGCTTTATAAGGTAATGGATGAAATAATGAAGACCGATGTTGATGAAGATCAGATCGCTCCATACCTTGATGAGATTACGCGTCAGTTTGAATGTGTTGACAAGGAAGATATTATCAAGAAGATGGTTACAATCACCTTTGGTCGCTTCCTTGAATATTATAAGAATGCACGTGAAATAGAGAAGCCTACCGGAGCACGCAAAGGTGACCGTGATGGTGATCGTGGTGACAGAGGCTCAAGAGGAAGAAGTGTAAGTGGTGTTCGCCGTAAGCATGATACTGAGGCTGGATTCAGTCGCTTGTTTGTCAACCTTGGAAAGAACGATGGTTTCTATCCAGGTGAGATCATGCAATATCTGAATAAAAATATCCACGGACGTCAGGAAGTTGGACATATTGATATCATGCAGAATTTTGCTTATATTGAGGTTCCTGAAGGCGATGCACAGAAAGTCATGAATGCTCTAAACGGTACAAGTTATAAGGGACGTGAAGTTCGTTGTAATGATGCTGCCGAAGAGGGACACGGACGTTCTTCTCGTGGTGGTGAGCGTAGTAGCCGTGGCGGTGATCGTGGCGGATATCGCAATGACCGTGGAGGTCGTGATAGTCGTGGAGGCAGACGTGATGGAGGCAGACCTGGACCTGAAAGACGTTCAGATAAGCCACAAGATAAGCCTGAGGACTGGAGAAGTCTTATGAAAGGCGGTGATCTGAAGGGTACAGAACCAGACTTTAGCGAGGAAGGTTGGGCACGCAGAAAGCCAAGAAAGAAATAATAAAAATTATTGATATTGAAACGGGGTTGCAGATTAGTCTGCAACCCCGTTTTTGTTATTATTACTTAAATTAATTACATTTTATATTCATTTATATTCGCTTAGGTTGTACATTTGTATGTAAATAGCGATAATAATAAAAAACAGTTACATGAATAAATTATTTTTAGGTATTGCAATGTTGCTTTCAGCACAGGCTACATTCGCAGACAACGGTAACTTTACCGTTAAGGGTGAACTGAAGAACTTTGGCGATACTATAATTGCCTTTGTTCCTGTTAACAAGGATTATGTGCGAGATACAATCCTTGTAAAGAACAATAAGTTTGAGGCAAAGCTTAATGTCGCTGAACCATCAAATATATATCTTATGTCTCCTGGTACTATGCGCCGAACTGAGAGCAAACGTGTCGTCATCCCCGCTGTTCCTGGTGAAATGGCAGTTCTTACAGGTGACCTTGCTACAAGATATGATATCAGCGGTAGTCAGTTTTATAAGCAGTATGGCGAGTTCGACCGCATTTTAGAGACTGCAAGCAAACCGATGACTGATTTTGAAGCAAGTCTTGACAAGCGTGTTGCAGCAGGTGAAGATCGTGGCAAGATAATGGAGGAATACGAGGCAAAAGCTCCTGAGTTTCAGAAGGCTATCACTTCGGCTATACTTTCTTTCATAAAGAACCATGCTGATTGGGAAGCTAGTGCTGTTGCCGTTACCAATCTTGATGCGGATACAATTAATTCTGGTGTCGCTCTGTTGGCAGAGAGCGTAAAGAATGGTAGACTGAAACCTTTCTATCAGACAGTTTTAGACAATTATAAGGTTAAAGCTGAACGTGAGGCTAAAGCAAAGGCTGCACAGGCTTCTGGTGTTCTAGCACCTGACTTTACATTGAATGATATAAATGGTAAGCCGTTGACTCTTTCAAGTTTGCGTGGAAAGTATGTTCTCGTTGATTTCTGGGGCTCATGGTGCATCTGGTGTATTAAGGGTATGCCTCAGATGAAGGAATATTATAGCAAATATGCTGGTAAGTTCGAGATTCTTGGTGTAGACTGCAATGATACAGAAGCCAAATGGAAAGAGGCTGTACAGAAGCATGAATTACCTTGGCTGCATGTATATTGCCCAAAGGGTAGTAATGCTCTTGACGGTTATGCAATACAGGGCTTCCCTACAAAGATTCTTATAGGTCCTGACGGAAAGATTGTTAAGACTATAGTTGGTGAGGATCCAGCTTTCTATAAGTTCCTTGATGATACATTCTCAAAATAAAATAAACTGATAACGCCACGGAAACTTCCGTGGCGTTATCAGTTTTAAATTTTCTACAGTCTATCCTTTATACTGTTATAGTTATCAATTTTGTTTTTATTTGTTTTTGACTTTGTAGAAAAATTATATGCGATTCTACACCATATTTGACGTGTCTGATTCTTAATATATACATTGTATTCTAGTGTTGGAACGCGATTAGTAGCTTTTGTTTTACTACCGTTAAATAAGTCATCAGTACCAAGTTGTATTGTCAATGCATCCTTTAAAAAAGAGTGCTCTATTGACAAATCCATAGTCGTACTACCTTTACAATATAAGTTTCCGCTTATAAATGGTGAATTGTAGGACGCACCAATGGAAAGTATTCCAAAATGATTCCAGATCATTCTGTTATTAAAGCTCATTTCACCGCCAAATAGTTTTGTTTTATAATAACTTTGTGGGATGCGTGTATAATTTCCTGATAGGTATAAATTTGTTTGCCACCACTTGAAAATTGAACCGCTGTATGAGTAATTGAGCATCAGGGATGATGTTATACCATAGTTGATATTTGTGTGGTAAGTGATCCCATTATCAACTTCAAAATACTCGGTAATAGTATTCGGTGTATGATTATATATCAATGATAGCGTATGTCTTGCATGAGAAACGGTAAAGTTTAGCATGTCTGTTACTTCTGCTTTCAAATTAGGATTTCCTTTGTCATACAATACATCTGATATGCGATTAACATATCCATTCATCAAAAAGAATTGCGGTCTGTTAATTGATTTTGTGTAATAAAAAGAATACTCATAACTGTGGGCTGTATTGTATGAAGCGAAAATATAAGGAATAAAATTTGTATAGTTTATACTAATATTATTGTTGTCATCTACATGACCATTAATGTTTGTCTTCTCAAGACGAAAGTTTAATTTTAAAAACAAATTCCCTATATTCTTGGAACCTCCTATATATCCACCATAGATATTTTCTCTATATTTCCATCCTGCAGTAGTTCTGCTAGCATCAATATTGTTATCTACAGAATAAAAACTATTCCTTTTGCTGATTAGAAGTTTTACTCCTGATAAGAAACTCCATTGTCCAAGAAAGTTCTTTCGTAAATCAATATTTGATGTGATATTATGCGATTGTGCAGATGTTACATCTGTTTCATTTACATCTTTCTCTGAATAATTCAGATAGTTTGTTTCTAATCGATTATCAGTTTTCTGATTTTTATTATTATAGTTTAATAATACTTTTAGCAAACTCTTCTGATTATCAAAGTTCCAATTATACGACCCTACGATATTATAAAAATCAGAATGACTATAATAATGCGATAGTTCTTCTCCATTAAAAAACTTATTGTTTTCTAGTGTATATGTCACGTCATTTTTTCCATAATGTGTAGTTGGCAGACTACTTATCCCATTTAACTCTAGTCCAAAAGTATGTTTTGGAGTAACATTAAAAATAGCTCCAATACGATACACGTGCTGTTTCTTGAAGCTTAGATAACTTCCTTTTTCTGCGTGCTTAGTGCCGTTATATAAATAATTATTTTCTGTTTCACCATATTGTGAAGCTCTTGCTTTAGTGTATGAGTAACTGCCATATATGTTCCATTTCTCTGTACCAAAAAACATATTTGCAGACGGTGTAATATTGTAATATCCTGACTGTGGTGTACTTGAATATAAATCCATATTACCAGTAAAACCATGTCTGTTTTTCTTGGTTATAATATTTATGATACCACCTTGAATGCTTGCATCATTTTCACCACCATGATTTTGAGACAACTCTATTTTTGATATTTCAGAAGCTTTAAGACTTGTCATGAAAGTACTTTGTTCTTCATCAGACAATTGTCTGCCATTAACGAAAACTGTTGCTTTCTTCCCTGCCATTTTGATGTCGCCATTTGAATTTATTATTACTCCAGGTGCAAACTTCAATACATCTTTGGACGTTAGGTTCTCAATTTTTGGCATCTGATTAATATCAAAGATTGTTTTGTCTTCCTCATGCTTAATGATTGGACGGTATCCTTTGACAACGATACCTTTGATTACTTGCATATCTTCTGTCATGACTATCTTGCCAATATCCCCGACATCGAATGGCCTTAAAATCGTCTTATATCCTATGCATGACACCTTGACCAAGACATGCTTTGCACTGCATGGAATGACAAACTTGCCTGCCAGATTGCTGACTCCACCATTGATGAATGTTGAGTCTCTGGCAGACAGCAATGATATGTTGGCGTAAACTATGGGCTGCCCTCTCTTGTCGACAACCTCTCCTATCAGTTTCGTGCTTTCTTTCTGTACACACTCTACAAAGATGTTATCTCCATCGACCGTCATCCTTATGGGATAAAAGCCTATCACGTCTCTTATGGCATCGGGAATAGTTTTCTTGTCAATGCTCGTAGTAACGGTAAAGTCTTCAAGTTCGTTATAGATAAAGTTGATCCTGTACTTACTGGTATTCGCTTCTATAATCTTGAGGGCCTTAGACATGGAGACGTCTCTGAAATCATGTGTGATTCTCTGTGCACTGACTGAGATAGCAACAAAAGCTGCAATCAGAAATAATATATATCTTTTCATTTTACTGTCTGTCAATGTAATGTTCATATTCTCAAAATGGTTCAATGACTCTACGATGATTTCTGTATCAGTTGTCTTATCCCTATAAAAGTGCAGACGCAGATGCTTGGTACTGATACAGTGCTATCGTCAATTAATAATCTTTCACGCCTATAATCTCTTTTTCTCTTCATTACCTGCTCCTGTACCCTTATACTTACTACCCGCATTATTGAAGCGATATGATATGGTTAGACGTATGCCACGGTAATTCGGAGTTACATACTTTTGGAAGTTAAAACATGAACTGTAGTGATTGAAGTCGTCTTCTTTGTTGGTATTGAATAAGTCTGTAACTTGCAGACGGGTCATGAGCCGAGTATTAAGTAACAACTTGGTTATACCCAAATCGAATTCAGAATATTTACTTCTACGATCAAAACGATCGTCGTAAGATGTGCTGTATTCATAATTGCACTCTACGATCCAGTTATGCTTGAATACGAAACGGTTGTTGATAGAAAGATCCCATTGAGGTCTCTGTAAAGTCAAGTCAATGCCATATTGACGGGTATCAAGAAACTGCTTGTAAAAATCCATCTCGATTACCGGATGCCAAAGACCAAAGACGGGGGATGCGGTGGCTGAGAAATTCAAGTTCTGACGGTGGTCTATGTTAGTATATTTTGCAAGGATAATATCAGAATTGTTGTAAATGGAAGAGGTGTACATTATTTGATCTTTATCATAAGTGTAGTCGGCTGAGAGAGTTAGCCAACTATACTGTAGATTCCACTCTATATTATAGATTTTCATAGGGCGGAGTAGTGGATTTCCACCCTCATAGGTGTATCTGTCATCATATCTGATGAAACCGGAGAGTTGATTATAATCAGGGCGTTCTGTCTTCTCTGTGAAATGAAGGCTTGTATTCCATCCTTTGTTTGAATATGCTATACTAAGATTAGGGAAAAAATTATCATACTTACGGCTTGCATCGTCTTGAAAAACGTTATATGAGTAATAATTTGACTTTACGTGCTCGTATCTCAAACCTCCATTAAACTTATAATTACCGCATTGGATATCTAAGCCGACAAACGCCGCGATATTACGTTCTGTTATGCTATCGTCTGACGATGTGATGAAGTTCTGTTGGTTAACGTAAGCTGATCTACTATTGGTGTTGGTATACTCTGTACCTGCATTTAGGCTTACTTTATTGCCTAGTGGATAGGTGACAACTAACTTAGCTGCTGCCATCCTGTTATGACTTGGGGCATCTGCATTGATGGTTCTGTTATCAAACTCATTGCTCTGTTCGGTGGCATTTTGAATGGTGACGCTCTTTTTCCAATAGAGTGTACCATTAAAGTCTAAGTGCAGGCGGCCTATAATACCCGAATAATATGCATTGACTTCATGGTTGGGGCCATCAGACGATGCGCTCTCATCATCGTAATATTTCACAGCACCTGTATATGTGCCATTGGTGTATACTGTATAATTCTGACGACCAAACCCTTTAGAGGATGGCAGTGTCTTGCTTACAGAATATTTTAAACCCAGGGAGTTGTTATCATCTAACTGATAATTGAAGCCCCAATTGCCTGTAAAGATGTTCCTGCGGATACGCATATTGGTAGTCTGGGTCATATCCACTCTATTCTTGGCGAAGTATTTCTGGCTGATCACTACTTGGTCGTTCCACCATCCTCTGCTAATGGCATTGAATGTTCCGAAAATATCAAGTCCGTTGTGTCTCCAGTTGAGAGAAATAAGTTGATTTATCGAGTTCTTTCTGGCAAAATTCGCCGAAGCGAGCAGATTGCCACTAAGGCCGTTGCCCTGTTGACGGGTGGTTTTGATCCTTATCACAGAACGTGCCTCTGCATCGTATTGCGCACCGGGACTGGTTATGACATCCACACTCTTCACTTCTTGTGAGGTGATGCGCTTTAAATCAGAATTGTCTGTAACCTTCTTGCCATTGATATATATGAGGGGAGTGCCCTTGCCAAAAACAGTATACTCGTCATTATTCTCGTGGATACGTGGTATCTCTTTGAGCACATCACGGGCATCTCCCACATTGGCGAGGAGTGTGCCACTAACCTGAGTGGTATATCCTTCTGAGATAAGGCGGGTTGACGGCCTAGAGCCTTTAACAATCACGCCTTTGATTACTTGCATATCTTCTGTCATGACTATCTTGCCAATATCCCCGACATCGAATGGCCTCAAAATGGTCTTATAGCCTATGCAGGATATTTTGACCAAGACATGCTTTGCACCGCATGGGATGACAAATTGCCCTGCCAGATTGCTTACTCCACCATTGATGAATGTTGAGTCTCTGGCAGACAGCAAAGATATATTGGCGTAAACTATGGGTTGACCTCTCTTGTCGACAACCTCTCCTATCAGTTTCGTGCTTTCTTTCTGTACACACTCTACAAAGATGTTATCTCCATCGACCGTCATCCTTATGGGATAAAAACCTATCACGTCTCTTATGGCATCGGGCACAGTCTTATTATCAATGCTCGTAGTAACGGTAAAGTCTTCAAGTTCATTATAGATAAAGTTGATCTTGTACTTACTTGTATTCGCCTCTATAATCTTGAGGGCTTTAGACATGGATACATCTCTAAAATCATGTGTGATTCTCTGAGCACTGACTGAGATAGTAACGAAAGATGCAATCAGAAATAATATATATCTTTTCATTTTACATCTATTTTACTGTCTGTCAATGTCATGTTCACATTTTCAAAATGGTTCAACGACTCTACGATGGTTTCTGCATCCTTGGTCTTATCCCAGTAAAAGTGCAGACGCAGATGTCTTGACTTGTCTGAATGATAAATCACCTTTAGTTTGTAATATGAGGATATGTCATCAAGTATGGTTTGTAACTCTACGTTATCAAATAACTGTTCTTTTTGTGTGGTGGTGGTATCGGTAGTTTCTGCATTGATGCTCTTGGCAGGCTTGTCTGCCATCACTTGCTCAATCTGTGCTTTCCGGACAGATTGTTTATTAGAGGAACTCCGATTAATGACTATTGCTGCATAGGTTATACCCGATACCAATAGTATGCCAATCAATATGGCTGCTATCTTGCTCAATGAGAAATGGTGGCTATGCTTTGTCTCAAACTCTTGCAGTGCTTTGTCTACATCTACATCATGGCTCTTAGTATAGGCATCGTCTGTCTTAATAATAAGATCATAATACTCGCGGGTTTCTTTGTCTGCAAGGATTTCCTGCATCTCCTCTTCAGAATAATGCTCGGGATGCTCTGTCATATCAAGCAACCGTTCTATTTTTTCATTCGTTTCCATATTCATCCGTTTATTTGAAATTGGCTTTTAACGTTTTAAGAGCTTGTGAAAGATGTTTATATACAGCCACCTGACTTATGTTAAGTTCGTCGGATATCTCTCTATACTTCATCTTACGCTCATATTTCATAATAAGTACTTGCCTGTCTCTGGGCGTTAAAAGGGTATCTACCATCTCTCTGAGTCTCTGCATATCGGGTGTGTCATTATTAATGGCAATGGATGGCAGGGAAGACTCAAGGGTGAGCAAACGGTACACACGCTCTTTGGTACGCTTGTGATTAAGCAAGTCGAGACAGCGATTGCGTACGCACATCAGAAGATAGTTTTGCGGCTTATCTACATAGGGATTGATCGTTCCATCCCAAATGCTTGTGAATATGTCACTCACAATGTCTTTAGATTCCTCTTCGTCTTTGATTATAAGCATGGATAGTCTCAACATCTGCTTATAGTTATTTCTGAAAAGCTCTTCAAAATCTTTTTTCTTTTGCATACTTATTTTGCTGTTGTCATGTATATAACGAATGAGTTTTGATTTTCCTAACCATGAAAATAAAAAAGTTTGAATGAATGTCTAAAATATTACAGTATTCCAAATTGACTCCTAAACAAATCATTTATATGATAATCGTGAACAGAATGCATAAAAACGAAATAGTAACAGTAATAATAAAGGCTACCTAGGGGGTAGCCTTTATGGTTCTTAATACTGTGATATATTATTAAGTTTATCCATATTCTTATTTTCCAGTTTCTGCTGCAACATAGTCTTTAAGGCATTTATATCTGAAAGATGTGTATTCGGACAGAAATTGTCTGAATGCATGTAGCGCAATACGCTCTCATAAAATGCTTTGCCTTCAGGATATTCTAGTGTCTTTTCCAAATTACTCATACAGATAAGAAGTTTGCCTTTGCCAATCTGAAATTCAAATATCAGTCCAAGTTTGTGATTTCGTTCTATATTGTCTATCACCTGTACGATCGGCTTGTATTCTTTCCCCATATTGTCCAGTATTGCTGGATGAGACTCTTTGATAATAGGGAACCATTGCCAGTTTGTGTGCATTTCAGTTGGGAAATAATTAAATATAGGATGTTCTGGGTTGGTTAGTATTCCAAGTGTGCCTGGAGAAACGGCCTTTTTGTTGTTCTCGCAAATCGTTTTAAACATACGATAGTTCCAGTAATCAGTCATGAAAAGTCCACCTACCTGATATTTCACAAATTCTGTAGAATCAGGCATAAACAAAACCTTAGCTCCGTTTAATAATTTTCGTCCAATTTCATCGGTCATCTTATTTGTGATGATGAGCCCTTTCTTTAATTGTTCAGTTTGGTTCTCATTAGGATACACCCATATTTGGTAAGTATTATATCCAATTCCTTTTTGTGCCATGCCCGTATCATCAAGAAATCCCAGTTCCATCGTAAGACATATAGGCTCTTTAAATCGTGAAAGATCGATGTCAATATTTCCAATAGAATCCAATCCCTCTTTTATAAATCCTCCTAATACGATGAAATCTTTAGATTTGTTACCTTGTTTGATCTGGCAATAAACTTGTGTGTTGTTGAAATGTGTGCCCGAATAATTCGCGACTTTTATATTTGCCTTCAGATGTTCGCTGTTGTTGAAACAATATTTGTCAGATATAAGAAGCGGGACAACCGGACTGCACCATTGTCTCCACTGTTCCTTTGAAACGATTCCCTTGCTGTCCATAAACGCATCCATGATACCAACGTATGCACTTCCTTGACCAGGGTAGTCCTGAATGTCGAGCAACTGAAATCCTGCCATATTCTTTGTACGCAGGTCCATTTCTATATCAGCTTTATAAAGTAATGCGCTCCACATTCCACTAGCTTTATGAAAGTCTTCTGCTTGATCAAGCATACCCGCATTTTCAAGTCTTTTGCAAAATACTTCCATATTATATGGATATAACACCCCTGTGTACTTCTTTATTTCGTTGAAGTCGGGATAAGTCTGAAACTGACCAGTCTCGTGACTGATCACTGGAACGGTAGCCTTGTCGCAAGCCTCGTCAAAGTTTAACGATGAATTCGGATAAAAATGGTTTATCATTCCGCCTTCGTAAGCATCGGCATACGAAAACGAGCCACGTGTATGAGTGTTGTATTTTCCCCAACCTTCACCGCCGATTCTGCAAGTAGTGAAATAATCCATTCCTGTTTTTATTCCTTGATATCCCAGATAGTAATTGCTGCCGAACGTATAAAGAATGTGCGGGGCTATTTTTCTGAAGTCATCGGTGAACTCTTTCATTTTTTCAATGCTTCCCCATAATTCGTTGCCTAAAGCCAGCATCACGAAAGAAGGATGATGAGAGTATTCTCTAAGGATATTCACGCCTTCTTTATGTAAAAAAGTCATCAAAGTTGTATCTGAAGCGTTGAAATCGCCCCAAAAAGGCAGTTCTGGCTGCAGATACATTCCTATTGAGTCGGCCACGGCAAATGCAGCCTCAGGAGGACACCATGAATGAAACCTTATATGATTGATGCCATATTGTGCCAATTTGCCCATATATTTTGCCCATGACGGCTTATCCATCGCTACGTGCCCAGTTATAGGCCAGACGCATGCATCGTGCTTCCCACGCAAAAAAATCACGTGACTGTTGGCAAAGAAATGATGTTGGTCTGCATGGAAATCCTTAAAACAGTCTTTAATCTCTCCGTTACATGAATTTGTAGTGTTCTCTTTTGCATTTTCTGCTTCGATATATATCTGCCCAATAATTCCATTCCAGTTAGTTTGTGTATCTTCTGCATAGGCATGACTGTTTCCGTAAATCTGTTGAGGCACACCGCTTGCGTTGTCCACGATTATCGCAATGTGGTGTAGTCCAGGTTTCTTTATTGGGAGTGTGTATCTCTGAGGTGTTGATATATCGTTGCTTGAACCAATATACACGTTGTCCAAATACACCTGTGTAGGTTTTGTACGTTCAAGGAATAATGTTGGTCGTGAGTTCTTCCATGTTTTCGGAATCACAGCATCGTGTTCGTATTTTGCTTTTCCACGATATTCAAACAATCTTGTCAGGTGAGTAGTCTCTTCCTTTGAAGATGGTTGGTAACCTAAATGGTTCGTGTCTGTCGTTCCTGGAAGTATAATTTCTTTAGTTGTTATACTATTATTCTCAATCTGCTTTCCGTCTTTATCAGAAAGCAAACTGCATTTCCATTCGCCTGCTAAGTCTATCCTTTGTGCTTTTACAGAAGGGCTCAAAGCAATGAAAAACATAATTGCAAAATAACTTCTTGTTCTCATTTGTTTTTTATGGTTGATGTTGAGTGCAAAGATATAAATAATATTTTAAAACGGTAGTCAAATATCATCCTCATGCTATTTTGTACTAAGGTTAATCAAAGTTAACCTGCAAAATTTCAGCTTCGATTATTTCACAATTCCTACTTTTTGGTAACTATCTTACTTTTTAGTACCTACTTGTGAAAAGTATTTCTAATTAGTATATTTGCACCATAACAAACACATATTATTAACAACTTAAAGTATAACGAAAATGAAGAATGTAGTTTTAATCGGTGCAACAGGTTTCGTAGGAACAGCACTCTTAAATGAATTGTTAAGTCGTGGACATAAGGTAACAGCTATTTCGCGTAATGCTAGCAAAGTAACTATAAAGAATGAGAACTTGAATGTAGTGGAGATCGATTCCACCGATCCTGCAGAATTGGCAAAGGTAGCAGAAGGTAAGGATGCGATAGTTTCTGCTTACAATCCTGGTTGGGCAAACCCTCATATCTATGAAGATACCTTAAAGTATTATCCAAAGATTCTAGAGGGCGCAAAGAAATCAGGTGTACCTCGTTTGTTAATCGTTGGTGGTGCAGGTACCTTGTTTGTAAAACCAGGTCTTCGCCTCATGGATACAGGTTCTTTACCAGAGGCTTGGCTTCCTGGTGTGAAATCTCTTGGTGAGTTCTATCTCAACACTTTGATGAATGAGAATGATATAGATTGGGTATTCCTGTCTCCAGCAGCAAATCTCGGTAATCTTAAACCAGGTGTTCGCACGGGTAAGTTTAGAGTAGGTAAGGATGACCTTTTGGTAGACGAGAAAGGCGATAGCTTCATCTCTGTTGAAGATTACGCTGTTGCAATGATTGATGAACTAGAAACACCGAAGCATCACAAAGAACGTTTCACAGTTGCTTACTAATAGCAAGTCATAAACACAAATTCATTAAGCTGTTACCACATTATTGAAGTTTTCTTTAGCCCATTTTATGAGTCCATCAAGACTTGGCATGAGGCTTTTACCAATATCGGTAAGTGAGTATTCCACACGAGGAGGAACTTCAGGGTATAGTTTACGATTTACAAGATTATTGCTCTCCAGATTTTTCAATGTCTGCGAGAGCATTTTTTGTGAACAGTCTGTCATGTTTCTACGAAGTTCATTGAAGCGCATCACTCCATTTTCTGCTACAAATAAATGATATAGCACGAGCAAAGACCATTTATCACCGAATTTGGCTAAAACGTTACGTATTGGACAAGTGAGATATTCAGGATTTACTATTTTCTCTTTCTTTTGCATAGTATTCTTTTTTTGTTATTATTGCAAAAGTAACAATTTCCTACATAGTTACTATTAGTTACTAGGTTAATCTTAGTTAACGAATAAAGTTAGATTATTTAATATGCTCGATACGCTATCATGTTTTTTTATATGTCATTAATTTAATAATGATATGAAAGTTCTAGTGAAATAATTTCCTATTATGGGTTTTCAATTAGATAAAGTCATTCTTGATACAAAAACATCCCTGTTCTTATTATTTAAGAGCAGGGATGTTATAATTAAGGAATTTCTGAGAAAACTTCCGTTTAAACACTCACATTATCCTATTTTTCATCCTTATTTATTGGGACTGAATTCTATATTTGCGACGATTCTCACATCATTACTGATCATTGCCTCCGGAAATTTTGGACCAAGGTTATAATCTGAGCGTTTTACTACTCCTGTTACCTGGAATCCGGCAGTAGTTTGCTTGCTCATCGGATTGATTATCTTCCCGAAGAATACCGCATTCAGTTTAATTGGTTTGGTTATACCATGGAAAGTTAGGTTACCATATATATAGCCTTTTTTTGCATTCAACTTTACCAGTTTGGTACTTTTAAAAGTTAGTGTAGGATATTTCTCTGCATCAAAGAAATCAGCAGACTTCAAATGATTGTCACGAGGCGTGACATCCGTATTGATACTTGCTACCTTAGCCTCCAAAGTGATTTTTGCATCACTATAGTCAGACTTTGATGTAATAACTGTTGCACTGAAATCCGAGAACCGTCCGTCTATTTCAGAAATCATAAGATGTTTAACGACAAATCCTAGTCTTGAATGCTGAGGATCATTTGTCCATGTTGTCTGTGCATTTGCTGCTAATGCTGAAAGCATGATTACAGCTAGAAGTATGTATTTTTTCATTGTTATACTGTTAATTGAAACATTAATGTTCTTTGTTTTTATTTTATTCATTGTTATACTGCAAATATAATAAAAGAAAAGGATAAAGACTGTACGTATTTCAGAAAAGAATAAACTAGACTATCATATTTGATTAAAAGTTTCTTGAAGCTACAGCGAAACAACCGCCTCTTACTTCACATACCCTGATGTTTATTGTTATAAACGCTGATAATCAATCTATTAAGATCTACGCAAACCTCAAGTGTCATATCACGCCCCCTTACCTTCTTCAATGATAACTATTTCTTTTTCTGAGATAAATATTGCCATTAGCTATAATAAATGTATCTTTGTATTCTAAAATTAAAAGGAGTTTCTTATTTATGATAAAGTTAGAAGAAAATAAAGGCATTCCTCGGTATCTAATCTTGATGATGGCTATATTGGCTGGCGTGTCAGTAGCCAATTTGTATTATAATCAACCGCTGTTGGAACTTATTCGAATGGATTTTTCTGTTACAGAAGTTCAGGCTAACTTAATCTCAGTGATTACTCAGATTGGTTATGCAACCGGATTATTTTTGATTATTCCTATGGGTGATTTATATTCCCGACGCGTGATTATTCTCATTAGTATGCTATCTGCAGCACTTGCTTCGGCAATCATTGGTTTTTCCCCAAGTCTGATTCAGGTATGGATTGCCTCCTATTTCCTCGGTGTTTGCTCTGTGATTCCCCAGTTATTCATTCCGATAGCAGGCCAGTTCTCTAGCCCCAAAGATAAGGCTCGGAATATGGGTTATGTACTTTCTGGACTGTTGATAGGAATTCTGACTGCAAGAGTTGTGAGTGGATATGTGGGTAACTGGTTAGGATGGAGAGCTATGTTTTTTATTGCTTCGGCAGTCATGATAGTCAGTTGCTTCATTTCTTTTCGGATAATGCCTGAAATGAAATCCAATTTTAAGGGGAATTATCGTTCTTTGATGCGTTCTATACTGAGAATTATTGCTGTCCATCCACATATCCGACTGAATTCCATCAGAGCAGCTTTTGGATTTGGCTCGATGCTGTCTATCTGGTCTTGTCTGGCTTTTCATTTAGGTCAGGCACCTTTTTATGCCGGAAGTAATATGGTAGGAATGTTGGGACTGTGTGGTATCTTAGGTGCTGTTGCAGCTTCAGGAATTGGCAAATATATTCCTCAATATGGTATTGGCAACTTTTCCATTACAGGTGCTATATTACAGATTACAGGTTGGGCTATTGCATTTTTCTTTGGTAATAGTTATCCTGGATTGGCTATATCTATTGTCATTATTGATGTTGGCTTACAGTGTCAACAACTTAGTAATCAAAGTGGATGTATCCAGGAAATACCTCAAGCCAGTAACCGAGTGAATACGATCTTTATGACCACCTATTTCATTGGTGGCAGTTTGGGAACTTTTCTGGCTGGCTGGGGGTGGAAGTTAGCAGAATGGACGGGTGTTTGTGCTATGGGAGCGGGAATGGCTGTTATATCCTTAGTTATTTCTTTGGCAAGCCTTCACAAAGAATAATTTCAAGAAGGTCATGTTGACTTCACTCATAAAAAGGAATTTATTTAGCTGTAACCACATTATTGAAGTTTTCTTTAGCCCATCTTATCAGTCCATCAAGACTTGGCATAAGGTTTTTCCCAATATAGGCAAGTAAGTATTCTAAACGAGGAGTAACTTCGGGTTATAGTTTACGATTTACAAGATTATTGCTCTCCAGATTTTTCAATGTCAGCGAGAGCATTTAAGATAATAGTATTACTTTTGTATTCGTTACTAGTATATTTGTGGATATATAAAATTCAAGCATGATATAGAAAGCTGTTGCTTAATGTTGAATTATAACAGTTTATAAAGTCTATAAATAATTATTTAGGATAGTAGTGAATAGATTTATATTTTGGCGATTATAATTTATTATATTACCTTTGTAGTGATAATTTAATTCTAAACAAAAAAGACTTTATGATAAGAGTCATGAACTATGCATATTATATGCTATACGAGCTTATAACATATATACAAATCTTTTTTGGGAATGTAGGATATTATACTGCATACCCATTTTATGCATTGTTTAATAAAGGACATGTACTCAGGGAAAATCGAGAGATAATGAAGCAGAAATATATGAATCACACTTCCTATAGTGTTAGTTATTATGCTTCAGGAATTTTCTATCTTGGATATGTTATTTTTCTTGCGGATATTATAGTCTTTTTATATGTTTTTGGCATAGATCTTACTCCCTATATTTTTGATATGGCAAAAGGTAGTATCATAACGCTTATTTTAGCATTCGTTATACCATACCCAATTCAAAAAAAAATTATTGATGATAGAGAAAAAACGTATTTTGAGGAGTTCTCAAAATTTACATTTGATCAACATCTTAAATATAGCATCTACGGAATATTATATTATTTGTTCCCACTAATATTGTTAGCCTTAAGCTCCTATCTGGCTTATCATAAATAGCTTTTATTAGGTGGGATAAAAATTGTTCTTAGTAATATTATAATAATATCTAGTCAAAAACATTCTCATTTCACAATGCAAATTATCTATTTACATCGTTATGTGTGTTTAACGATTCGCAATTGGCAGTTTATTTTGTAATTATAGTTAATTATATTATCTTTGTAGTGATAATTTAACTCAAAAGGGAAAATATATGATAAGAGTCATGAACTATGCATATTATATGCTATACTCCTTGCTTGGATTCGCTAATAAGATTCTGGCTTATTTTAATTATATGCTAATTTACCCACTAGCCTCTATGTTGGGGAATACAAGTACACTTAAAGAAAGCCGTAATCAACAGATTCAACAAATAAAAGATGGCTCATCTGCTAGTGTTATTTTTTTTACAGCTAGCGTCTTTTATATTGGCTATGTTATTTTAAATCTAGATGTTTTTGTGTTTTTATATGCATTTGGTGTTGATACGATAAAAGATGTAGCTCCATATGGTACTATCGATCTTATCATTTTCATAGCTATATTATTTCTTTGGTCATGGCCATTACACAGGTATTGTGTAGATAAGCGAAAAGATGACTTTTTTGATGAGTTCTCAAAGTATACTTTTGAGCAACATTTAAAATATAGCATTTATGGAATATTATATTATTTATTCCCGCTAGTATTATTAGCTACAAGTTCCTATCTAGCCTATCATCGATGGCTTTCATTAGGTGGATCTTAATTGTAACACGGGTTTATGGTCACTTTTTCATTCCTTACATGCTTTTTATTTTGCGCAAAAGTGAAGGGATTCTAACGAAAACAGTCAATAAAATCAATGTAATTAAAAGGTTGTTTTCTAATAGAGCAAGTGCAAAATGACTTAGAAACAAGGGTCATTTATGGAGAATGCTACCCTCTAAATAGAAAAATATTCCAGAAAAAAAGAAAAATAACCTACATTACCTACATTTTTGACTTAAATAGCTATTTGTCAATAGTTTACATGATGTATATAAGTGCCTTTTCCTACATCTTTCCTACATGGTTCCTACATTATTAGCACGTATTTGTACCTAAAACGATGGAATTTGATCAAAGCATAATACTAAAATCGCTTTTTTAGCCCCACCATTATGTCGTGTCTCTGGCAGTAAAGCAAATCACCGTAATGTCTTTCTTGGGAATTATAAATTTAGGAATTTTGTTTCTATTTGTAAACAAAATTTATAAATAAAACTGATTTGTATAGCATTTTGATGTGCCAATCTTTTCAGTAAAGGATTTCATGCAACAATAATGATTATCAGTAACAGCTTAAAAATGTGTATAGTGTTTCAGAATGTATAACTATGAATGTGTATATTGATTCCGATCATAGTCAAAATGTGTGAAGTACAGCGAAAATAAAATCACCTTTTTCGGTGCGTCTTTGAGTGATTAGGCCCTAATCACTCTGCAAAGCATGTAGGACAATAGAGTGATTAGGGCCTAATCACTCCCTAAAATGTATAAGAACGGACTTATATACATTAGCTAACGTATTGTATAACAATGCGTTTGGTGAAAACATGTAGGAAACGGCACTAAAAACCTGCAAAAAAAATATTTTTATTGCAATAAAAGGTATTCTAAAGAAGTATTATATTCTTATTTATAATTCTCTCTTAACACAAAAATAACATATTAGATCTTATCTTATGGTGTTTTTTTCTCCTCAAGTACTTTTATCAGTTTATATCTGTAACCATATAGGTCTGGCATGTAAGCTGTTGGCATTGATACCTGTGCAATAATAAGGTATGAAAATCCTTCTTTGTAAATATTTTCAAAACCTTCTATATACTCAATGGTGTCTTTTACTCCATTTCTGTCTGTTATTACATACCATTTGTCTTTAGATATAATAGAAGTGCCTGGATAGAAATGGTATTCTTTTTTATCATGCACAAGGATTGTATCCGTTCGTACATATTGCCAATGCTCATCATATTCTTCTGTATTACTACAACTTGATATTGCAATAGCGATTGATACAATTACAAAAAATAAAATTTTCTTACTCATAAGTATAGGGGTTAATTAAGCAATATTAGTGGATATTTGCTTTTATAGCTCAGGGTTAATTTTGCTACAAAAATAACACATATACTAATCAGACTACATCTTTTGTCTTGTTTTTATGTGTTTTTAATACTGTATAACAATAATTCTGAAACGGTATTATTTGTTTTCTCTCAATACTGAGTCCGAGTAGATTATCCACTTCTAGAGCTTTAGCCCTTACATCTACTAATTGGATATAATCTCCGTTTTATAAATTTAAAAGCGTAGTTTTTTTGCATTGTTATCAAATAGCAGTACCTTTGTAAAAAATAAAATTAGGTTTGGTCTTATGAGTATAATAAAATTTATCAAACAATGGACATTGCTTTTTGCTATATGTGCGGGAACAATAATTTATCTCCTTTTTTCACGTATTTCGTTTCTTGTACCAATAGGTGATGTTGCTGGCCCTCGTTTGGTAAGTTTGATGCCTTTTGTAATTTTTACGATGCTTTATGTCACCTTCTGTAAAATCAAGCTTGATGAATTTCGACCTCGTACTTGGCATTTCTGTTTACAAGGTATTCGTACATTACTTTCAGCAAGTGTAGTTTTACTTATTTCTTGGACAACATCGGCTGAGACGAAAATGATCTTGGAAGGAGTTTTTGTCTGTGTTATTTGTCCTACTGCCGCTGCCGCCCCTGTTATCACAGAAAAACTTGGTGGAAGTATAGCTTCTATGACTGTATATATGATTATAGCGAACTGCTTTACCTCTATCATTATTCCTCTTTTCTTTCCAATGGTAGAAAAATCAGCGGATATTACTTTCCTCTTCGCTTTTCTGATGGTACTTAAACGTGTTCTTTTAGTTTTGGTATTGCCTTTATTACTGGCGTTATTTACGAGAAGGTTCTTACCGAAGATTATTATCTGGCTTAAGTCAAAATCTAATATAGCTTTCTATTTGTGGTCCTTCAACCTTTCTATTGTTATGGGGTTGACAGTGCGAATGATTACCCGTTCACAGCTTATGGGTACAACAATGGCTTTATTGATTATTTTACCGTTGATTATTTCCTTATTACTTTTTGGTATTGGTAAATTTGTGGGTCGTTTCTGGGGAGAGAGTATCGCTGGCGGTCAGGCTTTAGGACAAAAAAATACCGTTATAGGAATATGGTTAATGCTTTCCTTTCTTAACCCAACCGCAGTTATTGCGCCGTGCGCTTATGTTATCTGGCAAAATTTAATTAATGCAGTACAGTTGTGGTATAAAGGAAAATATGGTTATTTGAAATGGTAATGTTTTAAATAACAATACGTTATGGAATCTTTAAACATATATACTGATCAACATTCCTACAAGTGTAACTAGTTAAGAATAAGAACTACAATAAAATAGAGAAGACTTGATATTTATAGATGTATCAAATATCTTAATAATACTATAATAAGGCAATAAATGTCTAAATAATTTTGCGATGCATTTAATTTGTTATATCTTTGAAAATCAATAAGTTCTCTGTTTTTATGAAAAAAACTATATATATATTGTTGCTGATGCTTGTCTCATTAAACGCTTCAGCCTATGATTTCCTGCGTCCGGTGAAAGACCAGATACCAGGAGGATATGACTTCTGGGTATATACTCCGCAGGATTATTTTTATTCATTAGAGACTACTCCTGTCGTGATATTCCTTCATGGTGCAAGTTTGTGCGGTCATAATCTAAATAGGGTAAGACGCTATGGACCTCTGGATGCTATTGTGAAAGGTCGTGAGATAGATGCCATTACTATTGTTCCGCAAAACCCTGGTGGGGCATGGAGCCCCAAAAAGATTATGCAGGTGCTTGATTGGGTAAAAGCAAACTATAAATGTGATTCTACAAGAGTTTATGTGCTTGGAATGAGCCTTGGTGGTTATGGAACAATGGATGTTTGTGCAACCTATCCAGACCGAATAGCTGCAGGAATGGCTCTTTGTGGCGGAACTTCACTTCATGATGTAAGCGGATTGGGCGAACTTCCATTTTGGATTATTCATGGAACAGCGGATCGGGCAGTGTCTATTAAGCAGTCAGAAGTTGTAGTGGATAAATTACAGAATTCTGGAAATGATACTCGTTTGCGATATAATTGGCTTCAAGGAGCCAATCATGGAACTCCTGCTCGTATATTTTACCTAAAAAAGACATACGATTGGTTGTTCTCTCACAGTCTGGTTGATAAGGATCGACCGGTAAACAAGGATGTTACAATAGATCTTTCAGATATACATAAAGCATATAGTGATATTCACTCAGGAGTTCCTAATCCTGAAATCATTGACGGACCAAGCATCACTACTGGTAATGAATACTAAGAAGAAAGCCTGTAAGAATACTCTTACAGGCTTTCTTCTTTTCTACAATACAGGTTTATAGTGAATATATTACGCAAGTGAATTTCATCTTTGATACAATTTATAAAGCATTTGATACAAATTAGGAACTCGAAATTAGGAAAAAAGCTATATATTTGCAATTAAATAAAATTCGCATATTTTATCTAATACAGCGACACTAAAAAATCTAATTATATGAAAAAGCACTTAATAAATTTTTTACTCATGGCTTTATTGATATTGCCAACAGTGTGCCTAGCTCAGCAGCAGGTAGATCAAAATCAAGTGTCTATTCGAGCTTTTTACTCAAGTTATGCAGTAATTTACCAGTCACCTAATTTTGATGATTTTTATAAGAAGTATTCAGCCTTACTTGATGAATATGCTTCAAGTTCTTTTAAACAGTCTATTTTATCAGGGCTAGATGATCCTAATATTCCACCACCAGATATTGCTACAGATGATAATGGCATTCAGGCTCTATATTTGGGTAATTTAAAAGTAGAAAAAAGAGGAGCTTATTATCTTGTAAGGTATCCTATTTATGATTCTGATGAAAAAAAATATATTGAGATTGGACTCAATGTAACATTGGATAATCATGGTCAAATAAAGTCAGTTACTGGCAATTATACTAAAGAAATCAATAATCCTAATGATTTAGATAAACAGCAATAATCAAGTTCATTACTTTATAATGAAAAAGCATTTAATAAAATTTTTACTCTTGGCTTTATTCATATTGCCAACAGTTTGCCAAGCACAGCAGCAAGTAGATAGTAATCAAATAAATGTACGTCTGTTTTATTGCAAATATGCGTCCATTTGTCAGTCACCTAATTTTGATGATTTTTATAAGCAGTATACAGCCTTACTTGATGAATATGCTTCAAGTTCTTTTAAACAGTCTGTTTTATCAGAGTTAGATGATCCTAATAGTCCAGCAGCAGATATTGCTACAGATGATAATGGCATTCAGGCTCAATATTTGGGTAATTTAAAAGTAGAAAAAAGAGGAACTTATTATCTTGTCAGTTATCCTATTTATGATTCTGATACAAAAAAATATATTGAGATTGGACTCAATGTAACATTAGATAATCATGGTAAAATAAAGTCAGTTACTGGCAATTATACTAAAGAAATCAATAATCCTAATGATTTAGATAAACAGCAATAATTAAGTTCATTACTTCCTAATAAATTATATAATTATGAAAAGGATAATCATTTGGATATTGGCAATAGTTATTTGTATTTGTGCTACATTATATTTTTGTCAGCAGACTGTTATTCCTAACTATGATGTTGATGGGGTCTCGATGCAAAAAATCAATATCAAAGGGATGGCATTTTCAAACAAAAAGCATGGAAGTTATTATTTGATTGTGGTTAAATTAAAAGATGCCAACAAGCGTAAGCAACTTATGGGATTCAAACAGTATTTAGATGGCATTTCAAGCTTGATAAATAAAATCAGAATCACGGATGATAAATCAATATTATTATCAGATAGTATAAGAGGATTAGATAAAATATATGGTATTCCGTATGATCTCTTAAATGTTGAATATAAATACATAGATATGTATGAACACCATAGATACTTAACATGCAAAATGGTAAAGCATCTAAGTGATATGCCATATATAATCAATAATCTTTGCCTTGATATAGGTAGTTATCCTTATAGTTATTTCAACGAGACACACTATTTCGCAGCTATAGTCTATATAGATAATCAAAAGTCAAGTCCTAAATCAATCTCTATAGAAACAGAAAATGGGGCTTTTACATCTAAAGTGATTTCAAAGCCAATCTTTGTAGCGATAGATGGAATTATTTTAAAGGAAATTAAGTAAGAACTTATGCAATCTCTTATCATAGAAATATTCATAAATTCATTTATGTAATCCTTTAGATTTAATTGTCAGTGACATTAAAATTGATGGGAAATATGGAATTTTAAAACTTTATAATGAAAAAGCATTTAATAAATTTTTTACTCTTGGCTTTATTCATATTGCCAACAGTTTGCCAAGCACAGCAGCAAGTAGATAATAATCAAATAAATGTACGTCTGTTTTATTGCAAATATGGGTCCATTTATGAGTTAACAAATTATGATGATTTTTATAAGCAGTATACAGTTTTACTTGATGAATATGCTTCAAGTTCTTTCAAACGGTCTGTCTTATCAGAGTTAGATGATCCTAATAGTCCAGGAGCAGATATTGCTACAGATGATCATGGTATCCAGAAACTATCTTTGGATAATTTAAAAGTAGAAAAAAGAGGAACTTATTATCTTGTCAGTTATCCTATTTATGATTCTGATGAAAAGAAATATATTGAGATTGGACTCAATGTAACATTGGATAATCATGGTAAAATAAAGTCAGTTACAGGCAATTATACTAAAGAAATCAATAATTCTAATGATTTAGATGGTCAACATAAAAAGTAAGTATGCAGAAACGTTCTACATATAAAATTTATAGAAATAATAATGATTTAAAATTATGAAACATTTTTTTATTACACTGATGCTTTTGGTATCTATAATATACCCAGAAACGTGTTGTGCTCAGCAACAATCTGATCATAATCAGGTGTCTATCCGCAATTTTTACTCGAACTATGCTGTAATTTCAGATATTAATGACTATGATAAGTATCTTAATGAGCTCAAGAGTCTTCTTGATAAATATGCTTCGGACTCATTCAAAAAAAAGGTTATTGATGAGTTGGAAAATCCTAAATCTCCAGCGGAAGATTTTGTTACAGGTAATTGGGGAATTGATCTTAGTTCATTGTCCTATTTAAAAATAGAGAAAAAAGACCCCTCTGTGTATCTTGTTAGATATCCTCTCTATGATTTTGATACAAAGAAAAATATGGAGATAGGATTCTATGTAAAATTAGATAATCATGGTAAAATACTTTCTGTTGACGGTAGCTATACTAAAGAGATTAGCACACCTAGTGATTTAGATGGTCAACATAAAAAGTAAGCATGCTATTTTGCGTAAGAAGAACATTATCTAATCATAATTACGCCAAGAGTTATTGCAATTTTAATACTTCCTTATAAGCTATATAATCATGAAAAAAGTATTATTCATTATAACATTAGTATGGTGCTGTTTAAACATCAGCGCACAAGAGTTTAAATATTATGATTTTAAATCATCATGTAATAAAGATACCACAGAGTATCTTTATAAAAATTTTGTTCAGCAGAAAAGTTATTTTGTGAACAAGAAACTTAAGGAGTTTCTCAAATACTATGAGAAAGACTTTGAAGTTGGAACCGCAATTGTAGGAACAACCTCACCATACATTGACCCAGAAGGTAAAGAATATGTTAGCCATATTGATATTTTTTGGAATGATTATGGTTCTTGGACTTATCTTTTTGAGAATCATAGGGATTGGTTTACCACTATCTATATCACCTTTAAATCCCCATATACGTTGGAAGAGGAACAGTTTTATGAACGCATTCCTGATGGGAAATTTACAGAAAGCATGAAAGCTCATCTTTTGGATTATTTTATTATTCAAGATATTGAAATCTATGGCAGGCATGTAAAGAAGTAATAATAATTGCCTATGTTCACTTTTCAACAACCGTCTCTAGCCTATAAGAGAAGGAGTCAATATGGCATTATGATTAAAAATCTAAAATAATTATGCGTTTATTCTTTTTTTTCATATGTAATAGGTATCTTTGCCCAGTATTATAAGATGTAGATAAAACAATAAGTTATTTTAAATTTTTAGATGAACGTTATTACAAAAACAGTTCAATTGCCAGATGGAAGAACCATCTCAATTGAGACCGGAAAGGTTGCAAAACAGGCTGATGGCGCTGCGGTTTTACGCATGGGCAACACTGTACTTCTAGCAACTGTTTGTGCAGCAAAGGATGCGGTTCCGGGAACAGATTTTATGCCTTTGCAGGTGGATTATCGTGAGCAGTATAGTGCTGCAGGTCGTTTCCCTGGTGGCTTTACAAAGCGCGAAGGTAAATCAAGTGACAATGAGATTTTAACCTCTAGAATGGTGGATCGTGTACTTCGTCCACTTTTCCCTTCTAATTACCATGCTGAAGTTTATGTTCAGGTTATGTTGCTTTCTGCAGATGGCGTAGATCAGCCTGATGCATTGGCAGGTTTTGCTGCTTCAGCAGCCATGGCTTGTTCAGACATTCCTTTTGATTTCCCTATTTCTGAGGTTCGCGTAGCTCGTGTAAACGGTGAATACGTGATTAACCCAACATTCCAGCAAATGGCTGATGCTGACATGGACCTTATGGTCGGTGCAACAACAGACAACATCATGATGGTTGAAGGTGAGATGAAAGAGGTTTCAGAGCAGGATCTTATTGACGCATTGAAGGTTGCAGCAGATGCTATCAAACCTATGTGTCAACTTCAGACAGAACTTTCTAAGGAACTTGGTACTGACGTAAAGCGTGAGTACGATGGTGAAATAAATGATGAAGAACTCCGCGAGCAGATTAAGAAGGAACTCTATACTCCAGCTTACGACGTAAACAAGCAGGCTCTTGAGAAGCATGCACGTATGGATGCTTTCGACAAGATTATCGCAGACTTCCTTGAAGCTTACGATGCAGCTCATACTGATCTTTCAGCTGATGATTTGGAAGAGAAGCATGCTGAGGCTCATCGTTATTATGACGATGTTATGCGTGACGCAATGCGCCGTTGCATCCTTGATGAAGGTATGCGTCTTGATGGTCGTAAGACTACAGACATCCGTCCTATCTGGTGCGAAGTTGATGCATTGCCAATGCCTCACGGAAGTGCAATCTTCCAGCGTGGTGAGACAATGTCTCTTTCTACATGTACTCTTGGTACAAAGCTTGATGAAAAGATGGTTGACGATGTACTCGGAAAGAGTTATATGCGTTTCCTTCTTCACTATAACTTCCCTCCATTCTCAACAGGTGAGGCTAAGGCTCAGCGCGGTGTAGGCCGTAGAGAGATTGGTCATGGTCACTTGGCATGGCGTGGTTTGAAGGGTCAGATTCCTGAGAATTATCCTTATACAGTTCGTCTTGTAAGTCAGATTCTTGAATCTAACGGTTCTTCTTCTATGGCTAGTGTTTGTGCAGGAACTCTTGCACTTATGGATGCTGGTGTTCCAATGAAGAAGCCAGTAAGTGGTATTGCAATGGGATTGATTAAGAATCCTGGAGAAGATAAATATGCTATTTTGAGTGATATCCTTGGTGATGAAGACCACCTTGGTGATATGGACTTCAAGACAACAGGTACAAAAGACGGTCTTACTGCTACACAGATGGATATCAAGTGTGACGGTTTGAGCTTCGAAATACTTGAGCAGGCTCTTATGCAGGCTAAGGCAGGACGTGATCATATCTTGGGCAAGATGCTTGAGACTATGTCTGAACCACGTGCTGAATTGAAGCCACAGGTTCCACGTATTGAGACTCTTGATATTCCTAAGGAATTCATCGGAGCTATCATCGGCCCTGGTGGAAAGATTATCCAGCAGATGCAGGAAGAAACCGGTGCTACAATCACTATTGATGAGGCTGACGGTAAAGGACATATCCAGATTTCTGCTCCTAACAAGGATAGTATTGAAGCTGCTATGAACAAGATCAAGTCTATCGTTGCTGTTCCTGAAATCGGTGAGGTTTACGAGGGAACAGTTCGTAGCATCATGCCTTATGGTTGTTTCGTAGAGATTCTTCCTGGTAAGGATGGTTTGCTTCATATCAGTGAGATTGACTGGAAACGTCTTGAAACTGTTGAAGAGGCAGGTATCCATGAAGGCGACAAGATTAAGGTTAAGTTGATGGAGATAGATCCTAAGACTGGTAAATACAAGATTTCTCGTCGTGCATTGCTAGAGAAGCCAGAAGGTTATGTAGAGCGTGAGCGTCGTCCACGTCCAGAGCGTAATGACCGTGGTGAGCGTGGTGACTATCGTCCACGTCGCGAGGGTGATTTCCGCCCACGTCGTGATGATGACCGCCGTGATAATTACAACCGTCGTCCACGTAATGATGATGATCGCTACGAGGGTGGTAACCGTCGTTTCGAGCACAAAGAAAACGTTGAGGAGAATAACGGAAGTAACGAAAATAATGAGCACAATGCAGAGTAATCCTTTTATAGGATAAACTGCATAAACATTATTGAGATATAATAATCCCTGCAACCCAAATATGGTGTTGCAGGGATTTTCTTTAATATTACAAATGGCAAAAAAAGTATTAGTGTTATTCATTTATTATTTGTAGTTTTGCAAAGTTGAATCAACACTAATATCATAATGAAATTTAAACTATTATTAGCTTTACTATTTATGGGGTCTGCCGCTGCATCTGCAGAGCAGGTAGTTGTACAGACTCATAGCATCTCGATGGTGCTGAATGTGGAAAAAGGCGCACAGCCTCAGTATGTTTATTTCGGAAGCAGATTAAATGCCGAAGACCTTAAGAATCTATCTGTTCCCAGCGGAGGAAGAATGGATGCATACCCAGCCTATGGAATGAATTGCCCCGCAGAAGCTGCATTGGCAATGCGCCATAGTGATGGAAATATGTCTACAGCTCTTGTTGCTACAGGCGTGTCATATAAGCAAGACGGAAACGCAACTATTACTATAATACACCTTAAGGATCCTGTATATAATATCAAGGTTAACATGTATTACCGTGCTTATAACGACGTAGATATGATAGAGGCATGGACAGACGTGAAGAATGAGGAAAGAGGAATTGTTACTCTAACCGAATTTGAATCAGCAATGTTACCTATACGCCGTGGCGATGTTTGGATAAGTCATTTGTATGGTTCATGGGCTAACGAGTCTCAGGTATCAGAAGAACCGCTTGTACCAGGAGAAATGGTTATCAGTAACAAAGACGGAGCGAGAAATAGCCACACCTCGCATGGTGAAGTGATGTTCTCTCTTGATGGTAAGGCTCGTGAAAATGCGGGCAATGTCATCGGTGCAGCGATATGTTATAGTGGAAATTATGAACTAAAGACGGTCACAGATGATACCGAATATCATTATTTCTTTGCGGGCATAAATCCCGATAACTCGGAATATCATCTTGCAAAGGGTGAGACGTTTACAACCCCAGCTCTTGCGCTTACGTTTTCAAAAGAAGGACTTAGCGGCGCGAGCCGTAATTTCCATAAATGGGGACGTGAATATAAATTAATGCACGGAAACAAAGTTCGCGATATATTATTGAACTCATGGGAAGGGGTTTACTTTGACATCAACCAGAAAGGAATGGACCAGATGATGGCTGATATCGCCTCTATGGGCGGAGAACTGTTTGTGATGGATGATGGTTGGTTTGGTGATAAATATCCCCGTAAAACGGATAATTCAAGTCTTGGCGACTGGGTCGTAGACAAGAACAAGCTACCTGATGGGATTGTCGGACTTCTTAGAGATGCAAAGAAGCATGGTGTGAAATTCGGTTTATGGATTGAGCCTGAGATGGCAAACACCGTAAGTGAACTTTACGAAAAGCATCCCGACTGGATTATCAAGGCGCCTAACCGTGATGCCGTATTGGGACGAGGAGGCACGCAGGTTGTATTGGATCTGGCTAATCCTAAAGTTCAGAACTTTGTGTTTGGTATAGTAGACAATCTTATGACAAAATATCCCGATCTTGCCTATATCAAATGGGATGCAAATATGCCAATAATGAATCATGGTTCTCAGTATCTTCCAATGGATAACCAGAGTCATTTGTATATAGAATATCATCGTGGTTTTGAGAATGTGTGTAAGCGCATTCGTGCAAAGTACCCCGACTTAGTGATTCAGGCTTGCGCAAGCGGTGGCGGAAGAGCCAACTGGGGAGTGCTTCCATGGTTTGATGAATTCTGGACAAGTGATAATACAGATGCTTTACAGCGTGTATATATGCAATGGGGTACTAGCTATTTCTTCCCAGCAATAGCTATGGCGTGCCATATCAGTGCTGCTCCAAATCATCAGACACAGCGTGTTATACCATTGAAATATCGTATTGACGTTGCTATGAGCGGAAGATTAGGCATGGAGATTCAACCAAAGAATATGACAGATGAGGAAAAGGCATTGTGCCGTCAGGCTATCAAGGAATACAAAGAGATACGTCCTATTGTGCAGCTAGGAAATATATATAGACTACAAAGTCCTTTTGAGAAGAAAGGTGTAGCAAGTCTTATGTATGTTGATGATGCAAAGCAGAAAGCTGTATTCTATTGGTGGAAGACAGAGACATTTATCAATCAGCACTTGCCATTGATAAAGATGGCTGGTCTTGATGCAAACAAGCTGTACAAGGTGCATGAACTTAACCGTATCGACAACAAACCTCTTGACTGTGAGGGAAAGAGCTATAGCGGTGAATATCTTATGAGTCACGGCTTAGAAATGCCTTATAACAATAGTGTGGACTGGGGTAAGCAGACGGCATGGTCGAGCAGGGTGCTGGAACTTTCGGCAGAATGATTAAAAAAGCAAGTTAGTAGTTGTTAAGTATTTGAGTAATGAATATGAAAAGCCCTCTTGAATTAATCTTCAAGAGGGCTTTGTCATGTTTGTAGATCTACTTTTAATTCTTCATATATTCACGTGGAGACCTACCGTATAGGTTTTTAAACATTGTTGAGAATGATGCTGGATTTGTGAATCCGCATGCGAACATTACTTCAGTAATATTCTGGTATCCTTGTTCCAATAAATGTGCTGCCTGTTTTAACCTTAGGTTGCGTATGAAGTCGTGAGGAGTTTGATTTGTTAGTTCCTTCATCTTTCTATGTAGGTGTACACGACTAATTCCAACTTCCTGAGCAATCATGTCCACATTTAAAGACGGGTCGCTAAGGTTATTGTTTATGACGCTCATAATACGGTTTAGAAGTTTGTTATCAGGTGATTCAACATTTATCTTCTCAAGGTTATTCTCTTGTGATTCAGATCCGTTGAATTTATTACGCAATAGTTCACGCTGATGTAGCAAGTTTATGATTGTGCGTCGAAGTATATCCAGATTGAAAGGCTTTACGATATATGTATCAGCACCCATTTCCAATCCCTCTAGTCGGTCTTCATCACGACTTTTAGCAGTAAGCATTATAACAGGGATATGGTTAGTATTGATATTGCTCTTTACGCGTGAACAAAGTTCGTTACCGTCCATGACAGGCATCATGACATCGCTGATGATAAGAGAAGGAATTTCTTTCATGATAGCCGTTAAGGCTTCCTTACCGTTTGGACAAGCTATTACGTAGAAATCTCCAGACAATTCGCGTTCAAGATATTGTCTGATTTCGTCATCATCCTCTGCTATTACTATCGTCTGTCTCTTACGGTTAGATAACTGTTCGTTGAGGATATCAATTTTATCAGGGCTCATCTTATTATCTTCAACGGCAGGCGCATCATTCTCTTCGTTCAGTTCAATTAAATCAATCTTTTTGTTGTCATCTTCTTCGGTGACCATCTCTTCTGGTTTAAGATGTGAATTACCCAGTGGAAGCGTAACGATAAATTCGCAACCGTCACCATTCTCGATGTTATGTGCCTGAATATCACCATAATGAAGCTCTACCAACGAACGGGCAAGGTCAAGTCCTATTCCTGTACCCATATTATTATCGTTTGCGGAGTTTTGAGTTTGATAGAAGCGTTCAAAAATACGTTTGATATTCTCTTCTGGGATTTTTTCTCCATTGTCTCTTATGGTGATATTTGCTTCAGAATCGTTATGTGTAAGTTCAATATCAATTTTTCCACCAGTAGGGGTGAACTTGAACGCATTTGAGATGATATTAACCAACACTTTATCGAAGTTGTGTCTGTCTATCCATAAAGGCAATGTATCACTATCGTGGGTAAAATTGAAATCAATGTCTTTTATCTTTGCTTGATCGCTGAACAAAGAATAAACATCATCTATGAAATTCACCATGTCAGTCTCTTGCATGTGCATGGTAAGCATACCCTTATCAATCTTTCTAAGGTCCATCATCTGATTAATAAGATGTAGTATACGCTCTGCGTTTCTCTTTATCGTTTCATACACACTTCTACGGTGCATATCATCATCTTCCTTTATTAATTGGAGCAGCGGTGATACAATAAGAGTCATTGGGGTGCGTATATCATGGCTGATGTTCATAAAAAACTTCAACTTAGCTTCGCCCATCTGTTCTGCATGAATATGCTCCTGAATCTGCATTCTGTCATATTCCTTGCGCTTTTGATAATGGTATATGAAATATATTATTACGCCGATAATGATTAAATATAGAATATAAGCTACCGTAGAACTATACCATGGTGAAGATATGTGCATGGTGAATTCCTTTATTTGTGAAGACATGTTGTTATACATGGCTTTTACACGGAATTTATATGTACCAGACGAAAGGTGACTGAAAGTAATCTCGTTCATGCCTGGCTGCAGACGAGTCCATTCTTCACCGTTTATACTGTATAGGTAAGTGATGTTGTTTGGATCATCGTATGTGAGCGTAGAAAGATGGATAGAAAAAGAATTGTCCTCATATTCCAGATTGAAATTGTCGCCCATAATATCAGTATTTCTTTCTTTATTTCCAATTATTATTCCTGTAATAATAACATTCGCTTTCCATGACATATTGTTTGTCTTTATTGCATCAAACCAGTTGATACCATCAGTGCCTCCGAAATACATCGTGTGACCGTCTTTACAAATGAAAGATGCTCCATCTGAGAATTCATTACTTTGAAGACCATTGTTAGCATAGTAGCAACTTATTACCTTTCCATCTGTTGTCATGCAGCATAATCCGTGGTCAGTACCAATCCACAAACGTCCTTTCTTGTCTTGCTCAATACTGGCAATTCCATTATCAGGAAGACCATTCTGCATGGTGTACATCTTACTTTGTCTGCTTTTAAGATTATAGCAGTACAGTCCATCGTTTGTACCCATCCATATATGTCCTTGATGATCTTCACATAAAATGCGTGAGAAAGTAGCATAATTTGGGCAATTACTTCCGAAAACACTGAGCCAACTGCCACTTTTTATATCAAGACAATTCATTCCTACAGAACTAGCCACATATATTTTTGTTCCGTCATGCGATACCTTAATCTTTGCAAGATAGTCGTTTGGAAGTGAGTTTATATGCCGATTAAGATCTGCTCCGGCTTTCATCCTGTATTGGGTGATACTATAGTCGGTAAGATTTAGTCTTATAAGTCCCTGTCCCATAGTGCCAAACCAGATGTTACCACTTTTGTCAACATCCATACCGAATATACTGGAACTACCTCCTGCCTTTATATCAACAGCATGGTATGTTGCGGATTCTCCATCAACCCATCCGCATCCTTGCTGATAGCTTCCAATCCAAATACGTCCAAATTTATCTTCAGACATACAGAGTATTGTTCCTGGAACATTTGTGTAGTGTCTTATCAGTTTCTTATTGCTATCGAGAAGGTATAATCCATCTTTGTCTGTGCCAACCCATAGTCTGCGTTGGGTATCTTGAATAATACTTGTAACGCAGTTTGTTCCTATATAATTGAACGTTCCAAGTTTTGGACCCATGTATCCGAAATTTCGTCTTTTAGCGGGTTGCATGAATACACCCTTCTGCATCATTCCAAGCCATATATTACCGTTTCGGTCTTCAACAATAGTCTGTATTTTAGTCTTTGAAAGACTTATATCATTGCTGTAGAATGGATTTGCTGAAAGCTGACCAGTATTAGGATAATAAACATATAATCCGATACCGTCGCATCCAAGTAATACATTTCCCTGATGGTCGATATATAAATCTTTGATAGGCATTTTGGCGGTAGACTTTATCAGCGCAAACTGTTTTGTGCCATTGCTTAATTTCCATAGTCCCATTCCATTAGTGCCTACATATATGTTTCCTTTTTTATCTTCACAGATATCCCCGTCTTTTATGGATGCTTTCTCGTCTGCACTAAGAAAATATTGTTTTATACTGTTCCCCTTAAGGCATAGTAATCCTTTGTCTTCTGTAACTAACCATAGTTGACCATGCTTGTCCTCGAGCATGTGAACTACATAATTCGTGTTTTTGGGTATTCTTGTATAAGGAGTTCCATAGTTCCCTTTTAGTTTCATCACTCCATATCCAGAACTACTAACGATGATGTCTCCGTTTTTAAGTTGCAGAATTCCGGTTATGTACGTTTTAATTTTCTTACCGTTTGTTCTAAACAGGGTTATATCCTCAAATTTGCCATTAACCATTTTCTGCACACCATTATTTGTGCCAATGAATAATGTTCCTTGGCGGTCTTGGTATACACAGTTAATATAGTTGCTTGTTATTCCGAATACCTTGTTTTCCTTTTTCAAAATCTTGAATTGGTATCCGTCATATCTGTTCAAACCGTTACGTGTTGCAATCCACATGTAACCATCTTTGTCTTGAAAAACATTGTTTACAAAACTACTTGATAGTTGGTTGTCTCCATTGTATAGTTTTCCTATTTGTGCATTGACATTAACGGTAAATAGTAATGATAGTAAAATTAAATAGCATTTCATGTTGTCTAGGTAAAGTTTCGATATATTTCTGCAAAGATAGTGTAATAGGGTGGAAAAGCAAAACAAAACGTATCTTTATTTCTCCAAAATGTTACATGAGATAAAGTCTTTGAAACGTAAAAAAAGAAACATGTTACATAAAGAGAAGTATATGAAACTCTTATTATAATATATATATATAATAATGCTTAACTTTGTAACTGTTGTTAATAATAATCAGAAAACATGAAACGAAAAAACGTATTATTGAGGCGCCTCCTTGTTGGCGCAGCTATGGTAACGTCAGTGTTGGCAGTAAAGGCAGCACCTGACAAGAACTTTTACATCTTCCTTTGTTTTGGACAATCTAATATGGAGGGCAATGCAAAAATTGAACAAGAGGATTTGGATGGTGTTGACAGTAGATTCCAGATGATGGCGGCTGTGGATGACCATAAACTAGACAGAAAGATGGGACAATGGTATACCGCTATTCCACCTTTGTGTCGTGAGAACACAGGACTCACTCCCGTTGATTACTTCGGTAGAACAATGGTTGAACGTTTGCCGAAAGACATAAAAGTGGGTGTTATCACTGTAGCAGTAGGCGGATGTCATATAGAAACCTTTATGCGTGATTCTGTCGACAACTACGTAAAGACTCGCGCTCCTCAGTGGATGAAGGGTATGTTGAAGGCTTATGGCAACAATCCATATAAGAGACTAGTTGAATTGGCTAAGAAAGCCCAGAAAGAAGGCGTGATAAAAGGTATCCTACTTCATCAGGGAGAGTCAAACACTGGAGACCGAATGTGGGGAAACAAAGTGGCATTTGTATATAATCAGTTAATTGCTGATTTGAAACTGAAGTCTGAGGACGTCCCATTGCTTGCCGGAGAAGTAGTAAGAGCTGGTGGTAAAGGACGTTGTGTGGCTATGAATCCTATTATCGATACACTGCCAGAAACCATTCATACTGCTCATGTAATTTCATCAGAAGGTTGCACAAGCGGTCCTGATGATTTGCATTTCGATGCAGCTGGTTACCGTGAACTTGGGCGTCGTTATGCTTACAAGATGTTGTCGCTTCTAGGTTATCCTGTATTTACACCGATTGCAATTCCTGCTGATGCAATTGTAGCTTCAACAGCAGAACCAGGCAATGAATTTCCTAAAATAGATAGCAATCATCGTGCTTATTTCAGTCTTTATGCACCATCTGCCAAAAATGTAAAGGTGGATGTATGTGGAAAGAAATATGATATGCAGCGTGATGAAAAAGGAAATTGGACAGCTGTTACCGATCCACTGGTAGTGGGTTTCCATTATTACTTTATGTTTGTTGATGGTGTGCAGATTGTTGATCCAGCAAGTGATACATTCTTCGGATGTTGTCGTCAAGCAGGAGGTATCGAGATTCCTGAAGGTGAAGAAGGTAATTACTATCGTCCACAGCAGGGTGTAGCTAAAGGACAGGTTCGTTCTTTAAGCTATTATGCCGAGTCTACAAAAGAGTGGAGACGAGCAATGGTTTATACTCCTGCTGAATATGAAAAAGGAAACAAGCGTTATCCTGTGCTATATTTGCAGCACGGCATGGGAGAAGATGAAACAGGATGGAGTCATCAGGGGCAGATGCAGAATATCATGGATAACCTTATCCAAAGTGGAGAAGCTGTTCCTATGATCGTAGTTATGGAAAGCGGCGATGTTAAAGCTCCTTTCAAAGGTGGACCAAATGAAGCCGGACGTAGTTCTTATGGTGCAACATTCTATAAGGCAATGCTTAATGACCTAATTCCTACTATCGATAAGACATTCCGTACAAAGACTGATCGTGATAACCGCGCAATGGCAGGATTGTCATGGGGTGGACATCAGACTTTTGACGTTGTATTTACTAATCTTGACAAGTTCTCTTATGCAGGAGGATTCAGTGGTGCTATATTCGGACTTGATATGAATAAGACATATGACGGTATATTCTCACGTCCTGACGAAGTGAATTCAAAACTGCATTATCTGTTTCTTGGGTGTGGAAGTTTAGAGAACATGGGTACAGGCAAATTAATTGAAGATTTACGAAATGCTGGTGTAAAGGTTGATAGCTATGTATCTCCTGGAACACTTCACGAATGGCTCACATGGCGTCGTTGCTTGAAAGCGTTTGTTCCGCATCTTTTCAAGAAATAATTTTATTTTAAAATGAACATGCTCAGAAATATCACTTTAATATTTATATCTTTATTGGCTATGCCTATTATGGCAGCAAGTCGTTTCGCAAGTTTCACTTCTGGTGACATTATGCTTAATCACAATGACAGCGTAAGTCTTTATGTAGGAAACGATGAGATGAAAGGCGTAGGTATAGCTCTCCATAATCTTGCAGGAGACATAAAAAAAGTTTGTGGAGCTAAGACTACTTTTACGAATGCCGTTAAAGCAAATATCGTAGTAGGTACTATAGGTAACTCAGCCATCATAGATAAATTCGTAAAGGATGGTAAAATAGATGGCCGTCAACTTCGTGGAAAGCGCGAGAAGTATATCATCACCCTTGTTGGTAAACAACTGGTAATAGCTGGAAGCGACAGAAGGGGAGCGATATATGGTATCTATGAAGTGTCTTCGCAGATAGGAGTCTCTCCATGGTATTTCTGGGCAGATGTTCCAATAGAACATCATGATAATATTTATGTAAACAAAGGCACGTATAGCGACGGAACTCCTTCCGTCAGCTATCGTGGACTTTTTCTTAATGACGAGGCTCCTTGTCTCACGTCATGGGTTAAAAATACTTATGGTACAAACTATGGTGATCATAGATTCTATTCACGTGTGTTTGAGTTGATACTTCGATTGAAAGGTAATATGCTTTGGCCTGCAATGTGGGGATGGGCTTTTTATGCTGATGATGCAGAAAATAGTAAAACAGCCGATGAAATGGGTGTTATTATTGGTACATCTCACCATGAACCAATGGCACGTAATCATGAGGAATGGTCGCGCCACAGAGCAGAGTATGGGGCATGGAACTATAAAACCAACGAGGCAACTCTGGATAAATTCTTCCGTGAAGGTATAGAAAGGATAAAAGGTAAGGAAGATGTCGTGACAATAGGTATGCGTGGTGATGGCGATGAAGCTATGAGTGCAGATGCAGATACGAAGCTTCTGGAAAGGGTAGTGGTTAATCAGCGCAAAATTATCAGTGACGTTACTGGTAAACAAGCTTCAAAGACTCCTCAGGTATGGGCTTTGTATAAAGAGGTCCTTGATTATTACGACAAGGGAATGCGTGTGCCTGATGATGTTACTATCATGTTGTGTGATGACAATTGGGGTAATATCAGAAGAGTGCCAAATGAAAAAGAAAGAAAACATCCTGGAGGTTGGGGACTTTATTACCATGTAGATTACGTGGGTGCTCCACGAAATACGAAATGGCTCAATGTAACTCCTACTCAGAATATGTGCGAACAGCTGAAACTAGCTTATAACAATGGAATAAATCGTATGTGGATTCTTAATGTCGGCGATCTTAAACCAATGGAATATCCTATATCACTGTTTATGGATATGGCGTGGGATACTGATAAATATAAGCCAGAGAATGTTACTGAACATACATTCGCTTTTTGCAAGCAACAGTTTGGTGATGAACAGGCTGCCGAAGCAGCGAGAATACTTAATCTTGTATGTAAATACAACGGTAGAGTAACAGCAGAGATGCTAGACAAGAATACATATAACCTTGAAACTGGCGAATGGGAAAAGGTAGTGGCGCAATATCATCAGTTAGAAACAGAGGCTTTGCGACAGTATATCACATTACGTCCAGACCAACGTGATGCTTACAACGAACTTATCTTATTCCCAGTTCAGGCAATGAGTAATTTATATTATATGTATTATTCACAGGCGATGAATAATAGTCTTTATGCGAATGATGATCCTGCTGCAAATATGTGGGCAGAACGTTGTGAGCAAGCTTTTAAGCGGGACTCTATATTGTGTGCAGCTTATAACCACGATATAGCCGGAGGAAAATGGAATGGAATGATGACTCAAAAACATATAGGATATACTAGTTGGAATGATAATTTTCCACATGAGATTATGCCGAAGTTACATAGAGTCTCTGATACTACTTCTGGCGGTTTTACATTTCAGGGTAATAATGGGGTTGTGTCAATGGAAGCAGAACATTATTATAATGCAAAGCCTTCAAATTCTAAAGCGGAATGGACTGTTATTCCTTATATCGGACGTACGCTTAGTGGACTTACTCTTATGCCAAATACCAATTCTACAGATGGTGCAAGCGTGACATATAGATTCAAAGCTGCTGATGATCAAAAGGACAGTGTGAAGATTCATATTGTGGTTAAGTCTACACTTGACTATCTCAATAAGGGTGGACTTTCATACTATGTGTCTCTTGACAATGGAAAGAAAGTAAATGTCAACTTCAATGAAAAACTAAATGAACGCCCAGAGAATATATACTCTATATATTATCCAACTATTGCAAAAAGGGTAGTTGAGAGCGTTGTTACTCTTCCTTTGAGTGAAGGCGTTGATATTCACAATTTGGAGTTAACCCCTGTTGACCCGGCAATTGTATTTGAAAAGATTGTTGTAGACTATGGAGGTTATAAGAATGCATATCTGTTTATCAACGAAAGCCATCATAGCAGAAGCAATAAATGATTTTCTTTGATTTATGATTAATTTGTTGTTTAAATTATTATCTTTGCATAATATACAGCGACACTAGGCATGAAATTTCATAAAGCTTAATGCTTCTGTTATCGCATGCAGTGTTTTTACAATAAATTAATCATAAATCAAAGGAGTTTTTATGACGTTGGATTTTATATTACGCTTGTTTATTGCTGCCTTATTGGGTGGTATGATAGGTTTGGAACGTGAATATCGTGAAAAGGCTGCTGGATTGCGTACACATTTTCTTGTAGCACTAGGTTCTGCTCTCTTCATGATAATTTCAGTATATGGCTTTGAAGGAGTTCTTACAAATTCGCAGATGCGACTTGATGTATCAAGAATCGCAGCACAAGTTGTAAGTGGTATAGGCTTTCTTGGAGCTGGTACTATAATATTCCAAAAGAATGCAGTCCATGGACTGACTACTGCTGCCGGAGTATGGGCTACCGCTGCCATTGGTCTTGCTTGTGGTGTAGGAATGTATCTTTTGGCTTTGTCGGCAACATTCTTGGTGCTTGTCGGTTTGGAGGCTTTCAACTATTTACTGAAGATTCTTGAAAAGAGGCAAGAGGAGGCAAAAGAAGAATGAACGTTTCCGAGTTTATTAATTTACATAAATCTGAGGACGTACGGAAGCTTGCTTTTCTTGCTGCGAAGTTTCCAGATATAGACATGCCGTGGGCACTCGACCAAATTCGTGGTTGGCAGGTAGCCCGCAGTAAACTGCCTTCATGGGCAGAGATAGACGGAATGATATATCCGCCTCATATTTCTATGGAGCAATGTTCCAGCGAGTCTACGGCAATGTATAAGGCTTCTCTTTGTGAGAGATTACAAAATGAATGTGGCGATAGAATGTCTTTACTAATAGATCTTACAGGTGGATTTGGAGTAGACTTCTCGTTTATGTGTCGCAATTTCAAGAAAGCTGTTTATGTAGAACGCCAGCAACATCTGTGCGATATTGCAAAGCACAATCTTGATTTATTAGAAATGCGCCATGCAGATGTGAAATGCGGTGATGGTGTGGATTATCTACATTCGATGAAAGCAGAAAATGCTGTGATTTATGTTGATCCAGCACGGCGCGATATAAATGGAGCAAAGACTTATGCTATAGAAGACTGTACGCCTGATGTTGTGGAACTATGCGATGAACTTGTTGAAAAGGCATCTGTGGTAATTATAAAGTTGTCGCCTATGCTTGATTGGCATGCAGCTGTAGAAAAACTTAAATATGTTACTGAAGTGCATGTCGTAAGTGTTGACAACGAATGCAAAGAATTGCTTTTGATCATGTGCAAGGATGCACAACAGCACCCTGTTAAGCTGTTTTGCGTGAATAATGAAGATGTATTCATTACAACACAAGATCAACCTAATGTTGCAGTGTTGCCAATTTCTATTGATGAGGCTAAATGTCTTTATGAACCGAATGCGTCTATAATGAAAACAGGATGTTTTGATCAAATGGTTTCACGTTATAATGTAACAAGCGTAGGAAAGAACTCTCATTTATTTATTTCCAACGATGAAATCGATGATTTTCCTGGTCGTAAATTCTATATCATATCAATATCATCATTCAATAAGAAAGAATTAAAACAGAAGTTGGAAGGTGTCAAGCAAGCAAATATCACAGTGAGGAACTTTCCTTTGTCAACAGATCAGTTGCGAAAACGATTGAAAATAAAAGATGGAGGCGATGTCTACATCTTTGCAACTACAGTCTGGAATGACCAACATGCTTTAATAATCTGCAAAAAAATGATGTAAATTTTGAAATGTGCATGTTTTTAATTAAATTTGCATGTTTTAAATATAAAAAATAAATATAATGTCATTAGTAGAAATAAAGAAGGTCGAAACGAAGAAGGATTTAAAAACCTTCATAGAATTTCATTATGACCTTTACGAAGGCAATGAATATGATGTTCCCAATCTTTATAGCGATGAGCTAAATACACTTTCTCCAAACAAGAATGCTGCATTTGATTTTTGTGAAGCTCAATATTTCTTAGCTTATAAAGACGGAAAAGTAGCCGGTCGTGTAGCGGCTATAATAAACAATAAAGCAAACGAAAAATGGAATAAGAAGTCAGTACGTTTCGGTTGGATAGACTTTGTTGATGATATAGATGTAAGCCGTGCGCTTTTAAAAGCAGTTGAGGATTATGGCAAGCAAAAGGGCATGAATGAAATTGCAGGTCCGTTAGGATTTACAGATATGGATCCTGAAGGCATGCTTACATGGGGATTTGATAAGTTGGGTACAATGCCGACGATATATAATTATTCATATTATCCTGAGCACATAGAAAAACTTGGTGGCTTTGAGAAGGACAATGACTATGTTGAATATTTCCTTCCAGTTCCAGATGCTATACCAGAAAGGTATTCTAAGTTGGCAGAGATGGTGATGAATCGCTATAACTTAAGAATTCGTAAACTCACAAAGAAGGATGTTTATGAAGGCGGTTATGGTCATAAGTTGTTTGCTCTTATCAATGATACATACACAGACTTATATGGTTTCGTTGATTTAACAGAGAAGCAGATAGATCAATATGTCAAGATGTATATGCCTGTTGTAAATCTGGATTTCGTCACTGTTATTGAGGATGCTGGAGCTGATAATAAGATGGTTGGTATGGGAATAACGATACCTTCGCTTTCGCGTGCATTACAGAAATGTCATCGTGGTAGATTAATGCCTTTCGGTTGGTGGGATGTCATCAGAGCTCTAAAGTTCAATAAAACCGAGGGCGTCGATCTTTTGCTTATGGGCGTATTGCCTGAATATAGGGCAAAGGGAGCTAATGCTTTGTTGTTCTATGATTTGATACCACGTTATCAGGCTGCTGGAATTAAATGGGGCGAAAGTCAGGTAGAGATGGAATCAAATACAGGTGTGCAGAGCCAGTGGGGAGCATTTGAACCTGTAAACCATAAGCGTCGCCGTTGCTTCAGAAAAAGTATTTAAGTAAAGCTTTTCAATATCGTTTAAATTTCGATGTAGAAAGGATAAAATAAGTCAAAAATATAAATATGCCAGAAAACGAGAACATAAACGAAGAAATCAACAATCAGGAGTCATTGGTTGAATATACTGATGATAACATCCGACATCTTTCGGATATGGAACACGTGCGCACTCGTCCGGGTATGTATATCGGACGTCTAGGAGACGGTAATCTGCCCGAAGATGGTATATATGTATTGTTGAAGGAGGTCATTGATAATTCAATTGATGAGTTCAAAATGAAAGCTGGAGACCGAATAGAGGTTGATATTGACGAAAACCTCAGAGTCTGTGTGCGTGATTATGGGCGTGGAATTCCACAAGGTAAACTAGCTGAGGCGGTAAGCGTGCTAAACACCGGTGGTAAATACGATTCCAAGGCATTTAAGAAAAGTGTTGGACTTAATGGTGTCGGTGTGAAGGCTGTTAATGCATTGAGCTCACATTTTGTTGTGAAATCATATCGTGATGGAAAGGTACGTGAACTCTCGTTTGAAAAAGGTGTCAAGAAGTCAGATAAGACTTCTAAATCTGATGATGAGAATGGTACTTATATTTATTTTGAACCAGATGGCACTCTTTTCAAAGGATATAATTTCCATGACGATATCGTAGAGATCATGCTGCGAAACTATACCTACCTTAATAGTGGACTTACGATCATGTATAACGGGCGTCGAATAAAGAGCCGTAACGGACTTGAAGATCTACTGAATGACAATATGACTAACGATGGACTTTATCCAATAATTCATATCGTTGGCGAGGATATAGAGATTGCATTTACGCATGCTAATCAGTATGGTGAGGAGTATCATAGTTTTGTAAATGGTCAACATACCACACAGGGAGGAACTCATCAGAGTGCCTTTAAGGAGCATATTGCGAAGACCATAAAGGAATTTTTCAATAAGAACTATGAATATACCGATATTCGTAACGGTATTGTTGCTGCGATAGCATTAAATGTAAATGAACCAGTTTTCGAGAGTCAGACTAAAATTAAGTTAGGCTCTACACAGATGTCTCCTGATGGAGAAAGCATTAATAAATTCGTTGGTGACTTTATAAAGCAGAACGTAGACAACTTCCTACATATTCATCCGGATGTTGCCGAAGTTATGGAGAATAAAATCAAGGAAAGCGAGCATGAGCGTAAAGCTATGGCTGGCGTTACGAAGCTGGCACGTGAAAGAGCAAAGAAGGCTAATCTGCACAACCGTAAATTGCGTGATTGTCGCATTCACTTCTGTGATGCTAAGGACGACCGTAAAGAAGAGTCATCTATATTTATTACCGAGGGTGATTCTGCCAGTGGAAGTATTACTAAGAGCCGTAGCGTAAATACGCAAGCGGTATTCTCTTTGCGAGGTAAACCGCTCAACTCTTTCGGACTTACTAAAAAGGTTGTTTACGAGAATGAGGAATTTAATCTTCTTCAGGCTGCGCTTGATATCGAAGACGGACTTGACTCATTAAGATATAATAAAGTTATTGTTGCTACCGATGCCGATGTGGATGGTATGCACATTCGATTGCTTATAATAACATTCTTCCTTCAGTTCTTCCCTGAACTTATAAAGAAAGGGCACGTGTTTGTATTGCAGACTCCTTTGTTCCGTGTACGTAACAAGCGTACAAAGATAAAGAATAAAAAGGTTATCGTTGAGGAAGATGCTAAAGCCGGAAAGAAAGAAAAGAAGAGCGATTTTATTACTAGATATTGCTACACTGACGAGGAACGACAAAGTGCGATAAAGGAACTTGGTCCTGACCCTGAGATTACTCGATTCAAGGGTCTTGGTGAGATCAGCCCTGATGAGTTCGTACATTTCATTGGTCCTGATATGCGTCTTGAACAGGTTACTATCCACAAGACCGATCAAGTTGGTAAACTACTTGAATATTATATGGGCAAGAACTCTATGGAACGCCAGAATTTCATAATCGACAATCTTGTTGTTGAGGAGGATATTGCTGACGAAGAACTATTGGAGGAAATCTAAAATCACAAATAGATAAGGTTAATAAAAAGAATAATATGAAGAAAATGTTTTTAAAATATAGTATGTATGTGGTAAAACCAAGAACAGTATTATTCTTGCTTTTTAGCCTTCTTACTCTTAATATTTCCGCTCAGAGCATAGACTTCGGAAAAGATAGTCCGCTGCGTAAGTTGCAGATAGCTGAAATGGCTATCAGTAACCTTTATGTTGATACAGTGGACGAGAAGAAACTTGTTGAGGACGGTATTCGTGGAATGATAGAGAAGCTTGATCCTCATTCTGCTTATACAACCGCATCTGAGACTAAAGAGATGAACGAACCGCTTCAAGGTTCTTTTGAGGGTATCGGTGTTCAGTTTAATATGGTGCATGATACATTGCTTGTTATTCAGCCTGTTGTAAATGGACCTTCTGAAAAGGTTGGTATAATTGCTGGTGACAGAATTGTTTCTGTGAATGATACTGCAATTGCAGGAGTGAAGATGTCAAAGGAACTGATTATGAAGAAACTTCGTGGTCCTAAGGGCTCCAAAGTAAAGCTCGGTATTGTGCGACGTGGAATACCAGGTATATTGAAGTTTGTAGTTACTCGTGACAAGATACCTGTAAAGACGATAGATGCGGCATATATAATCAGACCGATGACAGGATATATCCGTATAGGTAGTTTTGGAGTTACCACGTACGATGAGTTTATGGAAGCTGTTAAGTCTCTTCAAAAGCAAGGCATGAAAGACCTTGTCCTAGATTTGGAAGAGAATGGAGGTGGCTATCTTATGTCTGCTGTTCAGATTGCAAATGAATTTTTGCGTCGTAATGACCTTATTGTTTATACGAAGGGTAGAAGTACTCAACAGCAGGAATATCGTGCTCAGGGCGACGGAAAACTTCTTGACGGTAAAGTAATAGTGCTTATCAACGAATATACAGCGTCGGCTGCCGAGATTGTAACTGGTGCTATTCAGGATCAGGATCGTGGAGTTGTTGTAGGTAGACGTTCTTTCGGAAAAGGACTTGTACAGCGTCCAATTGATTTTAGTGATGGTAGCATGATTCGTCTTACTATAGCACATTATTATACTCCTTCTGGACGTTGCATTCAGAAACCTTATAAAAAGGGACAGCAACTTGATTATGCGATGGATATCGAAAACAGATTTGAGCATGGTGAACTTTATAGTGCCGACAGCATACATTTTGCGGATTCGCTTAAATACCAGACTTTGCGTGAGCACCGTACTGTATATGGTGGTGGTGGCATTATGCCTGATTATTTTGTTCCGCTTGACACGACACAGTATACACGTTTCTTCAGAGAGCTGGCAGCGCGCAGTATCGTTATTAATGCTAATCTTAAATATGTAGATAATAACCGTCGCCAACTTAAGAGTAAATATCCAACATTTGGTGATTTCATGGCTCGTTATGAGATACCTGAATCATTTGTGAAAGATATCATCGATGAAGCTGCAAAACAGAAGATAAAGCCTCGTGATGATAAGGAATTGAATGCCACTTTGCCACAATTGAAACTTCAATTGAAAGCTCTTGTTGCACGTGATTTGTGGGATATGAGTGAGTATTTCCAGATTATCAATGAAAGTAATCCTATTGTTATGAAAGCTGTCAAGTTGATGGTATCACAATAAGAAGAAACATATAACAATGATAAAGCCACAGCTCAAACCATTTAATGGTTGCGCTGTGGCTTTATTATTTGTATATAAGTGTTTGCTTAGTCTTGTAGCGAAGCTAAGATAGCGAGAGCCTTATTCTCGTCAGCCTCCATGATTTCTCTTTCTCCAGGTCCTTTGTCATTTATTCCGCAAAGGTGCAATATACCGTGGATAATCACGCGGTTAAGTTCTTCAGTGTATTCTTTGCCAAACTTATCTGCGTTAGTGCGTACTGTGTCAAGGCTTATTACTAAGTCGCCGCTTATCACGTCTTCTTCGTCATAATCAAAAGTGATGATATCAGTATAGTAATCATGACCAAGGTATTCGTTGTTTACTTCAAGAATCTTTTCGTCATCAACAAACATATATCCAATGTCGCCAGTCTTTTTGCCATACGTATCAGCTACAGCTTTAATCCATTTGTTGGTTAGACGTTTCTTTATCTTCGGCATTTTCACGCCGTCTACATTGTATGTTATCATATAATTAATGCATTAATCTTTTTTCGGTAAGAATTCAGTCACATCCTTGCCAAATGATTTAAGTTCCCTTACCATAGAACTGCTAATACTTGAAAGATTAGGTTCAGAGAAGAGCAATACAGTCTCTATTCCGCTTAAGCGGTGGTTTATATCTGCTTGCTCACGTTCATATTCAAAGTCATTGACCGATCTTACACCACGTACAATAAATTTGGCACCTTCTCGTTTAGCCATATCTATCGTCAGGTCGCTGTATGCTTTTACCTCAATGTTGTCAAATCCTTGGAATATGCTTTTTATATTGTCCACACGTTCCTCCATCTCTTCGGTAGTATGCTTGCTGTTGCTCAATGCTACGGCAATAATCAATTTGTCGAAAAGCGGTAATGCTCTGTCGGCGATTGATTTATGACCTATTGTAAACGGGTCGAACGTGCCTGTGAATAATCCTATTCTCATATATCAATTTATTTGCTGCAAAATTAGTCTTTTATTAAGTTATATGCAAATAATTCGTATTAAATAGCAGTTCTTTCTATTCAAACAGGTCTGCTTGCATTGAATCTCCGGCATAAGGATTTCTTCCTAAATGCTCGTATGCTAGTTTGGTTGCCATGCGTCCACGCGGTGTGCGCTTAATAAATCCCTCCATGATAAGGAACGGTTCGTAAACGTCTTCCACGGTACCTGTATCTTCGCCTATAGCTGTTGCGATAGTACTTATTCCAACAGGACCACCACGAAACTTGTCTATTATAGTCAATAATATTTTGTTGTCAATCTCGTCAAGTCCGTATTTATCTATGTTCAGTGATTGTAAAGCCATTTGTGCAATCTCGCCCGTTATAGTTCCGTTGCCTTTTACCTGTGCAAAGTCGCGCATACGTCTAAGCAGAGAGTTTGCAATACGTGGAGTACCTCGGCTACGCAAGCTTATTTCCACTGCTGCATCATCCTCTATTGGAACTCTCAGTAGCATTGCACTTCTCTTAATGATGCGTTGTAGTGTTTTTGGATCATAATATTCCAGATGCATGTTGATTCCGAATCTTGCACGCAGAGGAGCTGTAAGCATACCGCTTCTCGTTGTAGCTCCTACAAGAGTGAAAGGATTTAAATCTATCTGAATTGAGCGTGCCGAAGGTCCCTTGTCTATCATAATATCTATTCTGTAATCTTCCATTGCAGAATATAGATATTCCTCGACTACAGGCGATAGACGATGAATTTCATCAATGAAAAGCACGTCGTTAGCTTCCAGTGATGTAAGTATTCCTGCCAAATCACCAGGTTTATCTAATATTGGACCGCTGGTTATTTTGAATCCCACACCAAGTTCATTAGCAATAATATTGCTAAGAGTTGTCTTTCCAAGTCCCGGAGGTCCGTAAAGTAATGTGTGATCAAGAGGTTCGCCACGATATTTAGCAGCTTCAACGAATATTCCGAGGTTTTCCACCACATTTTTCTGACCGTTGAAATCAGCGAATTTAAGAGGTCGTAAAGCGTTTTCAAATTCTTTTTCAGCCGTAGACAAACTGTCTTCTCTTATATCAAAATCTTCAGACATTCGTATCTTTTTTTGTTTCTGCAAAGATACTGCAAGCCGAACACAATACAAAATAAAAAATGCAATTTTTTATTTTTATTGTTGAGGCGTAGCGTATCTTATTTAAAGATACTGCAAGTCGAACTAGTACCATTAAATAAAGAGGCAATTATTTGTTTTCCATATATTCATCTCATTATTCTAATAATTTATCGGTTCCTGTTTTATTTAGCTAGTAAAATTATTGCACTCTACCAGAAAAAGTTTTTTTAATGCCACTAATGTCATAATGTCACAAACCCTGTGTTTATGAGGCTTCAGCCAGTGACATTAAGTGACATTATCGGGGTAAAAGTGACATTAAACCCTAAAGTACACCTATTTTTAGCGTTTTTTTCGCAATTATGCTATTTACATAATACATGTTTGTGCTGATGAAGTTTTAGCGAACATATACGCAGGCTTCCTGAATAGTATGAATAATTCAAAATTTACTCCATACATATATGTAAGCATCAAAGAATGAATTTGAAGGATGCAAATAAATATAGAAACAGAGTGCATAAACAATTACCTAAATTTTCACAGCTTCTGGGTAATCCGATTACCTCAGCACGTGTGTAATCCGATTACCCAACGTAGGTAATCGGGTTACACAACGTGGGCAACTCAATTACCCACGTTAGGTAATTGAATTGCCTAACGTGAAAAAGGGTATTACATGACGTAGGTAAACAAATGATTAGTAATAAAACTATAAGATAGTGTTGATGATAATTACCACTATTTTGTAGTTAGATTATGATATAAAGACTAAACATACAGCGAAGCATAGTGCACATAATGACAAGTCCAGACCATCATAAACAAAAAAATGCCTATATATGTACTGCATATTTTGCAAAAAATCGCCAAAAATAGGTATGATTTGAAGTTTAATGTCACTTTTGCCCCGATAATGTCACTTAATGTCACTGGCCGAAGCCCGATAAACACAAGGTTTGTGACATTATGACATTAGTGGCATTAAAAAAACTTTTTCTGGTAGAGCGTTCTGCCTTTAGCCCATTTATGTAGGATATTATCCTTGAATTGACTAAGAACCAATTTATTGCCAAAAAAGAATAAAATACGTCTTTATGCGCTTACAATATAACAGAGAATGTTTATCTTCGTAATTTAAAGATGCTTTGACATTTTAAAAAATATATAAATTAATTGTAACATAAATCAGAATGTTACGTCTATGTTATTGTAAGCGCTACAAAATGGTTATAAACTTTTAAAACAAAATTCATTATGAAAAAGATTTTTCTTTCAATAGCATTGGCTTTAGCCACAACTGTTTGCACTGCACAAAGCGTTAATGACGTGATGCGTGAATTCAAAAGCGCTAAGGGCGCTACATGCCTTAACCTGAATAAGTCAATGATAAAACTTATGGGAGAAGGTAAAGAGCAGCTAAGTCTTCCTGAGAATATAAAGCTTGGTGACCTCGGTGAAGTTGGTAAAGATATAGACTCAGTTAAAATACTTGTGCTTGAAGATTGCAATGCGAGCGTCAAGAAGAAATTTGCCAAAAAGACTATTAATTGGGACAAATATGGATATCAACCAGTAGTTGTAACTAATGAAGACGGTGAAAATGTTCAGATATATGCCCAAAAAGATGGTGATTACTTTAAGGAAATCGTTATACGTGTATCTTCAAAAGACGATGAAAGCGTATTATTACAGATTTTTGGCAAGATAGATCCAAAGACATTTAGCGATAAAAAATAGATGATATAATTCTCTATAAATGGAAGCCTCAGAATTCAAACGACTTTTTCTGCCTTGCAGTAACAAGATGTATCTTGTTGCATGGAGACTTACGCATAACCGTCAGGAAGCGGAAGATCTTGTGCAGGAAACAATGCTGAAATTATGGACTCAGCGTGATAATTTGAATGAGTTGAAGAATTGCGAGGCTTTCAGTGTGCGTACTCTCCATAACATGTTTATTGACCAAAGTCGCAAGAAACATCTTGCGATGGCTGATTCTCCACCTGAAGGGATGACGCTGAAAGCAAATGAGAGCGACGCATCAGAGATTATGCAACAAAAGGAGACGGGAATTATCGTGACAAGGCTTATTGCCAAACTGCCGAAACAGCAACGCGATATAATAACTCTAAAGGATATTGATGATTTTTCTTATGAAGAAATAGCTCAACAGACGGGATTATCAATGATTAACATCAGGGTACACCTAAGTAGGGCTAGAAAGCAGATCAGACTATGGATAAGATAAAAGATATGATGGATAAATATTGCGAGGCGCAGACTTCTGATTCTGAAGAAAAGGAAATAAGAAGGATGATAATGGGTGAAGACCCAGAAGTGCCTGATGATTTGGAAGCAAGACTATCCAAACAGATTGACATGTGGAACACGGTTGAAAAGAAGTCGGTACGTAAAGCCAACATCACAAGTTTGCGTTGGATTGGATGTATTGCTGCTTCACTGCTGTTACTGTTCTCTCTTGGATTTTTTCTGAACCAGCGTACTGATGAAGAGGAATATGCAAAGCAGGAAGAAAACTGCACAAATCCCGATGATGCTTATGCTGAAACGGCGAAAGCTCTAAAGACGTTCTCACAGGCTATGAAGCATGGAGAAGAACTTATGAATAAATAAAAGAATTTGTAAAATAACAGACATCAAATGAAAAGATTTATCATATCATTAGCTTTACTATGCTGCATGACAATTGCCGTGGCGCAGAATGCCCTGTTTAACAAGTATGCAAACACTAAGGGAGTGACTACTGTCACGATTGGAAGCGCCATGCTGCAATTTATGGGAAATGGCAAAGTGGGTGATAAGGACATAAGTAAGATTGCTGGTAAACTGAAAAGCATAAAGATTTTGGACTGTGAACGTCCGTCAATAGCTACGGTATTATATAAAGAGGCCCAGCAATATTATAACAAATATAAATATGTAGTTGCAATGGATACCAACGAAGATGGTGAGCATACAACAATATATATGAAAGAATACGGAAAGGGATTAAACGAATTCGCCCTTCTCCAATATGAGAAGAGCGAACTCCAGATTATTAATATATGGGGATATGTAAATCTCAACGATATTAAGGGTTTGCAATAATTTTTGTCTTTACAGTTTTTCCCAATTTATTATCTTTTACGGTAAGTAGTATGTCGCCCTTCTTACCGTTACTCTCTACAACGACAACCAACTTTCCGCTGAACAGTTTCATTTGAGGTTGAGTGAATGGTTCAAGACTTGTTGCATCTCCGTTACATACAGCCTTGAAAGATCCCGCTCCCTTAACTTCAAATGAAAGTTCATCAGAACCGTCAGGAATCAGATTACCTTTATTGTCTGTTAGGCTAATGGTAAAAAATGCTAAGTCGTTTCCGTCTGCTTTTATCTCATTACGATCAGCTTTTGCCTCTAGTTTTGCAGGCTTTCCAGCGGTACATATAATTTTTTCCTCAGCTTTCTCGCCATTGGCATTATATGCCACTACCTTTATCTCACCTGGTTCATATTTCACTTTGTCCCACATAAGGCGGTAGCGACGTAGTAAATCTATGTTTTCTAGCTGAGGCTTTTCTGTCTTTGGATTTGATGCAGCAACAGTATAAGACTGCTTAAACAGTCTTCCCTGACTCTTTCCGTTTACAAACAGTTCGGCACTAGGATAGTCGGTATATACAAACACGGGGGTGACTTGTCCCTCACGACCATGCCATGTCCAGTGAGGCAATACGTGAAGAGTGTGTTTTGCCTTGTTCCAAACGCTGCGATAAAGATAGAAACGGTCTTTTGGAAGACCAGCTAAGTCGCATATACCAAAATAGCTACTACGACTAGGCCAATACGTATCATAAGGTGTTGGTTCGCCCAGATAATCAAAACCTGTCCAGACAAACTGTCCAATGCTGTAACTTCTGTCATCCTGCATTAGGAAATCAGCTTCTGGAAGATTACTCCAACCGCAATATTCAGTATCATAACTAGAGCATTGTCCATCAGGATAAACACCGTTATCAGTAATCTTCACCGGGAACTTATATATTCCACGACTGCTCACGGTAGAGGCAGTTTCAGAACCCAAAAGAAACCCTTGTGGAATCTGCTTAATGCTCGTGTCATATTTTTGTACTCTATAGTTGAATCCAGGAATATCCATGACTTTTGCAAATCCACTAGCTATAGCGCTCTCAGCTCCGTCCATACCTTGTGTCACAGGGCGTGAAGGATCAAGGCTATGGCATAAGTCCTGCAAGTGGCGAGAAATCTCACGTCCCTCGATACTCCATTGCTCAGGAATCTCGTTTCCGATACTCCACATGACTATGCTTGGATGATTACGATGATTAAGTACAAGATTTGTTATATCGCGATCAGCCCAGTTATCAAAGAATTTAGCATATCCATTTTTGCATTTAGGATATTTCCACATGTCAAAGCTCTCTGCCATAACCATCATACCCATAGAGTCGCAAACTTCCATCTGCATCGTAGAAGGCATATTGTGTGAAGTGCGAATAGCATCACATCCCATATCCTTCAAAATACGAATCTGGCGAATTATTGCAGCCTTATTGACTGCGGCTCCAAGAGGACCTAAATCATGATGCAGACACACGCCTTGAATTTTACGGCTGATACCGTTTAGCATGAAACCTTTTTCAGCTGATAAGCTTATTGTGCGAATACCTGTCTTATCAGTAGTTTCGTCAATAAGTTTGTCTCCACTATATAGTTTCGTAACTACGCTATAAAGATATGGACTTTCAGGACTCCACAACTTAGCATTTGCTATATTCATCTCAGAATGGATGTTCCCTATGTTGTCTATCTTTGCATCGCTTTGAGCAGTAATATTTCCAGTAATGTCAATGATAGATACTTCTGCGCGAAGTCCTTTTACATACTCATATCCATGTACATGAGTGTCTATGGCAATGTTGGCACTCCCATTACTGATTTTGTTTGTTCTTATGTATGTGCCCCAACGGTCAATGTTTGTATCGCTAGTCATTATCAATGTCACAGGACGATATATTCCGCCACCTGGATACCAACGACTGCTCTCCTCAACATTATTCAGGCGCACTTCAATCGTATTTTCTTTTCCGTCTTTATTGATATAGGGAGTTGCGTCAACACGAAATGCATTGTATCCATACGCCCAATATCCGGCTTTGTGGCCATTAATATAAACAGTAGGTTCACTCATTGCACCATCAAATTTTAGCATTGCGCGACTATATTCAGACGGAACAGTGAAAGTTGTTTTGTAAAATCCTTCACCAATCCAAGGCAATGCACCAGAACGTCCACTTTTCTCAGTCTTTTCCTTTTCGCCATTCTGTGTTATGGCAACAGTCTGCAAGTCCCATTTTTTGTCAAAAGGTCCACTGATAGCCCAATCATGGGGAACAGTTACCTGTTGCCATTCTGTGTTGTCTCGGCTGAACTGCCATTTGTTAATGTTAACTTCTCTGCGTACCTGCGCAAAGCAGGTAGCAGAGATTAATAATGATGTCGCAATAAGTCTTATCTTCATTGTTTGAAAATATTTAGTGTTGATGTAGCCTTTCCTGAGTTGTCAAATACTCCCTTGCTGTATCCTTCCCAACTGTTGTAGCATTCTGGTTCCCAATAAAACACGCCAAGGCATCCGTCAATAGCTTTGCTGCCTGTTACAAGTTTAGTCATGAAAGCTTCTGCATTTTCTGAATCCCAAGGCATACCTACTTCAGAAAGAACTACTTTGCATCCATATCTATCTTTTAGTGTCTTGATGTTGCTTAAGCAGTCGTTAGTTTCTGTTTCCCAATCGCTGTCTTCTGGGTAAAGAGACATACCGATAACATCCCATTTTGCACCATTAGCTTTCAGTCCATCAAAGAGCCATGTGAAACGTCCTAGCAAATTACCTTTGTCTACGTGTATGATAACCTGTGCGTTAGGGTATACACTCTTTACGGCATCATAACCAGCATTAATAAGTTGTGCGAAGCTGCTCTTATCTGTATCAGAATATGTTCCTTCCTTCCATAGCATTCCTGTTGGAGTTTCATTACCAACCTGAACCCATTCTACATCAACGCCTTTGTCTTTCAAAGTTTGCAATACATCTGTTGTATGTTTTGCAACGTCAACCTTTAGTTGGTCTAGGTTGTCATTTGTCCATGCTGCAGGTTTAGTCTGATGAGCAGGGTCAGCCCATGAGTCACTATAATGGAAATCAATCATAACTCTGAATCCCAGAGCCTTTGCACGAAGAGCCTTAGCCAGAACATCCTGTTTGCCATTCCAACCATCAGTAGGGTCAACCCATACACGCAGTCTTATAGAGTTTACACCCATTGATTTCAGAAGCTTCAGACATTCAGTTTCTCTTCCGTTTGCATCATAGAATTTTGTTCCAGCAGCTTCCATTTCTGTAACCCAACTTACATCGGCACCTTTTGCGAAACCGCTCATGTCATAAGTTGGTACAGTCTCGGCAACTGTTGTATCGGTATCACTGCATGAAGATAATGCAATGATACTGACAAAAGCTAGAAATATATACTTTAATTTCATAAATTTTTAGTTTTAAGAATTGAACTATTTAGTATAACTCCATTTCATAGTGTTTAAATCCACTGTCACATTGAGAGTTGTTCCGTTCGTGAAGTCTGCATTAAACCATAGACCATACTTTCCGTCTGCGCTGTCAAGAGTATATTGGTTTGTAGGATCAGAACCATACCACACCTTATTCTCTTCATCAACTATTTGGAAGTTCTCCCATTGTTTTGCAGCGTATGTGCCAGCGTATGTGCCAGTTCCTGTCTTAGCTAGTGTTGCCAACTTTGTAGAACCGTCTTGTGAGTACATTGCGAGTTCTGCTGGGAACTTAACTGTTGGAGTATCAGGTGTAACAGTTCCGCTAACAATCTCATAACTGTATTGTGCATGACTATTGATATACATATTAACAGTGTAAACACCAGCCTTTGCTATTGTTGTGTCTGGAAGATTGAATGTCTTTGCTACAGATGAAGAAACACGTGTAGTTGAATTATATTCATTTGCTGTTGCTGTTCCACCGATCTGTGTGTTGTCAGCTGTTGTCGTAACCTGAGCAGTCCAAACTCCCTTCTTACTATCATACGTAAAATCACTACCATTTATTGTAACTTTGGTGATATTTGCGGCACTCCAGACGTCATTCTTTGTATCAACAGTAACAAACCAATGTCCGCTACCATCAGCAAACCAGCAGTTCCATGCGTCGCTAGCCTTAGATAGTTCAAACTCATGGCCACTAACGTTATAGTTGCCCCATGTAGTTCCGTCGTTCTCTACAAACCAGCAGTTATACCAACCAGCAGCTTTCATGTAGCCAGTATATACTCCGTTTTCTGAGTCACTGTAAAGGCGAGCCACAGTATCTGTTTTTTCTTTATTAAGCACACTGACAAAGTTCATGTGGATAGTAAATGGAGTGACATTCACTTTTTCTACATTACTGTATGCTGGTGCCATATTGTTACCTTCTACGCTTTTTATGCGAAAATACAAAGGAGCCGAAACATCAGCACTCAGTCCTAAGTCTTTAGCAATAGAATTGAGGTCATCACCCTTATAAGCTTTTGAAGGAGAAATTACAGTACTCTCGTTAACCTTTCCGCTGAAATCCTCATTAGCTGATATTTGCAGATAAGTCTTTAGTACTCCGTCTGGAGTAGTTTTTGACGAATCAGAAGAAAGCAGAGTAGGGTTATTCCATTCCATAGACAATACAAGTTTCTTGCTATTGGCTATTGACAGTACTACGTCATTTGTTGTAGCTGTAAGTTCAGAACCTCCGAATCCGTTAAGGTATATAAGGTCACCGTCCTTATTACAACTGCTAAGCATTGTAACAGTTGTAAGTAGCAACATTATGTTGTATAATATCTTTTTCATTTAATTGCTGTATTAATAGTTCTCGTTGTATAGATTTGGATTAGCGGTGAGCTCGGTATTTGGTATAGGGTAGATGTTATACTTGTTGTCTACAGCCATACCGTCTTTAGTACCACCTTTCCACTGCCAAAGATATTTTGAAGTGGTAAACTCGCCGAAGCGTATAAGGTCTGTACGACGTTCACTCTCAAGATATAGTTCACGTGCACGCTCATCGATAATAAGATCTTTAGATAACTGACTTTGTTTCAAATCCCCATCTTTATTCCCATAAGCACGTTCGCGCAAATCATTTACATACTCTAAAGCCTTTTCTAAGCTTCCGCCATTGCCACCTCTTAATACAGCCTCTGCATACATTAGATATACATCTGCGAGACGGAACATAGGATAATCTGTATTTACGCCACCATCGGCAGTATTAGAAGCAGTTTGCCCTGCATCGGTAAGGTTAGTCCATTTTGTCATGAAGTAGCCTTGCGACTGGTTCGTAATATCATCTAGATACTGAGTTTGGTTTTTCGTGAAGAATTTAGCACGATTGTCTCCAGCTTCAAATTTAGCAGGCAGTTCGCCTCTTGAACGGAACATTCCCCATGCAGACTTTACTCCATAATCAGCAACGTTAAGATCGCTTGATGTATTTCCCATTTCACCGCAGATAATATATGTAGTCGAACCCCAAGATACAGTTTTCTGTGCATCAACAGGCAATGCGAATATTATTTCGTTGGTACGTTTGTCGTTGTCGGCATTAAATAGTTTTGAGTAATCACTTTCCAAAGTGTATCCTTGTGCGATAGCGTTATTACATGCATCAATGCACTCTGTGTATTTAGCCTGACCTGTATAAACTTCACTGTTTAGATACAGTTTTGCAAGCAGTGTATAAGCTGCACCCTGTGAAGCGCGACCATAAGGACATTCTGAAGCAGGATACATATCAGTTACTGCAGATTTAAGTTCACTTTCAATGAAAGCGGTTGTCTGCGCAGGAGTATAGCGTGGAGGTGTGAAACTTCCTACAGGATCGTTTTCGTCAACGAAAGGTATATAGCGGAACAAATCAAGTGCGTGATAATAGAACAACGCACGCATGAAGCGAGCTTCTGCACGATAGTGTCGAAGCAATTGCTGATCGCTATCGCTGAATGTACTGATTTTAGTATCAGTGCAGTTGCGCAGGAATTCATTGCACAGTGTAATGTTATAGTATATACGATAATACATATCGGAAACCCAAGGATCGTTGGCATCCCACTGCAGATAAGTAATACCCGAAGTTTTGTCACCCGACAACCATGTAGAAGCAACTTCATCAGTGCCACATTCCTGCAAATTGAAGTAGCATCTCATGTAATCATATCCCATGTTAGAACTTAGGTCTGAATTTTGACCACCCTTACCTTGTCCGGTGGTCACCATTGACGTATAAATCTTTCCAAGAACAGATTCGTAATTTTCTGCAGAGGTATACACCTGTTGAGATGTAGTCTCTGTATGTGGGTACTGGTCAAGATCGGATGTACAAGATGCCATAGGCATTGTCAACGCAGCAAGAGCCAGCATATTGATTGCTATTTTTTTAGATTTCATGAATTTCGATTTTTAGAATTGAAGACCAATGCTAAGTGAATAAGTGCGTGGACGAGGATAGAAAGAATTATCCATTCCGTTTGGTACCTCTGGGTCTACGCCTGTATATTTCGTGATAGTGAATACATTCTGAACCAAAGCTGATAATGTAAGTCCAGATATATACCTTCCTACATTTCCGAAATTATAGCTGAGGCTTAAATTATCCAATTTCAGGAATGATGCGTTCTCTACATAATAGTCTGAAAGGTACTGGCGAGATTTGAAACCAGTCTTTACATAACTATTATTCAGATTATTCAATTGGAATGAGTTGTAGCTTACGGTTTCCCATGCACCCGTGCTCATTGCCATTCCGTTATATACATAGTTGCCTATGTTTGCACGGAAACTTGCGCTGAAAGTAAACTTCTTATAACGTAAAGATGAACTTAATCCCATAATATAATCAGGTGCTGGAGACTTGTAACGATACAAATCAGACGAGTTTATCTGTCCGTCGTGATTTAAGTCAGCGTAGGCACCCTCAATAGGTTTGCCAGTCTTCTCGTCATAAAGTTGATGATAAACATAGAACATATAAGGTTCATAGCCCTCTGACAATACCTGGAACTGGTAAGAGTCAATGCTTGGACCTACAAGAATGTTGGTTGCAGTACTTCCCTTTACTAAAGAGAGGTTCTTAACTTTCATCTTCTGCCAAGTAAGATTGTAGCTCAAGTTCCAATCCCAGTCCTTTGTCTTAATAGGATTGGCGTTAAGAGAGAATTCAATACCGTGGCTGTCTACGTTACCCACATTCGTAAGAATATTCTTTGCGAAGTTTGTTCCAGCCGCTGACGGAACTGTTGCCAAAAGGTCTTTTGTCTTTCTTGTATAGAAGTCGAAACTTCCAGAAAGGCGATTGTCAAGGAATCCGAAATCAAGTCCGAAATCCCATGATGATGTTGTTTCCCATTTAAGATTTGAAACGTATGCCTCCGGACGATATGTATATATATATTGTCCGTTCATTAGTGCCTGTGCGCCGTCAACGCTCTGTGTGTATATAGGCAGATAGTTGTAGTTACCTATACCATCCTGCTGACCAGTAACACCATAGCTTGCGCGCAGTTTTAGATTGTTGAGCACTTTGTTATCCTTTAACCAATTTTCCTGAGTAAGTGTCCATCCCAAAGCAATAGAAGGGAATGTTCCCCAACGTGTGTCTGGGGAGAAACGTGATGTGCCGTCACGGCGCATTGTTGCAGTAATAAGATATTTTCCGTCATAAGAATAATTCAGACGACCATAGTAAGAAAGCAATGCATGACGATAGTCACTTGCCTTTACCTGTGATAGAATGTCACCCTTTGCATCCAATGTAGCATAAGCTGGGGTTGTGCTCTTCCAGTATTGGTAGTCATAACCTACCGTGGCTTCTACATTGCTCTTTATATCTTCAAAGTTCTTGCTATAGTTTGCATAGAGTGTAAGAAGACGGTTTGTGTTTTTCTGCGGACCGTATGCATAGTCAAGTCCGTAAGTTGAATAATTTGAAGCGGCCTCTAATGGTACATATACTGTTCCCTTACCTTCAGAGATATCAGTACCCATTGTCGCGTGCAATTTCATGTCGGGGAAGAAATGGAGCTTATAATCGAGGTCAACACTTCCAATGAAGCGCTTGACCGTGCTTTTTGATGTGTTTTGGTCTACAAGGCCTAATGGATTTCTTACGCCACCGTTTACAGGGAGTCCTGAAGCGTCAAGAGATTCATAATATCCGCCATAAGTCTGGTTACTCATGTAAATAGGTTGAGTAGGATTAAATGTTGCCGCTGCCCAGATAGCGTTACTATTATAGAATTGGTTGTTGTTGTATGTGCCTTTTGCGTTGACAGTTACTTTCAAGTGATCTTGAAAGAAACTAGGGCTCAGCACTACATTTCCTGTCCAACGACCAACATTGTCATTCTTAACTAATCCGTTCTGGTTCATATATCCAGTAGAAACGCGGAATGGCAGAAAACCAATTTTTCCACTTAAACTCAAGTTGTTGTCTGTTCCGAAAGCAGTGTGATACACTTGATCGTTCCAGTCGGTATTAGCATCACCAAGCAGAGCCTGCTGGGCTGTTGTTCCCTGTGACTTTATCGTGTTTACAAAATCGTTACGACTCATCATGTCGATAAGTTTTGTGCGAGTCTGCAAACTGTTTGTTGTATTAAAAGCTATCTTTAGCTTACCTTCAGCACCTTTCTTTGTTGTGATGATGATAACACCGTTTGATGCGCGTGAACCATATATGGCAGTAGAAGAAGCATCCTTTAATACAGTTATGCTCTCAATGTCGTTAGGATTTATCATACTGAGGAAATTACTTGAATTTCCAGATATACCACCTTGCTCCAATGGTACACCATCAAGAACGATAAGTGGGTCGTTACTTGCATTCAATGATGCACCACCACGAATACGGATAGTGCTTCCTGCTGTCGCAGAACCGCTGTTTGACATTATCTGTACACCCGAAACCTTACCGTTGATAAGCTGTTCCGGACTGCTTACCATACCTTTATTAAAGTCTTTGGACTGAACTGTTGATACACTACCAGTAAGATCGCTTCTGCGTGCCGTACCATAACCGATTACAATAACCTCGTTAAGAGATTTCTGGTCATTCTGCATCTTAATGACAATATTGTTACCGCTGATAGATACTTGCTGTGAAACGTATCCCACATAACTTACAGTAAGAGTCTTTGTACTTTGTGGTACGATAATCTTGAAGTTTCCGTCAAGATCTGTTACAGCTCCGCCACTTGTGTTGCCTGGAAGCATAATGGTCGCACCGATAAGCGGTTCGCCATCGCTAGCATCGGTAACGATACCTGTAATAGTTCTGTTTTGTGCTGCTGCTGATAAAGACATGCAAAGCAACACCCCCAAAATAAAGAAGATATTCCTTATCCGGGATAGATTTAGAAGGTTACTCATTGTTTTTTAATTAATAGGCTTAAATGATTTTGTTTAAATTCTATGGCGGCAAAGTTAGTTCCAATAAAATAGGGCAAAGAACACAAAATAGACAAATAAAACTACATATTAGACAAATATTCTTAATCGGATAACAAAAAGGACATCTATTGGTCTAAAATATGTATCTTTGCCATATTATACACAGTCAACTACAACCATAACATTATGAAAATCATATATCAGACATTGTTAATAAGCATTGTGCTGCTAATGTGCGGCATTAAGGGAAATGCCGTGCCATATAGATTTGATAATATGCATATTGACGGTACTTCTACTGTTTGCAGTTTCACACAGGATGAGAGTGGAATGATGTGGCTTGGAACTGAAAATGGACTTTATAGTTATGATGGTTATAATTTCTACCCACATTTTGAGAGAAGAGATATCGCAAATTCACGTGTACATTCTTTGTGTATGCGTGACGGAATGATATATTTGGGAACCGAAAATGGTCTCATGATTTATGATATTCATACCGGGAAATATGTAGAAAAAGCTAAGAATGGACCGCATGATATACGTGCAATGCTGATGATGCACGACAGAATGTTGCTGGGAACATCACGTGGACTGTTTATAAAGAAAGGAAATAGCGTAAGATATGCTGCGGAATATGGTATAAGTCAGACTGTCTACTCGCTGCTCAATACTCATTGGGGACAACTTGTTGGTACAATCAATGGACTATACGTCATCAATGGCAATCACGCACGCAGAATAATGATAGGTGCGGGAAGACAACCACTTGTAAATGCGATAATCGCAGATAAGCATAATAATATATGGGTGGGAACAGAAGGTGCGCTATATAGTTGGAATGGGCGTTCTTTTATTCCAGTTCTCCCTTTGATGGGAAATTCTGTTAAGACTCTTGTCATTGATGCGAAGGATAATTTGCTTGCCGGAACAGACAATGGTTTATATGTCATCTCTTCAAATGGAAATGTAACGCGTGTAATACATGATGCGCGCTCACAGGAATCACTTGCCAATAACATCGTGTGGTCACTTTATCGTGACCGGTTTAATAATATATGGATAGGCACAGATAATGGAATGTCTATGTTTTCTGGCTTGTCTTTCTATAGTTATACTCCTCTTGCTGATATTACGCAAAGTGGAGATGGTAACTGTCTGCACTATATTTATCGTGACAGTAGGGGCACCATGTGGATGGGTGGCACAGATGGATTGTTGAGATACGACAACTATAATGGTATATATGATCATGTTTCATGGTTCAGGCAGAATTCGCCGATTTCACCGCTATCTCATAATCGTGTGCGTCGTATCTATGAGGATGCTGATGGTGATATATGGGTGGCAACAGATCATGGAATTAATTGGTATGACCGAAAGAGTGGACAGTTTCACAACTTCATTATATTAGACAAGACCGGACGTTATTCCACAGCATGGGCGTATGATATGGTGCTTGATAGTCACAAGCGCTTATGGATTGCTGCATATATGGGAGGTGTGTTTGTGATTGATAAGCGCAGACTCCTTTATTCTCATGGTACAGTCATTGCGGATCATCATATTTCTGACGGAAAGGGTAAACTATTAAATATACATATTGGTCAACTTAATATTGATGCAAAGGGAAATATCTGGGCTCTTGTTTATGGCAGTGGTATGGCATGCATAAATCCAGTTAATTTCAAAGTAAGAACAGTTATGCCGCAACGCAGTATCAGCTACATGATGGCAGATAGTCGTGGACGTATCTGGGCTGGATATGATGGTGGCGTAACAATGATAAATCCATATACAGGAAAGACGACGGACGATAAATTTACAGATGGTTTCACTTCCGACCGTGTAGTATCTATGGTTGACGCGGGAGGACAGATTTGGGCTCTTGGAGAGCAGACTTGCCGCATCATCAATATGAATGGAAGCGACCGACATTTCCGCATACCAGGAATCACGGCTCTCACTGCTAGTTACTCACCACGAGACAAGATGGTCTACATTGGTGGTAATGACGGCTTCGTTAGTGTTGCACCTTCTGTGTTCTCAGGAAAGGTGAAGACTCATAAACTAATGCTTACTTCTTTGCTTGTTAACGGACATGAATATGCAAACGACAAATGTGATATACGCTTTGCTGACGAAGTAAACTTGAAATACAATGAGAATAATATCTCATTTCACCTTTCAGATATGCCTTACAACAATAGTCCACAAGCTATTTATGTCTACAAGCTTGAAGGTAGCGATAACGACTGGAGAAACCTTGACAGCAGAAATGGTGAAATACAATATAATGCACTGGAATATGGCAACTACAGATTGCTTGTAAAGAATATCGACAATGCTTCAGATGATGCCTTTGTGTATAGTCTTGATGTTATCATATCTCCACCTTGGTATCTTTCCATTTGGGCTAAGATATTTTATGTGATTCTTATTATCGCACTTTTGCGCTGGATAATGAACTTCTATGCTGTTAAGAAGAATCTGAAACTTGAACGCATTGCACGTCAACGCATCATGGAGCAAGCTCAGGCTCGTACTCGTTTCTTTGCTCACCTGAGCAGTGAACTTAAAATTCCTTTGGCAAGGATTCTTTCACCAGTATATAATCTGCTTGCTTCTGATAATACAAAGAATTCCGAACTAGAGGATATACGTAACGGTGCGTCTATTCTCAACAGACTCATCTACAAGTCTCTTGATGTAGATAGTGATGATAGTGAAACCATAAAACCGCAGATAGTCACGATTGATGCCGTGAGCTATCTTAAATATGTGGCAGCTGATATCCGTAGAAGATGTCATGGCGGTATGCGTGTAGACAGTGATGTGACAATGCTTTATATTGATGTAGATGTTGTACGTTGGGATATCGTGTTCAATGCGCTTCTTGAGTTTGTTCAGCGACATTCTGATAATGATTCCGAGAGTGTAATTACATTGCGTAGCGACGTAGAAAAACAGTTGCTTTCTATTTCGGTTGCTAATCGCACTATGAATATTAAAGATGCAGAACGACAGTTTATATTCGAGAAATACAATCCTGGGAGTAACGATGCCGACAATGTGTCTTCGGGACTCTTCATGGTGAAAAAATACATCGAGTCTGGTAAAGGCTCTGTTTCTCTTAACCGTAATTCTGTAGGAACTTTAGTCTTCAAGACGCAGTTTCCACTTGATCGAAAGGCTTCCCATTCTATAAACAGTGGTGAACAGGAAACAGCTGATAAATTGTTTGCTAAGGTTGTAACTGTTATTGAGGCGCACATCAGCGATTCCGAGTTCAATGTTACTAGTCTGCAAAATGAATTAGGAGTTGGAAACAAATTGCTTTATCGTCGCATCAAACAAATAACCGGCATGACACCAGTTGAATACATTCGTGACATAAGGATGAAGAAAGCCGCACTGTTGCTTCGTGAAGGTAAATATTCTGTGTCAGAGGTGATGTTCATGGTTGGTTTCTCCAATACGGGATATTTCTCAAAGTGTTTCCAAAAAGCATTTGGAATGACACCTACTGAATTTGGAAAGGGAATAAAGTAATGATAAGAAACGAGGGAAATATTTTGATTTTACCCTATTTTGCATTAACTTTGCAATCACATTAGTAATATAAATATGTTATGGAACAGAATTTTTTAATCTATAATACTCTTACTCGACATAAGGAGTTGTTTAAACCGTTGCATGCTCCTAATGTTGGTATGTATGTGTGCGGACCTACTGTTTATGGTGACGCACATCTTGGACATGCACGTCCTGCGATAACTTTCGATATCTTGTTCCGCTATCTTAAGCATCAAGGTTACAAGGTGAGATATGTTCGCAATATCACTGATGTAGGTCATCTTGAGCATGATGCTGATGAGGGTGATGACAAGATCGAGAAGAAAGCTCGTCTTGAACAGCTAGAACCAATGGAGATAGCTCAGTATTACACGAATCGCTATCATGATGCTATGGAGGCGCTGAATGTGCTTCCACCGTCTATTGAACCTCATGCTACAGGTCATATCATTGAACAGGAAGAGTTGGTAAAGGAAATCCTTGCTAACGGATATGCTTACGAGAGTAATGGTAGTGTATATTTCGACGTTGTAAAATACAATAAAGATCATAAATATGGTATTCTTTCAGGTCGTAACCTCACTGACATGATAAATAATTCTCGTGAACTCAATGGTGTTAGCGAGAAACATAATCAAGTAGACTTCGCTTTATGGAAGAAAGCTCAGCCTGAACATATCATGCGTTGGCCGAGTCCTTGGAGTGTAGGCTTCCCAGGTTGGCATTGTGAGTGCACAGCTATGGGCCGTAAATATTTAGGTAGTCATTTCGATATTCATGGTGGAGGTATGGATCTTGTCTTCCCTCATCACGAATGTGAGATAGCACAGGCTGTAGCAAGTCAGGGTGATCAAATGGTTCACTACTGGATGCACAACAACATGATAACCATCAATGGTCAGAAGATGGGAAAGAGTCTTGGTAACTTTATTACTCTGGAACAGTTCTTCACTGGTAAGCAGGAGAGTCTTACTCAGGCTTACACTCCTATGACTATAAGATTCTTTATCCTCTCTGCTCACTATCGTGGCACAGTTGATTTCTCTAATGAGGCGTTGATTGCTGCACAGAAAGGTTACGAGAGACTGATGAATGGTATTTCAGACATAGATCGTATTCAGGTTTCTAAAGAATGTGACGCTGAGACAGAGAAGTTTGTCAAGGCATTACGTCAGCGTTGCTATGACGCAATGAATGATGATTTGCAGACTCCGCTTGTTATCAGTTATCTGTTTGAGGCATGTCATCTAGTAAATACCTTACTAGATCATAAAGCTCAGATTTGTGCTGATTGTCTGAAGGAACTTTCAGAGGTAATGCATATCTTCGCTTTCGACTTGTTAGGTTTGAAGAGCGAAAAGGGTGCAAACAATGATGCCCGTGAAGAGGCTTACGGAAAGGTCGTAGATATGGTTCTTCAACTTCGCACAAAGGCTAAGACTGATAAGGACTGGGCTACGAGCGACCAGATACGTGATGCTCTTGCAAATGCAGGCTTTGAAGTTAAAGACACCAAAGACGGCGTTACTTGGAAACTGAACAAATAAAGCATTAGATGTTTTAATATAAGAAACTGCCCCAAAGTATTCGCTTTGGGGCAGTTTTTGTTGTTATATAAATGAGTTGACTCAAAATGTCATCTGTTTTGTTCTTCTTATTCATATATATTGATATTTCTATTTGCCTTTTAGCTTACATGGCTACATCGTTTTCAACATATACGGATAAGTGTTTTTAAAGATATGATAATCTCATGCTCAAAAATTCTCTTTTTTTGAGCACGTTATGATTGTTATGCTCAAAAATGTAGCTTTTTTGCGCACATAGTATTTACTATTGTTGTTAAATTTATGAAGAGACAACTCTTGCTGTGTTTGGTTTGCCAACGTCTCTTGGAACAAACAGTTTGGCTTGGGTTCTATTGAGGTGTTATTCCTTGTGATAAATTTATGTTAAACAGAACATAACCAAACATTATCTCACTATATTGTTATAGTTTTGTAGTCAAATAGAGCAGAATCTACTAAATTGGCAGATATAACTTTATTGTCAGGAGTGTATAATCATGAGGAGTGCATTTTAAAAAACTTCAAAGGAAAATACTACTCAAGATTTTACTATATAAAATTGATGGAACAATTTGAAAATATACTTACTGTTGAGCACTTGAAGAAGTCTTATAAAACTTCCTCTGGTACTATTGAAGTCCTTAAAGATGTAAATTTAGAACTTGGCAATGGTGTGACAGCTATTCTAGGACCGAATGGGGCAGGGAAGACGACGTTAATCAAGATATGTACCGATCTGCTGAACTTCGAAGAAGGACAAGTCGCTTATTGTGGCAAAGAGTTGAAAACTATGACAAAGAAGGAAAAAAGCCAGACTTTTTCTTTGCTGTCTGAAGGGAGTAGAAACTTATATTATAAACTAACGCCACTAGAAAATATTAAATATTTCGCCACATTGAGAGGCATTCCCTTTGACTCCATCAAGGAATCTAGTCTTAATCTGCTTCAGAAACTCAATCTGTATGAGAAAAAGAGCGAAATGGTAGAAAATCTTTCGAGAGGTATGCAGCAGAAAGTTGCTGTTGTATGCGCATTGAGTATGAACACTCCTGTGACTTTCTTAGACGAGCCAACTCTTGGACTTGATATGGAGAGCAGTATCAACTTGAGCAAATTCCTTAGAAGCCCTGAATTCACTTCGAATAGATCTATTATCATCACTTCCCATGACTTTAGTTTTATCGAAAATACTGCCACTCAGATATACAAATTACAGGGTGGTATGATGATTGAAAAACAAGAATTCGGAGAAAGTGACGACACCTTTATCATACGCATTAATCATCCGGATATTGATAAAATAAACGACGATGGTTTAGAAGTTATTGACGCATGCAGCCAATATTGCACCATCAAAATATCGGTTTCATCTTTACGATTAGGCGAAGAGATACATAAATTGAATGATGCCGGTCACGAAATTGTTTATGTAGAGGCTGCGAATCAAAACATTACGAATTTCTATCTAAATAAAGAACCATGAAATACTATTTGAATTTATTTATCCAAGAATTTGAGAAGACATGTAAAATCGCACTGCGATATAAGTTTGACACTATATTTTATATCTTTTTCTGGGCAATTTTAAGCGTAATCATATCCCATGTTCTTTGCGCTAAGCATCCCGGAAATGTACCGATATTTGTTAGCTCGTTTATGATTTGGCTGATTACCAATAATAGTTTCATCGCCATTATAGAATCTATTATGAAGGAAAACACTCAAGGTACTTTGGAACAGTTATATCTTAATGCGCGTTCCTTCTATAGCCTACTGATAATAAAGGGAGTTGCCGTAAGTATATTATCTATTATAGAATCAATGGTTACTTTATCCTTATGTTTATTGTTTGTACCAAATGTGAAATTTAGTATGATGTTGCAATGGATTTATGTTTTGCCATTGCTCTTTATCGCAATATTCTCACTCATCGGCATTGGTATTACTTGTGCCTCGTTTGCCTTGAAATACAAAAATATCTCAAACTTCTATAGCATGGTGTCGTCCATACTTTTTGGTATTCTTACTTATGGTGCTATTTTCTTAAACAAGAAACTGATATTGACGATACTCTTTCCTTTTGCCAAGGCTAATGCGACCATCCAATTATTCTTAAGGGGAAAAGCCCCAATCAGTGTAAATGCCTATATCATCATAATTATCAATGATCTACTCATGATGGCATTAGGTTATGTTGTTTTGAAATACTACTTAAAAGAATCCAAGATGTCTGGCTCTTTGTCTAAATTCTAAGGGAAATTCCATTTCACGCCATCCTCTGTGATACGTGTTTTATCAACTAATTGCTTTCTCGTAAGAGTGCTATTTTTTGAAATTAGCGATAATATCAAATCTGATGCTTTCGGGGTAGTTTCTAAAGTCGTTTTTTCTATATACTCCATGCCATCTTGACCATAGTTTAAATTGGGCAATATTAGCTATGTTAAATAGTAGTAAGCATAGGACTACTTATATCTAAGATTATTACTAGAAAAGATTATCTGAGTAAATATGGTATTATTAATGTCATTGAGGTAATTGAGTTCGCTGTCAAATGGATAAGTATACTGTAACGTAAATCTCTGGTCTTAAAAAACATACAACAAGTAAGAATACTTAGGATAAATGTATCTATACGAAGATATATTGGGTTAAAAGGAATCCAGTGAAAAAGGAAGAAACCTGTTGAGATTGTTAGAGTAATGGTTATCTTAGAGAATGACTTTTTCTCCATATAGCCTAACAGCCACCCTCTAAAAAACATTTCTTCCGTTATCGCTGCAAGAAAAGGACAAAGAATATAATAGGCTAACCCATAAAAACTCCTAATAGTTTCATTATGCAGCTCAGGAAACAATATAGCATTATAAAAATGACTAAAAGTCCACATCAAAGCACCGAATATAATGCTTACGATCAGTGGTTGTATTCTTAATTTTGGAAAATGCAAGAAATTTGTATTTTCAAATTTATTAAGTGCAAACACGATAGCTAAAGTGGTAATGCTTATAACGACAAGAGCTAATAAAGTATCTTCTTCTCCATATAAATAAATATGAAAAATTTTTCTCATGATGACTAATATCATTACTGGTCCAGCAAGCTCTAAAATCATAAAAAGTAATACAGAAAACCAGTATAATACTTTTTTTAATACGTCAGGGATATTTTTTATCATTTAAAAATGTTTTAAGAGGAAACCCATACACGTAAATTGGTATGGATTTTCTATTGATTTAACTGATCATGGCTAATCTTGACTTTTTAATGGCCAGAGAATAAAGTGTGTAATTAACGCCTTTTTCATGTATAGTATCATTACTTGCCTCGCTCAACACATTAGGCTTAGTACCCCAGTGACTGATCACCTAGGTCATGAAGATATTACAAAATTAGATTTTTTTTAAAATAATCGGAATTATGTTGTGATTAAAACGTTAAACATAACATAACTTAACTTTTCCTAGCTATAGTATTATAGCCAAGCGGAGTAAAAGATACTAATAGGACAGATAACTCAACTATTATAATGCTCTATAAACATCAAAAGCTTCTCATCCTTGATATTCTTAATGACAGTCGTAAGTATTATATCATGGCATAAAAAATGTAAAAGTAATTTGTTATACAAAAATATTTAAGTAACTTTGTCCTCCTTGATTATTGCGAATCTTGTTTGTGTTTCTTTGTCGTTACCACTAGGGGTGGTAACTTTACGCAGATAACTAAAGTTTTAAGGATTTAAAATTCGTCGAACTCACATTAATTAAATATATCAATTATGAAGAAATTATTTTTATCATCATCTTTTAATGATGTAGCAGATCTATTTCAAGATTTTGCACAAGAAGATATCAAAGGGAAAACGGTTAGTTTTATCCCAACAGCAAGCCTTCCAGAAAAGATTAACTTTTATGTAGGTTCGGCTAAGAAAGCATTTGAAAAATTGGGAATGATTGTAGATGAATTGGAACTAACGAAACTGACCAATTTAGAAATAGCAGATAAGTTGAGAAAGAATAATTATATCTATGTGTCAGGAGGAAATACTTTCTTTTTACTTCAGGAATTAAGAAAACAAGGGGCTGATAAGATAATAAAAGAGCAGATAGAGTCTGGCAAGATATATATAGGAGAATCGGCAGGAGCAATGATTGTATCTCCAAATGTAGAATATGCGAAAGGTTTAGATGATAGCAAAGTCGCGACAGAATTGGATACATTTTCGTCATTAAACATAATTGATTTTTACCCGCTGCCTCATTTTGGCAATTTTCCATTTAAGAAAGCTGTGGAAAAAACAATTTCTAAATATGAATCGGAATTGTCGTTATATCCAATTAGTAATTCTCAAGCTATATTAATTGAAGGGACAGAAGTAAATATAGCCACAAAATAAGTTGTAGAAATCATGCTTTATAGCCACCGAGATTAATAAAGGTTCATCCGGCAAATCGGTTGAATCATATGTGTCAACCGATTTGTCGGATGAACCTAATTTAAGGACCTAATAAGACGGTTTATTTAGTGTGTTTTTGACTCATTGTGTAAACGATTGCACATATTTTATAAAAAACAAGTGGTAGTAAGTGTTTGATATCTCGTAAATAATGTTATATTTGCAGTTGATTTTAAACAAACAAATAATTATGAATAAAGATAATCTACTTTTAACGAGTAATGGAGATGAATCAAAGGGTACATCTGCTGACATGGATTTCAATATGTGGCTTTTGGAGTTCCTTGATAGAAAAGTTTAAGTTTTAGGTACATTTTCTCGACTTTATAATATTATAATCGCGGAAATATTATGGGCTGACATATTGTAATATGTCAGCCCATATTTTTTCATGTCTCCATGAAACGAGAATATTATTTTGTTATGTGTGAACGTACAAGATCAGAAACAACCTTGCCGTCAGCAGAACTCCATTTTTCCTTTACTTCTTTTATTACAGCACCCATCTGCTTCTGCTCAATTCCGTCAGGATATGAAGACTTGATGAAAGCATCTATTTCGTCATTTGAAGGAGCCTGAGGAAGCAGGGTCTCTAAAATGCTATATTCAGCCTTTTCGTTGTCGGCAAGATCTTGGCGGTTGTTAGTCAGATATATCTTTTCGCTCTCCTGGCGTTCCTTCACCATTTTGCGTATAATCTGAATCTCTGCGGCATCGTCTAGAGGTTTTGCGTTTTTCGCGGTTGTGAACTTTAGAAACTCACTCTTAAGAAGGCGGTAAACTGCAGCCTTCTCTTTTTCACCAGACTTCATTGAAGTCATGATCATCTTGTTAATTTCACTGTTATACATAAGCTTATATATTTTATGTGTCTTCACGTTTATGTGCAAAAACAGTGCCAAAGATACTATTTTATGTCTTTAAAACGCGCTTGTTTGTCATATTATTTAGTATAATGCTAGGATATAAGTTTACTTTTGCTTGAATTAGGCAATTTTGTCTCTATACTTATGGAATATCTCTTATAATTTGGATAATAGTTTCGTGTTTTTTTGTTACATTTGCAAAAGCAAATAATAAGGATAGTATTGAGATCGGAGTTTTTAATGCAATTCTGTCAGAAATGGATGGTGGTTATTTTTCTTTCTATAAATCCATCAAAGATATACGCCATGGTACGTTTGTCATGATAAACAATAATATGATTTATTTTAAGCTGAAATATTAAATATGCATACCTTATGAACACAAGAAAATTAGGTAAGATTTTGGTTTTAGTGTCTGTAATTTCAGTTATATTTGGTTCATGTATTATTGATACGAAACCATTAGGTTATACTGTCAGAAATTGCACAAGTGACACTTTTCTTATACAACTAACAAAGTCTGACACTCTTGATGGTTGGATGTACTGGGGTAAACAGCCTGAGGATACAGCCAGACCTGCCCCAGAGGATACTATTGTAGTTTACATACATGGGAAAAAAGTAATTATCGCAAGTTGTTTCTATACGTTACCTGATACTATATCGGGATATCTCTATCCACTCGGTAACGACACGTGTTATATTTATGCCATAAAATGGCAAATAGCAAAACATTATACGCTGGAAGAAATCCGTGCAAAAAAGCTATATGACAGACGGGCTGTAACCAAGAAGGATTTCAATAATAATCAGGATTTCGAGTACAGACCTGAGGAGTCTGCCAGAAGCCATTAATGCTTAATTTTACTTGGTTATGATGATGAATATAGATAAGAAATATACAAATCTATTGGGGGTAACACTTATAATTCTTAGTGTATTATCGTCTTGTATACCGATAGTTGACTCAAGAGTTGATGCAATATTCAAGAATTGTACGAATGACACACTATTTATTGGTGCGTCCCACTACGATAATGTTGATAGTGTGGAATTTCTTGTAAATCCGAATTATAATATACTTGCAAATAGCGATTTCGATACTACTGATATTTCTCTGTGGAAAGGAACATTTGCTCGTGGTGATTCTTTTGTATATCCAGACTCTACATGTGCAATAAATGCCAACTACTTGTTTCAAGATAAAGATACTTGTTATTTTTTTTTAATAAAATTGGGAAATGCAAAGAGGTATTCATGGGATGAAATTCGCACACACAAAATATTTTGTAGATGGATTGTCACAAAGAACACTGCTGGAAAACTTGATAAAAATATAAGATACTTGAATTCTGTTGAGCATTAATTATTGATAAGATTGACAAAAGAATAATTTACCCCCACTAATTTTGAGTTGAAATGCTAGATGTTTATCGGGTCCTTTGTACCAAGATTCAACGGGGGATATGTAATTACTATTTAAATATGTATAACTTATGAACATAAAAACAACGAGCAAAATATGGTTCCTTCTATTAACAATATGTTTTATACTTAATTCTTGTATTTTTGATACGAAATCAGCTTATGGTATCAGAAATTGCACAAATGACACTTTGCTGATTGATCTAACAGAGTCCAGTAATCTTGATAGTTGTTGGATGTACTGGGGTAAACATTTCGAAGATACTACTGGAATTCAGCCAGATGACACTACTGTAGTTTACGTTCATGGAGAAAAAGTGATTTTATCAAATTATTGCCGTACACAACCAGATTCAGTATTATTTGTCGATCCACACATATTCAACCTCAAGGACACCTGTTACATTTATGCCATAAAGTGGCAGGTAGCTACACGCTATACTTTAGAAGAAATCCGTGCTAAAAAGCTATATAACAGACTGTCTGTAACCAAGAGTGATTTCCATAATCGTCTATTCGAGTACAGACCTGCGGCTTCTGCCAGAAATCATTAATGCTTAATTTTACTTGGTTGTTATGCATATAGAAAAATTAGAATATTTTATACAATGGATTATACATTATGATGATCAAGTGAAAACCTCAATGTGACTTTGCAACCAGGTTGTATTTCCTTTTCCATACCTTTGCCCTCGAAAACAATAATAAGATTAATTATGGAAGAAAAAAATATGCATAGTCATGAGCATGAAGAAGAGGGAATGGCACTTTGGCAGATTATAATGTCTGCCGTTATGCTTGTAGTAGGTATGATTGCTAATGCTAAGGGGGTGAATATGTTTGAAAACAACACATTCAAACTTGTATGGTATGTGATAGCTTTCATGCCAGTAGGACTTCCTGTAATGAAAGAAGCTTGGGAAGCAATCGTCGACGATACCGACTTCTTCAGTGAGTTTATGCTTATGTCTGTTGCCACGATAGGAGCATTCGCTCTTGGCGAATATCCTGAGGCTGTGGCTGTGATGTTGCTTTACTCTATTGGCGAGGCTTTGCAGGATAAGGCTGTGGATAAGGCTCGTGACAACATAAAGAGTCTTGTTGCTTTTCGTCCGGATATGGCAAGAAAAGTAGTGGGGCAGGAGTATAAAGAGGTTAAGCCTGAAGAGGTGAATATTGATGATATTATTGAGGTGAGACCAGGAGAACGTGTACCTTTGGATGGCAAACTAGTTACTGCTGCAGCATCAATGAATACTGCTGCACTAACTGGTGAGTCTGTGCCACGACTTATTGAGACGGGAATGGACGTTATGGCAGGAATGATCGCTACAGATAGCGTGATACGTATCGCAGTGACACGCATCTCTGCCGAGAGTGCAATAAGCAGAATCTTGTCAATGGTAGAGGAGGCCGCAAACCGCAAGTCGCCTACAGAGACATTCATACATAAGTTTGCCCATATATATACTCCTGTAGTGATACTGCTTGCGGTACTCGTTGTTGTTATTCCTTGGCTCATATCTTTTGGTACAACCTATGACTATGTGTTCTCAGAGTGGTTCAAGCGTGCGCTTGTATTCCTTGTTATCAGTTGTCCGTGTGCATTGGTTATAAGTATTCCTTTAGGATATTTCGGTGGCATAGGTGCGGCTAGTAAACGAGGAATACTTTTCAAGGGAAGCAATTATCTTGATGCTATCGCAAATCTAGATGCCGTGGTATTCGATAAGACAGGAACTCTCACAACAGGCGAATTCAAAGTGCAGCAGGTTGTTGGTATTTCAGAAGATGATATGGCTGTCGTTGCTGCGGTAGAATCGTTCAGCAGTCATCCTATTGCTTCGGCAATAACAAGATATGCTGGTAAAGATAACATGTCTATAGATGACTCTTTACTTAGAAATATTCCTGGTGCAGGAGTGGCTTATGGCAATATGCTTATAGGAACTTTGAAATTGTTACGTGACAACGGAGTTGACTATGACAAGTCACTAAACACTATACCGGAAACAATAGTTGCTGTAGCCAAAGAAGGACAGTTTCAAGGATATATATTACTTGCTGATACCCCAAAAAGTGATACTGCAAATCTTCCTCTAAGGCTGAAAAGACAAGGAGTAGAAACAGTTCAGATATTGAGTGGTGACAAGCAGGCATTGATAGATAAGCTAGTGTCTGACCTTAACAAAGATGGTAAGCTACACGTAACAGGATTTGGTGATCTGCTACCACAAGATAAGGTTTCGCATATCTCTGCACTTAAAGAACAAGGAAAGAAAGTGGCTTTTGTTGGTGATGGAATTAACGATGCGCCAGTGTTGGCACTTAGTAATGTAGGCGTGGCAATGGGAGCCATGGGTTCTGATATGGCTGTTGAGACAGCTGATGTAGTAATTCTGACCGATGAACCAGGAAAGGTTGCTGAGGCTGTGGCAATAGGTAAGCGAACGCGAAGAATTGTTTATCAGAACATAATTCTTGCCATCGGTGTAAAACTTATTGTGATGATACTTGGAGTGTTTGGCGTGGCAAATTTATGGGAAGCTGTATTTGCCGACAGTGGAGTAGCATTGCTTGCTGTTATGAACAGTACACGCATATTCTTAACGAAAAAAAGTGGGATTTAATATCCCACTTTTATTGTTCTTTTAATATCTTTCTGCAATCTTCAAGTATAGTCATCAGCTCGTCCATCTTTGTAGCTCTAAGCATCGCTATACGTGTTTGTCTGAAGTCTGGTATACCTTTGAATATCGGACTAGAAGCAAGATGTCTTCTAGTGTGAACGATTCCACGGTATTCATCAATTCGCTCAACATTGATTTTCAGTTGCTCTTCAAGAATATCAATCTTGTCATCTAATGATAGTGGATTTGAGCCGTCTGTGATGCCATCAAGATATTCTCTCATTTCCTTAAATACCCAAGGACTGCCGAAAGTAGCCCTTCCTACCATCACTCCGTCTACACCATATTCGTCAAAGGCACGTTTTGCCTCTTCTGGATTAGTGATATCTCCGTTTCCGATTATAGGTATGTTTATTCTTGAATTGTTTTTTACTTTGCCAATCAATGTCCAGTCTGCTTCACCGGTATACATCTGACTGCGTGTGCGTCCGTGTATGGTAAGAGCTTGAATACCGCAATCCTGCAACTGTTCAGCAAGTTCGGGGATAATAAGATCATCGTTGTCCCATCCAAGTCTTGTTTTTACTGTGACGGGAGTATTTACAGCTTTCACAACGTTTCGTGTGATGTCAAGCAACAAAGGTATATTCTTTAGCATTCCTGCTCCGGCACCCTTACCAGCAACTTTCTTGACAGGGCACCCAAAGTTAATATCGATAACATCAGGATGCACTTGTTCGACTATCTTAGCAGCCTCTACCATTGACTCCACGTCACGACCATATATCTGAATACCTACAGGTCGTTCTTCTTCGTTGATAGTCATCTTGCTTAGAGTTGCCTTAATGCTTCGTATTATGGCTTCTGCAGCTACAAATTCTGTGTACACCATAGCGGCACCATATCGCTTGCAAAGCATGCGAAATCCTACATCTGTTACATCCTCCATCGGAGCAAGAAACAAAGGGCGGTTGCCATAATCAATATTTCCTATCTTCATACAGCGTGCAAAGTTACAACAATTTTTCTATCCTAGCAACGAATAATAAATATTCGGATTGCTCACAATTTCTTTTAATAGTATGGGTTTATTTGTTATCGGGGTAAATACCATAGTCTGTTTTGATTTCTTGTCATAAGCATTTATAAGATTGAAGAGGTTTAGTTAATCAAAAAAGAATTCAATTATGTATGTTATTGCAAATACAAATGCAGTATAGCCTACGGCATAACCGCCAAGGTGATCTACATAGTCTAAGGAAAATCTGCGACCTTTATAATTTTTCTCATCTAGATGATTTAACCAGATATAAAAGACCCCACATGAAAGAGCATTTAGTATGACAATTATATTAATTATAATTGTGAACACGCCCAGACATAAAAAATATATGCCCAGACATATACGCCTCCGTCTTTTAAATGTTCTGAAAAATCGGCTAAAATGGGGAACAACCAGGATTAACAATCCTGTAATAATATCTGCCAAACACCAATAAATATATGTTGTCATTTTTATACCAACTATAATCTGTTTTGATTTCTTGCTATAAGCATTTATAATTTTGAAGAGGTTTAACTAATCAAAAAGGAATTCGATTATGTATGTTATTGTAAATAATAATGCAACATAGCCTACTGCATAACCTTTAAGGTGATCTACATAGTCTAAGGAAAATCTGCGACCTTTATAATTTTTCTCATCTAGATGATTTAACCAAATATAAAATACCCCAAATGAAAGAGCACTTAGTATGACAATTATATTAATCATAATTGTTAGCACGCCCAGACATAAAAAATATATGCCCAGACATATACGATTTCGTCTTTTATATGTTCTGAAAAATTTGATAAAGTTGGGAACAATCAGGATTAACAATCCTGTGATAATATCTGCCAAACACCAATAGATATATGTTGTCATTTTTATACCAACCATAATCTGTTATTATTTCTTGCCATAAACATTTATAATGTTGAAGAGGTGTAACTAATCAAGATATTCGATTATGTATGTTATTGCAAATACGAATGCAGTATAGCCTACGGCATAACCGCCAAGGTGATCTACATAGTCTAAGGAAAATCTGCGACCTTTATAATTTTTCTCATCTAGATGATTCAACCAAATGTTGCTTTTGTCTTTTCTTTTTCCGCAATACTTGTCCCATGCGATAAACAGAGAACACGGAATAGATTTATCATTAGTTAATGTTCGCACTTTTCTTTTTGCTGATTTGTTTAATTACAAACTGTTTGGCTTTTATATAGAGCAAACACAATATAATTGTTAGACAAATGCCATATACAATATTGAATGATGGATTGTACCACCATACGATCGTATAATTATCATTTCCGGAAATGACTTCATGATGCCACAATTGACTAGGAGAAACGAGATATCTTATTATATCATCCATATATGCGCTGACATACACAAAACATAAACTTTCTATAATGATTTCTATTTTTGTGAATCTGTATTTATACAAAGCAATAATAACAGGCAAATTATATATAGGAACAATAATACCACAAACTATAGCTACGAATATTGGTGATGAAAATGGGGTGTTTTTGTCATCGGAACTGTCACAATAATACATAATTACAGTTGTGATCAAAGTTTCAATTGTAATAGCAATCACCGTCCAGCAGTAACTCCTTAATATATAGGAAAGAAATTTTTTCATATTACACATGCATTAAAATCTCATTTGATTACTCAAACTCTTATTTATTTTTCTTGGCGTATTCTGTTTTTTATAGTCTTAACTTAGTTGCTTTTGTATACCAATATTTCTATTCTAGCAAATGATACACTCCACCTGGTAATGTTTTAACTAGTCCCTTCATTTCCATAGAAAAGAGTAGGGCAGTGAGGTGTCCTATTGCTTGGCTACTGGTGACGCACAGCATATTTATCTGCTGGTCGTTTTCCTTTTGTAGAGCTTTCACCACTTGCTGTTCTTCTTCTGATAGTTGTGGAAACAGTTGTCGCTCTATTCCCTTACTGCGAGCTTCGGAGAGTTGCTTCCCGTTTTCCCAACCCATAGCCTTTACCATGTCATAGGCGCATGTGACGAGGTTTGCTCCGTTGTCACGTATAAGGTTGTTGCAGCCTTCACTATACATAGCACCCACCGAACCAGGAAATGCGAACACGTCTCTGTTGTAATCGCGTGAAAGGCGGGCTGTGATGAGACCTCCTCCATGTGCAGCACTTTCAACCAGAATACAGGCATCACTCATCCCTGCTACTATTCTGTTTCTGCGCACGAAGTTCATCTTATCAGCATTTGTGCATGTCATAAATTCAGAGAGCAGTCCTCCCTGATTTATCATTCTGGTAGCGTCGTCCTTATGCGCTTGTGGATATAAATAGTCAAGTCCGTGAGCAAGAACTCCAACAGTTTCAAAACCGTTTTGCAGAGCGTTGCGATGCGCATGTATGTCGACACCATAGGCTAGACCACTCACGATAAGCGCATCTGGGCAATACTGCTTCAGATCAGCGACGAATCTTCTTATCATGTCCTGTCCGTAGATGGTGCAACGTCGTGTACCAACGATATTTATGATCTTCTGATTGTTCAGGTTTGCGTTTCCACGGTAAAACAGCACAAGCGGTGCGTCATCACATTCAGCTAGTCTTCTGGGATATTCTTCATCGTTAAGACAGAGTATCTTCACGTTGTTAAGTTCGTCCCATTTTATTTCTTCTTCAGCTCTGCGTTGCAGTTCGCTGATATCTTTGAATGCATCAACAAGTTTCGATGAAGCCTCTGGTACAATCTCGCGGATGTTGTTACGATGTTCAAGAACGGAGGTAGCACTTCCCACTCGTCTATACATTTCAAGCATTCCCGCAAGATTATAGAAGCCTATTCGTGAGAGAACAATGGTATTAAATTTTTCTTGTTGGTCAGTCATTATCCCCTTCCATAAATGGCTTGAAAGCTTTGTCGTAGTCTTCGCTGTTGCCGAGTCTACCATTGATAAGACATACAAGTTCTACGGTGGCATGGAAGCTAAGTCGTTCATCGCTTGCACGGAATAAATCGTGAGTGAAAATATATCTCACGCCTTCCTTCTTCAGTCCCATACGAGAGATGATTTCATCATCGCATTTGAGTGGTGTCTTGAATGATAAGTTCATTCTTGCAACAACGGCATCAACACCTTGTTCGTGCATCTTTGCAAAACTTAGACCTGTAGATTTAAGAAAACGATGTCGGGTATGTTCTGTATAGTGCAAATAATTTGCATTGTTAACTATACCTTCTATATCACACTCGTAATCACGCACTTCCATGCGTGTTTCAAATATATATTTCATAATTATTTTTATGTTAATACCCAATGATGAAATTGAATTCCATCTATATTTGGTTATGCAGTTATTATCTTCTTTTTATGGTAGATGAATATATTTTTATTCATTACTTTAAAAGTAATACCATTATGATAATAACGATATACATAACCAAATATTGCTTCGTATTAAGATTTCTAATTAGGAGCCTTAGCCGATACTTCCGATACAGCATAAGCCGTAAAGAATCCTCTTGCCCCATTAGATATGTTGGTAGATATATTGGCAGGAGGTCCTCCAAACATAGGATTTGATCCATTCTTCTGGCTTGCACATTCATCTATAAAGTGATAGTATGCCTTGCTTATATTACTAAATTCCACAGTCATACTGTCGCCCGATGACATGAATATCATATCCTTTGCATCATCATCGCTGAATTTACTCTTGTCAGCCACATCGTTAAAGTTCCATACCGAGAGATTCTTTACATACTCACCGTTAAGGCTTACGTCGTTAAATGCGATATACTTACTTATCTTGTTATACCAAACTCCATTGATGCTATATTTGCCCATATAATAGTTCTCTACATCTCCATCATCCTGAGCACTTATATTCAAAGAGTATAACGTATATTCGCCAACCTTCTTCTTAGTAATATTAAACGAGTCTACCTTCAGAGCCTTAGGCATATTACACTCAGCCGTGTACTCCTCATTGCTACCATCATTATTAAAGTCCATCACAACCGATAGCCTATAATTCCATCCAGGTTTACCCATCATAGGGTCTTTGGTAGCATATATACCACTTCCCACAGAGTCCTGTGTAAGCACGTATGAGTTAGATACCATCCCACTGTCCTCTTTCAGTGTAACGATCGCTTTAGCTATACGCTTATTAGTCTCCTTATCGAAGTATGCACTTGAACTGTTCACCTGTATCTGCTGCCTTATGTTCTGGTTTGTTATTGTGCCATATATTACCGGTACATAAGCCGAAGTCTTTGTATCTATGGTCGTATCCTCAGTGCAAGAAGATATAATCGCAATAAACAATAATGCGATTACAGACGCTGATATTGATCTTATTTTATTCATTGTTCTAATTAGAATTTAAAATTATAAGTTACAGATGGTATTGCCCCAAATAGATAAGTCATCTTAGCCTGAGGATATCCGTCGGTTGTATTCTGGTCAAAAGATGTCATCCACGGATTCTTGTGCCAGTATACATTGTAAACAGAGAATACCCACTCACCCTGATACCATCTCTTTGGATGTTTGTGGGGATGATACGTGGCAGATATATCCATACGATGATATGGCTCTTTACGTTCCTCACTCTTGCCCGAATATATAGGATAATACTCTCCGTTTATCTCCATTCTTCCTGTAGGATAGGTTACTGGTGTACCCGTAGAGAATACCCACTCGGCAGACACATCCCACTTTTTAGATAACTCATAAGATCCCAATATATTAATGCTATGCGTTTTGTCGTTAGGCGCCAGATAAGTCTTTCCGTTATTGATACCTGCTATCGTACGGTCGGTATGTGCCAAAGTATAATTAATGAATCCTGTCAGACGTCCTGTATTCTTTTTCACCATGATCTCCATACCGTAAGATTTTCCCTTACCAGTTCTTATGTCGCCATCCAGTTTTTCATTAAATAGAATCTGTGCATTGTCTTTAAAATCTATCACATTATTCATCCCCTTGTAATAGAATTCCACAGAAGTCTCAATGGCATTATTCTTAAAGTTTCTGAAGTACCCCACCGAATATTGATTAGCCTCTTGTGGCTTAATGTTTGGACTAGCTGGAAACCATAAGTCAAGAGGAGATCCTGAATCAGAATTATTGGCTATCTGGATAAACTGCGTGTTATGAGTAAAGTTAGCTTTCACCGATGACCATTCATTCAGTTTGTAAACCAGTCCAGCCCTGAACTCTGGTCTTATGTAAGTATGGTATATCTTGCCGCTACCATATTCTGTAGCTCCTGTTACATCATAATTATTATCATAATGGTATTGCAACGTCTTTCCCATGTTTCTAAACGCTGTCAATCTGGCTCCGAAGTTCACCGATATAGCTTTACTTAAGTTCTCTTCTGCCCCAAAATATACGTTATGTTCAAGCGCATACGATTTGTTCATCTTGAAGTCAGGGTATCCTGCACGTGATATCATAGCTGGGTTAAACATGTGATATGTGGTCGTAGCACCATATTGCAGATTCAGCTTGTCAGATATAGCGTGAGTGAAGTCAAGTCTAGCCTCTACATTCTGAATGTCAGATTGCCATTCAGCCCTAGAGTCCGTAACCTTCCAAGTTAAATCATAACTATATTTAGTATAATTCAAGCTTAACCTAGAAAACAATTTATCCGAAAAGATATGGTTCCAGAAAGCCGAAGCCACAAAGTTGCCATAACCTATATCGCCAAATGATGATATAAACCTGTCCCTGCCATTATATAGATTGAGTCCGATTTTGTCTGTCATTGACAGGCGATGAGAAACTTTGACATTGAGATCATAAAAATATAGATACTCCTTTTTCTTTTCTGGGTCAGACGACATGCGCAGAAACACATCAGCATAACTGCGTCTGCCACTTACTAACCAAGATGTTCTATCCCCAAGAGGACCCTCCAAAGTAAGTCTACTAGATATTAGTCCGATGCCACCAGTGCCCTTCACTTTCTCTGGAGCATCGTCTTTCAGCTCTACATCCAATAGAGAAGATAATCGTCCGCCATATTTTATAGGCATATTACCCTTATACAGTTCAGCGCTCTTCACAGCGTCATTATTAAATACAGAGAAGAAACCGAACATGTGTGATGCATTGTATATATTTGTGTTGTCAAGCAATATCAAGTTTTGGTCAGCACCACCACCTCTCACATTAAATCCGCTACTTCCCTCAGATGTACTTTGCACACCTGGCAGTAGCTGAATAGCCTTAACCACATCTATCTCACCCAATAGCGCAGGAACCTTTTGTATTTCAGACCCTGTCAACTTCTGCACACCCATTCTGGTATCAGTGATGTTTGCTTCCTTTCTCTGTGATGTCACTACTACCTCATGGATATTCCGTTCGTATGATATTTTGTTAGAATCATTACCTGTGCTATCCCTGTTGATAACATTTATCTTTTTTCTCGGTTTAGTCTTCTGAGCATACAAATCTGTATAAGAAGAACAAATCACGAAAAAGCCTAATACCAATATTGGTAAAGAGTTTGAATTAGTTCTTAAAATCAATCCTAATGTTTTACTTAATGTCATTTTGTTTATTGCTTACCCGTTGACGAAATTAAATTAGTGCAAATGAAACTCTGCCTATGGGTTTGTTATTTTTCTTGTTAATATATTTGTGTAATAGTGGATACACTAATTTGTCTTGACAATCCGAGCAGACAATCCTTTAGTTTCTTTCTCATTAACATAAACTGATCCCAATGCAATCATGTTACTTGCAGAACCTTATGTGTGTACTAAAGTTCATTACGGCCCATACGGCAAAAAATAAAATACTTAATCTTTTCATAATTATCAATGTTTATAGTAAAATTTATCTGTTCTACTTATATAACATGTATTTTGTATTTTACCCCTATTCCCAAAAACATTATTTTTTCATCATCTTTGTTATTTATATGTTTATAACGCTGATGTAGGGGCTTTTTATATATGTCTTTCAATAATTCAATATGTTTTTTTACTATATTCAGATATCTCATCTGTTTATTTATTACCAGTGTCTATTTTTATATAACAGCCATTGGTCTTTATTATTTATCTTCTACGTCTAGGAATTTGCATTAAAACATCTTACGATATAAACGCTCTCCATCATTATAAAATGCCTATTTTGCTGTCAGCCTCCGTTATCTTTCTTTTCGGTTTGCATGGGCTGCCGAATGCGACATAGCCTGCTGGAATATCTTTTGTTACCACACTGCCTGCACCGATAACAGATCCGTCACCGATAGTAACACCTCCTAAAATGACTACATTTGATGCAATCCATACATTATTGCCAATATGAATCTCATCGGCATATTCAGAAACAGACACATGACCATCTTCATATTTCATAGCTGTACGCTCTTCGGCTATCAGTGGATGATTAGTTGCCATGAGAGATACATTAGGACCAAACATAACATTATCGCCGATATAAATACGAGCATCATCCATTATCATGAGATTGAAATTCGCAAAGAAGTTATTTCCAATGAAAGTATGAGTTCCGTAATTAAATTGTATAGGACCTTGGAAATAATACTTCTCTCCAATACTTCCTATAAACTCTTTAATAATTGGCAATCTGGCTTTGTCATATTCATCCATAAGATTATATTTTCGGCATAGTTCATGAGTCTTATGTTTAATGTCTCGCAGCTCTTTCGTGCGAGCATCAAATAACTTACCTGCAAATATTCGTTCCTCTTCTGTCATATCTCTCTTATTTAAATGTTATTTTTAATTGGATATATAAGTAAACTTGAATAATCCCTAGCGTAAAATATTAATGATTAGATGTTATTCTAACCGAATCTTTTCGCCTTTCAGATATTCATATCCTATTCTGCACCTCAGGCAGTTCTTCTTGTCGCAGTATTCGTTTTTTAATTGGATGAGAGCTTGTGAGTCTCCTGCATTATCAACTTTTAGTCCGCATTCTTTCCACATCCTTACGATATGATTGTTTTCAGCTTTCAGTTGTTCCAGAAAGTCGAATGCTCGGTCGCAATATTTCTCTTTACTCTGGTGCCTGCCGTATGCGAACAATACTGGGATTACTGTGTTTATCATCAGTAGGTTTAGTGAGAAAGGAGAGATATGCTTCTCGTTCTTTTCACTCTCAGAACCAAATGTGTAATGCGTTTCCCAATATGGTGTCACACCAGTGTGCATCGTATTCATTGCCTCTTTTACGGTATCACATTCCACAATCTGACTGATGCTGCATTTGGCAGCGTAATACAGATTTGCAAGTTGCGATATGCGGATATGGGGAAAGTTCTGCGGTCGCAATCTCAGGAATCTCCACATCTTACTGTCAATCTGTTGGAGTCCGAATTTATGTTTCAGATACAGATACTCGTTTTTCAACTTGTCGAAGTAGCCATCAGCAATTGCATCGTGATGGTATTTCTCAGGAATGGGGTCCAAATCTAATAATCCAGCCTGTCCCATGAATATTGCTTCTATTTGGAAAAGGTTGTCACGGTGATGCGCAATGTCGTTAAGCGGAATACTCAAAGCCCATTGTTCAAATGCGTCACCATTAATGCCGAAACCGAAGTTGCGTGCTAACGTAACAAAAAATCCAGCTTCCCAAGAACCGTTACATTGCTCAACTCTACTTATTATGGCATCTGTTTTCTGCTCAAGACGTTCCGTTTGCAGAGCACTCATCCACGAGTGGACCATTAAGTTGCTTAATTCGGGTATAATCTTGTAGCATGGAGGGTACTTGTCTGTTGAAAGTAATTCGGCATAATGTCGCGTCACATGTTCAGGAATGTCAAGTTGCATTTGTGGAATACAATCACCATTTTGGTTTTTCACTTCCATATCAATGTCACCGCAAACATGCAAAATGACATTATTATATCTTTCGTCTTTGTCGTGTTTATGTAGATACCAGTCACTAGCTTTATCGTGTATCTCTACGTTTCCCACCCAAAGAGTATCATCTATTTTTATTTTAGCATTGAAGAAATCAGGACCGGAATTCATGTTGTGTAATCCGGAGTCAATTACTTCTACGTGGAGTCCTTTAGTGGTCTTCATTTCATGCAAAGGCAGCATTTTATGCTTCCAAACATAGTGTAGTAATTGTTCCATTATTTATAGTGGTATGTAAGGTCTTAAATTTATGCAAAGATATCGCCAGCGAGTGCAGAATCATCAAGTTCACTTGAATGTTATGCCGAGCGCAGCTTTATCTTATGCAAAGATATTGCCAGCGAGTACAGAATCATCAAGTTCACTTGAATGTTATGTCGAGTGCAGCTTTATCTTATGCAAAGGTACGCTTTTATTTTTAACGTGAAAATAAACGCTATTATTATTTCTTGTGAGAAGTAAAACGATCTTTAGAGCGATAATCAATAAACTATTATTAATAACAAAAGGAGTTACAGTATTGTAACTCCTTATATTGTAGCCTAGTCTGATCCGCAATATATCCAAATCACTGAAAACTAAATGTATATTTTTTTTTCAGATAGTTCATGTAGCCGCAAATTGACAGGATAATGATGGCTATTCTGACTACCTGTTGAAAGTACGCTCACTCTCATCCTCTAAATATAAAGTTAGATTTTTTTTTTTCATATCTCCAAATCTTTGAGTAATAATTATTTGGAATTTTTTCTGCCCCACCTTGCATTGGAGCTTTTTGAAATAATAATTGTACAAGCATGTAGCTGCAACAAAATGTTTTAGGATAAATTCATTATATTTAGCATCACTCCGTGTATTCCGCTACTAACAAACAAACTTGTACCGACAGCAAGGCAGATTACATAGTGTGGAAATATTAATATCTAGCTGGTTGCTCTTGCGATGGTGCTTTAGAACTTTATAATTATGAAAAAAATATTGTAAATGCTGAAGTCGGCAATATTAAGAAAAGGGTATCCTCAGGTGCGGGAATTATGGGAGTTAGTTCTAGTCGTGTATCTCGTGGGGGGCAGGGGAAACAGATGTGAATCTTCAGTGAGTTCACTTGTATGCTTCAAAATAGGGATAAGCTCGAACAAATTATATGGTATTCTTTTCACGTAGTGGGCAGGCTGAACTTTTACCTATAGTAGAATACATAGAGGCTTTTATAGAGGAGGCCTTCAAGAAATTCTTGCAAATAGTACATGAACTAGGAATAGAACATGCAACAATTTCAACGAAACGATTAGTGTTATGGAAATAATCGCAGTAGAAAGCCTGATCTATTAGGATTTGATAGACAGGTTCAGCCGAATCGAGCAGTTTGTCAAGTGCACCTCTCATTTTATACAGGATATAGATGATAAATTGGAGATGGCCGCCAACGATCTTGTCGGAACTTTGAATATTTCGGAGTCTACTTTTTACCGCTATACAGAGGGAGGACGATGTATACAACTTCTTCAAGTCAATCGTAATTTCCACGAAGTGCAACCGCCTTCGGGTTTCTGGCATGGGGAACGATAAGGTTCTCGCAAGACTCAACCGCTTCAAAGCCAATATCGATTTCAGCCTTCATGTTAAAAACCGATAGTAATGATTGATAGATATCAAATACTTTCATCTGCCCAAGGAGGATTGGATTTTTTTTCCCATTTCCTTGGTTTTGAAGTAAACCTTCATAGCAACTTCCGTAGTCCATTCTATGGCGATAAACGTGTTTCCTGCCATATCTACTATTACAGGAAAAGTTCATCCTACAAGTTCTATAATCATGATGATACCGTCTATCCAGGTGATTGTTTCTGGTTTGACAACCTTGGATAGCTTGAATCTGAAAACAAGTTTCCCAGAGGTCTTGAAAACCATTGTTCAAAAGCTCGGATTGTATTTACTATATGATAGTGAGATCCATAACAAACATACCATACTGACATATAAAAGTTCTGCGTCCTCCAATAAAAGGCTATTTCCAAAAATACGGAAGAACGCCCATATAGCTTCAAAATACTGCCCTTTGATAAAGGATTGCTGAACTACTGGGTACATTGTATCCATGAAGATTCTTTCTGTCCTTTTCGGTTATGGAGTCTTAAACGCAATGAAAGCATATCTACGAAGGGCAAGAAGTTTGAACTTTACAGTTCACGGATTGAACTGATATTTGCATGTATCGGAAACGGCTATGTAAGGGTAAATTGACCACATAGTCCGAATATCCGATTCCTCTATGGTGGACGGATGCTTACCTCCTATTGCTTCGATATGAAGCCGATTCTTACCAAATGTAATATGATTTTCATTACGGTTGAAGAAAAGAATGTGCTCTCATTGTATGCGCACGGATTTAATGCGATTTGCTTCAACATCGAAACGTCACAGATACCGGAAAGAATCATAGAGAGCTTTTTGCTTCTTTGTCGGCATATCATACTTTTGTATGATGCCAACGTAAAAGGTGTAATCAAACACCAGTCAATGGCACCAAATTACAATATCCTAGCTAGAATAAACGTATTGTGTCAGCTAGAATTCTATAAGTTTAAAGCCAAACTTGAACGAGACCTGTGTAGTATCAGAAGAATACCTTCAGATACCCATTCCTTTCTTGGACAGTTGCTCTACTAGGTGATCAATACAATACGAGACCAACCAAAGTTGTCGAGCCTGAATCACTATGGAATTGGGATGTAGAATCGCATACAGAAGTTCATCACTTTGCAGGGGAAAATTACATAGAGTAAGATAATCTGCTTCTTGGCATATAGCAAGATGTCAAAGGATGTGCCTCATGGGGGAAGATTATTGTAGGATTAAAGTTAAGTTTAAAAGAAATGTTGAAATATTGTTTCTCCACTTCCATAAGGATATGGAAGATTCAATACGAAAACGAAAAATACTAAAAATAATAATATTATAATTACTATTCCCCAACTTATAAACTTGGGAGGATTTGCCCCAATTATATTACGAACCTTCTCAGATCTTATTTCGATATGGCTCTGGTTTGAAGTTTTGTTACTCATATTAATTTCCTAATTCAAGTTGATTCTTAATAAGATTGTAGTATAGACCTCTTTTCTCTATTAAAGCTGTGTGATTACCACTTTCTGCAATACGGCCATGGTCTAATAGGATTATCTGATTGGCATTCTTAATGGTGCTAAGTCTGTGGGCGATAACGACGACAGTCTTTCCCTTATAAAAGTTATCCAAGTTGTCAACTATCTCACGTTCGTTCTTCGCATCAAGGGAATTGGTTGCTTCATCCAAGAATATAAAATCAGGATTCTTATATACAGCTCTGGCTATCAAAATTCTCTGTCTTTGTCCAAGACTCATGCCCATGCCATCACGTCCGATCTTAGTATTATACTTCAATGGCAGTGACATGATGAAATCATGGATACATGCAATTCTACCAGCCTTTTCCAAACACGCCTCATCCACAGTGTCATCACTAACAGCGATATTCCGAGCTATGGATTCGGAGAAAATAACTCCCTCTTGCATAACGACCCCGCAGTGCCTGCGCCACCATTTCAAACTATAATCCTTAATATCATGACTACCAATTCTAATAGAGCCGCTTATGACCGGATAATAAGCCAACATCAACTTCATTAATGTCGTCTTACCACTTCCACTTGCACCGACTATTGCTGTTATCTTACCTTCTGGAATTGTAAGTGAAATGTTATCAAGCGTATTATTCAGGGCATGTGGATCATATTTAAAATCTATATGGTCCATACTTATCTCCTTCTGTCCATAGAAGCTATCAAACTTCCAATCTCCGCCTTCTTCATTTTCGGCTTGATGAATTTCATTTATTCGATCTAATGATATCTTAACATCTTGAAGATCATATACAAAAGCCATCAGATTTTCCACGGGCGAGCTTAATTGACCGACGATATACTGTATAGCAAGCATCGTACCAAGGGTTATCTGACCATCGATTACTGCTGTTGCTGCTAATACTGTTATAAAAATATTTTTTACCTCATTAATAAATACGCCTCCAGCTTCCTGCGTTTGTTGTAACTTGAGAGATTTCATCTGAACATTGAAAAGATCAGCCTGTGTATCTTCCCATTCCCACCGGCGACGTTTTTCGCAATCCTGCAACTTGATTTCCTGCATCGAAGTGATGAACTGATAAGTCTTGTTCTTGTTGATAGCCTGCTGTTCAAACAATTCATAGTCTATCAATTTTCTTTTTTTCAGGAAATAAGCTATCCAGAGTCCATAGACCACGCTACCCAATAAAAATACTCCAAAAATAACCTTATTATAAACAAAGAGTACACTTCCGAATACGACAAAACTAAAGAAAGTGAACATGACTCCCAATAGTTGGTTAGTCAAGAATAGTTGGACTCTGGAATGGTCATTCATTCTCTGAAGCAAGTCGCCCATAAGCTTTGTTTCAAAGAAGGACATCGGAAGTTTTAACAGTTTAATAAAGAAATCGCTTACCAGAGATATATTAATTCGCATGGATATATGTAACAGCAACCAACGCCGAATAAAATCAGTTGAGGTCTTTCCAATTACAATTGCCAATTCACCCAACAATATAGCCCAAATGAGATTTACATCCTTATGCGCAATTCCAAGGTCAACGATACCCTGTGTAAGGAAAGGCATAACCAACTGCAAAAGGCAGACGAAAAGGAGACTGAAAAAAACCTGCATGAAATACCTACGATATTCCAAGACGTAACTTGCGAGAAACTTAAAAGAGCGCTTTTCCTCAATACGATCATCATTTTCCCTGTAAAAATCAGTCGTAGGCTCAAAAAACATGGCAATCCCCTTATTCTCCCCATCACTCATAGTACTTACCCAGTGACGCTCGAACTCGTTACGCTCATACTTTATAAGGCCTTTCCCTGGATCTGCCACATAGAATTTCCTACCACCTTTGACCTTATATAATACAACAAAATGATGTTGATTCCAATGAAGTATACAAGGTCTGTCACTATGAGAAAGCTCATTTACCGATATACAAGAAGCTCTGCTATCCAATCCAATAGCCTTAGCTCCATCATATATGCTTTTTAAAGAAACGCCAGTAGCTTTGGCATGGCAATAGATAGCTGCTTCTGACAACGATATCTTCTTTCCATACTGTTGGGAAACCATGGCCAGACATGCCACGCCACACTGCATAGAGTCTCTTTGTCTAACGACTTTCATCTTGTCTCAGTTAAATATTGGTAATATAAATTCGATATTCCTTGCAAATAACCATTTTTGCTAATCTCTTTACATGCATATCTATCACCTAAGGACTGGATAGCGTGCTTATAATTCTCTATATTACAGTTAAGCAAAGAAGATACTATATAATCATAATATATCTTCCTTATCTGAAGCATATAATATTTAATCTGCTTAGACTTTGCACATGTTAACTGCTTCTCAGAAAGCCTGTAATGAACTAATTTCTCAGGGATATTTCCAAACGACATCCCCTTAAGGGCTGAAGATACGAGAAGATCGTAGTCCTCACATAAGGGGCATTGAGGATTATAAAGTTGCTCCTTCATATGATGATGAATCAAAGATGATGTCCTGAACATCATAACCGGATGGAAAATCTGAACAGCCCATAGCAGGTCGGAAATGATGCGCAAATTCTCGGTAGGTGCCGTATAATCGGTATTTAAACGACCAAAGGATTCCATGAATGCACCACTGATGTCAATATTATGATGCTGCTCCATATAGTGAATTTGCTCTGTGAATCGCGACTTATACATGATGTCGTCAGCATCAACATGAGCAATATATTTACCAGAAGCCTTAGAAATGGCAAGATTCAGTGATTGGATATAATCCTGATAGTTTTTGTATAACCTGACCCTATCATCATTATACGACTCTACAATTTCGCATGATTTGTCGGTTGAGCCGTCATCAACAATAATAAACTCGAAATTCTTATGATCTTGTCCCAAAACGGTTTCAATACACTGCCCTAGATATAATTCCTCGTTGTGCATTGTTAGCACTGCCGAGATGAAAATATCCTTGTATTTATCTTCTATATTCATAGTTCATTGAGTATTAATTTAGAATCACTTTGTGATTGCAATATTTTTATCACATAGTTTATGCCAACACATATATTCTCGCAAACAGAAGGAAGATAATAATAATCTCCGCAAAGGCTGTCAAAATTTCTATCGAAGTTGAGTCCAACTAACTCTCCATATTCATTTATCACAGGGCTACCAGAATTTCCTCCAGTAGTATGACAATCGGTTGTAAAATCTAAAATGATCGACTTATCACATCTCAACTTGTATCCATAATTTGCCCAGGCTTTACAAATCTCACTATTTAATTTTGTATGCCAACACTGTGTGCCCGTTTTCCCATAAGATACTCGCAAAGTGCCATTTGTAGGAGACCAATTGATGAAACCACAATCATGAAGCATGATGAGCATCTTTTCTCTTATCACATTTAACTGGTTGGCATAATTAACTAAATTTGTACCAATGTCGGACTTATAAATAGAGTCAGTATATTCGAGATATTTTATAGCTGGATCGCTCTTAACAGACCGATTGCTTGACAGAATAGTTTGAACTGTATACTTATCAACCAATGAGGAACATCTATATATACTATCTACATAATCATTCACTCCAATGGCTCCAGACTTTATTTCCATAGGAATAAATATACTGTTCTTATTATAAAGATAGTTCAAAATCCCCTTAGTGACAGACTTCTCAATTACTACATCTGACGGTTTGAAAACTCTATCAACTAACAGATTTAAGATATTGTTAGTGAATCTATCTTTGTTTTTTACTAATCCAGCAGAGTTTATGAACTGTATAGCTTGAATGCATCTACGATAGTCGTCGTCAGACTCAACAAGAGGGTATATAAGTCGAACCAACGAGTCGGCCTTATTCTTTAAAGCACAAAACTCCCAATACTTCTCTATATGATTTTGGTGAAGCAGCAAGCTACAAGAATCCTCTCTGGCTATCAATTTTTCAGGAATCATATAATGTAAAAAACTAGAGACTCTACCAAGAATCTTAAGCCTTTCATTATTTAATGAAGACACCTCCATCTGCCAAGATACTCTATTCTGGGCTGACAGATGCTGAATTTCTCTGTTGATGATACTCATTCTTAGCCCCAAGACTTCAGCGCATCTTATCAAACTGAAAAGGAAACCTTCTTTGGAATCTGCGGAAATCCAGTCATAAGAAGCACCACGCGGATAGCCCAAAACATAGATATTCTCATCTGGACCAATATCGCCCTTATGCATTTTCAAATAATATTTTGGTGAGAATGGATGTGACTCTCCATCATCTCCCTTCATGTAAGCACGTAATATTGCGAAATCAGCACTCATGCGCGGCCAATGCCAATTAGTGGCATCACCACCATAAGAAACCATGGTTTGAGGTGGACAATATACAAGGCGAACATCCTTGATCACTTCGTATTCATGCAGGTAGTGGTTGGCGCCAAAGAATTCACGTTTAATCTCCTGCTCGTTACCCTTTTGAAGAGGTCGGTTTCTTAAACAGATATCTTTTACTAAATCATTCCAACTTTGACCTTTTGACAATCCTTGAACAACTTCTTTAGATACATCAATGGTCCTTACAAGTATCTTCAAGTAAAGTCCATTAAGCTTCAATTCAGGAACAACAGGACTGGAACAAAAACCGCTTACTAATATTTGTTCACCCTTATTACTTTTTGCAACAAGAGACCTTACAACATGCATATTGGTCAATACGAGTCCTGTTTTTGAAATAAAGCTGCCAGATCCACCTTCACCAACGGCTACTACTGCATCCTTTAATGAAGGTTTACTTTCTGAGTAAAAACAGATAGGAAAATTCGGGGCAGTGTGATGGAAATTATGGATAGGCCACATACCTTCATCAGCTCTTGCTTTCAGCCCTGCAAAAATTGCCAAAAAGATCAATAATTGTTTCATTATGCTTTATAAGATATGTTGTTATTCATTTGAGGTGCAAACTTGCATCTTGGATCAGGGAAGTCCCATTTGTCGTAACCATAAGCCTTAATTACATCCGTCCAGCATCGGTTTCTGTTAATCTTAAAACAATCGTCGAACATCTTGCAAGCACTGCATGGGCTCTGCTTATTAATACTTTCCTGTTTTATATTCAATAATCTATTGGTCTTTGCAGAATTCCAGACTCCTGAGATTCTCTCGTTCGTCAAATCCCCAATTATGAAATTCGGATTCCAGTATAACTGTTCACATATCGTACACTTGCCATCGGGTAGGATGAAAAGATGATCGTTGAGAGCTGAACACTTGGAACCTTTAAATGTAGAACTGCCTCCTTCGGCCGTATAATATGCCTTATCTATTTCAGAACGTGGGTATGTAACTGTAAATATTGCTCTGTTTTTTATATTCTCTTCCACATATTTAAATAATTCTTCTAGTTGGTGAACGGTAGCTTTAATGGAATTAAAATTATCCAAAGACTTTTGATTTGAGAACATGGCGGTTCTTATTTCCCAAGTCTGGATATGGTACTTATCCTTCAGAAAATCATACAAAGTATTTATATTCTCTTTGGTACAGGTTGCCTTGGTGAGTACAGTCTCCACTTTATAAGTAATTCCAGCTTCTTCCAACAAGCTGATTCCGTGCTTTATTTTGGATATATAACACTGATTGACATGTAAGGTGTTAATTGCAATGTTGGAATCTAAAGTATCTATTGACAACTGAAGTGTTCCCTTAAAACCACTCTCTTTCAACCCTTTTATGATTCTTGGAGTGACAGGAACCTTTGTAGAGATGCTATCTGGTCCGAAGCCATTATCTGTCAGTTCCTTAAGAACAAGTTCCCAATCGGGATGCAAGAACACTTCACCACCAATTAAGAATATATTATAAACGCCAATACGCTTTGCTTCCTTGATTATTTCGAAAATTCTCTCGGTTGAAAGATGATGCTTCACTTTAGTATGAGTATCAGCATAGCAATAGCAACACTTTGTGACACATGCATTAGTTAGCATGAAAGTCATCAAATAAGGTATCTGGAGTCTTTTTGTAGACAAGTCAACATCTTTGACAAGGGATTTAGGAATACTGAATTCCTCAATTTCACTCTTGTCTAAAATACTATCGTATGGAATCAAAATATTTTTTGGAATTTTCACTTTAGAATCGTTAATGGTTATTCTAAATTTTTCTCTGCTCAACCAGGGAACAAGAATTTTTTTTGCATCATTTAGTGTGACATCTAGATCTGAGGCTATCATATTGGCAGCATGGTCTACCGAGCAACCGGCAGAGAACAGCGATAATAATCTGGCATGATAAGGATGAATTAAAGATTTTGTGGTATCTGAATCATACTTCCTCATAAATCTGGAATAAAGTAGATATCTGTTACCATCCTTACGAATTTTATAATCAGGATTTAAATAATATTTTGTTTCCATTTTCTTCTTCATTTATATTATGGCAAATTGCCATCAGAATGCATTTGAAAGTTTTAAAATCGGAAAGGATATACCTGTTGGCAAACAATGAAATACAGTATATATTGAAGCCAACATGCATATCACTTCCCTTGGAATTTTAGTGCATAGCTAATTGCTAGTAGACACTGGTATGCAGCTTTTTTTTAATTTGAAATAACACATGCGGTTGATACGTTAATGCAAATATTTGCCGCAACGACACACTGCTGGGTATAGCAGTCCTCGTCCAAATCAACGTCCTCACCCCCCTCTACATTGAACAGTTCATCAGAAGACAGGAAAGGACTTTCAATCTTTTCTGCGTGGTTAGTTACGTTAGTTGCATACTCTGAATTCTTTACGTTTTTTGTTTTCATTTTGATAAAAATTTAAAATTGTTAAACATATATAGACATTTGAATATCTCTGCGCACAAGCTATTCTGCAGTCTTTTCTAATTATTCGATGATCAAGAACAGGTCTGTAATTAACAGCTCGATTATCCGAATTATCTTCGGAAAAGAGGCTTTCGTGTTGGTCCCACTGTAGATCGCGGCAAAGATTGATATGATCTGATCAACGCTATAAGAAGATCTATGATTACGCTGAGACAATGTATAGAGCAATGCTCCGGAGTTGCCTACGAACTTTACATGACTATCAATTTCGCCAGTGACGAGCGTCGAAGGATACATGACACATAGACCTTTGTTCAAAGCTAGATTTTCGTTTGTAATCCGATTTTCAAAGAATACAAGATAAGGATTGATTTTTAATTTTAATGACTTCAAGTCGGAATCTTGCTCAAATTTATAGCCGTACATGCGCTTAGCAGAAGTTGACTCGAATGATAGATCCAGTGTATCACTTACTTCCTTGACATGCAAGGACTTTAGTAGATCCAGATCAGCTGTCGTATTTACGCAGTATAACTTGCCTCCTTCATTTAGTTTCATATTGTCTTTTGCTTCAATAAGTTACTAATATGTGCATAATACTCGGGATATGCACAATACAATAATCTAGCCAAACGGTCACTCGTTATCTCCCTTTTCTTGTTAGACCCTATGTTATGTATGAAGCTGACATCTCTTGGCAACAAACTGAATAGGGTTAGTTTATACATCTCGGTATTTGGCAGGCTGGATATAAGATATTCAACTTTCTTTCCGCATCTCTTGGCGTATTCGTGCATCAAATATTGCTCCATGATAGTATTGATGCTGCTGACTCCGCTCGCAAGTTTTTCTAATTTATCCCGGTTTGTATCCAAAAAACTATAGACAAAAGAACAATAGCCCCTGAAGAACTCTAGATCATGGCCACCAACTATCCCCATATTGGTCTCACACATATCACCAGATGAGAGTGGAAAAGGAAAAGAAAATTTCTTCTCGTGCATTTCATTTAATAGGTTGATATTAAAAGGATAATTCTTCTCAATATTCTGAGCCAGTATAGCTGCATTCTCGATTCTCTTTGGAAAAGGTTTCCAGATATAAATATCGCCATCAACATGGATAAAAGGCACTTGTTGCTCTTCATATGCAGCGATCTTACCAAGTGCCCATATTGCCGTATTCTCGTCTGTAAGTTTATCTAAAGTGGTTTTGCAAGACGTATAAGGCAAATGTAACTTATTGACAAGAAACTCAGCACCTTCACTATCCGTTACCAGTTCAACTTCATTATAAAACTGCTTTAACTGTAAGCAACTTAGTGCCCAACTCATATAATGAGTTTCTCTGAATGCCCATCCATAATTTAGTGAGTTCTTATATGCCTTGGACCAATAGCTTTGTACGATCTTTGTTTTCTTCATTATACAAAATTCTTTTAAATAATTAAAAACGTTTCTTTTCAGTATTTCCGGCACCAGTACCACGATAACGTTCACGACTTACATTAAAATTATACTGTAATGTGAACATTACACAGCGCATATCGCTGAAATTTTTCTGAAATACAGTAACAGCATTATTATAGAGTGTAAAATTCTGTCTAGAATTATTTAAGACATCGCGTGCCTCTAACGTGAAACTGAGTTTCTTTTTATAAAAGTCCTTATATAACTTTGCATTTACGTAAGAAGAACTACTGACATATATGTTTCTGTCATTTCCTGATGTAGTCCACTGGCAATCAATGTTCAGCCAGATATCTATAGGTAGATGTATCGCATTTTGCCACTGTAGAATTCCTATTGGTTTATTCATACTTTTGTCTTTACCATTGACTGGGATGTCAAACCATTGGGTAAACATTCCCACATTTATTCGTGGTTGCCATGCGCCGAACTTAAACTGACTACCCATAAAAGCCTGTAAGAAGTGCTTTTGTTTAAAGTTCTCGTATGTAAGAATCGTAATCTTACCATCATCACTATATGGCTTGGTAGTATTTACAATAGGATTGTCAAAGTAAGAATATGATACCTGTGCAAAATAGTTCTTCCATGCTGCCATGTATTCTAAGTTATATAACTTTGTCGGCTGAAGGCGAGGATTACCAGATTCGTATGTCATTCTATTCATATATGAGACATTAGCATTCAAGTTCGAATATGTAGGTCTCTCCACCCTACAACTATATGACAACGACATCTGAACATCTCCCAAACGTGTTGCGGCATTGAATGAAGGGAAGATGTTATGATATGTCCTACTAAGATTATTTTTAGAATTTGTATCCTCAAAATAATCATATTTTACGTATTCATACCTTAGCCCTGCACCGATACTTAACATACCTAACTGTTGTATTATCTCCATGAAGCAAGCTGCATTGTCTTCCTTTATCATTGAAGCAGTATTGTCAAGATTAACATATTCGGTATTAAAATGGTTGTTAGTTCTGGAACTTGTATATTCCTCGCCAAATTTCACGACACCTTTGCCAATAGGATAAGTCATCATTAACTTCTCTGCTAACATTTTGCTCTTATTCTTGCTATACGTCGTTATATTTTGTTTTTCCATCATCTGACTTATCTCATCATTTGTGGTATTTTGTACTCTCTTATTCCAGATATAATCGGCATTAAAATCGATATTGAGTTTCTTTATCTGACCATTGTAATAAACGTTTGTAGCATGCCGTGGAGTATTCTTAATTATGTTATCAGCTCTAGTTTCCCACTTGTCATAGAACTCGTTGTTTTCCTGTACATTACTTATTAGATGTGAATAGTTTTCATTCTTGGCATATTCGTTTTGATAATATGCACCTATAGAATGATTATTGTTGATCACCCATGTGAAGCCCACCTTACCAAGAAAACCTTTATAATGCTTAGTATTGACTGTCGAGAGTTGCTGGTCCCACATTGATTTTGCAAAAGTAGTCATCTCGGTAGACTTTTTCTCCCAATTCTTGCCCGTATTATATGTGAAGTTAGAAAATACCTCAAAGCCTCCAGCTCGATATTTCAGATTAATCATATTTGCACTTTGGAAATTATGCTGGGCCCCATTTGTTGATCTTAATGTAGCACTCCATCCTTCACCCTGAGGCCTTTTAGTTCGAATGCGTATCACAGCCTTTGCTTCTGCGGAATAACTCGCACTAGGGTTGGTAATAACCTCCACATTGCGAATATTGCCAGACAATAATGTAGACAACTCTTGTGAATCAGTTATTTTACGCCCGTTTATATAAATGGTAGGTGAACCTTTACCGAATATCTCTAAATTACCATTATTCTCAATAACCATAGGGACTTGTCTGAGAACATCTTTGGCAGATCCTGCGTTAGCTAAAACACTGTTCTCCACATTTGTTATCAAGGAATTCCCTTTTAAATAAGTTTTAGTAGCTTTACCTTTAACGACTACCTCTTCTAACTGATTGCTAGAAGCCATCATCTTGATATTTCCAAGCTCACCATCTTGAGAAATATCAATATATTTTGAATCAAATCCAACAAACGACAGTTTTAGTTTCAAACCTGTTGTTAAATCGCTTGATAAGTTAAACTCGCCATTGTTGTTGGTAATTACTCCAGTAATAAATGCTGAATCTTGCAGAAGGACAACATTTGCAAATTCCAGAGGATTTCCTTTTACATCAAGGATTCGACCTTTTATATCCTTACCGAATACTGATAAAGAAAGAGCTAATACTGCTGCCATGATTAGTGTTAAACGTTTCATATATTTATTGATATCTTTAGTTATTCTTGATGTCCTTCCACTCAATAATTCTATCCTTATCTTCATTACAGATTACATGGGCGATATGCCTCTCTTTTGCACCATTTCTTCGAACTAGATAATAGATAACATTGGCTGAGAAACGTACTTCGCCATTCTCCTTATAGTCTTCGCATAAGGACTTGCTACAAAATTCAACCTTTTCATCATTGGGAAGTAAAGAAGAAACATGATTTATAATAGTTTCCTCAAAATTCTTATTTTCCTGATTCCCATGACCTGGAAAATGTATATACCCACTTCTTGCAAACGCAATAAGCAACACTAGGGCTATGCAACCAGCTAACTTTATATACTTATTTTTCTTCATGGTGTAATTTTTAATATCAAAGTTTCTTATTTGAAGCAGAATAGACCGAGTCGCAATTCTCCGATAGTAATAGATATAACGTTTTATATGTATTTCCATTGTCGGAAACAATTGTGTATTTCACCTCAGCATAAGTACACGCCTTGCCATTCACTTCCCTGTGCAACTTCCTTATGATGCTTCCCCAGCGCATATGCTCATCGTCTTTCAGCCCTTGCTCGACGTAGGCTGTGGCTACTTTCTTGATTTTCCATTCCTGTGTGCCAAGTAGACCAGTGCAAGAACCTAATATTGGCAACATTACCGAAGCCATTGTTAATTTCTTGATGAAAAGTTTCATACGCTTTTTATTTGTTGGTTTATTAAACTTCTGACTATGCAAAGTTACGATGGATATGAGTCTTAAAACGACTAAATAGCCAAATAAAAAGTCTTAATAAGAAAAGCGTAACCTATTGAAAATCAATGGTTACGCTTGTTGAAAATCTAAAACCAGCCTCGTTGAGTCTTAATCAGCTCTTAACGCTGTTTACGCAATCCACGATATTCTGTCCTTCCGCTGCTCCTATCTTCTTTCGGATAGAAGTCTTACGAACATAAATCGTGGCATCCGACTGTTGGGTAATGACCCCGATTTCCTTTGTTGAAAAACTTGCACATAAAAGGCAAGATATCTGTATTTCCTTTTCCGTAAGTGCATTACCATATTGTTCCGTAAGCCGAGTGTGGAAGTTATCATAGAGCCGGTCAATGACGGGGAAAAGGTCTGACCACACAAGTAGGCTGTTTGTAGGAATTTTACCTTCACTAATGCCTGATATGCGTTTCAACAAGGCTTGGTTCTGATGGGTAGGAGTATTTGCCACCATACGGATGATGCCTAACTGCTGTAACAGAATTTTCTTGAAGAAAGCATCATCGTCAGTCTTTTGTTGTTTCTTGCCTGCTGCTTCTGTAGAAGCGGTCTGTGCCTCTGCCAACATTTGGGTTAGAGTGTCAATCCTGTCTTCTGCCTCTGCCAATCGCTGAACTCTATTCCTATAATATAGATAGCCACCGATAACACCACCAATCAACAGTAGTACAGCCACCGACAACATCCATCCCATTCGCTGTTGGCTGAGTTTTAGTTCATGGTTGACCAACTGCAAACGGTTCTTTGTTTCTTGTCGTCTGGCCAATGTGTTCTCTTTTGCTTCCATATCGACTGTGATAGAATCACAATATCGTGCTAAGTCCACATATGATATAGTCTTTCTGTTTGCATAGTCTAATAGGCAACGTTCTTGCTCGATCATTACTCTGCGCGCTATATCTGCAAAACCTTTTGCTTCCAGTTTTGCCTCGCTCTTGATGGCCTTATCATTACAGATGCGGGCGGAGTCAAGTTTATGCAGATTTATATAGTTGCCCGCCATTGCCATTTGAATCGACGACAACTCTGCCACCTTTGGCATCGTTCGCCCTATTTGGTAGAACATATCATTTGACCGGCGGTATTGTCCGTTGTTTGCCAGATAGTCGGCATAGTTGCGCAGAAATTCACACGCAATGGCTGTGTCTCCGTTCTCCATAGCCAGTTGGATGCCTTTGCTATAGAAATGTTCTGATTGGCGGTAGCCAATTAGTGAAAGGTTCTCCCCCAACTTATAGTTTAGCATTGCCTGCTCACGTTTCGGTAAATCATATTTTAATGCTTTTTTGAGCACCTCTATTACTTTTTTGTATTCCCGTTGATGTTCAAAGATACCCGCCTCTGCCGCCAGTAACTGTATTCGTTTTGTCGAATCCGTAATAACCTTTAGCCCTTTGTTAATAGCCTTTATTGCATCAGTTTTCTTGCCTGTCCAGCTCAGATATGAAGCTTCAAATAAGTAACTATCAGCCTGTTTGTCTGCATAGCCTCTGTAATATTCAATAGCCTCTGGTAGCAGAGAATCCTCTGCCAGTGACATTCCCAAGGTTTGATGTGCAACGGCTCGATTCCATACCAGATGTAACTGTCCTTCTTTATTGAGGCCACCTGAATTTTCTAAAGAATCCAATATGGCTAAAGCCTTAACTGGATTTTTCTTAAGCATTTTGTCGCTTAATATCAAAGACTTTTCTTTGGATAAATTGCATGATACAAATACTAATAACATGATTATGTATCTAATTTTATTACAATAGTTTTTCATTGGTTATACTTATAATCTTTTGATTTTAGAAAATACTCACAATATTCAGAACGAATTTCTATTTACAATATCTATCATGGTTAATAAGATAATTGTTTGTTTACATCTGATTTGACTAATAAGTCTTTTATATCAACTTCAAGGAATTTTGCTATATCAAAGAAAGTTACGATACTTGGTGTTAGTGCTTGTACACCATTTGAAAACTGTAGAAGGATTCTTACCTAATGTCTCCGCCAACCAATAACTTTTCTACGAGTAAAAGTTTTAGTCTATTAACTTCTACAATAAGAAGTTATACAGATTGATTTTGTTACAAAGATATTGCTTTTCGTGTAATTATCATAATTTCGTTCGAAATTTTAATAAAAATTTAATCATTATCTGATTAATGTCATTTTCGCAACCCAATGCATTATATTATAGTGCTTTTCAATAGGCTAGCGCTAAGAAAGTCTTTCGTCTTACTTTTAAAACTTCATGCAGAATGGTTGTTGAGTGGTTGAAAAAACCTTTAATCTGATGATTGTACGCACACGCTAGTGTTCACTAAAATAAATTAAGAGTGAATTGACCATTCTTAACGACATCAGTATTTTTTGAAAAATAATTCGTATGCAACATAGTTGACGAGTTAAAGCCTGCAATGGTAATTGCCAACTGTTTATATAAATATTCCCTTGTAACATAAACCTCAATGGCTTGACTCCAGAGAATTCACCACGGATGAGCGGATGGTTATCCAAGTAATGGAAAGTGGTCAGAGAAATCTCAATGAACAATTTGGTTCCATGTGTAAAATGTTGTAACTTTTCCATGTGGCAAGGTTAAAATAAAACATGAAAAAGATAATACCAACTAAAGTATTAAAATATATGAAGCAAATTATTTCTGATATAGAATTATTCTTTATGTTGACTCTTATAGGAGTAGGAGGCATATTGACAGCAGTTATGCGTCCCGCATTACGGACATGACTCTATGTTTTTAGCTTTTGGGCTAGCCTTACTAAGTGTTTTTCCAATGAGATATACAGGACTTAAGAAGATCTCATTTAAGGAGGCTAATAGTAAATGGTAAAGCTTTATTATATTATTAATTTATGTGATGTTATTTTCGATAGTAATGTTAGCGTATACTTTAATTAATAAAATGCATAATATTTATATAGATTATTATGTATATTTAGTTTTCGTTGCAGTCGTATATTTTGTATCAATAATATACCTTCTATTTTCTAAAATAAAAAACAGTTAATCTCATAGGGGAAAAGGAATTTTCCTTACCTACAGAAGCTATAAATATGAAGTCTAAATTATTTATCATATCTTTTTGATTTGGTTAGTTCCCTTTTGCTTAAGAGTCGCAATTAGTTTTGAACCATATAATGTAACGCAAAATAAGACAGAGCACAAGAATAATGTAACTGAAAAAGTCTTTGATGTTGCCAACAATATCAAGTGGTCCCCTGTGTTTTTTTGTTACGAAGCTACGGCAACTCTCTCAAAGCCCATAAACAGAGGGCGTGACGATACGTAGCTAGGTCAATTTAGCTACGGTAAGCTACGTTCTAGCTACGTCAACTTATGTCATTTTGAGGATGGAATGCATTTTATAAGTAAATTTGTCAAAGAACTGTTGGCTGCATCTGAAAAATTGCACACATAGATTTAGTAAACAGGAGTAGAATTTTCTGCGCTTAAAAGTTCTGCTCAATTCCGCTGAATTCTCGGCAAAGGTACTGCAAAATTTTTGCCCATGCAATGGAAATTAGGTTAGCCTGTTAGCCAAAGTTTTAATTACTGGGAGCAACACATTGTTAGCACACGTGCGTGCGTATGCGCACTCAGAGTCTTTCGTAATAACAAGTGTCGAAGTGGCTATCCATTGTGTCTCAATTTGTTAGAACTCTTTTTCGAGTAGAATAAAGTGAAGGTTATTCGTCGGTAAAATATGAGAGAAATTTTTCCTCCTATTGCATTCCATTTTACGACGTAATTTGATGCGTTTTACGATGTTTTACAGTGTTTTCTATGATGAAATGCAGTGCATTTCATCGATCAAACGCAAACTTTACATCGTAGAAACGTCTGCGTTTCTACGTGCAAACGTTTCCGTTTCTATATAGAAACGCATGCAAAACTCGATATTTGACGGTCGGGTCACCGTCACTTTATTTAGTCAAATTCGTCGATAAAATATTGATGTTCAATAAGTTGACAATTAGACGCTTATATTTTGCAAAACCCTAGGTGTGCGCGTGCCTGCACGTACATTATATAGGCTGAAAAATATAACGTAGCTAGAACGTAGCTTGCGTAGCTAAATTCTGTAAGCTACGTATCGGCAAAGCCCCTGTTTATGGGCTTTGCGAGAGTTGCCGTAGCTTCGTAGCTAAAAAACAAAAAAATGCAGGGGGAGTATTCAAAGGTGAAATTGTCACAGGAAAGCTAAGTCTCAAACATGTATTTGAACATGCTGGACAAAATTCTGATCAATTTATGAAGACACTAGTTTTAATATGATAAGAAAATCTGTTTCTTTTGTGATTTTATATTCAAGGGCACAGAATAATATTAAGTTGTGACAAAGATGCAATATCATTAGGTGTCATTTCTTCCTCCATATATTTATATGGAGATGAGGAATATTTATAACAGAAAAACAGAGATGTTCTCATTTAATGATATTTGTATAGTTCCATTTTCAAACTCCTTAGTATTCTATTTCGGCGACATTTTCATGAGTTTGATAAGAGCATCATATTGTTCTTCAGCCAGCTTGATAACCTGTTTTGAATTGTTTACAGAATATGCCTGTGCAAATGGCTCAAGTGTAGGTACAATGCCGAGATACTCCTTGTTGTTGACGTAAAAAACAGTCATTTGAACTATGGCTGCCAGATAAATAGCTTTATCGAATTTAACATTGTTGCGGAGTTCATTGGTTATCATACTAGCTTCATAGGCAAGGTAGCAGAGACTTCCAGCCTGACTTTGGCATACATCATATTCAAATTGTCCCAGATTGATCCTCACATCTTTTGACAAATTATTCCAGTTGTCAAAGAACAAGCCAGCCTCTATCATTTTTGGAGCTGTTATAGGATGGTCGAGGTAATAATTACAGCAGTATATCGCTTCTGTATTATATTTTGAAGCTTCCTCGGCAGAAGTAAATTCTTTTAGTTTTGGTAAACGTAAGTCGGCAGGTCCCTTCTCTAATTTCATAGCAACCTTATCTGCCTCCTCTTCATTGCCAGACTCATTGAGGTACTTCTGAAGATAAGCTAGCTCTTCCAAATATGGACTAGTATCATTTCCATAATATCTCTCGAAAATTCTCAATCCTTTCCGTTCTTCCGTAATAGCTTCCTTAAATCGTTTTGCTTTAGCCAACACCTCTGCTTTGCTAATGTATGCCTTTGCCTGATACATCCACTGTGTCATGGTTGTCTTTGGCAACGTCTCAAGAATACTAATCGATTTCTGTGAATTTTCTATTGCAGCATCAAGCTGATTGACATCTATCTGACAAATGCTTAGATTGCTCAGAAGAGATGCATAGGTATAACTTGTGGTGTCTTGAAATTCAATCCAAAGTTCAATAGCCTTTTTTACTTCCGTCAGTGCTTCATCAAATTTATTTAAGCGCTCCATGCACATTCCGCGATTTGCAATGAGCAGGATGAGATTTGAATCGCTTTTGTCCACTTGTTTGGAAAGCATGTCTATTTGTTTGGTCCTTAGCAGATAGCCTCCGGCATAATTTCCGTTGTTTATTGCTACATCTGCAAGACTGTCTAGGCTTTTTATATCATCTTGAGCCTTGACAGTTATAGGAACTAGCAACATAAAAAAGAAGATCATACTAAATAGACTAAATTTCTTCAGTCCACGCTTTTCGTAAACATTTAAGTTGTTCATATTTCTTGTGTGGTTAATTATGTTTTTATTTATTTTCATACGTTTCATGGCTCTATAATAGTGCAAATATAATCATTTTAGACAATTAAAGCAATGATTTGACTTGAAAATTTATGGAGAATCAGCCAAAAGAGATAAGATAACCTTGTCGGCCAATTTATACCACCTTACGAAATACCACTGTACGAAATAGAATGTTTACCCCGAAAAGAGAAATACGTTCTCTTTATAAAGTAGAAAATAGACTGATCTGTTTTATCCAATTCTTTCCAATGTTTAAAGGATTGGAAAGAATTAAAAAGATTTTGTACTCAGAACTTATTGCGTTTTCATGCATCATTGCTGCTTTTTAATATGATGAGGCGCTGATCGCAACAAAAGATAACCGATGGTACCGCCAATAATTGATGCAGAGAAAATTCCAACCTTTGCTTGAATGATATTCGTGGGATCAGTAAAAGCCAATGCCGTGACAAACATTGACATGGTGAAGCCTATTGAAGCCAGAAAGCCAATTCCTGTAAGTTGTCGCCATGTCATCGTTTTGGATATATTTCCAAATTTGAGTTTGGTTAGCACCCATGTTGAAAATAAGATGCCAATAGGTTTCCCTAGAAGAAGTCCCAATGCTACTCCGATAATTACATTTGATGAAAAGAGACTTGAGAAGTCCATATCTATAAAGTTTACACCAGCATTAGACAGGGCGAAGATTGGCATGATGCAGAATGCAACAAATGGATGTAGTCCATGTTCCAGACGTTGCAATGCTGGTACTGCTCCTGTTGAAGCTTCTTTCACTTTCGAAATAATTTCAACCTGTTCCTTCTCTAATGTGATAACGTCATTTGATGGTGCTTCTTCAAAATGATGAAGTTGCTTTTTCAGCCGTGAGATGAAAGCTGCTTCAGGTATTTTAGAATCTGCAGGAATCATAAATGCTGATAATACCGCCGAGATTGTGGCATGTACACCCGACATTAGAAATGCTGTCCATACGCCACCAATACCTAGAATAGCGTAGAACCATACATTCTTTACTCCCATTTTGTTTGCTATAAACATGATCAACAAAAAAGCAACTCCTACAGCAATACTTACTAAAGAAATGTTTGAAGTGTAAAACAGTGCAATAACAAGAACAGATCCTAAGTCGTCAACTATTGCAAGTGTTGTGAGGAAAACCTTAGCTGCCAGAGGAACACGATCGCCAAGCAGATAGATTACTGCTAAGGCAAACGCAATATCTGTCGCCATGGGAATTCCCCATCCATGGGCAGCAGATGTTCCATGATTGAATAACAAAAATATTAAAGCGGGGACGATCATTCCCATTAGGGCTGCACCCGAAGGCAGAATGACTTGTCGGATATGTTGAAGTTCGCCACCGATAAATTCGCGTTTCAATTCAAGTCCAACAACAAAAAAGAACATAGACATCAGACCATCGTTAATCCAATGCTCAAAACTAAAATTAAGATATGATTTGCCATCTACGATAAATCCGAGATGATGATGAAAAAACTCTTGGTATTCGTAACGTAGGGGAGAGTTACCCAAAATTAGAGCTACAATTACAGCTAAAGCAAGTATGATACCTCCTGATTTCTCGTTCTGCATGAACTGTTGAAGTGGCATTACGATCTGATGGTTGATTTTGCGTTGATACTTATTATCCATATATAATTGACATAAAATAATTGAGTGTTTTCTGAGCTTAAAAATCTTAACCAGATGGTTTTCTGGTACGAGCTCATGTCGTTATTGAGATAGCATTTAATCACAAAGATAAGAAATAATATTGAGAAATTTGAATGGCACTCATATATTTATGGTTAATTATGGCTTAATAACGCAATAGAATATCAGATGAAAATCTAGAAAAAATAACTCATGATGTCACCTTTTGTAACCTATCTTATTATATAGATGAATCGGTTCAAAACGAAACAAGAAGTATAACATATAAAAATATAAAGAGTCTATTGCTCAAGCCAACTGAGCTACAAGTTTTGAACAAGGAGCATATAAAAGATAGTACCACCAGCAATCGTAAGGAGCATATTCTTGCGCCACAAATGTAACACCACGCAAACGAAAATTCCTAAAAGTTGGAGAAATATATGGTGGGTTGTCTGAACCTCTACATCCTTCAAACAATAGATAACGAGCATACCAAATACCGCCGAAGCAAGATATTTCCCGATGAACCGTATAAAATGCGGTGTGCGTTCCTTGCTTGGAAATATGATGAAAGGTAGAAAGCGCGTTGTCATTACCGCTATAATCATCATTCCTATAGTAATAATTTTCTCTATCGTTGTCATGGAGTGGCTTTTCGGTAATTGATGAATAATGCGGCAAGAATGCAAAACATACTTGGAATGATAAACTGCTGAGGACCGAATAAATATAAACATATTGCAGCAACAATAATTCCTAACCATGAATAGAGATGCGTGTCCCCGTGGCGAACATAATCGTCCATAAAGATAGCTACGAACATTGCTGTTACTACAAAGTCAAGTCCTTCGAGATGACTCAACAGTCTTTCACCTAAACTACGCCCAAGAAGATAACCAATGATACTGCCTGTGACCCAATAGAAGTAATTGAGTGCCGACACCCACAGATATCCAACGAAGACATTGCCGCTCTGTCGCATTTTCCCCTCATTGGCGAAGTTGACGGCAAATGTCTCGTCGCTCATCCAAAAGATGAGAAATGGTTTCTTCCATCCAGCCCCACGATATCTGTCGAGCATGGTGATGCCATAAAACAGGTGTCGGGCTCCCACCATAAACGCCATTACAAATGTCGCCAATGGATGGAAAGTGCTCAACAGTAACGTGAGACCGATGAACTCTACCGAACCGCTATAAACCAGCAATGCCATAGATACTGGTACGCAGATGCTATAGCCCATGTTAGCTGCAAGCAAACCATAGGTTATGCCAAGGAACCAATAAGCTCCAAGCACTGGTAATGATAGGCGGAAAGCGGTAAGGAAAGCTTTCATACAATGATTATGTTTATATCAATGCCTGTTTAATGTCATTATATATATCGTCTACATCCTCTAAGCCAATGCTCAGACGTACAGTTGTGTTGAGTACGTCCATTTGTGCCTTTTGCTCAGCCGAGAAAGCCACAAAGATGGTGCTATAAGGATGAATCGCCAGGGTACGATTGTCGAAGAGATTCGTAGCGCGATGAATCAGTTTCAGATTGTCGATAAACTGAAAGCATGCCTTTTCGCTCTCGAGATCAATACATACCATGGCACCTGCAGTTTTGCCAAACTGATGTTGTGACAACTCGTGATAAGGATTGTCTGGTAGTCCTACATAGTTGACATGCTTAATCTCAGGCAACTTCTGTAGACTAGTCGCCAGTTCCAGAGCATTGCTTGACTGTACACGATAGCGCGCATCAAGTGTTTCTAGTCCTATAGTCTGCAAATAAGCCACTTGTGGTGTCATGTAGGCACCAAAATTGAATAGCTGTTCTCCTCGGATCTTCTGTTCAAAGCCCTCGACAGTACCATAGTCTATAACAAGTCCACCCAAAGAAGTAGCACCGCCACTGATATATTTTGTGGATGATACTACCTCGATATCAACGCCCATGTCGTGGCTGGAGAACTGTGTGAACGGAATAGTCGTAGTGTCGGCTACAAGGATAGAACCTTTCTGATGAACGGCATTTGCCAACTGCTGAATATCAGCCACTTCCATCTGTGGATTGGTGATAATCTCGAAATATACGCAGGCGGTATTCTCATCTATCAATGCTGCTGTAGATTCTGCGTCAGTAAGATCTGCCAAACGAGTTTCTACACCAAAACGGGCGAGCGACTCTGTGAGCAATGAATAGGTGTTGCCGAAAAGATGCTTTGAAGTCACCACGTTCTTTCCGCTAGCTGTCAGTGCTAGCAAGGCATTGCTGATAGCAGCCATACCACTGTTGAAAGCAGTTACATCTTTAGCACCTGTGAGTATTCGTACACGATCCTCTAAATTTGTAACCGTAGGATTGCCCGTGCGAGAATAGTCGGGCGCTCCCGAACGACCAGAGAACGCCTCTGTCATGGCTGCAGCATTATCAAACTCGAATGCTACTGCGTTGTAAACTGGCATGCTCAGTGCATCGTAGGCATCACGACGCGCATAAGGAACATGAATTGCTTTTGTTGCCTCTCCCAGAGGCTTACTACATGAGCCCTTACAGTCAGGGTTCTCGATTCTTTCTGATTTCTTCATTTATTATTATTTATATCTTTGTCAGTCATTGCAGCTACACAACTATCACTCCAAACGTTTTCAGCTGTTTCTATCATGTCAATAATGGTATAAATAGGTAGGATAATGCCCATGATACCTATAGGAGCCCCTTGTCCGCTCATCAGTGAGAGTGTGAGGAAATAACAGCCCATTGGGACTCCGGCATTGCCGATAGCTGCAATCACAGCGATGAAAAGCCAGAGAATCATCTGACCAATCGACAAAGTTACTCCGCCATTCTGCATCACAAAGAGTGAAGTGACAAGGATAAAGGCTGCACAGCCATTCATATTTATGGTTGTGCAAATTGGCAATACAAACCGCACTACCTTTCTTGAAATGTGTGCACGTGTTTCAGAAGTCTCCATTGTCACGGGTAAAGTTGCTGCTGAACTCTTTGTAAATAGTGCCATCAATACAGCTGGCATCATTCTTCCTAGATGCTTTAGCGGGTTAATGCCACGACTTAGCAAGAATAAAGGTAGAATGATGAAGAACTGAATGATATTACCACCCAGTATTATTGTTACATATTTGCCTAGCGAGTCCACTGCTACACCTGCAGAAACCTGAGCAGAGAGCAAATCAGAGAAAGCGATAATGCCTAAAGGAAGTGTCCAGATGAGAGCCTTGATAAGTAGGAAGAGTAAACTCTGCAATCCTTCTATACACCTGAGCAATGTGGCTTTGTTCTCCGATTCAGGTAACTTTGCCAGCCCCAGACCTACAGCAAAAGCGAGCAAGAGCAGTGATAGTACATTTCCTTCGAGGAAAGGCTTCAATACATTATTGGGAATTACTTCGAGAATATGATCGTAATATGTCTTATTACCTAGGTTATGAGGAATATTAGCAGAGCCTGTATTGACCAGTTCAGTTGGAAGATTACCAGGCTTAATGATTAGATAGAGAATCAAACCTACAGCCGCCGCCACGATTGTAGTGAGTAACGTGTAGATTAACGCATGCTTGAAGATGCGACCTGTATCCTTTTGTGTGCCAAACATCGCTAGCGTAGTAATGACCGCTAATACAATGGTGGGCACTGCTATCAACTGAAATAAATGTGTGTAGACAGTGGCTATAAATGTCATCAGATTGTCAAGCCATGCCTGCTGTAATAAACCTAATAATGCACCTACAATGAGGGCTCCTATCCAAAATATCATTTGCTTTTGCAGATTACCTGTAGGCTTCTTGTTTTCTGTCATCTATTCTTTTTTATTGTAAAATTAAACATTTTCCGTGATTTACAAAATATAATCTTTATTTTTTATAATCCTAATGATAAACTAAGATAGATATTTCGTCCTTTCTGTGGTATCTTGTTCCAATCAGAATAAGTTGTGTAACGTTTGTCGAGAACATTCTCAACACCTGCACGTAGGATGAGACTTGACACTTGCTTTACCTTCAGACGATACTCTGCAGAAAGGTTGATAATTGTGTAGGCTGGGGTGACAGTCTCGCCATATTTCTCTGCAAAATGATTCTGACGAGCATTGCCTTTCAACTGCGCTTGGGCAGAAAACGGATGATAGTCTAAATGTAATGCTGTCAGATAGCCTAATGGGGAAATGAAAGGTTAATGGTAGTCCCGATGACAGGTTCGTGTGTACTGCGGTCGATTACTGAGCCACGAAGAGAATCCGCTAAAAGTGAAATATTACTCAAAAAGAGTATGACAAGAGTTAGAACATGTCGTTCAGACATGCAGTGTAAGTTTAATTTTCTCATAAAAATCGTTCCGTTTAATTTATCCCTTAGTAACCTATTTAGATATTATCGATTTGTTTCGTTCTCTCAAAGATAGAAAGAAATAAGCTCCATAAAAGTTTCTCTGTTATCATATCATGATAGCGAATGTGCAACATTGATTGCACATTCGCATTATCATTTCACGCATTCGTTTGCTTTGGCTTAACATATTTAACAGTCTATGCTTTTGATTAATTATGGTTGCAAAGTTCGAAATAATAGAAATATATTACAAGAGTTGGGTGAAATTTAGAAAAAATGTCTATTTTTGTAACTAATAACGGAACAAGTGTTCTGTTGATGCATGTATAACAACCCTTTTAAAGAACAAAGATGGTTACATTAGACAAAGTTGATCTGGAAATCATGCGTACCTTGCAGGATGATGGGCGGCTCACTATGCGTGAACTTGCCTCAAGAGTGAGCCTTTCTTCTACACCTGTTTTTGAACGACTTAAGCGTCTGGAAGCAAATGGTTATATCAAGAAATACATGGCTGTACTTGATGCAGAGAAACTGCATTGTGGTTTCACGGTGTTCTGCAATGTGAAGCTTCGTAGGTTAAATACACAAATAGCAATGGACTTTATAGAGAAAATCATGCATATCCCTGAGGTGACCGAGTGTTATAACACTTCTGGTAATTTCGACTATATGCTCAAGATAAATGCTTCAGATATGAAAACATATCAAGAATTTCTCATCAACACGCTGGGAACTATTGATAGTCTTGGAAGCATAGAGAGTACTTTTGTTATGGATACAGTCAAGCATGTATACGGCATAAACTTGTAATGCTACGTACTTTCATCACACAAATTTCTGGAAATGGTTCTTTGAAAAGTATCGAAGAATAAAACAAAAAAGGAGTTACAATGATGTAACTCCTTTTATTGTGGACCAGCCTGGGCTTGAACCAGGGACCTCCAGATTATGAGTCTGTTGCTCTAACCAACTGAGCTACAAGTCCTGAATTTTGAATTCGGATGCAAAGATAGTGCCTTTTGTGCAAATTACCAAATATTTTTTGAAAAATTTACGTAATCATGCAATGTATTCTTCTGTTCTGCCGTGCTTATATTATGCAACGAAATGAAGTAACGTCTTGAACAATAAGTATAAAAAGTATTTTTTTATTTTGCTTTTCCGCTCGCTTGGTGTACCTTTGCAGAGTTTGATAGATCTGCACTTATTTGCACTCTCTCTGCATAAAATAGGATTTATGATAATGGATGATAACGATATAGAAAATAGATTTCAAGGACTTACGGCTTCACAAGTTGAAAAAAGCCGTAATGCTCATGGCATGAACATACTTACACCTCCACATAAGACATCTATGTGGAAACTTTATCTTGAAAAATATAAAGACCCTATCATACAAATTCTGCTGGTTGCCGCTGCCATATCTTTGGCTATGGCATGGGTGGAGAACGATTATGTGGAAACCGTTGGAATAATTCTGGCAATATTCTTCGCTACTACTGTAGGATTTTATTTTGAACGTGATGCTGCAAAGAGGTTTAATTTACTTATCAAGATGGATGATGTGCAGCTCGTCAAAGTAAGACGTGAGGGACATGTGATAGAAATTCCTCGTAAAGACGTTGTGAAAGGCGACCTTATTATTGTGGAAGTTGGTGATGAAGTTCCTGCTGATGCCAGATTAATGTCTTCGGTTAATTTACAAATCAACGAGTCAAGTCTTACCGGAGAACTACTTTCTGACAAGAATGCTAGTCCACAAGATGATTTAAATGCAGCTTATCCCGCTGATATGATTCTGCGTTCCACAATGGTTATGAATGGTCATGGTGAAGCTGTTGTTACTGCTGTGGGTGACGATACTGAAATCGGCAGAGTGGCAAAGAAAAGCACGGAGGAAACTGACGTGGTGACTCCGCTTAATAATCAACTTAATAAACTTGCAGCATTGATATCAAAAGTTGGAACCATAGTTTCTGTTCTGACTTTTGCGATATTCCTGACACACGATATTCTTACCCAATCTGTTTGGCATAGTTCTGATTATTTTAAGATGACAGAAGTCGTATTGAAGTATTTCATGATGGCGGTTACTCTTATCGTAATGGCTGTTCCTGAAGGACTTCCAATGGCTGTAACTCTTTCTTTGGCTTTGAATATGCGCCGTATGTTGAAATCGAATAATCTTGTAAGACGACTTCATGCATGCGAGACAATGGGAGCTGTAACCGTGATATGTACAGATAAAACAGGTACGTTGACGCAGAATCGCATGAGCGTAGTTTCTCCTGATCCGTCAGAAGAAAAGAATGATTTCGACATAGATTTATATTATGCCGCAATAGCCTTGAACTCAACTGCCGAACTTGATGGCGACAATGTGATAGGTAACCCTACAGAAGGGGCATTGCTTATATGGATGAAGGAAAAGGGTGTTGATTATTTGCAGTATCGTCACAAAAGCACGATCGAATCTTCTGTGCCTTTTTCCACTGAAAAAAAATATATGCAGACAACAGCTGTTGTTGGTGGAACGAAACATGTATTTCTTAAAGGTGCACCTGAGATAGTCATTGCAATGTGCGACATAACAGACGAGGAACGTAAAAAAGCAAATGACCAACTGCTTTCTTATCAGCATAAAGCAATGCGTACATTGGCACTCGCCACAGATAATAAGTTGCAGGCCATAGTTGGTATTAGCGATCCGATACGTAAGGATGTTCCTGATGCCGTGAGACAGTGCCATGAAGCTGGTATAGATGTCAAGGTCATTACCGGAGATACAGCAGCTACTGCTATAGAGGTCTCTCGTCAGATAGGTGTTTTTGGTGAGGATATGTCCCATGATATTCCTGATTCAGCCGTAATAACGGGAGTTGAATGGGCTGCGTTGAGTGATGATGAGGCTCTTAAACGTGCTGAAAAGATAATGGTTATGAGTCGTGCACGCCCAACGGATAAGCTGCGTCTTGTTAAGATGTTGCAGAAAAGGGGAGAGGTTGTTGCTGTTACAGGTGACGGAACAAACGATGCTCCGGCATTACATTATGCGCATGTTGGATTATCATTGGGCTCAGGAACAAATGTAGCAAAGGATGCCAGCGACATGACTTTGCTTGACGATTCATTTGGGTCTATTGTAAATGCTGTGATGTGGGGACGATCGTTGTATAAGAATATACAGCGTTTCCTATTTTTCCAGCTTACTGTAAATGTTACCGCTTTGCTTCTTGTTCTTGGTGGTTCATTCGTGGGAACTGCTATGCCACTCACTGTGACCCAGATTCTGTGGGTGAATCTTATCATGGATACTTTTGCTGCAATGGCTTTAGCTTCACTTTCACCTTCACGAGAAGTAATGAAGGATAAGCCGAGAAAGCAGACCGAGTTTATCATATCACGCAAGATAGGTGGCAGTATATTTGCATGGGGCTTTGCGTTCTTTGCTTTATTGCTCGGGCTGCTTGTATATTTTGAACAAGATGGAAATATCGTTGATGCTCATGAACTCACGATATTTTTTACTATATTTGTCATGTTGCAATTTTGGAACCTCTTCAATGCAAAGGCACTTGGAGGCAATAAGTCTGCACTCAGCCATATTGGTGCCGAGAAAGGAATGGCATTAGTTTTGCTGTTGATATTTGTAGGACAATGGATAATTGTAACTTTTGGTGGAAAAATGTTCCGCACAGTTCCATTGTCATTTACTGAATGGGCTACGATTGTGGCTGTAACTTCACCAGTATTGTTTATCGGTGAGGGAATAAGATTGATAAAGAGAATATGAAGATAATAAAATTAAACAGGGAAACTGCAAATCTTGCACCATGTGTTGCAACAATAGGTTTCTTTGACGGTGTGCACAAAGGACATCGTTTCCTGATAAATCATGTTATTCAGGAGGCTGCGGATTCAGGATTGCAGTCTGCTGTGATTACTTTTGACAGACATCCACGTGAGGTACTGCAGAGTGATTATATACCGCAGATGCTAAGTGGGTTTGATAGAAAGATGTCTCTGCTGGCAGATACAGGTGTAGATAACGGAGTAGTTGTGCATTTTGATAAGGAAATGGCTTCACTTTCTTCGTATGAATTTATGAGAGATGTGTTGCGTGACCAATTGAATGTGAAGAAACTGGTAATCGGATATGATAACCGTTTCGGACATAACCGTGACGAAGGATTTGATGATTATGTAAGATATGGCAAAGAACTTGGTATTGAAGTTATTCATAATCAGGCTTTCGTGTTGAACGGTGTGAATGTCAGTTCGTCAGTTATACGTTCACTACTTAAAGATGGTGAAGTTGAAATGGCAGAGATGTGCCTTGGATATGATTACACGATAGTAGGTAAGGTTGTGCATGGATATAAGCAAGGACGTAAAATGGGATTTCCTACAGCCAACCTTGATGTTTCTGATTCTCATCAGCTTGTTCCTTCACCTGGTGTGTATGCAGTAAAGGTACATATTGATGGAGAAGATGAATGCAGAAATGGAATGATGAATATCGGCAGACGACCGACTTTCGGTGGCGATAATATTACCTTGGAAATTAATATATTTGATTTTGCGGCTGATATTTATGATAGAATTATGAGTGTGTCGTTTATTCATCGCATACGAGAAGAACGTAAGTTTAACAATGCTATTGAATTGGCAGGTCAGCTTAAAGATGATCGCAGACTTGTTGAAGAGCAATTTTTAAAAGAAGATTAATAATATGAAGAAAACCTTGAATGTAGCACTCGATGCCTTATGGTATCTTGTAGTGTTTGCCCTTGTACAGTTTGTCGTAACTCTTGCTGTAGGATTGGTGATGGCAGGAGTTAAGGGAGTACCTTTTTCATCTATCAGCCATATTTTGACCAATAGTGCAATGCTTACAATAGTGGCATCTATATTGGGCAGTGTGATAACGATTGCTCTGTTTGTATGGCGTGGTTGGGTTTCTAAGTCACGCAAGTATATTCAGTCTCGCCCGTGGACTACGCTTGTATGGGTTGCAATAGCAACAATGGGACTGATACTTCCTGCTGCTGGACTTGAGGAGTTGATGAAGTTAGAGTTGCCAAAACAGCTTGAAAACTTATTCTCTGGAATCATGAAAGAGCCTTTGGGATATGTTGCAATCGGAATATTGGCACCTTTGGCTGAGGAAATCGTGTTCCGTGGAGCCATTTTACGTCGCTTACTTTCTATATTAGGCGATAAAAAGCATTGGATAGCCATTCTCATATCAGCGTTGCTGTTTGGTGCTGTACACGCAAATTTAGCGCAATTTGTTCATGCTGCATTGCTTGGTCTATTGCTTGGCTGGATGTATTATCGCACAGATAGTATTGTTCCTGGAGTCGTACTTCATTGGGTGAACAATACCGTTGCTTATATTGCTGCTAATTTAATGCCTGGAACGCAAGATGCTACATTGAGTCAACTTGCTGGCGGACAGACAATGAGAATCGTATTGTATCTTGTATTCTCGTTATGTATATTCTTACCTGCTCTTTACCAGTTGAATATAAGACTAAAAAAGTAATTCGCTAAATAAGATATATATGCAGATCGAAATTATATATCTGCGTTATATTTTATAATTTCAATAGCTAGGGTGTGTAAAAAATGATTAGGCCTGCAAATCATATAATGATTTGCAGGCCTTTTCTACGTTAGTATGTTATGAAAAATTTGAGAGAATTGAAACTTCACAGTTTCATAATTGTTTTATTAAACATGATTTTATAGAGAAAGCTTAGAAATATATCTACTTCAAAATTGATGCTGCCGGTGTCTCCACAGCGTTCATGCTGCTTTGTTGCATCGTGTCAATGACTGCCGAATCGCTTAATGCGACTGAAACACCCTTGTGTGTTGCTCCCGCTGTGTTCACAACAGGACTGGCATCATCATTAAAAGGAACCTGTGCGGCATTGCCCAGTGTGAGCATGATGGCAACTACTGCGGCAGCCTTGAACAGAGGTTTAAGTTTCTGTTGCATGGTTATCACGCGTGCCTTAACGGGTGCAGGTCCTTGAATCATAGACATAATCTTCTCGTCGAAGTCATCACCCAATACGTTTGACTTATGCTCTACCTGCTGGTAGGCAAACAAATCCTTGTATTTGCAAAGGTCGGCAGGTACGTCTTTCTGATAGAAGAAAGCCTTCAGGATTTCCTCTTCTTCTAGAGTCGTCTCGCACTTCCAATAGCGCTCAAGTAACTGTGTGATATATTTATAATCCATAATTGTCTATTTCTTGAAATTTTTGTTTTACAGCCTGACGTGCTCTGTAGATATTTACTTTAACCTGTTCTTCCGTTATTTCAAGCACATTGGCAATATCCTTATAAGCTTTTCCTTCAAAATCTCGAAGCTGCATGCAGAATCGTTGTTTCTCTGGAAGTTCGTCTACGATTTTCTTCACCACACTCATTCTGTCTTTGTGGATTATGTCCTCGTAAGGGTTGTATGCGCTGTCAGGAGCATCACCTCCTGTGTTATCAAGCTGGCTGTTTTGATTGTCGTGTTTCTTTAAACTGTCAAGAGACAAGTTTCGACAAATTGTGTAACAGAAAGCTTCGATAGATTCAATCTGTTCCCAGGTTTCCCTGTTGTTCCATACCTTAATCATTGTTTCCTGCACGATGTCTTCCGCCTCTGCACTGTTAAGTGTTATGCGTAGAGCAAGCCTGTAAAGCTGATTCTTCAGCGGCAGTACATCGTTTCGAAAACTGATTTTTTTCATCTGCGCTCTGTTTAAATGACGATTGGATTATTCGAAAGTTACAAGAGAACTCGAAATTATCTCAAATTTAACATTGTTTTATTATTGTTCCGTGCTTACCGTCTATGGCGTTTGACAAAGTGATGATTACTTGTTTCACACCTTCGTCTACGGCTGCAAGGGCATTGTGCAATTTTGGGAGCATACCTCCAGCGATCGTTCCGTCGGCTACATATTTATTGAAGTCATTGCGTGTGATAACTGGAATCACGCTATCGTCATCATCTGGATTTCTCAATACGCCTTTCTTCTCAAAACAGTATATCAGTGTCACTTCATAAAAACGCGCAAGCGCTTTGGCTGTTTCGGCAGCAATGGTGTCAGCATTGGTGTTGAGAATGTTTCCACATCCATCGTGTGTTAGCGGAGCCATTACTGGGGTAATACCTTGTTCGATAATATTTCTTAGTTCGAATCCGTTTACATGATCAACATCACCTGCATATCCGAAATCTAGTCCGTTTCTAACGGGGCGTTTGTGGCTTCTTATCACGTCCATGTCAGCACCTGTTAGTCCAAGTGCATTTATGCCGTTTGACTGTAACATTGCAACAACATTCTTGTTTACAAGTCCGCCATATACCATCGTCACAACTTCTAGCATGTCCGCGTCAGTAATACGTCTTCCGTTCAACATCTTACTTTCAATGCCTAGTGCTTCTGCAACCTTAGTGGCTCTGCGTCCACCGCCATGTACAAGAATCTTTTTACCTTCAATGGCAGTGAAGTCTTTAAGGAGTTGTGACAGTCTTTCTTTGTCTTCCACGATTGCTCCGCCGACTTTTACTACAGTGATTTTTTCTTTCATCTCTTATTCCAAGTATGTATATCCGTATAGTCCAGAACGATAGTTGCTTAGGAATTCCTTTCCCTCTTCAAGAGAAATCTTTCCGTTTTTAATACTTTTCGTTACCCATTGTTCAAGTTGTCTTACGAGTTTCTTTGGGTTGTATTGTACGTAGTCAAGAACTTCTTCAACGGTTTCTCCGTCAAAAATCTGGTCTATGCTGTATTTTCCGTCTTTAACAGAGATGTGGGCTGCATTCGTATCGCCAAACAGGTTATGCATATCTCCTAAGATCTCTTGATATGCTCCGACAAGGAAAACACCTAGATAGTAAGGTTCTTCTTTGTTTAATTGATGTAGTGGCAGCACGTGTCCCACATGACCGTTTGTTACGAAATTGGTTATCTTTCCATCGCTGTCGCATGTAATGTCTTGTAGTGTGGCATTACGTGTAGGACGTTCTGTAAGTCTCTGAATTGGCATTATTGGGAATAACTGATCTATAGCCCAACTGTCAGGAAGACTCTGGAATAGAGAGAAGTTACAGAAGTATTTGTCAGCCAACAGCTTGTCTAGATTGCGCAATTCGTCAGGCACATGCTTCATATTCTTTGCCAGATTGTTTATCTCGTGACAAACACTCCAGTACATCGCTTCGATCTCTGCGCGTGTCTTTAGGTCAACTATTCCGTGAGAGAATAGCTCAAGAGCTTCTTCGCGAATCTGTTCAGCATCGTGCCAGTCTTCAAGCATTGAGCGTGAATCTAAATTATCCCATATCTCATACAGGTCTTTTACAAGTTGGTGGTCGCTGTCTCCTGGCTCAAACTCCTCTTTCATCTCTGGAAGACTCGCTGTCTCAAGCACGTCGATTACCAATACTGAGTGATGCGCTGCAAGTGAGCGACCACTTTCTGTAATAATGTTTGGATGATTTATGTTGTTCTTGTCTGATGCGTCAACAAAGGTATATACGCAGTCGTTTACATATTCCTGAATAGAATAGTTAACAGAGCTCTCGCTGCTTGATGATCTGGTTCCATCATAGTCAACACCAAGTCCGCCTCCGCAGTCTACAAATTCAACATTGTAACCCATTTTGTGCAGGTTTACGTAGAATTGTGCGGCTTCGCGCAATGCAGTCTGTATACGTCTAATCTTTGTTATCTGACTTCCTATATGGAAATGAATCAACCTCAGACAGTCATGTAGTCCGTTGTCATCAAGTTTTTGAAGGGCTTGCAGGAGTTCCGAACTTGTAAGTCCGAATTTGGAAGCATCGCCTCCGCTCTCAGCCCATTTGCCAGAACCTGAAGATGCAAGTTTTATTCTTATTCCAAGATTTGGTTTTACATTCAGTTTTCTCGCTGCTTTTGCTATTAAGTCAAGTTCGTTCAGCTTTTCAACTACAATAAAGATGCGTTTTCCCATCTTTTGTGCAAGCAAAGCCAGTTCTATATAGCTTTCGTCTTTGTATCCATTGCAGATGATAAGCGAGTCGCTTTGACATTGAACAGCAATCACCGCATGAAGTTCTGGTTTAGAACCTGCCTCAAGTCCCAGATTGAATTTTCTGCCGTGAGAGATAATCTCCTCAACAACAGGTTGCATCTGGTTTACCTTGATAGGATAGATGATGAAGTTCTCGGCTTTAAAGTCATATTCTTCCTTAGCCTGCTGAAAACAACTTGAAGTTTTTTCAATACGATTGTCGAGGATATCGGGAAAGCGCAGCAGAACCGGTGCTGTTACATCTCTCAATGCCAGTTCATCCATTATGTCACGCAAGTCTATTTCCGTGTTATCTTTACACGGTGTGACATAAACGTCGCCTTTTTCGTTTATACCGAAATATGAGGTACCCCATCCGTTAATGTTATAGAGTTCCTTCGAATCCTCAATAGTCCATTTTTTCATTCTGAAGTTAAAAACATAAATGTAAATAATATAATTGCTTATAAACCGAGCAATTCTCTTAATTTAGTAACAAATATTTTAATTTTTTCGTAATTATCCATGAGGTTTACGTCAAGGGTATACTTTGCCTTACTGTAGAATGGATCTCTTACCTGCAACTGCTCGTTGATGAACACTTTTACCTCTTCGGAGGTTTTGTTTTGCAGTAATGGTCTCACGCTCTTTCCCATTTTCAGATGACCATACAATACTTCAGGAGTGGCTTTTAGGTAGACCGTGTCTCCCTGTTGGTTCATGTAGTCAATGTTGTCATAGAAACATGGCGCTCCACCACCGCAACTGATTATCACATCCTCAAACTCCGCTACTTCATGAAGAAGGTTGTGCTCAATAAGTCTGAACCCTTCTTCTCCCCGTTCGTCAAATATTTCCTTTACAGTCTTTCTCATTCTGCTCTCTATGTACCAGTCCAGATCATAGAAAGTCATATTGAGTTCTTGTGCTAAAGTTCTGCCGACAGTTGTCTTGCCGGCACCCATATATCCGATTATGATGATTCTTCTCATTTCTTTCTTCTAGCCTTTGGCTCAGGAGCATTCTTCACAATATCCATACACTGTTCAAAAGTAAGTTCTGCTGCCTTGTCGTGCAGCGTCTTTGGCATGCGATAGTTCTTTCCATCATAAGCGATATATGGACCGTATCTGCCGTTGAGCACTTCCATCGCTCCGTCTTCTTCGAAAGACTTGATGTGGCGTTGCTTTTCTTGCTCTCGTTTTTCCATTATCAGCTTTACAGCTGTTTCTAACGTTGTTGTCATTGGATTCTCTGTCTTTGGCAGAGAAACGTATTTCTTGTTGTGCATGATGTATGGTCCGAAACGACCTGCACCGATAACTACGTCTGTGTCTTCAAACTGACCTACAGTGCGTGGCAGTTTAAATAGTTCCAGTGCTTCGTCAAGGGTAATAGTCTCCATACTCTTGTCGGATGGCAACTGTGAGAATCTTGGTTTTTCTTCATCATCAGCAGAACCGATCTGAACTAAAGGACCGAAACGTCCAATCTTAACAAAAACAGGTTTACCGCTCTTTGGATCAGTTCCAAGTTCGCGTTCTCCTGCTTTATGCTCTGAACGTGCATTTCTAACTTTCTCAACAGTTGGCTCAAACTCCTTATCGAAGTCTTTCATCATGATGTTCCATTCTTCCTTACCTTCAGCTATTTGGTCAAACTGCTGTTCAACTTTTGCTGTGAAGTTATAGTCCATGATGTCAGGGAAGTTTTCCATCAGGAAGTCGTTAACAACGATTCCAATATCTGTAGGCAGAAGCTTTCCCTTCTCGTTACCAGCCATTTCCTTTTTCTGCTTGCTTGTAACTTTTATGCCTTTCAGAGTGTCGATAACGTATTCTCTTTCCTTGCCGCTCTTATCACCTTTCTGAACGTATTCACGTTGCTGTATAGTAGATATTGTAGGCGCGTAAGTAGAAGGACGTCCTATACCCAGTTCCTCTAGTTTATGTACTAAGCTGGCTTCAGTGTATCTGTTTGGACCCATGCTGTAACGCTCTGTTGATGTTATCTCACGTCTTTGCAGTTCGTCACCCTCTTTCATTGCTGGTAGATTATGGGTTGACTCGTCCTGGTTATTGTCGTCATCGTCTGTAGACTCGCGGTAAACCTTTAGGAAACCGTCAAAAGTAACAACCTCACCGTTTGCAACAAATTTCTCTTTTACTCCGGCTACGTCTATTGTTACTGTAGTCTTGTCTATTTCTGCGTCAGCCATTTGTGATGCAACTGTGCGTTTCCAGATAAGTTCATACAGTCTCTTTTCCTGCGATGTACCTTCAATCTCGGTATTATTCATTTCAGTAGGACGTATAGCCTCATGTGCTTCCTGTGCTCCCTTAGAGTGAGTCTGATATTTGCGAGTCTTGCTGTATTCCTTTCCCCATAGTTTAATAATCTCATCTTTGCTGGTATTTATCGCAAGTGATGAGAGGTTAACTGAGTCGGTACGCATGTATGTGATGCGTCCATTCTCATACAAGTGCTGTGCCACCATCATTGTCTGACTTACGGTGAATCCCAGTTTTCTTGCTGCTTCCTGCTGCAATGTTGATGTAGTGAAAGGAGGTGCTGGGGTGCGGTGCAAAGGTTTCTTTGCTATAGATGACACTGTGAATTTTGCATCCTTGCATTTCTCAAGGAAAGCAACAGCTTCTTCGTGTGTTTTGAATCGTGTGTCCAATTCTGTTTTCACTTCACTGATGTTTCCATTCGGATTCGTGATAGTTAGAATTGCATTTATGCGATAGTATGGTTCGCTCTTAAAAGCCTGTATCTCGCGCTCGCGCTCAACGATAAGTCTTACAGCAACGCTCTGTACTCGTCCTGCGCTTAGAGCTGGTTTAACTTTTCTCCATAATACCGGTGATAGTTTAAATCCCACAAGGCGGTCAAGCACGCGGCGTGCCTGTTGTGCGTTTACAAGATTCATGTCAAGATGACGTGGAGTCTTTATTGCGTCAAGGATTGCTGATTTCGTGATTTCGTGAAACACGATACGGCTTGTGTTTTTTTCGTCAAGTCCAAGTACTTCGCAAAGGTGCCATGAAATAGCTTCTCCCTCGCGGTCCTCATCGGATGCTAACCAAATCTTTTTGGCTTTCTTGGCGTTTGACTTCAACTCGGAAACAAGTTTCTTCTTTTCATCAGGAATTTCGTAATCTGGTTCCAGTGTTTCTGCATCTATACTTAATTCCTTCTTCTTGAGGTCGCGAATGTGACCATAAGAAGACATTACCTTGAAATCGTTTCCTAAAAATTTCTCAATAGTCTTAGCCTTTGCAGGGCTCTCTACGATAACTAAATTTTCTTGCATAATTGCGAATTGTACGTTGTTAGGGCGCAAAAGTAATTAAAACTTTTACGTATACATTATTATATGGCATTTTTTTTCGGTTTTTTAAGTATTTTAGTTTTAGTTTGAAGTTAACTTGACGTGAAATAATTACGAAATGTTATTACAATAATTCGTTGCGTTTCTTGATGAAATCAATTAGTCCGTTTCTTACGGAATTAAGTCCAAACAGCTCTGTTTTGATTTCTTTTAATGGTATCCACATGCATTCGGCGGCATCGTCGTTTGCCTTTACTTTACTGTCGTCTTTCACCTTGCAACTAAAAAATAGATCAAGAGTAGGGATATCAACTCCGCTGTAATGATATGTATTTGGTTTGCTGAACATATATCTTACTTCTGTAACCTCCAACCCTGTTTCTTCCATAACTTCTCGCACGAGTCCTTGTTCCACAGTTTCGTTTATATCCGCGAATCCGCCAGGAAGGTCAAGCGTTCCCTTTGCTGGATCGTTCTTTCTGCGCTCTACAAGTAAATCTCCGTCTTTATTTAGTATAAAGGCTACATTTGCGCTGCTTGGATTTACAAAATACTCAAAGCCACATTTCCCGCATTTGCGGCTCTTCTCGCTGCTAATGTCAAAGAGAGAAGAACCGCAAATAGGACAATATTTGAATTTTTTCAACATGTTTGTCGTTTACCAGTTATCAGTTCTGAATGGAAATAATGGCAGGAGTGCTGCATTTTTAACATTGCCATATCCCCAGTTTCTAAAGCCATATCTCACGGCTACTGGTTGTTTTACTTCTTTACTTGTGATGATAAATCCTTTAGTCCAGTAGTAAGAAGCGTTTGCCTTATGGAATACCTTGTCAGCTCCAGCTACTTCAAATCCCTGAATATCTTCATAACGATTTATTCCTCCATAGTCATTTCTTAGATTCACGTAGCATGTATCATTGCTGATCTTCATATCTTTGTATTCAGGACTGTCACACCATATATCCTTCATGCCGTAAGTCTTGTTAAGTGCTTGCAGGGCAAGTCGTTCTCCAACTTGCTGTTTCTGTGAAGGATGAATCTGCTGACTCTCGTATGGATATACAAGGTCGTCTGTGCACACAATGCCACTGTTAGGAATAATCTTTGAGGCATTAAATTGCTGTTCACGAAGTCTTGGACCCCAATCACCGTTCACGTCAGAATTGTAGTATGGTGCAATCTGTACGAAGTAGAAAGGAATATCACCCAATTTAAAGTCACGTCTCCATTGAGAAACCAAGTCATTGAGTCGCTTTGTGTATTGCCCTGCAGGATCGCCTACGTTAGAGCATCCCTGATAAAACAAAATTCCTTTTACGGTATAATTGAGTATTGGAGAGAAAGTGCCGTTGCCCCACAACATTGGACGATGATAGTCCCATGGAAATTTCTTCATCATCTCCATTGAGTCAAGTGGCTCTGTGGTGTTCTTTTCAAGATAGTCACGGTCAAGCCAGCTTTCAACTCTGGTACCTCCTTTATTTGCCATAACCAGACCGACAGGTATGTCAAGAGCCTTGTTTATTGCTTGTGCAAAGAAATATCCGGTAGCCGAAGCATCGCCGACAGTCTGAGGACCAATAACCTTCCAATCGCATTGTGCATCATCAAGAGGTTTAGTGCTCATCACGCTAGGTATCTTTACATAGTGTATGCCTTTGTATTCATTGGCATTCATCACCGCTTTGTTATATCCTTCAACAGGGCAGTTGCCAAATCCTTTTACAGGCATTTCCATGTTGCTCTGCCCAGCGCATACCCAGACCTCGCCAGAAAGAACATCGTTTATTGTCGTTTTGTCACCATCGTTAAATGTTATCGACAAAGGTGTATAACTTGCTGTTGGAGTTTTCACCCCAACTATCCATTTGCCATTGCTGTCTGTTTTTGCAGAATAAGATTCCTTGCTCCACGAAACGTTCACCTTAACGGTCTTTCCTGGAGTGTCCCAACCCCAAAGTCTGGCTTCGGAATCTTGTTGTAAAATCATGTTGTCGCCAATAATATGCGGCAGCTTCACTTTAGCCTGCACTCCAAATGTAATAGTTGAAAGTGCGGCAAAAAATAATATACGTCTTAACATGGTGTGTTTAATAAATTTAATCTCGCTGCAATATTACGATTTTTTCGCTATCTTTGCAAGTGATACTAGTAAAATAAGATAAAACGACAACAAAAAGTATATGAAATCAAAACATTTAATGTTATCCTTGGGCATGCTGCTCGTAGCTTTTTCTGCTTCTGCCCAGAAACAATTGGAAATGAATCTGTGGCAAAGTGGTGCCCCAAACAGTAATGGCGATAGCACCGATACCGCAAAGGTCTATGTTTACCTTCCTAGTGATAAGGCTGCTACTGGAAGAGCGGTAGTGATATGTCCTGGTGGAGGCTATGCTGGTCTGGCTATGGATCATGAGGGCAAAGACTGGGCACCCTTTTTCAATAATATGGGTATCGCAGCGATAGTTCTTAAATATCGTATGCCAAAAGGTAATGTTGATGTTCCTGTAAGCGATGCCGAAGCCGCAATAAAATTGGTAAGATCTAATGCTTCTAGTTGGAATATTAAAAGCGATGATATCGGTATAATGGGTTCTTCTGCGGGAGGACATCTTGCCTCTACAATTGCCACCCATAGCAGTGGTGATGCAAAGCCTGATTTTCAGATTCTGTTCTATCCTGTTATAACCATGGCTCCGGGATATACTCATCAGGGCAGTCATGACAACCTGTTGGGAAAAGATGCACGTAAGAAGGATGAAAAACTGTATAGCAACGATTTGCAGGTTACGAGAGTTACACCGCGTGCATGGATAGCATTGAGTGATGACGACCGTGTCGTATTCCCTGCTAATGGTGTGAACTATTATTCAGAACTCTATCGTCATGATGTTCCTGGATCTCTTCATGTTTATCCTTCTGGCGGACATGGATGGGGAATACATACAAGTTTCCGCTACCACACTCAGATGTTACTTGAACTGGAAAGTTGGTTAAGAAGTTTCTGATTTACATGTAATGGTTATTGTTTAAACGTATATGTGCAGCGTAGGTTAATGCACAGTGTGTTTTTCACTAACATTTTATCAATAAAAAAAGGTAAGAAAGCTATTTGCTTTCTTACCTTTTTTGGTTTATATCTTTTTGTCTTTATAATAGACTCTTAATCTCTGCATCAAGATCTTTAATCTGTGCGTCACGCTTCTTCAATACATTGTCTTTTCCGATGATGAAGAATGTTGGAATATTCTGTACATTGTATTGAGCAAGAACCTGTGAGTTGGTTCCGTCCTCGTCGCGTACACTTATCCAAGGAATTTCGGCAGTCTGAGTCTTCCAGAAGTGCTCGTCTGGGTCTACAGATACCTGATAAATTTCAAAGCCTTGTGCGTGATATTTGTTGTATAGTTCACGAAGCATCATGATGCGCTTCAGACTACCTTCTCCGGCAAACATGTGGAAGTCAAGCAATACTACCTTACCCTTTAGGTCTGATAGTTTGCGCACGTGTCCTTTGTTGTCGTTAAGTGCTATATCGATAATTCCTGTTACACTAACCTTGCTTGCGTCAATCTTCTGTTGCTGTTCTGCCTGAATTATTCTCACGTCTTTCATTCCCTGCAATGCGATGTTGTGTAGGTTGAGTCCTCTTTCTGCTTTTGGATAATATGTGTCCCAGCTTGTGGCTACGGCAGCATAAACCTTTATATCATCCTTGTTGTTGCGTGGATTGAAAATCAGACCTTGCGTGTTGCCAAGTACTACAGTCTGGAACAATGCGAAGTAAGAACTTGCTTTCATTGGTTCCTTGAATATGTAGTTACGCTTGATATTGTTCTTATATGCTTCAAGCAGTTGGCTTACGTTTGCTTCAACAGCATCAGTACCAAGATTAGGATTGTTTATGATAGAGTTTACATCGGCTTGCAACTTTAACTGTAGTATCGCCAATTCCTTTATCTTAGAACAGTTCTCGCTGCCTTTTACTTCATATTTTGAAGCCATAGTAGGATATGCGCCATTGATGCTCACAGTCTCTGTAGAGTCTATGCTCACGTTGATAATCTGACCGGCGATACGCAGACGATAGAATTCTGGAGCTTTCGGAGCTTTCCCATCAAAAGAGAAATTACCGTCTTTATCCAGTTTTACAGAGTCAAGTACAACAGGACCGTTCAAACTCATGTTCTCAAAATACAGAGTGGAATCCTTTGCATTGGAAATCTCACCTGTTACATGGAATTTCTTGTTGTTACAAGAAACCATACTCATTGCGGCAAGAGCTATTGCGGCAATTGAAAAGATCTTCGATATCTTCATTTCTGTAGCTTTTTCATGTTATGCTTTGCAAAAGTACTGTAAATCGGCAGAAATACAAAAAATATATTCATTTTTTATTTCTAAATTCTCTATTTTGTAACTCTGAACCAATCCACGTCTATCCATCCGCGGTTGTTCTTTCCCTCAGGTTCCTTACTCACGAATCCTATTTTTGCACCAATCCATTTGCCTTCTTTCATTGTGAATATATTACCAACATCATGGAATGTCTTTCCATCTGCACTCCATGCAAACTGACATTTTCCTGCGTTCACGCTCATTCTCATGTATATATCTTCATGTATTGCAGGCTGATAGTCTACCTTGTCCTTTGCTGTTGGGTCAAGAGTTGCAATAACATTAATGTCTTCGGCAGTTTCTTTGTCTGCATTCTTGCATGTTATCTGTTGCAGCTGGAACTTGTCACCAACACGTTTTACCACAAGTGCTGAATAGTCAAATCCCATCATGATGATACCTCCCATTTGGTTTTCGTTCTTTGCTGTAAGTCGAAGCTTTGCCGTAGCCGTGAACTTATCTGCTGGGGTCTTCTGTAACAATAGGTTAGGAGTGTGCCATATAGTCTGGTTGCTTTTGCAGTTATACACTCTGAACACTCCTAAACTAGTAGGCATTCCAAATACGTCCTTATAGTTTGCGTGCCATTGCCATTGTTGTCCCATGATAGGAGAATTGAACTCATCGCTTTCCTGTGGATTTACAATGATGCTGCAATCTGATTTTGGTTTACGGAATTTTTCGTATGGTGTACCATTCTTTCCCATGATAGGCCAACCTGTCGACCAGTCTACTGGTTGCAAGTGTACAACTCTTCCGTATGCTCCTTTGTCTTGAAAGTGCATAAACCAATCCTCACCTTGTGACGTATGAATCCAACCGCCTTGATGAGGTCCGTTGATATTGCTTTTTCCTTGGCTCAGCACCACCTTACTTTCATAAGGACCGTAGGGTGATTTAGATCGCATTGCCAACTGGAAACCTGTTGGTACACCACCAGCCGGACACATAATCCAATACCATCCGTTGCGTTTGTAAAACTTCGGTCCTTCGCAAGTGCGGTTTTCGTTTCCGTTTCCGTCAAACACGATGACGGGTTTTCCTATAGCATGTGTTCCGTCTGCCGAAAGTTCTCTTACCGTCAATATCGAGGCAAAGTTATTACGACTGTTAGCCCATCCGTTTACTAGATAACAGCGTCCGTCTTCGTCCCATAGTGGAGTTGTGTCTATTAATCCTTTACCCTTTATCACGCATACTGGTTCGTCCCATTTACCCGAAGGGTCTTTTGTCTTAACCATGAACACGCCATAGTCGGGATCTCCCCAATATATATAATATACTCCGTTATGGAATCTTATACTTGGTGCCCAAACGCCCATGCCGTGTGCCGGCTTGCTGAATACAGAGTCTGGTTCAAGTTGATCAACGGCGTGCCCGATTATTTCCCAATTCACGAGGTCGCGAGAGTGCAATATCGGAAGCCCTGGGATGCAATTAAATGAACTTGCTGTGAGATAATAGTCATTCCCGACAGCAATCACGTCAGGGTCACTGTAATCAGCGTTTATGACAGGGTTTGTGTATGTGCCGTCTCCATTATCGGGACTCCATACTTGTGAATTGTATTGTGCCATCATCATTGAAGGCAGCCAAATCATCATTGCCAAAAGTTCTTTTTTCATTGTTTTGTCTTAGTTATAGTTTTTAAGTTGTATAGTTGTTTGTTTCAAATGGCATATCTTATTTCAGAGAATTAATCCATTTAGCCATATCGCTTAGTACTTCTGGTGAAATCGTTTCCTCAATTGCACGATATTCACTTATGGCTCCTGTTGTGCAATGTTGGAATAGATGGTTTAGTGATGGATATTCACGAATAAAATTATATTTATTATCATGTAGATTCTTCTTTATTCCAGCTAGGTTTAACGATGAAATCACCTGAAAATCCTTGTCGCCGTTAATAGCCATAACAGGACATTTTGTCGCAGCGATGTCGGCAGCAGGATCATAATCAATGAAATAGTTTAGCCAAGGTGACTTTTGAAACGTTGTGCTTATTCTGAATTGTAGGGTAGTAAGTCTTTTAGTCTGTCCTGCTAGTTCCATAGCCTTGTTGGTTTGTGCCGTAAGAGCAGTGTCACCTTTGGCTCCGATACCAGCCATACTTATAACGAAATCAACTTTATTTTTTGCTCCAAGCATAAATGCTATCGAACCGCCTTCGCTGTGGCCAAGCACTCCGACCTTACCGAATTTCTTTGTAGATTTTAGATAGGCAATACCAACCTCTGCATCACGTGCAAAGTCTTTAGTAGTAGCATTCTTTACGTCACCACCTTTTGACTCACCGAAACTACGGTCGTCATATCTCAGTGTAGCGATACCGTTACGAGCTAGATAATCTGCTATTACGAGGAATGGCTTATGATCAAAAACTTCTTCATCTCTGTTTTCAAGACCACTTCCTGTAACCATAAGCATCACGGGAGTCTTACCTTTTTGGTAGTTTGTAGGATAGCAGATTGTTCCTGCAAGTATAGCTTTGTCTGTGGCATTCGTAAAAGTCACCTCTTCAGTTTTGTAAGAGTATGGCTTTGTAGGATTTTGCGGTCTATTTAGCTTCTCCTCCCCTCGTTTAAGATTAAGCGGAAAGTTATATCCCATCTGAGAGAATCCACCAATTATTTCATCTCCGTTCAAGCGACCTTTGAAAGAGGCACCTAAATTAGTGATACTTATTGCAATTGAATCCGACGAACAATAATCTACTTTTGCCGGAATATCACTTGCTCCTTGGTCAGGGCTGTCCAGTGAAGAAGTAGCATTCCCATTTGAATCATGGTTTACGTGGATAACGATAGTAAGAGTTTGTGCACCGGCATTTAGTTTACCTGTCCAAACACCATCTATTCTGTTTTGTGCATAAGATGTTGTTGCAAACAGTAGAAGGGTGATAAAAGATAAAATCTTGTTCATGAAATTAAAGCTTTAAACTTAACAATGCAAATGTATATAATTTTATTCATAAAAGGAAATAAAAAGACATTTTCTGCATTTAACAACTTATTTGATCATGATAAAATGAGAGACATGCCTGCATCGGAAAAGTCTCTATTTCCCTTTCTATACAGCATATTGAGTGGTTATTTCCATTTTGGAAACAACCATATCTTTCCGCGTGAAGCAAAAAGAAAATATGTGAGGAATGAAGAAAACAACTAAGCGGTAGTTATCGGGGAAAGAACTCAAAAAATATGCTGTTAAAGTGAGTGTAGAAATATGTTGTTTTAAATAATATGAAAGATAATTCGATATTTTTTTTAGAATGGAATAGGGGTAACTGATATGATAGATGTTCTATAAGTATAACAAAACAATTTTTATAATAAACAATGAAGACAATAAAAGGATTAAGCATTTTGTTTTTGGCAGTATTAGCCAGTTTAAATACAAGTGCGCAAGAAAAGAAGACAGTGCAAGTGTCATTTATTTATCCAGTTGGGACAGCTGGGGCTAATTCTGTAGATTATAAGAATAACTTTTCGTTCAACATTATCGGTGGATTAAATGGTGGCGTAAACGGATTTGAATTTGGATCTGTGGCAAATATAAATGAAGGAGACGTGAACGGATGTCAAATATCTGGAGTTTGCAATGTAACATCAGGTAATAATAGGGGAGGAATTATTTCGGGAGTTTGCAATATGGCGTCAGGAGATAGTAAAGGACTTCTTATGTCTGGAGTTGCAAATTTGACAAAGGGGCAATCTATAGGCGTAGAAGTCTCTGGTGTAGCAAACGTATCGGACTCACATAATGGATTACAATTGTCCACAATCAATCTTGTTAAGAACAATTTATATGGAAGTCAAATAGGCGTAGTGAATTATGCTAAAAAAGGAAAAGGAATTCAAATTGGCGTTGTAAATGTTTGTGATGCCGATGATGATGTTCTCCCGATTGGTCTCTTCAATGTAGTTAAAAATGGATATTATGCTTTCGAAGTTTCTACTAATGAACTCTTTATTACAAGCTTATCCTATAAGATGGGCAAAGAAAAGTTTCATACCATATTCAGAGTTGGCATTGGCGAACACAATGATAAGTCGGTGTTTAGTACCGGATTGGGCTTTGGATCGATTATTCCTATAAAGGACAAACATAAATTAAATATGGAACTGATTTGCGATGCTCTTCATTACAACTGGAAATGGGGAGACAACAAAATGAATTTATTAAACCAATTCAATTTGAATTATCAATATCAGGTAACAAAGCATCTCGGAATAAAGGTAGGACCTAGTTTCAAGACATTTGTCACTAATCAAAAAGAAAACGGAGAATTTGCTAGTGTAATTAAAATGCCGCATACACTATTTGAACATAGCGGAAGCAAATATAAAGTTGCAGGTTGGATAGGTTTTAATGCAGGAATGGTATTTTCTCTTTAAAAAGTAAGTTAGTATTAAAAAAAGTATATATCTTTGTTGAAAATTAAATAACGACTTAATCGTGACTTTTCCAAATACTTGGCATACGAAGGAGGGATTCGAAATACTGTTTATGCAGCATTACGAACCCCTTTGCAACTTTGTGTTCGGTATACTCAAGGATTACGACGCAAGTGAAGATGTTATTCAAGAACTTTTCGTTAAATTTTGGGAAAAGCGAGATGTACTTCCTAATGATCTCTCGATAAAATCGTATATGTATCGTGCGGCACGGAATATGGCGTTGAATCATTTGAAACATTTCGATATTAAAAAAGAATTCAATATCTTTAATAAGGCAAGCATATCTGATACCGAACAGTGTGTTGATAATCCTGCAGAGACAAGTGAATTGCAAGAGATGATTTTTCAAGCAGTCAATGAATTGCCAACAGAGCGTAAAAAGATCTTCTTGATGAGTCGTGAAGATGGATTGAAATATAAAGAAATTGCTGCAGAATTAAATATATCTGTTAAGACGGTTGAAAATCAGATGGGAAAGGCTCTGTCAACACTACGAACGGAATTATCAGATTATTTGCCTGCGATAATCATAGCAATTTGTATAGGAATAAAATAAAAGAAATTATAATGTGATATTTTTAAATGTAACATAATTGATAAAATAGAATTTTGAATAGATAACAAGTAATAATGAAAGACCAATATCCACATATTGACGAGATTTCTATCGCGAAATACCTTTCGGGTGAAGCCAATGCGATGGAAATAAAAGCACTAATTGATTGGGTGGAATCTTCTGATGAAAATTTGGAGGAATTTATCCGATATGAGAAACTGTGGTTTGAGTCATCTGTTCATAAACCTTTTAACGTTCAAAAGGCGTGGTCAAAAGTCAGCCGACGCATTTCGCAGAAGAAACGTCGTTTCAATCTATATTATCTTACTGCTGCTGCGGCTGCTATAATTATATTTATTGTTGTTTCAGTCCCATTCTTCAATACGAAAACAGCTGCCTCTTCACCCGAATTTGCAGTAGCAAGTGCCAATAGTACATTACTGTCAACATTGCCGGATGGTTCTTCTGCATTGCTTTCAAAACATTCAAAAATTGAATATACCTTTGATACTCAAAAACAAATTCGCTTAACAAAACTTTCTGGAAAAGCTTTTTTCAATGTAAAAAGAGATATAAAACATCGCTTTATTGTTGAGGCTAATCGTGGTGGGGTGGAAGTCTTAGGTACAAAATTCTCTGTAGACGAGATGAAAAATAAAGACGTGAAGGTCTATGTATTGTCGGGAAGAGTTAAAGTCTTTCTAGCTCGTGCTCACAAAGATACTTTATCGTTGATCATTACCAACGGTGAAAAAGCTGTTATCAAGGCAAGTAGCGATACGATTATTAAGCAAACAAAAAGAGTTTTGGTTTTTCATTCCACCAATCAAATATTTAAAGTCCACAAGACAATTACTTTTAAAAATAAAGATCTGTCAACGATCGTGGCTAAGTTAGAAAGAAGTTATTCTGCAAACATAAAGATAGATGATGCTGTTGACAAAGAACTACGTTTTTCTTCTTCATTTAAAGATAATTCTTTGAACGAAATCTTGACGGTTATCACACAAACATTGAATCTTGATTACACCAAAAAAGGAAATGTGTATTATATAACGAATGCAAACGATGAATAGTAAAATTAGATATTATCTGTTGATATTGATGTTGTTTTTTGTAGTACAAAAATCATCGTCGCAAGTTGATTTGCACCGCAAAATATCTATCAACGTAGAAGACTTGTTAGTTCCGCAGACTTTGCATGTTATAGAGCAAGGTTATAATTTTTTCTTTGCGTATAATTCAAGACAAATCCCGGCGTATGACAGAGTAACGATGAACGAAAGAAGTATAGCGCTGAAAAAGGCATTGGATAAAATCTTGTCAAACCGTTTTGCTTACACGACCATCGGGAACCATGTTATTTTACGTTTGAAAGGAATAAACACAGAATCAGAAGATCTTATTATTTTAGGAGTTGTGAGAAACTCAGATGGTCTTCCTTTGGATTCAGCCGTTGTATATGCTGTTAAAGAAAACAAAGCTGCCATCACAAATAATGATGGAGCATTTCATCTTAGGCTGAAAGAACCAACACAATACATTCATATAAGTTGCCCCGATTATATAGACACCCTTTTGATTGCAGAAACATTGAATAAGGAGAAAATAATTCAACTGAATCGAAAAGCTCCTAGCACAACCCTTTCACCTTCTGAAATTCAGGCATTGGACGTGTTATCTTCTCAAAAACGATTTGAAAAGTTATCATTAGTTCGGAATTTAGTTCCGCAATCGGCATTATATCTTAATAGGCTAGTAAATACGATTCGTTCAATACCTGTTCAGGTATCCTTTTTGCCAGGTATGGGCTCGCAGCAATTAACCAAGGGCTTAAACGTTAATCGTTTCTCTTTAAATATTCTAGCTGGTTATTCAAAAGGTGTAACAGGCTTTGAAATTGGAGGTCTTGCCAACATCACCGAGAGTAATGTCAAGGGTGGGCAAGTAGCAGGTTTAGTCAATGTCGTTAATGGACAGATCAATGGTTTGCAACTTGCTGGTATTTTCAATTATACCTTCAGCAAAGTCACTGGTGCACAAATTTCTGGAATCGGGAATATTAGCAATCATGATGTAGAAGGTTTACAGCTTGCTGGTATTTCCAATAATAACAAAGGGGCTATCAACGGTGTTCAAATCAGTGGTGTTTTGAATACGAATTTGCGTAAAATAACTGGTTTGCAATTAGCTGGTATAGCTAATATTCAGGTAGATAAAATAACAGGCTGTCAGATTTCTGGAGTTTACGGACTCGCTTCAGATATCAATGGTGTGCAACTTTCTGGAATCATGAGTCAAACAACTCATGATGTTTCTGGTGTGCAGGTTAGTTCGATTTTAAACAAAGCAAGAAAGTTGAATGGTTTACAGTTCGGACTTGTTAATATTGCAGATACGATTGAAAACGGAGTCCAAGTCGGTTTGTTCAATTTCGTCAAGAATGGATACCGAGCTTTGGAAATCACAAAAGATGAAACCTACTACTGCAATTTTATGTATAAAACAGGAGGCAAAAAACTCTACTCAATTCTGGATGCTGGAATAGGAAAAGATAAAGTAGGTGTAGGATACGGTGTCGGATTTATCCAACCAATTTATAAAAGATTATCTGTAAACATTGATGCCATTTGTAGTGCGCTGCTTGCTACAAATTCTTCCGATACATATCAAGGGGATCTAATGAATTTTCGATTGGGTCTCAATTATCGTCTTGAGAAACATTTGACATTGACAGGCGGTTTGTCTTTTAATCATTACGATCCTAACAAAGAAAATGAAAGAAGTGGTTCTGCGGGTAAAATATCATTCACAGGAAACAGCAGTAGTATGATATCGCAAGCTTTCCAAAACAACAAGAAAGCAATGTGGTTCGGGTGGTTCTTTGGCGTGAAATTTTAATAATACCTTCATCCCGCACCGCTATAGATCGCTTTTTATCAGTACATGAGCAACTTATCGTTGCTCATGATTTAACGATGATTGTAAGTGGGGAGCTTGTTCAGTAATGATTTTTACTTATCCATTAGATTTTATTATTCAATTTATCTGCATGCTCTGACTTTAACAAGCGACAATGCAGATTGATGACATCATGCCTTCAGCTTCAAAGGTGGATATGCGTCTTAAGATGACAATAATTCTAATAATTTTACGTTTCATTATTATGTGCATAATACCAGAAAAACGGTGAATCTGAAAATATTGTTTATGCAAAGATATCATCCACGTTGGGGGAAAACAATAAATGAATTCAAACACCTTTATTTCTAATAGAAAGAAGACAATATCTAGTACAAATAATTAACCAAATATAAAATTATGAAGAAGAATCTGATTATATTTATATTAATATTTCTTTTATTTTCATGTAAAGAAAGCAAAAGAAATATCCTTTCTTGTCATATATGGGCTGTGATGGATAATTCTGATGAGCTCAGAAGACCTTCTTCTGAATTATGCGCATACAAAGACTCCCAGGTTTATGTTGTTATCGTTGTTGAAAATCATAACAATAGAACTATATATTTTCCTACTGATACAATTTACAGAAATAGTGCAAAGGAATATATTGACGAAAAGAAGTATGTCAAGATAACTTATGGAAACATGAAGATTTCCGTAGGTCCGCAATTTAGATATAAAAAAGAATATCTTTGTATAAAGCCAAACGATTCAATAAGTATAGGTCTTTTTCTGAATAAAGAATCGTTGAAAAAACTAGCAATTCATGATATGGCGTTGATAGATTTCAAAAAGTTATCTGTTAATTATTTGATAGATAGAGGACAAGGACCCTGGCTTGGTGTTAATGCATGCGATAGTCTAACTTTTATTAGAAATGATAATATATATCGAAGACATTCTGTGAAACCACTCAACTTGAATTAGAGGAACTTGCAAAAGCGTATGGGCTTCCGTTATCGTCTTGAGAAACATCTGACATTGGCAGGCGGCTTGTCTTTTAATAATACTTTCATCCCTCACCGCTTAGATCGCTTTTCATCAGTACATGAGTAACTTATAGTTGCTCATGATTTAACGATGTCAATTCTGATTAAACTTTTAGCGGACAGCAATAAAAAATTATAAATTAATAATCTGATCAAAATAAGAAGACAGCCCTTGATGGTGGGTAACAAAAACTATTGTAACATCATACTTCAAACGAGAAAGGCAGTCCATTATTATTAATTCATTATTAGTATCTAAAGCAGATGTCGCCTCATCTAGTAATAGTAATTTAGGGCATCGCAGCAATGTACGCGCCAAAGCTAATCGCTGTCTCTCACCACCTGAAAAATGATATTGATAATTAATTATCTCTGTATCAAGGCCCTTCTTTTCTGATTTTACTAGGTCATAAGCATTTACAGATTTTAAAGTGTCCCAAATAAACTGATCGCTAATGTTTTTCTTTGAATCCATTATCAGATTATCACGAATGGTTCCATCCAAGAAAAAAGAATCTTGAGGAAGATAACCAATAATGCTTCGCCATGCAGGCATGATATCTTCAGTTATTTTCTGTCCATCTATCAGTAATTCACCAGAAAGAGGTCGTTGTAGACCTGATAGAATATCAATAAATGTTGTTTTGCCACAACCAGATCGTCCAACTATTCCGGTGATCTGATTAGCCTTAATAGAGACATTAAAATCAGAAAACAAGTTGTGACCTTTATGGTAACCAAAACTAATATGACTTAATTCTATTTTTTGCTTGAAATCAATGAATAAAGGAGTATTCTTGCTTGAAAATTCTTTCTCTTCCATCTCTCCATCTAAATCAAGAACTAATTTCGCAGAACTTGATAAAGAGTATACCATATTGACATCTCCATTAATGCCAATAAACTGAGGAAAGATACGTGCAAAAAGCAAAATCAAGATGAACAAAGATTGAAATGGTAAGTGAACATGTTCATACGCAATATAAATTATAAGTACTAATGCTATAATGCCAGAACATGTAAATATAAAAACAGGTGTAGCACTATTCTTTGACTGTTTATTTTGATAGTGTAACATTTGAGTATTTGACTCTGCGAACTTTTGATAAAAAAATGATTCTGAGTTATGAACTTTTGCTAATTTTACAGTTGTCCAGAAATCATCAATGCGCTTTAACATATTTCGGTATGCCAGTACATTTATGCTACCATATTTTTTGGCATTTAGTAAGTATCTACGAAGTATAAAAAGCAAAGTCACTCCTATAAATGTTATATACAATGTAAACTGTACAGAAATAGACAAAGCAACAATAATATGAGCTACAATAAAGAGAACTTTAGATGACAATCCAAGATAATAGTAATAATATGTCGTCATCTTGGGTATTTCAGTTGTTAGAATTTGGATATGATTATGTTTGCTTTTCCCGTTTAAAAATGTCCAATCACTCATAATTATTTTTTTAAAAAGCTTTTTCCTCATCTCGTATGAAAATCCTTGCTGATAAGTTGTTTGCAAGACAGTTTGCGAATAATTAAGTAATGCTACAAATAAAAGACACAAAATAAAGAAAATTATGACCACTGTTATATTAAGGTTCACACCAAAAGTCTCTAGAAATTTTCTCAAGAAATTTGTCCAACTGTTTTCTTTACCTGCAGATGGATCAAGCATTCCCAGTAATGGGATAAGAAGTACAATAGATATACCTTGAGTAAATCCCTGTAAAATAGTAATGAAAAATAAAGTTATCATTTTCAAAGGGTTATAACTCCAAAAAAGCTTAAAACTATGAACTATGAAATGTTTATGAGACATGAGGTTCCTCCTTTTAATTAAACTGATAGATGTAAATAACATGCCAACTGTAATGAACATGCAAATTAAGCAACTGTATCTGACTTTTACTAGGTATAAAATGTATTAACTCTTTTCTGAAAAGGTTTGTTACAGTTATGATTTTTTTTATATTCTGTAATATTCTCATTTTATCATCCGCAAAATTAGATGCATTGTTTTCTCCTAAAAGCATATCAATTTGCTGATGACTCAGTCTATGGCGATAGTATAATGTTTCACGATTTAGATTCATCATATAATTTAAGTTTAAAATATTTGCTATTTATTTCACAAAAATAAGTTCAATTTATAGTGCGATGGTTATATTATTAGATAATAATAGTTAAAATTAACATTAAATGCATAAAATAAGAAAACAAAAGCAACAACTCATGGAAAAACAAAATATATTTACGGTGTAAACCAAATGTTTACATATTTAGACCACCAACAAAACGAAAATTTTTAACCATGGTAAAATATTTTGGATTTGGACTTAATATTAATTCAGAAATTGAGTTTCCTGAATTATTGAAGTCTGATTTTACAACTCCAGATATAGAAATTTTATTCGGAAAGGTCCCTGAAATAAAAGATGCTATCAACTTTTCATCGCCGAATTTTGAATATAACATAAACGATAATGAGTTTGCATTCAATGTGAAGGATATTGCTATATACTACGCGAAAGATGGAAAACAAATAATAGTTGAACCCGTATGTGAAATTAAGAACATGAGAAACATTCGTTTATATATTCTAGCTACTGTTATGGCTGCACTATTACTACAACGAAAGTTAATTCCTTTACACTCTTCCGCTATAACATATAAAGATCAATTATATTGTGTATGCGGAGACTCTGGAGCCGGAAAATCCACTGTCATATCTTACCTTTCTAATAAAGGTTATAGCATTTTCAGTGATGATATATTAGTACTGAATAAAGATAATTCAAATAGCATCACAGCTTGCGCTTCTTATCCGATGATCAAATTATGGAACGATACGTTAGACGACATGCATTGTTCAAAATATAGTGAAAAATCTTTTCCTATAATGGCTGGCATGGACAAATACGGATTTTTCTTTCATAAAAAATTCAATACAAATAGACTCATAATTAATAAGGTTTTTATTATAAAGAAACAAGAGCGCCATGATATTCTAGTTAAAAAAATTAAAGGATTTGATGCTTTTACCTCTTTAATGAAACAAGTTTACCGTCCGATGCTCATACAGAGTAATTTTCTTAAGCAATTATGTTTTATGATAATTAGTAATTTAGTAAAAGACTGCCAGATATACGAAATAAGTAGACCGATAAACTGCTTATCCGAAACTTTATCGAATCGTATCGAAAGCATAATATTAAATTAAACCAAAATGTAATAATATGAAACGAGACATACACACAAAAGATTACATTTTATTCATTGAAGCTTGGTGCTTACTTGCATTGGCAAGATTCTTCATATATTTGTTCCCTTTTAAATATATTGTATTAATACTTGAGAGGAAACCTAATAACAGTAACGCTAATAAAAGTGTTAATCCTGTAATTTTAGATGAAATAAGCACAGCTATAAGAAGAGGATGTAGCCATAGTTTTTGGAAAACAAAATGCTTTGAACAGGCACTCGCTGGGAAAATTATGCTAAATCGTCGACGCATCGAATGTTCTGTATATTTCGGGGTTGCTGATAATGGTGTATTCATGGCACATGCATGGCTTGAATGCGACGGGCGAACAATAACCGGAGGTAAAGGAAAGGATAAATTTGCTGTAATAAATAAATTCTAATAAATATATGAGTGCAATATTCGGAATCATAAATAAGAAACAGAAATGTGTAGACAGTCACTTAGTCGGCTCTATGCTTGAAGCACTCAAACATAGAGCTACTGACGGGAGCCAAATCGTTGTAGATAATAATATGGGAATGGGCAATTGCCGTTTAAACATATATCCGCAACAAATATATGAAAAACAGCCATTAAAAATTGGACAGTTCACTATTACCTCAGATGCAAGAATAGATAACAGACAAGAACTAGCCAGACACTTCAATATAGATAATAACCTGCTGAATGTTACACCTGATTCCACACTAATTCTTATGGCTTATCAGGAATGGGAAGACATGTGTATAAACCATCTAGAAGGTGAATTTGCCTTTGCCATTTGGGATGAAAAAGCTGAAAAACTATTTGCAGCCACAGACCAAATTGGATTTCGTCCTCTATATTATTATGATACTCCCGACGCATTCATATTCTGCAGTGAAATAAAAGGAATAACAGCTATAAAAACGACACCGAATTTTTTTAATGAGGAAAGTCTTATTGAATATTTCTATAGGGAGGGTGATTGGCAGCAAACATTCAACAAAGAAATACTTTCTCTATGCGGAGGAAACTCTCTGATAATGAAGGAAGGAAAACTATCCATTAAGAAATATTGGAAATTAGAACCAGCCAATCGTTATCATTTTACAAAAGACGAAGACTGGTATGAATGCTTTAAAGACTTAATTTACAAAGCAATAGAGAAAAGATTGAATTATGATCTCCCGGTAGGACTCACATTAAGTGGGGGATTAGATTCTGGATGCATAGCATGTGTTTTGTCTGAATTGCTAATGAAAAAGAACAAACCGCTGTATACATTTTCTTCAGTACTTCCTTCCAACCACGATACAAAGGAAAAAGACGAAAGGAAATACATTGAACTTATAGATAAACATTGCCCCAATATTATACAGACTTATGAATGTGCTCCAGGTATAGGAATATTTAGCAATCTTGAAAAGTCATTTAATCTTTTTGAATCGTTTCCAAGTTCATCTTTTTATATGGACATCAAGCTATTAGAAGCTGCAAAGAAGAAAGGTGTAAAGATGTTGTACACAGGATTTGGTGGAGACTTTTTTGTATCTTGGAAAGGTGATTCTGTCATTTATGAATTGATAAAGCAAGGAGATTATCAGTCTGCATTTATGCTTATAAGAAAATTCATGAAAAATGACAATAAATCGTTTCTTGAAATTTTTCGTGAGATGTATGCTTCACATACGGATGTGTATCAAAGACTCCGATCTGTAATAAGAAATGACCTAGATGAATTAAAAAGAAATTCAATGCGGAGAGATACTAATCTTAAGTATTCTGGTCTCATTAGTAATCTTGTTAATGAAGGGTTTGTGGCATTTTATCTGAACAGAATATACAACTTCAATGAAAGTCAAGGAATTGAATCAGAGATGCCCCTTTTTGATAAAAACATATATGAGTTTCTAATTGAAATGCCTATACAACTATTTGTAAAAGACGGTATAAAAAGAAATCTTATACGAAGAACGATGCAAGGAATTCTTCCTGAAGAAATACTCCTGAGAAAAGATAAGATGCCTTTTTTGCCTGGATATGTGCAACGCACATATCATGATATAGATAAATTAAAAGTTTTATGTACTTCAGAAAAATATCAATTTGTATTTGAAAAATACGTAAACAGGGACGTTTTTAATTTTTGTATAAATAACATTTCAACAACAAATATATCACATAATAACGAGGCATTAAAAGCAGCAAGGATAGGAGTCGTCACATACCTGTTAGGATATATGGATGCTATAAAATACATTCATAATTAACTATAAAATAAACTTTAAAACATGTAACAATGAAAGAAACTGTAAAAAAAGAAAAAATGTCGAAGGATACATGGAATGTACCTGAGATTAAGGTAAAGCCGATTAGTGAATTAACATTAGGAGGATTCTCTGGTAGTACTGATGGTGTTGAGATCGGTAGTTAGTGAATAATTAATGGCTGCATGTTGTATGCAGCCATTAATCATTTACTATGCTAATAATGCTAGCTCTTTCATTTTATGAAGGCAGGCAATAGTATCGTTCGTGCATATCTGATTACTTACATGAAAAAGATTTTGTAAATTAGAAATCAACTTACTGACCATAATAGGTTCCTTAATTAGTTCCCAGATTGAACATGCCGTTTTATTAAGTTTGATATAATTTCCATTATCAACATCCATCATGATTATTTCGTCATCTAGTGGCGTAAATACGACACGCTTATCATTGCGCTGAACAATACTATTTAAACTTATTTGTACCATATATTTAATATTTTAAATTCCAATCTTTGCCCCCTTTTCTAGTCCATAATAATGGCAATAATATGCAGGAATATAACACTCTCCATAAAAAAACATATTAATTTTCAAATGATGGTTGTCACAAGTATGTATGATTAGTTCTCTCTTATTCTCAATGATTTCACCTGGTGCAACTATTCTATTATCATTAAGGCCACTATCATCGATAACAGCATCCAGCAATTTCATTTCTTGATGTTTAAAACAAGTGATAGCTCCTCTGTTCCACGGATTGCAAGCTCTAACCAGATTACATATTTCTTTTGCCCCCATTTTGTTCCAATCTATAAGGATATCATTAAGAGTAGGTTTATGATAATATGCCATCTTAGTCATATCCCCTTTATCACCAATAATATCCTGACGATTAGCCATAAGATTCAAAATAAAGAAAACCCCTTCAACACAAACATTACTTAAGTATTGATCTACTATTTCACAATTGAAATGATCCTCATTTTTAACTTCTTTCTTCCAGACTATAGGTCCATCATCAAACTTGTTAGAAAGCAAATGAATGCACATTCCTATGTTCTCTACTCCATGTTTAAGTTGCCAAAATATAGGGGTAGGACCACGATACGAAGGTAATATGCCGAAATGCACATTAAATGTCACAGGCAACATCTTGCCAATTTTATTTATATCTAACAAATGACCATATCCTATAATGAAACAAGCATCAAATTGATGGCAAGATAGCCAATTATATATGTCTTCATTAGCTTTTACCTCCTCAAAAAAAGGAATATGCGAAAGAGTGAGAAAGTCAACTACACGCTGATTCGTAAATTGATCCAAACTTTTTGAATGAAACACGTCAACCTGTATCTTATTATTTACAAGTTGACATGCTAAAGGAATTAATGATGTTGAATTTGAAATTATACCTACATGCATCATTATCATGATTAAACAGGATAGATTCCTGTAAGAGATATTATATAATTCATTGTCATAAATGGCATCATATTGTTATGCGGTGAACTTAAGCCTGTGCTTTCAATAGAATTTGAATTCAAAACAGAATCAGGGGTAGTTGTTCCTGCCAACGGCATATAATTTTGAATGCTTGTATAAGTGCTATCTTGTGGTAACGATATTGCAGGCAAATTGATTCCCGTAGGGTCACCTGTTGTCGCATTCGCATTAACAGCTCTCAAAGCATGTGTATGCGTAGGGTTATTGTTATTTGTAAGTTGCACAGCAGCTAATCCACCAATATTGCCTATTTCATATTTCGTTGAAAAGTCAGATGTTCCAATGCCGATGGGTAACCTTCCACGCAAGTCTGGTAAATTAAAATTTACGTTATTGCCACCATATGTATTACCAATTAACGCATATAATGCTTGGTATTCATTCACTGGAAGAACACTGCCATCACAAATATGCCATCCTGAAGGAGCATAATTGCCTGCAAAAATTCTGATTTCACCTATATATTGTTCCATAATATTATATTTAAGTTAATATGGCCTTGCTGGATAATATCCCGAAGTTGCAATACAATAAACCATTGCTACGTATGGCATTCGGTTCTCATGAGGAACAGATCCTCCAGAAGCTCCAATACTGCCAGCATTTAAGTTAACAAGTGGTGTAGACTGATTAGGAGTAATATACGTAAATACCTTGCCTAGATTAGTCCTCGATTGCGTACTACTTGTCTTTATATTAGGATTACCAATATATTGTCCATTAGGGAAAAATGAATCATAAGAATTTACAACCAGAGTTTTATGATCGTGTGCAGGTAGATTATTTGTTGTAAGAGCAACTTTTTCTGCTCCCCCTTTTGTTCCAATGAGAGATGTATTAAAACCTCCCCAAATAGTACGTCCATTCATATTTGGTAGACCAAATGTGGTTATTCCATCTCCTCCAAAGTTTTTACCAATGAGTGAGAACAAAGCAGCATATTGCTGTATAGCTAAGATTTGCCCGTTGCAAATTACCCACCCGTCCCTTGATGGTATCTTCTCATAAGGGAACAATTTAATTTCGCCAACATAACAGTCCATAATAGTGTAATTTAATTTTTATAATATTAACCCCGAACTGGGAATTCCCCATTCCAACATATAATATACCAAAATGACGTATAAGGCATCATATTATCGTGAGGAGTAGGTTGCATCTTTCCAAAAGGGCCAACCAATGCGTTATTTTCACTTGTAGTGCCATTCGCAGAATAAGCGTACAGACCAGGGGTCGCATTAGGAGTCGTAGCCAATATGTTAGATAAAAAGACATTCTGGTTGGGTACATTCGTTGCCAAACTCATTTGAGCTGTAACGTGTTTGTTCGCATTGACAGAATGGTTGTGTGTTCCCATTTGGCTTATGTTAATAGTTTCTTGAGTAGTACCACCAGTCTGTCCTGGAAGGTGCAAATTATTATATCTAACATCTGTTCCTATAATCGCCCGTGAACACAAATTTGGAAGTCTAAAAGAAGTCTGAGTCTTAGACCCATATAATTCTCCAATAACAGCATAAAGAGCTTGGTACTGCATAATCGAAACCTGAGATCCATCGCAAAGGAACCATCCTTCGGGCGCAAAATTATATGGCGTAGCCCTAATTTCACCAATATAAGCATTATCCATAAGCAAAAAGATTAAGTTAATAAAGTTAATTATAGTATTTTGTAAAAATAGATAATAATATGATACATGATTCTCCAAAATGCAATTTTAACATAATATTTAACATAATATGTAGAGTTATACTACAGAATATGCTGTTTTTATATACACCTGATTATGTTTAAAACAATGGCTTCAATACAGCCGAAAGGTCAATAATATGTTTTTGGACGCATTGATTGTAAACGGGCAGTTTGTTCAGTGATGATCTTACTTATCCATTAGATTATTTATCAGATGCACATGTGAGAACCATAAAATCTTAAATATTTCTCAATGTTTGATTTGATGTATTCAACGCTGTGATGTCCTTCAAAGATATGATTCTGAGATTCTATTCCCTTTTCTTTTAGGATTTTGTTTAGAATGGAACAGCCTTGATAAAATCCACCTTCATCTTGATTTCCTGCATCAAGATACACATTGAAGTCTGTGCATTCCATTTCGCGTGCAATTTTTATCGGGTCGTATTTCTCCCAATCTCCGCAGTTCTGGAAATAAGCTTTATCCTCCTCTTCAAGCTGTAGCTCAATTGCGGGCATGTGCCCACCGACAGTTGAAAACATATCGGGATGGCGAAAGGCTTGATGCAGGGCAGTATATCCACCAGCCGAAACACCTCCTATATATCTGCCATTTCGGTTCTGAATCGTTTTAAATTGTTTGTCTATTTCCGGCACAACCTCCTTTATCAAATAGTCTTCATACAGTCCGATATTTATGATCCTTCCGAATGGATCTTTTACTTCTCTGTAATCAGGAGATGAATTTACCCCTCTGCTATTATCTATATTTGGGCAGACAATAATCATTGGGGCAATTTCTTTAGCTTCAATCAATCTGTCCGTCGCAATATGCATATCTATACCCGTTAAAATATTTTCATCACCGCTCCTTCCATGCAGAAAATATAATGTCGGAAAACTCTCGCCTTCATCATATCCGCAAGGCAAGTATACCAGAGAGTTCATCTCCTTGTTTAAACACTTGCTTTGAATGACTACTTTCTCTATTCTTGACTTATCCATCTTTTTTTGTTCTTATCCTTAGTTGTAGTGATTTGCGGTTATGTTGCTGTCATCTATCGCATTTAAAGTTAATAGATTGCTGCTGTGCTTGTTATGATCTCTTTTGACTTTGTGTCGTATATGATGAAGCCCTCTTCTTTGTCTCCCAGCTGCCCGACCAGTTCCCCATCCTCATTCCAAACTGCTGATCTCCCTGCGCATTCATATCCTCCAGATTCTCCTACATAATTTGCCATTAATGTTATCAATCGATTGTTTCTGGCTATACCTGACAATCTTTTTTGCTCATCATCAATTCCGTTGATAGAACTTAATACACTTGCCATGTAAATAGTCGCATTATTCCGTTTGGCAAACTCGCAATGTGCTTTATTTGTTGTTTCATAGCAAATGGCAGGGGAAACTACTTCTGCTTCAAAATTTAAAACAAGTGGATTCTTGCCAGCCTTAAAAATAGCTTCTTCAGGGGGATATAAATATTGTTTTGAATAAGTGATACGATCCTTATGTGGTTGAAAGATAATCATGCTTATCAACACATCTCCTTCTTCCTTCGTTGGTAATCCAACTCCGATAATGATATTATTTTCATCGCTAAGATTCTGGATGACATCTAATCTTGTGTCATCTTGATTGGTAGCAAGGCTCTCTGCCAAATCCGGTTCATAACCAGTAAGTGACAGCTCTGGAAAAAATGCTATGTCTGCTTGATGCCTAATAACCTCTTTAATCCACTTTATGTGGTTTTTCAGATTCTTCTCTATATTTCCTTTTATTGCTTTGAACTGGATTGTCGCTATTCTCATTGCTATAATATTAAAATTTTAACTCAGCAGCAAAGATAATAAATGTTTTGGCTGGAATAAGGATTATGACAATAAAATTTTTACTTAAAAGCGAGACGCTCAATTATAACGAGATGCAATGTTATTATTGACAGTTCTTTCCTTCATATTTTTTTGTGAAAAAATAACCTGAGGAATAAACGATTAAACGGCCGTTCTCACGGAAATGAAATTCAGAAACAAAGGAAATTATGTCACACGTTATACTCTGAAAAACTGGCACGAAACCGCACCTATAGGTGCCAGGAAAAGCCAGCACGAAAGTTGCGTGAGAAGAATTTCTTCTTTGACGAAGTTCCCTCGTCACGGCATAGTAAACAAGCCTCCTGTACTCATGGCTTAGCGGGAGCTTTCTTGTAGTTTGTTCCTGGCACCTTTAGGTGCGGTTTCATGATAGCTGTTCTGAAATTACGTGAGCAATAAAGACCGTTTTTTTATAAAGAATTTGGCTGCGTTCGGCATAGCTCAAGCTAGCTTGGCTTTGCTCTTACTGGCACGAAATTTAAATTCTTTCAATATCTAGCTACACTCGGCATAGTTCAAGCAAGCTTGACTCTGCTCTCATTTGCAAGATATTTCTTCTCTGAAGAAGTTTTCTCGTTATGGCGTAGTAAGCAAGCTTCCTCTGCTCATGACTTAGCGAAAACTTTCCTTGGTTTCTGAATTTTATTTCCGCGAGAAACGCGTGAACGGCCGTTATTGTTGTTTCCCTCTTTATTCATCACATAATTGTTTTCTGTGAGAGTATAAACCTTGCTATGAGGAACATTTTCTCAAAATGCCGTGCAAGTGGGAAACATCAATATAAGCTTGTCTATTTTATTTGTCTGTTACATCCTATTCCGTATTTCTTGTTCAAACATTTGCAATTTTATGTATTTTTTATTACCTTTGCATGAACTAACCGGTCATGGGAAACGAAAATTCTAAAAATGTTAGGAAAATACCTACACTACCTACATTCGAAGTCTAAATCGCTACTAATCAATACACTAGCCCATGTATAAGAAGTGCTTTTCCTACATGTTTTATACATCAATCCTACATGATCCTTAACCGATTTCTATGATAAAATAAAAAAATAATAAATTAGCGAAATGAAAACATCAATTGCCCGAAAAGAAAAGGGCGAAATATTCTTTACAAGAATAGAACTTACAACCATCTACGAAAACATTATCTCGGGCAAATATGCCGAAGAAGTAAACAAAGTAAGAGAGGAATTTCCTCTAACACTCCTTCACAATGGACCGAAATTCAACGAACTTGATTCTGTGAAAAAAGCAAGACGCGTCTGTTTTGCTGCCGAATGGAAAAAGACCGAAGGAAAAACAGTCATCGATAATTTCAACGGACTTATCCTTCTTGAAATAAATCGCCTTGAAAACGATGATCAAGCTAAGAAAATCCGTGACCAGGCTGCACTGATCCCTTACACCCTTATGACATTCATAGGAATAACAGGATGCTCTGTGAAAATAGTATGTCGGGCTACGCTTCCCGATGGAAAACTCCCAGATGAAAACAGACAGACTTTCATAAACGAAGCTTATCGCAAACTGCATTATATCTACAGTACCCAACTTCAGATGTCAATTGATAATATTCCGCCAACGCTAGAAACATCCTGCTGTGTGTCTGTTGACTTTGATGCAATTATTCATGAAGATGCAATACCACTATCTATAAAGGATAACGAAAAAACGCCAAGTCTCAAACCACTTGTAATGCCACAAAAGGCTGACGAACTGCCTATCTTTATGGGAAGAACAAAGTCGCAGACCAATCAGATGCTATTTCATTACTGTTTTATGGATGCGCTTAACAAGACTCGTCTTGACGAAGATGAATACAAGGTTCACAATTTTCTGAATACACTTGCCCAATACTGTCACGAATCAGGACTGCCGATGGGAATGTGCATCAAACTCATAAAATATAACTCTGAATTTGGAAGCGATGAACTACTTGTAGAAAACATTTTTGTGGAAGCATACCATAAGGAAATGGAAAAGTACTACCCCGAAAAACATCTTTCCAATGTACAGCTAATGGCTTTCAAACAGGAAGCGTTTATGAATACATTCTATGAATTCCGCAAGAATGTTATTTCTGGAAAAAACGAATTCAGATATAAAGACGGTTACGACTATTCTTTCCGACCAATGGAAAAAGAGGATCGGTACACCATGACACTGAAAGCACTGAAAATGGGACTTGAATCATGGGATAAAGACTTGGACCGTTATCTTGATTCAACGCTTATCCCTGCTTATGATCCGATAAACGACTATCTTGATAACCTGCCGAAATGGGATGGCAAAGACCGTGTGAGTGAGTTTGCAAGAAGAGTGCCTACAGGCAATGCTGACTTTGTACACAACTTCCATGTATGGATGCTCTCAATGGTGGCGCATTGGATGGGGCGTACCCAGAAACAGGCAAACGCCATCGTTCCGCTATTCATTGGCAAACAGGGATGTGGAAAGAGTTCATTCTGCGCGATCATACTGCCTCCAGAGCTTCAGGAATTCTACAACGACCGTATCAGCTTCAAAAACGACACGTCAATGTTCATGGGATTGACCAATACTGCTTTGATCAACATCGACGAGTTTGATTCTGTCAGTTCAGGTAAACAACCACTGTTGAAATACCTTATTTCTACTCCTACAGTAAGAATGAGAATGCCTTATCAGGCAAGTTTCTCCAACCGCCGACGCTATGCCAGTTTTGTAGCAACGACAAATACAGTCAAACCGCTAAAGGATCTAACTGGTAGCCGTCGTTATCTGTGTATTGAGATAGATGGTAATATTGACTTCACAAGTGAGGTGGAATACGATCAACTTTATGCACAACTTGTAGCCGAAATAGCTGCTGGTGAAAGATATTTCTTCAACGACGAGGAAACCATGAAGATTATGTTGGATAACAAACAGTTTATCGAAATATTAGACATTGAACCAATAATCGACAGTCTGTTCCGTGTACCAAAGTCATACGAAACACCGCAAGAATTGACATTGCCAGAGATGGTTGATATCATCAGGAAGTACTATAAGTTGATAACCTACGACCGCAAGGCACTAATAAGTCTTGGACGATTGTTGACTAACCGTGGATTTGAATCAAAAAGACTAGCTGTAGGTATGAAATACAAGGTTATAGTTACTGTATAATCAAGAAGCGCGGCGAGAATAAAATCACCTTTTTCGTTGCGCCTTTGAGTGATTAGACCCTAATCACTCTGAAAAGCATGTAGAACAATCGAGTGATTAGGCCCTAATCACTCCGTTTAGTGTATAACAACGGATTCATATACACTAGCTAACGTGTTGTATAACAATGCGTTTCGTAAAAACATGTAGGAAACGACCTTTAAAAACAAAATAAAAAAATATTTTTATGGCAATACAATGCACATTGGAGAAATCCAGAACAGAAGAAAAATACTTCGCAAGAACAAGAAAGACAGGGAAAGTCGGCATGAATGAAATCGCCGAGGAGATTCAAAGGAACTGCTCTGCCAAATGTAGCGACGTGACTTTGGTGCTCACAGAGTTGATGGATGTAATTCGTGACCACCTTCTTAATGGCGAGGAGGTCACGATTGATGGTCTTGGTAGCTTTCATGTAGGAGTCACAAGTGACTCTGTGGTGAATCCTGCCGACTTCAAGAAGTCTAACATTCATGGTGTACACCTTAAGTTCCGTGAGGATGCCAAGCGAGATGCAATGACATGGAAACTTACTCGCAGTTTAACAGACGATGCCATTATAGAAATTCGATAGTGGCATTCGCCAACAAGCCTATATTTATAGCTAAAGAAATAGCCATTCATCATTGATGAATGGCTATTTTTATGATAATCAATTTATTCTTTGAAATATTGGTAGTGATGTCCGCTCTAAACAGGACATCCCACCGTTATCATTTTACAGTCAGTAACCGCCGTAATGCCGTGCTTTGTTCTTGCACCGTGTGGTGTCGCAACCCCATTTATTTCATTTATGTTTTTGAGTTGAAATTTCATTATTGTAACAAATAATCAATTTACTACATAATTATGATACTCGCTATGTTTGTAGTCAAAAACAGAAACGTTATTGCCATTAACCGTTATACTAAAATATCCATTATATTTATAACTATAAATTGATAAACTATTCCCTGTTACATTTACAGAAATGAAAGCATTATCTTCATAGTCATATATATTTGGAATATTCCCTGAAAAATAACTAGAAGCAAAATAATCATATATACTTATATTTGTTCCATTACGATTTGAACTAAAATTGAAATAGTTCTGTTCTTCATAGTCGAAAACAGAATGAACATTTTTATTAGCTACTAATATATAGGACAGTGCCGCTATGCGACGTCTTAAAGATTCAATCATATACCAAAAGAATAATTTTTACTATTTTGTTGTATTTCTTTTATCCGTTGCATAATAGTCCCTACTGGATAATTTTTACGTTTCAAATAAAGAAATATTCTAGAATACTCATTATATATATTAGTAGAGAAGATACCTGGATCATCTGTACCTATAACTAAAGTTGGATTATACATTTCTTTTTCATTTATCCATCTTTCAAAATGATATTCATCAAACTCTTCATATTGACTTATGCAATAATTACTAGATGGAAGCGTCTCTATTATTATGCCTTTAGATATAATCTTCTTTAATTCACAACATTGAATGATTCTAAGAAAATCACAGTCAAATAATTCATCATCTTCAATTTTTATATACTCATCATATTTTTGACGGCTTGGTTTATATTTATAGTACATATAATTAATATGATCTAAATATTCATTTGATTTTAATTTATGGGTTATATCCTCCCATTCTTCGTAATCTTCAATAATATCTGAACTATAATAATAGTTCCTATTTTCTTTTAAATAAACATTAGGATCGTGTTTGCGAAATTTCCAAGATTTGAGTAATTCAAAAGGGGAATATATTTTTTCAAATATTTCTTGCGAATAGCGCATTATATAAATTTCTATTTTGGGTATAAGATATTGTATATTGGCACATTCTTTATTTGTATTTATAATATCCCAAGTCCATACAAGATTAAACAACCATTCCCCTCTTGGAATATATGTTTTCCCTATATAATGTTTAGACCATATAGAAGGCTCAATACCTAAAGCTGTGCAGTGCCCTAACCTATCTCCGATATGCATATCTAAGAATTCTACAGCTTCATCAATAGCACGTATACCACTTATCAAATGTCTAAAATCTTCACCAACATGGTAGGTAAAACGAAACAACTCACTTTTTCTAAGAAATTTGAAAACAGGGGCAAATACATCAGGGGATGCATCCAACTCGTTAGCCGCCGCATCTATACCAATGAGATATTTTGCATTTTTATCGCCACTTTGTTTATAACTCAATAAAGCTTCTGCTTTTCTTTTTAGAGATAACCTCAAATCTCCATGTCTTATATCATCAAACTTATTATTTTTTCTGGTTTTTTTATAAAATGCGCAATAAGAATTAATTCTGTTTTTGAGTTAGTGTTCTTTTTGAAAGCAGTGAAATCTTTAATTATTTTATTAACAAATAGCCGATTTTTACTTTTACTATCCTTTGGTGAAAAGCGTCCTTCCATGAAACGTATATAATTATGGACTGGGTAACCTGCCATTTGAAAAAAACGTTTTCTATAATCAACTTCAACAAACTCTCTCAATCCATTATCTGTAATAGATTGAAACTGGTCAAACCCAAACTGACTCTTTTGTTGTACAAGTAATGCATTAAACAATCCTTTTGTTATAAGATAAAAGTGGTATTTTTGAGCTATAATTTCATTCTTGTGATATTTTAATGAAGACATAACGAGAATATTTAAAATAATCTCTTTTACAATGTCACTATATATACAGTTTTCAGGGAGATCACCCCAAAGATACTCCAATCCATCTATAAGAAGCTTCTTCTCGTAATTTACTTCATATATGTAATTAATTATTTCTTGACGATATTTTAAACTACGTTCAAGACAGCTTTTGAACATTTCTATGTCAATTTCAGGCATAATCTGTTCTAACTGTTTTTTAGTTGTTGATTTCTTATTAGCTGAAATTATATATTCCCTCATTGCCTTATCAGGGTTATTTACTGCAGACATCCAAACTGATTCAGTTTCTGTAGACCCATTAAGGTGTACATGTAAATCATACAACCCAGACTGTTCTTTGATAAATGATTCTAATTCAGGTAAATACGGACTTAATAGAGACGTATATCTGAACTGATTCATTAAACGTTTTCTTACAAACTGTCTAAACGTACCACTTTTTAAGCTATTTTTTTCATATTCTTCCAGAAACCAACTTGCAATGAAAATAGTAGGAGATATTTTTGAAATAAGACCAACCCACTCTTCTGCCATGTTTGGTTTAATATATAATAATTCATTAAAAGATTGCAAACATTCTTTAGAAGCATCCAGAGGAAACTTCCATAACAAGTCTGACAAAGATAAGTATTTCCTTGAAATAAATGATAAAGCGCCATTAATCTGATGCTCTGGGACATAATAATTCTCTGTATGTTTTATTACACACAAATGGCGAAGTACCTCATCAATATTAACATCTTTGTAGTTATAATAAGAATACAAAGACTTGCTATCTAAAAATAAATTTTCTATCAATGGAGTCATTGTAATTTTATACTACATAAGGTGTTATTTACAGAACTTTCTTTTATTTCATTTGTTTTACCTATGAAAGAAGATTTTTCTATTTTTTCTTTTTCTATTTTTTCTATTTTCAATATAGAATTCTCTATATTAATTTTTTTTCTTAAAGAAGTACTTTCAATTATTTTCTTATAATATAAATCTTGACACTTTGAAATAAATGATTCACTTCTAATATTTCTAATGTCATTCATTAAATTTTCAAAAGAAAATTCTTGATTATCTTCTAAATATGAAGCTTCTTTAATAATTCTAATTTCTAAATCATTATCTATTTCAATCTCTTTGTTGATAATACTTCCTTTTAAATGTTGATATTTTCTTAGATTATTTACTATTGTATGATAATGACTAGCCTGAGACTCAAGATTATTCACTTTATGATTCAGTATATCAATATCTATTTCCCGATACTTAATGGAATTTTTTAAAAATATATATTTTACAGTATCTGATACATTCATTTCTTCACTATAATGTTCAAGTTTATATATCAAATCCTTATAATAAGGATCTATAAAATCAATTAAAAGTGGGCATCTTAACATAGTTCTAAAGAACAACAATTTACTTTTCCTCGCAGTGACATAAAGATTTTTAAAAAAGATTTCTATAGTATTACCCTTACTATTAAGGTTAACCTCGGATATGCCTCTATCAATAGATTCTTCTACTAAGATTGCATTCAAAAAAGCTATAATTTGATAGTTTAATTTTTCACCAGCATTGTGAAATCTAATCTTTTCTATATCAGAAAAGCTAAAATAAGCACGCGTAAAAATTCGATCTAATACATAAACAGAGATAATATTAGGATCATTTATTTGTTTTTGGTTAATCCAATTTGTTATTTTAGAAGCTTCATCTTTAAAATTAGTGTAATTAAAATGGTCAAATTCGGTTCTTTTTTCAATTGCATCTTTTCTGGATTCTGGAGCATTTTTATTTGGTTCAAGGTAAGATCTAAATTGTGATAAAGTATTTAATCTTAATGATATATTACCTATACTTTTTTCCAAACTCGTTTTATCGTAATTTCTAATAATATCTCCAATAGAAGCTAGTAGCTTATATATAGATATAAAACAAGTTGATCTTTCAGAAGAAGACGCGGTTTCAAATAGCACAAGTCCCACTATAGGATTATCGTTGAGTTCTTTAGTAAAATGACTATAATCTTCAATTTCACACACACCGGGTAAAATTTTCGGTTTCATAACCGTGTTGTCAATTGTAAATTCAAAACTTCGACGAAAAGCATGAGAAAGGCAATAAGATTTATTTAAACTATTGTCGTTATTAATTTCTGAATAGGAAATCATTTGAGGAATAATATCCATTTCAAAAGCCTTTCTTACATATGAAATTCTAATCCAATAATCAAATGACAAATATATGCTTCTATCTATTTTTTGATTAATAATACCACCAAGAGCAAATAAGGTTTTGTCCAAAGTAAGGTCACCTGTTTCTGGTATAAAACTAATGTCACGTGAAAGGCAATTTGTTTTTTTGAAGAAGTCTAATATAGGACCGAAATTATCTAGATTATCTATATCCATTTCTGATAGATTACTTTTCAAAGAAATATCAGAACGAAAAATTCTAATCATGCCACGCACAAAATCATCCTTGTCCTTATAATCATAACTTGTCAATCCCAAAATTCTCATTTGAGTACGAATTGGTAATTTCATAATGAAGTTGATCATTACTGCTGTTTTAGGAAAAGTCTCACTATACCCCATCAAAATACAGACATCGTTATATATGTTTTCTATCTTTTTATACGTTTTGTTTTTTTTATTTTTAACTTTAATAGTGTAATGACTGTTTTTTGTTTTTTCATAAATAGAATCTAGTGTTATTCGATTTTCCGGTTTTAATATCTTCAAAAGATATTGCTCTTCTAGTTGATTAATAATTTCAGAAACCTCATACATACTATCAGGAGAATATTTCTGCTCATTACTAAAATAATTAGAATTAAAACCTGTCCATAGATTTTGACGGATCAATTTTGAATAAAGACTAAGATCGCCTGTAAGGATTGTTATTATTTTATTTATCGTAAGATATTTACGTATTGATTCTAGAATTTCAAAGCCTTTAGAAAAATTAGTATCAATATCATCAAAAGACAATACAAAACATTTCTTATGGAGTAAAATTAAAGAATTATCAATATATTTCACGAAATTGCTCTTGAGATTATTTGCATCCTCGGCTCGCTTCATCCCGCTTTTTGCAATCTGTACATCGTCATCCCAATCTTTGTAAAAATTAGGTTCACCGACACAGTCCAAAACGGATAAAGATTTGCATAAGTTTTTATAGGCCTTATTCCAAGATACAAAAGACTCATAATTTTCATCATTTGGATTTTGCATCTCATCGTTTTTATGAATGTATTTTTCTACGACCTCATGTATAAGGGCAAGTACATACATGAATGGATGTTGTTTTAATTCCAATTTAGAAGGGTCTATAATGTCAAGACAACAACAATTATAATCATTATTTTTATTTATTTTATCAATAAAAGACTTCACGAATGTTGTTTTTCCATAACCCCTTTTAGCAAACACTGATATTGTATCATTACAGCAATCGTCGCATTCATTTTTATTTTCAATATTATCATATTGAGATTTAAACAAATTCTCGATTTTCACTAACTGTTTGATATGCATCAACTCCTCTTCTGGTAATACCGTTGCATCACTATAACTATTTTTTGTCAAATCGATAATAGTCTCATTATTATTTTTCATATATACTTATTATTAATATTGTTATGTATTTTTAAATTAAGCGTGAATCTTTAAGTTTAGCCTACCCACTTTATTGTTATACCTTTTATAGAAGGAAACATAAACGTTTGTTGTTGACTCATGCAACTGATTACTAGAATTGCGCTCTCATTATGTAATATTACTTTTAAGAAAATCATTTTATTTAACATTTTGCCAACTAATTCGTTAATCACATCTAAACTCAAATTATTATTTGATTTACCTATTTCATTATGATAAGAATTAACAGTTCTGTTCTCATAATTCTTATATACTAAGTTCAAATGGATCATTGCTTTCCTTATATTATATGTGCTTAAAAGCATTTTTTATGTCTGAAAATACTTTCTAAAAGAAAAGCGGCAAAAGGAAAAGCTATTAATTGATAAAATGGCGAGGTGTTTTAATTGTACAATTAACTTAAATCACACTATGTTCCATTTCTCAGAAGGTGTTTCTGAATGATGAATGTTCATATCTGTTACTTTACCATCTGAAATGATACCTAGTTCTTTCTCATTTCTCTTTAGAAAAGAACCAATTTTACTATGAAGCTTTCCTATATTTTTTGAAGTATCTTTAGAAGTTTGTTTATTCTCGTATTCCGCAAGCATATTAATATAATCAGACTCAAACTCTTTGATGTAGGCACCTATAAACTTGTGAGAAGAAAATGTTTCCAGTTTTTTGTCTTCTTCTTTTAAGGTCTTGATGACCTTTTGTGCTTGTTTAATTGTAATATTCATGTATTTAAAAATTAATGTTATATAAACGTGTGTTCATTAATGGTAAGTGTCTAGTGGAAAAGCTGTAAGATTTTAGTGGTAAAAAAGAAATTACAAACTTTAGTCGCTATGCTGACCGAGTACAAAAATACAGAAATTTTCTTTATGGCAAGTGACTTTTGTAAGTTTTTTGATGTCGTCATGTTAAAATATGTACTAAAAAGCAATAAAAAACGGATTTTTTATCTTGAAATAAAGATGTCTAAAGACAAAAATATCAAACTTATTTTTCAAACTTCTAACGGTTTCATCGTACTTAACCATGGAAATAGGGAGATAATAATAGCAAGCACGGGACGTTTAATTTATCTTGGTTTTATCGTATATATTGAGGTTATATATTGCATTTTGGACAGATGTATATGCTTACGTATAATTTTGTATTCAGTAAAATAGTGCGATATGCTACTTTTGTGAAAGTAAATCTAAAAACTATTAAACTTAAGCAAATGGGTAATTTGAAACTAAAGTTATGCTTATTTATAGCCTTGTTTATAAGCATGCCAATTGCGCTAGTTGCGCAGACCGTGAAAATTTCAGGTGTGGTTTCTGATGATCAAGATGTGATTATTGGTGCTACAGTGAGAGTGAAAGGTCAACAAGGAGGAACCGTAACTGATATTGATGGAAAATATACAATATCTTTACCATCGAATGCAAAACAAATCGTTGTTTCATACGTAGGTTATGAAACACGTACAATTCCTGTTAATGGACGTACTAAAATTGATGTGAAGCTAACAAGTTCCAACCAGATGTTGGACGAAGTAGTCTCTATCGGTTATGCTAAAGTAAAGCGTAAAGATTTGACCGGTGCTACATCTTCTGTTGATGGAAAGGAACTGGCAAATGTACCAGTAGCTTCTGCTGCTCAGGCTTTGCAAGGTAAAGTGTCTGGTGTGAATATCATTTCAAAGAGTGGTGCGCCAGGTTCTGGTACAACAATCACGGTTCGTGGTGGTATGTCTCTAACTCAAGGTTCTACACCTCTATATATAGTAGACGGTTTTGAGATGAGTAATGCTCTTGAAAACATCGATATCAATGATATTGAGAGTATTGACGTTTTGAAAGATGCGTCTTCTACTGCCATTTATGGTGCTAGGGGTTCTAATGGTATCATTCTTATCACAACAAAATCAGGTAAGAAAGGCAAGACGCAAGTTTCATACAATACTTATTTCGCTTTCGACCGCTTGTCTAAGAAATTGGACATGATGAACAATGCTGAGAATTTTGTGAAGTATCAGTATGAAATGGCTACTTTACAGGGTAAATCTTCGGCATGGAGCAATGTATTTGATAAGGCTAAAGCTACAGACGAGGCAGACTTCTATACCGGTGCATACGGACGTATGGCTGATAATTATGCTAATTCTTACGGTGTTGACTGGCAGGATGAAGTGTTTGGCGGTAGTGCAATGAAACAAAATCATAACATCAACATACAAACTGGTTCTGATAAGACTCAGGTCATGTTGAGTTATAACTATTTTGATCAAGACGGTCTTTTAGCAAACCATAATGATAAGAAGAACTCTTTCAGAGCTAAGATTAATTCTGAACTATGGAAAGGTGTAAGACTTGATGTAAATACAATGTTTACAGGACGTAGTACTTATGGTGGTGGTGATTATTCAGGTATGAAAAATGTGTTGTTACAACCTATCAATGGTGGTACAATGTTTACGGAAAATGAATTAATCAATACTCAGACATACTTAGACTTGTCAAGTTTGGATTCAAGTTTCGATACTGCCAATCCTTTGGTTCAGAATCTTGCGTCAACAAGTAAGAAGCACTCTCGCTTGTTTACTGTTAATGGTGGACTTGAATTTGATTTCCTGAAACACTTCACATGGCGTACAGCAGGTAGCTATACTTGGTCTAATTCAAAGTCAACATCATTTTCTGATGAAAATTCAACAGCTTACTTGACTGATCCTGTCAATACTGGTATCAACGGAAGTGTCGGTAACTCAGAAAGCTATCTTTGGCAGATTACCAATACATTAAACTACAACCAGACATTTGCTAAAGTTCATAAAGTAAGCGCTTTGCTAGGTCATGAGGTTACCTATTCAGAGTCAGAGAGTAATGATATTACCTTAAACCAATTTCCTATTCCTAATCATGGACTAGACGATATATCTGTGGCAAATGTAAAGGACAAGTCTTCTGGTCATTCACACAGTGGTATGGTTTCTATGTTTGGTCGTCTTAATTATACGTATGATGAGCGTTACTTATTAACAGCATCATTGCGTGCCGATGGTTCTTCAAAATTTGCTCGTGGTCATCAGTGGGGATACTTTCCTTCAGTAGCTGCCGCATGGCGTATTACCGAGGAGAAATTCTTCAAAAACAGTTTACTTGCAAATACTTTCAATAACTTGAAACTTCGTGTTGGTTATGGTGAAACTGGTAATAATGATATTTCAGATTACCTATATCGTACTAATGTTGTATTGTCTATTTACCCAATGAACAATAGTATCACTAATCCTTCATACGTTTTAAGTGAAACCCTTGGTAATAATAAACTGAAATGGGAAACATTAGCTTCTACCAACATAGGTCTTGATATGTCTTTATTTAATAGTCGTGTAAACTTGACTGTAGAATGGTATAATAATCAAGCCAACAATTTATTGATGAAGTGTATCATACCAAGCAGTACTGGTTACAAGAATCAATATCAGAATGTAGGTAAGATGCGTAACAGAGGTTGGGAGTTCACTCTTAATACGACAAATGTGGAGGGTAAGGACTTTAGATGGACATCAGATCTCAACTTATCTTTCAACAAATCAAAGGTTGTGTCTTTGGAGAATGGTGTAGATACTAAAACATTCAGCGTAGGTGGTAACCGTAGTGGTTCAGTAAGTTATTATGCCACAGTAGGGCAATCTCTTGGTGATATGTATGGATATAAATATGAAGGTATTTATACAACAGCAGACTTTAATGAGGTAAATGGTAAGTTTGTTTTGAAAGATGGTGTTGTCGCACCAGTAAATTCAGGTAAGGTACAGACTGTTCAGCCAGGTGATATAAAATTTGCCGCTGATAATGAAGATGGAACTCAGTTTACTCGTAAGATGGTAAAGATTGGTAATGGTAGTCCAGATTGTACAGGTGGTTTCAATAACACGGTAACATACAAAGGATTTGATTTAAGTGTATTTATGAAATTCTCAATAGGTAATGATATATATAACGCTACAAAGCACAGTATGAGTCCTTATGCAATGTTCCAGAATGTACCATCTGAGTTTGGTGATAACTATTATCGTATGATAGATCCTGTTACTGGTCAAGCTGCTACAACACTTGCTCGTTTGCAGGAACTCAACCCAAATGAATCTACAAGATTGTGGAGTGCAAGTAAGGTTAATTCAAACTATATCACCTATCCATCATCATATTATGTAGAAGATGGTTCTTATCTCAAAATAGGTCAGGTTACATTAGGATATTCTTTACCTAAAACACTATTGAGCAAAATAAGTATCGCTAGTGCACGTGTATATTTCACAGTATATAACCTTGCTACAATAACAGGATATAGCGGATATGATCCTGAAGTTTCGGCAGCAAATAATGTGGTTTGTACTCCAGGCTATGATAGTTCTACCTATCCACACTCTAGAAGTTTTGTTTTAGGAATGAATCTTACATTCTAAATAAGTATTTTATAATAAAAGAGTAATCATGAAAAAATATAAATTCATAATAACCGCAGCATTGATGACAAGCTTAGTGTCTTGTCAGGATTGGCTTTCAATGGATCCATATACATCAGATGATACGCAGACTGTGTTTGAAAACGAGACAAAAGCGGAAATCTTTGTAGAAGGATGCTATCGTGGTCTGATTAATTCAGATTTTTATTATCAGATGGGTGAGGGCGATGGTGTTACTCATGCATCAGAAGATGGTGGTACAAACAACTCAAAATATAACATCTGTAATTATTTGTATGATGCAAAGACTCCTATAACTCTAACCGGAGTATATAATGAGCAGTATGGTGCAATAGAACAGACTAATATCGCTATCAAGGAAATCAGCAAGATGCCTGAGACAAAGAAGCGTAACCAAATATTGGGTGAAGCACTTTCGCTCAGAGCTTTTAGTTATCTCAATCTTATCAGGGTGTATGGAGATGTTCCAGCTCGTTGGGTTCCGATGGAAGATATTACAGATAAGAATGAGGCATTGTATCCAAAACGTGTATCACGTGATACAATCTATGATCATATTGTTGCAGACTTGCAGAAAGCTGTAGATTATATTCCTTGGTATGCAGAATGTGGATATCCTACTCCAGAACGTATTTCCAAACAAGCTGCAAATGCTTTGTTGGCAAGAACAGCATTGTATGCAGCTGGATATTCTCTTCGTTGGAATCTTGAAACAAATGATGAAAGTACATTGAAAGTAGAGCGTCGTCCAGATAATGCTCGTGTACTAGCCTTGTATCAAATTGCTGATAAGGCTTGTAAAGATGTGATCGATCATGGTGCTAATTCTTTAGTACAAGGTGATGCTACAACTAGTGGATTTCAGAAATTATGGTACAACCATTGCCAGCGTAATTTCTCTACAACAAACCCAGAGATGTTGTGGGAATTAGCACAATATGGTGCAACTACAAATTCAGATTTCGGTGTTCTTTGTCATCCTGGTTCACGTGGTGGTGTATTCGGTTCTCGTAAAGCGATGCAGTTTAATCTACCTACCTATTATTTGTCTTTTGACAAGAACGATACTCGTAGAGACGTGAGCTGTACTTCTTATAGTATATATTTCCTTAATAAAGGTGCAGACACAGATACTTGGATTGATACAGGTACAACATTCTCTAGTATCATGTGTGGTAAGTTCCGTTTGTCTTGGTGCGTAGAACCAATAGAAGCTGCAAAACGTAATCTTGATATTCCTGTATTACGTTACGCTGACTTGCTTTTGATGTATGCAGAAGCTGAGAACTATCTACACAATGGTCCTACAACAGAGGGCATTGCGGCATTGAAAAATGTTCGTGACCGTGCTGGTATAGGTGCTATGGCAATACCATCTACTCAGTCTGAGTTTGATGATGCTCTTGCTCAAGAGCGTAAATGGGAATTCTGTAATGAATTTATGCTACGTACTGACCTTATTAGAATGGGACGTTTGGCAAAAGAAATTAAAGCTACCCAACAAGCGATGAAAGATTTGTCTGATCGCAAAGGCGATTATGCAAATGTTGCTACATACCGTTTGTATCAATATCATGTAGATGCACAGGCTTATGGTGATAAGTTCCTTGCTTTAAAATATGTCGATATTACAGATCCTGCCGAGATTACTATAATCAAGACTGCTCCAGGTAAGCTTGATGCAGCATATCAGGCAAAGCTTGCTAAAATATTGGCTGCACATGGTGTAACGATACAAGATGGAGAAATGTGGTATCCTATCAATATGTTTGAAGCATATAACAGTTCGTTCAACGTAAAATCACGTAAAACTGTAGGTTTCACCAATGGTGCAAGTAGTATTCAAGTTGGTAGTATTATCTATACAAAACCGACAGGAAGTGTAGAGAACGGTGGTACATACCCTACTTGGATTTCAACTGCTGATGGTAGCGATGGTATTTATTATGGTTATAGGGAAAATCATTGTGAACTATTTCCGTTTGCAAATAAGTCGGCTGGTCATCCAATGATAGACAATCCTAATTTGACGCAATTACCAGGTTATTAATAAAAAAGAATAAAGATAGGGTCTGGTTATTTACCAGACCCTATATATTTTACTTAATCTATACAAATCATGAAATTATCACATATATGTAGTACGGCTTTTCTTTCCTTGTTTATATGTACTTCTTGTTCTAAAGAAGTTACGATGGAAACAGTTTGTATTAAAAATGAATTCACACCATTCATGAATTATGGCGAGGTACTTGCTTTTCCAGGTGCTGAAGGATTCGGACGTTATACAACAGGTGGACGTGGAGGCGAAATCGTTCATGTTACTAACCTTGAAGATGACGGAGATGGTTCACTTAGAGCTGCAATCAGTAAACCTAATAGAATCGTCGTGTTTGATGTGAGTGGAATTATAAACCTTAAGTCAGTATTAGTATTTTCTAAAAACCTTACCGTAGCTGGTGAAACAGCTCCTGGTGATGGTGTGTCACTTTATGGAAACCGTGTCTCTTTTTCTGGTGCTGATAATTTAATATGTCGTTATCTACGTATGCGTATGGGAACACAAGGCACTGATGGAAAAGATGCAGCCGGTGTAGCAAATGGAAATAATATGATATTTGACCATCTTTCTGTAGGATGGGGACGAGATGAGAACTTCTCTATCAATAGTACTACTTCACGTGATATTACGATTCAAAATTCTATCATTGGTCAAGGTCTGCAAAATCATTCATGTGGTGGATTAATACAGACTGATTTGGATCATGGAATAACATTGTTCCGTAATTTATATATAGACAATAAGACACGAAACCCTAAAGTTAAAGGCTTAAACCAATTTGTCAATAACGTCTTATATAATTGGGGAGATGGTGCTGCATATAATATGAGCGGAGATTCACAAGGTGAATCGTTGACAGATATAGAAGATAATTATTTTATTGTTGGTCCTATAGAACATAACTGGAAGAATGATGGTACAGGACAAATTGTAGATTCACCTGTAACACCAGCGAAACCTTTTATTGGAGGTAATGAGTTGTTTAGTACATATTGTGTAAATAACTACTATGATTCAAATAAAGATGAAATACTTAACGGTGTAGAGATTCAACCTTCATCGAATTGGACAGAGCTTTGTTCTGGAACTCCAACATTTCTAACAACGGCACCTAGTCAATTTTGTAAGATTAAACAACAGACAAATGCCACTGATGCATACAATTGGGTAGTAAAGTATGTAGGAGCATCTCTTCCTGTAAGAGATCAGGTTGATAATTATCTTATAGGAGAACTCACATCATTAGGAAAGCATGGTAGCATCATTCAAAACGAAAGGAATAAAGACCAATTCCCATTGGGCGGTCCTGGCGATATTAAAGTCGCTGACAAACAACTTGATAGCGACAATGATGGTATGCCGGATGCATTTGAAGATAAATATGGTTTAGACAAAAATGATCCTAAAGATGCCTCTAAGATATCTGGCAATGGATATACTAATATAGAGAACTATATCTTCACGCTAGATGCAAAAAATGATCAATAAACTAATATTATGAAGATTATATATTCTAATAAATATGTTTTATTCTTATTAGTACTGATACTATGTGGATGTACTAAAGACAGTATAGAACAGGTATTTATACAACAACCAAATAGTTTCAATTTGGCTATAAATGGTGATGCTTCTTTTAATTTTGATATTCCAACAGGTGAAAAATTGGGTATCAATGGCGATAAGATCCCTATTCTTAGTAATGGATTGATAAGTTTGCATGATGTCCCTGCTGTAAATCATTATTTGTTGTATTATCCAGATACATTATTGAAGGCTGACAACACCGCAAAATTTGATTTACCAAGTGAACAGTCATATAATGCCAGTACGGTGAATATTTCATCTTGTCCACTTTGTACTCAAACGGATAATGAGGGATTGGATAGTGTAAAACTGCAACCTGTTGTTGGTGCCTTGAAGATCGTGGTACCAGCAAATAAAGATTTCGGTACAGTATCATCTGTATCCATAGAGTCTAAGTCGGATAATCTGAGTGGAGGATTGAATATCGATGCTGAATCTGGCAAGATTACAAGCATAGATAATGCATCACATAAAATAGTATTAAAAGGGGCGATAGACGTTTCTAATGATTGTAATCTGATAATGGCTTTGCCTCCGCAGACTTTTACAAATAAGTTAAACATCAAATTGTTTTCGCCAAAGGGCTATGGACAATGTATTATTGATTTGACAGGTAAAACAATTGAAAGAGGTAAAACATTAGAAGTTACTCTTGATAATGTAGACTGGCAATATGCAACGTATTATTATGGAACCGCAAATTCTGTTATAGTGAAACCTGGTCAAACATCAGTAACAGTAGATTGTGGAGCTTATTTTACTTCAAGTAAAAACTACGCTTATGAGGATAATCAAGCGGGGGATGAACGTTTAGCGTTATCTGCACATCAGTTATGGAATGATGTAGCTGTGGATTTTGTGAAGGATGTGACGCTGGCTGCAGACAAAAAATCTTTTACTGTAAATTTGAATGGACAATCTGGTAATGCTGTCATTGCTATTTATGATAAGGAAGATCCAAAAGCAGAAGATGCAAAAATATTATGGTCGTTTCATATATGGGTGACAGAATATAAAGAGCAAACATTAACGACGAATGTAAAAGGTAATACATATACTATTCTGGATAGAAATCTAGGCGCTACTTCTGCTACTCCTAAAGATAATAATTCAGTGGGATTCCTTTACCAATGGGGACGTAAAGATCCTTTTGTAGGTACATCTAGTTATGGTACTAATGGTACAGCTAAAATGTATAACGAAGATGGAGGATTAAGTTTTAGTACTGCAGCTGGTAGTGAAAATGTAGGTACTGTGCAATATTCTATTGAGCACCCTAGGACCTTTATTAAATATTCACGTTCAAATAGTAACATCTCTACTAATCCATATTACTATTCGTATGACTGGTTGTATTATGGTGATAACTCTTTATGGGGTAATCCAGAGGGATACAATTATCCTTTAGCTTCCACTCTTGAAAAATCAATCTATGACCCAAGTCCGGCAGGTTATATGATTGCTCCTAATGATACATGGTTTGGCATAACAGATGGAACTGATAAGACTGGTACAGCTTTTGCTAATGCTGTATGGGACAATGGGTATGTTGTGACAAATAATAATCAGCAATGGTGGTATCCTAATTGTGGATGGCGTAGTCGTAAAACAGGAGGAATGGCGTCTGCAGATACAAATGGTTATTATTGGTATAGTTCTGTGAATTCATCAAGCTCTGCTAATGCTACACTTTTGACAATGGGCAAGGATGGCATAAATTTGAATTCAAATAATAGCCGTGCAAATTCCAGTTCTATCCGTTGCGTTAAGATCATAAAATAAATTAATATTGAACTTTTGAATAAATATATGAATAAAAGAATCAACGTTTTTGTCCTAATTTCCTTGATAAGCTGTTCTGTTTTTGGAGGAAACTCTAAAATTAACAGGTATGCTGTTGTGAGTAGGAATAATCCACATGTTACATCTGTAGATTCGTTAAGTTCATTGTCGGTGGGCAATGGCGGGTTTGCGTTTACGGTTGATGCGACAGGTCTACAATCTTTTCCTGAAAAATATTCAAAAGGTATACCTCTGGGAACGATGAGCGATTGGGGATGGCACTCTTTTGACAACCCCAATGGATATAAATTTGAAGAGACTCTGCGTAATTATGATTTCGGAAGAGGACGGCTAGAATCTTATGCTGTACAGATTAAAGACAATGCTCGTCAAAAGGGAGCTTGTAACTGGTATCGTGTAAATGCTCATCGCCTGCATCTAGGTGTTGTAGGACTGGAACTTGGTAACGATATTCATCAAATCAAGTCAATAGATGAAACTCTGGATATGTATAGAGGAGTCATCAATAGCAAGTTTAAATACAAAGGTAAAGCATATCATGTGAGTACAGTATGTGATCCTGTTTCTGACAAGATAGCTTCTAATATTGTTTCAGATGGTAAGATAACCGTGAAATTCAGATTCCCATACCCATCAGGCGGTCATAGTGATGATGCTTGTAATTGGACTTCTGATAATTTGCACAGTACGGTGTTAGTGAAAAACTCGGCAAACTGGGCTATATTGAAACGTACAATAGGTAAAACTGTTTATTATGTGACAATAAATTGGCAAGGTAATGCGAAGTTACGTGAAAGGTCAAGGAACTATTATGTACTTGATGCTAATGGTAAAGAATTGTCTTTCACGTGTTTGTTTTCAGAAAAAGAAACAACACCTTGCTCAATGACATTTAATCATATTAAAACAGCCGCAGACAAGTATTGGCAAGGCTATTGGACTAAAGGTGCTATTACGGACTTTTCACAATGCAAGGCAGCACAAGCTAGAGAGATGGAGCGTAGGGTAGTGTTGAGTCAATATTTATTGGCTATTCAGGATTGTGGCGACACACCTCCACAGGAAACGGGTCTGACATATAATTCATGGTTTGGTAAATTCCATTTAGAGATGATACTCTGGCATCAGGCACAATTCGCCTTGTGGGGTCACCCAGAAATGCTAGACCGTTCTTTGTCGTGGTATTTTAAAGTTGAAGATAAAGCACGAGAGATAGCAAGAAGACAAGGCTTCAAAGGCGTGAGATGGATGAAGATGACAGACACTAGTGGAGATGAGGCTCCTTCAGATGTAGGAAGTTTCTTGATTTGGCAACAACCTCATCTTATCTATCTTGCAGAACTGCTGTACCGTGCTGATCATTCCAAGGCTATATTGAATAAGTATGCTCGACTTGTTGAGGAAACGGCTGAATTTATGGCAGACTTTGCGCAATATGATTCTGTCGGAAATAGATATATATTAAGAGGATGTATCGCTGCACAAGAAACGCTGCCAGCTTCAACAACTGTGAACCCTCCTTTTGAATTATCTTATTGGCATTTTGCCTTGCAGATAGCACAAAGTTGGCGTGAACGTTTGGGAAAAGATAGGAATGCACATTGGGATGACATCATATCAAAGATTTCTCCATTGGCAGATAAAGATGGACTTTATCTAGCCGCAGAAACTCAGCCAGACACCTATTCAAATGAAAGAATGTATAGTGATCATCCGGCTGTACTTGGGGCTGTAGGTGTTTTGCCGTTTAACAGTCATCAGGTGGATATTGCTAAGATGAAGAAAACAGAACAGTGGATTTGGAAAAATTGGAAATGGGATACCACTTGGGGGTGGGATTATCCAATGATGGCAATGTGTGCAGCACGTATGGGAGAACCAGACAAGGCTGTGAGTGCATTGCTTATGAATCAGCAGAAAAATACTTATCTTGTGAGTGGACATAATTATCAGGATGATCGTTTAAGACTTTATCTTCCGGGTAATGGAGGCTTATTGATGTCGGTGGCAATGATGTGTGCAGGATGGGATGGGAGTACGACTACAAATGTAGGTTTCCCAGATAATGGAAATTGGAATGTGAAATGGGAAGGATTAAAACCATTACCATAAATCAATATTTTATATCGGAGTTTGAATTTATTTTCAAACTCCGGTTTATTATTATATGTGCCAAATTTTGTTAATCCGTTTTCTTTAGTTATATTTGCAAAGCATTTAATAATACTATGAATAGGATTAGATTAATTATATTTTGTGTTTCTACAATATGCCTTCTTGGTTGTCGTGACAACTCAAGACAGGTAAGTCATCATGTTGAAGAGTCTTTTGATTCTACAGCTGTTGATACAGTGTCTTTACCGATACAGGTAAAAGCTAAACATCTTACAATTCAAGACGGATTACCCTCTATTACAATAAACTCTTTGTGTCAGGATAAAAAGGGATTTATTTGGTTTGGCACACGTTATGGACTTGCTCGTTATGACGGTAATAAAATAAAAGTGTATCGTCATAATAATAGTCCAATGTCTCTTGATGACAGTAGAATCAAAAAGACAATAGAAGATGCCGCAAATAATAAAATGTGGCTTTACACTGTTTCAGAAACATTTGAATGCCTTGATTTAAAAACAGGTACCCAATCTGATTATATGTCTGGCGAAAAGAAGCCGCATTTTACTAATTCCAAATTTGTAAATGCTGGTGAAATATGGATGTATGGGAAGAAAAATGGAGCAATGAGAGTATGCCTCATTAATGGCAAATTCTATATTGAGAGATTTGGGAAAGATAATATTGGAAGTGATGAGATAGAGATGTTTGATACGGTCAGTAAAAATAAGATACTGATATGCACTCCTACAAGACTTTATATATATGGTAACAAGAAACTGATTTGTGCTAATAAGGGTAATAAATTTGTTAAGACAAGATACATTGCCGGTAGGCAGATGCTTGTAACGGATAAAGGCAAACTATACGAACTTAAAGGGAATAAGACACAAATGTGTCTGAAAATAGCTTTTGATAAAGGAGAGCATTTTGTGGATGATGTGCTATGGAATGGGAAATGGATGATATTTACTAACCTAGGTTGCTACTCTGTAGATATAAAGAAAAGTAGGGTTGAGCGTTGCTCTGGTGAATGGGATATAGCCAATGGTAAAATAGTTAAAGATAATAGAGGTAGAAAATGGATTTATAATAAAACAGGTGAGCTGAGGCTGATAACTGAAAAAGGTTTGATAAGTCTTAATCTGTTGCCTTCTGGCGAGACAAATTATATTGATTATGAGAGATACCATATTGTGGAGGATAATCACGGACTTATATGGATTTCAACGTATGGTAACGGACTCTTCGTGTTCAGTCATGATCTTAAACATCAACAGCATTTCATTGCTGATGGGAAAACCGATTCTCCTATAATATCCAATCATATAATGGATATGATTGCTGATAGGAATGATGGGGTATGGATTGGTACTGAATTTGGCGGAGTGGCACATATTCAAGTCCTAGAAAAAACCACAGAACGTTTATTCCCAGATAATAACAGGCGGATGGATTTCTCTAATACGGTGAGGATGATTTCGAAATCAAAAAATGGTGATATCCTAGTCGCGACAAGGGCTGGCTGGCTGTATAGATACAGTTCGGATATGAAGCAGATGAAAGGAAAAAGTCATTATGATTCAAACGTATATGCTATAAAAGAGGCTCGTGACGGACAGACTTGGATTGGTACTCGTGGAAAAGGAATCTATGGTGTAGATGGATTGGATTTCGGCAACCATAATGTGTTCTGCATGGCAGAAGACAATAAAAGCAGAATGTGGGTAGGTACATACGGTGATGGATTAAGTGCAGTGATGAAACGAGGGCAGAAATATCTCATAAAAAAAATGTTTCTTGATAGCGTGGGCACAAATGAGGTTCGTTGTATTATAAAAGATCGTAATGGCTGGATTTGGGTAGGGACAACTGGGGGATTGCTGGTCTTTAATCCTGATAAGTTTATTCTTGACAAAAATGCCTATATCCAGTATCTGACAGGCAAAGAAATACATGATATATTTGTAGATAGTAAAAATAGAATATGGCTTGCAATTCCTGAAGAAGGGATATGTGTTACAACGAGTAAAAATGGTTATAACAGGTTGAAATTCAAATGCTATAATCGTTTAAACGGTCTGGTGAATGATATGACACAATGTGTTGTTGAGGATAGAAAAGGTGATTATTGGATATCTACCCAACAAGGAGTTTCGTGTTTTAATTTGCGTAGAAAGACTTTTGAGAACTATAGTCTTGACCCTAGTCCAATGGGGAATATGTATAACGAAAACGCTGCCATTTGCTTAGATGATGGACGAATATTGCTGGGAGGATATTATGGTCTGACGATTATACAACCAGGGAAATTGCGCCATGCAAAAGACAATGTGAATGTAGTGTTTACATCCGAGCCATATTCGGATATAATGACTTTGGATTATAGTGATAATTCTCCTGTGATAGATTTTTCTACATTGGATTATTCTGACGTGAAAAATGTTAAGTATACGTATTGGCTTGAGGGATATGATAAAGCATGGAGTGGAGCCTCACCAATATCTTGGGCGGCTTATAAAAATCTTCCTTCTGGTAAATATATACTTCACGCTAAAGCTTGTAATGCCGATGGTGTTTGGGGAAGCGAAAGTGTACTCACTATAATGGTTAATCCGCCTATGTATTTATCTTTCTGGGCGATATTACTATATATTGTTATTGCTGTTGTAGTGATGTATTTAGTCGTGAGAAATGTGCGTGAAAAGAATGAGTTGCGCAGTAAAGTTAAATTTGAACAGGAGTTGACTAAATATAAATTGTTGTTCTTTACGAATATCGCTCACGAGTTCCGTACGCCTCTTACTCTTATCGAAGGATCTTTGGAAAAGGAGACAAGAATAGTGAAGGCTAACAATTGGCATGGAGAACTAGATAAGTCAATACGCACAATGAACAAGAGTGTCAGACGTATGTTAAGGTTAATTGACCAGTTGCTTGAATTCAGAAAGATGCAAGCAGGCAAATTGGCACTTGCTCTTCAACAGTCTGATGTTGTTTATTTTGTGAAGAATTTGTTCTCGACATTTGAAGATGCTGCTGATTCTAAAAAGATAGATTATAAATTCACGTCATCAGAGAATACTTATTTGATGTTTTTTGATAAGCAGCATCTTGATAAAATAGTGTTTAATCTGCTTTCTAATGCTTTTAAATATACACCGTCTAATGGAGCGATATCATTGGAGATGTCTTTTGATGATGGAATGATGACCATCAAGATAATAGATACAGGAGTGGGGGTACCCGACGACAGACGTAACGAATTGTTTAGTAGGTTTATGCAAAGTAGTTATACTGGTGAAAGTTTTGGCATCGGACTTCATTTGACAAAGGAACTTGTAGCAGTGCATCATGGAATGATAGATTACGATAAGAATCCTTGTGGAGGATCTATATTTGTGGTTAAGATTCCGACGGATGTTAATGTATACGAGAAACATGATTTCCTAGTACAGGATAGCCCAATTCTGAGAGATGAAGCGGATGCATTCCAGTTGTATGAGCCTGTTGATACGCCGGAAACAGCTACAAAAAAATCAAAACCGTTGAACAGAAAGAAGATTCTATTTGTTGAGGATGATAATGATATCCGCGAATTTTTGGGAAATGAACTGAGTAATTATTTTGAGGTAGAAACAGAAGCTGATGGGAAAAGTTGTATTGAGAAGGCAAAAGAATACGATGTGGATCTGATTATCAGTGATGTTATGATGCCGGGTATGAATGGATTTGAATTGACAAAGCGTTTGAAAAACAATTTTGAGACCAGTCATATTCCTATCATCTTACTTACAGCATTGAGTAATGATGAAAGTCAGTTGGAGGGTATGGAGTCTGGTGCGGATGCTTATATAACTAAGCCATTCAGTCCTCAATTGCTTGTTGCAAGAATATTCCAGTTGTTGAATGGAAGAGAAATTTTGAAACAAAAGTATTCAAAAAGTCTTGAGGAAGTGAGACCTTCATTATGCTCTTCTGAGCAGGATCAACTATTTGTGCGAAGGTTAGATGCCATCATCACGTCAAGAATGGGTGATCAGACTCTTTCTGTGGAGAAAATAGCAGAGATGCTACATCTTGGCAGGACGATCTTTTATAATAAAGTAAGAGGCGTAACGGGCTATACGCCGAATGAATATATAAGGGTGAAACGAATGAAATATGCAGCTGAACTTCTTAAAAAAGGAGAAAAGAATGTATCAGAGGTAGCTTATGAGGTAGGTTTTGATACTCCGTATTATTTCAGTAAGTGTTTTAAAGACCAGTTTGGCATCCCGCCGTCACAATATAGGGGAGGATAAGATCATTGAATCTTATCCCCATTTATTCTAACATTATTTATCTTGCAACTTTTTAGGAAAGAGGTGTCCATTGTCCCATAAGGGTCATGAGCATTGATGTCGTAAAAAGCAAAAGAGCCAAGGTCATATTTGTCTGATGGTTTCAACTGGTAAAATCCTTTTTGGCATGTAATATTGATATTTCTCATTTCTACATTTGAAACGTATGAACGTGGCATGTCTTTACGTTCTTTTAAATCAAAGAACTGTGTCCAAATTTTCGTCCTTATGCCGTATATTGTATTACCAGTACAGTTCTCAACTCTTACATATTCATATCTTTGTGGCGTGTCTGGACGCATCTTGAACAATAAGATATTGCTTGTCTGATTGAAGGCGCAGTTTTTCATAATGATGTTTGTGGCATCATAGCATTCACTACCAAACGTTATACCACCTCCTGCTTTTGCGAATTTACAATTTTGAACTATGATATTACGGCATGGACCATTGGTGGAATCTTTGTCAACATAAGTTCCTTTGCCACCTTTAAGGCATACTCCGTCATCGTTGACGTTTATGAAACAATTGTTTATCATTACATTCTCACATGCATCAATGTCTATGGCGTCTGTGCTGGGACCTTTGGGATATCCATCTGTTTGTGAATATATATAGCAGCCTAGATATTTTACTTTATTACATTTATATATATGATTTGTCCAAAAACCAGAATTGATCATTCTTACACCACAGATTTTTACATCATACGAATTTGAGATATAAAGCATTCTTGGTCTTAATGCTTCCAGATTAGTGCATTTTGGATTTACTTTTCTCCTTAACCAAAATTCGTCATAGTATTTTAGACCGTTTCCATCGATAGTTCCTTTGCCGAAAATAGAAAAATCTTTCACGCCATCAACGTTTATAAGTGCGGCAAAATAGTTTGTTGTCATTCCCTCAAGCCTAGTGCGTTTTATCTTGTAATTGGTTATGGCATCGCTACCTTTTATTTTTCCGTTGTTAGTGATATACAAGTTTGTTCCTTGTTTGAAGAATAAAGAACCAGTGAGATATGTTCCTGATGGGATGACGACCACGCCGCCACCTTCGTTATGACATCTGTCTATTACTGATTGAATTCTGTCAGTCTGTATAACTGAGGAGTCTTTAATTACTCCATAGTCTGTGATAACGTATTGTTTCCCTAATTTATTTATGTTTACTTGTGTTGTATCAGTAAACCAACTCGGTATAACAGAACCGTCAGGGAACTTTTCGTTTTGACTTTTACTATATGCAGTGACGTGACATGCTGTAAATATAAAAATGAATGCAGTTAAGTATTTAATCATTTGTTTATTAATTGATTTGCATACAAAAATACATCCTTTCAAGGAACCTAAGATATGAAATTATACAATCATGATATAAAATCATTCAGTATATGTCAAAACGATTAAGCTATTACTTCTGTAATGTAATTGCCATCACGCCTACTACCACATCATTTGACAATGTGCGCAACGTAAATGAACGCAACTTCTTTTCTTTATTTAAAGGCATCTTCAAGATTTCTGCAGCCCCGTCTTTAATGAACTGTGGCTCTGCACTATCAGGATTACCACTAACTGATTTTTCAATATCTCCCACAGAGATTACTTTTCTTAGGTCGCGTGTTGTAATTCCTGAACCAAGATGTACTCGATATGGTTTGACGGGACATGTCCAAAAAGCTAAATCGTCTACATAATATTCTTGTTCTATAGGACACCAGTTAATTGGATTACGCAGAGCGAGTGTATCTTTTGTGCCGTCTTGATAAGTAGCGACAATGATAGCGTTGTCTATACGACTTTGCATGTTGTTGGTGCTGCCTGCTAAAAGGAAGTAAGCATATTTAGCCTTACCTTTTGCCAAAATCACCACACTGTCAGGATAGTTGTCCCATAATGATGTGTATATGATATTCTTACCAATTGCGTGAGAACGGAAGCTTACTCCTATGCCTGTATCATATTTGTCGTTAATGATTTTGGCACGCAATCCGCTATCATTTATTTCGGCAGTACGCTTTGGTATGCACCATTGTCCAATGCCTTGTTTTGGAATTTCTAATGTTGTATATGGTGAACGTGGCGACAGATATTCATTCTTATAGATGTCATCAACATTAGAATTGAAATACTTATCAATGTTTAATGCTCGTGACTTTTCGGCAGATGATATATCATCAAGTCCCATTTTCTGGATATATTCTTTCGTGTTAGCTTTTGCTTTGGATGAATCGGCATCGCTAGAACATATTCGACTTTCTATATTTGACATTTGTTTATCACGGTCGAATGTAAATGTCTGTATGCTGTCAGAGTTTCCTGTTACATCTACATAACGACCAGAATCAAGATTCATGCGTAGGATCAACTGCAAGGGCTGGGTGAAGTGTTGTGTGACCTCATAAATGTCTTTAGAGCCTTCACGATGAAACTTATATGACAGATAAGGGGTATGCACAGAAGCACTATCCCAACTATCAGGGAATGATGGACGTATCATGCATTTTCCAAACAAAGCATCTGGTTTGATGCCGAATAATCCGCACACAATGGCACGTGAAGTGATACCAATATTATCACCAAAATCACGATAAGCCTCACTGCGTGCTTTGTCTAGATAGCTGATTTGCCCGAAATTACCAGGGCTTCCCCCAAGGAACATCTCATCAAGTAAATCGCTTTTCAGTAACTTGAAACCTTCATCTTTTCTTCCTGCCTCGAAATAAGCCAGAGCCATATTTGCCACTTCTTCATGGGCTACATTATTAGTACTCCAGTCATAGGGCATCCAGTCTGATGTGGATAGAGTGTACAAATTCTTTTCCACAGGAGGCATTAAAGATTTATATTTTTCAGGAATAATATACTCTACTGGGATATGAGGAATACTCTTGTTTACATAGTTTGTGGCTTCATAAGCTTGTTCTGAGGAACATGCTCCACAGTCTATTGGTGTGTAGATACTCCAAAGAGCAGCACTTTCATGCAATCTTTTTAGTCCCATGAAATCCTGAAACTCTGCCCAATGCTTTTTATCTTTTATCCAAAGGCGAGAGTTCATAGCTTTTAATATGGCGTCAGCTTCTTCATAATATGGTTTAGGGTCTTCACCAATGATAGCTGCAATTCTTGCCATCAGTTTGTTAGCCCTGTAATTATATGCAGAAGAATGTGTCACTGCACCACTATTATAATATAACGCATCACTTGCCCATATACAACAATAAGCATCATATAGATGGTCGCCGTCTGGGCCCCAATTACGTTTTTCCCACTCAATGTTTAGTTTTAAAACAGGCCATAAGCGTTTCATCATTACCGTATCTGCATCATAAGAGAAATGCCATAGCAATTCATCTATATAATTCAGATTCATATCGTAATGGTTCATATTGTCGTTTCTGTTTGGATAACGGCAAATATAACCATTACTATACATCTGTGTGCCCCATTTTTCTTCGCCTCTAGCCAAGTTGTTTGTCGAATCTTGCGATGGATGAGGATATATAGGTTCTACATTCGTAACCTGACTTTTTGCGTAAGCATCGAAATGAGAGATAGCTCTGGTGTTCCAACCAAGTACATCGCCAACATAAGCAGCGCGCCAACCGCATAACGGCATGCGCCAACCGATACATCCGTGAAGCCATGTTGAATCATCCCATAAACCGTCTGCCGCCGCAGAAAGATTTGCACCAAGCGTATTGATGAAATCGTCAGGGGTAGAAAACTGAAGCCCACTTGTGATGTCTTTCAATGCTTTTTCTTCTTTCTCGAAGAGAATACGTCCGGATTTCTTCGTGATGTTTTCTATTTTGCCAGGGTCTTCAAAGACGATATAAGTCTCGCCAGAAGCATTCCATTCCAAAGTTACAAGATCTTTTTCGTCTGCTGAGGCTTCATAACTGCTTCTTGGTTCCAATCCGTAGTCACCTTCACGCATCATTTTTGTTTTCGCAGTCTGGCACATCTTAACCATTAGCTTAACCTTAGGAGAGAATCCCTTTGTTATGATTTGCCACAATGCTCCTTCACCAAATTGTGATGCTAAAGCTACTATTCTAACTTCTGCATCTCCCCAGGACTTATCTTTTACTATATAAGAACGTCTGCCACCGCTATATCTGGATTCGCAATAGCTAGTACTGTCTAATCTGAGAGCTTTTCCTTCTGTAACGATATAGAAACGGAAATTCTTACTTTTAGCCTTGTTGTAAGAGGCGAAGATTGGACGGTCGCTGGTTTCAAGTCTATAAAGCGTATGTGTGCCATATAGCGCACGGGTGTATCTGTTATTTCCATTGATACAGACAATATCTTTTCCGTTAGGATAATACTGAAAGAATCTTGCTGGCTTTTTGTTTGATTCCTTTATGCCATTCTTGTCATTTGAAGGTGACGGTAATTTGTTACCTTCATCCTTACCAAACTTTGATTGGTTATTAGAGTCAATAATTGTATGATCATTGCTTTCATTAAAAACAAAAAAAGAATGTGCATTAACCTGTAATGAAAGACAAGCCAATAAGTAGAATAATATTTTTCTCATAGTTTGTAATAGGTCTTATTCAAGTTTACAAATTTACGAAATATAATTATTCTTACAAAAAAAACTAGTATGTTTTTATAAATTCCCTAGTATTAATATGGAAATCCCTACTTACTAATATGGAAATTCCTCATGCTAATTATGTATTTGGCATTATCTTTGCACTATGTAAAAAATGCAATGAGAATAACATTCAAATAAGTTTGATGATTCTACACTCGCTGGCATTATTTTACAATATGTAAATAAATAGGTTGCCATAATTATTTCGAATATAAAGTATCAAAAGCAAAAGATTGACTCAGTAGATAAATTAGTTTTGGGTAAAAAGATCAGGATAAGGTATTAGCAATAAAAGATATAAAAGAGTTATTAATAAAAATTAGGTAAAAGCAGGGCAGCCGGTTTCCGTGTGGAAATCGGCTGCCATCTTTTTATTTGTTAGTGTCTGAAGTATTTTCCGATTACTGGAAGTCCTGCCAAAGGAAAATCTTTCTTCACAAGGTATGCTCCGAATATTAAAATAAGTACAGTGTTGACAGCTATTGCTCCGCCATCAGCAAGATATTTGTTTGAAAAATACATTCCCACATTTAGTATGATTGATAATACTAAATACTTCGCCATTTCGGCTAACGGATAATTTATGCGGTACATCTTCTGTCCTACGAAATATGATATGAGCATAGAAGTTCCATAACCTGTTATTCCTGACCATGCACATGCCATATATCCATAACGGGGAACAAAGATAATATTGCTGACGATGAGCACGATGCAGCCTATTCCAGAGAAGTAAGCTCCCCATATTGTCTTGTCAATAAGCTTGTACCAGAATGATAGATTGAAATATATACCATACATCATAGTTCCTATCATAACAATAGGTACTACGCGAAGTCCGTCCCAATAGTCCCTAGCAATAAGGTGTTTGAGAATATCCATATAACCAATTACAAAGAGATATGCGAAGAGAGTAAAGATAACAAAATACTTCATTACCTTTGCATAGGTCTCGCGATTGTCGTTTTCCTTAGCTTTTCCAAATACAAACGGTTCGTAGGCATACCTAAACGCCTGGGTTATTAGTGCCATGATCATGGCAATTTTACTTGCCGCTCCATAAATACCAAGTTGCGTGTTCATGTCTGAGCCCTTGTATATATAAGGGAAGATGATTCTGTCAGCTGTCTGGTTTAATATTCCGGCTATACCAAGTATAAGGATAGGCCAACTGTAAGTCAGCATACGCTTCATGAGCGCTTTGTCGAATACATATTTGAAACCAGTGAATTCCTTGATGAAACAGAATGTAATTGAACCTGTACAGAATAAGTTGATATAGAAAGCATATCCAGCTCCGACTGTAGGATCATAAATTTTGCCGATAATATCAGGATGATTTTTGTATAGTGCAGGGAGAACAATATAGTAAAGAATATTGAGTCCAAAAGTCATTATTATAAAGAGCAACTTCAATGTGGCAAACTTTATTGGGCGCTTCTTGTATCTAAGGTAAGCGAAAGGTATGCACTGGAATGAGTCAATTGCCACCGTTAGCCCCATTACCCAAACATATGATGGGTGATCACTATAGCCCATGAAACCTGATATCTGAGGTAAGAATAGGAATATGAGAGCAATGAATAGTAATGACGTGAATCCTACAGCCATCAATATAGTAGAGTAAACTTTTTCTGGATTTTCATTTGGCTTGTTGGCATAGCGAAAAAATGTAGTTTCCATACCATAAGTGAGAATCACAAGCAGAAGTGCTGTGTAGGCATAAAGATTAGTAATAACACCATATCCACCACTTGCTGCTGAAAGTTTTGCCGTATAAATCGGCACAAGAAGATAAGTAAAGAAACGCCCTACGATACTTGACATCCCATAGATGGCTGTATCTTTAGCTAGCGATTTTAAATTTGCCATATAATTATTTTATTTTTTTCTTAATTTCCGAAGAATGTATAGGCTATGGCTATTGCTGCAAGTACTCCTGCCAAATCTGCAAGCAAACCGCAAGCTACGGCATGGCGTGTGTACTTTACGCTCACTGAGCCAAAGTAAACAGCTAGTATATAGAATGTGGTGTCGGTAGAACCTTGGAAAATACAACTTAGTCTACCCACAAAGGAATCAGGACCGTAATTTTTCATTGACTCAAGCATCAATCCTCGTGCTCCACTTCCTGATAGAGGTTTCATAAAGGCTGTTGGAAGTGCACCAACGAAATCGGTGTTAAGTCCACATTGTTGCATGCACCATGAAATGCCATGGATAAGCATGTCCATTGCTCCAGAAGCACGGAATACACCAACTCCTACCAATATAGCTACTAGATATGGAATGATGCGTACTGCAGTCGTGAATCCTTCTTTAGCACCTTCGATGAAAGCGTCATAAACGTTTATCTTCTTTATAAATCCAGCTACGATAAAAGTTAGAATTACGCTAAACAGAATAAGGTTTCCTGATAGATTGGTAACCTTTGCCATCGTGTCTTTGTCCATGTTGCCAAATCCCCATATAACCAAACCAACAAAGGCACATAGACAAAATATAAAGGTGAGAAGTACGGGCTGAAAAAGATTTATCTTCTGCCATAAAGATGTAATGATAATACCAGTAAGAGTAGCAACTGTAGTTGCAAGTAGTATAGGTATGAAGACATCAGTTGGAGAAGCTGCACCGTAAGTGGCTCGGAAAGCTAGGATTGTTGTTGGTATTATGGTAAGTCCGCTCGTGTTGAGCACAAGGAACATGATCATTGGATTGGTAGCTGTGTCTTTCTTAGGATTTAGTTCCTGCATCTGGCTCATAGCTTTTAGACCAGTAGGGGTGGCAGCGTTGTCGAGTCCCAACATGTTAGACGCAATATTCATAAAAATACTTCCCATTACAGGGTGATTCTTAGGAATATCAGGGAAAAGCTTTGTGAAAACAGGACTTAATGCTCTTGCAAGGACATTAACCATTCCGGCTTTCTCTCCAATCTTCATAATGCCTAACCATAATGAAAGCACACCGGTAAGACCGATTGATGTTTCAAATGCTGTCTTGGAGGAATCGAATGTCGAGTCTACCATTGCTTTAAAGATAGTGGTGTCTCCCATCACTAACTGTATTGCTCCAAAGATAAAAGCGATTACAAAGAATGCAATCCAAATATAATTCAATACCATAATGGGTGCAAAAATACTAATAATTTTCCAATCGTTGCAAATAAAATGTGAAAATAATGCATAACATATTTCTACATTATAATATAGAGCATTTTTATGCTCTTCTCTCTTGACAACTCGCCGGGGTTACTTCCCGGAGCCCCTTCTGGTACAGTAATGCCCGCTTTAGAGTAGTAATCTTTCCAAAAAGTAGTGATTTCACCGCTTTTATTGTGGAAACTCATCGGTATTGTGTGAAATAATAATTTACCTTTGTGATCTACAAATGATATCTGTACGAGTTCGCTGCAATAGATTGCGCTGTCGCCAGGTTCAAAATAAAAGTCGTATGGTCTGCCAATATATTTAAGTGCATTTTTAATGCTCTTATAAATATCGATGGAATCGCTATTTATTCTACCTATAACAATCTGCTGATTACCATCATTACCTTTGTTGGCGTTGATGAAACTGTCGATAGGATTCATGCACACACCCTTGTGGATAGCTTCGATGGCATAAGAACCTTTTTTATCTTTATGGAATATTGCTACGTGATTTATGCCCATTTCATCGATACCATGTGTGACATCAGTTATGGCACTAGGCTTCCTGCTAACACAAAACATTAAGTCTCCATCTCTTAGCAGCGAAGTGTTTGTGATGTGGCGTAATGTTATCTGTGAAAATCCCTGCGTCACCATAAAGGTGAGCAGGGAAATTATAAGAAATCTTCTCATTATATATTCATATTGATACTGGCTCCAGCCATAATCCAGCAGCCAGGTTGCTTTAGTCTGCCAAAATCACGGTAACCTTTGCTGAAAAGATTGTTGCCATTTATGTATAAACTGTATTTGGGCATGTCCCATGACAAGCGCGCATCTACAATACCATAAGTGGCATACTTGGCATAGGTGTATTCTTTAGTTGTAGGATTTTGGCTTACTACGTAAGAACCGTTACGATTCTGAAGACGGTAGTTTATTCCTAAATTCAATTGCTTCCAGATATTCATCTGTAAGTTTGCTACAAATTTATTTCTAAGATACTCCAAAACATATTGGCTTACTATACCTTCGTATTTCTTTTGGTCCTGATAAGCGTATGCATAAGCGATGTTCAACTTTTTGAATATTCTTTGCCCAGTGATAAGTCTGAGTAGGTCGAAGTCTATATTTGCTTCAACTCCGACAGAGTTTATCACTCCGAAATTAGTAGTGGTGAGCGTCTGAGTATCGGCATTCTTGTCCACAATCCAGTCAATAAGGTTTTTCATGTGGTTGTAGTATCCGCTTACACTGGCATTGACTGCTTGTGAATGGTATTTCACTCCAATTTCTGTTGCAGCAAGTTCCTCTGGTTTCAGTTCCTTGTTGGCATTGTAACCCTTGGTGTTGTAGAATAAGTCTGTGAACGACGGCATGCGCAGTGAAGTGTTGTAACTGGCATAAACCTTCCAATTGTCTGTGATATTATAGCTTGCGTCAATGCTAGGATAGACCTTCATATTCATTTCTGCCCATGAATTCTTTACTGCTACAAGTCCTGCAGAAAGAGTAAAGCGTTTCAGTAATATGTTATGTTCTAAGACAAACTGAATGTTTGTTCGACTTAGTCCATGTGTATAATCAACATCGGTACCATGTATGTGGCGAGGCTCGGAGAGAATTTCACCGAGGTTCGTACTAACAATGTCTTCGTTTCTAAGTTCTGCACCAATGGCAGTGCGTCCTGCTATCCAGTCAAAGTAACCGTTAAGGTTTACTCCATAAACGTCAGTGCGGTGGTAGTTGAATGGATATGCATCAGCATTGTCACGGAATAGTTCCCATTTATCCATAGTGCGATTCCAGTAAATGGAAGGACGCATGTGTATTTTACCATATCTGTTTTCTGCCTGAATGGCTGTATATGTCTTTAAAATACGTTCGTATTGTTCATCAGAATATGCGCTGTAAAAAGTGTTAGAGCCAAATCCCTTTGTACTCATTCCAGCATGCCATTTCACCACGATGTCATTGTCATTGTAGTTACCTTGATAAAAAGCCTTCAAACCGTCAAAATCGGTGTTAAGGTTTCCATTCTTGCTGCGAGTATATCCGTCACTGCGGGTATAATTGGTAGAAAAAGAATTGTTCCAGTTACCCTTTGCAATGTTAGCTCTTGCTCCTGCTGAAGCATAACCATAGCTTCCACTTTCCACATGTGCGGAAAAACTGCTTGTCGAAGGAGTCCTTGTAACAATGTTGATTGCCCCAAGTAGTGAAGAAGTACCATAGACACGTGCAGCCGGACCTTCAAGGATTTCGATACGTTCGATTTCACTAATATCAACTGGGAAATCAAAAGCATTGTGTCCAGTCTGCGGATCGCAGATGTTGATGCCATTAAGGAGGATTGTGATTTGCTCGTCGTTGCCACCACGTAAGCTGATATCTGTTTGGGCGCCAATCGGTCCCCGTTGCCTTACGTCTACGCCAACAGCGTATTTAAGCAAATCGTTAACACTTTGTACAGGAGCCGCCTGAATATCTTCGCGGCTCAGTACAGTTACCATTCTCGTCTGCTGACTTCTGGTCAGCGGAGCTCTCGACCCAGTGACATTCACCTCGTCGAGCACAACTTCCTTGCCGTTCTTGTAGAAAGAGGTGTCGATCTTGGCAACATCATTGCTTATGCTATTAGCTCTCGCATTAGTAAGCGAAGCCACGCTAAGTGTGCCAACAATCACCACCTTGCCCAAGCAAGAGAAGAGTGAGTAGCCTTTGTTACTGAATTGAGTAAACTTGAAGCTACTGCGCTTGTTGAAAATTGTTTTGTACATTAATTGTATCTTATTCACCTTGCTTCGTTGCAAGGCGAGTGCAAAGGTAATAAAAAACTTAGATAACGAAATAAAAGAGATAATAAAGGTGAAAATAGCCTTAGGAGTACAAATGATTACAGCGTGATTTCCAAGTATGAAATCACGCTGTAACAATATTTATTATCATTGCATTGATAGCAACAAACACATACTCATTACTTTATATTTGTCTGTTGGTCTCTGATCAATTTTATCTGTCTACTAATATCGTTGTAGTGTATCTTGTTTATGCCTGTAGCTTTTGCAGCCTGTGACTTTACATAGTTCTCAACCTTGTCAAGATTCTGTGAAGCATATAGGATAGCATCGCTATTATAGTAGATTTCATCGCTTTTCTTAGTCTTGTCATCTGGATTGAGCAATGTATTCATACAGTCTATATAGCTTCTCTGTAGTGAGCGACGAGCATTATTCTTGATGTTGTTTTCGTTGTTGATAGGTTCCCATACAGTAGAAAACAACTTGTTTAGATATGTGTCAAGTTGCAGCGCATTCTTTGATGAGAAGGAATCATCATATATAATATTCAGTATTCTTGCAGAGAGTGCAATTGTTATCAGCTTATCCTGTCTGTCCTTAATGTCTTTTGCAACGTTAATGCCAGTCTTGGTAACTATGTTCTCTGGGTAGAGCCACATCGGAGCGTTGAAAATCTGACGGTCGAAATAGTCGAGTACTTCTAATTCTTTTGCTGCAGGAGCAACCTCTACAGGGGCTTTTCCAGGAAGGTTGTTGAGGTAATGTCCTCCAAGATTCTTCAGTACATGGTTCATGTAGCGACGGAACTGATCACGAACGCTTTCATACATTTCCTCAAGATCATCATATTGATAATCATCCTGATGAGTCCATTTTGGTAGGTTAGCCATTACCCGTTTAAGGTTCTTGATGCCATATTCACTGGCTTTAACGTTGTCATCGCCAAGGTCCTCAGACTGTGAGCGAGGATCTTCGTCACGTCCTTCACCAGCAAACCACAAACGAGAATTATTCTTAAGTACCTCTGTCGTTTCCTTCATCAGTCCCTTCTTCTCATCCATTTCATCCTTAAATTCAGGACGGTATTGATATCCCCATTTGATCGCCCACTTGTCATAGTCGTTGATACGTGGGAATAGTCCCTTAGGAGAAATATTGTCTTCTGGCTGTGCTACATAGTTGAATCGTGCATAGTCCATGATAGAGACAGTGTGGCCATGAGCTTCAACCCAAGCCTTATTTCTCAAGTTCTCTACAGGTGTAGCATTGCTTGCTCCCATGTTGTGGCGCAGACCAAGCGTATGTCCTACTTCATGACTTGATACAAAACGGATGAGCTGTCCCATAAGTTCATCGTCGAAATGCATCGTCTGAGCACGCTTGTCAAGCGGACCGCATTGTGTCATATACCACTTCGTGAGAAGGTTCATCACGTTGTGATACCAGCAGATATGGCTCTCAATGATTTCTCCGCTTCGTGGGTCGATTATATGTGGACCGTATGCGTTCTCTATTTCTGCAGGAAGATATCTCAGTACGCAGAAACGAGCATCGTCTACGCTCATGTCCTTGTCGTTTGGCCATTCCTTTGCTACAATAGCATTCTTGAAACCAGCAGCTTCAAATGCAACATTCCAGTCGTTGATACCTTGTATTAGATATGGTACCCATTTCTTTGGTGTTGCAGGGTCTATATAATATACAATCTGCTTAACCGGTTCAACAAGTTTTCCTTTCGCGTATGCTTTCTTGTCTTTCGGAACAAGGTTGTAACGAGCTACAATCTGCTCACGATCGGTCTTGTGTTGGTCATCATCAAAATATGTGACACGTGTTGTGAAATATCCAACTCTGTTGTCCCATAGACGTTTGCGCATCGGTTCATTAGGTAGGAGAACGATGCTCGTGTTTAGTCCTATAGTTACACTTCCTGTGAACGCAGCCGGTGTAAAAGTCTTGCGTCCTGGAGTTCCTTCACTGCTAGAGTCACTTCCACCTGACGTTGCAGCGGCATAAGTACGTGTAGATGCAATCTCAACATTTATAGGAAAAACCTTCATGGTATCTATATAAGTTCGGTCACTTTGCAATCCACTTACACCATAAGTGCGTGAGTTGTTTTTTGGAATGCTTACAATATCATTATCTTTAAGAAACAGACTAGTCACTTCAACAAGATTCATGTGTTTATCCTTGTTTTTGCCTATAATCTTGAACGAAGCAACGATCGGATCTATTGTTGAAGCCTTGAGTGTCTTTGATATATTTGTGTCATCTCCGGCTAGTTGGCTTAGTACGTATGCTCTCAGAAGCAATGTGTTGTCATCTCTCTTTTCAAAATAAAGAGTATTCTCATTTACTTCTTCACCACTGAACTTACCTAATCCCTGAGGTACGGCTGTTAGTCTTGTAACAGCAAGGAGATATCTTCCAATAATAGAGTCTGGAATGTCAAAATACCATTTATCCTCAATATGTCTTACCGTGAAAAGGCCCTTCTTAACAGTTCCACCCTTCTTTATGAGTTCATCATATTCATTTTTCTTTTCAGGTTTCTTGTTATCGTCCTTTTTCTTTTTCTTCAGGTCTTTATTATCGTCTTGTGCCTGAGTATGGACATCCTGCTTTGTCGAGTCAGCCATAACAGTATTGGCTGCGTATCCGTTTACACTCAGTATAAAAGTGCAAAGGCTGATTACTAATTTTGCTTTAATGTTCATATTGCTTATTATTATATTTAAATGTATTCAATCAATTCTCTGAAATCATCAATGATATAGTCAGCTCCGGCATCCATGAGCTCCTTTCTACTTCCATTACCATAAGTTACACCGCAGGTATATGTTCCCGCATTTTTACCCATCAATATATCAAACTTGGTGTCACCAACAACAATTGTTTTGGTAGAGTCTTCACCAAGATGACTAAGTGTCTTTATAACAGGTTCTGGATCTGGTTTAGCTTTTTTAGTATCGTCAGCACCTAGTACGTACGTGATATACTCTTCTAATTCAAGTTCTTTTACGAAATTTTCCAATGAATGGTGGCTTCTGCTACTTGCAATCGTAATGGTGTGCCCCTTTTCGTGTAATTTCTTAAGAGTTTCTATAACTCCAGGAAATGGGGTTACTGCTCCTGGAATATTGTTCTCGTTAAATATGCGACGATATGTCTCTGTGCATTTTTCCCCCATTTCATCGGTCATAGGAATGATGCTGGTGAAACATACTGATAAAGGAAGTCCAATTGTTTTTGCACATTCCTCTGGTGTGCGATATTCAAGTCCTAACTCTGCAATAGTCTGCATCATAGTCTTGGTTATGATGTTGTATGAGTCACCAAGTGTACCATCAAAATCAAGAATTACGGTTTTAATACTCTTGTTCACGTTGCGTTTTTATAAATAAATGTTGAAATACTAATGATAGTTTGTTGCGAAGGTAACAAAAAATATTGGAAAACCAGCATCTTATTCTAAATAAGATAATATGCTACATATCCATACCAATCTCTTTTACTTTCTGTTCAAACTCATCTCTATTGCATAAAGCCTTGCTCTTAATTCTTGCTCTATAGTTATATATTGAGTTTGGTGAATATCGAAGGAATTCTGCTATTCTTGAGCTCTCTTCAATGCCGAGTCTTATCAACGCGAATATGCGTAAGTCGGTTGTAAGTTGAGTTTTAGATGGTGGAATTATGCGATGTTGCGGTTGGAGAAGCAGATTAAAATCTACAACGAAATTAGGGAAGATGTTGAGGAAAACAGAGTCAAAATTATCGAAAAGCTCTTTAATTTCATCTTGCTTCAGTTGGTCAGAACTTGTCATCTTCATCAAATCTGACATCTGGTTAGCCTTTAACTTGCGGTTTATCTTTATTCGATAATTGTCGATTTTATCGATATATTCAGAGCATGCACTTAAAAATTTTCCGATGTACTCATCTTTCAGTCGATTGGTTTCGCTGAGCTTAGTATTTAATGATGAAAGTTCTTCATTCTTTCCGCTTAGTTTTGAATTTAGACTTTCAAGTTTCCTGTTTATAGTCTTTAGTTCGTTCCTGGCTATTGAAAGTTGTCTTTTCTTGTGATATACATATATATATGAAGCCAATAGAAATATTGAAAGAAGACTCACTGCACCAATAAGACTTTTAAGTTGATAGTTGGCTTTTCTGAGATTAGTCTTGTATGTGTCGCTTATCACTCCTAAGACTGGCGATATAAGCCAACTGCGCAAATGGGTGTTATATCTCTGTGTACAGTTCCAAGAATACTCTACATATCTATTTGAACGTTCTAAGTTACCTTCTCTGCTCAGCATATTGGCAAGACTCCATAGTGAAGCTTGGTCCATAACAGCATTTCGAATGTCGCAAATAGCAGATATTGCCAACCAATATTTGCAGAGCTCGATATTATGCATTCCTTTGTAGATCTCTGACCTGAAGAAAGCCATATTGGCATAGTCGTGAGTATTCGGCTTTACTTGTCTCATCCACTTGTCGCACTCTTTCATGGCTTCACGGTATTTATTGTCTGTAGTGAGTTCTGATACCTTACGCCAAAGATATATGTTTGAGTTAGGGGAAGCCTTTTTGTATAGTGAATCACGAAAGATACCAGATAGTTTGAAACAACGATCTTTAAGTTTTGGGTCTTTGGAGTAACATCCCATTTCACCATACAGGTGGTTGCAGCAAGCATAATAGTCGATAAGTTGTTGCCCACTCAGTTTATTGCCATTTATATATTTAAGGTATTCCAAAGCTTCATTGTAAAAGCCTGTTGCTGCGTATTGATGAATGAGGGCAATATAATCGTTTACAAGCAATTTAGATTGATTGGTTTTAGATGCTATATCTATACAATAGTTAAGATAATGGATAGCGGAGTCATTCATATATGCTTGATACTCCTTAAAGAGATTCAATGAAAGGCGATGACGCTCCAATATTGCGGAAGTCTTTGCCAGTTTGGCTTTAATATTGTCGATACGCTGATCTCTCTGATTTATATACTTCTCTGATTTCGTTATTTCATTGTCAAGACAATCGTATAAAGAATCTAGGTTTATTCTTTGCGCTTGTGTGTATAAAGAAATAGATAATAGGATTAGCGTTTGTATTAATCTGTGTTTCATGAGTTTTGATTTAATATTCAAGGACAAAGATATATATAAATATGATAAAATAAAAATTAACGAGCTTTATTTTATGCAATAACCTCTATATAATCACGAATAAAATCTATATCAAAATATTGCTTTTGTTTTGTTTAAATACTTGAAGATCAAAGCTTTATATTTTTAATGATAATATTAAAGTCCACATTTTATGCTTTGCGTCATGTCTATATATTTAAAAAGAAGCTAACTTTGCCGTTGACAAGTGAAAAACTTGCCTTGAATCTAAACAATTATTATTAACTTTAGTTTAAGCAATGAAAGCAAACAACAATTTATTAACGATGAAAAGATTCTCAATTCTGTTCTTCGTGTTGCTTTTGTCTGTATCAGCTTTTTCACAAAAGGTGAGTATCTCAGGCGAAGTTATCGATAACCAGAATGAGCCTGTCATTGGTGCCACAGTAAAAGAACATGGTACAACAAATGGTGTTGTTACCGATATTGATGGCAAGTTTTCTATTCAAGTAGGAAAGAATGCTATGTTTGATATTTCCTATGTTGGATATAAAACAAAAAGTGTTAGGGCAACTCAAGGAATGAAGATTGTGCTTGAAGATGAGACAAATCTTCTTGAAGAAGTTGTCGCTATTGGTTATGGATCTGTGAAACGTAAAGATGTGACAACTGCTGTTTCGAGTGTTTCTACAGAAGATCTGGATACACGTCCAATCGTCTCAGCCGCACAAGGAATGCAGGGCAAAGCTGCCGGATTGCAGATAAGTCAGGCTAGCGGTCAACCAGGGGCTAGTCCAACGGTACGTGTTCGTGGAACTACTTCTTTAAACGGTTCAAACGCTCCTTTATATGTTGTTGATGGTGTTCCGTTGACAAGTATTGATTTTCTTTCTGCCGATGATATCGCAGATATGCAGGTGTTGAAAGATGCATCAAGTGCAGCAATATATGGAAGTCGTGCTGCCAACGGGGTTATCATTATCAATACCAAACAGGGAAAAAATGGTGTAGCTAAGATTTCATTTAATGCTCACTATGCATGGAATAACGTTTCTGATCATGACAAGGTTCTGAATGCATGGGAATATAAAGATCTTATGAATGATATCGGAACAGTCAAACTTCCTGATGGATTAACTGATCATACAGATTGGGCTAAAGAGGTTTATCGCACTGGTAATGTGCAAGACTATCAGTTGTCTGTAACAAATGGTAATGACAAGTTAAGATATTATGTTTCTGGAGGTTATGTCGGTGAGAACGGCGTGTTGAAGATGTCTAATTTTAAACGTTATAATTTCAGAGCTTCAGTAGAGAATGAAATCAAAAGCTGGTTGAAATTTAACGGAAACATCGCTTATTCAGATTATACATATCTTGGAACAGATATAACAACAGGTGCTGGTGCAAATCGCGGTGGTGTAATCGCCGCTATTGTAAATACACCTACTTATGCTCCTGTGTGGGATCCTGACCATCCTGGACAGTATTATAATAATTTCTATGGCGTTAATATTAGTAGTCCTTCAGAGAATCTTGCGCGTTCAAAAGATGACAAGAGTCGCTATGACAAGATGCTAGCAACAGGAAAAATAACTATTACCCCAGTTAAGGAACTTAATTTCACAAGTTCACTTACATTTGATCGAGAGAACGGTAATACTTTTAATTTCCTTGATCCTCATGAAATACAGTATGGACGTGATACTTATGGAACAGGATATGATGAAAGATATTCTACAACCGTATTTGTTTGGGATAATGTGTTGAATTGGAATAAACAGTTTGGAAAACATCGCTTTGATGCCATGGCTGGTAGTTCTTACACTCAGAGTAAATATAGTCATAGTTACATCAGTGGCAGCAATTATGCCGACTCAGATATAAAGACTCTTAATGCTGCAAATAAGATATCTTGGACTGGAACAGGAACAAGTGCTTCAGAATGGGCTATACTATCTTATTTCGCACGTTTACAGTACAATTGGAGTGATACTTATATGTTTACAGCCAATATGCGTGCCGACGGAAGTTCAAAACTTGCACCAGGACACAGATGGGGAATATTCCCTTCTTTCTCTGGAGCTTGGAGAATCTCTAATGAGAAGTTTATGAAGAACATTAAATGGATTGATGATTTGAAACTTCGTGGTGGCTGGGGACAGACTGGTAATCAAAGTGGACTCGGAGATTACAGCTATCTTGCTGAATATAATATAAACCGTATTCAATGGTTTGGTGCAGGATATGATGCAAATGCTCTACCGACACGTTCACAGACAACTCTATCTAATCCAGAGCTTACATGGGAAACTACAAACCAAACAGATATAGGTCTAGATCTTACCGTGTTTGATGGTCGTCTGACATTCTATGCTGACTACTATTATAAACTTACAAAAGACATGCTTATGACAATTACTTTGCCAGCAGGAAGTGCTGCTGCACGTGACCTGAGATATAATGGCGGAGAAATAGAAAATAAGGGTTTTGAGTTTAGTGTAAGTTCTAAGAATCTAGTAGGAAAATTGAAATGGAATACAGATTTCAATATATCATTTAACCGAAATAAACTCAAGAAACTTATGCTTACTCAGGTATATTACTCTGCAAACACTACAGATTATGTAAATCAGCCTGTCGTACGCAATATGCCAGGTAAACCTCTAGGTACATTCTGGGGATATATCTCAGATGGTGTGAATCCTGAAACTGGTGAGCTTAAATATCGCGATGTAAACCACGATGGTGTAATCTCAGCAAGCGACCGTACTGATATCGGTGATCCTAATCCAGACTTTACTTTTGGTATGACAAACACATTATCGTATAAAGGATTTAACCTAAGTGTCCTTATACAGGGATCTTATGGAAATGACATCTACAATGTGTCAAGAATGGAAACTGAAGGAATGTATGATGGTAAGAATCAGACAACAAAGGTACTTGAAAGATGGCGCGTACCTGGACAGATTACGAATGTGCCAAAAGCAAAGTTCCAAATGTTTAATTCTACATATTTCATTGAAGATGGAAGCTACCTTCGTGTAAAGGATATCTCATTGTCATACGATGTGCCAAGGTATATCATATCAAAGTTTGGTATCTCTCGTCTGCAACCTTATATCTCTGCAACTAATTTGATTACTTTCACAAATTATTCAGGTAATGACCCTGAGGTAAATCAATATGGAAACAGTGGATCTGTACAGGGTATAGACTGGGGAACCTATCCAATGAGTAAATCATTTGTCATAGGACTTAAACTAGAATTCTAAATATTGTACCAATATGAAATCAATATATAAATCAATAATAATAGGTGTTTCGGCATTATCTTTTACAGCTTGTTCATTAGATTATGATCCGATATCTACACCAACTGAGTTGACACAGGGCACGTCGTCTGATACAGCGACTGCGGTACTCAAAGATCGCCAGGCTGCAATAGATCAGCGTACCAATTTGTATGAACTCCTTAAAAATCGTCAGGAACATTGGCATCTAGACTATCTGCTTGTTGGCGATAGTCATACCGATAATGCCTATGCGGGTACTACCGGTGCGGAGGTTGAACCTTATGAAACAAACTCGATCGATGCCAGTAACTCTGTGTTGGGACGTGACTGGTCACGCTATCTTGAAGATGTTGCTAAGGCAAATGTGCTTATCAACGGACTTGATGAACTTAAGACAAAAGGGTTGGTGAGTGATAATGAATATCATCAGTGGAAGGCAGAAGGAGAATTGTTTCGTGCATTGGTGATGTTTAATCTGGCACGTCTTTGGGGATCATTCCCAATAATAACTAAAGTTGCAAAAACGATTACAGCTGAAAACGTAGGAGAAGTTTATCCAACATATTTCCCTCCACGCTCTACAAACAAGGAGTGTTATCAGCAGATAATCAGCGACCTTAGTGATGCGGAACAATATGCTCCGGATTTTAATTCTGCCGACAGAACTGTGTTGAGCAAGGTCGTTGCTCAGGCAATGCTTGCAAAGGTATATGCAGAAAAGCCTGTGCAAGACTATTCAAAGGTGATAGAATATGCAGATAAGGTGCGCGGTGTTGCAGGTATGGCACTTGAACCGGATTTTTCTACACTTTGGGGATATGATGCAGTAAAAAAAGACTGTGTGAAACGTAATACCAGTGAGGGTATTCTTGAAGTACATTGGACAACGGGTAATGCAAACTGGGAAAGTTGGATGTATGGTCGTAGTCTTGAGAATTATGATTATTACTTCTCTTGGGCTAAATGGATAACTCCGTCACGTGACTTGATAAAAGATTTTGAGAGCGAGAATGATACAACACGTATGAATCAAACAATAGTTTACTATGCATGTAAATGGAGTAACTATTATCCAGCAAGTAGATATCCGTTTATGTATAAATATCGTTCAGGCTACAATAATCAATATAAGTTGAGGCTTGCCGATATTATACTTCTTGAAGCTGAGGCTTATGCGTATAAGGGAGACTATACGAAGAGCGCCGATCTTGTGAACTTAATTCGTAACAGGGCAAAACTGCCAAACCTAACAGCCGATAAAACAGCGACAAAGGAAGCTATGATTGAGGCTGTGCTGCATGAACGCCGTCTAGAACTTGCTCTTGAAGGAGAAAGATGGTATGATTTGTGTAGGAACAATAAGGTTGAGGAATATTTGAATGGTCTAAACAACCGTGACTCGGGGCGTTTGATACAGAGAAAGCAGTACGATGCCAACTCTTATCTTTTGCCAATACCTCAAAGTGCTCTTGACGAGAATACGAATCTACAACAGAACCCTGGTTATTAATATTTACAACAATGAAAAATAATAGAACTATGATATTATCAATGGCAAGTGCGTTGCTTATTTCCTTGTCAGCGTGTGGCAACATGGACACTATAGATAACACTCCTAATCCTAATGTGATAGAAGAAAATCTATCAGGAAATCTGGCTACGCTCTATACAACAACAGCAAATGGCAGCGCTACACTAAAGAAGACATACAGTCAGGTGGCTTCAACTGTAAACATGGCGCCTACAACAATTCAGGTTGATCCAACAAAGACTTATCAAGCTATGGATGGATTTGGTTTTGCCATAACGTATTCCACATGTTATAATCTTATGAAGATGGATGCCGCTTCACGTGAGAAATTCCTCAAACAAACTTATTCCACAAGTGAGGGATATGGTGTGAGCTATGCTCGTATATCTATAGGATGTAATGATTTCTCAAGCACAGAATATTCTTTGTGCGATACAAAGGGACTAGAGAATTTTGCACTTCATAAGGATGAAACGTCTTATGTGATACCAGTCCTTAAAGAGATACTTGCAATAAACCCAAATCTAAAGATTATGGCGTCACCATGGACTTGTCCTAAATGGATGAAAGTATCTGATATTAATACTAAGGCTGCTTTTGATTCATGGACAGATGGGCATCTTAATCCTGACTACCGTAAGGACTATGCACAGTATTTCGTAAAGTTTGTCAATGCAATGAAAGCGAATGGTATAAGTATTTATGCCGTAAGTCCTCAAAACGAACCCCTCAATCGTGCCAACTGTGCATCTCTTTATATGCCTTGGGATGAAGAGGCTGCATTCGTGAAAGAACTAGCTTCTGCATTCAAGCAGAATAATATCAATACAAAGATATACGTTTACGATCATAACTATAATTATGACAACGGCGGAGATCAGCAAAACTATCCAATAAAAGTATATAATGCTTTAGGACAGAATTATGATGGTTCGGAACTTGTTGTAGGTGCAGCCTTCCATGATTATGGTGGTTCAAACACAGAACTTACAAATGTTCATAACAAGGCTACAGACAAAGAATTGATTTTCTCTGAAAGCAGTATTGGTACGTGGAATGACGGACGCAATCTTTCAAAACGTCTTGTAGAAGATATGAAGAATATAACCCTTGGAACTGTAAATCAATGGTGCAAGGCTGTACTTGTGTGGAACCTTATGCTTGACGAAAAGATGGGACCTAACCTTGATGGAGGTTGCCAGACATGTTATGGTGCAGTTGACATATATAACAACTATACTACAATGAAATATAATTCTCATTATTATGTGATCTCACAAATGTCATCTGTCGTACGTCCTGGCGCTGTCCGTATCGGCACAGCTTCACGTAGCGTATCTAATAAAGATATAATCTATTCTGCATTCCTTAATCCTGATGGAAGCAAAGCGTTGGTTGTGCTCAATTCAGGAGATAGCGATATTACTACAACTATTAGTGACGGAGGTGAAAACTTCAAAGCGGTAGTTCCGGCACAGGGAGTTGTGTCATGTTCATGGAAATAAATACGTGTCAATATGAAATTAATTAAATATCTATCAGCAGCTTTATTGCTGTTGCCGTTTTTATCATCATGTAATGATAATGACTATGATAATATTGTAGCATCAGGAAATCCTGTTATAAAGGCTTCTGTTCCTGCTAGTGCCATGATGGGAGATTCTATTGATGTTGTTGTAAACTGCAGCGATACAGAAGGACAAGCTCTGTCTACCCTTAAGGCTGAAGTGCGCTTTAGTGACGAGGTAGTTGAACACACTACTATTCGTACGGCAAAAGAAGGTGAATATAAAGTCCGTTTATTTGTGCCTTATCTTCAATATATTCCAAATGGAAAAGCTGTCGTTCGCCTTACATTGCAGAATGTAACAACAAAGTCTACCGTTGAAAATGTGAATTTGGATGTTACCAGACCTCATCTTGATGGAATGCGTTTTATCACTTCAGATAAAATTATATACAATATGGTTGAAGGTGCTGATTTTACTTATTCTACCACAGTTCCTGCAAGCGTAAACGCTTTTAAGGGACATTTTGAAACGGCTGACGGAAAGTTCGTGTTTGGATCTGCTGATGGTGGTGTGAAGTTAGGAACAAATGGACTTATTGGTTTTCAAACAGTAAATTTAGGAGATGTAAATGTGACATTCAACACCCGTGATTATACGTTTAGTCCTTTTGAAAAACTGCCTATTCAACCTTTGGAATTCATAAACGCCGATAAACAGAATGTTTATACAGGTGTACTTACTCAAGGTAAACTTTATAGTTTTATTGGTGATAATGCTCTTACTTTAGATAGTTGGTTCTATGATACCGACTTCTTTACTAAGAATTCTGATGGAACGTATACGTTTAATGCCCTTACCGGAACGTATAATATCAAAGCTGCTTTTGACCGCAAAGGTTTCAATATTTATGCAATGAATGGAAATAATCCTGCAACGATGAATTCTGATGGAACAGGCGCTATTTGGATTCTTGGCGATGCGATATTCGGTAAGCCCGATTTCACACAAGCACAAGGTTGGTGGACTGGTACGGATTATTCACTATGTATGTCGCCAATTGCCCCAAAGATTTATCAGTTGACCTTAACAGTAGGAAAACAGTTGAAAGCTGGCAGCGACGTTAACTTTAAGTTCTTTGGTCAGCCCGGTTGGGGTATTGAGTTCAAGGCCGCAGGTGATTATGCAATTTCAACATCCAATCCTTGGTTTAGGGTTAATGAGAGTGATGGCAATATTCGTCTAAAGGATGGTGTGTCTATTCATGATGGTGAAACATATGTGTTTAATGTAGATTGCACTAAGGGTGTTAATGCTGCTGTATTGACAGTAACAAAGAAGTAGATTATAAACCAAATTATTATATAAGTGAAAAGAACGATTCTATTATCAATATCGGTATTACTGGCTCTGGGCTTAAAAGCTCAGAAGCCAGTATATCTGGATGAGTCTAAACCTTTGGAAATGCGTGTCGAAGATGCGTTGTCTCGTATGACTCTAAACGAGAAGATTGCGGTTATTCATGCTCAAAGCAAGTTTTCTTCAGCAGGAGTGAAACGACTTGGATTTTCTGATTTCTGGACAGATGACGGCCCTCATGGAGTTCGCCCTGATGTGCTTTGGGATGAATGGGAACAAGCTGGACAGACAAATGATTCATGCGTTGCTTTCCCAGCTCTTACATGTCTTGCAGCAACATGGAATCCTTCTTTAGCTAATTTGTATGGACATAGTCTCGGAGAAGAGGCTTTGTATCGTGGCAAAGATATGATTCTTGGTCCTGGTGTAAATATATATCGTACACCGCTGGGTGGAAGAAACTTTGAGTACCTAGGTGAGGATCCATATCTTTCTTCGCGTATGGTTGTGCCATATATTCATGGATTGCAGAATATGGGTGTCGCTGCATGTGTGAAGCACTATGCTCTTAACAATGATGAGGAATACCGTCATCAAGTGAATGTTATTGTGGACGACCGTACTCTTCATGAAATATACCTTCCGGCTTTTAAAGCTGCCGTCACCGAGGGTGGAGCATGGGGTATTATGGGTGCTTATAATCTTTATCATAATCAGCACAACTGTCATAACGAGATTTTATTGAATAAGATTCTTAAACATGATTGGAAGTTTGATGGTGTAGTGGTTTCTGACTGGGGTGGAACTCACAATACAGATGAGGCTGTAATGAATGGTCTTGATATGGAATTTGGAACTGGTACTGACGGACTGCGTGCAGGAACAAAGAATGCCTATGAAAACTATTATATGGCTTATCCATATCTTATGGGTATTCGTGAAGGCAAGTACTCTGAAAAAGAACTTAATGACAAGGTTCGCAGAGTGTTGAGATTATATTATCGTACGACAATGAATCGTAACCGTCCTAACGGTTTTCTGTGTTCTGAAGCTCATTATGCTGCTGCAAGAAAAATCGGCGATGAAGGTGTCGTACTTTTGAAGAATGATAAAAATGTATTGCCTGTTGACACTCTTTCGGCACATAATATCCTTGTAGTGGGAGAGAATGCTATAAAGATGATGACTGTTGGTGGAGGTTCATCTTCATTAAAGGCTCAAAAAGAGATTTCTTTTTTGCAGGGTTTGCGAGAGGCTCTTTCATGCCACAATATCAAAGTGGATTATGAACGTGGCTATGTTGGCGATGTAACAGGTTCTTATAATGGCGTAACTACAGGACAAGATCTTAATGATAAGCGATCTGCTGCTAAACTCATAGAAGACGCTGTAGCAAAAGCTCGTAAAGCTGATTACGTTATATTATTCGGTGGATTGAACAAGAGCGATTATCAGGATTGCGAAGGTCACGACCGAAAGGAGTATGGCTTGCCTTATGGACAGGATAAACTTGTTGATGCACTTGCAAAGGCTAACAAAAAGCTTGTATTCGTGAATATATCAGGAAATGCAGTTGCAATGCCTTGGAAGAATAAGGTTAATGCCATATTGCAAGGATGGTTTGTTGGTTCTGAATCAGGTGAAGTGCTTGCAGATATTATAACAGGTAAAGCGAATCCTTCAGGAAAATTGCCTTTTACTTGGGTCGCATCTCTTAATGACGTACCTGCTCACAGACTTAATGCATATCCAGGAAAATGGCGTGCCGATCATAAGATAATTGATGAGGAATATAAAGAAGGTCTTTATGTAGGTTATAGAGGTGTAGATAAATTCATGACAAAGCCTTTGTTTGCTTTTGGACATGGATTGAGCTATACATCTTTCAAAATTACTAATCTTCGTGCAGATAAGCACGAGATGACACGTGACGGAAAGATTACATTCACTGTTAATGTAAAGAATACCGGAAAGCGTGAAGGTTCAGAGGTTGTACAGTTATATATAAATGATGTAAAGTCATCATTGCCGCGTCCGTATAAGGAACTTAAAGGTTTTGCAAAAGTATCGTTGAATCCTGGAGAATCAAAGGATGTATCTATAACAATAGATAATAATTCGCTTAGTTATTATGATGACAATAAATCAGAATGGGTTTCTGAATCAGGTGCATTCAAGGCGCTGATTGGAAATTCTTCAGATCATATTATTGGTGAAATAGGTTTTGTTTTAAGATAATATCTTTTATTTTTAGGTTAGAGTATCAGATTGTTTTTTAGCTGCATCATTGTATATGATGCAGCTTTTTTTGTTTAATTTCATATTTTTTGAACGTTGTGTAATCTTGTGTAGCAATATATTTGGATTAGTCATTACGAAATTCTACTTTTGCAGTGTCATGACAAACAGAAATAATGATAACTAAACAAACAATTTATGATTATGAAAAGATTATTTTTTGCTGTAATGCTAGTTGTTACATCATTTACGACAGTCGTTGCACAGAATAAAGCCGACGATAATTCTGGCAAAGTTTATGAAATGATAGAAGTAATGCCTGAATATCCAGGCGGTATACCAAAACTGATGGAGTTCCTTTGTGCAAATGTGAGATATCCAGTTGAAGCTCAAAAAAGCAAGATAGAAGGTCGAAGTGTTATCGGATTTGTTGTTGAGGGGGATGGATCAATATCTAATGTAAGTGTAACAAGGGGATCACATCCTTTACTTGATAGCGAAGCTATAAGGGTTGTGAAGGCAATGCCTAAATGGAACCCAGGTTTAATAAAAGGAAATCCTGTACGCGTGAAATTTAATTTGCCTATATATTTCAAACTGAAATAGAAACAGTTACATGAGGAAACCACTAATATACATAATAATTCTCTCTCTTTTGGTTGTGGGATGTGCTGAAGAAAGGCACACCCACAACCCACAACTTATTGTTTTAGATAGTCTTCAACGAGTATCTCCAGATTCCGCTTTTAGCATGCTTGATAAACTGAATACTGTTTTCCTACCTGAAGATTCAGTTTATAATAACCTAATCTACACAGAGACAATTCTTAATAAGACGGTCTCTTATGCTTCAGATTCAGCAATTAATAAAATAGTAGATTACTACACGGTCAAGCAGAATAATGTTCTACTTGGTCGTGCATATCTTTGCCGTAGCATAAACAGATATAAGAACGGACGATCTTCATATGCCATAACAGATGCTCTTATGGCAGAAAAGTTGCTGCCAACTGATGACAAGTATTATGGGTGCAAGGTGCAGTTATTATTGGGTCTAATTAATCTTGATGCAGGTTGTTATAGAATATCTCTGGAAAGACTTAAATTGGCAAGCCGTTATGCCGATGAATTCGGTAAAAATCCTACATTGACAGCCCAAAGTTATAATTATATGGCAGAAGCTTATGACAGATGTGGCAGAAGAGATAGTTTCATGTTTTGTATCAGACATATTAAACCACTTCTTTCTAAGTTGGATAATTATACGAAGGCTGATATCAATGTTAACATCGGAGATATGTATATGCGAGCTGGTAAACTTAATAAGGCTTTAAGTTATCTTTCTGAAGGCGAAATCTATGATTTTTCATATAAGGCTTTGTATATTATGGGTAAAGTTTATTATATGATGGGTAACACTAAACAAGCTAATGCGCATTGGATGGATGCTGCAAACTCCGGTTCACTGCCAATACGAGAGGAATCTCTAGCATCATTGATAAAACTGAATCCAAATAAAGTGGAACTGTATCAGCAATTTTATTCTGTATATAAAGAGATGCCACATGTAGACAGTGATGAGTTGTCTGCTTTTCAGATGCGACTTGCACAGCAGGAAATGCAGCATGAAACATATATGCGTACAATAACCTTGCTGTATATAATAATAGGCATATTGTTGCTTTTGATATTATCTTACTTATATTATCATCATAAAATGAAGATTGTTCGTCGCAGGCTTAGTGATATAAATGCCCGTTATCTAGGTTATCTTGAAGACTATAATAATGCGAAATGCAATATTGAAGAGCTGAAAAATAAGATAGTTAAATACCAGGAAGACAAAGAAGCCCCTGAGAATTGGAGCATAGAGAATATGTTGCTTAATACTGATGTTGTGATATCATTGCATAGAATAGCCTCAAGAGGGCAGTGTGCAAATGAAGTTAATTGGCAGCAGCTTACCCAACTTATTTCAGAACGCGATAAAAGTATGGCTATATTACTAAGCAATAATCCAGAACTTTCTGATCGTGAGCAACATGTTGTTATGCTTATTCGGCTGAGATTTATTCCTAGTGAGATATCTGTATTAATGGATGTTAGTGCTCAAAATGTGACAAATATGCGTCAGCGACTTATGCAAAAAATGTTTGGCGAAAACGGTGGAGCTCGTGACTTTGATCGTCGTATACACGAATTGCAAAGACCGCAGTTTTAATATAAACACGATGAAAATAATGCGTATTGATCCATAAATCCATAAATGCTTACCCCCTGCGTTTTTCGCGTTTTTTAGCTACGAAGCTACGTCATCTCCCAAAAAGCCTATAAACAGAGGGGTTGAAGATACGTAGCTTACAGTATTTAGCTACGCAAGCTACGTTCTAGCTACGTTATCCATTTCTGCTTATATAATGTACGTGTAGGCACGCGCATACCTAGGGTTTTGCAAAATATAAGCGTCTAATTGTCAACTTGTTGAACATCAGTATTTTATCGACGAATTTGACTAAATAAAGTGACGGTGACCCGACCGTCAAATATCGAGTTTTGCATACGTTTCTATATAGAAACGGAAACGTTTGCACGTAGAAACGCAGACGTTTCTACGATGTTTTACCTTCTATTGCTTCGTAAAACGCAGTCCATTTCGTCGTAAAACGGATTGCAAAACATCGTAAAACGCATCGAAATACTTCGTAAAGTGTAATTCAATACGATAAAATTTTCGCCCATATTTTACCGATAGATAACCATCACTTTATTCGAACCGAAAAGATGTCTAACAAATTGATGCTCAACGGATAGACACTTCGACACTTGTTTTTCTGAAAAGTCCAGAGTGTGCACATACGCACGCATGCGTATTATGATGTGTAGCATCCAGTAATTGAAACTTTGGCTAACAGACTAACCTAAATCTGATTGCATGGACAAAATTTTTGCAGTATCTTTGCCGAGAATTCAGCGGAATTCAGCAGAACATTTAAACAAGCTTGAAAATTCTGTTTTCGTTTACTGAATCTATTAATACATCCTCAGTTCCCCAGATACAGCCAACGGTTCTTTGACAAATTCACTTATAGAATACATTTCATCCTTAAAAAGACACAAATTGACGTAGCTAGAACGTAGCTAATCGTAGCTAAATACAGTAAGCTACGTATCGTTAGCCCCTCTATTTATGGGCTTTGCAAGAGATGCCGTAGCTTCGTAGCTAAATAAAAACAAAACCGCAGAGACGACACCTTAAACTATGACAATATAGATTAAGTTGGGAAAATGCAGAGCCGAAGTAGAATGTTACTTGATAACAGGAAGGTAAGATAAAAATCGCGTTAAAGATCAATGATTAAATGGCAGAGAATTGTTGCTTTATGCTTGCAAATTGATGTCTCTTATATTATTGTAGTCAATTCGTTGTTTGTAATGGTACAAAAAAAACAGGTCATTCCTCACGGATTAACCTGTCTTTATTTAAAAAATTAATCTATCATGAAAAACTTGTCTAATTTTACTAGACCATATACCATATATCTTATACTTTATTCCTAGACAATAATAATAGACTATTTCGGATACAAAGTTATGAATATATGGTCAATAACACTGATACTATTTTGCTATAATCTTTGCATTTCTTGCAATCAACAAATTTTTAGTTGTATCATAAGCGTGAAATATGTTTATATTTTGTTTTATCAAATTTAATTGTTACATTTGCAAACAAATATATAATTAAATAATATGATACTATCAACAACTCCTTCACTAGAAGGTAAACACATTACCAACTATTATGGTGTGGTAACAGGCGAAACAATTATCGGCGCAAATTTATTCCGTGATTTGTTTGCAGGAATACGCGATATCGTAGGTGGACGTGCCTCATCTTATGAAAAGGTGCTTCGTGAGGCAAAAGATGCTGCAATGAAAGAAATGAGTGAGCGTGCTGAGGCTATTGGAGCAAATGCTATTGTTGGTATTGATCTTGATTATGAAACTGTAGGCTCAAATGGCAGCATGCTGATGGTGACTGCTTGTGGAACAGCCGTACGTATAGAGACAATATAAGGTTCACTGACATTCAGTGAACTTTTTTTATATTAAAGAATAAACTTGTTAAATTAGCTCAATAAACGAATTGTTTGTCGGGAAATAGTAATATATACTGCATTATTAGCCCTTTTTATCGTTTTTGTTATGTCAGAGAAAGTTTTTGTAATATTTACGAAAATAAGGTTGTTGTGTTTTGTATACTTTTGCCATAGAGATTCTATTAGAAACGTAAATTTTGAAAAACATGAAAAACGATTTTAGAATTGGAAAAACATTAATGTTACTTTTTATGTTATGCCTCTTCCCTGTAGGAATGTTAGCACAAAATGTTTTGAAAGGCACTGTTACCGATGCGGATGGAGAACCTGTTATCGGCGCTTCTGTAAGAGAAGTGGGAACTAGTAATGGAACTATTACTGACATATCGGGGCAGTTCTCTATTAATGCTCCTGCAAATGCAAGACTTACGATTTCGTATGTCGGGTTTGTTACACAACAAATAAACGTATCTGGCAGAAAAAACATCTTGGTGAGTCTTGCTGATGATACAAAATCCATTAGTGATGTAGTAGTCATTGGTTATGGAACTCAGAAGAAAGCCGATTTGAGCTCATCAATATCAATTCTTGATGCAAAGGAAATCACGAAAGTTCCTGGTGGACTTTCTGCAGGACTGCAAAGCTCTGTTCCTGGAGTTCAGGTGACTAACGGCCGTATACACATTCGTGGTGTAGGTTCTATTAACAATACTGATCCACTTTATGTTGTAGATGGAATGATAGGAGGCGCTGTTCCTGATGAAAACAATATCGCTTCAATTCAGATACTAAAGGATGCGGCCTCATGTGCTATATATGGTGCTCGTGGTGCAAATGGTGTTATCGTAATCACAACTAAGCGTGGACAGGCTGGAGAAGTGAAGATAGATTATAATGGATATCTGGGATGGAAAGGCTTTACTCATGAAATAGATCTTCTTTCAGGTCAGGATCTTGCTGAACTAATAAACGAGGAAATGTATAATCAGAATCCTTCACGTAAGGACTATATGGCTGGACTATCAGATCCCGAATCAATTGGCAAAGGATATAATATGTTTAAGGCTATTACACATACAGCGTCATATCAGAAGCATAATGTAAGTATTAGCGGTGGCTCAAAGGATGCCAACTTCCGTGTTACTGGTATATATGGAAATGACAACTCTTTATATATTAAAGAAGGTTCTGAAAATATGTCTCTGAATGTAGTCTCAGACTTTAAAAAAGGTATCTTTGGCTTTGGCGAGACTCTTACCGTGGGGCGTAATCTGAATCACAGTACAGATATGCTTAAACTGATAGCTATAAAATGGAGCACAGCTTGTCCAATTTATGACCCAACATCATCTACTGGTTATGCCGGTGCATCGCTTGGTACTGATATGGAAAATCCAAGAGCTACTGCCGATAATACTTGGAACCGTAATGAGACAAATACGATGACTGGTAATGCTTGGATTACAGCAGAGCCAATAAAGGGATTGGTATACAAATTTAATATGGGAGCAGACCTGTATCGTAACAACGGGCGGTCCTATGATGCTGATTATGTTGTGGGTGATTATCAGAAGAATACACCTGATACATATTCTATGAGTAACAATAGAAGCAACCGTTTCCTTTATGAGCATACCTTGACATTCGACAAGACATTTAATTTGCATCATATAAATGCGATGGTTGGTCTCACATCTGAGGAAACAAAGGGATATGGTTTTAATGCAAGTGCTCGTGATATGCCAAGTTCCGAAGTCCTTATTCTTAGTGCTACCCAGAATGCCAAGTCAAAGGAAGTCGGAAGTTCTGAATCACATTCTGCAATGTATTCTTATCTTGCTAGATTGATGTATGACTATTCAGGAAAGTATATGGTCACAGCAAACTTCCGTCGGGACGGTAGTTCAAACTTTGCCAAGAAAAATAGGTATGGAAACTTTCCTTCTTTCTCTGCAGCATGGCGCATTAGTCAGGAAAAATTTATGAAAAGCTTAACATGGCTTGATGACCTCAAATTACGTGCAAGTTGGGGTAAATTGGGAAACTCTAATATTTCTCCATATCAATATCAGTCTACAGTTTCTTTTAATACTGTACGTTATTACCTTAATGATGTTGAAAATACAGGTGCACTTCCAATGACACCAAGTAATCCTGACGTAAAGTGGGAAGCCTCAACTTCGACTGATTTTGGCTTTGACCTGACGATGCTCCACAATCGACTAACTTTAACTGCGGATTATTATAGAAATAGAACTAATGATATGCTCGTAAATGTACCGATAGCACGTTCTGCCGGATATTTAAGCGTTTTCCCGACAATGAATGCTGGAAGCATAGAGAACAAAGGACTAGAATTAATAGCCACATGGCGTGATCATATAGGAAATAAATTCGATTATAGTATTTCTGCAAACTTTTCTACTGTAAAAAATAAGGTTATAGACCTTGGAGCAAATAATGAAATATTTGCTGCTTCTGGAATTACTTGTACTAAAGTTGGAAATTCAATAGGACAGTTCTGGGGATATAAGACAGCGGGATTGTTCAAAACTGACGCAGAAGCTGCAGCTTATGTAAACCAAAAGGGCGAGCGTTTACAGCCGAATGCAAAAGCTGGTGATATTAAATTCCTTGATCTAAACGGTGACGGAACTATCGGTTCTGGCGATATGGACTTTATTGGCAATCCTATTCCAAAGTTCTCTTATGGTATTACAGCTGAGGCTCAGTATCGTTCTTCATTTGGAACATTTGATTTCTCAATGGTATGGAATGGCTCACAAGGAAACGATATCTATAATAATACACGTAGCTATGGTGAAGGAATGTATCATAATTACGCATGTTTTACAAGTGTAAAAGACCGTTTCCGCGCTGAGGATATTACTTTTGTAAATCCACTTAACGGTAAAACCACATTCTATCCTAAGAACACAGATACTAATATGCCACGTGCGGTATATGGAGATCCGAACCAGAATATGCGTCAGAGTGACCGTTATGTAGAAAATGGATCATACTTGAGACTTAAATCTATAGTACTAGGATATACTATGCCAAAACGTTGGTGTGACAAGGTATATCTTGAGAATATGAGATTCTATATCGGTGCAAAGAATCTGTTTACTATTACAGACTATAAAGGTTATGATCCAGAGGTAGGTGACCAAAACACAAGTGGTACAAATCTTACTCGTGGTGTAGATGGACTTACATCTTGGGATCCAACATTCCCTAACAGTAAAGAGTTTTATATTGGAGTGCAGCTTACATTCTAACTAGTAGACTATATTACAAATATTAAAATGGAATACATATGAAACACAATATAATTAAATATATGGCTGCTGCATGTTTGCTGGCAACTGTGTCAAGTTGTAAACCCGATATGGACCTTAATAATCCGTCGGAAGTTTCAACCAATACTTACTATCAAAAGATATCGCAGCTTCAGAAGTCGCTAATACCGGCTTACCAAGCCCTTATTGGAAGAAATCAGGGAGGATATTGTTTCACGACACTATTCACGCTTCTTGCTCCAGGTGATGATTATCAGCGTACTTACAAATGGTCAAATATGTATCAGGATACATACAATACACCTGCAAGTGATGCGGCTGCGATGGGACCTTGGCAAGATTGGTTTAATGGTATAATGGCGGCTAATCTTGCAATAGATAAAATGAGTAATTTCGCGGTAAACGATAATGATAAGGAAACTCTGAACACAATGCTTGGACAAGCTTATTTTCTTCGTGGTTTGTATTATCTGAATTTAGCGTCATTGTATGGGGAGACGATTCCTCTTTATGATCATGCCATAGCAACAAATGCAGACTATTATCCTGCAAATGCTGTAAAGGGAACGATATATCCACAGATAATAAATGATTTCAAGAAGGCTGCTGAATTGTTGCCTGTACGTAGTAAACTATATGCTGATGCCTCAAATATAGGACGTGCGACTCAGGGAGCAGCACTTGGATTTCTTGCAAAAGCTTGCTTATGGCGTCCACTTATAGAAAAAGGTAGTAGTGCAGATTATGAGACAGCTATTTCTGCTCTCAAAAAGGTTATTGAAAGTGGCGAGTATAAGTTGAATGCTAGTTTCAAGGATAATTTTACTAATGACCCCGCAACAGAAAATGGCGTAGAGAGTGTTTTTGAAGTACAGTTGCATAATGGTAATAGTTGGATGGGGGGTGACCTTAGTGATTCATGGCGCTGGATAAACATTGGACTTCCTGATGGGACAGGAGGCTGCTGGTGGAATCTTGCTCCTACTCCAATGGCATATAATGAATTTGAGAATGGAGACCCAAGACGTTATATGACGTTGTGGTGTCCTGGTGGTGCTGACTTTACAGATATGAAAGGCAATACTGTTACTTTCGATGACATGAACGCTAAGTGTTCTTCTGACAAGGATCTTTATGGTACGCGTAAGGCTTGTCCGGATAAGATGATTTCAGATGCAGATGATGATTTTAACGATCCACTTATGCGCTATTCTGATATATTACTTATGTATGCTGAATGTTTGCACTTTACAGGACATGATGGTACAGATGTAAATGATAATACTGGTGCAAAATATTGGATTCAGCAAGTACGAAATAGGGCAAATAATGTTGTTCCATCTGAACAGTCAAAGCTATGGTATTCAAAGTCACCTGGGACAATACCTAATGTAGATGATTTGTTGAAAGATGCTCCTACAATCAATGGATTTAAGATGGATAATGTAATGAATGTGATTGAGCATGAGCGTTGTGTAGAACTCATGGGCGAGTATTATCGCTATTTTGATCTAATGCGCTGGGGTATGAAGGATTCTAAATATCTAGAGCCTCTTAAGAAACTTGGATGGAATGAAAACAAGATGTATCTTCCTTTCCCTCAAGAAGAATTGAATAATAACCCGAATTTAAAAGGAAACGAGGCTAATTAGTTGTTATGTGATTTTTTTAATTGATTTTATAGATAAAATGTTTTGGTAATTTGTTAGTGTATTGGTTACTGTCTGTGTGAACGGATAGTAACCTTTTTTGTATCTTTTATTTAAAAGATTGAAAACTATTCCTTTAAAAATAGTTTTTTGCGTACCTTTGCCACTGAAAAGATTTCCACGGATTATGATAAAAGATAGAATTATTAAAATGTTGTGCTTGTTCACAACCCTTATGCTTATTTCATGCGATGATGTTTTTGATGTTCATCCCTATGATGTGAATATTAAAGGTGAAACTCATATTAATGCTACTAATATAAGTAAAATAAAGGATCTTTGCAAGGATAAGGATACATTGAAGATAGCCTTTATCAGTGATACACATGGTTGGTATTCAGATTTTAAGGATGAGGTCGCTGATATTAATAGACGAAGCGATATTGATTTTGTGATACATTGTGGCGATATTACAGACACAGGTACGACAAAGGAGTACGAATGGGCTCGTAGTATATTTAACAAACTTAATGTTCTTCATGTAGCATTGATTGGTAATCATGATTTTCTAGGAACAGGAGATCAAGCTTATCATGTGATGTTTGGTGATAATGATTTCAGTTTTATAGCAGGAAGAGTTAAGTTTGTATGTCTTAATACGAATGCCACAGAATATGATTATCTCGCTTCTGTACCTAATTTTGATTTTATGGAGAGTGAGCTGAAATCGGACTCAGCGGATTTTGACCGTACAGTGATAGTGATGCATGCTCGTCCAGGCAGTGAGCAGTTTAACAACAATGTTAGTAAGGCATTTAATTACTTTGTGCATTTATTCCCAGGAATAATGTTTTGTGTTTCAGGACATGAACATGCTACTCAGGCAGATGAGTTGTTTAATGACAAACTGATGTGGTATGGTGTAGACTGTGCACAGCATCGCAAATATGATATATTCACAATAACTAAGGAAGGATACAAATATGAAGTCGTTAATTTTTAGTGCTTTGCTGTTTTTTATACCATTACATTCCTTTGCAGGTGGTGTGATTGACGAGATTGATAGCCTAAGTTTAAATGACTCGTTGGCTTATTTCACTTCTAGTAGCAAACAGAATATATATAAAGAGAAAGGACGTGAAAGCGTTTATGATCGAAGAGTTCATTATTTCAGAAAGTATTGGGCAGCTCTTATACCAACTCAGGTAGTGGTTCAGAATGCGGGAAATATGGGAATTTTCTCTATAGGTTTGGGATGGGATTATGGTAAACATCGCCAATGGGAAACTCATGTACTTTGGGGGTATATACCAAAATATGACAGCACGCGTGGAAAACTGACGATGACGCTTAAAGAGAATTATATACCATGGAGTATATATTTAGGCAAAGGTTGGGGATTCGAACCATTTGAAACAGGCTTATATATAAATACAGTATATGGTCATGAGTTCTGGCGCAGTCAACCACAGCGCTATCCTGATAAGTATTATAGTGCTTTATCGACAAAGTTCAGAGTTAATGTGTTTTTTGGTCAACGTGTTACAAAGGTTATTCCAAATAATCACCGTATGTTTGTGAAAAGTATTACAGCATTTTATGAGATAAGTACTTGTGATCTTTATATACGTTCTATGTTTACAGACAATGATGTGAAACTAAAGGATATTCTGGGTTTATCCTTAGGGTTGAAATTTCAGCTATTATAATGTTATGTAACATTATGCAAAGTTTCTGATACATATATTATGGGGTGTGTATGAATTATTTATTATTTTTGCAACATTAAATGATTTATACATTATATACCCATGAAGAATGTAAAACACATCTTATTATCAATTATCATAGCGTGTCCGGTGCTTGGTGCAAATGCTGCAATACCGGACACGCAAACTCATTTAGTGCCATGGAATAAAGGCGCATTTCAAACAAACAATTATAGAAATCTGTTTGTTGAAATGGGATATAGCAAGAAACAGGTTGATAACAAACTGAATGAAGTATTCAAAGAAGTTTTTTATGGTCCTCACAAAGTGTATTTTGAGGTAGGAGACAGTATGGCATACATCTCGGACATTAAAAATCATGATGTGCGCACTGAAGGTATGTCTTATGGAATGATGATTGCAGTGCAGTTTGATAGAAAAGATATCTTTGACAAAATATGGCGATGGAGCAAAAAACATATGCAACATCAGAATGGACCACGTGAAGGGTATTTCGCTTGGAGTTGCAAGATTGATGGAACACGAAATTCCGAAGGTTCGGCATCTGACGGTGAGCTATATTATATTACATCTCTTATATTCGCTGCCAACAGATGGGGAAATGATACTGGTATAAATTACAGAAAAGAAGCGCAGAAGATAATAAACTGTTCTTTCTTGAAGAACGGCGAGAATGATATTATGCCGCTGATAGATAAGCAAACAAATCTTATTACTTTTACTCCAGATAAATTTGGTAGTAGGTTTACCGATCCTTCATACCATATTCCAGCATTTTATGATGTTTGGAGTCGTTGGGCTTATGATGGAAGAACAGACTTCTGGCAGAAAGCTGCAGCTGCGTCAAGAGAATATCTTCATAAGGTTGTAAATAATACCACAGCCTTGAATCCAGACATAAGCAACTATGATGGAACACTAATAAAAATGAGAGATTATGTCATGAATACATTTAGATATGATTCATGGCGTGTGCCTGCAAACATTGCACTGGATTATCAATGGTCATGCACTGATATGAAATGGCAGAGGGAATACGGAGAGAAGATTCAGAACTTTTTTTATTCAAAGGGAATCAATACTTTTGTTGATCAATACAACATAGATGGAACATTGCCGAATGAGAAAGAAATACTTGCTGCGGGTGATTATCCAAAAGCTTTACGTCATTCCATAGGACTTCTTGCTACAACTGCTACTGCATCATTGATGTGCGGTCATGATATAAGTAAAGAATTTGTTAATGCATTATGGAACGCTAAGCACGAACCATCATCAGATGGATATTTTGATGCATATTATGATGGATTGCTAAGACTATTTGCCTTTATGCAACTAAGTGGTAATTATAGAATAATTCCTCCTATGCATGATGGTAAAGAACCACAGCTTGAAACATATTTCTCAAAATGCAAAACAAGAGATGCTGCTCCAGATGATAATGGTTTTATAAGGAGATGGACATTGCTGGAACCTATTGATAAACCTAATGTAAGTAATGCTGGCTTTACGGATAGTTATCTTCGTGATGCCTTTTATCATGAGTATTTCAAAAATCAACAGACTTATGTTCCAAAGGATGGTAGCGTTGTTAAGATAGGTAGTAATAAATTGACATGGCATTCTATGGATAGTCAGCAATATAATGTGAAACTCTTTAGATTGGCTTCTGGACTTGGAAAGCAAACTTACGGTGTCTTGTTTTGGGCGGTTACGATAATCGACTGCAAGGAAGATATTCCGAACGCTAGACTTGCTGTTGGTTCCAATTCTGCATCTATGTGGTGGTTGAATGGTAATGAAACACTATTGCTTTCTGGCGACCGCAGGATGGTTAAAGATGATTGTGTGTCGCAAAGGCTTACATTACATAAAGGTAGGAACATTCTTCGCGGAGTAGTTATAAATGGTCCGGGAATGAGTAATTTCTGTGCGCGCTTTGTAGATGAAAGCGGCAAACCTATAAAGAACTATACTATAAATAATATGTAATCTAAAATCAGAAACAATGACATCTTTTCATAATATATTCATCGCACTTTCGGCAATGCTATCTTTGTCTCAGTCAGCAAATGCGCAAATTGGTCAACCTTATATTCATGACCCATCAACTATAATGGAATGTAATGGCAAGTATTTTACATTTGGTACTGGTGGAGGAGGATTGATGTCTGATGACGGTTGGAACTGGAAAAGTGGAGCTGTGAGACCAGGCGGTGGTGCTGCCCCTGATGCAATAAAGATTGGTGACAGATACCTTGTTGCTTATGGAAATTCTGGCGGCGGACTTAACGGCGGACACAATGCCCACATCTTTACGATGTGGAATAAGTCCTTAGATCCAAAATCACCAGACTTTAAGTTCACAGAACCTATAGAAGTTGCTTCATCAGACGGTTATGAGGATAATGATGCAATAGACCCAGGATTGTTACTTGACCCAACAAGCGGTAAGTTATGGATGTCTTATGGTACGTATTTCGGCAATATACGCATCGTGGAACTTGATCCTAAAACAGGTGATAGAATACCAGGTAACAAACCTGTAGATATAGCAATAGACTGTGAAGCTACAGATTTAATATATCGTGACGGTTGGTATTATCTTTTGGGAACACATGGAACATGCTGTGATGGAGTTAATTCTACATATAATATAGTTGTAGGGTGCTCACAAAACATTCTCGGTCCATATATAGATAATGTAGGTCGCACGATGTTTGAGGGCGGTGGAAGAATGGTTATATCAGCCAATAACCGTGCTGTAGGTCCAGGACATTTTGGACGGGAAATAATTGATAATGGAGTAGAAGTAATGTCATGCCATTATGAAGCAGATTTCAATCGCAGTGGTCGTAGTATATTGGCAATAAGACCATTGTTGTGGAAAAACGGATGGCCTGTAGCAGGGGATAGTTTTAAGGAAGGCGACTATGCAATCCTATCAGAACGTCGTGGCTATGCTTTGGAACTTTCTGTTGACTTTGTTAGAATACCTCAAAAGCAGCAAGCGTTTTGGCACATAAATCCTAATGATCCGATAGAGTCATTGCCTAATCAACAGTTGGCTGATGTTGTTGGAACATGGAAGAAAGGTGATATAAGCGTACGTACTAATGACTATATGTGCCGACCAAATCAACTTTGGACTATAACAGCAATACCTGAAGCTGGAGGATATCTGGGTGGACCATATTATAAGATTACAATAAAGGGAACGAATCGTGCCCTCACGGCAACAGCTGATGCAGAGGTCTCAACAGTTCCTGAGTTTACAGGTAAACTAGAACAGCAATGGCGTATAGAGCAACTCACGGACGGAACTTACAGGATAATGCCGAGGGTGATACCTGGAAAGGCTGAACCAAATACGCATTATGTGCTTTATTCTGCAGGAGACAGTACCCCAACTTTAGCTCTTTATGATTTCAATACGGATAATTCAAAATGGAATTTCAAATAGGCTATAACACAATAAAAATTAATATATGAAGAAAATATTGACAATGGTGTTGACGTTGTTTGTGTCGCTATCAATGACAGCGCAACAATTGCCTTACCAAAATCCGAAACTTAGTGCGACAGAAAGGGCAAAAGATCTTCTTAGTCGTCTTACATTAGACGAGAAGGCTCTGTTGATGCTTGATGAATCACCAGCAATTCCACGTTTGGGAATAAAGAAATTCTTTTGGTGGAGCGAGGCTTTGCATGGTGCTGCTAATATGAGCAATGTTACTGTATTTCCAGAACCAATAGGAATGGCAGCTTCATTTAATAATCAATTGCTTTATAATGTGTTTAACGCTGCAAGTGATGAAATGCGTGCACAGTATAATCATAGAATGCAGAATGGCGGTGAAGATGAAAAATTCCATAGTCTTTCTGTATGGACTCCAAACGTAAATATATTCCGTGACCCTCGTTGGGGACGTGGACAGGAAACATATGGTGAGGACCCTTATCTGACTTCAGTTATGGGTACGGCAGTAGTAAATGGCCTTCAGGGACCTGAATCATCTAAGTATCGTAAGTTATGGGCTTGTGCTAAGCATTATGCAGTGCATAGTGGACCAGAATACACACGTCATACCGCAAACCTTAATGATGTTAGTCCACGAGACCTTTGGGAGACATATCTTCCTGCATTCAAGACACTTGTAGAAGATGCTAAGGTGCGTGAGGTTATGTGTGCATATCAACGATTGGATGATGAGCCATGTTGTGGTAACAATCGTTTGTTGCAACAAATATTACGTGACGAATGGGGTTTTAAATATCTTGTGGTTTCAGATTGTGGTGCTGTTACTGATATATATGAAAGTCATAAAACTGCTTCAGATGCTGTCCATGCTACAGCGAAGGCTGCATTGGCTGGTACTGATGTGGAATGTGGATTTAATTATACATATAAAAGTATCCCTGATGCTGTGAAGCGTGGATTAATATCTGAAGCAGAGGTTGATAAACATGTAATGAGACTTCTTGAGGGACGTTTTGAATTGGGTGAAATGGATGATCCTAGTCTTGTTGAATGGTCAAAAATACCTTACTCTGTAATGGATTGTAAAGAACATAGACAGACAGCTCTTGAAATGGCACGTCAGACAATAGTGCTATTGCAGAATAAGGATAATGTACTTCCTTTGAAGAAAGGTGCTGAAAAAATAGCTATTATCGGACCTAATGCTGCAAATACTCCAATGATGTGGGGTAATTATAATGGAACACCAAACCATACTGTTAACATCCTTGACGGAATAAAAGCAAAACAAAAGAATATTGTCTATATTAAAGGATGTGATCTTACAGACAACAAGATTGTTAATCCGCTTTTTGCACAATGCTCGGTTAACGGAAAACGTGGACTTCGAGGAACATTCTGGAATAACACTGAAATGAGCGGTAGTCCAGTTACTACACAATATTATAATAATATGGTGGCTGTAACAACTGCTGGAATGCATAATTTTGCACCTAACGTGAAGATCGAAGATTTTTCTGCAAAATATGAAACAACTTTGCACCCGCTAAAGTCTGGTGAAGTTGTTGTAAATGTTGAGGGTTGTGGTGATTTTGAGGTGCTTGTCAATGGAAAACAAATGCAGAAACATCACACTTGGCGAACTACTGCTACACGCACTCCGATAAATGTTGAGGCAGGAAAGAATTATAATATAGAAATTAGGTATAAGTTTGTGAAGACTTGGGGCGCAAATATGAAAATAAACATAGGCACCGAAAGTACCATTGATTACGATGCGATCATTGCAAAGTTGAAAGGTATTAATAAGGTCGTGTTTGTCGGAGGTATTTCTCCTGCTCTTGAAGGTGAGGAGATGCCTGTGAATATAGATGGCTTTAAGGGTGGTGACCGTACTAATATAGAACTTCCAAGTGTACAACGTAATTTTCTTCAGGCTTTGCATAATGCAGGTAAGACAGTAGTCTATGTAAACTGTTCAGGTTCGGCAATAGCTCTCGAACCAGAGACAAAGAACTGTGATGCTATCGTTCAGGCATGGTATGCTGGTCAGGAAGGTGGAACTGCTGTTGCTGATGTGCTTTTTGGAGATTATAATCCATCAGGTAAATTGCCTGTTACATTCTATAAGAGTACGAAGCAGCTTCCTGACTTTGAAGATTATAGTATGAAAGGTCGTACATATCGTTATTTCAGCGACCCATTATTTGCATTTGGTTATGGTGAAAGTTATACCAAGTTTAATATTGGTAAAGCAGAATTAGAACATAAAGGCGATTCTATATTGATGAAGATACCAGTTGAAAATGTCGGTGTTAAAGACGGCACTGAAATATTACAAGTTTACATTCATGATATGCAAGATGCAAATGGACCGATAAAGTCGTTGCGTGGATTCTGTCGTGTAAACTTGAAGGCTGGTCAGAAACAAGTTGCAAAAATATGTCTCAATAAGAAATCATTTGAATTCTTTGATGAGACAACTAATACGATTCGGACACGTCATGGTAACTTTGAAATCATGTATGGAAGTAGTTCGCAGGATAAAGATTTGCAAAAAGAAACGATTATGTTTTAGTAAAAATTCATATTTGTAATGGTTGTCGTGCCGGCTGAAAATATTCAGTTCGGCACGTTTTTATTCCTCGAATGTTTCAAAAACATTAGTTTTTAGGCTATTTTAGCTTATATGTTACATAAAATAAAATGCTCGTTACAATTTATGATATTTATTTAATATGTATTAAATATATTTGCAGTCGCGAATTAAAAATCTAAACCTAATAATTAAAAGATGAAACAAGTACTCAGACTTTTTCAAATCGTTTCTCTTGTTGTTGTGTTTATGTCAATGTCGGCAACCCCGTCATTGGCTCAAGGCACATTGAGAGGAAACGTAATCGACTCGCAAGGTGAACCGTTGATTGGTGCCACTGTCGTAATGAAGGGAAAAACTTCTGTGGCTACAGTTACCGATTTCGATGGTAATTTTGTGTTGAATACTTCGGTTAAGAAAGCAACATTGTTGGTTTCTTATGTTGGTATGGTTCCGCAGGAAGTAGTTGTCACAGAAGGTAGAGCTGTAAAGGTTGTCTTAAAAGACGACGACCACACATTGCAGGAAACCGTGATTATCGGTTATGGTCAGCAAAAGAAGGCCAGCGTTGTGGGCTCTATTACTCAGGCCGATGCCAAAGTGTTGTCACGTACGGGTGGTATTTCCAGCCTTGGTGCAGCATTGACGGGTAATCTTCCTGGTGTAATCACAATGTCAAGTTCTGGTATGCCTGGTGATGAGGATCCAAAAATTCTTATTCGTGGTGTGAATACATGGAACAACAGTGAGCCTCTTGTATTGGTGGATGGTATCGAGCGTCCTATGGGCTCAATTGATATTGCTTCAGTACAGAATATCTCTGTGTTGAAAGACGCCAGTGCTACAGCCGTTTATGGTGTGCGTGGTGCTAATGGTGTTATCCTTATTACGACAAAACGTGGTGAAGAGGGTAAGGCAAAAATTGAAATCGGTATGCAGATGACAGCAAAAGTTGTTTCTAAATTACCAAACAAGATGAATAGTGCTGATGCGCTAACTGTACGTAATCAGGCTGCAGAGAATGAACTTGGACTAAATCCAGATTCTTGGTCAAAAGTTTTGCCAATGTCAACTATTGAAAAATATCGTCATCCTGCAAACCTTGCAGAAGCTGAAAGATATCCTAATGTTGATTGGACAGACGAACTTTTTAATAAATCAGCTATTTCTTATAATCCTAATATTAATGTAAGTGGTGGTACAGCTTTTGTTAAGTACTTCGCTTCTTTGGATTTCTTGCATGAGGGTGACCTTTATCGCAAGTGGGATAATAACCGTGGTTATCAAGCTGGTTATGGTTTTAATCGTATCAATGTCCGTTCTAATTTAGATTTTCAACTTACAAAAACAACCAAATTTAAAGTAAATCTATTTGGTAGTAATGGAGTTAAGCAAGGACCTTATGGTGTAGTATCTAATTCATGGGCTGAAACTCAATTGTGGCAAGCTGCTTATTCTGCACCAAGTGATGCTTTCATTCCTCGTTACAGCGATGGAACATGGGGATATTTTCCAGATGATACGCAGGGTGCACCTAATTCTATAACAAATTTGGCGCTTGCTGGTGTTTGTAAAACAACAAATACAAGAATTAATACAGACTTTACATTAGAACAAGATCTTGGCTTTATCTTGAAAGGCTTAAAAGCAAATGCTACAATATCTTGGGATAATTCTTTCACAGAGGATAAGCGTGGCATTAATGACCAAAACCATGGAGCTCAGTTCAAATGGATAAATCCAGAAACAGGTGAAGTAACTTATGCTCAAAAACAAGATAGTAAAACCGGATTTGATTTCAACGAGGGCATCCTTTGGACTACTGACAAGGGAACGGCTAATGTTGGTAACCGAAACTTATTTTATCAGGGACAGTTGTTCTGGGGTGGAAAGTTTGGTAAACATGACGTAACAGCCATGGGTGTATTCAACCGTAATGAGACTGCTTATGGAAGTGAATTTACTCACTATCGTGAGGACTGGGCCTTCCGTGCCACATATAGTTATGCAAGTCGTTATTTCTTAGAGTATAATGGTTGTTATAATGGTTCTGAGAAATTCAGTAAGGACAACAGATTCGTATTCTTTAATTCAGGTGCTGCTGGTTGGCTCGTAAGTGAGGAAAACTGGTTTAAGCCAATTAAGAAGTATGTAGATATGTTGAAATTGCGTTATAGCTATGGAGAAGTCGGTAACGACTGGGTAAGTGACCGTTGGTTATATGCTACGCAATGGGCTTATGGAAGTACGGGAGTAAATATTGCAGGACAATCAGTTAATGGTCTTTATACAGATAATAGTCCTTATACATGGTATAAAGAATACAAAATTGGTAATCCTAGCATCCACTGGGAAGTAGCAACAAAACAGAATTTTGGTATTGACTATAGTTTCTTAGGTGGTTTGATTGCTGGTAGTTTGGAATTCTTTAACGAAAATCGCCATGATATCCTTGTTGATGGTGGTGATCGTTCTATCCCAACATACTTTGGAGCTAAGGCTCCTACAGCAAACCTCGGTAAAACAAAAAGTCATGGTTATGAGTTTGAATTGAGATTAAGCAAGACTATAAGCGGAGTTCATATGTGGGGAAACTTCAATATGACACATGCTGTAAATAAAATTGTCTTCAAGGACGATCCTGCTTTGAAACCTGCATATCAGAAACAAGCTGGTTATGCAATAGGACAAGATCATGCAAATCTAACAACAGGTTTTGCCAATACATGGGATCAGGTTTATGGTATGACAGAATTTAATACCAATGAAAACCAGAAGTTGCCAGGTAGCTATACTGTCATTGACTATAATGGTGATGGTGTTATTGATGCAAATGATAGCGCACCTTACGGATATACAGGTACTCCAGAAAATACATATAGTGCATCTATTGGTGCAGAATGGAAAGGTTGGAGTTTCTATGTTCAGTTCTATGGTGTTTCTAATGTAAACCGTTATGTTGCTTTCAATTCTTTAGGCAAAAAACTTGACACTGTGTTTGATGAAGGTACACTTTGGTCAAAATACACAACAGATGCTGATGCTCCAATGCCACGCATCAATTCAACACCTAGTTACAACGAAGGAACACGTTTCCATTATGACGGTTCGTTCATCCGTTTGAAGAATGCTGAAATAGCATATACATTTACCGGGTCTTGGGTTAAGAGCCTTGGTATTAGTAGTATTCGTGTATTCTTGAATGGTAACAACCTTTGGGTTTGGTCAAAAATGCCTGATGATCGTGAGTCTAACTTTGCAGGTACAGGTCTTGCCTCTCAGGGTGCTTATCCAACAGTTAAGCGTTATAACCTGGGTCTTAAAATCAACCTTTAAATATCATAATAATGAAATTCTTTAATAAAATTATACTTTTTAGTACATTGACACTTTCTATGGGATTTGTTTCGTGTACTGACTATCTGGACAAGTCGCCGGATTCAGACATCTCGAGTACAGATGCCTTTAAGGATTTCCACAATTTCCAGGGATTTACGGAGGAACTTTACAATTGTATTCCAGACTTTAATGGTGGATATTGGACGAACTCTTGGAACTGGGGTGAGGATGAAATAATCAATGTTGGTACAACCTTCCATTTTGGATACAAGGTTGATCAAGGTGATTTCTGGGGATGGCAGAGAGAATTTGATGGTTGGTCATCTGGATGGATGGACCGTCAGAAAGCTAGTGATTTTAATCCTGGTTCAGACCGTTTCGGTCATAGTCTTTATCCTGGTTGCTGGTATGGTATCCGTAAGGCAAATATGGGACTTGCTAATCTTGATAAGTTCTCAGGAACAGATGAAGAAAAAAATCTTATAGCAGGTCAACTTTATTTCTTCCGTGCATGGTTCCACTTCGAGCTGATGCAATATTTTGGTGGTATACCTTATATTAAAGAGGTTTTGCCTTCAGATCAACAGTTAACCTTGCCACGCATGACATATAAGGAATGTGCTGATTTGGCAGCTGAAGATTTCCGCAAGGCAGCAGACTTGCTTCCTATTGATTGGGACAAGACTACAATTGGTGCTCAGACAAAGGGTAAAAACCAGTTACGTGTGACAAAAATTGCCGCTCTTGGCTATCTTGGTAAGAACTATCTTTGGGTAGCAAGTCCATTGATGGCAAAAGGTACTAGTGCTGGCACCTATGATTATGATGCTGACTATGCTAAGAAAGCTGCTGATGCATTCGGTGAATTGTTTCAAACTCTTGATGGTAATGATACTCAGTTTGGGCTGCTTCCTTGGACTCAATATTCAGAGAACTTTGTTACTTCTGGAGAAAATGGCAAAATGCCTGGACAGACAAAAGACAACACTATTACTGAGGCTATATTTCGTGGCCCTGTTTATGGTAGTGGCTGGGGCTCTTCTGCTTGGGGGCAAGCTAAGGCATATGGTGGTGGAGATATCAATGATGGGGGCGTGACGTTCCTGCCAACAGCCAATTACGTAAACTATTATGGTATGGCCAATGGTCTACCTCTTGATGACCCACAGTCTGGATTTGACAAAGAGCATCCTTGGAAGGACCGTGATCCACGTTTCTATAATGATATTCGTTATGATGGATGTCGTATGGTAAAGAAGGAAACAACGGGTAATGATGATAATACCAAATGGCGTTATGCAGATTTACAGACCGGAGGTTTGTTCCGTAGCGAGACACGTGGAAGTCGTACTGGTTATTTCAATTATAAGTTTATTACCAATGAGTGCAACAAGTGGGATGATGGTTATGGATGGTCTCCACAGATTAATATTCATATTCCATGGATGCGCCTTTCTGATGTTTATCTTATGTATGCTGAATCTGTTGTTGCAGCTACTGGTAATGCCAATGGCAGTGCAACTTCTACGATGACAGCTCTACAGGCAGTGAACAAGATTCGTGCACGTGCAGGAGTAGTAGATGTAAACTCAAAATATGTTTCTGATCCACATAAGTTTATGGATGAGATTCGCCGTGAACGTGCTGTTGAATTGGCATTCGAGGGACATCGTTTTAATGACCTCCGCCGTTGGTTGCTTCTTGACAAGTATCCCTATAATGTAAAAACTTCACAGGAATTCCAGCGTGTTGGTAATATTAATCCTACTGATCCTAAGCAGGATGCCGTGAGCGGATTCAAAGAAGTACAGATATTGAAGCGTGACTTCTCTGCAAAGCATTATTGGTTGCCATTGAAGAAAGCGGATACTCAACTTTATGTTGGATTCGACCAGAATCCTGGATGGTAATTAGATTTTTTTTAAACTTACATATTGAATATAAGAGTTATGAAACATATATATAAGACAGTCGCACTTGGAATGGCACTGTTGCCAATGGCAGCATGGGCACAAGACGATGCGGATTATAACGACTCGCTCGCCAACAAGGTGAACGTCGCTTTTCGCACTGTTGACAAAAGCGACTTGATGGGTGGTGTCTCATCTGTCAACATGGTTGAGCTCACTCATAAAAATTATACTACCTACAGTTTGGATCACATGGACTCTTACGTGGGTGGTTTCAATAACCAGCTATGGAATATGGGCGATGCCTTGGTAATTGTCGATGGTGTACCTCGTGATGCTAATAATGTTTTGCCAACTGAAATAGAACAGATAACTTTTTTAAAGTCTGCTAGCGCTGTTGTTCTGTATGGTAGTCGTGCTGCAAAAGGTGCTATTCTTATCACCACTAAGCGTGGACATAATGACGGACTTAAGATTAGTGTTCGTGGTAATGCTTCTCTTTATGTTCCTAAGAGCTATCCTAAGTATTTAGGTTCTTCTGATTATATGAGTCTTTATAATGAGGCCCTTACAAACGATGGAAAACCTACCGTATATAACAATGATGATATCTATAGCTATTCACTTGGTGACAATCCTTATCGTTATCCTAGCCTGAACTTCTTCTCTAAGGATTATCTGTCAAAAACTTATCAGCGTTATGATGGTACTGCGGAGTTTTCTGGCGGTGGCAAGTTCGCCCATTTCTATGCTAACATTGGTTTGATGCATACTAATGATTTGTTAAATTTCGGTGAGGGAAAGAAAAATGGTACTACACGATTGAACATCCGTGGTAATATAGACCTTCTTCTGAATGACTGGATTACTGGTTATATCAATGCAAATGCTACATTTTACGACGCTCGCAGTGACCGTTCTGACTATTGGGCTCAATCAGCAAAGGTAACTCCAACAAGTCAAAATCCATTGATACCGTTGATTCCTATTGATTTTGTCTCTGGCGATAATGCTACTTTGCAGAAGATGATTGCCAATTCAAACTACATTGTTGACGGTAAGTATCTTTTAGGAGGTACACAGTCTATGCAGACTAATCCATTTGCCGCTATGTATGTTGCTGGTTGGACTAAGTCTACCAGTCGTCAGATGCAGTTTGATATGGGTGTTAACTTTAATTTGAATCAGGTTCTTCAAGGACTTACTTTCAAGACTAAGTTTGCAGTTGATTATGCAACATCTTATAATACCACATTGTCTAACGACTATTCAACTTATGAAGTTCAATGGGATCAGAACAGATTTAATGGTATCAACAGTCTGACTAAGTATGGTACTGATAAGCGAAGTGGCAATCCAATAGCTGATGGTACTATCTATAAACAGACAATTCTTGTTCAGGGGCAGTTTGATTATGCTCGTTCATTCGGTCTGCATAATGTAAACGCCACATTGTTAGGCCATGGATATCAGCGGAGTCTTTCTGGTGAATACCATCGCATAAGTAATGTTAATCTAGGTCTTGACCTAAATTATAATTATAATAAGACATATTATGCAGATTTATCAATGGCGGCTATTCATTCAGCCAAACTTGCTCCAGGACACAGAGATGCTGTCTCTCCTGTAATGTCGTTGGCTTGGCGTTTGTCTAATGAGAAGTTCATGCAAGGAACAAAGAGTTGGTTGACAGATTTGAAGTTGAATGCTTCTTATGGTCTTATAAATGAGGACTTGGATATTGAAAAGTATTACATGTATGATAACATGTTCACAGCTACAGGTACATGGTGGGGATGGAGCGAGAGTGCAAATTCATTGCAGACATCAGATTCTCAACAAGGTGTCAACAAAAATCTTAATTTTATCAAGCGCAAAGAATTCCGTGTAGGTCTTGACGCAAATTTATGGAATGGACTTATTACATTGAATGCTAACTTCTTTGATATTAAGACAAATGGTTTAATTATAAGCCCAGAGGCTACATTCCCTAGCTATTTCAAAACATCTTGGCCTGTATCTTCTTTCTTGGCTAATATAAACTACAATAATCAGAGCCGTACTGGTTTAGACTTTACTGTGAATGCTCATAAGAAATTTGGAGAATTAGACTTGCAGGCTGGTGTTACAGGTATGGTATATTCTTGCAAGAATACTAAATACAGTGAGAATGTTGCTTATGATTGGTTGAAGAATGAAGGTGCTCGCATAGATGCACTTCGTGGATATCAATGCTTGGGCTTCATGACAGAAAAAGATGTAGTGAGAGATGCTGCTGGAAAAATTACAGGTTATGCATCTGGTATTGCCGTAATCAATAATAACGCACAACCTGGTGACTTGAAATACAAAGACCAGAATGGTGATGGTGTTATCGATGGTAAAGATCAGGTGATACTTGGTCATTGGACACCAGATTTCAACCTTGGTTTCAACTTTACAGCTAATTACAAGAGATTCACACTTTTTATGGGTGTTACAGGAAACTTTGGTGGTTCTGCTGTTAAGAATAACTCTTATGAATGGGTATATGGCGCAAGTAAATACTCAGACGTAGTACTTGGTCGCTGGACTCCAGAGACAGCTGCTACAGCAACATATCCTCGTTTGACAACACAGGGTGGTGATCTAAACTTCGTAACTTCAGACTTCTGGACATATAAGACAGATGCTGTTCGCTTAAATAAGGTTCAGATTACTTATGATTTACCATCTAGTCTCTTCAAAGGTTCATTTGTTCATAGTCTCTCTGTATATGTATATGGTAGCGACTTACTCACTATTGCCAAAGAACGTAAGTATATGGAGACAAATGTTGGTACTGCACCACAGTGTCGCAGTTACAATCTTGGCTTAAAGGTTAATTTCTAAAGACTTAAAAATCATGAAAAAGATTTTAAATATATTGACTCTGACGGTTGCAGCTTTGGCTTTCACCTCGTGTGATGACCTCTTTGAACCGGCTATTGAGAATAATCTTGGTTTGGATTATATGTATAATAATGCTGGATACGCTGAGGGCGTGCTTGGCAATGCCTATACACGTATTCCATGCGGTTCATTCCCATTCAGTGAAGTAGGTACTGATGATGCTGTAAGTAATGATCCTGCAAATAACTATCGAAAGATAGCTGCTGGCAGTTGGACTTCTGATAACAATCCAACTGAACGTTGGCGTGATTGTCGTGCAGGTATAACTTATGTCAACCTTTTCTTGAGTAAGGCTGACAAAGTGCATTGGGCTAACGACGAGGTTGCTGCTGGAATGTTCAAGGATAGAGAAATGGGTGAGGCTTATGGTATGCGCGCCATGTTCATGTATTATCTCCTTCAGGCTCATGGCGGATATGATGCACAGGGTAATTTGCTTGGTGTACCAATCGTTACTGCAGCAGAGGATGTAAATTCTGAATTTAATGTTCCTCGTAATACATTCGCTGAATGTATGAAGGCAATTTATGACGATTGTCAGAAAGCTTTGGAACTACTTCCAACAAAATATGTTACCATAACTTCAGATGCTCAGATTCCTGTAAAATACAAGGGAGCGTCAATAGGTCAGTATAATCGTGTATTCGGTTCTACATTTAATGGAAGAATGGATGGATCTATTGTTGAGGCATTTCGTTCAAAAGCTGCCCTTCTTGCGGCAAGTCCTGCATTTCAGGCTTCTGGTGTCAAATGGGAAGATGCCGCAAATTATTCAGCACAGGTGCTTGATCGTATTGGTGGCATAAGTGGCATGGATGTTAATGGATGGACTTGGTATTCAAATATTAGCGAAATCAATGGTCTTGCTGATGGTGCATGTCCAAAAGAAGTATTGTGGCGTGGTGAGAAAAGCTCAAACAATGATTGGGAAACAAATAATTTTCCTCCTTCACTTTATGGTAAAGGGCTGATAAATCCTACACAGAATTTCGTAAATGCATTCCCAGATAAGAACGGATATCCTATTACGGTATCAACTATTTACAGTGATACAATTCCTTATGCAAACCGTGATCCTAGACTTGCTGCTTATGTTGTATTGAATGGTGGGCAGGTTGGTGTTAATAATACTGTAATCAATACTGCCGCTGACGCAACAGATTCAAAGGATAATACGAAACAAAACAAAGATGGTATCAACCACTTTAGTGGTAGCAGTACACGTACAGGTTACTATCTACGTAAATTGCTGCGTCAGGATGTAAACTTGGAACCAACAGCTACATCAAAGCAGATGCATTATACTCCAAGAATACGTTTTACAGAGATATTCTTGAACTATGCAGAGGCTGCAAATGAGGCTTGGGGTCCAACTGGAAACGGTGGACATGGATATTCTGCGTATGATATTATTGCTGCTCTTCATAACCGCGCCGGTGTAGGTAATAATTATCTTGAATCAATAAAGACCGATAAGGATAAAATGCGCCAGTTGATTCGTAACGAGCGTCGCATAGAACTTTCTTTCGAAGGTTTCCGTTTCTGGGATTTGCGTCGTTGGAATGTTACGCTAACAGAGAAAGCGATGGGAATGAGTATTAATTCAGTAAAACATACTACTTATTCTCCTGTAGATGTTGAGACTCGCGATTATAAGGAATACATGAACTATGGTCCTATCCCATACTCAGAGATTCTAAAGTTCAATCAGCTTCAGCAGAACAAGGGCTGGGAATTTAAATAAACAATTATAAAAATGCTATTAAATATGAAAATTAAACATATAATCTTGTCTATGCTTGCCGTTTCTGCAGCTTTCATGACATCTTCATGCGAGAATGGCGACAAGGAATTCGGTGACTTTGATTACCAGACAGTTTATTTTGCTAAGCAGAGTCCTGTGCGCACAATAACATTGGGTGAGGATGTATATTCTACAGACCTTGATAATGCTCATGATTTTGAAGTTTATGTTACTCTTGGCGGTGTTGAGAAAAATAAGGTCGATCGTAAGGTTTCAATAGCTGTAGATGAATCTCTTTGTTCAGGAAAAACTTTTGAGGATGGTCATTCTATATTGGCTTTGCCAAAAGAGTATTACCAGTTGAGTTCTAATGAACTAACAATCAGTAAAGGTGAAATTATGGGATGTGTAAAGGTACATCTTACAGATGCATTCTTTAATGACCCTAAGTCAACGGCATTGAACTATGTATTGCCTTTGAAGATTGTGAGTGCAGGTAACGATTCTATTCTTTCTACAAAGAATTATACTCTTTACGCTGTGAAATACAAGAATCAATATACTGGTTGCTGGTTGAGCCATGGTACTGACAACATTGACTACAATGGTGTGAAGACTACTGTTACTCGTGAACCTCAATACGTTGAGAAATATAATTTGCGCTACCTTGCTACAACGTCATTAAAGCAGTGTACATATCCTATAACAACTACTGTAACTCAGCTGAATAGTAAAGGAGAAAACACCGAAGTTGAGATTACCAGTAACATGCTTGTTACGTTTGATGATGCAGGTAATTGCACTTTGAGTTCTGATGATGCAAATTTCGTTGTTACTGGTACTGGTAAGTGGACATATCACGGTGCAATAAAGGCATGGAATAATACAGATCGTGACCTTATAGACCTTACTTATGATGCTACATTTAAATACAACTATGGTACTGAAGCACGCTATAAAAAGATTTCAACTAAGGAGTCTTTGATTATGCGTGATCGCCAAAGTAAGTATGAAACATTTAATTTCAAATAATCTTAATTATGAAATACAACAAGATAATTTCATTTGCAGCTGTTGCAGTGCTGTTATGTGGTTGTACTGACAATGATATGTTTAGCCAGGCTCCTAAGGAGCCTGGAATAACAGGACAGTACGACTATCTTAATGGCTATAATACGCTGAAGACATACGTTGACCGTAACGTTAATCCTAATTTTAAGTTGGGTACAGGTGTCAGTGCAGCCGACTATCTTGGTCATAAAAGGGCATGGACTGTTACTAATGAGAACTTTGATGAGTTCACTCCTGGTAATGAAATGAAGTTCGCTTCTGTCGTTAAAGATGATGGAACAATGGATTTTTCTACAGTAAAAGATCTTGTAAATAAGTCTGCTGAGGCTGGACTTACCGTTTATGGTCACACTCTTTGTTGGCATTCTCAGCAGAATATAACTTACTTAAAGAGCTTACTTGCTCCACCTAACTATTTCTTGCATGTAACTTCTTCAAGTACTAGTGCAAATAAGTGGGATGCATCTGTCACATATGCGCTATCTAGTCCTTTAACTGTTGATAAGACTTATGTAATTACATTTAAAGGTAAACTTAATTCTGAGCAATGGGCTTCATCAGAACCAGTACAACTCTATTTCTGGCCTAGCTGCGAAAAGGGAACACAATATCTTCCGGGTTTCCAGCTAACGAAAACTTGGGGAGAAAATTCTTTAGAGTTTAAGGCATCACTACCTCTTGAAAAGTTGAGCTTTGAATTTGGTTTTCTAAAAGGTGATTTTTGTATTGATGACTTAACATTGGTAGAGAAAGGTACAGATAAAAACCTTATACTAAATTCTGATTTTGATGATGAGAATATTGCCACTTGGAGTTTTCCTTCATGGTTGAAACAAGTAAGCTTTATTCGTGACAAGGAGGAATCTGAAAAATCTGGTGGAGAAGAGGCTGCTAAGGATTCACTAAATAAAGTACTTGACAAGTGGATTGGTGGCATGATGACAGCCTGTGACGGTAAAGTTAAGGCTTTCGATGCTGTAAACGAACCAATGAGCAACAATTTCCCTAATGAACTTAAGACAGGTAATGCCAATCGTGACGGTAGCGCAAAGACAGATTTCTTCTGGCAGGATTATCTTGGTAAAGATTATGCACGTACAGTTGTTGCACTAGCCCGTAAATATGGACCTTCTGATCTTAAATTGTTTATCAATGATTATGGTCTAGAGTCAGCATACAATAATAATAATGCTAAATGTCAGGGATTAATTGACATGGTTAAGTATTGGGAGAGTGATGGCGTTACAAAGATTGACGGTATCGGAACTCAGATGCACGTTACTTGTTCTCTGAGTCCTACTACTCAGAAGCAGAATGAAGATGCTGTTGTTAATCAGTTCAAGTTGCTTGCTGCAACTGGTAAACTTATCAAGATATCAGAACTTGATATGAGATTAGCTGATAAAGCAGGGAAATTATTAACTACTGATAGCGTAAATACTGAAGAGATGCAGAATGCACAGAAGGCTTATTACAACTTCATTATCAAAGCATACTTTGATAATATCCCTGCTGCACAACGTTATGGTATTACACTATGGAGTCAGACAGATAGTCCTGCAAATAGCGGTTGGATTCCTAACGAACCAATAGGTATTTGGGATAAGGATTTTGTACGCAAACCGGCTTATGCAGGTTTTGCTGATGGATTGGCTGGAAAATAATATTGTAAGGCTTTATAATAATAAATGGCGTCTGACAAATATCGGACGTCATTTTTATTTATATAGAGTGATATTTTACTTTTAATTACAATTGTTAGTTCACTCTATGAGAGTGGTGACAACAGTACTAATGATTGAAAATCTATTTTGTTGATGTATTTTTTAGTAATAACTCTACAATATAAACAACATTATACTAATAAATATTTATTTGTTTAAGATCACATTCTTATGACACGATACTTTTAGTGAATTTGATACATTCAGAAAAGTCTATGATACATAAATTCATTCTATTATATAGTAAAAATAATAACTTTGCAGACATGATTTAATAAATTATCTGTTTAAATAATTATGATAGTAAAAACAATATTAGCTGCAATGCTGGCAACGTTGAGTCTGTCTTCTAATGCTCAAACTGCCACATTTAAGAGTTTCAGTTATAAAGGTAATGATACTCGATTCAATAAGAGTATTGATAACAGTAAGCAATTCTATAATCCAATTCTAGCTGGATTCTATCCTGATCCATCTATATGCAGGGTTGGTGATACATATTATCTTGTAAATTCTTCATTTTCATTTTATCCAGGTGTGCCTTTGTCAACAAGTAAGGACTTGGTAAATTGGAAACAGTTAGGACATGTACTTGATCGTAAGTCGCAACTCCCACTTACACATCAGCGTATAAGTGGTGGTATATTTGCCCCTGCAATATCATATAATCAGAAGAATAAGACTTTTTATATGATAACAACTAATGTTGGTGCTGGTAACTTCTTTGTAAAGACAAAAGATCCTTCAAAAGGTTGGAGTGAGCCTATCTATTTGCCAAAGATAAATGGAATAGATCCATCTTTCTTCTTCGACAAAAATGGACAGGGATATATTGTACACAACGCTCCTGTTGATGGTGGTGCTGATTATGAGGGGCAGCGTGCCATTCGTATCTTCAAGTTTGACGCCAATGGTGATAGTATTGTTGGTAATCATACTCAGATTGTGCGTGGAGGAACCCATGTTCAGAAAAATCCTATATGGATAGAAGGTCCTCATCTTTTCCGTGTTGGTAAGTATTATTATCTGATGTGTGCAGAGGGTGGTACCTGTGATTGGCATAGTGAAGTTATATTCCGTGCTAATAATCCTATGGGGCCATGGATAGAATGTCCAAACAATCCGATACTTACGCAGCGTACAGGCCTTGATCCTAAGCGTCCTGACATAGTTACAAGTACAGGTCATGCTGACATTGTTCAGAGTAAGAGTGGAGACTGGTGGGCTGTCTTCCTAGGTTGTCGCCCTTACCAAGATGATTTCTACAACACTGGTCGTGATACATATCTATTGCCGGTTACGTGGAAAAACGGATGGCCTGAGATTTTAGAGAAAGGGAAGGCTATGCCTACTGTATTATCAAAAACAGAATGGCAGAAGAAATACAATGTAGCTGATGTCAATCAAATGACAGGTAATTTTACATATACTGATGACTTCAAAGATGGCAAGTTGGACAATCGTTGGATATTCTTAAGAAATCCTTCTGACTTCTATAAGTTCACAGATGGTGGATTAGAGATTAACGCTAAAGCGGTTAATATAAGTCAACCAGAATCTCCTTCTGCAATCTTTGTGCGTCAACAGCATAATACGTTCACAGCCGAGACAGAAGTAACTTTCAATCCGTCTGACGAACATCAGCTTGCTGGTCTTGTTTTATTGCAAAACGAGGAATACAATTTTGTATTTGGAAAGACTATGCGTGATGGCAAGGCAGTCGTTACATTGAAAAGGTCAGAAAGAATAAATATCACAGTTGCTTCTGCAACTCTTGATAATAGTGAATTACAACAGCCATTGCGTCTTAAAGTTGAAGGTGATGGTCGTTACTATAGTTTTTACTATGCGGCAGGTGATGGTGCATGGAAACTATTGGCGAGTGGAGTTGACGCAGTCAACTTGAGTACTCATCAGAGTGGTGGTTTTATTGGTGCATGTATTGGTTTGTATGCTACATTAAGTAATAAGTAATTAGTTATTTGATAGGTTTTAATGTTAAGTTAGTTTTTAGCATTCCTGATTCTTTGGTCGTGAGATCGAAGAATCAGTTTTTTTATAACGATATAGTGTAAATGTTCTATTTTAGCAATACCTAAGTTATGTTTAATAAAAATGGACCTGAATCTTTATAATAAAAATAATTAGCTGTTGCAAAAGATATAATTTATCATTAGTGTCCACTTCAAATGTATTAGCTTTTAGTATAATGTATGATATAATAAATATTTTAGCCAGAGATTTATCTTTGACAATTTGAATTTAGTACATTTAAGCTGTCTTCTCTGCGTTTTTTCGTGTTTTTTAGCTACGAAGCTACGGCATCTCTCGCAAAGCCCATAAACAGAAGGGTTAAAGATACGTAGCTAGGTCTATTTAGCTTCGATGAGCTACGTTCTAGCTACGTCAACTTATGTTGTTTTAAGGATGGAATGTATTCTATAAGTGAATTAGTCAAAGAACCGTTGGCTGTATCTGAGGAACTGAGGATGTGTATATTGATACGGTAAACGAAAACAGAAATTTCAAGCTTGTTTAGCTATTCTGCCGAATTCCGCTGAATTCTCGGCAAAGATACAGCAAAAATTTTGTCCATGCAATGAGAATTAGGTTAGCCTGTTAGCCAAAGTTTCAATTACTGGATGCTACACATCGTAATACACGTGCGTGCGCATGCGCACACTCTGGACTTTTCTGAAAAATAAGTGTCGAAGTGTCTATTCTTTGGCCATCAACTTGTTAGACATCTTTTCGGTTCAAATAAAGTGACGGTTATCTGTCGGTAAAATATAGGCGAAAATTTTATCGTATTGAATTACACTTTACGAAGTATTTCGATGCGTTTTACGATGTTTTGCAATCCGTTTTACGACGAAATGGACTGCGTTTTACGAAGCAATAGAAGGTAAAACATCGTAGAAACGTCTGCGTTTCTACGTGCAAACGTTTCCGTTTCTATATAGAAACGCATGCGAAACTCGATATTTGACCGTTAGATCACCGTCACTTTATTTAGTCAAATTCGTCGATAAAATATTGATATTCATTAAGTTGACACTTCGACACTTATATTTTACAAAACCCTAAGTGCGCGCGTACCTACACGTACATTATATAAGCAGAAATAGATAACGTAGCTAAAACGTAGCTCATCGAAGCTAAATAGACCTAGCTACGTATCTTCAACCCTTCTGTTTATGGGCTTTGCGAGAGATGCCGTAGCTTCGTAGCTAAAAAATACGGAAAACGCAGGAAGATAGCTTAAATGTACAAAATTCAAATTGTCAAAGATAAATCTCTGGCTAAAATATTTATTATATCATACGTTACACTAAAAGCTAATGCATTTGAAGTGGCATTAATGGTAATTAATATATAGGATATATACTCGCCTATTGTATTTTTCTATTATAAGAATCTTGTTTAGAAAAAATGTAAATCATACTTTTGTTTATCTATTTATGTAATGATAAATTAATTATAAATGTTGCTACATTAGTTAGAAAGATCAATATTTTATTATAACTTTGCAAAAACAACGTAGGCAATGGGCGTTCATCCTTATGCCTGTCTACAGATAAGTCTATATCAATTATGAGTGAAACAAGCAACAAGATGAAACCATTCCATTCTGTTATCATATTTATGATATTCGTAGTTTGTGCGGCATTATCTAGTATGCACAACTATAAGGTAACTAAGGATTCAATAATCCAAGATATGAATCAGGCTTTGAGTCAAACAATATCCCAAAAAGAAAATGGATATATAACTCCTGATACAATAATTAATTATCGTCAACACCTTAAAATAGATGCACTGCGAAATCGCTCATTTTTATATTATGCTTGTAACAACAAGGATAATGTAATTTGTAGCAGAAAAATAAAATGGAACTCGCAACAGTATTCTGTTGAATTTCAAAGTTATGCCAATTGTTCTGCAGCCGACATTATTGGATTGTCTGACCAGCGGCTACCTGCTTCAATACTAATAATCGGTATTTTGTGGGTGGCATTATCAATATGGTACTTCAGAAGAAAGTATAAGGGCGTAATTGTTTTAGGTAATATGGTGTATTCGGAAGATGAAAATTCTTTTTATGATCTGAGTAAGTCTCCTGTTATTATGACTCCAATGCAAGAAAAACTAATGATGATGTTTTTCTCATCAACAAATCATAAACTCTCCAAAAAACAAATTTGTGATGAATTATGGCCTAAGAAACCAGATGCCAGTGAGACCTTATATACCTTGGTAAGGCGCATAAAGCCAATAATACAGACTAGAGGAAACCTTAAAATTATATCTGAAAGAGGCAAAGATTACATACTTAGCGTTAACGATTAATTACCTGTGATTCAAGTAATTAGATTATTCTGACATTTAGATTAAATAAAATGTCAGACAGATGTCAGGTTGTTTTCAATTATTTTTTTTAGTGTTTCATTATCTTTGTGTGAAAATTTAAAACGCAAAGATGAAAAAAACTTGTATTTTGATTATGTTTGCATTCTCTTTTAATGTTCTGAATGCGCAAAACACAAAAGAAATCAATCTGAACGAAGTAACCGTTAACGCTTCCAGAATTGTAAACAAAGCTAACGGAATGATTATCATACCAACAGAATCGCAACGAAAAGCTGCGACTAATGGATACAGTATGCTTGGCAAACTAGGACTTCCATATATAAGAATTGACGAGACAAAACATTCAATAACAGCCTTAGGCAATCAGGGAGACGTGCAAGTACGCATAAACAACGTTATTGCGACAAAAGAAGACATGTTGGCTGTAAATCCAGAGAATATAATAAGCATCGATTTTATTGATAAACCAGGAGTTAGATACGGAGAAGGAGTTGCCTACGTCATCAATATTATCACACGGCGTGATGAGTCTGGCTACACGGTTGGTACAGATATGACGCAATCTTTAACTGCAAGAAGTGGTATCTATAGCGGTTACGCAAAGATTAACCATAAAAATTCAGAACTAGGACTGACTTATAATTTATCATATAATGATTTTAGAGGAAACATATATGATGAAAAAGCCCAATATACGCTTAATGATGGTTCAAACTACATCATTTCACGCGATGACATAGATTCACGTTCGCGTAATATCGAACATACATTTGAACTAAAATATAACCTCGCTGATTCTGCTTCGTATGTTTTCCAGACATCATTGTCGGCTAATTTTGAACATACGCCTGGAGACTATAACAAAAGACTTATAACCGACAATGTAAACGAATATATATCTGAAACAAGGAACAATGGAAACGTAAAGTCACCAGCCGTTGATATTTATTTCTTTCATAAGCTTGGTAATCATCAAAACATCACTGCAAATTTTGTTGGTACTGCTATTTCTACAAATGAGTACAACTACAACGACGAGGGGAGCCCTTATGAATATACCACAAATGGAAATACTTGGTCAATGATGTCTGAGGCAATATATGAAAACATATTAAATTCTGTCACAGTATCTGCTGGAATACGCAATAATATAAAATACACCAAAAACAAATATAGTGGCAGTGTAGATACAACAAACAGAATGCACAACTATGGAACATATATTTTCGGAGAACTGAGAGGGCATTGGGATAAACTGGGATATGTGGGAGGGTTTGGAATTTCAAATCAAAGATATAATCAGGGGAAAAACGGGTATAACTATTGGTTGATGCGTCCAAAAGCTACCATAAGTTATTCGCTAAACAAGAATTTGATGGTGAATTATAGCTTCGAGATTTATGAGCATATATCTAAAATAGCAATGATCAGCGATACTAAAATACGCGAGAATAGTAGAGAATGGACAGTTGGAAATTCAAATCTTGAACCAAATAGAGTTACTACTCATACCTTAAGACTAGCATATAGCACAAAAAGATTTAATAGCAATACAGATATTGAATATAGAATGAATTCAAACCCGAATTTAGCATATTATACTAGAACGGGCGGTGACCAATTTTTATACACACAGAAAAATCAGCATGCTATCAATATGCTTATCTTGCAAAACTCAACAAGGTATGACATAATTCAAAATGTCATTTCGCTTTCTGCATACGCTGGAGTATATCGTTTCTTAAATTATGGAGAGAACTACACGCATATGCTCACTTCGTATAATATGGGAGGGCGCATACAGTTTTATTTGGGGGCTTTCACAATTACTGCAAATGCAGATAACGGTTGGAAGTTTATGGAAGGCGAAACATGGAACAAAGATGCTGGCACAACAGATATAGCATGTTCATATCATATTGGTAAGTGTGACTTGTCAATATACTTGCAACACCCATTTCAAAATAATCCCAAGATAAACCATGCTGAACTTGTGGATAAATACATAAAGAAGTCAATGATAATGCATAGCAGTGATAACGGGAATATGGTTACCATAAATTTTGCCTGGAAACTAAGTCATGGTAAAAGATTCCAAGACATACAAAGAAAAATGAAAAACAAAGATACTCAAACTGGTATATTATAATAAAAGATGAAAAAGATACTTCTTGTTCTTATCATTTTCATTACAGCTTGTTTTGCTATAAACACGCCGAGAAAAGATGAAAGAAACTTCAAGGATATATTTCAGGAAGAAATCAATTATGCCGAATTTAAGACCTATATAGATCCTGATATGGGCTGCAGTTTCCAATATCCTTCTTTTTTTAGCCAAGAAAGCTGTAATGACGGAATTTGTTGTGTAAGATTTGGATATCATGCCAATGATATAAATATGGTCTTAGAATTAAAGATTTTATATGTAAGATCGTCCACAGATGTTTACAAAGAGTCTATATCATCAGGAAACTTAAATAGTTATTCAGGTTATTGCTATCATTCACATAATATTGTTTATAGGCATCGTCGTTATGTTCTTACTTTTTTCTATCCACAGGATTACAAACATGCTGTAACTCGCATAATTCGTAATGTTAATGAATGGAAACCGTGTAAACATCGTCAGAATTACTTTTAATATGTGTTAAAAATGAATTTATGGAAATTTTTGGAAAAAAAGTTAAAAGTTCAGATATGGAATATTTATTTTTATATTTCACAAATATTAAATTAATACACTCACAATTCTGTTGACATTAAAACTCTATATGATAATGTTTAATAATTGCTGCTTAGTATTTGTATGTGTTCATATAATAGCGGTTTCAGTATATTTGTTAATTATATTAGGTATGTGTTTTGACGAGTTGATAATAAAGAAGTTTTATTAACAGGTGTTGCTTTGTTGCTTTTAGAATAATGTTTGATAAATTAAATATAATGCTAGTTTAAATTCTTTTTTTGCAAGTTATAGCGTTAACTAAGGCAAAAATAAATATAATAAATGTTAATACATAGTGCAAACTTATATATTGTATGCATTTTTTTCTTAACATTGCAAGACGACTAAATTTTAGAGTATATAAAGACGATAGATTTCTTAGACTAATAATTTTACAAATGCAAAACTTTAAACTGCTATTATTAGGTGTGGCCGTATTGGGCTTCACCTCATGTTCTAATGATGACTCAGTAAAGGAAGAAACGCTTAATCCAAATATTACTGGATTGTCGGTGGAAACTTCTTCTGGTTCTTCATTGTCTGACAGGGTGCTTAATTTTAAGTCACCTGGAACTCGTGCTGTGAATTACACAACACTATCTCTTGGTCTTATCACAGACATGCCTTCTGTACCGTCTGTCCCAAATGATGCTGCTGATTTTACAAAGGTTGTCAAGAGTTGGGGAGCTGTTGATACAGACAGTAAGTCTGTTTATCTAGCTTCTGGTAAAACATATAGTGGTCAACTTGGGCTTGGAGATAAAACTTATTATATTTCCGGAGATATGACTCTTACCAATGTTTGGGGCTCAGGTACAATCTATATTTTGAAAGGTGGTTCTTTAAATCTAAACCATAGTGAAGGAACATTATTTAATAATGGAGGTGTTACTGTTTACAATTATGGTACACTAACAACGACTGCTAGCAAATTCTACATTGGCGGTAATGAGATTCTCTACAATGCTGGTAATTTGGATATTCCTACACAAACATTCAAATGTGAAGGCAAGGTATACGTTGGTGGTTACCTAAATACTAAAGGATGGGAATCAAATCAAAATGAACGTGTAAACGTTATAGGAAACGTTACAGTTGCTGATGCCGCATCACAACTGGATGGTAATATCCATGTTGGTGGATCGTTTACAGCTCCAGCCATTACATTACAAAATAGTTGTAAATTTGTCAGCGATTGCTCAATTAAGACTTCTGGCGAATTAAGACTTAATAGTAACAACGTTGTGCTTTATGCAAATTATGTAGAATGTGCAAGCCTTTACCAGACAGCGGCAAGTACAATACAGTTGGAAAACGGAGCCTATATTAACTGTGCAGGAACATATACGAACCTTAATAATGGCAATGATGCTAAATTCGTTCTTGAAGGCGACAAAGCTATAGCTGTCGTTAAGGCTGCAAAGATGATCTGGAATGCAGGCGGTGATGTTCAACGCGTGTATTTATTTCAGACTCCAGGTAGTGGCTCTACAATAGCTGTAGACTGTGCTTCTTTTGCTCGTCTGGTTAACAATAATGACGAGATTGCTATGGCATTTAACGAATTCTCTTTTGATGGAGGTACCGTTGTTAATATTCATGATGAAGATAATATACCTGCAAATATAAAGATAGCAAAGACAGATTGTAGTCCTGGTTATAATCCTGATCCTTCAATACCTACAACAGATCCAACATCTCCTACTATAGATGTTATAGCCGAGGTAAACAATGACCATACTCATGATGTTTCTGCCACATGTGTTAAGGCATATAATGGGAATGTTTATGTTTCTTATCATCAGCGTGGTACAGGACAGAGTGGGTGTCTTGAAGTATTGAATACCACTAACAATAAAACTCAATTGTTACAATTTGTTCGTGATCATAATAACGAACTTGATTATAATTCTTTGACAATAAATCCTAATGGAGGTAAATTTGGACGTATTTATGCTGCTGGTAACTCAAAGAAAAAGGGTGGTATGATTGCATATATTGATTTGACACATGATGGACTTATGAACACAAAGGATTCTGTTACGGAAATGGGAACAGCAAAACCTTTAAACATCTTTAGTCTTAAGGGATCTAAAAAATATGCAGCGATAGATAATGATACGACTGTTGATGGTGATGGTAATTGTGTTGCTGTAAATGGAAGTCATATAGAGGTTATGACTACATCTGGTTATCGTGTATATGATGCAGCTACACTTGTTCCTGAAAGTGTAACAAAACTTCCTGGTAAGGCTAAGTTCATTGATATCAATGGCAATACAATGGTAACAGCTTATCTTGCAAAAGCGGCACAAAATGCTGATGAAGCAATAAAGGCTAATATTCAAACTTATGCAACTTCAGACTATAAATTAGCAACTCCTTTGACCGAAATAACTAATGCTGCAGATATTCAACCAAATAATGGTAAGAATGTTGTTCTTATTGATGGCAGCAAACTTTATTTATGTACAGGTCGTGACGGATTGAAGGTGTTTGAGAATGGTACGTTGTCATGGAGCTACCAACCAGAAAAAATAACCACTTCTAAGGGTGTTTATAAGGCTTATTGCAATGGTGCAGCTTTTGATAGCAAATATATTTATCTTGCTTATGGTTCTTATGGACTAATAATACTTGACAAGACAAGTCATAAGGTTGTTGCACAGCGAAAGATGGTTAAATCAGCAAATTATGTAACTTTGGCTGACGGTTATATTTATGTTGCTTACGGACGTGATTGCCTGCAAGTGTTCAAGTTGGTAGAATAGTACCCTTAATGATATATGCCTAACTCGAGAACATTAATGGATAATGTTCTCGAGTTGAATTTTCTTCTAATTGAATTTAAGTAAATGAATAATAATACTGTAAAAACATTGTTTACAGTCATACTAACGTCATTTCTTTTCCAATTTGCTGATGCCCAAATGGACAATAGCAATGGATACAGACCCAAGATGTTGGTTTATGGCAATCTTAAAAACAAAAATGTATTAAAGCATTTTAATAAGCGTTTTGACGAACTTGAACATTTGTTTAAAAATGCCAAAGTTGTAATTTCTCCTTACGCTGCCACAAAAGATATGTCAAACTATAATAAAATTCTTGATTCACTTTATAAAGCTAAAGGCAACTATGATATAAAATCCATGTTGCAAAATAATGGATTGGAAGTTACAGGACAGATTTACGGACGCTTAGACAACTCTTTTCATATAAGTGATGATGATGACGTTTCTTCATATAAAGCAAAAGCGCAAGCTGAAATCGGTTGGGATTTTATAAATAGTAAGTTTTATCAAAAGAAAACCAAAACTAAACAGGTTCTTTATGAAAACGATGTAGACAGACTTTTGCAATACAAAAAGCAAAATGATCATGTTTTTGACGATCGTCAGAATAAAATAATAGAATTGTATAATTATTATTTAGCTGTAACAATGAGTCATAGATTGAAAAATCTTGATATACTAAATGAAGCTTTTCAACTCATGCTTGAACAAGATAGAGTGTCTACAGATAAAATGATGGATGTTATGAATGACAAAATAGATTTGGAATATCAACTATCACAGTCATTTGTTACAATGAACTTAGATAATCAATCTCTGTTTATAATGAAACCTACATTGCTTGTTGTTGATACTTTAGCTTTGTTAAATCTTGTTAATGACAACATTGGCTCTAAAATCATAACAGCTAATCAAAAGGTGCTTGAAAATCGCAAACAACTTACAAATTATCTTTCCAATGCAAGATTGACTCCATTCTTTAGAGTTTCTTCTTATTGGAATAGTAGTGATAGACTGAGCAAGAATCTAGATATGGGGGTTAGATTTACTATTCCTCTTTGGAGTCAGTCAAAAAGCAAGCTGCATTCTATTGATACACAGAGTGCATTACTGCAATTGCAGCGTATTACTGATAATGATCAACTGAAAAGTTTATGTTTTCAGCAACTTTATATTATTGACAAATTGAATAAATCTGTCAATGTTGAGGCTACGCATATAACCCAGTTAAAGAAATATTTAGAGATGCGTAAAAGAACATATCTGCAAAATCAAAACAGATATAATTATATACTTAGAATGGAAGAATATAACCAATTGCTGAAGGGGACAGAACGTCTATTTCATTTGATGATGAATAGGCAATTGGCTTTAATAAACATAGAGAAAACGATAGGCATAGATATAACGTACTTAACAAAGGAGGTGGAACTATGAATAGCTTTAACTATGATACTGATCCACAGCAGGAAGATGCTCGAGAAATGCTTCGTTATCAAAAGACGAAATTAGCTAAACAGCAGCTGATTTTTTCTTGTTTCTTTTTGTTTCTATTAATTGTTTTTGGAATATATGTAGTCAATAGAATCATTTACGAGCAATATGACGGATACATAAAAATAGATCAAAATCATGTGAGAGCCCTTGATGATATTTATGTCTTGCGACTAAATAAGAAAGTTGGAGAACATGTTAATCCTGGTGATACTCTTTATTCTTATGTTTTGCTGAATAATATCATAGGGCAATATGATGTTAATCATCGCCCAGCAGTTATAAAGGAAACTGCTGATATGAAAATGCAAGCTCAGTTAGCTAAACAGCAGATTCCCGTATTGCGGACAAAATTAGATGAATTACAAAAGCAGATGAGAAGTGAAAGTAATGATATTTATTATGGACTTACCAACAATACAGCGCAAAACGATTTGAAAGCACAAATTGAGGAAACTAAAACCGAAATAAGAAGACAGATTGCTACTGTTGCTATATATAATAGAGCCGTTAGTAACACCAAACAATACATGCAAGGTAGTGGGTATGATCGTGATCGTGCTGGTATGCCTTATTCGCCTGAAGGTAAAAGATATAACGGATCTTTGGTTATGTATACATGTGCTCCAGATAGTGGCATTATCACAGATATAAAAGTTCCTGCTAGTACTGTCTTGTTTAAGACAGAAGAAATTATGTCTATGCAGTATTCAAATTTCAGTATAGCTAATCTTGGTGTAATGGTTTATGTGCCTAGTGATAAAGTAGATTATATTAGTAAAGCAAGTGAAGTCGATGTTCTTGTGAATAAGGATATAATAGTTAAAGCTCATGTTAAACTGCTTGGACTCCGAGTTGAGGATATCCCCAAACATCTTTTAAGCAACTTTTCGCATGATATAGACGCTGTAATTGCATACCTTAATTTTGACAAAGGACAGATAGTACCTTATTGGGTTCTTAATAATAATTTGCCTGTCAGAATTCGTGTGAACAAGTTGAAAGATCGTGGAAAGCCGTTTAGTGACCGACAATTTATGTTTACGGGTGATGGTGGTTCTGTACTTTATAAGTCTTCAAAACAAAAGTAAAATGATCATACTAGAGGAGAAATGAATAATGAATGTTGACGGATTTAAAATATATACAAACTCTTATGGTCGCAAGATAGCGATAATAACGAATTTTGTTGATTTCTCAGATAAATCATATTTTTATTACGGTTCTTTTGATGCCGTCTATATTAATATGTCTAATAAGCATTTGGTAAAAGCAATATTAAAACGTATTAATCCTGTGACATGCAATGAAACTTCATATCTTCCACTTTTTGTCAGTAAGACGCTAAAAGGAAAATTGGGGTTGCATGATTATGTCATAGATGGTTTTATTGATAACCCTACTACAGCTGATGTCGCTTCAAGCATAGAAGATATACTTAGAAATATAAAGGAGAAGAGGATTATGCCTGAAGACGAGTTCATAAATACGTCAAGTGATATCTTTTTGCGTATATACAGATATAAAATATCACGCAACGATTTTATAATGAAACCTGAACTTTTAGAAAAATCTGCTACAGGATATTCGTATCCGTTACTTGAACTTTTCCATAACTTAGGCTATTATCATCTGCGTGAGCACTTTTCTTTTGAGCAGACTAATTATGAGAAAGGTATTTTTCGTCCTTTGCGTTTTGTAAACAAGATACATCTTTGTCCTAAATGCCAACATTCTCATCTTCTTTATTATGAGACTTGTCCTAAATGTGGTAGCTCAGCATTGCATATAGAACAGATGATACATCATTTTTCCTGTGCTAATATATCGGCAGAAAATACTTATAATTTAGGAGGACAGTTGGTATGCCCAAAATGTCACGAAAGATTGCACCATATTGGCGTAGACTATGATCGTCCTGCAAGTCTTTATTCTTGTGACAATTGTGGTAATACATTTATTTCTCCTACGACAAAAGCTTCCTGTACATATTGCGAAACAGAGACAGATGTGAAGGAACTTGTTCCTCACGACATATATGAATTTGAGATTACTCCTCAAGGGGTCGAAAATATAGCACATTTATTGTATTCGTTATATTCCATAAACTCATACTTTGATAATTATATGAGTTTCTATTCATTCAGGAATAGACTTAAACTACTAATTGATAAGAAAGTAAACAACGACCAAATTATTGGACTTGCTTTAGCTAAAATTTGGGCTTTGGATGAAAATGGACGTACCACTGTGATAACAGATGACGTGGTGGCTACTACATGCCGCTTGTTTCCCACGAACAAGATTGCTTCCACACGACATATTGTATATATAAACTGTACAATCTATAATGGAGAGGGGCAGAAACAACTTGATGAGTTCAAAAAAAAGATTGTTGATGGTACCAAGGTACTTGCTGCTTATATAGAACCCGGTCATACTCAGCATTATATATTTGAAGTAGTTGGAGATAAAACAACAGATATTAATATATTTATGCAACATTTGGAATTAGTACCTAATCAAGCTGATCATGTAACGACTTTTGAAGAAGCAGAGCACCCAATAAATATTTCAACTCCTGAAGCTGTTATAAAACATTTTTTAGGTACTAATAAAAAGATTAGTGATGCTTCTGTAACTGCAGATATACCTAAAATACATGATATAGAAATAAAAAACAAAAAATCTTTCGATTATTTTTCTTGGCTTGTAATGCTTGCTGTTGCGGCTTTGGCAGCTATTATTGGTCGATATTTGTGGATAAAATAAAAACAAGTAGATGTTTAATGAATTCTTTGATTTTCTTGACACATTTGTGGCATATCTTCAACATCTGTCATTATCCAGCATAGTAAATACATATTGGTTTCTTATATTTATTGAGTTACCAAGGTATTACATTGTTGAATATGCAGTTATGTTTTATATAAATCTGCATCAGAAAAAAATCCAAAAGCAAAAAGCTTTTGCTAGGTTTAGGTTGTACAAAGAAAATCCATTGGTATCAATAATTGTGCCAGGAAAGAATGAGGGGAATCACATTTATAAACTAGTAAAATCACTTGCAGAACAAACTTACAAAAACTACGAAGTAATTATAATTGATGACGGATCTAATGATTTTACACCATATATATGTGCCGATTTAGAAAAGGCCAATCTTATAGACAAATATATAAGAATGAATGTTAGAGGAGGTAAGGCTAGTGCTGCAAATATGGGAGCTAATGTTTCAAGAGGAAAGTATATTGTGCATCTTGATGCAGATTCATCTCTTGATATTGAAGCCATAGAAAATATTCTACTTCCGTTTTATCTTGACGATAAGGTTAAGGGTGTTGGAGGATGTGTAAAAGTTAGAAATATTAAAGATTCCATCTGTACGTCACTTCAATCGATTGAATATTTAAAACGTATTCAGGTTGGAAGAACCGTTACGTCTTTTTTTGGTATCTATCACATTATATCTGGTGCTTTTGGTGCTTTTGAAACAAAAGCATTACGTACATTCGGATTTTGGGATATTGGTCCAGGACTTGATGGTGATATTACGCAGAAACTTCGTAAGGCTGGATACCATGTGGTGTTTGCTAATGACGCAATATGTATGACTAATGTTCCTACAAAGTGGTATAAACTTTTTCATCAGCGTATTAGATGGTCACGTTCATTAGTAAGATTCAGATTACGTAAGCATTTGGATATTTTACTTCCAACCAAAAACTGGTCATTCTTGAACTGGTTGTCAAATATGGAAAGTATTATGTTTGACTGTGTTTTGAATTTTGTATGGGTGTTTTATATTATAAATTTATTATGGACATTTAATGAACACATAATAGAAGTGGCTCTATTAGGGTATTTTATACGTCTGTGTTTCGATTTGTTTGGATTTGGATTGATAATGATAACTTCTGAGCGTGCCAGGCAGGAGTTCAATCTTGTTAGGTTTATGCCTTTGATGTCTCCATATTCAGGATATTTTCTTAGGCTTGTTCGCTCTGTTGCTCAGTTGCAGGAATTCTTTTTCTTCAGATCATATGATGATCCGTGGAATCCAGAAAAAACTTCACGATATGCTAAACTTGAAAGAAAATAATTAGTCTTTTTATAAATAATATTTACTATGATTAGAAAAAACAACATTAAAATTGCAGTAATAGGTTTAGGATATGTTGGTTTCCCGCTTGCATGTCTTTTCGCTAAGAAATTTAAAGTGATAGGGTATGATATTGATGCGTATAAAGTTAAAAATCTTAATATAGGGAAAATTGGCGATATTGATGTTAATATTGATCTAGTTAAGAATTTGCTCTATTCCGGAAGTTTGAGTCTTACATCATTACAGAGCGATGTGGCAGATTGTAATGTTTATATAGTTGCCGTGCCAACTCCCGCTGATAAGAAGTTGAAAGCCGATCCAACGTTGCTTTATCAGTCTTCTGTTGATTTAGGTTCGGTACTCTCACCAGGTAATATAGTTATTTATGAGTCAACAGTATGGCCTGGAATGACAGAAGAAGAGTGTGTTCCACGATTGGAAAAATCATCTGGATTGAAATATAATGAGGATTTTTTTGTGGGATATTCGCCAGAACGTATTAATCCAAGTGATAAGGCACATTCTGTAGCAAATACAAAGAAAGTTACTTCTGGTTCAACTCCTAAAGCTGCTACTTTCGTAGACAGGCTTTATAGATCTGTTTTGCAAAATGGTACATATAAGGCATCTTCAATAAAGGTTGCTGAAACATGTAAGATGATGGAAAATTGTCAACGTGACGTTTTAATAGCATACGCTAATGAAATGCTTGGAATTTGTCAGACATTAGATGTTGATTTTGACGAGGCAAACAAAGGTGCTGCAACGAAATGGAATTATGTGAAGATGAATCCTGGATTCGTAGGTGGACACTGCATCGCAGTTGATCCATATTATATGATAGACCGCGCTTCTTCTGCAGGATATAATCCAACTTTGCTTAAAGCCGCGCGTCGTGTAAATAGTAAGATGGCACCGAAATTCGCACGGCATGTTATCGTAGATATAAAATCTCGTGGTTTAAGTGTTGGTAAGAGTAAAGTGCTTTTGTTAGGATTTTCTTTTAAAGCTAATTGTCAAGACATTCGTAATACGCGAGCTTATGATATTTATGAGATGATTCATCGATATACACATCACGTCACTATTTATGATCCTCATGTAAATGCAGATAAGGTTAGGGGCGAATATGGTGTAGATGTAGAAACGGATGAGGACTCTTTGTCTAATGAAGGATATGACGCAGTAGTTGTTTGCACATCGCATTCCATATTCAGAAAACCCCAAAAATGGTTGAAAAAGGGTGGAAAAGTATATACTCTGAAGCATATTTGATATCCGCTATTTCGCCAAGATTGGACATTTTAGTCCTGTTTTGGCGAAATAATAGTCAAATAAGGTTTATAGATTGGTATAATATAAATGTTAAAAGTATATTCAAAATGCAGCATAGCCGAAACTTTATTCGTATTTTTGTATTATGGAAAAACAAAAGATACTGACATTATATAGCGGCAAGCATGATGAGTTTGTGAATGAAATAAACACGTTGAAACATAAAAGCCGTGGATTCATATTGGGTGAAGTGTTGACTTTTCTACTATTTATAGGATTTTTGGTTCTCTTCACGATTACTGATTTTGGATTGGTGTTTATCGCTATGGCTTTAATTAGTATCTTGGCTTATGTTGGCATAAGATATGCTGACGTTAAGAATAATGCCAAGATAGATATTAAAGAATCTCTTGATTTAGTATATAAACATGAGATTATGGCTATTAATGGCGATTTTTCTTGTTTTGATAATGGAGAAAAATATGTTGATGCGCGTCATCCTTTTACTTTTGACCTTGATTGTTTCGGCACAGATTCACTCTTCAATAGAATAAATAGAACTGTTACTTCGGGTGGCAACAAGCGTTTGGCTAAGTTCATGTCTACAGTAAGACCACACTCTTCGGTAGAAGCGCTTACGCAATATCATGAAGCTATTATTGAACTTGCTGCTGATGATAAGGTTGGTTGGCGTATGAAATTTATGTCTTTGGGCGTAGGAAAAGATATTGATTCTGATGCAATACTACGGGCGGTAAAGTCTGTTAAAAGTTTTATTGTGTCTGGTTTCTTTGCTTCGTCATTCCTTCCTTGGATAGTTTGGATACTCACCCTATGTTTCGTAGTATCGCTAATACTAACTGGAGCGGGCGTTATAAACTATGTTATACCGGTAATGCTGGCTTTAGTCAATTTCTTCATATCCATTAAATTATGTCATAAGGCATTGCATGAAATATATAAAATAGTGGATAAACTGCATGTGCAATTGGTGTCTTATGTTAAGCTCATGCAACATGTGGCTGATACCGACTATACATCTAATCATCTTGCTAATGGAGGAGGTGTGCTTACAGAAGCTATACCGTCGTTCAAGGAAATGGAAAGTATACTTGCTGATATTGAGAGAAGAACAAATAACTTATGGTTTTTCTTTTCTAACGCTGTTGCCCTTAAGGATGTATTTATCGTTCGAAAGTTCGTGAAATGGCAAAATGCCTATGTTGAGAAAATGGACATTTGGATAGATACTGTAAGCGATGTTGATGCAATTGTGGCTATGTCTACATTCAGTTTCAATCATCCTGAGGCAAATAGTGCTGATATTCTTGATGATGACAAAATTATTTTTGAGGCACATAATTTATATCATCCATTCCTTGATGAAACAGCCGTAAAGAATGATTTCCTTATAAAGGACCATAACTACTATATTATTACTGGTGCAAATATGGCTGGCAAAAGCACTTTCTTACGTACATTGGGAATAAACTATATCTTAGCTATGATGGGAATGTCTGTATTTGCAGACAATTTGAAAATATCGCAGTTTAATCTATTCACAAGCATGCGTACAACTGATGATCTCACTCATGGTATTTCTTACTTTAATGCCGAATTACTACGTCTTCGTCAGTTAATCAGCAGTCTGAGTGGTCCAACGTTAATCATTCTTGACGAGATATTGAAAGGAACAAACTCACTTGATAAGTTAAATGGTTCTCGTCTTTTCCTTGAATACATTTCAGGTAAGAATGTAACAGGAGTTATTGCAACACATGATTTGGAATTGTCTAAGATGGTGGACGTATATCCAGATCGTTTCCATAATTATTGTTTTGAAATAGAGTTGGGGACAGACATTACATATTCTTATAAGATAGCCAAAGGTGTGGCAAAAAATCAAAATGCGACCTTCCTTTTGAAGAATATACTTAAGGGGATGTAAATGAAGCGATTTAAAACTATTGTTTCTTATATATTTTAAGTGTGTAGATTGGAGAAAATAATACTAATCTTATTCAATACTTTTATCCATAATACTAACACATAAAATGCGATACATAAGTGGGCTAAAAGTTTTTTTTTGTGTTAAAAACGCTAATTTATTAAGTGCAATACTAAAAAATACATATCTTTGCATCAACAAATTTGTTGAACAATTATGGTTAAAAGTAAAGATAACAATACTGAGCAAAGAATTCTTGAAGCTGCAAAGCAAATCTTTCTAAGAGATGGGCTTCAAGGTGCACGTATGCAAGATATAGCTGATCTTGCAACTATTAATAGATCTATGCTTCATTATTATTTCAGAGATAAAGAAATGTTGACGCATGAGACGATGAAATCTGTAATAGCCCAGTTTATAAAGACTTTCAAAGAAAATCTAAACTCAGATTTCTCTTTTGAAGAAAAGGTAAAAAAGTATATTGAAACAGAGGTAGACTTTGCTTTCAATAATCCTAATATGCTCATTTTTGGTTTACATGAAGCTTCAAAGGATCCTGAGTTTTTTAAAAAGATAATTGAAAATAAACGTAGCACAAATTTCAGAAATCAACTGAAAGAGGCATACCAGAAGGGTGAAATAAAAACTAAAGATATCGAGGAGTTTGTAATTACAGTATCTAGTCTTTGTATGTTTCCTTTCATAGCTGGACCTATATATATGATGATTTTTGGATGGAATCAAGATAAATGGGAGAGTTATCGCAAAACGCTTAGAAAGAGTTTGCCGAAACTTATAAAACAAGTTATAACCAAATAGGTATAACTTTTTTTCGCCCCAAAAACCAACAAATTTGTTGAACATAATAGTATAACATAAATGATGAACGATGAGGTGCCCATAATTAATATGCAATTCACTGAGATAATCATATATGTTCACCGAATAAGTATTGTTTAAGCATTACTAGAGTTATACCTTTGCATCGTCCAATCAATCAAAGTGGATATGAATAAACAATTTTGACTGATGCAAACAAAGTAAAAAGGATAATAAATTGTTATAGAAAATAAAGTTATGAATGCGTTTAAAGAAAAAAACACTTCCTGGAGATGGATTGTGTTAATTGCTGGAATTATTTTTCCAATGTTTGCTTGCTCTCAGACTTGCAAACATTACACATTAGATCAAGTAATCCAGTCGGCTTACCAGAAATATCCATACGCCGCTAGATTGGATTTAATTAATCAACAGAGTAGTGAGTCTTGTAAAGTGATCGATTCAGAGTGGCTCACACATATTTCTCTTTCAGCCAAGAGCTCATATCAGTCAGAGATATCTGCAATTAGTATTCCTAAGGATATTGAGGATAAGTTTGGTATCAATATGGGGAGTGGGAAAAAACTCCAATATCAAGGTGGAGTAGGTGTTTCTCAGCTAATTTATGATGGAGGTATAGGTTCTATAAAAAAGAAAATTAGTAATCTGGATAGTAGCACAAGAACTGATCAAATCAAGTCTCAGATGTTACAAATTGAAGAGAATATCGACAATTTGTTTGAAAACATTCTTTTAACAAAAGAACAGATAAAAGCCGTTAAATTTAAAAGATCAGATCTTGAATTAAGAAAGAAAGATGTATCAGCAGCCATTTTGAATGGTATCTCGCTAAAAACAGATATTCAGGAGATAGAGGCTAATATCATTCAGTTAGGACAACAGGAAACGGAGTTCCGTATGTCATTATGTCAGCAGTATCTTGCGCTATCATCTTTTGCTCAATTGCCTATTGATACAGCTTCCGTCCTTGAATTGCCTGGGCCTACACAGATTGTGGATCGCAATTTCTCTACACGACCTGATTATAAAGTTTTCGGTACTCAAATTATGAGTGCAGACTGCAAACTGAAAGAACTCAATACGGAATATGTTCCAAAACTATCCCTTTTTGCTAATGGATATTATGGACGTCCAGGACTTAATATGATGGACTACTCCACCCACTATTCGGGAATAGTGGGTGTTTCGTTAACCTGGAATATTGACGCATTTTATAGTAACACGCATCAACGTAATTTAATAAAAATAGATAGAGAAATAGCGCGTAATCAGAAATCGATTTATGAGATAGAGATGAATCGACAGATTGATAATCTGAATATAAATCTAGCAAAAAATAAAGAGCTAGCAAATAGTGATGATCAGATAATCAGAATACGCTCTAATATAAAGGATGTAGCTTCTATACAATTGAGGAACGGTACAATAACGCTAACAGATTACCTAATCAAACTCAATGATGAAGCTCAAGCAATGGTAAATAAGTCTATTCATAATATAGGATATTTGATGGATGGCGCTAAGATGAAAACTTTACTTAATAAGAACAATTAAAAAACAATAGGATAATGAAAGCTTTAAATATGAAATCAAAAAAGATGTTGTTTACAGCGATAGCAGTGGGTGTTGTAATCATATGTTCTGGATCTGTAATGGCATATGATGATTGGAGTCAGGAATCTACCGACGATGCTTATATTGACGGTAATATAATTCCGTTACGCACATCTGTAACAGGATATGTAACTAAAGTTATGTTTCAGGATAATCAGAAAGTTACTAAAGGAGATACGGTCGTAGTTTTTGACACAGTTGGCTTGAAATCTCAGATGATTCAAGCTGAGGCTCAGGTGGCATCTGCACAAACTGAACTTGAATCGTGCAAGAAACAGATTTTGGCTTCAAAGTATGGGGAGAGCACTGCTGATTTTAATGCTGGTTCTGCTAAAGAGAATGTATCTCAGGGTAAGGTAAAAGTCTGGCAGGCACAGAAAGACTTTCAGAGAATAGAAAAAATGTATAAGTCAGGAGCTGCAACCCAGCAGACTTATGATAATATGAAAGCGACTTGGCAGATAGCACAGGCTCAGGAAAGAGCTTCTGATAAACAGTTTAATGCAATGGCTACTCAAGAATCTACTACACGTCTGCAGACTAATATCCATTATACACAACTTAAGCAAGCTCTTGCTCATATCAAGCAGGCTTATGCTCAACTCACTCTCGCAAAAGACCAATATAAGCATGCTTTTGTAATAGCTCCATGCAACGGTATTATATCTAAGAAAAATGTGGAGCCTGGTCAGTTCATTCCTTCAGGCACAGCTCTTGCTTCCCTAATAAGTACATCTGACATTTGGATTACTGCAAATTTTAAAGAAACACAATTAGAGAATATGAAAGCTGGGCAACAAGCTATAATCAAAATAGATGCTTATCCAGGACTCAGACTCAAAGGTATGATTGCTAGTTTTTGTGCAGCTACAAGCACAAAATTCTCTTTATTACCTGCTGAAAATGCAACTGGTAACTTTATAAAAATAACCCAGAGAATTCCAGTACGGATCAAGATTGCAAAGAACAACGAAAACAAGCCACTCCTTCCAGGAATGAATGCTGTTGTATCTGTAAAAACAAAGTAAGATGCAAAACAATGTTACAACTCCAAACGCTGAATACCCAACAGGCTTTGTAAGAATTGTTATTGTAGGCACATGTATTGTTGCATCGTTGCTTGCTATCATCGATTCTACTGTTGTCAACGTTTCTCTACGTCATATAGCCGGAAGCATAGGCGCATCAACGACAGATGTAGCTTGGATAATCACGGCATTTGCTATATCTAACGTGATCATCATTCCTCTAAGTGGAATGTTAGCCGAACTATTTGGAACAAAGAATTATTTTACAGTTTCAATACTCGTTTTTACTTTGGCTTCATTTATGTGTGGTAATTCAAGCGAACTTTGGGAACTCGTATTATGGCGTTTTATTCAAGGACTCGGAGGCGGTGCTTTAATGACTCAGTCACAAACAATACTTGTGGCTTCTTATCCACCTGAGAAACTTGGTATAGCGAGTGTTATCTATGGTATTGGCATTGCTGCCGGTCCAGCACTCGGTCCTACTCTTGGTGGGTTCATTACTGATAATTATTCATGGCATTGGATATTCTATATCAACGTTCCTCTTGGCATCTTAGCTACTACTACGTCATGGTTGACAATACCAAATGAAAAGAATTCTCAACGTAAAGATAATATTGACTGGTGGGGCATTCTATTCCTTGCTATTGGTATTGGTAGCCTTCAATACGTACTGGAAGAGGGCAACTCTAAAAATTGGTTTGATAGCAACATCATAATCATTTTCAGCTTAATATCAGCGGTAGGTCTAGTTGCCTTCGTTTACACAGAGATGATACAGAAGATACCGGCAGTTAATATTCGCTTATTAAAGCATCGCAACTTATCAATAGGTATAATGTTCAACTTTATCATTGGTGCTATACTCTATATTGCTGTATACACATTCCCATTGATGGCTCAGATTAATCTCGGTTGGACTGCTACTATAAGCGGACTGTCGCTTATGCCAGGAGCTATTTTATCCACGATAGGAATGATTTTTTCACAGAAGTCAATCGATCGAGGAGTAGATCCTAAATTGCTTATAATAGGCGGATTCTTGTGTACATTTATTTTTGGTACATGGATGAGTTTCCAATCAGAAAGCTCGTCATATTCAGGTCTTTTTATTCCACTTCTTTTTAGGGGACTAGGCATCGGTTTATTTATGTTGCCAGTGATAATGATGTCAATACAAGGTCTCAAAGGAGCCGACCTTGGTCAGGGGGCTGGATTAGGAAATATGGCAAAGCAATTGGGTGGAGCTGTAGGTCTTGCACTTATTGGTACTCACATATCTGATGCACAGGCAATGTATCAGTCTCAGTTGTCATCTAACATCAATATCTATTCCAATACTGCAACCGATGCAATGCAGAGGGTTTCTCATCTATTGCAGAGCTCTGGTATGAGTAGTGGCACTGCTGATGGGATATGCAACACATTACTTGGATCTGAAGTTTTTAGAAATTCAGAATTGCTAAGTTATCTCTCATCATTCAGGATGCTGGCCGCCATAAGCCTTGTGTCTCTGTTTTTTATGTTTTTCTTAAAAAAGAAAATTAAAACTTCAAATAATGAAAGTAACGATTAATCTTTTCACTTACGCTTGTACAGGATGCGGTAAGTGTATTCTTAACTGCCATAGGCATGTGTTTAGAGTGGTCGACAATGGAATGATACATTTTATCAATACGCTCAATGAGGATAATTACATTGGTTGTGGCAGTGTGAAGTTGTATGTAAATGCAATGCAATTAAGATAGCTAGTTATCTGTAAATATAATTATATAAAAGAATCCCAAGCACTAAAACGCTCCAAAGAGTTAAATAGTTCTTGGGATTTCTCTTTTAAATATAGGTGAGCCATTATTCAGTCTTATTCTTATAATCTACAATGCAAAGTTGATAAGCAGCGTAAGCCTGAATATATTCATTCTTTGCATTCTGTAGTGCAGTCTGAGCATCTAATATGTCGGACATGGTCGTTGTTCCTGCACGATATGTGTTAGTGTTTAAACGTAGATTCTCTTCAGCCTGTGTTATAGACTTTATAGATACTTTTATCTGCTGCCATGATTCAATCACATCGTCATGCGCCTTTTGTATTTCAATAGCTAAAAGTTCTTTGCTGTCTTGCAATGTCTCTATCGCGTTTTGTAACTGCAAACTGGCTTTCTTCTCATTATGACCACCTTCCCATAGGTTGGATATTGGAACAGACAATGTTACAAAAACGGCTCCAGATAAATTGTTCTTATCAAAAAAGTTATCGTATGAATACGATGCTCCTATACCCAGAGTCGGTAGAGACTTACCCTTCTCTATATTAAGATTGGTATGGCTTATATCTACATTTTTCGCCAGTAACTTATATTCAGGTCTTTGTTCAACCTTATCTGATGGTGATACTTCCATCACATATAGATTTGGCAGTTTACCTATCTCAATAGGAGAGGAAATGTCGATTAATGTCTGAGGTTTGCCTATATACTGAGCAAGCAACAATAGGCTCTGTTTCAATGCATTGTTAAGTTTGATATGCGCACTCTCATTCTTGTTTTGTTCTAATTCTACCTTTAATAAGTCATTACGGTTCTTTAGTCCAGCTTTCACGGCTGAAGCCACATCTATGTGTAACTTGCTCAAAAGAGAATCAGAAACATCCAGCGTGCGAATGGCTTCTTTGCAGTCAACAACCTGCCAGAAATATCTCTGGGCATTATATGCTACCTGGCGTATTGAGATATCTTTCTGAATGCGTGCGGCGTCTTCCCCATACTTGGATAGTTTATACCCATTGCTGATACGTCCACCGGCATAAATAGGCTGCATCACAGATACGCCCGCTGTTACACCATTCTTTAATGCAGAATAACTGGCAAGTCCCAAGTTCAGATCTAGCAAATGCTTGTCGGCAGCAAATCCGATAGCAGATGCACTTACCTTTGGTAAAAAAGCATTGTATGTATCCTTACGAGTTTCTGATGCCTGACTAATCTGGTTGTCGGCTGTGCGAACAGATATATTATGTTCTATTGCCATTTTACTAACCTCATCGGCTGTATAACTATGTTGTGCTAGCAAGGCTAATGGCATTACCAATGCCATCGCCAATGTATTTATTCTTTTTGTTTTCATTTTACTACCATTTTATAAGCTACAGGCATCACAGTGAGTATGAAAAGCATTGTAACCATTGTTCCATAACATATCACGGCTCCCATTGGTGCCCACATATAACTACCACTGATAACCATTGGCACTACACCCATAGAGGCTGCTGCCGATGTAAGGAAGATAGGACGCATACGCCTGAGTGCGGCATAATAGATTGAGTCGGCTGTAGTGAGATGCTCCTTTTGTTTTATCTCGTGTGCGTAGTCAAAGAGTATGATGCCATTACGTACAAGTATACCCATAAGACTTACTATGCCTAGCACGCTTGTTATACTAAAGTTGACTCCTTGAATGATGAGACCTAGGGCTGCACCAAAGACGCATAACACCAGACATGACATCATAAGTAGAGACATGCCTATGCTTTTGAAATGCCATAACAAGATGAAGAAGATGATGACCACAGATGTGATTAATGCCATTATTATGCCCGGCATCTGATCACTATCCCCTGCATAGCGACCTCCATATGAAAGGCTTACTCCGTTAGGTAGATTTACATTATCCAGCTTTTTAATGAGATGTTCGGTTGAAGCAATAACATTATTGTTACCCGATACCTCTGATGATACTGTAACACTACGCAAACCACCACGATGTGTAATCTGTCCATATTCCAACTGGCTTTTGAATTTGGCTAACTGACGTAATGGAGCATTGCCAAAACCATAATGTACAGGTATTAGCTCGTTTTTTACATCATTCACAGTTGCACTGTCTGAGCGTTGTGACTTCATAACTACATCTGTTCCATAGTCGCCCTCCCAAAGTGTTGCCACCTTGAGCCCGCTGCTATACTGCAACATCATAGTCTGCTGAAGACCAGCATTTGTCATGTCAAGCATATGCATTTGTTGTTCGTCAGGACTAATATGCAATGAATGTAATGGCTCTTCAAAACTAGTTTGTACTAATTGCAGTTCAGGCATATTGCGCATTCGCTCGGCTATGATATCAGCTGCCTTGGATAGTGAATCTAAATCTCCACCTGTAAGTCTTACTTCTACGGGATGGGCATCATCATTGAATGATAGTTGTACGATACGCACATTCGCATCAGGGAAATAGTTAGAATACTTATTCTTATACTTATCAACAAGTAGTTCCGTCATTTTATTGTCAGTAGTGTTGACGATAAACTGTGCAAAATTACTGCCACCTAACTGTGGTGCATAGTCTATATGAAAACGTGGAGAAGAGGTTCCTATAAACGATGTAACTGAAACTACACCACTATCACGCCGCATCATATTCTCTAAACTATCTGAAATCTGAGCTGTTCGTTCAAGCACTGTACCCGTGGGAAGACTTATCTCTACGGCAAACTGATTTCGTTCGGCATCGGGCATTAATTGTTGTGGAACATTGGAAAGCATTATACATCCAACAATGACACTTAACACTGCCGAACTTATCGTAATAGCAGGATGCTTGAAGCATAAATCCAATAATAATTTATATTTAATCTGTAGCCACTCTAACATCGAAAATTTCTTTTTTCTGTTGTCTGTTTTAACCATTGATAGGTTTTCTGGTTTGATAAAGAAATACTGCAATATTGGTACTACTAGTTGAGCCACATACATAGAGATGAACAGAATAATGGTAATAGCCCAAGGGAAACTCTCAAAGAATTCTGTCAAACCACCATTCATAAATATGATAAGCGGGAAGAAAGTTATACTTATAGACAGTGTTGCTGAAAGTATTGACTTGAAAAAGTGGCGGGCACTCTCTATCGCAGCATGCCATCGGGATATGCCAGATGAAAGAAGCTCAATATAATTATCAATTATCACGATCGAATCGTCTACAATCATGCCTAGCGTCACGATCAATGCAGCCAGTGTGACGGTGTTTAATTCCATATCAAAAGCATACAACGCACCAAGAGAAATGGCAATTGTAACAGGAATTGTGCCTGATGCAACGAGAGCCACACGAAGAGGCATAAGCAACAGAACAACTCCTATAACTGCTACTATGGCAATAAGAAGTTCTTCGAAGAATGAATATATACTGTCTTCTACTACTTTGCTTTGATCGGTAATCTTTTGTATCTTTACATCTTTTGGAAAAGACTGATTAATGGATAAAAGTTTATCGTTTACTTTCTCTCCCATAGATGTGATATCTGCCCCTTTTTTCATCTCAATGCTCAGAAGAAGAGTTTTTGTTCCATTGTAATTTATATATGATTCTGGTTTCGGATAGTCTTTTCTGACATCAGCAATATCCATCAGTCTGACAGATGAGTGTGTTACCGGATTGTTAATGAGTTGTATATTCTTCAGTTCTGCAACCTTCTGCATTCCAAGGTCTACATAAATTGGGTATTCTGTAGTGCCATCTTTTATACGACCAGAACCAGTAACACATCCTTTTTTCATAAGTGCATCTGCCACCTGCTCGCTTGTAAGACCGTAATGAGAGAGTCTTTCATTATTTACAGTCACGCTTATCTGTTCTTTCTGCATGCCGTAAACCTGTACACGACCTATCTCGTTAATAGTTCGCAGACTGTCCTCCAACTGCTTCATGTATTCGTTCAGTTGTCTGTATGTCTTTTGTTTGCTTTCCATGGCAATCAGTATAGCAGACGTTTCACCAAAGTCGTCTATAACTTCGGTGCCAACTACCCCCTGTGGCAACTGTCGCCCATACGCATCAAGTCCATGACGAAATTTACTCCAGAAGGCATCTTTATCTTTAACATCATCATTCAGCTCTACCTGAATAATACTCATGCCATCACGACTTGATGATATTGTTTTTTTACGTTTTACTTCATTATAGGTGAATATATAATTCTCAAGTGGTTTGGTAACCTGTTGCTCAACATTTTCAGATGTAGCTCCGGGGTATAAGGCGACTACTAATCCTTGACGTATGGTGAAATTTGGAAACTCATTCTTTTTCATATTATCAAGTCCCCATATACCAATTCCCATAAGGCAACTAACTATCAATATCACAATTTTGTGATAACGCATAGCCCATTCTTGCATTGTCTTTTTCATAATAGAATCCTTTCCTATTTGATAATGTTTACGCGTGAACCATCACTTATCTTTTGCATACCCTCGACGATTAGTTCCTCTCCGGTAGACAATCCGCCCGTGACGTTGATTCCATTTTCATTTTCATCACATATAGAGATGCTTTTACGTCGTACGACTCCATTTTTTACCACCCAAACGTAATATCTATTGTTGTTATCCATCTGAACTGATTTGAAAGGGATAATAATGCCTTTGTTATGTGATACACCAACATATGCCTTGCATATCATACCAGGTAGAAGTTTGTGATCGGGATTGTCTATACTTATACTTACAGGATAAGAATGAGAAAGAATATCTGCTTCAACACCTACTTCTGATATTCGTCCAATAAAAACTTTGCTGGAAAGCACATCAACTTGTAATTTTACAGGTTTGCCTACTTTCATATAAGTCATTTCTTTTTCGGGCACAGATATGTTTATTTTTACATGGTCTATTTTCACAAGTTTCGCAATACTCATTCCTGGACCTGCATTCAATCCTATCTCGCCTGTCTTTTCAGATATATATCCATCAAATGGAGCTCTGATGCTACAGTCTTTAATCATCTTACTTGTAATGGCTTCTTGTGATTTAGCCTCACGCAACTTGCTTTGTGCCTCAACCAACTGTACTGCTGGAACACTATTTGTTGCCTTAAGTTGCATCAGTCTATTATAGTAATCGCGTGCCTGCAATGTCTGAGTATGAGCAGCCTGCCATTGGTAATATGCCTGAGATGTATTTGATACAGCTATAAGTTGTCCCTTCTTAACATATTGTCCTTCATCAACAGCCATTCGCTCAATAGTTCCGCCATTGATAAAACTCAAAGCTACTCCGTTCTCTTCTTTTACTGTTCCGGAATAGAACTGTGAGTTGTTATCCGTTACAATCCCGACGGTTTCAACTTTTACACCAACAGCTGTTTCGTTATTGCTGTTATCGCCTTTCCTGCATGAGCTTAGGAAAATCAACATAAAAAATAATACGACCTTGAATTTAGTTTCCATAATTTTTTTATTTATATTTCGACTGCAAAAATAGAGCAAATGGAACACTCTTTAGTGTTCTAAAATATCCTTTAATTGTACAAATAGTGTTATTGATGAAGAAATAAGAATAATAAAACAGTAAAAGTGGAATATAAAACAGTAGTTGTTGCAAAAAAAACATTTACTTTGCAAAATAACCCATAAAAAGTAATTGTATGAAGAAAATCACTTTTGGAAGAGTACAACAAGAAGACGGACTCTACTATAATGATGACGGTATCATATTGATAGACAATATTACGCAGACTTCACTGGCAGACTACGAAGATATCAACCTAGAATTCAATGTCTTTGTATATTGTGAAAAAGGTAAATTGCAGCTTACGCTTAATGACAATGTGTATCTTTTGAAATCGCAGGATTACATATTATGTCAAGCAGGGCAGCATGTTAAAGATTACATGATGAGCCAGGATGTAGAATTTAAAATGTTGGTTTTTACCACAGCAGCCATTAGTAATTCGTTGTTTCTAAAAGATGCAATTTGGAATATCTCGGGCCTTTTAGATAAATCGCCTAAACAGCATTTTTCTGATGAGGAAGGTGAGATAATAGAACATTATTACGAACTTACTAAGATTCACATGAGCGAAGAAGGTGATCAAAAATACAATCATGATATAATAAAACTTCTTTTTCAAGCTCTTGTAATGGAGTTTTTTAAGATTACAGATGCTAAAATAAAGATGGCAGGTTTGCCGGACGTTACAGCTGATAAGAGCCAGAATGGAGTGTTGTTCCGTCGTTTCGTTGAGTTGCTAACAGCAAATGATGGTAAGATAAGGACAGTGCAAAAGGCTGGTGAGATGCTTAATGTGTCTCCTAAGTATCTTTCCAAAGTGATAAGTAAGGCTGGGGGTAAGACCGCCATGCAATATATTCACGATTATACAATGGAATCAATCATATATCGGTTGAAATATACAGATTTATCAATTAAAGAAATCGTAATAGATATGGATTTTCCTAATATATCTTTTTTCGGGAGATTTGTAAAGTCGATGTTAGGAATGTCTCCTCGTGAATATAGAGAGAAATTAAGAAAGAAAAAGTAGTAAATTGTCACATCAGTAATTTTTCATATTGTTTTCTTGCATAGGGTAATGTTATTATGCCATATATTTACTACTTTTGTCTCTCAAGAATAATTAGCACATAAACGATAATAAAATGTTTCAAGAAATAGACCCAAATAAGATTTCGTTTGACGAAACTCGAAGACCTGCCAGCAACGATTATGTCGTTTCTGTGAAATATGGTAAAGTCCTATTTAAAAAGACAAATGATGAAATTGATATTCCATTGGTTTCAGATTTTGAAGATATAGACCTTAATGGTTTAAAGTATCTTATGAGTGTTGATGATTCCAACTTTTATATGAGCATGGAGTATATCTCGGCACCTGATATGGAATATGGTAAACTTATTGGTTTACTTCATCTTGATAGCATTCCTCAAGAAATTAGATTTGCAGCATGTACATGCGCCCACTTGGCTGGTTGGTATGAAGACAATAAGCTATGTGGAAGATGTGGAACTTTAACTCAATATGGTAAGGAAAGAAATGAATTGGTGTGCCCAGAATGTGGCAGACATATTTTCCCCACAATAGCTCCTGTTGTAATTGTTGGAATTACGAATGGCGATAAACTAATGTTGACTCGTTATGCTGCAAAGGGTGCTTATGCTCACCATTCGCTGGTAGCTGGATTTGTTGAAGTTGGCGAGACTTTGGAAGAAGCTATACGACGTGAAGCTTGTGAGGAAACAGGTTTAAAAGTAAAGAATATTAGATATTTCGCCAGTCAGCCATGGGCTTTCTCTTCTGCATTACTTATGGGCTTTTGGGCAGAAGCAGATGGTACTGAAGTTCATCTCAATGCTGATGGTAAGGGCGAACTTGCCACAGCTGAGTGGATTTCAAGAGATGATATAAAAATGGAGAGTGATGAAAGTTCGCTCACTTGGACAATGATTAAAAATTTTAAAGATAATGAATAATGAAGTTTTATTCGTTCTATTGAACGATTATGCAGATTATGAACCAGCTTATATTTCAGGTTCTATCAATTGTGATAAGTTTGGAATGAAACAGAATCCTAAATATGTAACAAAGGTAGTGGCACCAACGATGGATTTAGTCCGTTCTTGTGGAGGCTTTAATACAATGCCCGATTATTCTTTTGATAATCTGCCAGAAGACTATGCCGCTCTTATTCTTATAGGAGGATATGGTTGGATCACTGATGAAGCTAAGCGAGTGGCACCAATTGTAAAGGATGCTATTTCAAAAGGCATTATCGTAGGCGGTATCTGTAATGGTGCTTCTTTTCTGGCACAGAATGGCTTTCTTAATAATGTGAAGCATACAGGTAATGGTCTTGATGAATTGAAACGTTGGGGTGGGGATAACTATACAAACGCAACTGGATATCAGAATGTTCAGACCGTAAGTGATAACGGTATTGTTACTGCTAATGGAACAGCATCGCTGGAGTTTGCCGTTGAGTTAATGAAGATGTTGGAAATTGATACAGAAGAAGATATTGCTGCATATTACCAGTTTATGCATCTAGGCTTTTGTGACTTCATGAAGACGCTGGCATAAACTATCCAAATTCAATGGCATAAAAAATAAATTCAAGTAACATAATGAAAGAATGTTTTTTGTGTCATTGAATATTACTATCTAATCATGCTTTTTTGTGTTATTTAGCTACGAAGCTACGGTATCTCTCGCAAAGCCTATAAACAGAGGGGCTAACGACACGTAGTTTGGAGGATTTAGCTACGTCAAGCTACGTTCTAGCTACGTCAACTTGTGTCTTTTTAGGATCGAAAGTTATTCTATAAGTGAATTTGTCAAAGAACCGTTGACTGTATCTGAGGAATAGATTTAGTAAACGAGAGCAGAATTTTTCAAGCTTGTTTAAATGTTCTGCCGAATTCCGCTGAATTCTCGGCAAAGATACTACAAAAAAATTGTCCATGCAATTGGATTTAGGTTAGCCTGTTAGCCAAAGTTTTAATTACTGGATGCTACACATCGTATATACACGCGCGTGCGCATGCGCACACTCTGAGTTTTTCGTAAAAACAAGTGTCGAAGTGTCTATTCATTGAGCATCAATTTGTTAGACATCTTTTCGAGTCGGATATAGTGACGGTTATTCGTCGGTAAAATATGGGCGAAAAAATCCTCATATTGCATTGCACTTTATGAAGTAATTTAATGCGTTTTACGATGTTTTGCAGTCCATTTTACGATGAAATGCATTGCGTTTTACGAAGCAATAGGAGGTAAAACATCGTAGAAACGTTTGCGTTTCTACGTGAAAACGTTTCCGTTTCTATATAGAAACGCATGTAAAACTTGAAATTTGACCGTCAGATCACCGCCACTTTGTTTAACCAAATTCGTCGATAAAATACTGATATTCATTAAGTTGACACTTCGACACTTATATTTTGCAAAACCCTAAGTGTGCGCGTGCCTGCACGTACATTATATAAGCAAAAATAGATAGCGTAGCTAAAACGTAGCTCGCCGAAGCTAAATAGACCTAGCTACGTTTCGTTAGCCCCTCTGTTTATAGGCTTTGCGAGAGATACCGTAGCTTCGTAGCTAAAAACGCGAAAAACGCAGGGAAGGCAGCCTAAATGTACAAAATCCAACTCGTCACAGAGAAATCTAGGCACCAATCATTTAAATTATCTTACGCTACACTAAAAGCATAATCATTTTATGCGGGCTAGTTTCAACGAAAATGTAGAATATTAATATTTTAGTTGTATCTAGCAATAATAAAGTATCTATATTTTACCATCCCACTTAAATTAACGAAGAACCATTTGTTTTAAAAAATATAATTACTATATTTGTGGCAATAAATCCTATGTCATAAATATTAAAAAGGAGAACTTCGCTTTTTTACTATAAATGACAGATTCAGGGGAATTACAAATGATATAATAGTTTAATTAAAATAAGACAACATGAAAAAATCATTGCTAGTGTTTATTTTTCTGTCAATGGCTATTTTTGCCATTGCTCAGACTGTTTATATCACTAAAACAGGTTCTAAGTACCATTGTGATGGCTGCCGTTATTTAAGTCGTAGTTGTATTCCAATAAGTCTTTCAGAAGCGAAATCCGAAGGGTATGATCCATGCAGTGTATGTGATCCTCCAATATATGTATATAAAAGACATGTGACTCACAACAAGAAGCGGAATGAAATTTATAAGAGACGTCACCATAAATCAGTTAAAAAGAAGTTTTAACTGATTTGTTTTTACACGTAAATAGGGCAAAAGTGAAGATGTGACGATTATTTTATCAAAAAAACATTTTTCTGATAGATTTGTTTCACTACGCCTGTTTTTATTTCCTTAAATGTTTGTACAGATATAATAATTGTGATAGATGGTCTGATTATTTTCTGCCTGATTTGAGGGAAGAATACAAATTTCTTAGATTAAATAGAGAGAACTTTTTCTCCATTCTTTAAATATTCAGTAAATGGCTCTCCCATGTACTTAATATCAATTCCCATTTTTTCTATAATAGATGTTACTCCAAAGTTTTCACAACAATTCTTACAAGCTTCAACGGAAACGTGTGAATGTATCATTTCTAATATTTCAGTCTGAACTTGTGTATCTTCAGCTACTAATTTCACAGATGCGCCCCAAAGAATAAGATTCACTTGCTTCCACCAACTACGTTTCATAGATGTTATTGCATACATAGACAACATGTTGAAAAAAGTATCTTTGTTGTTCGTTGTCCACAAAATGTTTAATTTTTCATTTGTATCCATATTTATAGTATTTAAAATTCTTGCTTACTAAAATGTTGCAATTTTATTGTAAGCATCTCTTTTTGGTGAGTACAAAGTTACACAATAAATTCTTTTTTGTTTCTTTTTCTTTGAGTTTTTTAAAAAAATATTAGGAGTGTGTATTTCAAGAGGTAAATGCCTTTTTTTATATTATAATTGTCCCTACTGTTTAAACAGCCCCCATTATGCCTATATAAATCCCCAAAATGTTAGCTGACCATAAAATATTAGTTTAGGATAATAAAAACAAAAAGGAGTTACATTTCTGTAACTCCTTGTAAACTAATGCGCTTCAAGATGGGCTTGAACCAACGACCCCCTGATTAACAGTCAGGTGCTCTAACCAACTGAGCTATTGAAGCATTGCGTTATCATTTCTGATTTGCGGTTGCAAAGGTAAAACGTTTTTTTTAAACCGCCAAACTTTTTTGAGAAAAAAATCACATTAAAGCTATTTTTTTGAAATTTATCACTTGTTGTGTTGCTTTTTACATCTTTATATATTACTTTTGTCAATCAATATGAGAAAGATAATAATATACATCCTAGCTCTGTTGGCTGTGCCTGCCGCAGCCCAGACCGGAAAAGATCATAATTTTGAAGTAGCTAAGAATCTTGAAGTATTTAATTCAATATACAAGAATCTAGACTTGCTTTATGTTGATACACTGTCTGCTGACACTGTTGTAGGTAATGCTGTTGACGCAATGCTGGGTTCTCTTGACCCTTACACTGAGTATTTTCCTGACGCAAAAGTCAAGGACTTGAAAACTATGCTTACTGGTAAGTATGCTGGTGTGGGTTCGCTTATACGCTTTAGCCAGAAATATAACAACTCTTTTGTAGACGAGCCTTATGATAATATGCCAGCTGCAGAAGCTGGACTGAAAAAAGGTGATCTTATTTTAGCAGTAGATGACATATCTATGGTTGGTAAAAGTAGTCAATATGTTAGCGATCATTTGCGTGGTGATGCTGGCACGACTTTCATGATAAAGGTGAAGCGCCTTTCGACAGGAAAGATTTTAAAGATGAAAATTACACGACGTGCTATAAAAATGCCATCGGTGCCATATTACGGATTACAGCCTAATAATACTGGATATATAAATCTTAATCAGTTTACTGAAGATTGTTCAAAAGATTTTCGTCGCGCTTTCCTTGAAATGAAAAAACAGGGTATGAAGAGCCTTGTTATAGATCTTCGTGGAAATGGCGGTGGTCTTGAAAGTGAAGCTGTAAACATTGTGAATATGTTTGTTCCAAAAGATGTTCTCGTTGTTTCAAATCGCGGCAAGCTTAAACGTATGAACCATGATTACAAAACAACCGTTGAACCGATTGATACTGTTATGCCGATTGTTGTGCTTGTTAACGGCGGAACTGCCAGCGCAAGCGAGATAACAAGTGGTGCTTTACAGGATCTTGATCGTGCTGTTGTGATGGGTACACGTACATACGGAAAGGGACTTGTGCAGATGACGGTAGATCTTCCATATAATGGAAATTTGAAACTCACAACCAATAAATATTACATTCCAAGTGGTCGTTGCATTCAGGCTATAAATTATAAACATGGACGTGGAGGATATATAGAGCATGTGCCTGATTCTCTTACAAAAGTGTTCCGTACATTGCATGGACGCGAAGTTCGTGATGGTGGTGGAATAAAGCCAGATGTGGAAATAAAACCAGATACGGCTTCAAATATACAGACCTATCTTACAAGCATTATAGATTCAACAGAGACAGTACTTGATTATGTTGTTGATTATGTGGCTAATCATCCTACTATTGCGTCTCCGGATAAGTTTGAACTTTCGGATGCAGACTTTGAAGATTTCAAGCAGCACGTTATAAAAAGTGGTTTTAAGTATGATGGAGTAAGTGAGAAAATATTACAGGAATTAGTTAAATCTGCCAAGTTTGAAGGCTATTATAACGACGCTAAAGATGAGTTCGCAGCTATCGAAAAGAAGCTGAAGCATAATATCGGAAAGGATCTTGATTATAATAAAGAAGATATAAAAGAAGCTCTCGCAAGTGACATCATATCAACATATTACTATCAGCGAGGCAGTTTAGAATACACTCTTAAACATGACCGTCAGATGGCTGAAGCTATGAAACTTTTGTCAAAACCGACTGAATATAAGAAGATTCTATTGCCAAAGTGAGAAAATATTGCAAAATATTTGCATGCTAACTAAATTATTCGTAATTTTGCAGCATTCAGTGGAATGGGGGGCTCCGAGAGAGTTCCTCATTTTGTTTTAATATAGCATATATGATTGACAAAAACGTCGTAAAAAAATTAGTAGACGAGTGGTTGGAAGATAAGGAATATTTCCTTGTTGGTATTGAAATCAGCCAAAACGACAAGATTGTTGTTGAGATTGATCACGCTGATGGCGTTTGGATCGAAGACTGTGTTGGATTAAGTAGGTATATAGAGGATCATCTCAGTAGAGATGAAGAAGACTATGAGCTTGAAGTCGGTTCGGCAGGTCTTGGACAACCGTTTAAGGTTGCTCAACAGTATGTAAACTTCATTGGTAAGGAAGTTGAGGTCCTTGATGAAAATGGAAAAAAATATCAAGGTGTTCTGAAAAGCGTTGAGGGTGACAACTTTGTGGTTACAATTAACGAGAAGGTTATGGTTGAAGGTAAGAAACGTCCTCAAAAAATGGATGTTGATCATACTTTCGATATGAATAATGTAAAATATACAAAATATTTAATAAGTTTCAAATAAGCTATGGCAGCAAAAAAGAATGATGAAGAGCAGATCAGTATGATCGATACTTTCCGTGAATTTAAGGATACGAAGAATATTGACCGTACAACTCTGGTAAGTGTGTTAGAGGAGAGTTTCCGTAATGTGCTTGCTAAAATCTTTGGTAGCGATGAAAATTTCGACGTTATTGTAAACCCAGATAAGGGTGACTTTGAAATATATCGTAACCGCGTTGTAGTTGCAGACGGTGAGGTTGAGGATGAAAATAAGCAAATCGCACTAAAGGATGCACTTAAAATAGAACCTGACTACGAAGTTGGTGAGGACGTTTCTGAACCTGTTAACTTTGCTAAGTTCGGTCGTCGTGCAATATTGAACTTGCGCCAGACTCTTGCTTCAAAGATTCTTGAGCTGGAGCATGACTCTTTATATAATAAGTATAAAGATAGAGTTGGACAGATTATTTCAGGAGAAGTATATCAGATTTGGAAACGTGAAGTTCTTATTGTTGATGATGAGAATAATGAGCTTATACTTCCAAAAACTGAACAGATTCCTGCTGACGTATACCATAAGGGCGAAACTGTTCGTGCGGTCATACTTCGCGTTGATAATGAGAACAATAATCCGAAAATCATTCTTTCTCGTACAAGCCCATTATTCCTTGAGCGTCTTCTTGAAGCAGAGGTTCCTGAGATTGGAGATGGACTTATCACTATTCGTAAAGTTGCCCGTATGCCGGGTGAACGTGCAAAGATAGCTGTTGAAAGCTTTGATGAGCGTGTTGATCCAGTTGGAGCTTGTGTTGGTGTAAAAGGTAGCCGTGTTCATGGTATCGTTCGTGAATTGTGTAATGAAAACCTTGATGTTGTGAATTATACTTCAAATATCAAGTTGTTTATCCAGCGTTCACTTAGTCCTGCACGTGTAAGCAGTATTAATATTGACGAGGAAAACCATAAGGCAGAAGTTTTCTTGCAGCCAGAAGAAGTCAGCTTGGCAATCGGTCGTAGTGGACTAAATATCAAACTAGCTTCTATGCTTACAGAATTCACAATTGATGTATTCCGTGAGGTTCCTGAGGATGAGGCTGATGAGGATATCTACTTGGATGAATTCACAGACGAAATTGATCAGTGGGTTATCGACGCAGTAAAGGCTGTGGGCCTTGATACAGCTAAAGCTGTGATTAATGCTCCGCGAGAGATGCTTATAGAGAAGGCTGACCTTGAGGAAGAAACTGTTGATCATGTTCTTAAAGTGCTTCGCGCAGAGTTTGAACAATAAGTAAAAATAAAAAGGAAAGAAAGTATTTAATGAAAATGAGGGAATAAATATAATTAAGGTAATAGAATGGGTGGATTTTCCTTTTTGCCGATTTCGTTCATTACCTTCAAATAGATAAATATGAGCATCAGATTAAATAAAGCATTACGTGAATTAAACATAGGACTTCAAACGGCAGTTGAATTCCTAGAGAAGAAAAGTGAACTTGGAGAGGTAAAGTCTGACTTGAGCTACAAACTCTCAGAAGGGCAGTATAAGGCTCTTGTTGAGGCATTCAAACAGGATGCGGAAGTTCGTAGTGAGGCAGAAAAGCTTTTCCAAAAGAAACCAAAGGATAAGAAGCGTACGCCTGAGGCAAAGGAAAATCGTGCCGAAAATCTTCTTGAATCTTCTAATCAACAGCGTTTCAAACCTGTTGGTAAGATTGATCTTGATAGTATAGGTAAGAAACCAGCGGCTCAGAAGTCTGTTGCTCCTGAAGTAAAGGCTGCTGCCGTCAGCCACGAGCCTATTAATAAACATGTTGATAAACCAGTGGAAAAACCAGTAGTTAAAACTACTGCGGCACCTAAACAAGTTGCTGCAAAGATAGAAACCCCAAAGCCTGTTAAACCGGTTGAACAGCCAAAGGCTGCTGCTCCAAAGATAGTAGAGGCTCCAAAACCTACAACGTCTGAAAAACCTGCAGAGAAAGCCGATGATGGAATCTTTACATTAAAAAGTGAAAAGAAAATCCTTAATGCGCCTAAGATGAATGTGGTTGGTAAGATTGACCTTGATGCATTGAATCAGAGTACTCGACCAAAGAAGAAGTCAAAGGAAGAAAAGCGTAAGGAGCGTGAGGAAAAAACGGCACAGCAGCATGCTGGTGTAGAAAAGAAAAAGCGCGTGCGTATAAATAAGACACGTGTGGATATTAATGCCGCTGCAAATCAGGGCGGTAATAATAACCGTAGCAACAACAACCGCAATAACGGCAATAATAATAACAACAATAACAATAATAATCGCAATAATAATACTAATCGCAATAACAATAATAGAAATAATAGTAACCAGAACGGTGCTAATAGAGGTCCTAACAACGCTGCTGGAAACAATAATAACCGCAAGCGCGGTCAGAAGCCTTTAGAGGTTGATGATAATGCAGTAGCACGTCAGGTAAAGGAGACACTTGCACGTTTGACAAGTAAGAGCCAGAACAAGAAAGGCGCTAAGTACCGTAAGGATAAGCGTGATGCTGTTCAGGTGAAACTCCAGAAGGTTGCTAATGCAGAGCAGAAAGATGCTAGAATACTAAAACTTACCGAATTTGTAACTGTAAGTGAACTTGCCACTATGATGAATATTGGTGTCACTCAGGTTATCTCAACTCTTATGAGTGTCGGTATCATGGTTTCAATTAACCAGCGTCTTGATGCAGAAACAATCAACATGGTAGCAGATGAATTCGGTTTCAAGACGGAATATGTCAGTGCCGAGGTCCAGGAAGCTGTCAGTGAAGAGATTGATGACGAAAATGATTTGTTCTCTCGTGCCCCTATTGTAACAGTTATGGGACATGTTGACCATGGTAAGACATCTTTGCTTGACCATATCCGTAATACGAATGTGATTGCTGGTGAGGCTGGTGGTATTACACAGCATATCGGTGCTTACGGTGTTACTCTTAAGAATGGACAGAAGGTTACATTCCTTGATACTCCCGGTCATGAAGCATTTACTGCTATGCGTGCACGTGGTGCTCAGGTAACAGATATCGCAATCATTATCATCGCAGCTGATGACTCAGTGATGCCTACTACAAAAGAGGCTATCGCACATGCTCAGGCTGCAGGTGTTCCAATGGTATTCGCAATAAATAAGATTGATAAGCCAGGAGCAAATCCTGATAAGATTCGTGAAGACTTGTCACAAATGAACTTGCTCGTAGAGGAGTGGGGTGGTAAATATCAGTGTCAAGAGATAAGCGCAAAGAAGGGTCTAGGAGTTGAAGAACTTCTAGATAAGGTACTTCTTGAGGCAGAAATGCTTGATCTGAAGGCTAATCCAAACCGTAAAGCTTCTGGTACTATCATAGAGTCTTCTCTTGATAAGGGACGTGGATATGTAAGTACTGTACTTGTAAGTAATGGTACTCTTAAGATTGGTGATGTGGTAATCGCCGGAACAAGTTGGGGACGTATCAAGGCTATGTTCAATGAACGTAATCAGCGCATAGATGAAGCTGCTCCTGCTGAGCCAGCTATTATCCTTGGTCTTAATGGTGCTCCTACAGCTGGTGATCAGTTCCACGTTTTGGAGTCAGAACAGGAAGTTCGCGAGATTGCAAACAAGCGTGAGCAGTTGCAGCGTGAACAGGGCTTGAGAACTCAGAAACGTCTTACTTTGGGTGATATCTCACATCGTATTGCACGTGGAGAGTTCCATGAACTTAATATCATCGTCAAGGGTGATACCGACGGTTCTATTGAGGCTTTAAGTGATTCGTTCATCAAACTTTCTACAGAGAAAGTCTTGGTAAATGTAATTAGTAAGGCTGTAGGTCAGATTAGTGAGAATGATGTAATGCTTGCCAGTGCATCAGATGCTGTCATCGTTGGTTTCCAGGTTCGCCCGTCTTCTGAAGCTCGCAAACTTGCCGATCGTGAAGGTGTTGAAATAAATACCTATTCAATCATATACGATGCAATTGATGATATCAAGAGCGCAATGGTCGGTATGCTTGATAAGGTTACGAAAGAAATCATCACTGGTCAGGTTGAAGTTAAGCAGGTATTTAAGGTGTCTAAGGTTGGTACTATTGCCGGTGGTCTAGTTACCGAGGGTAAGGTACATGCTAAAGATAAGGCTCGCCTTGTACGTGACGGTATCGTTATACGTACAGCAGACATCAACGCATTGAAGCGTTACAAGGATGATGTGAAGGAAGTTCCAATGGGAATGGAATGTGGTATCAGTCTTGTCAACTTTAATGACATTCTAGGAGGTGATATCATTGAGACATTCACTGAAATAGAAGTTGAACAGAAACTATAAAGTTTTCTATACTCCCTAATATAATGGGAGTTGGAATCCATTATGTAATAAAGTAGTGACATCCTTATATTCTATTACAGGGATGTCACTGCTGTAATTAATAACAAATGTTACCAGTTTGTTTGTGGTACACTATTTGTATGTATCATATATAAAATAGGTATTTTGGCAAAATGGAAGAAAAAGGAAAAAACGAGTTTGTTAGTCAGGTAGCTGAAAAGAAATATGAATTCGGTTTTACTACTGATGTACAAACAGAAATAATAGATAAGGGCTTAAACGAAGACGTTGTGCGCCTTATATCTCAGAAGAAAGGTGAGCCCGATTGGATGCTTGACTTTCGTCTGAAAGCTTATAATTATTGGAAGACTCTTACTCAGCCTACTTGGGCACATGTAAATGTACCTAAAATAGACTATCAAGCAATTTCTTATTATGCAGATCCTTTGGTTAAAAAGCCAAAGAACAATGAGATTGATCCAGAACTTGAAAAAACATTCGACAAATTGGGTATACCTTTGGAAGAACGTTTGGCATTAAGTGGTACTGCCGTTGATGCTATTATGGATTCTGTTTCTGTGAAGACTACTTTTAAGGAAAAATTGCGTGAGAAAGGTGTTATCTTCTGTAGTATCGGTGAGGCTGTAAAGGAACATTCTGAATTGATAAAAGAATATCTTGGAAGTGTTGTTCCTTACCGTGACAATTTTTTTGCCGCTCTCAACAGTGCCGTGTTCAGTGACGGTTCGTTCGTCTATATTCCGAAAGGAGTGAGATGTCCGATGGAACTGAGTAGTTATTTCCGTATCAACGCACGTAACACAGGACAGTTTGAACGTACTCTTATCATTGCTGAAGATGATGCCTACGTTAGCTATCTTGAGGGTTGTACGGCTCCTATGCGTGATGAGAATCAGTTGCACGCTGCCATTGTCGAGATTATTGTAAAGAATAATGCAGAAGTAAAATATTCTACAGTTCAAAACTGGTATCCTGGTGACGAGAACGGAAAGGGAGGAGTGCTGAATCTTGTTACAAAGCGTGGTGATCTTCGTGGTGTTAATTCTAAACTTAGTTGGACACAGGTTGAGACCGGTTCCGCTATTACATGGAAATATCCTTCATGTATTCTTCGTGGTGACAATTCTGTTGCTGAATTTTACAGTGTTGCTGTAACAAATCATTATCAGGAAGCTGATACCGGAACGAAGATGATTCATATGGGTAAAAATACTAAGTCGACTATTATATCTAAAGGAATCTCTGCCGGTCATAGTCAGAATAGTTACCGTGGTTTAGTACGAGCTACAAGTAATGCTGACAATGCAAGAAATTACAGTTCATGTGATTCTTTGTTGTTAGGAAGCGATTGTGGTGCGCATACTTTCCCTTATATGGATTCACATAACGACTCAGCTGTGTTTGAACATGAGGCTACGACTTCAAAGATTAGTGAAGATCAACTCTTCTATTGTAATCAGCGAGGAATACCTACCGAACAGGCTGTTGGACTTATAGTCAACGGTTATGCTAAGGAAGTGCTCAATAAACTTCCTATGGAGTTTGCCGTAGAGGCTCAGAAATTACTGAGTGTAAGTCTTGAGGGAACGGTAGGATAATAGTTTAATAAGGAATAAAATACAAGAGATATGTTAGAAGTTAAAAATCTGCATGCTACTATTGCAGGCAAAGAGATATTAAAAGGCATAAACCTTACTGTTAATGACGGTGAGATTCATGCTGTCATGGGACCTAACGGCTCAGGAAAGTCTACTCTTAGTGCCGTACTTACAGGTAATCCATTATATACAGTTACTGAGGGTGAAGCAATCTTCAATGGTAACGACCTTTTAACGATGAAACCCGAAGACCGTGCTCGTTCAGGATTGTTCCTTTCTTTTCAGTATCCTGTTGAGATTCCTGGAGTTTCAATGACCAACTTCATGCGTGCGGCTATAAACGCTAAGCGCGAATATGAAGGTAAGGAGCCTCTTAATGCAGGTGATTTTATCAAGCTTATGCGCGAGAAGCGCAAACTAGTGGAACTAGATTCAAAACTTTCACAACGTTCTGTAAACGAAGGATTTTCTGGTGGTGAGAAAAAACGTAATGAGATATTTCAGATGGCAATGCTTGAACCTAAGTTGAGTATTCTTGACGAAACAGATTCTGGACTTGACGTTGATGCGATGAGAGTTGTTGCTGATGGTGTTAATAAAATGCACACAAGCGATACTTCCGCTATCGTGATTACTCACTATGAACGACTCCTTGATATGATTAAACCAAGTGTTGTTCATGTACTTTATAATGGTCGTATTGTTAAGACTGCCGGACCTGACCTAGCTAAGGAGATTGAGGCTCGCGGATATGACTGGATTAAGGAAGAGGCAGACGCTAAGTTTGGTCAGGATTAATATTCCTGAAAAGGAGTTATAGCTTTTTATTTGGATTTTTATTATGCAAGAAGATATTAACAATAATAAGGCTCAAAAGCCTTTAGGTTTTTCACAACCTAAAGCAGAGGCTCAATATGTGGAGCTGTATGAAAATACTTCAACCACAATAAAGAGTCATTCCGCCGATGTCATGAATTCAGTTCGTGATAAGGCTTTTGAAGACTTCAAGAAGTTGGGATTCCCAACTCGCAAGGTTGAGCGTTATAAATATACCGATATGGCTAAGTTGTTTGAACCAAATTACGGTTTGAATCTTGACCGATTGGATATTCCTGTAAACCCTTATGATGCTTTTAAGTGTGATGTGCCTAATTTAAGTACATCATTATATTTTGTTGTCAACGACAGTTTTTACACAAAGGCTCTTCCACAGGTGCATCTTCCTGAGGGTGTGATAGTTGATTCTTTGAGTAGCGTTGCTCTAAAAAAGCCCGATTTTATCGCTAGATATTATTCTAAAATAGCATCTACTGATGAAGATGCCATTACTGCTCTTAATACAATGCTTGCACAGGACGGACTGCTTGTTTATGTTCCGAAAAATGTAAAGGTGGATCGTGCTATACAAGTGATTAATATACTTCGCTCTGATGTTGACCTTATGGTTAATCGTCGTGTGCTTATTATTCTAGAAGAAGGTTCTGAAGCAAAGTTCTTGTTTTGTGATCACTCTGCTGATGATCGTAATTTCCTTTCTACTCAAGTTATAGAGGCGTATGTAGGAGAAAATGCTAACTTAGAATTGAATTGTCTCGAAGAGACACATCTTAAAAATACGCGTGTAAGCAATGTATATATTAAGCAGCAGGCTAACAGTCGTGTAAATCATAATGTTATCACATTGCATAACGGCGTGACTCGCAATCGTCTTGATTTGGTATTTAACGGTGAGGGTGCAGAATGTCAATGCAACGGTTGTGTGATAGCCGACAAAAATCAGCATGTAGATAATAATACTCTTATTGATCATAAAGTAGGACATTGCACAAGCAATGAACTATATAAATATGTTCTTGACGATGAAGCTACCGGTGCTTTTGCTGGAATGGTTCTTGTGCGCCATGGAGCGCAGAAGACTATCAGTCAGGAAACTAACAGAAACCTTTGCGCCACGAAGAAGGCGAGGATGTACACTCAGCCAATGCTTGAGATCTATGCCGATGACGTCAAATGTGCTCATGGTTCAACTGTTGGTCAACTTAATGATGCTGCAATGTTCTATATGAGACAGCGTGGTATCGGCGAGAATGAAGCCAAACTACTTCTTGAATTTGCATTTATCAACGAAGTAATCGATAAAATGGAACTTGAACCATTGCGTGATCGTCTGCATCATCTTGTAGAGAAACGTTTCCGTGGTGAGCTCAATAAATGTGAAGGTTGTAAACTCTGCAAGTGATTTCAGGTTAGTAAATATGATTAATTTGTAATGATATGTATGATATAAATAAGATCCGTGAGGATTTCCCTATATTGTCAAGAACAATTTATAATAGGCCGTTGGTGTATTTGGATAATGCCGCAACGACTCAGAAACCATTATGTGTTCTTGATGCCATGCGTGATGAATATCTGAATGTTAATGCTAATGTGCATCGTGGTGTACATTGGTTGAGCCAACAGGCTACTGAATTGCATGAGGGAGCTCGTGAAACAGTAAGAAAGTTTATCAACGCAAAGTCTACCACAGAGATTGTTTTTACTCGTGGCACGACAGAAGGACTTAATCTCGTTGCTTCTTCATTCTCAGATGAGTTCATGAAAGAGGGTGACGAGGTTATTGTTTCTACAGTTGAGCATCATTCAAATATAGTACCTTGGCAGTTGCAGGCACGCAAGAAAGGTATTGTGCTGAAAGTTATCCCTATGGATGATTTTGGGAAGCTGAATATCGATGAATTCAGTAAAATGATAACATCCCGCACAAAAATTGTAAGCGTAAGTCATGTAAGTAATGTTCTAGGAACGATTAATCCTGTAAAAGATATTATTCGTATCGCACATGAACATAATATCCCTGTAATGGTAGATGGTGCCCAGAGTACTCCACACTTTGCTGTGGATATGCAGGATTTGGATTGTGATTTTTTTGTTTTTAGTGGACATAAAATATACGGTCCTACAGGTGTTGGTGTACTTTACGGTAAAGAAGCATGGCTGGATAAGTTGCCTCCTTATCAGGGTGGTGGCGAAATGATTGAGAATGTTAGCTTTGAAAAAACTACGTTTGAGCGCCCACCATTGAAGTTTGAGGCTGGAACTCCTGATTACATCGCTACAACAGGACTTGCAAAGGCTTTGGATTATGTCACAGATTTAGGTCTTGACAATATAGTCAGTCATGAAAAGGAACTTACCGCCTATGCTATTCAGAAAATGTTGGCGATAGACGGCATGAAGATATTCGGAATAGACGAAAGTAAACCTATTACGGAAGAAACTCTCCGCAATCATGATGCTGTGATAAGTTTCCAGTTGCGTGATATTCATCACATGGATATGGGTACACTTCTTGACCGTCTGGGGATAGCTATCCGTACTGGTCATCATTGTGCACAACCGCTCATGGATCGTCTGGGAGTGTTGGGTACATCACGCGCCAGTTTCGCTCTCTATAATACAAAAGAAGAAATTGATGTTCTTATTGCAGGTATAGAGAGAGTGTCAAAAATGTTTTAGAGGTTTTTCTTGCATGCCAAAACAGCTTTAACGAACCATGCACAGCATACGGCACGAGCAATAAAGCCGATGTTTGCGGGGAAAACAGCAAATACGAATGCTATTTGTGCATTGAGTAGTAGTAGTGTTTGTTTTATGCCAATCTCGCGTTCTAATACTATTGAATAGTATTTGGCTAGTGCTGTGATTGGTGACTTTGCTTTGTTAGCGATGCTACTCATAATGCTTTGTACACTGCTAGATGTAGAAACTTCTCTTTTGATATAGATATTCTTTTCCATATTGTAATTGTATTAACTTGTTTAACTTTTACAACTGCAAAATTACTTGTATTCGTGGAAATATCTTTTCACACCAAATAATCAAACGTTAATTAAGTTAACTAGCAACATTTATTAACAAAAACATGTTAGAACCACATTATTATAAGGAACTTATTGAGGCGGGATGTGATGAAGCAGGACGTGGATGTCTTGCAGGAAGTGTCTATGCTGCAGCAGTGATATTACCTTCTGACTATGATAATCCAGAATTAAACGATAGTAAGAAGTTGAGCGAAAAGAAGCGTTATGCATTGCGTGAACAGATTAAACATGATGCTTTGGCCTGGGCTGTAGGTATAGTTACGCCGGAGGAGATTGATAAGATTAATATTCTTCATGCAAGTTTCTTGGCAATGCATCGTGCAATAGATCAGCTGAAAGTGCGTCCACAGGCTCTTATCATTGATGGTAACCGCTTTGATCCTTATGGCTATTCTGATGATGAAGAAAAGAAACAGCTTCCTTACACTTGTATAGTGAAGGGAGATGGAAAATATCAAAGTATAGCTGCTGCTAGTATACTTGCTAAGACATATCGTGATGACTATATGGAACAGCAGGCATTAATTTATCCACATTATGATTGGGAAAATAATAAAGGATATCCTACAAAAAAGCATAGAGTAGGAATACTTAACAACGGAATTACCCCAATTCATCGTAAAAGTTATAATCTGCTTGGTGGCGAATTAAGTCTGGATTTTAAAGACTGATATCATGAAGAAACTTGGAAATGAACTTACATTGATTCAACTAATGACCGACGGTAATGATTATACCGCTGAGGATCTTTGTAATCATTTGGGATGTACACGCCGTAATCTCTATTATTACCTTCAGTTTCTTCGGGAATATGGTTTCGGTGTTATCCGAAATGAAAATTATTATAGTCTTGATGTGAATTCTCCTTTCTTCTCTAATATAGCTTCTTCTGTCAACTTTACATTGCAAGAAGCTGTACTGATACATAACCTTGCTGATAGTGCAGAACAGAAAAATCCAGCGGTTTTATCGGTAAAAAAGAAGCTTGAGCGATATTATGATCTCCGCTTTTTCTCTGATTCAAAATACAAGAAAAAGCAATTGCGTAATTTGAAGGATATTAGTGATGCTATTGCTGCCAAGCGAATTGTGTGCCTGCAAAAGTATTCTTCTCCACATAGCCATACATTCACTGATCGTGTTGTGGAGCCTTTTTTGCTATTCAATGACAATCAAGACGTGCGTTGTTATGAGTTGGTGTCAGGAAAAAATAAAACATTCAAACTATCAAGAATTACAAATGTAGAAATTTATGATGCTCCATGGATACATGCATCCGAACATAGGAAGGTTTTTACAGATATGTTTTCATTTAGTGGCGAAGAATTATATACAGTAAAACTCCTTGTAGGGCAGCTTTCTTATAACTTAATGATGGAAGAATTCCCCATATCATCGGTTCTGTTCTCTCAAAAAGATGAAAATCATTGGACCGTGTCTCTTGACGTAGTAAGTTATCTGGGTATTGGTAGATTCGTACTTGGACTTTACGACGATATAGAAATCCTTGAAGGTGATGGCTTCAAGGATTACATAAAGTCGAAAATAGGGAAAATGCTACCATAGACAACTTTTGTTTATTTTATGTTGTACAGTGCTATTACGGTTTCATTATCTTCTTTGTTACATTACCTTGCTTGGTGATGAAGATGCCTTTACCAGAGATAGTGTTTCCATCTGCAGTAACATTTAATAATTTGCCGCTAATGTCGTAAATCCTTGTGGTCTTATCATTGTTTGTTTTGGCTTGTATGACCTTATTGATGCCTGTTATAGTAAGTTCTCCGGTGATTGACTTTGTAAATGTGCTTGATATAATTCCATTAGTGATAGAACTCCTTACTGGACTCCATGCTGTCTCGTTAGTAGCTTTACTAGCTATGTAAACTTTGTAAGTGCCAGGAGAAAGATTTGAAATGTCTAAATTTCCTTGAATTTCTTTACCATAAGTAAATCCACTTAAAGACTCATAGCTATGTCCTTGAAAGAAGTTGTATATTGGTGTTAATACAGACGTAGATGTGTTTTCACAAATAATTGCGAAGTCACCAGTGAAAGTTTTATACCCAAAGTTATAGAAAGTTGTCATTGTAATGCTAAGTTTGTTGTCTGGACTAATTGAGAAACTGCAATTTTTGTCTGTTCCCCATATCGAAAAGTCACTTCCTGTCGCATTAGAATGTGGATCAAAACCTATAATCATATCGTTGCCTTCCGAGAATGTTGTTCCCGAACTAAATTCTTCTCCATTACCAATAGGCGTAAGATCAAAGATGTCATACCATCCGTCGCATGCGCCACCCCATCCCCAGTTTACATCAACATTTCCTTCTGTATTTATTCCATCGAAAACAAATGCATGGCCTTCTTTCTGCGTAGTAGAGCCTCCATACAAAACAGGGCGTTTATTTTTAATCTCATTATATATTACTTGGACCCATTCTTCATCTGTATATAATTCTTTTTGCAATAATTTTAATGAATATGGATTATAAGCGAAGTTATTTATAAAAGATAGTGCTGCTTCATAATCAGTGGTCCCACTTCCGTCTACACCATATTCCATATTCGCTCCATAGCCAGCATCTCGCATTAGTGTCGCAACAGCTATATTTGCGGGAGTTATGGCGCTGCTATTTAAATATGTGTTTGACATGTTATTCCAGTCGTATGTCGTATTGATTGTTGCCGATCTTATTACAGTATCTTTATTCACAACTATTGAATATCCTCCGCTTCCTTTGCTTGTTGCTGGATAGTTGTAATACTTTAATATCTGCGATATAGCCGTTGCTACACATCCTGTATATCCATGAGTAAGTGTTGTGCCAACACTAGGACACAATAAATTATATGGTAATGCCTGATTCCATTTTGTTGCTATGAAAGGACTTATTGTAGAAGAAATAGATATAGAAGTTCTCCCTATATTATTGGCATCTCTGTAAGCCATGGATTTAGATATGCTTTCCATCCACCATTTAAATCCAGGGGCTACATTCGTAGAATCATAGTCATACTCTGATTCTCCAATAACGGCAGGAAATGTATTACTGCGGCTTATTACAACGAATCCTGCACCTTTTGCACCATAGATAGCAAATTGGTCTGTATCTTTCATTACTTTTACTTCGTTGTCTATTATTGAAGAACCCTTTGCCATACTTTTGCCGACAAGCTTTTCTTGTGCAATTCTTTTCATTTCGCTGTGATTACGGTTATCTCCAAATGTACTTAGGCTTGAAGCAAAAACTGCAATTGAAAGGATTAATAATCTTATCATAATGGATAAATTTTTAATGTGAATAATGGGAAATGACTATTATTTATTCTGCAAATATAACTTCTTTTTTGTAATTTACAAAATATTTTTTACAATTCATTTCTTTTAGTGCTAATGTTAAATGAAAAGCATAGCAAGAATTGTTGTGATGCCTTTGATTATATTATGTTAGAAGAATTTGGATGTTTAACAATATTTTATTATGCAAATTATAATGTCAAGCTGCTCTTTTGTATTAAAATAGCTTTTAATTCGTAACGAAATACTTATAAAAACCGAATATCTATGGTTTTTTGGTCGAAAAAAGTGACTTTTTGCATAAAAAATTTGGTTATATTCCAAATATTCCTTAATTTTGCGTCCCGTATACAACATATGTAATTTTTAAGTTTTTATTGAAGTACGAGAAAAGAATGTTAATTCATTCTTGATTAAATAATAGTTTCCGCCTTACTATACAAGGTGGAATAATGATGTGGGCAAAATAAACAAGAAAACAATACAATTTAATTAAGAGAGAGATTTTTATGAAAAAAAGACTAATGATGTTTTTAGCCTGTCTATTTCTAAGTTTAGGAATGGCTATGGCTCAAACTCAGGTAAGCGGTGTAGTAACATCTTCGGAGGATGGACTACCTATCATCGGAGCCTCAATTAAAGTCTTAGGTACCAACACTGGTACTGTGACAGACGTTGATGGTGCATTTTCACTTTCTATTCCAGAAGGTGCAAAACTTCAAGTTTCTTATATAGGAATGAACGCTAAGGTCGTTATTGCGAAAAAGAACCAGAAGATTGTTTTGACACCTGATAACAAAACACTTGACGACGTTGTTGTTGTTGCTTATGGTACAGCTAAGCGCAGCAGTCTGACGGGTTCTGTATCTGTTGTCGGAGAGGATAAAATTAAGAAAAGCCTTGCCACAACAGCTACAGCAGCTTTGGAAGGTGCAGCCCCTGGTGTACAGGTTAACTCTTCTTATGGAGAGCCTGGCTCAGATCCTAAGATTCGTATTCGTGGTATCGGAACCTTAGTAAAAGGTGCAGAAGAGCCTCTTTATGTAGTAGATGGTGTTCCTTTTGAAGGGAAAATTTCGGAAATTAATCCTAATGATATTGACAATATGTCTATATTGAAGGATGCTTCTTCATCTGCTTTATATGGTAGCCGTGCAGCAAATGGTGTTGTAATTATTACAACTAAGAAGGGACAGAACAATGGTAAAGCTTCAGTTACCCTGAATATAAATCAAGGTGTTTTTACTCGTGGAATGAGCGAATACGATCGTCTTGGTGCTGATCAATGGATGGAAACATCATGGCAGGCAGAGAAGAACTATGCTATGAGTGGTTCTTTGCAGATGAACGCAACGAATGCTGCGGCTTATGCAACAGAGCATTTGGTTAGTGATTATGCCCAACGTAACATCTATGATGGAGCAGATAATAAATTATTTGATGCTAATGGAAAATTGACAGCAAAGAGAAAGTCTGGTTATAACGACTTAGATTGGTTTGATAATCTTGAACGCACAGGTTGGCGCCAGGAATATAATATGTCCGTAAGTGCTGGCAATGATAAGTTTAATGTCTATTCATCAGCAGGCTATTTGAATGAAAAAGGATATATAAAAAATATTGGTTTTGAGCGTTTCTCAGGTTTGGTTAAGGCTGAGTACAAGCCAACGACATGGTTTAAAACAGGAGTGAAATTAACAAGTTCGTATTATAACCAAAAGTTTAATGAAGATGCTAAGGGAAGTGCTTATTCTAATCCATTTAGCGTAGCACGTTATATGGCTCCAATTTATCCTATATATATGCACAATGCTGATGGAAGTTACGCTCTTGACTTGGCAGGGAACAAGCAATATGATACTACTTCTCCATATTTAAGTAACCGTAACATTTCTTACGAAATGGATATGGATACTGATAAGAATCATCGTGCGGTAATTGGTGCTAATATCTTTGGAACGGCGTTGTTGCCTTATGGCTTCTCGTTCACTCTTACCGGTGACTTGAACCATATTAATAATAACCGACAGGCATATAACAATCCTGTAATAGGCGATGGTTCAACAAACAATGGTCGTTTAGCAAGTTATGCATACCAGTATAATTATTATACTCTTCAGGAACTTTTGAATTGGACAATGGATTATGGAGTACATCACATTGATGCCACTTTAGGTCATGAAAATCATAGCTGGATGAGTAGCTATACTTATGCACTGAATACAGATATGGTTGCCCAAGGTAACATGACTATGGGTAACTTTGTTAAGAATTCTAGCTCTGTAGGTTCTGATGATACTTACAAGACCGAAGGTTATTTGTTCCGTGCACGTTATAACTATGACGAAAAATATTTTGCTGATTTTTCTTATCGTCGTGATGGTAGTTCACGTTTTAGCAAGTCTGCAAGATGGGGAAATTTCTTCTCTTTTGGTTTGAACTGGAATGCTAAGGGCGAAAGTTTCCTTCGTGATGTAAAGTGGTTGAATACTTTACGTGCAAGAGCATCTTATGGCGAGGTCGGTAATGACAAGGCTGCTTCATATTATGCTTATCAGTCTCTTTATTATATTGGCAAGAATGGTAATTCTGAAACTGGTGCTCTTATTAGACAGAGCTTGCCTGCTAATAGTTTGAAATGGGAAACAACACAGACTGTTGACTTAGGTGTACAAGGTCGTTTGTTCAATTGCTTGAACTTTGAACTTGGTTATTTCGATAAGCGTTCAAAGGATTTACTTTTCCAGGTTCGTCTTCCTTATTCTGTTGGTTCATTCCCTTATGTAAGTGATGATGATCCTGCAAACCTTACTGTTTGGAAAAATATTGGTACGATTTCTAATCGTGGTTTTGAGTTCTCTGCTGACGTTGATATCATTCGTAAAAACAACTTAACATGGAACGTTTTCTTTAATGGTACAACTCTTAGTAGTAAATTGAAGAAACTCCCTGATGGTAAAGATATTCTTAACGGTTTGATGAAATTCTCAGAGGGACATGATCCATACGAGTATTTCACATATCATTTTGAAGGTGTTGATCAGATGACTGGTAATTCATTATATACATTGGATCCTGATAGTAAGACTAAGGCTGTTGCAGGAGGTGCTCTTGTAACAATTAATGGAACAGACTATACTACAAAGACCTCTTATGCAAAGAAGCAATGGGCTGGTTCTGCTATTCCTGATGTTTATGGTTCTTTTGGAACAAACCTTTCTTGGAAATCATTTTCATTTAGCATGATGCTTTCATATAGCCTTGGTGGTAAAATATATGATAGCAGTTATAAAAGTTTGATGTCAACAGCTTCAGCTTCATCAGCTTCAGCTCTTCATAAGGATTTACTGAAATCTTGGACTAGTATTCCAGAGGGGATGACTGAAACATCTAATAATCGTATTGATACAAAGGGTATTCCTGTACTTGACTTCAATAGAAGTACCGATAATAACGATACAAGCGACAGATGGTTGACTAGTGCATCTTATCTTATTTTTAAGAATGTAACACTAGGGTATGCTCTTCCAAGAACTCTTGTCAGTGGATGGGGGCTTTCTGGAGTTACCTTGAATGCGGGCGTAGAGAACTTGTTTACTATGACTAAGCGTAAGGGATTGAACCCACAGCAGTCTTTCACAGGTAGTATGGATGATACTTATGTCCCTGCTAGAGTGTTTAACTTTGGACTTACTGTCAATTTTTAAATTGAAAGGAAAAACAAAATGAAAATATATATAAATAAATTTTTCTTTGCCGGACTCATTGCTGTAGCTTCTTTGTCTTCGTGCAGTAGTGATTATCTAAACACTAATCCTACTGAGTCAGTAAGTTATAGCGATGTTATCAGTAGTACTGATAATATGAAGAAGGCTTTAAATGGTATTTCAAAGGCAATGACGACACAGCAATATGCTTATAGTCAAGGATTTGCTGGAGAGAATGCAATCATTCGTCTTTACGAGGATCTTCCTAGCCAAGATTATAATTATAATATCTATGCCTCTGGATGGGCTCCTATACATAATCAGACATACCATCTTCGTACAAATTCTATCTATGATTCGTATGCTTGGTATTATTATTATCAGATTATAGGATCAGCAAACGTTATTATTAATAATGTTGATGCTGCGGCTGGTTCAGATGCAGACAAGGCTTATGTCAAAGCTTCTGCTCTGACATTCCGTGCTTATGCATTCCAAAAGCTTGTTAACTATTATTGCTATCGTTGGCAAGACAGTAATAATGGAGCAACGCAGGGACTTGTGCTTCGTTTAGATGAGTCAACAGGTGACTTAGCTTATTCTACGCTAGCTGAAACTTACAAGCAAATTTATACAGATTGTACAAATGCAATAAATCTTTTTGAAAAAAGTGGCGAGGATCGCCCTTCTGGTAAGGTTTGGTTGCCTAATGTAAATGTCGCTCATGCAGTCTATGCGCGTGCTGCATTGACAAAGCAGGACTATTCTACAGCTTTGGATCAAGCAAAACTTGCACGTAATGGATATGATCTCATGGATAATGCTTCGTATACAGGAGGATTTTGTAAACCAACATCTGAGTGGATAATGGGTAGTTATGGTGCTTCTGACCAACAGAATTGGTATTGGAGTTTTGGTACCCAAATGGCATGTAATGGTTATTCTGCTAATAATACTAATACAGGCGCAGGAACAATAGGTCATGAGTTGATAGAAAGAATCCCAGATAATGATACTCGCAAGCAATTATTTATAACTGAGGACAAATTTAGTAAGATTAATATTAAATCTGCGACTGATGTGCATCAGAATTTTGGTATTTTAGGCTTAGGTAACGATGCTGTTCTTGCTCAAGCAGATTCTATATGTAAGGCACATACTCCTTCAGGAATGGCAGCTGCTTATCAAAGTGGTTATATTTATTTGGATGGTCAGTTGAAATTCTGGGTTGATGACCAACCTGGTGTGGGTTATATCCCATTTATACGTTCTTCAGAGATGTTATTGATTGAGGCCGAAGCTGATTATTTCTTAAATAAGCCTACGGATGCTCAAAATGCGCTTATTGAGTTGAATGTGACATCAAAGCGTAATCCTGATTATACTTGTACGAAGACTGGAGATGAACTTTTTGCAGAAATCCGTGACTATCGTAATTTGGAACTTTGGGGTGAAGGCTTCGAATGGAGCGATTTCAAACGTTGGAATTTACCAATCGTGCGTCATAGCTTTGCACAAGGTGGTAATGCACATGTTTCTGTTGCAATTACAATTAATCCTAGTGATGGTAATAAGTGGACATGGGAAGTTCCTTTGAATGAGACAGAATACAATGCTGCATTAAAGGCAGCTGATGCTTCAGGAAATACTCCTAAATAATTAACGGCTTTTTTACTAGATATTTATAGTAAAAAAGAATGTATAAAAGTTTTGGCAGCAGTAATTTATTACTGCTGCCTTTTTTATTATAACATTACTTTTGGGTAATTGGGTCAGATATAATGAAAATTGCGTTTTGTTTTTACACGTAGCTATAATACCGTAACTAAAAGAAATGAAAAAGCAGTTTAGAGTCATTTTATTCTGTTTATATTATAAAGCTATATAATTATAAGCTTTGTATTGATAATAAATATAATTGTATTTATCTAAAATTTCCCTTTCTCTAGGGATTTGTCTATGATATGTTTTTTTGATAAATATATGTTAAGTGTTATTTGCTGTAAATGGCATTTATTGTATCTTATTCTATTTTTAATGCAGAAACTTACTTAACTAGTTGCTGTGGTTGAGACTTTAAAATAGGTAAATACGTAAATATGTACCATATTGTTGTTTTTAATAACTTTTTAGTTGCTAAATGGGTATAATTTAGTTATAAATGCAAAATAATTGCAATCTTGCTTGCGTGCTATATTATTTTTACTTATTTTTGCGAGTGGATAATAAAATTAAGTTATTAATTATTAATAGAGACTTTTTTATGGAGAAAAAACTAACAATGATTTTGGTATGTCTATTCCTGTCTTTAGGGATGGCTTTTGCCCAAACTAAAATCACCGGTACTGTTGTATCCCAAGATGATGGAGAACCTGTTATAGGCGCATCCATATTTATTCAGGGAACAAAAACAGGAACCGTTACCGATGGAGACGGAGCGTTCTCATTGAATGTTCCTGCAAACAAGAAACTAACAATTAGTTATGTTGGAATGGAAACACAGAGTGTTCTAGCAAAACCGGGTATGAAGGTTGCATTGAAACCTTCAACTTCGCTTCAGGAAGTAGTCGTTACTGGTATGCAGAAAATGGATAGACGAATGTTTACTGGTTCAACGACTAAGATCGATGCACAGAATGCCAAGATTGACGGTCTGCCAGATATAAGCCGTTCTCTTGAAGGTCGCGCTGCTGGTGTTTCTGTTCAGAATGTATCTGGAACATTTGGAACTGCTCCTAAGATCCGTGTACGTGGTGCTACTTCAATTTATGGTAGTTCAAAACCATTATGGGTTGTTGATGGTGTTATAATGGAAGATGTTGTTGATGTAAGTGCTGATCAACTTTCTTCTGGTAATGCCAATACACTTATCAGTTCGGCGATAGCAGGTCTTAACTCTGACGATATTGAGAGCTTTCAGATATTGAAGGATGGTTCTGCTACATCTATTTATGGTGCTCGTGCAATGTCAGGTGTCATAGTAGTTACAACAAAGAAAGGAAAATCTGGTCAGAGTCACATCAGCTACACTGGTGAGTATACAATGCGTCTTGTACCTAGTTATTCTACTTTCAACATTATGAACTCTCAGGATCAGATGTCTATATATCAGGAGTTGCAGCAGAAAGGATATCTTAATTATGCTGAGACATCAACTGCTGTAAATAGTGGTATATATGGTAAAATGTATGAACTGCTGAATACGTATGATTCAACAACGGGTATGTTTGGTTTAGCAAATACGACTAAAGCCAAAGCGGAATATCTGCGCTCTGCAGAGTATCGTAATACAAATTGGTTTAAAGAACTTTTCACAAATTCTATTCAGAGTAACCATTCTGTAAGCATTTCTGCTGGTACAGATAAAGCACAATATTACGCATCTTTAAGTGCTATGTATGATCCTGGATGGACCAAGAGTAGTCAGGTACAGCGTTATACTGCTAATTTCAATGCAAATTATAATGTGTCGCCGAAAATAACCTTTGGACTTATTAGTAGTGCTTCTTATCGTAAACAGAAAGCACCCGGAACAATAAGTTCTTCTACTGACCCTGTTTCTGGAAAAGTAAACCGTGCATTTGATATAAATCCATATTCTTTTGCGTTGAATACGTCTAGAGCATTGTCTACAACAGATTATTATACTCGCAATTATGCTCCATTCAATATCAACAACGAGCTTGAACAAAATTATATTGATGTAAATGTTTCTGATTTCCGTATGCAGGCTAAGTTAGCTTATAAACCATTACGTCAGTTGGAACTTTCTGTCTTGGGTGCTATGAAATACAGTGCCACAAGTCAGGAACATAATATAAAAGACAACTCTAACCAAGCAATGGCTTACAGAGCTATGGGGACATCAACTATACGTAAAAATAATACTTATCTGTATACTGATCCCGACGATATTTATGCATTACCAGTATCCGTTCTTCCTTATGGAGGTATTGTGGATCGTACTGACAACAATATGTTTGGTTATGATTTCCGTGCGACAGCACAATATAATGACTCGTTTAATAATGATACACATATCGTAAACCTTTATGGGGGTATGGAGACTAACAGTGTGGATCGTCATAATACATGGTTCCGTGGTTGGGGTATGCAGTATAATATGGGTGAAACTCCTTCTTATGCTTATCAGGTATTTAAGAAAGGTGCGGAACAGAATTCTGATTACTATACAATGGGTAACACTAGTGAACGAAGTGTAGCTTTCTTTGGTAACGGTACATATTCTTACAAGGGACGTTATACATTGAATGGAACAATACGTTATGAAGGAACTAACCGACTTGGAAAAAGCCGTTCTGCACGCTGGTTACCTACATGGAACTTGTCAGGTGCATGGAACGTTCACGAAGAATCGTTCTTCAAAAGCTTAGAACCAGTAATGTCACATTTGACATTCCGTCTTTCTTATTCATTGACAGCCGACCGTGGTCCTTCAAATGTAACAAATTCACGTGTTATTATCAAGTCTCAAAATCCTTGGCGTCCATTTGCTGGTGTTAAGGAAAGTCAGTTATACATATCTGATTTGGAAAATAGTGATTTGACTTATGAGAAAAAGCATGAATTAAACTTTGGTATGGATATGGGATTTCTTAATAATCGTATCAATCTTGGAATGGATGTTTATTCTCGTCGTAATTACGATCTTATCGGTCTTGCAACAACTGAAGGTGTTGGTGGAGAGGTAATGAAATATGGTAATATTGCTTCAATGAAGTCAAGCGGTGTTGAATTATCTCTTTCTACAACCAATATAAAGGCAAAAGATTTTAGCTGGACATCAAGCTTTATCTATAGTCATACACATAATCAAGTTACTGATCTACGCACAACATCAAGTATAATGGATTTGGTTTCTGGTAATGGTTTTGCTCAGGAAGGATATCCTGTAAGAAGTTTATTCTCAATACCTTTCAAGGGCTTGAACCGTGAAGGATTGCCAACATTCCTAGATCAAGACGGTAACATCACCACAACGGGTATCTATTTTCAGGAAAGTGATCCTGAAAAAATGAAATTTCTTAAGTATGAAGGTAGTATAGATCCTACAGATGTTGGTAGTTTTGGTAATATCTTCACATATAAAGGATTGTCACTCAATGTATTCATAACATATTCTTTTGGTAATGTAGTACGCCTTGATCCTGTGTTCTCTAATGAATATAATGATCTGTCATCAATGCCAAAAGAGTTTAATAATAGATGGACTGTTCCTGGAGACGAGGCCCGCACAAATGTGCCAGTTATAGCAAGTGCAATTCAAAATAAGAATGATGCGAATTTGTCTTATGCATACAATGCTTACAACTATTCGACTGAGCGCATAGCCAAAGGAGACTTTGTCAGAATGAAGGAAATCTCATTAGGTTATGATTTCCCAAAAGCTTGGGTGTCATCATTGAAATTGAGTAATCTTTCATTAAAGTTTCAGGCTACCAACCTGTTCTTAATTTATGCTGACAAGAAATTGAATGGACAAGATCCGGAATTCTTCAACACCGGTGGTGTTGCTGTACCAGTTCCAAAGCAGTTCACACTCACATTGAAAATAGGTATCTAAAAAGAAAATTATGAAAAAGAATAATATATTATACTCAATAGTATTACTGGCTTTTGCTAGTATATCACTAGCTTCTTGTGATAGTTATCTGGATAAGATGCCTGATAACCGTGCAGAGGTTGACTCAGAAGATAAGATTGCAAGTCTTACCACATCGGCTTACCCTACTAATGATTATATTCTTCTGAATGAATACATGTCTGATAATGTTGACGACATGGGACCTACATTTGCAAACTATACATCACGTTTTCTTGACCAGGTGTATTCTTGGAACGATGCTACAGATGAAAATAATGAGTCTTCGGAGGAGCTGTGGCAGAGTTGTTATAAATCAATAGCTTCAGCTAATCAGGCGTTGAAATCAATAGAAGAGCTTGGTGGAGCAACAACAACCAAACTTAAAGAGACAAAGGCCGAGGCGTTACTTTGTCGTGCATATTCACATTTCATACTGACAAATGAGTTTTGCTTGAATTATAATTCTAAGACTAGCACAACTGATCTAGGTGTTCCTTATCTTACGGAACCAGAGAATACTCTGAATCCTAAATATGAACGTGGAACAGTTGCTCACGACTATGAAATGATAGATAAGGATATACAAGAAGCATTACCGCTTGTTGGTGATACACATTATACAGTGCCAAAGTATCATTTCAATAGTCAGGCAGCTTATGCATTTGCCACACGTTTTTATTTGTTTTATGAAAAATGGGATAAGGCTGCCGAATATGCATCTGTATGTCTTGGTGCATCACCAAAGACAATGTTGCAAAATTGGGACAAGATGCAATCTTATGGTGTAACAAACAGTCTGACTCCACGTTGTAATTTATATATTGACGCAAGTTCGAATTCAAACTTTTTGTTGCTAACATCTATTTCTGCAGCTGGATTGTTTGGAGGAAACTATTCATATCTGTCAAAATATTCTCATAACAAATATCTTGCATCAACAGAGGACCTGCTGGCAACTAATATATACGGTAGCAGCAGTTATATGCGTTGCAAACCTATGAGTTTCTCAGGAAGTGGAATAAACCGCGTTATTGTGGCAAAGTTACCTTATATGTTTGAAGAATTAGATCCTGTAGCAAAAACTGGTTATTACCGTACTGTATATCCCGCATTTAAGGCAGACCTTACTTTGTTGGAACGTGCGGAGGCTTATATCATGTTGAAAGAATATACAAAGGCTTGTGATGATCTTAATACATGGATGCACAATTATACTAACTCAGATGTTGTGCTTACCCCTGAGAGTGTTCAGACATATTATGAAGCTCTTAGCTATGCAACATGGGATGCACCTACAATAAAGAAACATCTACACCCTGCTTTTGGTATTGATAAAGAAGGTAGTATTCAAGAATGCATGTTGCAATGTGCTTTGAGTTTCAAACGAATAGAGACAGGTTATGAAGGCTTTAGATGGTTTGATATTAAGCGTTACGGCATAAAGATAGTCCGTAGAACAATCAGTGCTGCAGGAACGCCAGAAGCGATTACAGATTCTTTGACAACAAATGATTTACGTCGTGCTATCCAAATACCTTTCAAGGTTAGACAAGCAGGACTTCCATCAAATCCTAGGTAGAATTTAAAAAGCAACAAAATGAAAAAGAATATATTTTATTCATTATTACTAGCGTGTGTAGCTATGTCATTCTCGGCTTGTTCTGAGGATGAATTGAGCTCGGAGAGCGTAATCACGTCCGATAGTGGTAATAATTCAACAAAGACAGACTTCGATAAATGGTTGACTGTAAATTATTTGCAGCCATACAATATAGAATTCAAGTATCGTTACGAGTATAATGAGACCGATAAGACTTTTTATACAGTTCCTGCTGACTATAATCAGTCTGTGGAATTGGCTCATATCGTTAAATACACTTGTGTTGAGGCATACAATGAGGTCGGAGGTGTTGAATTTACTCGCCGATATTTTCCGAAGATGTTTTTCCTTATCGGAGAATTTGAGTATAAAAACAATGGAACAATGATTCTTGGTACTGCTGAAAGTGGAAAGAAAATATTGCTTACCGGAGTAAATAATCTTGATCAATATAAGAACGATCTTAATTATCTTAATGAATTGTATCTTAAGACAATCCATCATGAGTTTACTCATATTCTCAATCAGACAAAGGATTATTCATCAGCCTTTCAGCTTGTTACATCTACTGGCTATGTAGCTGATAGTTGGAGTGTCCCAGAATATGCCTCAGGCTATTTGCAGAGAGGTTTTATAAGTGCTTATTCCCAGCATTCACATGGTGAGGATTTTGCAGAGATGCTTTCTATGTATATAACAAACACACCTGAGCAATGGGAGGCTTGGATGGAAGAAGCTGCCGGAACGCCTGATGATCCAAAAACTGGACGTGAACTTATTGAGGCAAAACTTAATATGGTAAGGTCGTATATGAAGAATTCTTGGAATATTGATATTGATAAGTTAAGAACTTCTGTATTGCGCCGTGAATATGACGTTGTTGCTGATAAGATAAACTTAAGTGATTTAACAATTAAATAACGAAAGCATACAATTATGAAAAATAATATATTTAAATTATTACTATTGCTTCTTCCTTTGCTTGTCTTTCAGTCTTGTATGAAAGATCAGGAAGATCTTTTCGACGAGCCTTCGTCATTGCGTATGCAAAATACACTAGATAAAACAAGAAAGGTGCTCGAGGGATCAGAAAAGGGTTGGTTAATAGATTATTATGTAGGTGACAATCAACAATATGGAGGTTATGCTTTTACCGTGAAATTTGATTCACTTACATGTACTGCATCATCAGAGTTGTCTACTGATACTGCAACCTCATATTATAAACTCACGACGGATGATGGCCCTGTATTGACTTTTGATACTTACAACACTGTGTTGCATGCTCTTGCTACACCAAGTGCCGATAATTATGAAGGTCTACATGCAGATTATGAATTCATAATACTCAGTGCTGATTCTAATGAAGTTGTGTTGAAAGGAAAGAAGACAGGCTCAATAATGAAGATGCATCCATTGACGGAAACGCCATCAGTTTATCTAAATAGCGTACAGTCTACTATTGGCAATTTTGTTATTAACGGTGCATCAGGTACTGTAGACAAGACTAATCTTGCCATCTTAGTGGATATTGACAATAGACAAATTGAGTACTCAAGTAGTAATGATTCTACAATAACCGGTTCTACCGCTTTTACTATCACGGATAAAGGTGTACGCTTGTATGAGCCAATAATAGTTAATGGACAGAAATTGCAAAATTTTATATTTGATGCAGATAAGACTATTTTGACTTGTACTGATGTTTCTAACGTGACATTCAAAGGAACTTTGCCTGTTGGTTATTTCAAATATTCTGATTATGCAGGTGATTATTCGTTTACATATAGTCCTGTTTCTGGAGCAAAGACAGCACTAACGATGGATGTTAAACTTACTCCGACGGGTGATGGTACAACGTATAAGTTGGATGGCTTGAACTCTAATTTCAGCCCTGTACTTAAGTATAATAAGTCAAAAGGTATACTGGAACTTCATAGTCAGGTTATAGGTGAATATCAAGGTTATAAAATCTGGCTTTGTGCATGGCAAGTAGGCGGAAGCCTTACATGGGATCCTGCTGCAGGAATGGTATTGACATATAATCAAAGTGCTAGTCTTTCTGGAAAACTTGCTTTTAAATGGACTTCAAATGGATACCCAGGAATAACTTTTAATTCTTTTATTATGTGGCTTATAGACTCTAATGGTAAAAGTGCCGGGGCTTTTGTTAATCCAGCTTGGGCTGTAAATAACTCTAATCGTTTCTATTATTTAGACTCATTAATTAAAAAGTAAATTAGTATGAAGAAGATTATAAATTTATTTATTGTATTATTGGGTATACTAGTATTTGCCGCTTGTAGCGATAATATTGATAATCCTTATGGAAAAGAATCCACAATTAGTGTTGTGAAAAGTAATCTTGTATTTCCTGCTCGTGCGGCTAATGGGGTAGTTGAATTCCATTCTCAAGGCACGGTAAGTGCATCTTCAAATGCTACTTGGTGCAAGACTAGTGTCGTAGGAGATACGGTGAAGGTTGCTGTTGACCAGAATAATAATAGAGACGGTCGTTCAACGGTTGTCACATTACATAATGGAACTGATTCCGTAAATATTCCTTTGGTACAAGGAGGTCTTGTTTTCCAGCTGTCAGTTTCTTCTGTTATTAATAGCTCAGATCTAGCAGCTTCTTTCACTTATGCAATGTCTGCCAATCTTGACTTCAATGTTTTATCAGCTCCTGATTGGGTAACGGTTTCAAATACTGAAGATAGTTTGAAGGTTAGTATGTCTGCTAATACTACTGGTCATCTACGCTCTGATTATGTTAAATATAATGTAGGAAGTTATAAAGATTCAATAAAAGTTGTACAAGGCGACTTTGATACAGACTTAGCTGGTGATTATTATCTTGTTTCTCTGGATGGTGATGGACAACAGCAGGTTTTTGAGGCAGTTGTTTCCCAAGATACGTTGTTCTTGCCTGAATTTGATTTTAAGATTCCTACAACTTTTGATGGATCTAATATGGCAATTTCAACTACATGCGGACAGTATATAGGAGCTTATAGTAAATACTATATCTATACAGTTTTTGCTGATGCTAATAATAAATCTTTAACAGGATATAATGTTGGTGGTGCAACATATAGCGCTGCTTTTGATTATAATAGTAAAGATGGTACATATGCAGAATTCAGTGGAACTGTTAGTGGAAATGAAATAGGTACATTATTGTTCATGGCTTGTTCTGCTAAAGCGCTCAACGCAAATACTAAAGTAGGATTTCTAGTAGATTTACATTCTCCTTACTTGGTGAAAAAATCCAATTCTCCAGCAAAAATTGCCAATTTAGCAAAGAAAAACCAATTAAAGTTTGTCTTGCGATAAGTTGTTAGCTAAATATCTTTTAAATTTATAGGTGTGCTTAAAAAGCACACCTATAATGTTTTAATAATCTATGGGGATAGGAGTTCGCTTATTTGAATGCTTAAATAATATGGCCATGAGAATTCATATAACTAAGGATCCTCGTTTGTTTTTTGCAACATCCTCTATAAATGGACTTGAGCAATGACCCTCTACCAGAAAAAGTTTTTTTAATGCCACTAATGTCATAATGTCACAAACCCTTTGTTTATCGGGCTTCAGCCAGTGACATTAAGTGACATTATAGGGCTAAAAGTGACATTAAACTCTAAATCATACCTGTTTTTGACGATTTTTTCGCAATTATACTATTAACATAATACATGTTTGTGCTTATTTTTATCGAATATAAACTCAGGCTTCCTGAATAGATGTATAATTAAAAATCTACTCCATAAATATATGTAAACATCAGAGAATGAATTTAAAGGATGCAACTAAATACAGAAACAGAGTGCACAAACTATTACCTAAATTTTTATAACTTTTGGGTAATTCGATTACCTCAGCACGTGTGTAATCCGATTACCCAACGTAGGTAATCGGGTTACCCAACGTGAACAACTTGATTACCCACGTTAGGTAATTGAATTGCCTAACGTGAAAAAGGGTATTACCTAACGTAGGTAAACAAATGATTATCAATGAAACTACAAGATTGGGTGGATGACGATTGCCACTATTATTACAGTTCGGTTTTGATATAAAAGCTAAACATATTACGATGTGTGGCATACATGAAGACTGGTACAGATCATCATAAACGAAAAAACGTCTATATATGTATTGCATAATTGCGAAAAAAACGCGAAAAACAGGTGTGATTTGGAGTTTGATGTCACTTTTATCCCTATAATGTCACTTAATGTCACTGGCTGAAGCCCGATAAACAAAGGGTTTGTGACATTATGACATTAGTGGCATTAAAAAAACTTTTTTAGTAGGGCTCAGGATGTCTCCCCCTTAATTGACGAAGAGCCATGACTACTTGCTATTTTTATTTTTTAGAGGACTATATTTTATTCAATTTTTCGATATATTAAATCTTTTACGAACTATCAATTGTTTATAATTTAACATTCTTGATGTTATAAGAAGTTGCAAAATATACGGTAAGTATGCGTAAATGTAACCAAAATATGGTATTTTTGCTTCTAAATGAAAGTTTTTGCACAAAATATTTGGAGATTGATTATACATTCATTAACTTTGTGCCCGATAACATTAATAAAATTAATTAAGCGAGAAAAGAAACAGATTTTATCAAGTCTAAGTAGAGACTTTGTAATTTTTAAGCTTTAAAGAGAGAGACTTTATGGAAAAGAGACTTTTAGTGTTTCTAGCCTGCTTGTTCCTAAATTTAGGAATGGCACTGGCACAGATTAGAGTGTCTGGTACGGTAGTATCAAGTGATGACGGTGAACCGATAGTCGGTGCGTCAATCCTTGTTCAAGGTACTAAGACAGGTGCAGTAACAGACGTTGATGGTAATTTCCAATTAACAGCACCAACAGGAAGCAAACTTGTCGCTTCTTATTTAGGCATGAGACCTAAGACTGTTGCAGCGTCTAGTTCAGTAAAAATTGCTTTGGAACCTGATAATAAGGTTCTCGACGAAGTTGTTGTTACAGCTATGGGTATTACTCGTCAGAAAAAAGCTCTGGGATATGCTTCTCAGGAGCTTACATCTGAAGATTTGAATACTTCTGGAACATCTTCTTTGGCAAGTGCAATGCAAGGTAAACTTACTGGTGTTGATATTCGTACATCATCAGGTGCACCAGGTGCTTCTGCACAAATTATGATTCGTGGTGCGCGTTCTTTTGATGGAAACAACACCCCTCTTTATGTTGTAGATGGTATGCCAATATCTTCTACTCCTGACTTTTCAACAGGTCAATCTGTGACAGGTGCTGATAATGCAAGCCGTTCAATAGACATCAACCCTGATGATATTGAGTCAATTAATGTATTAAAAGGTCAGGCTGCGTCTGCCCTTTATGGTATCCGTGCTTCAAACGGTGTAATTCTTATTACAACAAAGCGTGGTAGTAAAAATACATCTAAGCCTGTTATTTCGTTCTCTACAGATATCAGTGCACAGACATTGAGTCGTAAGTTTGAGCGCCAAACAGAGTATGCACAAGGTACAGGAGTGGGTCTTGATGGTAAAACAGCTTACAATTCGGCAAATATTCTTTATGACCCTACAACTTCTATGAGCTGGGGACCTAAGATTTCTGATCTTGCAAATGATCCAGTTTATGGTGGTAATACTACTAATAAATATACTGCTTCCGGAAAGCATGAGGGACAATACTATAACCCTAAGTATGCAGCGGCTGGTCTTAGCGGTTGGGCTACTCCTCAAGTTTACGATAACGTTGGCGATTTCTTTAATACAGGTCTCACACAAAATTCCACATTTAATATTTCTCAGCGCAAGGATAAACTTAGTTATTCTTTCGGTGTGAATGATACTTATCAGAAGGGTATCGTTCCTTCAACTGGTATGACACGTACTGGTGCTCGTGGTGCTGTAGATTGGCAAATTGATGACCAGTGGAAGGCAGGTTTTTCTGCTAACTATAGTTCTGTGAAGATAACTTCTGCTCCTGGTGCAAATAATGGTATCATGAATGTTGTTTATTCAGCTCCAGCAGAATACAATTTGAAGGGTACCCCTTATCATGCTCCTGGTGATCCAACAAGCCAAATCTTATTCCGCTCTACAAACTTCAATAACCCTTATTGGTGGTCTCATAATGATGAATTCTTTCAGCATACTAACCGCGTGTTTGGTAATGCATACGTAGAATATCGTCCTAAGATAAATTGGAGCGATGCTTATAATTTGGTCTTCCGTGAGCAGGCTGGTTTAGATGTTTATACAACTAATAACACTACTCAGGCAGAACTTGGCTCAGCATATAATACTAAGGGAGAAGTAGAGAATTATGGTGTTGAGAAAAATATTTTCAATAACTTGTTCACAGCTAATTTTACTGCAAAATTGGGTGGAGAAAAACAATGGGATTTTGGATTCCTTTTAGGCTCAGAATTCAATCATGAATATAGACGTAATTGGGATTATGATGCTTCTGGTTTGGCATTCTACGGTCAACCAACAATTGGCAATGCTTCTACAATGAATTCTTGGAGTGAATATAAATCACAAGAGCGTACAGTTGGTTTCTTTGGTCAGGCTTCACTTACATGGAGTGATCAGTTGTTCCTTACTGTAACAGGACGTAATGATATGGTTTCTACAATGCCACGTGGCAATCGTAGCTTCTTCTATCCTTCTGTATCTTTAGGATGGATATTCACAGAACTTCCTGCACTGAAAGGTAACCACATCCTTTCTTATGGTAAGTTGCGTACCTCTTTTGCTCAGGTAGGACAAGCTGGTATATATTATAATAATTATATGTATGTTCCTTCTTATGGTAGTGGTATGTATACATATACTCCAATTAGCTATCCAATGGGTGGTGCGACAACATATACTCCGTATTATGTGAAATTCGACCCAAATTTGAAGCCACAGAATACTTCAAACTGGGAAGCTGGAGCAGATCTTAACTTCTTTAATAATAGAATTAAGATAGAGTATACTCTAAGTTATCAAGACGTGAAAGACCAAATTTTTGATGTACCAACTGCTGGTAGTACAGGTTATCAATATCTTAGAACAAATGCTGGTAGAATGACAACTTGGTCTCATGAATTGTCACTTAATGCTTCTGTTGTTCAGAATAAAAATTTCAACCTTGATTTAGGAGTTAACTTTACTAAGATAAAGAATCAGGTTAAAGAACTTGCCGATGGTGTAGAGAGTATTATGCTTGGTGGTTTCGTAGAACCACAGATTCGTGCAATGGCAGGATATACATATCCTAATATTTATGGTTATGCATTTAAGCGTACTGATGATGGACAGTTACTTTTGGTTAATGGACTTCCTCAGAAAACTGCAAACAGTGTAAACCTTGGTGAGTGTACTCCTGACTTTAATATGGGCTTTAATCTTAGAGCTAATTATAAGAATTTGTCTCTTACAGCTACTGTTGATTGGCAGAAAGGTGGAGCGATGTACAACGGAACACTTCTTACAATGAATTATTTCGGAGTTACAAAGGAATCTCTTCCTTACCACGAAGGAACTATGGTTGCTGAAGGTATAGATGCTGCGACAGGCAAGAAAAATACGGTTCAGGTAGCTAGTCAAGAGTATTATAGAGCTTACAACAATGTTACCGAGGCTGGTATCTATGATACAAGTTTCTGGAAGCTACGTGATGTAACTCTTGGTTATAAGTTGCCTAAATTTGGCGGTTTAGATATCTCTGTATATGCATTTGCTCGCAATGTACTCCTTTGGTCTAAGATGCCTAATCTTGATCCAGAAAGTTCACAGGGTAATGGTAATATGGGTGGTTATTTTGAGCGCTTCTCTGTTCCAAATACATCAAGCTTTGGTGGTGGGTTTAAACTTACTTTCTAAAGGAAATAAATGGTATTAATAATTTAAAAGGGACAATTATGAAATTAAAATATATTTTAGGATTGGTTCTGACATCAACACTAGCGGTATCTTGTTCAGAGGATACGATGGACAGAATTAATACGGATGAATCTCATCCAGGTGTCGATATCGTAAATGGAAAATTCCAAATCACAGACGCTGAGGTTGCTACTGTATATAGCACTTTGTGTGGTAATTACGCATGGTATGTGTCTTCTTACACAGAACAACTTTTTGGAACAGGTAATAACCAGATGAAGAATGTTGAGGTGCGTGACTTTGGAGAAATGGCAGCAAGTTCAACATTTGGTAATGAATGGAACTCTACATATTTAAATCTCAAAAATCTTATTTCAATAAAAGAAAAATGTGCTGATGGTGGAGTAAATGCTGGAAATTATGACCTGTTGGGAATGGAAGAAACTCTGGAAGCTCTTAATTGGGGTATTCTTACTGACTTGCATGGTGATATTCCTTGCTCAGAAAGCTTTGATGGTACGAAAAAAGCAAAACTTGATAGTCAGAAAGAAATCTATGATAAGATTTTTGCTCTTCTTGATGATGCACAAGTTAATTTTGCTAAAGGGGGTAAACATGTAACAACTCAGGATCTACTTTTTGCAAATGATTTGAAAAAATGGTCTGGACTTGCTCATGCTATTAAGGCTAGATATTTACTTCATACTTATGGTGTTAACAAGAATGTTTTGAGCGATGTTCTTAAAGAGGCTCAGGCTGCAATAACTGCAGGTTTTGATGGAGCAAAACTCGACATCTTTAATGGTAAGACAGCTGATAATGCTTGGTCTGCTTATCATTGGAGTCGTTCTTATATTGGTTCTTCAAAGACAGTTGATGATCTTCTTGTTGATCGTGCAGACCCTCGTGAAGCTCTTTATAATACAAATGGATTTGGAGCAGATAAACCTATTATAGGTCAACCTGGTAATTCAGCTCAAGCAATGATGACTCAAACGGTAAATTATCCTGCATGGTTGGATAACGGAGCTGCATACCTTCATGTGTTCAGTAAATCTGAATTGTATTTTATTATAGCAGAGGTTAAGGCTCGTCTTACTCAAGATGCAAAGGCTGATTTTGAAACTGCAGTAACTGCGTCATTCAATGACTATTTTGTAGCTAGTGGATCTTCAGTTGATGATGCTACGATAACAGACTACCTTAAGTCCATCGAAACTCGTTATGCAGCTAATCCTTTGAAGGAAATTATGGTACAAAAATACATTGCGCAGACTCGCGATGAACAGCTTGAGACATATAATGATATTCGTCGCTGCCGTTATGCTGATGGTGCATACTATGTAACATTAACTAACCCAATGAATATTCAAGCAAATGTGAATCGTTGGCCACTTCGCATGCCTTATGGCGAGAGTGATGTTGTATCTAATCCTAATGTTGCTGCAGCATTTGGTTCTGGTAGCTCTGCTGGTAATTATCTATTTACTGACCCAGTATGGTGGGCAGGTGGTAAATAATAAAAATAAAAAATCTGTAGATAAGATGATTGGTCGCGAGACCAGTCTTATCTCTCTCTGATCTTGGGGCTGACTTTTGTCAGCCCCTTTTTTGTTATCCGAAAATTTGTGTTATCTTTGCATAAGATAAACTCCACTCGACATAACATTCGAACAAGCTTGATGATTCTGCACTCGTTTGTGTTATCTTTGCATAAGATAAACTGCACTCGGCATAACATTCAAGCAAGCTTGATGATTCGCTATTATTTGTGTATATGGAATGTGTCGAAAGGAAATAAGGTAAAAAGATGAAAAAAGTATTATTAATATTGATGTTGTTTGCTTCGCTATTTGTGAATGCTCAAGTTAAGGATGTTATAGGTGACCATTGGGTTGGTACTTGGGCAACTGCGCAACAACCAGTAGTAAAGGCTTATATGCCTTATAACAATAATATGTCAAATCGTTCTGTCAGGCAAATTGTGAAAGTTTCTATTGGCGGGAAATTAATTAGATTGCAAATCAGCAATGAACTTTCTAATGAACCTATAGAGATACGGTCTGTATATATTGCTCATGCTAAAGATTCTTCTGCTGTCGAAGCTAAAACTGCCAAATATTTGAAGTTTGGAAATAAGTATAAGGTAACAATTGCAGCTGGCAAGTCTATTTTCAGTGATGCCTTGGTTTATGACTTAAAACCTTTAGAGCGTTTGTCAATAACGATCAACTATACTTCCGCACCAGTATCCCCGACAGTACATATGGGCTCTCGTACTACAAGTTATATTATGCGTGGTGTGACGAATGCTGATAGTAATTTTTCAAAGGCATTCCGTGAAAACCATTGGTTTAATATTGCCGCAATAGATGTATTTGATTCAACAGGAAAGAGTCTCGCTATTATAGGTAATTCTATTACTGATGGGAAAAATAGCACTGACAATGCGCAAAATCGTTGGCCAGATATTATGTCTGAGACGTTTCACTATAAATATCATATAACTAATTTTGGTGTATTGAATCTCGGAATTGGTAATAATAGGGTGGTTGTTCCTGGAGGATTCGGAGAGTTAGCAAAAAATCGTTTTAACCATGATATATTGGAACAACGTGGCTTAAACGCCGTCATTATTTTCGAAGGTGTAAATGATATTGGTGCTGCGGTCAAAGGTAACAGTGAAGCTGTTGCAATGCAACTCATAGAGTCTTATGATGATATGATTAAGAAGGCTAAGGAAAGAAAACTTAAAGTATACCTTGGTACGATTACTCCTTTTAAGGGTGCAGGATATTATTCTATATTCCATGATGCAGCTCGTGAAACCGTAAATCAATGGATTAGATCACAAAAGGAAAAAGTTGATGGTATTTTAGACTTTGATGAGCTTCTTCGTAATCCTGAAGATCACAGCCGAATGCAAAAGAATTTGCAAAGTGACTGGTTGCATCCTAATGCGGAAGGTTATAAGCTGATGGGCGAATATGCTGCAAGTATAATTAAATGAAAGATTTAATACTCGTATAATTTTATGTGTAGAATCTTCCATTCTCCTACAGATATTCTAGCGTGTCGCCCCTGATGATCTTCATCACCGTTCAGTCTGCGAAGATATTCAATTTTGCCGTCTGTTTTTATTGTAACTTCGTCCACATATCCAATCCCCGAGCGTTTCCCGTTAAATTGTGATGAGTTCTTTCTACTTGAATCATCATCGCGTCCGTTAATGATGAACCCATCTTCGCCAAGTCTTTCTTCTTTGTTTTGTAGAATCTCGTCGTTGTTTTGAAAAGACACGACAATTCCATTCCCTGCGATCAGATAATCATTTTTAGCCAGTTTAATTATTATTCCGCCGCCTTCTTGCCATTCTTGACCATTTGTTGCACGTTTATCCCAAGGTAAAGTGAAATAGTGTCTGCATGTTATTGTGATGTTGTCATCTTTAATTATTCGCTGATTGTCAGTCTTATCAAAAAGAACGCCGTGGATATCTTTTTTGTTTTTATGCGTCATAATAGGATAAAGCTGACGAAGTAGCGAATAACTACCTTGTAAGTTTTCTATTGCTTCTTTTTCAGCAGTGTCAATAGAGAAAGTGCTATATCCCAAAGCATGGTGTTCACCAAAAACATATAAAGCTCTTACTCCGCTATTTGCGCAACATTTACTTTCTGGAATAAATAGACGGTTGTTATTGAAATCGTATTTTTTAGCCCACTCTTTGAAGCCTTCATCGTAGATGTCTGGTGACATCATGTCTATACTTGGTGCATAAGTCTTCCATATCTTACTGAGGTGGGCTAATGGTCCAGCTGATGGATATTCTCCAGGCTTTCGTCCACGACTATTCATGGCTGCATTTACATATAAAGGTATGTTGTGGATTTGTTTTGCATTTTGGGCTAGTCTTTCTACATATTTTGCATAATAGATAGCTTGAAATGCTTCGTCCTCATAAAGTTTGCCTTCTGTATGAAATCCGATTTGATTTAACTCTTTCCGCCATATACCTTTGCTGTATTCCTTGTTTGCTATTTCTGAATAGTCTCTAGCACTTTCAAGCATACCGATCTCATTTTCCACTTGGATCATTATGACAGTCTCCTTCTGTGGATCTATTTTTTTAATATGCCTTATGAGAGAAGTAAATGCTGTGTTATCAGCTTGGAATACATTCTCAGAAAATGCTGATGCAATTTCCATCTTTTTGCCCTTCTCTGTAATTGCCCTCGGAAAGCGTTTTGTGTCTTCCTTAAACCACATCGGTGCATAGCAACTCATAGAATTCTTCCATGCTCCAAACCATAAAAATATAACCTTAATATTGTTTTTTCGTGCAATATTAATGGTTTCATCGATTAGTGAAAAATCAAATGTCCCCTCTGTAGGTTCAATTAAGTCCCATTGTGCAGGTACTAGTACAGTATTAATACCAGTCTTGACGGCCTTAGAAATCGAACTATCAATGTCTGCAATATTCGTTGCTGCAGAATTACTTAGTTCACCACCTAAAATCATTTCCTGTCCAATGCATTGTGCTGTAAAACACGTTAGCATTGTAACCATAATAAATATTATTCTTTTCATAATGGTATTATTGTCTTAACTTGCTGCTAACTGATATTGGCATAAAACTAACACCGGTGAAATCGTATTTTATTGGTTGTTTCGAAAAAGTTTGAAAGTATTTTAGCGTATAGTTACGCCATTCTTTAGCATTGTCTAATTGCACTTGAAGCAACAAGTTTACTTTTGACCAACGTTCTTCATCAACATAAGGTTGAGCGTCTTGCCAAATCTTTTGAAAAGATACAACTTGTTCTATGCCTCTATAATATAGTCCACATAGTTCATCCCACAACGTGTCTCCATTTCTTAATTTGTAATCCCATGGCACATGATGAAACCATAGTAAGTAATCATCTGGACAAGTTTGTAGATTGTCGAACATACTACGGTATGGTTCTCTGTATTGTGATACTGCATTCGTGCCTTTTGAAGATCTGTCAAATCCTACACCATTTTTGTCGGCCTTATGATAATATACAGGGTACCATTCTATTGGATATTCTGCTTTGTATCCGTCTGGCTGTGGCCCGTAATGGTGGTCGAATGCAAATATATGGTGGAGACCTAGAGGCATCATGTAGTCAACGCATGCTTCACGACTTGTTAGCATCATGTCGCCTATAGCATACTCATTAATGTTCTGTCCAAATGTTTGTTGAATCCATTCATGAGCGATTAAATCGGCAGAAAGAGATGGATCCCATGCAAGTCTACCAAATGCATACCAGTTAGCTTGTGAAAAAGGATGTCCACACCAATTAGTATCATCTCCTATATTGCTCACACCTGCTATACCAACAAGGCAGTCTGGAGATACAAAGCTGAAAAATTCTTTCCACATTGTTGCAAGATATACTAGATGTTTGCTTTGTCCTGTATATTCTTGTGTAATTTGGAACTCTGCCATTTGTTTAGTTTGCTTCATATTGTCGAAGATCGGAGCATAGGGTTCACGTGGTTGAAAATCAAGTGGTCCGTTCTTACTCTGAAGTATTACATTGTTACGGAATTTGCCGTCAAGATCTTTGAATTCATTAAGAGCTTGTTTCACTCTGTCTTCGCCTTTGTGCTTTGCGCCATATACAAAACTTCGCCACATAACGATTCCTTTATGAGGGGCTAGTGCATCAGCAAGCATATTTGCACCATCGGCATGAGTGCGTCCGTAATCAAATGGGCCAGGTTGTCCTTCAGAATTAGCTTTTACAAGAAATCCACCGAAGTCAGGAATTAAAGAATATATCTCGTTCACTTTATTAATCCACCAATTTTTAACGGTTACGTCGAGTGGATCTGCAGTCTTAGTATATCCCAAAGCCATTGGTGAACCGAAATTCACAGATAGATAAACTTTTATTCCGTAAGGTCTTATTATATCAGCGATATTTTTTATACTATCAAGATATACTTTAGTTAAAATCTTAGGAGAGGCATTCACGTTGTTTAGTACACTGCCGTTTATTCCAATAGATGCATTTGCTCGTGCATATTCAATAATACGTTTTTCCCAGTCATTGCCTTTTAGTCTAGAAGAGAAGAAAATACTTTTTCCGGCATAACCACGTTCTATGCTTCCGTCGATGTTATCCCAATGATTAAGAATTCGTCGTGAATATTTTGGAGCAGAATACCCTCCTGTATTACTATTTGTACTAAGTTGTTGTATTCTTAGCGCGTCATAAACACCATATAGTAAGCCGATTTCTGAATGAGAGCAAATCGAATCTGCATCATAAATAAATCCGTCATCATTTTTTAAACTTTTGTCAATTACGAGTTTTATGTCTTTGCCATTCCAATATTTCTTTAATTCATCAATGGCAATCAGCATCGTCTTTCCACCTTTCGGTGCAATTACATGAGCTTTGTTTAGCGTCTCATATCTCAACCACAGATTATGCCCGTCTTCCGCCGTTATCGTGGAGCAAATAGCAAAGAATATAAATAACAGTATTGTTTTCTTCATGTTGCAAAATTAATCAATAATTTTATATTATACTTAGTTTATAATATCCTATTCTTTATGTTTCGTCTCAAAATATTCTGATGGGGCTACTCCAAAGTGCTTTTTGAATACAGTTGAAAAATGGGTCTGATTATTAAAGCCTACGGCATAAGCTACCTGAGATATATTGATTTCTCCTTGAATGATCAATTGTGCAGCTTGCTCTAATCGTAGATTTCTTATGAATTCACCGGTGCTTACACCTGTAATTTCTTTCAGCTTACGATGTAGTTGCGCTCTGCTCATACCCACACTTTCGACTAGCTTTTCTACATTAAAGTCTGGATCGCTGATATTTTCGTTTATGCATTTCATCACCTTGTCCATAAGCATAGCGTTGTTACCTTTAACTTCTATTTTTGCCATTTTATCTTCTTGCTCCAATGCACCTGAGAATTTACCCTTAAGTCTTCTGACGTTATCTACCAGATTGTCAATTAGAATATGTAGTTCTTCCATGCTGAATGGTTTAGCAAGAAAAGCATCAGCGCCACGTTTTAATCCTTCAAGACGATTATCAACATCACTCTTTGAGGTAAGAAGTATTACAGGGATATCGCTAATCTTACAGTTTCCTTTTATCTTTTTAAGCATAGTTATACCATCCATTTCAGGCATCATTACATCACTTATAACCAAATTGAATTCTGAAGAAAGTAGTTTGCTTAATCCCTCTCTTCCATTTGACGCATAATCGAACTTATACCATCCGCCAAGTTCGTTCATAATATATGTCGCAATTTCGTGGTCGTCGTCAACGATTAAGATTCTAAAATCTTTATTTGCGCTTTTCTTATGTGTTTGCGATGCAATTTCGTTTACGTAGTCGTTATCGGTTGGTTCTATTTCTTCTGGTTTAAGATGGGCATTTCCAAGTGGAATATTTATTTCCATACATGTGCCCTTTTGCCCATCACATCTATTATATGCCTTTATGTTTCCTCCGTGCATGTTTACCAACGCTTTGCATAAGTTCAAACCTATCCCGGTCCCTGCAAAATGGAAGCCAGTTGTGTTCTTTCCTTGATAGAAGCGATCAAATAATTTTCCTGCATCTTCGTTCTTTATTCCAATCCCAGAATCTGTTACTTTAAGTGTCGCCTTTGAGTTGTCACAAGTTATTAAAACATTTATGGTCCCATTGTCGAAAGTATATTTCATCGCATTTGACATTATATTATTAATAATCTTGTCAAAATTAATTCGATCAATCCATACATTTATCTTTTTCTGCGAAGCTTCCAAAGAAATATTTATGTTTCTTTCTTTTGCATTATATGAATATAAAGCAATTATGTTGCGAGTAAATTCCACTAGGTCAGTCTCATCACAGTGTAACTGCATTTGATTTTTGTCGATTTTCCGTTCGTCAAGAATCTGATTTACCAACAGTAAAAGTCTTTGAGCATTGCGGTCAATGATATTTATTTCTCCTAAGCTGTCAATATCAGTAATCTTACGTTTCAACTTTTCCAATGGACTCATTATCAATGTTAACGGAGAGCGTATGTCATGAGTGGCATCAATGAGAAATCTCATCTTCTGTTCTTCAAGATCAGCCGTTCTACGTCTCTCATAATATCTGAATATGAAATATATAAGTATGATTATCAGTGCGGCATACATTATATATGCCAATGTTGTAGCATACCATGGGGACTCCACAGTGATATCTATTACTTTTGTATTCTTAGAAACAATGCCGTTGCAGCTAGCCCTTACCTCAATCTGATAATTGCCAGGGTTGAGCTTGTTAAAAGGAATGGAGTTTATTCCTTCGTCAGTAGAATTCCATTCACCTCGGTTTATTCGATATTGATAGCATACATCTTCTGCATTTTTATAGTTTAATAGCGAGAATTCAAGAGTAAAACTGTTTTCAGAATATGGGACCGTATATTTGTTCTTGGTATAGTCCATATGTTTGCCATAAATGATGAAATTTGTAAGATGTACATCTCCCATTTCTGTAATGTCACTAATTACGTTGTCAGGATAAAAAGTAGTGATTCCATCCGTGTTTCCAAATCCTATGCGCCCGTCTGTCGATTGCATTACTGCACCTAATGTATATTCATGAGAGCGGAGACCATTTCCATTAATGTGGGCTATGAATTTCTCTGTATGGTGGTCATATTGCCATATCCCCATTGTTGTGCTTACCCAAATGTTATTATGCGAATCTTTTACTATACCGCATATTTGTTTGTTGCTAAGTACTGATGAATGTGGAAATGGTGCTAATTTCTTTAAACCACGATAATATATGTATAGTCCTTCATCTGTTCCTATTATCATATTGCCCCAATCGTCTTCACATAAATAGTTTGCTTGAGAATTGCGCAATATGCAATTCCAACCGTAATTGTCGAAGGTGTAAGATTGGGTGTTAAGGCAAGCAACGCCATTTGAAGTGCCAATCCACAGAAGCCCTTGGCGGTCGAACCTCAAGGATCTAATCCAATCGTTGCATAACATTCCGTGTGGCGACGTCATGCTCATGTCTAGAATCTTAACTTTATGCGTCTTGCTATCATAAATGTATAACCCCTTACTATATACAGATATGTATAATTTGCCCATTCCATCGTCTGTGATGCAGTATATTCCTGCACTGGCAAACTTCATTTCTTGTTTGTAGTTTCCTGTTTCTGGATTGTAACTATATAGAGCGTTTCCTGTACCAACCCAGTAACGTCCCCATGTGTCCTGATAGATTATGCTTGTTCCTGCTGGTGATTTAGGGTGATTGACAATCTTGCCTGCATGATCAAATTTATAAACTCCGCTGTTTTGCACCGTACACAGAATACTTCCATCGTTTCCTGGAGCAAGTGAAGATACGCTGCTTCCAATTGAATAATTTTGATCAGAGAAACTCCAACTATTGAAAGCCATTTTCTGGTTGTTAATTAGAAATAATCCTTTTTTATAACAACCAATCCATATATTTTGGCTCTTGTCTTCATAAATATCATTCACCCATGATGTGCTAAGGTTGAACTTACTGCTGTTGTTGTTTTCAAATGCTGTAAAAGTCCTACTTCCTGCAGGGGCCATTAGTACTCCACATTCTGATGTTCCGATATAAAAATTGCCGCTTTTATCGAATTTCGAACAATTTATCGTGATGTTTCCTTTATATGGTCCGAAATTATATCCAGCATCAGTTATCTTTCCAGTTGTGTAGTCATAGTTTACAATTCCAAACATGCAAACAATCATCATAGAGTTCTTCCAGTCTTGGTAGAAATTTACAGGAGCCCCACATGGTGAATCAAAATAAGTGACTTTTATTTTTCCTTTATATTTACTGAAACGTGTAAATCGGCTTAAATGACTTCCTTGCCAAAGATATCCATGACTGTCTTCGAATATATGTGTGTAGAACATGTTGGAATCTCTTGTGGAATATTGCTTCTCATATTTTATCTTGTCAGTACCTCTTTTAATAGAGTATAGTCCGAATCCTGCAGTACCCATAAGAATGTCACCGTTTCTACTTTCTATCATGTCGTAAATTCTTGGTTTCCTCCCATCAGGGAAATGGTATTGTACGAAGTTGTCGTTTGTAGAATTATAGCGCATAAGCCCCTTTGCACAGCCAATCCATAACCTTCCTTTTTTGTCTACGAGGAAAGATGATATGATATTGTCAGCAATTGAGGTGGTATCTTTGCTGTTATGCAGATAATTAGTGAATTTGTAACCATCAAACTTGCTTAGTCCATATTCCGTACCAATCCACATAAAACCGTATTTGTCTTGAGTAACACAGTTTATGAGACTGCTCGACAATTTTTCTGATGTATAGAGCCTGCTGCTATCTGCCATAACGATTATTGTTATCAACAGACCAAGGAATGTCATAATGTAGTGTATGCGTTTCATGTAGTTATTTATTGGTGTATGTTGCAAATTTAGTGAAAACCAGTTAAAATCAAAAATGTTTCATTCTTAAAATGTGTTTATATGGGAAAAATGATACAAATCAAAATGTTCTCGTTACATTAAACTACTTTGTTTTTTAATGTATTTATTAATTTTGCAAAAATAAAAGTTATAATGGCATGAAAAAAATATTTGGTTTATTGTTATTGATGTTTTTTCTTGTGAATATTCAGGAATCTAATGCACAAGAAAATAAATGGACAGGTTCTTGGGCAACAGCACCTGAGTTCACTGGAAAAGGAGATATGCCTGCAAACAGTCTTTCTAATCGTTCTGTTCGAAATATTATACACATATCTTTTGCAGGTTCGCCAATAAGACTAAAACTGTCTAATGAGTTCAGTTTACAGCCTGTTGAGATAAATTCAGTATTTATAGCTGATGCTCTTGGTGATAGTTGGCAGACCGATATAAAAACGTCTCGTAGTCTAAACTTTTCCGGAAAGAAAAAAGTTACTATTCCTGCAGGAAAAACAGTCTGGTCTGATCCTATAAAATATAATCTAAAATCAGGACAGCGTTTAGCAATAACTGTATGTTATGGTGCCCAAACACCTCAAAATGCTACGTCGCATCGTGGTTCACGCACAACATCTTATATTATAAAAGGAATGGCTAATGCAAAGTCTGATTTCGAAAATTCTGAGAAGGTAGAACATTGGTATAATATTTCTGCAATAGATGTAATGGCTGATAATGTTCCTGTTGTGGCTGTTTTGGGCAATTCAATTACTGATGGTCGTGGCACAACAACAAACAAGCAGAATAGATGGACCGATTTTATGTCGTATTCCTTGAATGCAGAAAGTCCTTACGGAGTTCTTAATCTTGGTATCGGTGGTAACTGCGTACTGCGTGGTGGCATAAGCCAGCCTGCATTGCAGAGGTTTGATAGGGATATACTTTCTCAGAATGGTGTCACCAATCTTATAATCTTTGAGGGAACTAACGATATCGGATGCAGCAATGGAAATAGTGAGCAAGTTGCGGCAGAACTTATTGAAGCTTATAAGACACTTGCAGCAAAAGCAAAGGCGAAAGGTATAAAAGTATATGGGGGAACGATAACACCGTTTAAAGGAAATGGATGGTATAGCCTTTTTCATGAGGCTGCTAGGCAGACTGTCAATGAATGGATAAGAAATAGCAAAGACTTCGATGGAATCGTTGATTTTGATCAATTAGTGCGTGATTCATCTGATATTCACAAGCTACGCTCAGAATATTCTTCAGACTGGTTGCATCTGAATCCTTCAGGATATGAGGTAATGGGGCGTTATGCTGCTGAAATAATAAAAGGAAAATAAATAATATAATAAATGGATACAAATTTGACAAAGCAGGAATCGAAAGGATTTTATAAATTAAGCTGGTTACAGCGTGTTGGTTTCGGTTCCGGAGATTTGGCTCAGAATCTTATATACCAGACTATTGGTATGTATTTATTGCTGTTCTATACTAATGTGTTTGGTCTAGATCCGGCAACTGTTGCGGTAATGTTCTTGATAGTAAGACTTGTTGATGTTCTGTGGGATCCTTTGGTTGGAACATTTGTTGATAAGCATAGTCCGAAATTGGGCAAATATCGTTCTTATCTTGTATTGGGAGGTATACCGCTCTCTGGTTTTGCCATATTATGTTTCTGGAATGGATTTTCTGGTTCATTGATGTATGCTTATATCACTTATGTAGGTATGTCAATGTGCTATACTTTGGTCAATGTACCTTATGGTGCTCTTAATGCTAGTCTGACCCGTGATACAGATGAGATTACAATACTTACTTCTGTAAGAATGTTTATGGCAAACCTTGGTGGACTCGCAGTATCTCTTGGCATTCCAATCATTGTGGCTTTTCTTTCTCCTGATGGTCTTACTAATACAAAGAAAGATGGTGGTGCATGGTTTATTACCATGGCTATTTACGCATTAATTGGAATGGTACTCCTCGTTTTTTGTTTTACTCAGTCACACGAACGTGTTGTCATGGACAAAAAGGAAACAGCAAGTGTAAAGGTTAGTGACCTTTGGGTTGAGTTTGTGCGTAATCGTCCTTTACGAATATTGGCCTTTTTCTATATCACTGCTTTTGCCATGATGGCGATTGGTAACTCTGCTGGAAGTTATTATATGATATACAATGTACAAGGCACACCTACTGAAATGGCTATATTTATGGGGTTGGGCTCTGCTCCAGCATTCATATTTATGCCATTAGTTCCTGCAATAAAGCGAGCTATAGGAAAACGACAGATGTTTTATGTCTTTTTAGGTATAGCAATTTTCGGAATGGGATTGTTGTATGTGGTTTCTATTATTCCAGCATTGCGCAGTCAAATATGGATCGTATATGTTGCTCAGTTTGTCAAGTCTACCGGTGTCATAGTTGCGACTGGCTATATGTGGGCTTTGGTTCCAGAAGTTATTTCTTATGGAGAGTATACTACAGGTCGCCGCATAAGCGGAATTGTTAATGCACTTACTGGTATATTTTATAAAGCAGGCATGGCGCTTGGTGGAGTAGTTCCAGGACTAATCTTGAGCTTTGTTGGCTTTGATAAGTCAAATGCAATCAGTCAGAGTGCTTTTGCACAGCATGGAATATTGTGGCTTGTATGTATTATACCAGCTATGCTTTTGTTGTTAGCAATCTTTATAATCTCGAAATACGAACTTACAGATGAGGTTATCGACAATATAAATATGGAAATAGAAAAACGTAATAACAAAGACTAGATATTATGAAAAAAATTATTTTGGGAGTAGCATGCTTTGCCTTGACTATTAACGTTTTGGCACAGACAATGAAAGAGACAATAGGAAAACATTTCCTTATTGGTGCTGCTGTGAGCACAAGGAACATATATAGTCAGGATCCAAAGGTGAAGAGTGCTATAGTTGATAACTTTAACGCTATAGTTGCTGAAAATTGCATGAAAGGCGAGGCTATTCATCCAGAAGAAAACCGTTATTCATGGGAGGATGCTGATGCTACGGTGAAGTTTGCCGAGGATAATAATATGGTTGTTACTGGTCATTGTCTTGTTTGGCATTCTCAAGCACCTAGGTGGATGTTTAAGGATAATGATGGGAAAACAGTAACTCGTGAAGTATTGATCGATAGACTTTATCATCATATTACAAATGTTGTGAGCCGCTATAAGGGGCGCATAAAAGGATGGGATGTTGTAAACGAGGCTTTTGAGGATGACGGTAGTTATCGTAAAACTCAGTATTATAATATAATAGGTCCTGAGTATTTTGAGTTGGCGTTCAAGTTTGCTCATGAAGCTGATCCTAGTGCTGAACTTTATTATAATGATTATTCTATGTCAAAGCCTGGTAAGCGCGATGCTGTTTGTAGACTTGTACGTGATTTAAAGGCAAAAGGTTGTCGCATCGACGCTGTAGGTATGCAGAGTCATAATGGTACTGATTATCCAAATCTAAATGATTATGAAGCTTCTATTGATTCGTTTGCTGCTTGTGGAGTAAAGGTAATGATGACAGAACTTGATATAAATATGCTTCCAAGTCCACAACATTTCGGAGGTGCTGATATTAGTCAAAGATTTAAATACGATAAGATCCTTAATCCTTATGTAAATGGACTTACGAAGAGTGCTGAAAAGCTTTTCAACGAGCGTTATCTAGCATTCTTCAAGATTTATGCTAAGCATAAAGATCAGATAAGTCGTGTTACCCTATGGGGCGTTAGTGATGCTGATAGCTGGCTTAATGGTTGGCCTGTTCCTGGACGTACGAACTATAGTCTGCTTTTAGACAGAAAATATAATGTGAAACCTGTAGTAAAAGATATAATAAAACTATTTAAATAATGAAATCAAGATATTTATTTCCAAAGGATTATATGGCAGATCCTTCTGCTAATGTTTTCAACGGTCGCCTATATATCTACCCGTCTCATGACTGGGATAGCGGAGAGTGTTTCGATGATGACGGCGGACATTTCCAAATGCAAGACTATCATGTTCTATCTCTTGGCGATGATCCTATGACAGCACCTGTTACAGATCATGGTGTTATACTTGATGTGAAAGACGTGCCTTGGGCAGAGAAGCAGATGTGGGATAATGATGTTGTTGAGAAGAATGGCAAGTATTATCTTATATTCTCCGCTAAGGACTATAACGGAGTCTTTCATTTAGGTGTTGCTGTTTCAGAAACTCCTGAAGGACCGTTTGTGCCTAAAGCTGATCCTATACGTGGCTCATATAGCATAGACCCTTGTGTGTTCAAGGATGAAGACGGTAGCGTGTATTGTTATTTTGGTGGTATTTGGGGCGGACAGCTTCAATGGTATAAGGATAATAAGGCCTTGAAGTGTGAGCATCTCCCTGAAGGGAACGAAGCTCCGTTGCCAAGTCGTGTCGCAAAGATGACAGATGATGTTTTGCAGTTTAGTGAGGCTTCACGACCAGTCCTGATTGTTGACGAAAATGGCAAGCCACTTACAGCAGATAATCCTCATCGTTTCTTTGAGGCTAGTTGGATGCATAAGTATAATGGCAAGTATTATTTTAGTTACAGTACTGGTGATACTCATTATTTATGTTATGCTGTTGGTGATAATCCTTATGGGCCATTTACCTATAAGGGCGTGATACTTGAGCCTGTTGTTGGTTGGACCACACATCATAGTATAGCTGAGTTCAAGGGAAAATGGTATCTGTTTCATCATGACTGTGTTCCAAGCAATGATACAACATGGTTGCGAAGCCTGAAAGTTATTCCGCTTAGTTATGATGAAGAAGGAAATATTATCAAAATGGAAAGTGAATAATCAAAATAATTGAAAAATCGGCAATATTCTTGTCGATTTTTTTTATATTTGCAACTTAATATTATTTGTGACAAAACGAATAGTCACTAAAAAGATGCACATTTTATGTTGAAAACACTTTTAAATCTTTGGTGGATACAAAAAAGACGAACCTTTGACTGGAAAAGATTAGGGTGGCTTTTGTATATCCTGTTTATCATTATCTCTGGTATCATCGGGGCTTACGTACAAATACGTAAGGACGGTAATTTTAATATGCACAATGATATAACTCAGAAAATTGCAATTCCGTTGGTCATGACTTTTTCTGTGATGGGTATTCTGATGAAGTTGCTAATGAAGCAGGAAGCTGCTGGAATGGATGATTACCTAAAGTCACGTCCCGTTTTAGAAAGTTCTTGGAATAAGTTTCTTATCATTATGAACCTTGCTGACTATTGGAATTGGGTTAATCCTGTGCTACTTTTCTGTATTTCGTGTTTCATTATGCCAATAGGATATGCATTTCTTACCTTTTTGCTTGCTTTCTGTGTCAGCATAACAGATGGACTCATGCTTACATGTCTGCGTAAAGCTCAGGGATGGGAGTATAAATTGCCTCTGTTCATAGGACTTCTTGTATATTATATTGTCGCTTCAGTCTTTTATGCTGTGTCTGTTGGGCTCAATATTGATATAGTCGCAATTTTCGGCATGATTATTATAACGCTGCTCTTCTTGTTGTGTCTGTATAAGTATATGTGTAGCATAAAACACTATAATGAGCAGAAAACTCATACTTCAAAAGTGCGTAGCCTTGGTGATGTATCGTTGTTCAGTATGGAGTATATCAGTGTGTTTCGCTCAAAGCGTCTTCGTCAGGGCATGATATTCATTCCTTTGGTTTTCATGTTTCAGGTATATGCTCAGGCATTGTCTCTTCATAGCGATGATGGAATAGGAGCTGGCGGTTTGTCTATATTTGTGATGTTCGCTATGGCATTCCCATCAATGTTGCTTGGACAGTGGGTATTTGGTGTTGAGGGTAATTTCTTCCATGGTATCATGACAAAGCCCATATCTATTTACGAGATGTTATGTACAAAGTATTATTTCTTGATGCTTATCAATCTTGTCATGATTATACCTTATATTCCGGGACTATTCTTGGGCTATTGGGGCATAGACCTGCTCGTAGCAACGTTCTTCTTCTGTGCTATCGTTAACATTATAATGATGCCAACGTGTCTTTTTTCAAAGCGTTTAGATCTATTTTCTTCGGCATTCTTCAATTATCAAGGTGCTAACATGGCAATCCATCTCTATAGTTTTGCAATATTTATACCAATGGGAATTTATGCTGCGATTATGCTCTTGATTAATAATATTTATATTGCAGAGTCTATCGTGGCTTTACTTGGAATAATAGCTTTGCTTCTGCATAGAATCGTTCTCAAGTCGCTAGCTAATCGCTTTATGAGTATAAGATATAAGAGAATGGAAACTTTCTGTGAATAAATAATTAAATAAAACGAATATGGAAATAAAGATTGAAAATCTTAAAAAGATATATGGTGACAAAACCGTTGTGGATATACCTCAACTTTCTCTTGGTTCAGGCGAATTGGTTGGATTAGTTGGAAATAATGGCGCTGGAAAAACTACTTTATTGCGTCTTATTCTTGATTTAATAAAGACTGATGACGGCTGTGTTTATAGTAATGGTTTAAAGGTTAATGAAACTGAGGAGTGGAAACAATATACGGGCTCGTTTATTGACGGACGTTTCTTGATAGATTTCTATACGCCAGAGGAATATTTCACATTTATAGGAAAGGTCTACAATATTCCTACAGAAACAGTCAATCAGCGACTTGAAAATTATTCTTCATTGATGCATGATGAAATCTTAGGTACAAAGAAGTATATTCGTGACTTCTCTGAGGGTAATCGTCAAAAAATAGGTATTATTGGTGCTATGATCATTAATCCAGAGGTGCTTCTTCTTGACGAACCATTTAATTATCTAGACCCTTCTTCACAGATAAATATTGCAAAGATGATACAGAGTGCATGTCATGAATTTGGTATGACTGTTATATTGTCTAGCCACAACCTTAATTTTGTGTCTGATATATCAACAAGAATATTGTTGCTAGAAAAAGGACAAGTAATTAAGGATTTGAAGAATGAAGAGGGTAGTGCAATGAAAGAATTGGAAGAGTATTTCGGAGCATAATGTGCCCCGAAATACCTTTCCAAATTTATTGATGTAGTAGATTAAGCTTGTGTAGAGGTTTCAACACATCGCTTACTTTTTCAGTATATCCTTTTATGTTAAGTGTAGCCTGTCCTTTGATATCTTCAACGTTAGCGCCCACTTTAAATGTATAAACTCCAGTATCAACTTTCCATTGACTTCCAGCTTCGTCAAAGCTAGCAAGGTCTCGTTTGTTGATAGTCATCTTTAAAGTCTGGCTTTGTCCGGCTTTAAGCAAATCTGTTTTGGCAAAAGCCTTTAATTCTTTTGCTGGTTTTTCATAGCTACCTTTTGCTGCTGTGACATAAACCTGAGCAACTTCCTTGCCAGCAACCTTTCCCGTGTTCTTTACGCTTACAGACACTTCAATCTTGTCACCATATTCCTTTACTGTAGGTTTGCCATATTCAAAAGTAGTATAGCTAAGTCCGTAACCGAAAGGATAAGCCACCTTCTTTCCAAATGTGTCGAAATATCTGTAACCTACGTATATATCCTCTTCATGGTTTGTGTAGTCTACACCTTGCATTCTTCCGCTTGCAATTTTATCTGTAAGGTTATAATAGTCTGGATTCTGCGGAAAATTCTTTGTTGAAGGAACGTCTGCTGCGCTTATTGGCCATGTCATCGTTAGGTGTCCAGAAGGATTAGCCTTACCTGTCAGAACATCAGCTACGCTGTTTCCACCTTCTTCTCCAGGTTGCCATGCTACAAGAATAGCATCTGCACGATCACGCCATGAAGCCGTTTCCATAACACTGCCTGAATTTATTATAACTATAACAGGCTTTCCGGCAGCATGGAATGCATCGCTGACTCTTGAAATCATGCTCTTTTCATTATCGGTAAGATTGAATTCTCCTTCAATCTGCCTGTCCATGCCTTCTCCTGCCTGTCTTGCTATTGTTATGATAGCAGCGTCTGCACCATTGATCTCGTGTTCTATGCAGCGTTTTGTAATTTCAATTTCGTCGAGTTTAGGCTTTCCTTGATCAAGAAACCACATCTCTGGGTTCTTATCAGCCTTCAGTTTGGCAGTTGCGTATTTCACGTAGTTCTGATAAATTTCAGTAAGTTGTGGTGTTGTACCCACTCCTGCGTTTTTAAGTCCGTTAAGCATATCCACAACATAAGGAACGTTTACGCATCCGGAACCAAGACCACAGCTTAAGAAATCATAAGAGTTTACACCGAAAAGAGCAACGTTCTTTATATTTTTAAGAGGTAAAGTGTGTTCGTCATTCTTCAGCAATACCATACCTTCTGTTGAGGCTTGACGAGTAATCTGTGCATGATCTTCAAGATCTGGTTTATTTGAGTATTTATAACCATTGAATCTAGGTGTCTTGACAATATATTCCAGCATGTTTTTCACACATAGGTCCACATCATTGATGTCAAGTTTGCCAGCTTTAACAGCATTTACAATGTCTTCTACCTGCGCTGGATAACCAGGCATCATAAGGTCGTTTCCTGCAGCGACTTCGTTTTCTATTGGTAAATCTTTGCGCTTTCCTATCCAATCTGTCATAACGATGCCTTTAAATCCCCAGTCATTACGCAGAACATTGGTAAGCAATCCCTTGTTTCCTTGTGCGTATACGCCGTTAATCTTGTTATATGAAGACATCACTGTCCATGGATTGCTATTGCGCACCATCATTTCAAAGCCTTTTAGATAAAGTTCACGAAGCGCACGTTGAGAAACTCTTTCGTCAACACGTGTTCGGTCACTCTCTTGGGAGTTGACAGCGAAGTGCTTTGCACTCACACCTACACCTTGACTCTGTATACCATTAACCATAGCTGTACCAATAGTGCCAGTCACGATAGGATCTTCACTATAGTATTCAAAGTTACGTCCGCAGAGAGGACTTCTGTGTAAATTCATTCCAGGACCAAGGATAACGTCTACTCCATATTCCATAGCTTCGTTACCCATGGCTTTACCAACATTATATACAAGTGAAGTGTTCCAAGTTGAAGCTAGACAGGTACCAACAGGAAAACCTGTGGCATAGAAAGTTTGAGTAGTGCCCTCACGGTGTGAGTCGATGTGGACTCCAGCTGGTCCATCTGCAACAACTGTTGCCGGAATGCCAAGTCTTGGGATAGCAACGGTAATTCCTGCAGCTCCTGCAACAATTTTCTTTTGGTGTCCAAGCATGGAACCTGATCCAACGAAACCGTCGTTACCTCCACCAACAAGCAGTTGGGCTTTCTCTTCAAGAGTCATAGCCTTAATCACGCTGTCAATGTTCTTTGCATTGAGTTGAGGTGCATTTTGTGCAATCATTGTCGTTGATAATAATAAGGCTGTGCAGCCTATGATGATTTTTTTCATTTTAAGGTATTTTGTTGTTTAGCAGTGCAAATATACCATTATTTATTTCACATTCCAAATTTGAATATGCTATTTGTGAGTATTTATAACCAATGATACATACATTATTAACAGATGTAGCAGGTTAGGGAATATATGCGTTAACATACTAACAGGCAAAGCAATGAATCATTTTTTTAGATGTGATATATGTCTTATAAAAAAAGAGCAGTTCTTTTATTTATAATATGGTGTTGTTAAATGTTTACAATATTTTTGTTGGTGTTATTGAATATTTTGGCTATATTTGCAAAATAGCAATGAGAAATACATATAGAAATGAAGACTTATTGATTAACGACTAAACTAATAGTAATAATATGGAACAAAATTTTGATTCAAACGAGCATGTCGTTGAACAGGCTACGGAACATGAAAATTCACAGGAGCCTGTAATCGCAAAACCAGCTAATAATCTGGTCTTAGCAATTTTAACAACAGTATGCTGCTGTCTTCCTTTTGGTATTGTAGCCATAATAAAGGCAAGTCAGGTAAATAACCTTTTTATGCTGAAACAATATGTGGCTGCGCAGGCTTCTGCTAATGAGGCAAAAAAGTGGAGTTATATAGGTATTGCTACAGGATTTGTTGTATCTATAATATATTTATTGTTTAACCTTGCGTGTCATTCTCTAACGAGATAATCATTACTTTGATAATATATTGAGAAATCTTGGCATCGTAATAATCATTTTGGCTGTAGTTTTATTGGGACTTTATTTTCTCAATCCTTGTAGCTATTGGTTTATGCCAAAATGCCCTTTTAAGTTAATTACCGGACTTAGTTGTCCTAGTTGTGGAATACAGCGTTTTATCTATTCGATGCTTCATGGACATTGGCACGAGGCGATTGCCTATAATTACTATTTAGCCTATTCGTTGCCTTATGCGTCTCTGTTTGTTATTGCATGGATAATGCCACAAGGAAAAATGAAGGAAAAACTTTCTGATATTATAGAAAATAGATATGTCGTGTGGTTTTATATCATAACTTTCTTTCTGTGGCTTATAATTAGAAATATTCTCAAAATTTAATAATGTATGGAAAAATACCAAAAAGAACAGTTAATGGGACTTTATGGCAATAAATTCCCAGTGACTAACTTTAGTGAAGTTAATGATAAGCTTGATAACATGGATTACAGCTTTGCCTGTGCATATCTAGCTCAGATGAAAGATCCAACTATAGCTTTGATTTTATCTATTCTTGTTGGTGCCTATGGGATTGACAGAATATATGTAGGTGATGTAGGGCTAGGAATATTAAAGCTCTTGACATGTGGTGGATTAGGTATCTGGTGGATTGTAGATTTGTTCTATATCAGTGACCTTACAAGGACAAAAAATTATGAAACTCTGATGATGATGTAATTTCTTTGACCAACTTGTCAACCAATTCTAGTCAGGTCAGACAACTTATTTAATCAAAACTTTTTCTGGCTAAAGATACGACTCTTAATCAGAAAAAGCTTTTAATGCCACAACTTTATTATTTATGGGGTGGGTGAGTAACATTATCGGGATAAAAGTGTTTGAGACAATATTTCTCTGTGAAGATTTGAATTTTGTACATTTAGACCATCTTCCCCACGTTTTTTGTGTTATTTAGTTACGAAGCTACGGCATCTCTCGTAAAGCCTTTAAACAGAGGGACTGACGATATATAGATTGCAGGATTTAGCTACGGTAAGCTACGTTCTAGCTACGTTATCCATTTCTGCTTATATAATGTACGTGTAGGCACGCGCATACCTAGGGTTTTGCAAAATATAAGCGTCTAATTGTCAACTTGTTGAACATCAGTATTTTATCGACGAATTTGATTAAATAAAGTGACGGTGACCCGACCGTCAAATATCGAGTTTTGCATGCGTTTCTATATAGAAACGGAAACGTTTGCACGTAGAAACGCAGACGTTTCTACGATGTTTTACCTTCTATTGCTTCGTAAAACGCAGTCCATTTCGTCGTAAAACGGATTGCAAAACATCGTAAAACGCATCGAAATACTTCGTAAAGTGTAATTCAATACGATAAAATTTTCGCCCATATTTTACCGACAGATAACCGTCACTTTATTCGAACCGAAAAGATGTCTAACAAATTGATGCTCAACGGATAGACACTTCGACACTTGTTTTTACGAAAAGTCCAGAGTGTGCACATACGCACGCATGCGTATTATGATGTGTAGCATCCAGTAATTGAAACTTTGGCTAACAGACTAACCTAAATCTGATTGCATGGACAAAATTTTTGCAGTATCTTTGCCGAGAATTCAGCGGAATTCGGCAGAACATTTAAACAAGCTTGAAAATTCTGTTTTCGTTTACTGAATCAATTAATACATCCTCAGTTCCCCAGATACAGCCAACGGTTCTTTGACAAATTCACTTATAGAATACATTTCATCCTTAAAAAGACACAAATTGACGTAGCTAGAACGTAGCTAATCGTAGCTAAATACAGCTAACTGCGTTTCGTTAGCCCCTCTGTTTATAGGCTTTGCGAGAGATGCCGTAGCTTCGTAGCTAAATAATACAAAAACGCAGGGAAGATACCCTTACTCTTGCATTAAGAGTCACTAAAATAATAATTAAACGCTAACTTTTTTACTCATAATGAAGTTCATCTTGTTTCTGCGATCAAAAGAGAAGGTTCCGCTGTTGTGCTCAAGATAATCAAACAGTTTGTAGGCTTTGTCGAGAAGCATGTCGGATTCGGGCTTAGAAAACATGCGCGCCTCGCTGTAACATAGTTCAGCAAGCATCTCAATTTTTCCAATTCGATGTTCCTCGTCAGTCCCGGCAAGAGCGTCAAGTGCTTCGTCTACAGTTGCAGTATGATAAAAAGCATAAGGTCCAACGTATTTATCGTAAAGAGTTTGTATCTCCCTGCGCTTAGCTTCAATTTCAGGTTTCTCCAACATTCTCTCAAGTGCAGCCATAAACTCTTGTATAAGGCGCATTGTGTAATCTCTTTCTAACATAGATAATATTAATTATAATTTTGTTTTCGGCTGCAAATATATGAAATATATTTTTGGTAATTCACTCCTTATTCGTATTTTTGCATTTGGAATTCGAAATTTAAGTTTATTATATTTTTATGGGAAAGAAAGCTTTATTGATGATTCTCGATGGATGGGGAATCGGCAAACATGGTAAGGGTGACGTTATTTATAGTACTCCAACTCCTTATCTTGATTATCTTACAGCAGTTTCTGCACACTCTCAGCTACAAACTTCAGGTGAAGATGTTGGACTGCCAGAAGGACAGATGGGTAACTCTGAAGTAGGTCACCTTAATATTGGCGCAGGCCGTATTGTTTATCAGGATCTTGTTAAGATAAACAAGGCTTGTCAAAGTGGTGACATTCTAAAGAATAAAGAAATTATAAACGCATATAGCTACGCTCAGAAGACAGGTAAGAAACTTCATTTGATGGGTCTTACTAGTTCTGGTGGTGTACACTCTTCTCTTGATCATCTTTATAAGTTGATAGAGATTGGTAAGGAATATAATCTTAAAGATGTATATGTTCACTGTTTTATGGATGGTCGTGATACTGATCCAAAGAGCGGTAAAGGATTTATCGAGCAGATAGATAATTGTTGCAAAAACAATGGTGCTCACATCGCAAGTGTTATCGGTCGTTTCTATGCAATGGACCGTGATAAGCGTTGGAACCGTGTGAAAGAGGCTTATGACTTGCTAGTAAAAGGTGAGGGTAAGCAGTCTGACGATATGGTTAAGGCTATGCAGGAAAGTTATGACGAAGGCGTAACAGACGAGTTTATCAAGGCTATTAATAATTCAAAGGTTGACGGAACTATCAGTGATGGTGATGTTGTTATCTTCATCAACTACCGTAACGACCGTGCTAAGGAATTAACACAGGTTCTTACTCAGCAGGATATGCCTGAAGAGGGTATGCAGACTGTAAAGAACTTGCAGTTTTATTGCATGACTCCTTATGATTCAAGTTTCGAAGGTGTTCACATTTTATTCCCTAAGGAAAATGTTGAGGATACTCTTGGTGAATATCTTTCAAAAAGCGGTAAGAAGCAACTTCATACTGCAGAGACAGAAAAATATGCTCATGTAACATTCTTCTTTAATGGTGGTCGCGAGACTCCTTACGAGGGTGAGGACAGAATCTTGGTTCCTTCTCCAAAGGTTGCTACTTATGACTTGAAGCCAGAGATGAGTGCGTTTGAGGTTAAGGATAAATTGGTTGCTGCAATCAATGAGAGCAAGTATGACTTTATTGTTGTTAACTTCGCAAACGGTGATATGGTAGGCCACACTGGTATATACAATGCAATTGCTAAGGCTGTATGGGCTGTAGACAATTGTGTGAAAGAGGTTATTGAGGCTGCTAAGGCTAATGACTATGAGGCTGTGATTATTGCAGACCATGGTAATGCTGATAATGCGATTAACGAGGATGGTACTCCAAATACAGCGCACTCTCTGAACCCAGTTCCTTTCATCTATGTTACAGATAATAATTCTGCAACTGTAAAGGACGGTCGTCTTGCAGATGTTGCTCCTTCTCTTCTTCATATAATGGGAATGGAACAGCCTTCAGACATGACTGGTGAGAATCTTATTTCTGACAATAAGTAATTGTTATTATGGATGTAAAGATTGAAGAAAGTTGGAGAAAGTATCTTGATGCAGAGTTTGACAAGCAATATTTTGTTAATCTTACATCAATGGTACGTGATGAATATCTGCATGGAGAATGTTATCCTCCTGGACATCTGATATTCAATGCTTTCAATCTTTGCCCATTCAAAAAAGTGAAGGTGGTGATAATAGGACAGGATCCATATCATGAACCTGGTCAGGCTATGGGACTGAGCTTTTCTGTTCCAGATGGTGTTGTTATGCCACCTTCACTTATTAATATTTTTAAGGAGATCCAGATGGACCTAGGAAAGCCTATGCCGAAAAACGGTGATCTAACAAGATGGGCGGACCAAGGAGTGTTGCTACTTAATGCAACGCTGACTGTAAAGGCTCACATGGCGAACAGTCATCAGCGCCTTGGTTGGACGGAATTTACTGATGCTGCAATAAAGGCATTAAGCGACAATCGCGAAGGATTGGTGTTCATGCTTTGGGGAGGCTTTGCCCGTGGAAAGAAATATCTTATTGACAATAGCAAACATTTTGTATTGGAATGTGTGCATCCGTCTCCACTATCAGCTAATCGTGGCGGATGGTTTGGTAACCATCAATTTTCAAAATGTAATGAATATCTAGAAAGCAGGGGAGAGACTCCTGTGGAATGGTGATATTCGCAAATATTCGGATAACGATTTAAATCTATGGATGATTTACATATAGTTCAGGTGGGAAACGTATTGGTTTCTCCTGATATTTTTACTGAAAAATTTTGTTGTGATCTTGATAAGTGTAAAGGGCAATGCTGTGTTGAGGGAGATGCTGGTGCCCCAGTAACTCTTGATGAGATAGGCGGTATTGAGGATTCGCTAGACACAGTGTGGGAAGATATGAACGCATCTGCCCAAGCTATTGTAGACAAACAGGGTGTTGCCTATGTTGATCAGGAGGGAGACTTGGTGACAAGTATTGTAAATGGAAAGGATTGTGTTTTTACTTGCTATGAAAACGGATGCTGCTTATGTGCATTAGAAAGAGCCTTTCGTGCTAAAAAAACAGATTTTGTGAAGCCTATATCATGTGCACTTTATCCTATAAGGGTTAAGGAGTTTAAAAACGGTACTGTAGGAATAAATTATAACCGTTGGGATGTTTGCAAGGATGCTGTGGTAAAGGGTAGAGAACTTAATCTTCCTGTTTACAAGTTCCTTGAAGGACCCCTTACACGTCGTTTTGGTGCAGAATGGTATGCCGAATTATGTGAGGTGGGGGAACAATTGAAAAAGATGTAGCTGATAGTTTTATCAACTGCGCCTGTATTGTGTAGGTGACATGCCTACGTGTTCCTTAAAATATTTTCCAAGAAAACTTTGATTAGGGAAATTTAGAATCAATGATATTTCCTTAATGCTTTTTGATGTATTCTTTAGAAGTACTCGTATCTCCAAAGTTACATAATAATCTATCCACTCGTTGGGAGTGCGGTGGCTTATGGACTTAACGGTTTCTGAAAGATATTTCGCGGTGATATTTAGTTGGCTAGCATACCAATTTACACGTCGTTCATTTCTGAAATTATGTTCTATAAGGTTGATGTAGTCAAAGAAAATATTCTCTCCCCTTGTACGTTTGCGTCCATCATTATTTTGTATGCGGTAAATAGTATTGCTGATATCATAAATAACAGTCTGTAGTAAAGACTTTACTGTCTCAACGCGGAAATGGTGGTCCTGAAGATCTACCTTTTCCTTAAGTAGGCTATAGTATTTCTGTAGCATTTCAGACTCATTATCATGAAGTCCGCATACAGGATTATTTTTTGAAAACAAAAAGAGTGACGAAAGTTCATGGATATTTGAAATGATTTCTCTGAAGAATTTGTCAGAAACAAGTATTCCGATACCATCACAATCAGGACTAAGTAGATAGTTACTTGCAACTTGACCAGGGCTAACTATTAACATATCATTTGGATGGACAAAGTATTCTACTGTATCTACAGAGTATTTGGCCTCGCCTTTTGTGCACAGCGCAATTAGCAGGCATCCCATCCTTTTTGGCTCGTCTGGGAAAGGTAAATCACCAATGGAATCAATCAGCAGTAAGTCTTCATCAATGTGACTGCTTTGGTGTAATTCCAATGTTGATGCTATTGTAATTTCTCTACTTAGTGGACTCATTTTACAAAGGTAATGCAAAAAATGGAATTTTTAGCTATCTTTTATTTAAAAATAATGCATCAATATAACCAATTAGCGTGAAAATAAGAATTTATCTCAACTCCTTCCACACTTTGTATTTGGCTTTTTCTGAATTTTTTGTCGCCACAGATAATAATGTCATCGCAATATTTATCTGTGAATTTTCTGTATGCCTGTTCATCAACTTCTCCATTGCATGTGTATTTGAGTCCTCCGATATCTAATTTTTCGCCTTTCTTTGCTCCGCGTAGTGTGATGCGCACATAGCCTTGAAATGCAGGCTTGAAACGACATTCAATTGAGTCTTTGCGAATCCTGTGATATTCTGGGCGTATGATTTTCGTGACACGTCGAGAGTTGTAAAATGATGCGTAATCAGAAGTAGAACTTGTTATCTCTTTGTATTGAAGCTTTGCGCTTATCCAACATGCAGGTTCGTATTCTGAATAATTCCAAACAGCATCATTTGACGGTGAAATAAATTCTTCTTCACCATCAGTTGTTAATGAAATATTTGCTTTTCTGCAGAGCCATTCGTCATTAGCATTGTAGGAAAACGGTTCGCCATTTGGCATTACTCCGTAATAGTTGAGAGAAATTTGTCGAGACTGAACGTGGGGAAACGAAGGGCTGTACCATACCGCAATCGTATTGCTGTCAGGGCGAAGAAATCTTGTTACATTGAATGTTATGTTTATAGGTTCGTCGCTTTGGCTACATGCACGGTACGGTAGCCGTGTATCTGTTGATACATTATATCCGTTTATACAGAGCTCAATCTGTCCTGTTGTCGTTATACTGATGTTGGCTAATTCCGGGCGTTGGTTATGTATATATGTCTGCCTGAACCAAATCTGTGATGTAGAGTCGACTTCTGGGTATGATATCCATTTTGGCATAAGAGTTTGTGCACTAATGCCATAGGATATCATTAAAAGTAGACCTATCATTATTTCTCTCATTATATTTTCTTTATCTTCCCTTTACTTAGTGTAATCGTCTTTACTTTATTATTGTATATTACTTTAACTGTACCGCCAACAGTACTAAATATTTCAGCATTTATAATCTTTCCGTTTTTCCAATCCATATTTACAATAAATCCACCTCTAGCTTTAAGTCCTTTTATAGAACCAGTCTTCCATGAGGCAGGACATGCAGGGAGAAGTTGTATGGTGTTGCCGTCACTTTGCATCAACATCTCACAAACTCCAGCTGTTCCTCCGAAGTTGCCATCAATCTGAAAAGGTGGGTGTGCATCAAATAGGTTTGGATATGTTCCTCCGCTGTGTTTGCGATCAGCACCCTTATAATTGTCGGGACTTACATAGGTGAGTAGTTTCTGGAATATATGATAAGCCATATCGGCACGATGGAGACGTGCCCATAGATTAATTCTCCAGCCTGTACTCCAACCTGTTGTCTTGTCGCCCTTTATTTCTAAAGTGCGTGTTGCTGCTTTTGCAAGTTCAGGAGTGGCAGCAACTGTAATCTGATGTCCTGGATATAAACCAATGAGGTGGCTTTGATGACGGTGCTGAAAATCATAATCGTCCCAATCATAATACCATTCGTTGATGTCTCCCATGTGTCCTACTGTGTATGGATGCAGGCGTTTGATAGTCGACGCAAGTGTATCTTGATATGATTTATCGATGTTAAGCGCTTGTGCAGCCTTTCGCGTGTTAGTTAGGAGTTCACGTATGATAGCAAGGTCGGCTGTACCTCCATAGCATGTAGTACCATGATATCCTTTGTCGTTTACGTATTCATTTTCAGGACTTGTGCTTGGTGCAGTAATCAATTCACCTTTCTTGTTGGGGTTTTCGATTAGCCATTTCAGCATAAAGTCACTTGCTCCCTTCATCAGCGGATAGGCTGTGTCATGTAGGTATTTCTTATCTCTATTGAAGTCATAGTGTTCCCAAAGTGTGTTTACGAGCCATGCTCCTCCCATATTCCAATTGCTCCATTCTGGACTTTCTTGCTTTTCTCCAACAGGATTAGACATAGCCCATATATCTGAATTATGACTTGAACACCATCCTTGGTTTATGCCATAATAGTGTTCGGCGGTATATTTACCAGTCTTTGCCAATGATGAAATGAAACCGTCTAAGGGCATTACCATTTCAGATAGATTTGCTTCTTCTGCATGCCAATAGTTTTCCTCAAGGTTTATGTTTACGGTATAGTTTCCACGCCAAGGGGAAATTTTATGTGGTGTCCAAAGACCTTGTAAGTTGGCAGGTACGGAAGGTGTGCGTGAACTACTAATAAGCAGATAGCGACCGTATTGGAAGTATAGTGTTTCCAGATATGTGTTGTTTCCACCATTGGCGGTATAGTCTTTCAACTGTTGCTCGGTAGTTTTTTTATTGTCGTATTTAGCTCCGTTAAGGTTGAGTGAGAGTCTACTGTAAATCTTTCTGTAGTCAGAAATATGACGTTCGCGGAACTGCTGATATGTATAGTTTACTGTATGCCAAATATCATTAGTAGCGTTTTCTATATAATCTGCTCCTTCGTTTACAGGATGCTTGTCGAAGCCGTTAAAACTAGTCTCGTTTACAAAATATAATGTTGCTTCGTCTGCATTGATAATTTGGAGAGAAGAATCGGTAACTTCAATCTTTCCACCTTTATTGTCTGCTTTAAGGATTGAGCAGAAATGGATACTCTCTTTTGGATCACCGATAGCATTTCCAAGCATCGTTATCTGCTTGTCAGAGGCTTTTACCTTGTGCGGTGTTTGTCCGGTTAGAAGGATTTCGCAATTTATTGATGCTTTTTTGCTAGCGCTTAGATGAATAGCTATCAATTTATCTGGATTACTTGCGAAATATTCACGATAGAAATTTACGTCGCCACGAGTGTATTTTATCTTTGTGATTGCACTGTCTATGTCAAGCTCACGATAATAGTTTGATACACTGCCCTTTGCGTAGTCATTTATCTTTAGGGTTGAAAGCGGTTGGTAGTTCTCTGAATTATGTCCCTGCACCATGTGTTGTAGTATGTCTGCTTCCTTGTAGTTCTCTTTAAATAGCTCTTGGCGTATAAGCGGAATATATTTGTAGGCATCATCACCTTCATTAGGATTAACAGGTTTTCCTGTCCAAAAAGTTATATCGTTGAGGTATAAGATGTCTTGATCTGGATTACCATATACAAGTGCACCAAGCTTACCATTACCAATTGGTAACGACTCTTCGAAATACTGCGCAGGAGAGTTATACCATAATCTCATAGGCAGCTGGCTGGCAGACACTGTTAGTGATAGTGCTATTACCAGGAATGTGAATATATACTTTTTCATAATCGTGAATATTAATGAAAATCCCCCTCCTGCAGGAGGAGAGGGATTGAAATATTTTAAGTTTTGCTTTTATGCGTCAATATTTGCGTATGTAGCATTCTGCTCGATAAATTCACGTCGTGGTTCAACGTCGTCTCCCATTAACATGGAGAATATCTCGTCTGCTTCGGCTGCATTCTGAATTGTAACCTGCTTGAGAAGACGTGATGTTGGATTCATGGTAGTATCCCATAGCTGATCAGGATTCATTTCACCCAAACCTTTATAACGCTGTGTATGCAAAGCCTTATCATCTTCTTTTCCCTCAACATACTTATCAATGAAAGCCTGACGTTGTTGCTCGGTGTAGCAATATTCGCTGACTTTTCTGTAAGTACACTTGTAGAGTGGAGGAGTAGCAATATAAAGATGTCCGTCTTCAATGACTTTAGGCATGAAACGATAGAATAACGTCATGATAAGAGTGTCGATGTGAGAACCATCGACATCGGCATCGGTCATGATTATAATCTTGTCGTAACGTAGCTTATCAATATTGGCTTCACGATCGGCTTCGCCTTCAACACCAAAACGAACTCCAATACTCTGAATGATGTTCATTACAGACTCTGCTTCGAAAACTCTATGCCATTGAACCTTTTCGACATTAAGAATCTTACCGCGAAGAGGTAATATGGCTTGTGTATAGCGGTCACGACCCTGTTTAGCTGAGCCACCGGCAGAATCACCCTCGACAAGGAATATTTCGCACTCGTGTGGATCTTTGTTTGAACAGTCTGCCAACTTACCAGGAAGTCCGCCTCCTCCCATAATGCTCTTGCGTTGTACGCTTTCACGAGCTTTACGGGCAGCTATACGCGCAGTGGCTGCAAGAACTACTTTCTCACATATTTTTTTAGCCTCTACAGGGTGTTCTTCCAGATAGTTGGATAGAGCTTCACCCACAGCCTGTTGAACGGCACCTGCAACTTCACTGTTACCTAGTTTGGTCTTTGTCTGACCTTCAAACTGTGGCTCTGCAACCTTTATCGATATAACAGCTGTAAGACCTTCACGGAAGTCCTCACCGGCAATCTCGATTTTCGCCTTTTCAATCTGCTTTGATATTGTAGAGTCAGAGTCTGCATAATTTTTCAACGTACGTGTGAGAGCTGCACGGAAACCAGTAAGGTGGGTGCCGCCTTCAATAGTATTAATGTTGTTTACGTAGCTATGGATGTTTTCAGAGTAATCTGTGTTATACATAATAGCTACTTCGATAGGAGTACTTTGTTTTTCGGTTTTAAGGAAGATAACATCATCAAAAAGATGTTGACGATGACGGTCTACATAACGAACGAATTCCTTTAAGCCGTCTTTGGCATGGAATACTTCCTGACGAATTTTTCCTTCTTCGTCCTTGCGAAGATCAGTGAGAATGATTTTAATACCAGCATTAAGGTATGCAAGCTCACGCATACGACTCGCAACAAGGTCCCATTTAAAAGTAGTTGTTGTGAATATTGTAGGATCTGGCCAAAACTGTTGGCGTGTACCACGTTTGTCAGTTTCACCAACCACTTTAACAGGATAAAGTGGTTTGCCTTTTTCGTATTCCTGTTGATATATCTTTCCGTTGCGGAATACTTGTGAAAGCATGTGGATAGAAAGTGCGTTGACACAACTTACACCCACACCATGCAGACCACCGCTGACTTTATATGATCCTTTGTCAAACTTACCACCAGCATGCAGTACTGTCATAACGACTTCAAGAGCAGACTTGTGGAGCTTTTTGTGCTCATCAACTGGGATGCCGCGACCATTATCCTCAACGGAAACAGAACCGTCTTCGTTGATAGTAATCTCAACGTCTGTGCAATATCCAGCCATTGCCTCGTCGATAGAGTTGTCGACAGTCTCATTGATAAGGTGATGAAGACCTTTTTCACTGATGTCGCCAATATACATAGCTGGGCGCTTGCGCACAGCTTCAAGACCCTCGAGAACCTGAATATTCGAGGCTGAATAACTCGCCTCGTTGTTTTGATTTTCTGCCATTTCTTTGATTAGTAATATTTAGTTGCAAAGATACTAAAAAATAGACATAATACGAAACTTTTATACACTAAAATACTTAAAAATCAAAGTGATTTAATGCTAAAAATGTGTGTTTGAAATGATTTGATTGAAAGGATGATGTGTAAAAACAAAATAAAGGTCATAATTTCACAAGAAATTATGACCTTTACTGAAAAACAAACAAGGTTAGTATTAACCTAGCTTGCTAATATGCAGTGCTAAACCTGATTTGATATTAGCAGCTTTGTTTGAGTGAATAATGTTAGCTTTAGCCAACTTATCCAACATTTTCTGTACAACTGGGTAGAGCTTGATTGCTTCATCCTTGTCAGAGAGTGCGCGAAGTTTGCGAACTGCGTTACGCATTGTCTTTGCATAATATTTATTGTGCAGAGTCTTTGTCTTTGTCTGACGGATTCTCTTTACTGATGATTTGTGATTTGCCATCTTAAATTATACTTTTTATTTTTACTTGTAGTCCCTAGCAGAGTCGAACTGCTCTTTAGAGAATGAAAATCTCTCGTCCTAACCGATAGACGAAGGGACCATGGCTTAAATTGCGGGTGCAAAGTTAGGACTTTTTCCCCAAACCTCCAAATATTTATAGAATTATTTTAAGAGAAAGTGATTTTTTTTGTATTTTGCTCTTTAAATTTTGTTTTTTCGGTCTTTTACATTAACTTTGAATAACAATGATAATAAAGACTAGAGCCATAGTATTGCATTCTTTTAAATTCGGTGAGAACAAGATTATTGTTGACTTGTTCACCGAAGAGCATGGTCGTGTGTCTTTTGTGACAACGATTTCATCATCAGCAAAGGCTAAGATTAAGAAACAATACTTTCAGCCATTTTCAATTCTAGAAGTGGAATATGATTACAGACAAAAGAAAGATTTGCAAATATTTAAATATGTTGGTATTGCTTTCCCTTTTGTATCTATGCCATTTGATCAGTATAAAATGGTCATATCCCTATTTCTTGCAGAATTTACTTTTTATGCCATAAGGGGAGAACAGAAGAATACTCCTTTGTTTGGATACGTAATGAATAGTTTGAAATGGTTGGATAGTTGTAGTTCAGGCTTTTCTAATTTTCATTTAGTATACATGATTCACCTATTGAAGTTTATAGGCTTTTATCCTAATCTTGATGATTATGAGAAAGGCTTTTACTTTGACTTGAGAAGTGGATGCTATATAAGTATGCCGCCTTTTCATCGAGAATATTTATCGGCTGATGATACATCATTATTGTCGACTTTTTGTAGAATGGATTATTCAAACATGCATTTTTTTAAGATGTCGCATATTGACAGAAATAGATTAGTTGATGTCGTACTTTCTTATTATAGGTTGCATGTGCCTAAGTTTCCTGAACTAAAATCGTATGATGTACTAAAAGAATTATATAAATAGGTATAACGATTTGCATGATAAAAAAAGCAGTCTTAATACTCATCGTATTAAGACTGCTTTTTTATTTATCTTTTTCTTTATGCGAAACTGATTATACCCTGTGTGGGTTCTTGATTATTTTTTTCTTCATTGTTGCTTGAAGGAACGCCTGAAGCCTGATTGCGTATCTCATCAAGCATTTGTCTTGTACGCTTATAGGTTGGCGTATTTTCAACAGAAAGTATGACATCTTCGTTGTCAAGGTCTTCTGGACGGAAAAGAAATATATGTGGACGGCGTTTATATTGATTGTTCTTTCCTATGTTGCCATAGTAATGTCCACGTCTTTCTTCTTTCTCAGCCCTGCGTTCTTCTTCTTGTGCTATTCTGTCAGCTTCCTCCTGTGTATGTTTTTTAAGATGGCCATTCATACCATCAACATCCTCTATGCCAAATCCGGTAGCAAGGATTGTAACCTTAACATTCTTTCCAAGTTCAGGGTCAATAGCCAGTCCCCATTTGATTTCAAAATCACTTCCGAATTTTGCCATGAAGTCGTTGACATCGTTCATCTCCTCCATCATCAAACCTGAATTATCATTCTTCTCATTACAGAAGTTGATACTAAGTAGGATTTTCTTAGAGTTGAATATATCATTATCATTAAGCAGTGGTGAATTGAGTGCGTCTTCAATAGCTTTCTTGACTCTACCTTCTCCTTCTCCATAACCAGTACTCATGATAGCAACGCCACCCTCTTTTAATACAGTCTTCACGTCATTGAAATCAAGGTTTATTAAACCATGATTTGTTATGATTTCAGCAATACTCTTTGCTGCTATACTTAGAGTGTCGTCAGCTTTTCCAAAGGCGTCAAGTACAGTAAGATCAGGATATATTTCGCGGAGTCGTTCGTTGTTGATCACAAGTAGGGCATCAACATGTTTTGACATTTCCTCAACACCATCCAATGCCTGGTCTATCTTTCTGTCACCTTCAAAGCGGAAAGGTATTGTAACGATACCAACAGTAAGTATGCCTAGTTCTTTTGAAACTCTTGCTATTACTGGAGCAGCACCTGTACCAGTACCACCACCCATTCCGGCAGTGATGAAAGCCATCTTTGTGCCATCACTTAACATATATTTAAGCTCTTCGATAGTTTCTTCAGCAGCCTCACGAGCTTTTGCAGGTTTGTTTCCAGCACCAAGTCCCTCTTTGCCTAACTGCAAATGAACAGGGACAGGTGAGTCGTTGAGTGCTTGATTGTCTGTATTGCATAGAACAAACGATACGTCGTGAATGCCTTCGCGATACATGTGGTTTACGGCGTTACCGCCACCGCCACCAACACCAATAACTTTGATGATACTATTTTCTTTCGGTTCACCGAAATCCAATATTGAAGGTTTGCTATTATTATCAGCCATGTTGTCTAATTTAAAATGTGAAACTTAAATTATTATCAGAAGGGAATTACTCGTCTTCAGATATCATCTTTTGGAAGAATCCTTTCAATCCCTTTATTGTCTTGTGAACAGTGCTGGCTTCTTTCTTCTTTTTACGCTCTTCTTCCAACTTCTGGGCTTTTCTTTCAGCCTCAATTTCAGCTTCTCTCTTTTTCTTTTCTTCCTCTTCAGCTTTAATCTTTTCTGCTTCAGTTCGGACAACTCCACTGCCTGTTGTTTCTGTAAGTGTTCTAGGCTTATTGTGTATGTCGGCTGTGGTTATTGTAGGCTTATTTTCAGCAGTGCTACTGAAAAGGTCAGCCTTGATTTCAGATCCGGCACAGTTCATATCCCCTTTGGCAAGAATACTGATAATAGTATTCATTTTACCATCGTGGGCATTTATGTCCTCATTTGTTGAATTGATAGTTAGTGATACAAATTTGGCTATTCTTATTTTGTCTATATGGGTATGGTTGCGGAATGCCATTTCGATATTTTTCATATTCGAACCGCCGCCCGTAAGAACCAGCCCCCCTAATAGGTTGTTAGCATATTCAGCTGGAACCTGAAACCAGACATTCTCAATAATCTCTTCGAGACGTGCTTCTACAATCTCAATAAACTTACGGTTTTCTATCTGTCTATCTAAGTCGATAGGTAACATCAGGTTGTTGTCAATGTCACCGTTATCAGTGTATGCACTGGCATATTTAATTTTCATCTTCTCTGCATCAGATTCTTCAATCTGTAAAGAAGCTATATCTTTTGTAATATTGTTTCCACCAAGAGGGATGATAGCCAAGTGACGAAGTATATTCTTGTAGTAAACTGAAACTGTAGTGCTTTCTGCTCCAAGGTCTACAAGAGCGCAGCCTGATCTTTTTTCGGCCTCACTAAGTACACTGTCAGCCAGCACCATAGGCGCTAAATACATTTCAGCGATGGCAATGCCTGCAAGGTCAAAACACTTGTTTAGGTTGCGGTAGAAAGTTTTGTGCCAAAGAATATTCAGATAGTTACCTTCAAGTCTGTTACACTGTATACCAATAGGGTCGAGTTGATATTGCTGGTCTACCTTATATTCCTGAGTTGCAGCCTCAAGTATTTCCTGGTCAGGATAGCTCATGGCACGATTAGCGTCCATGAGTTCGTTTACCATTTCTTGAGAAACAATAGTGTCTACTGCCAGGTCTTTTACTATAACGTTTTTAACACTGCGTATAGATTGTCCTCCCACACCAACATAAACATGTGCTATATCACTCTTAAGAATAGTCTTAAGTCTTGTTATGATATTGGTGAGACACTGTACGGTCTTATCAATGTTATAGACCACACCTTTGCGAATGCATTGTGTGGAATCTTCCTTAACAACAGCCAGCACCGTAATGCTGCCATCAAGGTTTTTCTTTCCAGCGATACCGGTAATCTTAGTTGATCCCAGTTCAATAGCAACGATAAATTCTGCCATGCTTTATATCTTTATCAATTCAAATTCTAGTTTTGTTATTGCCCTTCTTGTTTGTCGTACTTCCACTTAACGCCTTCTTTACAGAAGCAGCCTTGTTAGTTTCAGGTTTGTTACCTTTTTCTGATGATAGGGTTTCTGTTTTGTTTGTCTCAGATGCCTTTACTGGTATTCCGCCAATATTGTCACTTACAGCCAGTGCGCTTTCGATGCTCTTGTCGTCTTTCTCTTCTTTAAAGACTTTTTTGCATATTATCTGATTGTCAAATTCAAGATTTATGTAACTGTATTTATTCCAACCAGCCTGTGAAAGCCCATATTTGTAGAATTTCTCCAATCGGTCCATCTTTTTGTTTGCAAAATCAGAAACAATTTTATTCCTCTGCTGTTTATATTTGCAGTAAGGAAGTTGACCTATATATACGATATGACTGCCCACTCTAGGTACAAGTTCTATTCCTAAATCTGGCATTACATTAATCTGTTCAATTTGGTTTTTCCATAAGTCGTTTTCCATAAGTGTTTTACTTAGAGGGGAAATGTAATTTGTGGCAAACCATTTTGTAATGTGTCCAGTTGCAATTATAAGGTCTGATGTATAATGTGAATTGGGCATTATGCAATCGTTGTCATCCAAATAATAGTCATCACCTTTGTCAGACTTTATTCTTACTATAGGCATCCTTTGGGTTAGAGAAATACATACTTGACCGTCTTGCGTTTTGTAACACTCGGCATTCTTGACGAAAGGACTGGATTTTAGAGTCTCTTCAATTTTGCGTGAATTCACATCATCCAAAGACTTCTTAAGTGGATAGAGATTGTTTTTTTCCAAACGGTTCTTAATTTCATGTGTATCTATGAAACCGTTTGTAGCCTCGTCTTGAATATCTATGTTCACTTTTGTGCATAATCTGGACTTTTCATCCGGCTTGTTGAAGGCGGTGAAAGCAAACATTAGATAAATTGCCAGAGCAGAGTCTAATGTTATTATAGATATTTTTTTCCAGTTTATGCGCATGTGTGATTATAGAAACTATTTACTCTCAATAATTTTAGCTATCTGAGGAACATAATTGTCAAGATTACCGGCACCTAAAACTACTAGCACATCGAAATCACGATTATTAACATAGTCAAGCACGTTATCTTTCTTTATCATGTCCTTTTCAACACCATCTTTTAGGTTGTTGTATATAATTTCACTAGTGATACCAGGAATAGGCTGCTCTCGTGCAGGATATATCTCTGTGAGAATAACCTCGTCAAAGTTGCTCAGTGCATCAGCAAAATCTTTATAGAAATCGCGTGTGCGAGTATATAAGTGAGGTTGGAATATGGCTGTTATCTTTCTTCCTTTGAAAAGCTCTTTTAAGCTCTTGGCACTTTGCAAAATCTCCTTTGGATGATGACCGTAGTCTGAAAGGAATACATGTTTAGAGTTTTTAATTTTGAAATCAAAGCGACGATCTACACCTTCATATGTCTGCATACCGTACTTTATCTCTTCTGCATTACAGCCATTCAGCTGTGCCATAGCCATAGCTGCAATACCATTCTCTATATTGATAGGAATAGGTTGTCCAAGTTTTACGTCCTTTATATTTTCAATAGGAGAAATGAAATCAAAATAGATTTCTCCATTGTCTATTTTTATATTCTCAGCATGGAAGTCACCTTCCTCGCGGCTATACTCATAAACTTTAACACCATCACAGACATTTGAGATCATCTCAAGATTTTTGTGTATGATAAGAGCGCCACCTTCGCGTATTAGTTCTGTGTAATGACGGAAGCTATCAAGGTATGCCTCTTTTGTTCCATAGATGTCCAAATGGTCAGGATCTGTGGCCGTGATAACACTCATCCAAGGGGTAAGCCAATGAAAACTGCGGTCAAATTCGTCAGCTTCAATAACTACGTAATCACTAGTGTCTGATAAAATGTAGTTTGTTCCATAATTCTTTGATATACCACCAAGGAAAGCATTGCAATCAAGATGGCTCTGATGCATGATATGTGCACACATTGTAGATGTTGTTGTCTTACCGTGTGTACCTGCAAAACAAAGTCCCTTATGGCTGCGTGTCAAAGTTCCCAGAACTTGTGCGCGTTTTTGAATTTCAAATCCACCCTCTTTGAAGAATACCAACTCTTTGTGTTCAGCAGGTATAGCAGGAGTATAAATAATCAAAACAGACTTTGCGTCCTTGCATGCATGTGGAATTTCCTCAATACTTTCATTATAGTGAATGAGCATACCTTCTTTTTCCAACTGATGTGTGAGTTCAGATGGAGTCTTGTCATAACCTGCTACTACGAGACCTTTGTTTATAAAATATCTTGCGATGGCACTCATTCCAATGCCACCGGCGCCAATAAAATATACAGCTTTAATATCTTTTAATTCCATTATCTTGTTGCTAATTTTATAATCTCGTCGGCAATTACGTCGGCAGAGTTTGTCAATCCAAGTTTCTTAATATTCTCACTAAGAGAATTGATTTTCTCTTCGTCTTTTACGGCGTCTACGGCTATTTGAAGGAGTTTGTCCGCCGCTTCTGAGTCTTTAATAAACATAGCTGCATCCTTGTTGACCAATGCCATGGCATTTTTGGTCTGGTGATCTTCAGCCACGTTTGGCGATGGAACAAGAATCACAGGTTTGCCAATCAGACAGAACTCACTTATGCTACTGGCTCCAGCACGGCTTATAACCAAGTCGGCAGCTTTATATGCTGCTCCCATATCGCTAATAAAGTCAGTAACTTTCAGCATAGGTAAGTTCTTGCCTTCCAGCTGCTGCATTATTGAAGTATTATAATATTTACCTGTTTGCCAGATGAACTGTACTCCACTATTCTCTACAATATCTAGATGCTGTAGTATGCTTTCGTTTATAGTACGTGCGCCAAGGCTTCCACCGACAAGAAGTATAGTCTTCTTTTCAGGATCCAATCCGAACTGCTTGCGAGCTTCTTCTTTTGAGATCGTAGTTTCCAAAACATTCTGTCTAACAGGATTTCCTGTCATAATTATTTTTTCAGCAGGGAAGAAACGTTCCATGCCATCATAGGCAACGCATATCTTATCTGCTTTTTTGGATAGGAGCTTATTTGTCACTCCAGCATAAGAATTCTGTTCTTGAATTAGACAAGGTATCCCTTTACCTGCGCATACGTTTAGTGTTGGACCACTTGCATATCCACCAACACCAACTGCAGCCATAGGCTTGAAGTCCTTAATGATTTTCTTTGCCTTGCGTTGACTTTCCCAAATTTTTAGGAGTACAACGAAGTTCTTTAATAAATGCTTACGATCAAAACCACAGATTGGTAATCCTTTAATTTCATATCCTGCCGCAGGGACGCGCTGCATTTCCATTCTACCAAGAGCACCTACGAAGAGAATCTTCGCATCTGGACGTTTAGCCTTGATAGCATTAGCTATTGATATTGCAGGAAAGATATGTCCTCCTGTTCCTCCGCCGCTGATTATGATTCTTAAATCCTTGTCCATTTCTTATAAATTTCTATTATATTGCAAAATTAATCAATTTTTTTATTTTTTTGCCATTTTGCAGTCTATTTATTGTTAAACAGTTCTTTTTGCGTTTTTATACAGTTGTATTATCTGTTGTTTCTGGCTTGGTCTTTGCCGATCGACTTACACTTAATATGACCCCGACATAGATACAGTTTATCATTGTCGAAGTACCTCCTTTACTTATAAGTGGAAGCGGTTGACCTGTTACTGGTGCCAGTCCTACAGCTACGCACATGTTAAATAGTGCTTGTGTGACAAGAAGGAGTGCTAATCCCATTGCCAGTAATGCAGGGAAATTATTCTCACACCTATTTGCTATTCGCCCTGTCCTGAATAATAGCATTATATATAGGAACGCTACGAATGCTGCACCTTCTATTCCCAATTCTTCTATTATTATTGCGTATATGAAGTCTGAAAAAGCCTGTGAAAGAAAATCTCGTTCAACACTATTTCCTGGACCTTTACCAATTACATTTGAGGATGCAATTGCAATATTGGCATGTGCTACTTGGGCGTCTTTATCTAAGTCAACTTCATCTGGAGAAAGCTCTTTGTTAGACATAAACTTATCAATACGTGATTTCCAAGTATCGGCACGGTGGAATATTCTTGCAATAAGTCCTTCTTCCTCTTTTGGTTTCTTTTCTAGCTGCTCGGTGAGATTTTCTTTAGTGTTCCCTTCAGGCCTGTCCTGTCCCAAAATCATTACTAATGCAAAAATCAAGACGATTGCCAAAGTTGTAACACCCAGTAGTTTACCAATCTGTTTTCCCGGAACGCGACCGATAATCATCATCATGAGAATTACCAGACATAATAATGCAGCTGTTGATAGGTTTTCTAGTCCAATGAGTGGTATAATAACAGCACAAACACATAATATATATTTAAAAGCATTTTTATCAGCTCCATGGTCAGTCTGTAGCGCACTAAGAATCTGTGCCGTAGCAAGAACCATTGTGCCTTTTGCTATTTCAGAAGGTTGGAATTGAATGCCAATAAAACTAATCCATCGTTGCGCACCATTTGTGGATTGTCCTGCGACGAACACCCATATAAGTGTGAAAAATGAAATAATAAGCATGAAAGGTGTCAATATTTTAAAATACTTACATTTCACGTTTAATGTGACAACCATACAGAAAACACCCATAACTAGGATTCCTATGTGCTTGATAAGTGGTGAAAGATAACTTCCGCCTTTGTAAGTTAACTCTGATGACGCTGAAAAAACTTCAACGACACTGACAATACAAAGGAAGAAAAAAATCATCCATATCACCTTGTCACCTTTAAATATGTTGCCAAGAGTCTTATTGTTCATTTTTCTTTATTTATAGAATATTATTCTATAGAGTCTAATAATTATAAATTTCTTACCAAATTCTTGAATTGTTCTCCGCGGTCTTCCATGTTCTTAAACAAATCAAAGCTTGCACAGCATGGACTTAAAAGAACTGTATCTCCTGACTTCGCCATCTCGTAGCATGCAGCAACACAATCTTTCATATTGTGAGTATCCTTGACAGGTATTCCTAATGAGTCGAAATTATCATGAAGTTTTTTGTTGTCAGCACCAAGATATACGAGTCCAACGCATTTCTCTTTTACCAAGTCCTTGATTTGATTGTAGTCGTTACCTTTGTCTTTGCCTCCAAGGATAAGTATGGTTGGAGTTTTCATGCTTTCAAGAGCATACCAGCATGCGTCTACATTTGTTGCTTTCGAGTCGTTGATATACATAACTCCTCTAACCTTGCAAACCTTTTCAAGACGATGCTCTACACCTTGGAAGTTCCCTAGGCTCTTGCGGATAACTTCTTTCTTTATACCTGCAATATTGGTTGCTAATCCAGCTGCAAGACTATTGTAGATGTTATGTTTGCCTGTGAGAGATAACTCTTCTTGCTCCATGTTGAATGGTACTGGATATTCCAATTTATATTCGCCATCTTCTATATAACCGATAGAACCATTTTCTTTAATCTCAGAAAAAGGACATGCTACAGATTTAATCTTGAACTTTTCAAGTTCTGTTTTAATAGTTGGATCATCATTCCAATATATAAAGCTATCTTCTGATGTTTGGTTTTGTACGATACGCATCTTGGCATCAGCATAGTTATCAAACTTGTTGTCGTATCGATCCAAATGGTCTGGAGTTATGTTGAGAAGAATAGCAATATTAGCACGGAAGTCATACATGTTATCAAGTTGAAAACTACTCAACTCAATGATATAATAATTGTGTGGATCTTCAGCTACTTGGAGTGCTAAACTTTTACCTATGTTGCCAGCTAATCCTACATCATATCCAGCCTCTTTAAATATATGGTATATAAGTGAGGTTGTTGTGGTTTTTCCATTACTGCCTGTGATACACACCATCTTAGATTTTGTGTATCTGCCAGCAAATTCAATTTCGCTTATTATGTGAATACCTTTAGATATGATTTTCTTAATCATAGGAGCTTCATTAGGTATGCCGGGACTTTTTATAATCTCGTCAGCATTCAGGATTTTTTCCTCAGTGTGTTGACCTTCTTCCCAATCAATACCGTGCGCATCAAGTAAATTCTTGTATTTATCTTTGATGGCCGACATGTCTGAAACGAATACGTCAAAACCTTCCTTCTTTGCCAAAACGGCAGCTCCGGCACCGCTCTCGCCGGCTCCAAGTATTACTATTCTACTCATTTTCCTTATCTTGTCTTAAGGGTTATTATTGTAAGCGCTGCGAGGATGATAGTAATTATCCAGAAGCGTATTGTTATTTTTGATTCATGTTTGGCACCATGAGGTACTTTTATAAGATATTTACAATCAGCATCCAGTTGATCGTCTGTGACTCTGAAATTATCATGTATAGGGGTTCGCTTAAACACACGTTGCTTTATACCCTTACGCTTACCTAACTTATAATAATATACCTGAATAATTACGCTAAGACTTTCCACGAAGAAGATTCCGCAAAGTATTGGCAAAAGTAATTCCTTATGAATTATTATTGCACTTACAGCGATTATTCCTCCGATAGTAAGCGACCCTGTGTCTCCCATGAATACTTGTGCCGGATATGCATTATACCATAGAAATCCAATTAAGGCTCCGACAAAGGCACACATGAATACAACAAGTTCCTCCGAGCCAGGAATATACATTATGTTCAGGTATGCCGCAAATTGTATATGGCTGCTCACGTATGCCAATATACCTATAGCCACACCTATTATTGCCGAATTACCGGCACACATGCCATCCATGCCATCATTGAGATTTGCACCATTGCTGACGGCTGTAACGACTATGATTGTCATGATGACAAAAAGTATCCAACCTGCTGCCACTTTGTGCTTGCCACAGAAACTCATGATGTCACTATAACTGAGATTGTGTTCCTTTACAAACGGAATAGTTGTCTTTAGGGATTTATGAGCTTCCGCAAGATGCTTTACTACTGTTTCTTGTCCTTGGCGTTCAATAGCAATATTTTCATTCATTTTTACGTCAGGTGACATCCATAGCACAATACCAACAATGAGTCCTATACCAATTTGTCCAACAATCTTATATTTGCCCTTAAGTCCCTCTTTGTCACGGCGAAATATCTTAATATAATCATCCATACCTCCAAGAAATCCTAACCATAAGGTTGTGATAATCATTAGAATGAGATAGATGTTGCGAAGGCGTCCTAATAGCAAAACAGGAACTAGTATAGAAAGAATGATGATAATTCCTCCCATTGAAGGTACACCTATTTTCTTTACGCCAAACGGGTCTATTGTCGAATCACGCTGAGTTTCGGTAATCTGTTTGCTTTTTAGATATTTGATAAATTTCTCTCCAAACCATGCTGATATGGCTAGTGAGAGAATAAGAGCCAATAATGCGCGGAATGATATGTATCCCCATATATGTGAACCGCTTATTCCGTATTGTTCTAAAAATCTGAAAAGATAGTATAACATGTTGTTATGTTAATTATTTGTCGTTTATGTTTTCTATTTATTAACATCGAAAATGTCATGTAACACTTCCTTGTCATCAAAGTGATGCTTTATGCCTTTAATCTCCTGATAGTCTTCATGTCCCTTACCTGCGACAAGTATTACGTCACCTTTATTAGCAAGCATACATGCTGTTCGTATTGCTTCCTTACGGTCAACTATCGTCAATACTTTTTTCATCTGTGTAGCATTGAGTCCAGCAAGCATATCATTAATAATATCCTGTGGTTCTTCAAAACGTGGATTATCACTAGTGATAATAACTTTATCACTTTGTTTTACGGCTTCTTGTGCCATTAAAGGACGTTTGCCTTTATCACGATTTCCTCCAGCACCGCAAACAGTAATAACATTGCCCTTTCCATCAAGAACTTCATGTATGGCATTTAGTACATTTTCAAGTGCGTCTGGCGTGTGTGCATAATCAACGATAGCTGTGTAACCTTCTGGTGAATGAATTGGTTCTAAGCGTCCGCTCACACTATTTAAAGTACTAAGTATCAATAGTATATCTTCTGGCTTTTTACCTAACATTACAGCGGCTCCATATACGGCAAGCAGATTGCTCACGTTGAACTTACCAATGAATTGTACTCCAACTTCATGATTGTCAATATCAAGATACATTCCTTCGAAATGACATTCAATGATTCTTGCACGGAAGTCTGCCATTGCACGTATGGAATATGTCTTAATGGTAGCTTTGGTATTCTGTACCATTATCATTCCATTCTTGTCGTCTGCATTAGTTATAGCGAAAGCATCCTTAGGCAGTTCATCGAAGAAAGCTTTTTTTGCATCACGATAGTTTTCGAAAGTCTTGTGATAGTCAAGGTGGTCACGAGTGAGATTTGTAAAAAGTCCACCAGCAAACTTCAATCCACCAATACGTTTTTGGTGTATTGCGTGACTTGAACATTCCATGAATGCATATTCACATCCAGCAGCAACCATCTTAGAAAGAAGTTCGTTTAATTCAATAGGATCAGGAGTTGTATGGTCTGCAGCTATTGCTTCGCCATCTATATAATTACAAACAGTAGACAAAAGTCCTACCTTATGTCCAAATTTTCTGAACATATTATATAATAAGGTAGCGATTGTTGTTTTTCCGTTAGTGCCTGTTACGCCGACAAGCTTTAGTTTTTTGGTAGGATCACCATAGAAAATAGTAGCAGCTTTACCCACAGCATCCTCTGTAGATTCAACTTGTATGTAAGTAACGCCTTCTGCCATTTCTGTCGGTAAGTCTTCGCAGAGTATAGATTTTGCTCCGAGTTCTATTGCCTTAGAAATAAATTTGTGTCCGTCAACTTGTGTACCCTTCATGGCTATAAACAAGTGACCGTTTTGGATTCTGCGTGAATCGATGTTCACACCTGTAACCTCTACTTCGGCATCCCCGATGACTTTCAACGGTTGGATGTTTTTGAGAACTTCGTTTAATTTCATATTTGTTATATATCTGTTTTTCTTATTTTAAGGAGATTTGGCATCTTTCACCTTTCTTTATAAGGTGTCCTGGTTCCAAACTCTGCTTTATAACTTTTCCTCTTCCGATAACCGTTACTTTAACGCCACGGCTTTCCAAAAGATATACTGCATCTCTTGCACCCATACCGGTGATATCTGGTACGTATCTACAGCCTTGCATTTGTTTACGCTCTAGAGAAACGCTTCTACCTCCTTTTTTCTCAGCACATCCCCATATAGGGTTCCCTTCAGTATAACTACCTCCCCATGTCTTGTTAGTACTTATTCCTAGATGCGATAGTACATAGTCTGCTGCGAGAATATTTCCGTTCTTCACATCAGGAACTAAAACTGATGTAGAGTCGCGTGCATCAGTAACATCCAGTTTAAGACTCTGTGCCATTATTCCTTCTGCGATGTCATGGAATACGACTCCGCTCATACCGCCACCACTTGCAGGAAGTCCCGATTTTTGAATGCAGACAATGCAACTGTAACGTGGTGCGTCTGCAGGGAAATATCCTGCGAAACTGAGTAAATAGTTTGTTCCTCCGTTTTTGTATCCAGCAGTACCCTTTGACATTTGGGCTGTACCAGTCTTACCTGCTACCTTGAATGACTTAGATCCTGCTTTTTTGCCAAGTCCCTGACTGACGACGTGTTCAAGAATAGTCTGTAATTCGTGCAGTGTGCTTTCTTTACAGATGCTCTCTCTCATCACTTCAGGTGGAAAGTCCATTATAACTTCTCCATTCTTTATGACCTGTTTTACAAAGCGCGGTCGCATCATTTTTCCGTTATTCGCTATAGCATTATAGAACGTGAGTGTTGAAATCGGCGGTACCTGACTCTCGTATCCGATACTCATCCATGGAAGTGCCGTGCGGCTCCAATTCGCCCATTCTCCGCGACTGTTTTTTCTTGGCATGCGTATACGTGCTGGGCATGATCCTACAAGTGGTATTTGAAGATTATCGGCAATTCCTGTACGATATAAGCCACGGACGAATTTATCAGGATCGTTACGATAATGGTCGTCTATGATACGGCTCACACCTATGTTTGAACTCATCATTAGGGTTTTAGGCAATGTTAGTAGGCCATAACCACCTCCTCGCCAGTTGTGGTCTTTCATTTCTTTACCATACATTGGCCAAACACCGCATCCTGTTTCTACTTGATATGAAGTATCAACTACACCATCGTCAAGAGCAACCATAATAGATGCTGTCTTGAAAACAGAACCTGGTTCCAAAAGGTCGCTTACGGCATGGTTGTGTATTTCCCTATATTGGTCGTCAACACATTTCTCCATATTGACGATAGCTTTAACATCTCCTGTAGTAACATCCATTACTATAGCTACACCAACATTTCCATTTATAAGTTTAAGCTCGTTTATCAATGAACGCTCTGCAAGATCTTGCATGCTCACGTCTATCGTTGTAACAATGTCTGCTCCGTCAATAGGAGGAGTGTCCATAATGTCAAGGAATTTATTCAGTACCTTTCTACGGTGTATTATACCATTCGTTCCTCGTAGAATTGAGTCGTACGACAATTCCAGTCCAAATCTTGCTGTGTCTTTAGCTCCAAACATAGCTCCGATTGTACGACCAGCAAGTGAACCGTAACTCCGTTTTCTTGCATTGTATTCTTCTACATGGAAACCACTTTTGTATGATGGCAATTTGAATATAGGTAAAGTCTTTACCTCTGAATAAGTATTATAGTCTACACGACTATTCCAAATTGGCCAATTCCTACTTTGCTTTTTACGTCCCTCTGTCAAATCTCTTTTGAAAGCAGCAGCTGTCTTTTCTGGAAATATTTTATTTAGTCCACGACATACAGAATCAACTTTTATATCCCAAAGAGAATCATTCTTAGCTTCACGTATAGCCTTAAAGTCAACGAAAAGTTTGAACTCTGGTAGTGAACTAGCCATTAGCTGGCCGTCGCAACTGAGAATATTTCCACGTATTGGTTTTACGCTGACGCTATCTTTTTTGACACGGTCTGCCACTTTTGACCAGTAATCATGCTTGGCGGTCATTGTATATAGTGTCTTCCCGAGTACAAAAACAGCAACCAACGTCATTATGATGGCGATGGCACTATATCTTGGCATAACTTTATTACAATCAAATTTGCTCATTCCTCTGGTACATTGATAATGTATGGTGGCTGGTTTGCAATTTTCAGCACGCTGTCCTTGTTATTATTTAGCATCTCAAGTACATGACTTTCTCTGCTTTTCTCTGTTAGTTGGCTACTGCTAGAGAGTGCCTTATATTTTGCGTCTTGCAATTCATCTTGCAGTTTATCGATCTCTATAAGGTCTTTTTGAACACTGTATCTGTTGGAAACATATACAATAAGAAACCCCGTTATGAGAAGGAATACTCCAATTTGTCGGCGTATGGTCTGTGTGGTTAGAATGTCACCGCCAAGAATTTTTCTTAGAGTGAAATTTGAAGATAAAGGTTCTTCGCCTTCAATGGCTTGGGTCTTGATAACTTCTTTTAGAGAAGGTATCTCTTCTTTATTTTCTGTGGTAACTTCGCTTTTTATGTCATTCTTTGACTCTTTGACATCATTGCTCGGAACCTGTTCTATATTTTCTTTATCTTTCATCTCTTTTCAGCTATTCTAAGTTTTGCACTTCTACTCCTTGGGTTTTTAAGTTGCTCTTCTTCGTCAGGTATTATAACCTTGTTGTTTATCAACTTAAAAGGAGTTTCAATACGTCCGAAGAAATCTTGCTTCATTTTACCCTCTGCATTACCCGTCTTCATGATATTCTTCACTATACGGTCTTCAAGAGAATGGTATGTTATAACGCTTAGCCTTCCACCTTGGTTAAGAAGTTCTGTTGCCGACATTAGCATCTCTTTAAGAGCATCCATTTCGTGGTTTACTTCTATTCTTAATGCTTGGAAAAGCTTAGCCATATCTTTTTTTTCACGTTCCCGCTTAAATAAAGGCTCTACGGCTTTTATGAAGTCTTGTGTGGTTTCTATTTTTTTTGTGTCTCTGGCTTTTACAATAGCTGCTGCTATGCGACGTGATGTTTTCAGTTCACCATAGAGATAGAAAATGTCAGCCAAAGTCTCTTCTTCGTATTCGTTTACTATATCGGCGGCAGTCATTCCTGCTCGTTTGTTCATTCTCATGTCAAGCGGCGCGTCAAAGCGAAATGAAAATCCACGTGTTTCGTCGTCAAAGTGATGGCTAGAAACCCCCAGGTCCGCTAGTAATCCGTCTATATGATCAATATTATAATAACGCATCCAATTTTTCAAATAGCGAAAATTGCTTCTTACAAAAGTAAGTCCGCAATTGCAGTCTGCGGATGCGGTACTTTCATCATTGCTAACTTCCGCAATAATGTTGTTTACGTTTTTTTCTGCATCCTCATCTTGATCGAAACTGTAGAGGTGACCATTGCCATTAATTCTTTTAAGTATCTCACGAGAGTGCCCTCCGCCACCAAAAGTTACGTCTATATAGATTCCTCCCGGTTTGATATCCAAACCATCAATACTTTTTTTAAGAAGTACGGGTACATGATATGTTTCTGCTATTTTTACCATATTGGTGAGATGTCTTTACTGTAATATTAAATTTCTTTATTGCTCATGATTCCCTGTAATGTTTTGCCGAATTCCTCAGGCTGAAAATCAGGCTCGTCACAGTTAGTCTTGCTCCATATCTCTATTGTATCATCAACGCCCTTGAACATAATGTCTTGTTCAATGTTGACCATTTTTAAATATCTTTTTGGAATAAGAAAACGCCCGTTGCTATCTAATGCAATAAATTCCGCATCCGAAACAAATTGTCGGAAAACTTGCCATTCCTGTCTGTTCCATCTGTTAAGGCTACTGCGTAAAGAATCAAGTTGCTCGTTCCAAACAGATTCTGGATATAGAACCAGACATTTCTCAAATACGTCTTTCCTAAGTATAAGCTTTTCCTCGCCAGATGCCTGTAGCACCTTGCGGAAAATAACCGGCAAAAAGGCTCTACCTTTTGCATCGGCTTTAGCTTCTATATTACCTAAAAAACGCATACGTACATTATATAGAAATTTCTGCCGTCAAAGTTACATAAAATTCCCCACACTTCGCCACTTTTCGCCACAAAATTTATATTTTATATCAAAATATCAAAATAATGAGGTTTGGCGTAATTAAATAAATGATGTATTTTATTTCGCATGCATCAAGCTAAATATTTCAAAAACGTGAAAAAATGAATATTTTTAAGTCAAAAAGTAACGTTTTAAAAAAACTTATGTTATTTTTGCAATGTGTAAGCATTTTAACAACATGGATAAAGCGATAGAAAAAACAATTGATATTGATAAAATTCTTAAAAGCAAGATTGGTAGCAAGGTGAAATATATACCTCGTTTTGCCACGTCTTGGCTTAAAAGCATTATCCATGAAGATGAGGTGAATCGTTTTTTGTGGGAAAGTCGTAATCTTCGTGGAACAGAATGGTTGACAGAATGTGTGCATTATCTTGATATGACGTTGGAAATTGTAGGTTTAGAAAATCTTCCAGACAAGTCTGACGGCAAATTATACACATTTGTGTCTAATCATCCTCTGGGTGGTGCAGATGGGGTAGCGCTGGGCTCTATTATTGGACAACATTATGATGGTAAATTCAGATATCTCATTAATGATTTATTGATGAATCTACCAGGAATACGTCCTGTAAGTATTGGTATTAATAAAACAGGTAGCCAAAGTCGTAATTTTCCACAGATGGTTGAGGCTGGATTCCAAAGCGATAACCATATGTTGATGTTTCCTGCAGGAATATGTAGCCGCAAAATAAACGGACATATACATGATTTGGCATGGACGAAAACGTTTGTATCAAAGAGTATTCAGTATAAAAGGGATGTTGTGCCAATTCATTTCGGCGGACAGAATTCTGACAAATTTTATCGCATAGCTAATGCTTGCAAGGCTCTTCATCTAAAATTCAATATAGCAATGCTTTTCCTTGTTGATGAAATGTATAAGAACGTCCATAAAACGTTTCGTATTTCTATAGGGAAGCCTATTTCATGGGAAACATTTGATAAGAGTAAAACTCATAAAGAGTGGGCACGTGTCGTAGAGGATGAAGTCTATAAATTATAAGAAATATACATAACGGATATATGGAAGAAGAGATAATCCAACCTATTGATAAAAGTTTACTAAAAAGTGAACTAACTCCTGAGCGTCAGCTCAGAATGACCAATAAAAGCAATAATGAAATTTATGTTATTACAGCTCATCAAGCACCTAACGTGATGAAGGAAATTGGTCGTCTGCGTGAAATCGCTTTTCGTACAGCAGGAGGTGGTACTGGGAAATCAATGGATATAGATGAGTTTGATACGATGGATAACTGTTGTAAACAACTTGTTGTATGGAATCCTGAAGCCGAGGAAATAATTGGTGGTTATAGATATCTCTTTGGATCTGATTGGGATATAGATGATAATGGACAACCGATTCTTGCCACAAGTCACATGTTTCATTTCTCTGACAAGTTTATGAAAGACTATGCTCCTTATACCGTAGAATTAGGGCGTAGTTTTGTTTCTATAGAATATCAGAATGTTAGAAAAAATTCAAAGAGTATTTTTGCTCTCGATAATCTTTGGGATGGTCTTGGCGCACTTACGGTAATTAATCCAAATTGCAGATATTTCTTTGGAAAGATGACAATGTATCCTTCTTATATTCGCAAAGGACGTGATATGATTCTTTATTTTCTTAAAAAGCATTTTGACGATAAGGATAGACTCATAATACCGATAAAACCGTTGAAAATTGAAACTGAAGAATCAGAATTGGCAAATATTTTCAATAAATATGCTTTCAAAGAAGATTATCGTATATTGAACAAGAAAATAAGAGAATTGGGATATAATATTCCACCTCTTGTAAATGCATATATGAGTTTGAGTCCAACAATGAAGCTCTTCGGAACGGCAATCAACTATGGATTTGGTGATGTAGAAGAAACGGGTATTCTTATAGCTGTTGATGAAATATTGGAAGAAAAGCGTGTTCGCCATATCGACAGTTTCATAAAAGAGCATCCTGAGGCACTTCAGATTACAAGCGGTGCAAATAATCTTATTTACAAAGAGGACAATCTATAGACTTGCTGATACTTGTCCTACAGTGACCGTTGATTAATGAATTGTGTTCATTGATACTACAGAATTGTTAGATCTTGTTGATATTTTAATCTTCGTATTAATAATTTTGGAACACTAGGAGTCATTGTACTTATGCCCACTTAAAATGATTAGCTTTTAGTGCAATGTACTATAATTAATTGTTTGGAGCCTAGGCCTCTCTGTGACAATTTGATTTTGTATGTTTAGGGGCTTCCCCCCCCCCCTGTTTTTTTAGCTACGAAACTATGGTATCTTTGCTAATGCTTATAAACAAAGGGCTTGTCGAAACGTAGTTTGCAGGATTTAGCTACGTCAACTTGTGTAGTTTTAAAGATGAAATGTATTTTATGAGTGAATTTGTCAAAGAACTGTTGACTGCATCTGAGGAACTGAGGATGTATAAATAGAGACAGTAAACGAGAGCAGAATTTCCAAGCTTGTTTAAGTGTTCTGCTGAATTCCACTGAATTCTCGGCAAAGATACTGCAAACTTTTTGTCCATGCAATCAGATTTAGGTTAGCCTGTTAGCCAAAGTTTTAAATACTTGAAACTACACACCATAATACACGTGCGCACGTATGCGCACACTCTGAGTTTTTCGTAAAAACAAGTGTCAAAGTGTCTATCCGTTGAGCATCAAATTGTTAAAATACTTTTCGGGTCGATTGAACTGTCGGTTATTCGTCGGTAAAATATGGGTAAAGAATTTCATCATGTTGCATAGCACTTTACGAAGTTTTTCGTTGCGTTTTGCGATGTTTTGCAATCCGTTTTACGATGAAATGCATTGCGTTTTACGAAGCAATAGGAGGTAAAACATCGTAGAAACGTTTGCTTTTCTATATGGAATGAGTTGCATTTCTATATAGAAACGTATGTGAAACTTGAAATTTGACCGTCAGATCACCGTCACTTTATTTAGTCAAATTGGTCGATAAAATACTGATATTCATTAAGTTGACATTTCGACACTTGTATTTTTCAAAACCCTAAGTGCGCGCGTGTAAGCACGTACATTATATAAGCGAAAATATATAACGTAGCTAAGGCGTAGCTCACGAAGCTAAAATGGCCTGGCTGCGTGTCGTCAGTCTCTCTGTTTATAGGCTTTGCCAGAGATACCGTAGCTAAATACTAAAAAACGCTGAGAATACAGCCTAAATGTATAAATTTTAAATCTTTACAGAGAAATCTAGGCTCCAAACATAAATTTTTAAATGTAAATCAATTATGTGGTATTTTGGCTGCGTTCTTGTTCAGAAATATGTATGTGGTGTTGTCGGCAATATAGTCTTTTGCCATATACCAGATTCCTTTATAGTCACCTGCTGTGCCCCATGAATTTTTTACTAAATAGTATTCTACACCATTTTCGTCTTTCGCAGTTCCATATATCAGCATCACGTGATCGTAGGTGGCGTCCCAATCGTCAAATCGCATCTGACGACTTTCCTGAGTAGGCTTTTTCTTTGGAGCTTCAGCTATACCCGTACGTTCAAAACCATTACCAGAAACATCGCCTCCCCATGCCACATTGTAACCGTTCTTTAAGGCTGTGTCGATAATATGCATCATTTCATCGAGTGGTACATTGTAGCTCATTTGTGGACGCCATTTATATGGAGCTTCAATAATGAAATTCTCATAGAAAGGATGATGTGTGAAACTTGTTATGCTGATGTAATCATCTAAATTAAGTTTAAGACTTGCCGCAAATGATTTTGGAGTATATTCCTTTCCTTCATACATAAACGTTTCTGGACACTTTCCAAGATATGCATCAAGAATATTTTGAAAGCCCTGACGCCATGCTAGCGATAGTTTTTGGGATTTGCTACGTGCTATAGCTTTGACATAAGGTTCCAGAACCATGAAAAATTCATTGAAGTTTGCCAAAGTGTCACCAATCATGCTACCGGGTTTTGCCATTGCAGACTCAGGACAGATGCCATGATTGCGTATTACGTCAAGTACGTCATCGCATGATCCTCCTTGAGAAAACCGACTGTCACCATGTTCGCGCACATTATATGTTGCACAGTCAACATAATCATTACTAGCGACAAACATTTCGCTCAAGTCTACAGTTTTACCGGTAGCTCGTAAGATTTCTCCCTCAAAGAAACCACATGTTGCATAATCCCAGCATGTCCCACTGCGGTTTTGGTTTTTAATGCTAGTAATCTTGTTTTCTGAGATAGTGGTAAAAACATGTTTTTTTACATTGTCTTTCTTTTCTTGAGCAGATGCTAGAATACCGATGAAAAGTAGTAAAATAGTAAATAATCTCTTGATAGTTCCCATACAAAAATGCTTTATATTATAGGCAATGACATGCCGTTTATCTTTTGATATATATCCAAAGCGTATATGTCTGTCATTCCGCTTATATAGTCGATTATAGCCATAATTCTTGTTTCAAGATTGTCACTGTGTATATCGTATTGGCTGCTAACTCTTCGTATTAATTGTTGAGAATAAAATCTGTCAGGATTTCTTGCAGCACCTATAAATACATCCATAAGAGTTTCCATTATCTTGTAACCCGATAACTCTATATCAAGAACAGGTTTGCTATGATAGATCTTCTTGTATGAAACTTTCTCGCAACGTTCGTATGCATTTTTTTGAATAAGGGAAATGTTGTCAATTAGACTTCCGTGGAAAGTTCCATTTAAGATTTCTTCTTCATGTTCAACAAAAGTCTTAACACATTCATTCTCAAGTTTGCCGATTACGCAAGCTCGCAAATATACAACTTTTTCGTTGTCATCAGTGACGCCATCTTCTTTCATCCTTTCTAGTAGGTTAGCTCTGGTAGCATCATCGAAAAAGCCCATTAGAAGTTCGAAAGTTTCTTGGAAAGAAAGAATCTTAAGCTTATGAGAATCCTCTATATCCATAATTTCATAACATATATCATCGGCTGCCTCTACAAGATATACCAAAGGATGACGTGCATATTTTAATGGCTCTTGTTTGTCTGATTTGCAAATAACACCCAATTCATCGGCTATTTTTTGATAATCTTCAGCTTCTGTTTTGAAAAATCCAAATTTTCCATGGTCTCCAGCTAAGCTACTAGCAAAAGGATATTTAACAATGCTAGCAAGCATAGAGTATGTCATAACAAAACCACCAAGTCTTCTTCCCAAGAATCTGTGTGTAAGTAAACGGAAAGCATTAGCGTTACCTTCGAAATGCGTTATATCATCCCAAAATTCCGATGAAACCGATTCTTTTAAAGCTTTTCCTTTGCCTTCAGTGAAGAATGTTTGAATAGCCTTTTCTCCAGAATGTCCAAATGGAGGATTACCCATATCGTGTGCCAAACATGCTGCACTGACAATAGTTCCGATTTCTTCAAAAAGAGTATTTGCTAATTCTGGATGCAAATCTTTCAATTGTCTGCATACATCATTACCCAAAGACTGTCCAAGACTTGAAACCTCAAGGCTGTGGGTTAATCTGTTATGCACGAATATGCTTCCAGGAAGAGGAAAAACCTGGGTCTTATTTTGTAGTCTGCGAAACGGAGCAGAGTATATCAGCCTGTCATAATCTCGCTTAAACTCTGATCTGTCATCATGTCTTTCGGCATGTCTATGTTCCTGCCCAAGACGCTTGTTTGATATTAGTTGTTGCCAATTCATGTGGCAAATATAGTGTAATTTAATCTAAATAGTTTCTTTTTCTGTTGAAAAATTAAGATATATGCATATAATTCATTATTTTTGCACATGATAGGCAGACTATATTATATTTTTATTTTCTGTCAGTATATGTTTTGAATATTATAAAATACATTTATGCTAAAGATTAAAGTCGTAAACACCGGACATCAGCAGCTACCTGCTTATGCAACACCGCAGAGCGCAGGTATGGATTTGCGTGCAAATATTGATGAATCAATCGTGTTGAAACCATTTGAACGTCGTCTGATTTCTACGGGTTTACATATAGCATTGCCTGCTGGCTTTGAGGCTCAGATACGCCCACGTAGCGGTTTGGCATTGAAACATGGTATAACTGTACTAAATTCTCCGGGCACTGTTGATGCCGATTATCGTGGTGAAGTAATGGTTCTTTTGATTAATTTGTCTCAAGAAGAATTTGTCATCAATGATGGTGAGCGTGTTGCGCAAATGGTTATTGCAAGACATGAGCAAGGACTCATGGAACTTGTTGATGAACTTGACGAAACCGAACGTGGTACAGGTGGATATGGACATACTGGAGTGAAGTAAAAACGAATAATACAATTCAAATTGAAATATACATATAGACATATTGCCTTAATGTCAGTTGTCGGTCTTATGGCCGTTTCAGCAGCGTTGCCTTCATTCGCTAAGAATAATAAGCGTAAGAAGACAGAGGTTTCGTCGACAGTTGCGCCTCTTTCTTACGAAGATAGTATGCGCTATAATTCCTTTTTTATGGAGTCTGTTGTCGCTGCTGGAGCAGGAAGATATGCTGCTGCTTATGACTTGTTGAAGCATAGTTTGGAGATTAATCCAAATGCCGCCGAAGCATATTATTTGCTTTCTACATATCAGATGGAATTAAAGCAGGATACTTTGGCGATAAAATCGATGGAAAAAGCCGCAGAGCTTTCTCCGACTAATGATACCTATCAAGAGCGTTTAGCACAATTCTGCATTAATTTTAAACAGTATGATAAAGCTATAAAGGTATATGAGAATCTTGCAACTAATCGTCCTGATCGTACCGATGTGCTTGAAGTGCTGATGCAGTTGTATAATCAGCAAAAGGACTATACTAACATGCTCAAAACGATAGACCGTATCGAGAAGGCTGATGGAACTGGAGAAGAAATAACTTTAGCTAAGGTTCGAGCTTATGAACTTCTTGGTAACAAGAAAGATGCATACAAAGCTTTGAAAAATCTTTCAGACACATATCCTAACGATAACAGTTATAGAGTTATGTTGGCTAACTGGCTAATGCAGAATGATAAGCAAAAAAATGCCTATGATATTTATACTTCAGTATTAAAAGATGAACCGTCAAATTCTTATGCGCTATCTTCGCTTTATGACTATTATAAGGCCATCGGTGATAATGATAAGGCAAAAGAAGTAATGACTCGAGTGCTTGCAAATAGTAAGACAGACTCTAATAGCAAGCAGGCTATGATTCGACAGTTTATTGAAGAAAATGAACAAGCCGGTAAAGATAGTACTGTTGTTCTTGATATGTTAGATAAGGTTACGAAGCAAAATCCACAAGATGCAGATATAGCAGAACTGAAGGTCGCCTATATGTCATTAAAAAAAATGCCTAAAGATGTTATTGATAGCGCAATCGTTTCTTTATTGAATGTAGCTCCTGATAATGCTGGCGCACGTCTTCAGCTTATCCAGAATATTTGGGATCAGAAAAATTGGGATCAGATAATATCAGTATGTAAACCAGCATTGGAATATAATCCCGATGAAATGGCTTTTTATTATTTCCTCGGTTTGGCTTATTTTCAGAAAGATAATGAAAATCTTACTTTAGAGACTATTAAAAAGGGTCTCTCACAAGTATCCGATAAGAGCAATAAGAATATGGTGTCTGAGTTGTATGCCATTATGGGTGACATACTTCAGAAAAAGGGACAAACACAACAGGCTTTTGCTGCCTATGATAGTAGTCTGCAATGGAAGGATGATAACATAGGTTGTCTAAACAACTATGCATATTATTTAAGTGAAGATGGACATAATCTTCAAAAAGCGGAGCAGATGAGTTATAAAACGATCAAGGCAGAACCCAAAAACTCTACATATCTTGATACTTATGCATGGATACTATTTATGCAGGATAGATTTGCCGAGGCTAAGATTTATGCAGATCAAGCCGTGGCTAATGATACTGATTCTGTTCAAAGCCCAGTAATACTTGAACATACGGGAGATATTTATGCTTGTCTGGGAAAAGCCAATGATGCAGTTAACTTTTGGCAGAAAGCTATTAGAGCTGGTGGAAAGAGTGCTTTATTGAAGCGTAAGATTGAACTTAAAAAATATATAAAGAAATAACCAAATCTTTATAAAATAGAATATGAATAGAATATATATCAAACTGATGACTTTAGGATTACCATTGATTTTGGTATCTTGTGGAGCAAAGAAAAATCTGGTAAAGGATACTCCTGTAGTCCAAAAAACGGTGTCTAAATCAGATAAAGCGGCTGATGAGGTAGAATTAAAGAAACTATCTTTTGTACAAAAGGTTTCAGATAATTCGGTGTATGCAACAAATATAGTAGGTGATTTACGATTCAATATAAAAGCTGGTGGAAGGGATATCACAGTTCCTGGATCTTTGCACATGCGCAAAAACCAAGTTATACGTATTCAGTTGTTTATTCCATTACTAGGCTCTGAAGTTGGACGATTGGAATTTACACCTGATTATGTACTTGTTATAGATCGTATTCATAAGGAATATGTAAAAGCAGATTATACCCAACTTGATTTTCTAAAAGATAATGGCTTGAACTTTTATAGCCTACAGTCATTGTTTTGGAATCAGTTGTTTCTTCCAGGAACAGATAAAGTTTCAGAGACAGCCTTGCGTAATTTTAGTGTAAAGCTTGATGATATTGGTGAAAATAATCCAGTTTCATGGAAAAACAACAACATGAGTTTTGTCTGGAATGCAAATAAGCAATCAGGATTGATTTCAGAAACAGATGTGGCTTATAGAAGTTTACAGCATGGGATGTCTACGCTTAACTGGAAGTATTCTAATTTCACGAATGTTGGCGTGAAGATGTTCCCAGCAAAGCAGAATTTCAAGTTTACTACTACTGCGACAAAACAAAAGCAGACAGCCGAGGTTACACTTGATATGGAAGAAGTGGCAACTAAGGACAACTGGGATGTAAATACTACTATTTCAAATAAATATAAAAAGATAGAAGCCGCGGATATCCTCGGTAAAATCATGAGTTTGTAAATGAAAAGATTATTGGTTATACTCCTTGCCACTGTTATGGCGTTGAATGTTTCTGCACAGAAAAATAAATCTGTACAGAAAAATAAGCAAAATACTGTGGTGACAAAGAAAAGAAAAACTGTTCCTTCTAATAAAAAAGCTACAGTTTATACGAATGCTTCAATAAGAGGTTTGCAGGGACAGCGTTCTAAAATTCAAAAGAAGATAAAAGAACAGGAGCAGGCATTGCGCCAAAATCAGGCTGATGTGAAGCTACGGTTGGAAAATCTTATCACTTTGAATACGCAGATTGATGAACGTCAAAAGAATATTGATGGTATTCAGCAGGATATTCACCATATTGAAGGTAATATAGATATTCTAAAGGCTCAGTTGCAAACTCTAGAGAGGCAACTCGCAGATCGCAAGGCAAAATATATAAAGTCAATGCGATATATGGCAAGACACAATACCGTTCAAGACAAGCTGATGTTTATCTTTTCAGCTAAAAATCTTGCACAGATGTATCGTCGTTTGAGATTCGTAAGAGAGTATGCGGATTATCAAAAAGCCCAAGGTGAAATGGTGAAGACCAAACAAGCTCAGGTGACTGGTAAACATGTTCAATTAGAACATGTAAAAGGTCTGAAGAGTAACCTGTTATATAAAGGCAAGAAAGAAAAGACTGCGCTTGTTGGTCAGCAAGATGAGCAAAAGAAAGTTGTTGAATCTTTGAAGAATCAGCAGCAGACAATACAGAAAGTAATTGCAGAACAGCGTCAGAAAGATGCTGCTATGAATGCACAGATAGACAGACTGGTGGCTCAGGAAGTAGCAAAGGCACGTGCAAGAGCCGCCGCTGAAGCCCAAAAACGTGCTGCCGCTGTTGCTGCATCTAAGCGCCGAGCTGCCGATCTTGCACGTAAAAAAGCTGCAGCAGAGGCTGCTGCTCGCGAAAATGAACGTAGGATAGCTGAGGCTAAAGAAAAAGAACAAAGACTGAAAGCGGAAGCTGAATCTGCTGCAAGGGCTGCTGAAGTAGCTCGTCAGGCACAGGCTAATGCTGATGAGTCACGAAAGAAGGCTGCCGCAGAAACAGCTTCTAGGGCTGCTGCCGCTGAACGTACTCGTGCTGAACAAGCTGCACGTGAAGCTCAGGCTCAACGTGTCGCTGCCGAGAGAAAAGCTGCAGTTGATGATGCGCGTCAGAAGAAAATTATAGCAGCAGCAACTAAAGAGGCTGATGATGTCCAGAAGTTTTCTACCGTGGATCGTATGATGAACGGAGGATTTGAGGCTAATCGAGGTCGTTTGCCGATGCCTATAACTGGAGGATATAGGGTAGTGAGCCATTTCGGACAATATAATGTTGAAGGTTTGAACGGAGTAACTCTTGATAACAAGGGTATTAATATCAAAGGTAGCTCAGGCTGTATGGCAAGATCAATATACGATGGCGAGGTTAGTGCTGTATTTGGATATTCTGGTAGTATGGTTGTTATGGTTCGCCACGGTGCATACATATCAGTATATTGCAATCTAAGATCTGTATGCGTAAGTCGTGGACAGAAAGTAAGCACACGCCAGGCACTTGGTAGTGTTGGAACCGATAATATACTTCAGTTCCAACTTAGAAAGGAAACTTCTAAACTTAATCCTGAAGCATGGTTAGGAAGGTAATTTGAAAAGTTAAATCTTAAATAATGGCGCCATCAAGTAGTTGAATATATTGCTTGATGGCGTTTTCTATTTCGCCAATTTCAATGAATTCATCGGCAGAGTGAGAACGAGAAGACTCTCCTGGACCAAGTTTGAAAGACTGAAAATTCATCAAAGCCTGATCGCTAAGGGTAGGACTTCCAAAAGGTTTCATTCCCATTTCAATGCATCTTTTTATAAGAGGGTGCTCTGGTGAAATATGTGAAGAGTTTAATCTGTATGAATGAGCTTTGATTTCGCTTTTGCAGTGTTGCTGTATGAAATTACATATATCTTCATTTTTGTAAAACTCATTTGTTCTTACGTCTATAAGTGCTGTTAGTTTGTCTGGGATTACGTTGTGCTGCGTTCCTGCATTAACTACTGTTACAGTCATCTTTGTCGGACCAAGTAAATCACTTATTTTTTTAAACTTGTAGTCTCTTATCCAAATCAAGTCATCAAGAGCTTCGTATATAGCATTTATGCCTTCGTTACGTGCAGCATGCCCGCTTTTGCCATGAGCAATAAGGTCAATTACCATCAGCCCTTTTTCTGCGATAGCTGGTTGCATTCCTGTTGGTTCACCAACAATGGCAATGTCGATTTTTGGCAGCAATGGAAGTACCATGCTTATTCCGTTTTTCCCAGAAATCTCTTCTTCGGCAGAGGCGAGATAGATGACGTTATATTTCTGTGGTTTCGCCGATAGATATCTGAATACCTGCAATAGAGATACTAGTCCTCCACCACAGTCATTGCTTCCCAAACCATATAGAACATTGTTCTCAATAGTTGGCATAAAAGGGTTACGTGTCCACGAGTCTACTGGCTTTACAGTGTCAATATGCGCATTAAGTAACAATGTCGGTTTGTTAGTATCAAAATTCTTGTCTGTTATCCACACATTGTTAGCTTCACGCTGATATTCTAAACCATAATTTACGATGGTCTCGGCTATAATGTCAGCTGCTTCTTTTTCGTGGCGACTGACAGAAGGTGTGGCGATAAGATGCTTGAGCAAGTCTATCGCATCGTTAGTGTATTCTTTTTGCGTCATATCGATGACAAAGATAGCAAAATATTTTGTATTTTTCTTAATTTGCACTATCTTTGCATAAATTAAAATAAGCAATTATGCAAACAAGATGTCATCTATCGGTATTGATTCACGAACAGGCAAAGAAGTATGGAAATCGTGAGGCTATTACATTCCGTAACTTTGGAAGTCTTAAATGGGAGAATGTTTCATGGAATCAGTTCTCTATAAAAGTAAAGCAGGTCAGTAATGCTCTACTTAATCTTGGAGCAAAGCCACAGGAAAACATAGCTGTGTTCTCACAAAATTGCATTCAGTATTTATATACTAATTTTGGCGTTTATGGAGTGCGTGGGGTAACAATACCATTCTATGCCACTACAAGTGAACAGCAAATTCAGTATATGATTAACGATGCTCAAGTTCGCTTTATTTTTGTTGGTGAACAAGATCAGTATGATAAGGCACATAGAATATTTGCACTTTGCCCTTCGCTTGAGCGAATCATCATATTTGATTCAAGCGTAAGAATTAGTACCCATGACCCTAATGCTCTCTATTTTGATGATTTTCTTGCTTTGGGTGAGAAACTTCCACGTCAGACAGAAGTGGAAAAGTTATGGAAAGAGGCTAGTAATGATGATATCTGTGATATTCTTTATACAAGTGGTACAACAGGTGAAAGTAAGGGAGTAGTTCTTACTTACGGACAGTATTTGGCAGCTATGATTGCGAATGACGAGTGTGTTCCAATTAGTGAAAAGGATAGAGTCATAGATTTTCTTCCGTTTACACACATTTTTGAACGTGGATGGGCTTATCTTTCTCTTACTGAAGGTGCGCATTTGATAATCAATACATATCCGAACGAAATTCAACAGAGTATGAGAGAGACTCATCCTACAAGTATGAGCTCGGTTCCTCGTTTCTGGGAAAAAGTATATATTGCGGTAAAATCTAAAATGGATGATGCAAGTCCTTTCCAGCGTAAGTTGTTTCAGCATGCACTTGCAATAGGTAAAAAGCGAAATGTTGAATATCTTAGTCGTGGACGTCGTGTACCATTGACTTTGGAATTGCAATACAAGTTTGTAAATAAGACTATATTGAGTCTTGTTCGCAAGCAGATTGGTTTGGATAATTCTAATATTTTCCCTACAGCTGGAGCTTATGTTTCACCGGAAGTAGAGGAGTTTGTACATTCTATCGGAATCCACATGTTAGTAGGTTATGGACTTACTGAGAGTCTTGCAACTGTTTCATGTAATCATAAGGGTAAACCTTTTACAGTAGGTTCTGTCGGATATCCAATTAAAGGTATAGAAATAAAGATAGGTGAGAATAACGAAGTTTTATTAAAAGGTCCTACAATAACTCGTGGTTATTATCATCGTGACTCTGCAAATGCTGAGGCATTTGATAAAGATGGTTTCTTCCATACTGGTGACGCTGGTTATTTGAAGAACGGAGAACTATTTTTGAAAGAGCGTATTAAAGACCTTTTCAAAACATCAAATGGAAAGTATATTGCTCCACAGATGACCGAGTCACTTCTTTTGGTAGACAAGTATATTGATCAGGTAGCAATAATCGCAGATCAGCGTAAATTCGTATCGGCACTTATCGTTCCTGAATTCAGAATGATTGAAGAATGGGCACGTGAGCATCATATAAAATTTGAAAGTCGTGAAGACTTGTGTGCATGTAAAGAAATATACGATATGATGAAGGAACGTATAGATACTTTGCAACAGCAACTTGCCCATTACGAGCAGATAAAGCGCTTCACATTGTTGCCTCACCATTTCTCAATGGAAAATGGTGAACTTACAAATACATTGAAGTTAAGACGACCTGTTATTTGTAAAAACTACAAGGAAGAAATAGACAAAATGTTCGAGGAATAATATATGATTACAGCAGATCAGTTGAAAGATGTGCTGGAGCGCACTGAGGCACTCCAGAGATATCTGAATATAGACCAGAAAAAAATAGAATTTGAAGAGGAACAACTGCGTACTCAGGCTCCAGATTTTTGGGAAGATCCAAAGCGTGCAGAAGAGCAGATGAAACTGGTCAAAAGCATAGAAAAATGGATTAAAGGCTACAGTGAATGTAGACATTTCGCAGATGAATTGCAGTTGGCTTTCGATTTCTATAAGGATGATATGGTCACTGAGGAAGAGGTTGATGAAGACTATGCAAAAGCAATTAATTCTATAGAAGACCTTGAACTCAAGAATATGCTTCGTCAGGAAGAGGATTCTCTTAATGCTGTATTGAAGATAAACTCGGGTGCCGGTGGCACAGAGAGTCAGGACTGGGCTGCTATGCTTATGCGCATGTATCAGCGTTGGTCTGAGGCTCATGGATACGCAGTTAAGATTACAGATATTCAGGACGGAGATGAAGCTGGAATAAAAAGCGTAACCATGACCATTGAGGGTAAAGAGTTTGCTTATGGATATTTGAAATGCGAGAATGGTGTGCATCGTCTAGTGAGAGTTTCACCGTATAATGCTCAAGGAAAGCGTATGACAAGTTTCGCCAGTGTTTTCGTTACTCCACTTGTTGATGATACTATAGAAATTTATGTAGACCCTGCAAAAGTTAGTTGGGATACATTCCGCTCAAGCGGTGCTGGTGGTCAGAATGTGAATAAGGTCGAATCTGGTGTTCGTATACGTTATCAGTATGAAGATCCGGATACAGGCGAACACGAAGAAATACTTATTGAAAATACTGAAACTCGTGATCAGCCAAAGAACCGTGCTAAGGCTATGCTTCTGTTGAAGTCTCAATTGTATGATCGTGCATTAAAGAAAAAACAAGCTGAACAGGCAAAGGTTGAGGCTGGTAAGAAAAAGATCGAGTGGGGAAGTCAGATACGAAGTTATGTATTTGATGATCGTCGTGTAAAAGATCACCGTACAGGCTTCCAAACCTCTGATGTTGACGCTGTAATGGATGGCAAACTGGATGGCTTCATTAAAGCATATCTCATGGAGTTTGCCGCAAGTGAGGCTGAAGTTGAATAAACATAACATTCAATAATCTAAAATAATAAAACTATGAGTAGCAATAACGCATTAAGAAAGGCAAGACACGATGCCTATCAGAAAAAACAGGAAAAAAGAGGTAGAGAAATTATCGTTTGGATTTTCGGCGGACTTATTTTGCTTGCTATAATCTTTATGATATATACAGCTATTATGGTATAATGAGTGGACTGGAAATAGAACGTAAGTTTTTGGTAAAGAAAGGCGACGCATATAAGAACGCCGCCTTTTCAAGTAGCCATATCAAACAGGGATATATTCCTGCAGATGGTGCAACGGTGCGAATTCGTATTCGTGATGATAAAAGCTATCTCACGATTAAGGCTAGATCCGTAAATGGTGGAATGACGCGCTATGAATTTGAAAAAGAAATATCAACAGACGAAGCAGAACATCTTATGGCGCTTTGCCAAGGTGGAGTGATCGACAAGCGTAGATATCTTGTAAAAAGTGGTAATCATACGTTTGAGGTTGATGAATTTTATGGTGACAACGAGGGGCTTGTTATGGCAGAAGTGGAATTGTCAGATGAGTCAGAACCCTATGAAAAGCCTGATTTTATTGGGATGGAAGTTACAGGTGATAAGCGTTTTTATAACTCTCACATGTTGAAATCCCCATTTAAACTTTGGAAAAACACATTGCCAGAAGACTACCGATAATGAATGCCAAACCGACACCAATCGTGTCGGCAGTGAAATCAAACCATTCTCCGCTTCTCATACCTCCAGTACAATATTTCTGAAGAATTTCTATCAAACCACCCATTAATATCGGTGCAAGTAGTGCCCATATAATAATCTTATTCCACTTAACCTTCTTGTGCTTTGCAAGATATTCTAGCCATATAACTCCGCATGTTCCGCCATACATTACCATGTGTGTCCATTTGTCAATCATGGAAATATTGTCAAGTGGAGTTTCTGGTATAGGAATAAAACACAATGTCCATATAATTAGTATACAAACACTTGAAAATGGATATTTTGTTACTGAATGGAATAAATTATTCATATTTACTTTCTATTTTCCTGCAAAATTAGATATTTTTTTATAATTTTGCAATCGTTTTAGTTAAATATATCAATAATGTCTGAAGAAAGAGCAAGTTTTGGAAGTAAGTTAGGCATAATTATGGCTACAGCCGGTTCTGCTGTCGGACTGGGTAATATATGGCGTTTTCCTTATATGACTGGTAAAAACGGTGGTGCAGCGTTTATACTAATCTATATTGCATGTGTTATCATATTAGGAATACCATGTATGATCAGTGAATTTATAATCGGCAGGCACGGAGCCTCAAATACTGCGCGTGCATATACTCGTCTTTCAAATGGTACGGCTTGGAAGCTAGTTGGATATCTTGAGGTGCTGACGGGATTTTTAATAACTGGTTATTATGCAGTTATTTCTGGTTGGTGTCTTAATTATGTATATGCGTCAGTGATGGGCGAACTAAAAGGTGATCCTGCTTTTGTGAAAAATTACTTTGTTGAGTTTTCACAGAATCCGATACGACCAGTTTTTTGGACAATAGTAGTATTTGCGATTACGCATTTTATAATTATCCATGGCGTAAGAAATGGTATAGAGAAGGCTTCAAAACTGATGATGCCTACTTTGTTTGTACTCCTATTAGTTATTGTAGTAGCAGCCTGGATGCTTCCTGGAGCATCAAAGGGGATTGATTTCTTATTGAAACCTGATTTTTCAAAAGTAAACAGCGATGTTTTTCTTGGGGCTTTGGGACAATGCTTTTATTCTTTGAGCATCGGTATGGGATGTCTTTGCACATACGCAAGTTATTTCAGTCGTCGTACTAACATCACTACATCAGCTATACAGATTGGACTTATTGATCTTATGGTTGCGTTGTTGGCAGGTTTGATGATATTTCCTGCTGCTTTTTCTGTAGGGATAAACCCTGATAGTGGACCTTCGCTCATATTCATTACTTTACCAAATGTCTTTAATCAGGCTTTTTCTGGCGTTCCTTTATTGGGATGGGCTGTGTCATTGATGTTCTATGCTTTACTTTTCCTCGCAGCCCTCACATCATTGATTTCCCTCCACGAGGTAAACACTGCGTTCTTTTATGAAGAACTTCATATTTCCAGAAAAGCAGGAGCATGGATTGTTACCGTTTTCTGTTGTATTATAGGTGCTCTATGTTCTATATCTGTAGGCCATAAGAGTGGACTTTCGTTGTTTGGGCTACATCTTCTTGATTTGTTTGATTTTGTCACTGGTCAGTTGATGCTTCCTACTGTAGGATTGTTCATGTGTCTTTTTGTTGGTTGGTATATTCCTAAGCAGATTGTTATTGACGAGTTGTCAAATTGGGGAACACTGAAGTTTGGTTTCTATAAGTTGTTTATTTTTACCATGCGTTTTGTTTGTCCTTTGTGTATTTTAGCTATAATGCTTCATCAGTTTGGAGTGATTTAATTTATTTATATGTCTGAAAGAGGTAATTTTGGAACTAAGATAGGAGTGATATTAGCGACAGCTGGGTCTGCCGTAGGTTTAGGAAATATATGGCGCTTTCCATATATGACAGGTCAGGACGGTGGTGCAGCCTTTATTATAATATATCTAGTATGTGTTCTTATTTTAGGTATTCCTGGAATGGTAGCCGAGTTTGTTGTAGGTCGCCACTCTGGAGCTAATGCCGCACGTGCTTATTATAATATTGGTGGGCGTAAATGGTCGTTGCTTGGATATGGTGGAGCTATCACGTCAATGATAATATTCGGTTTCTATTCTGTTGTAGCAGGCTGGTGCTTGCAATACTTGTTTGCTTCTACAATGGGACAGCTAAATGGTGATGTAACTTATGTTCAGCATTATTTCAAGACATTTTCTTCTGATCCGTTAAGGCCTTTATTCTGGACCGTAGCGTTTATTATCATGACTCATCTTGTAGTAGTCAAGGGTGTTAGAAAAGGGATAGAGCGAGCGTCTAATATACTTATGCCAACTCTTTTTATTTTGTTGTTTATTATTGTTGTTGCGTCTTGTATGTTACCGGGAACGAAGAGTGGATTGGAATTTCTTTTCAAACCAGATTTCTCTAAGGTCACCAGAAGTGTTTTTCTTGATGCTCTAGGACAGGCTTTCTTTTCTTTATCTTTGGGAACAGCATGCCTTTGTACCTATGCAAGTTATTTCAACCGACAGACAAATCTAGTAAAATCTGCTGTGCAGATTGCAGGAATAGACACTCTTGTCGCCATTCTTGCAGGTTTAATGATCTTTCCTGCTGCATTTTCAGTTGGAGTTCGTCCTGATAGTGGACCGTCTTTGATATTTATCACTCTTCCTTCGGTTTTCCAGCAAGCCTTTGCTGGAATGCCTTTATTGGGATATGTTATAGGAGTCTTCTTTTATGGACTTCTTGTATTGGCTGCTCTCACGTCTACAATATCAATGCATGAAATTGGTACTGCTTTATTTTATGAGGAACTGCATCTCAGCCGTTCTAAAGGTGCTTGGATAGAGACGATTGTCTGCATTGTTATAGGTATTTTCTGCTCACTGTCTTGTGGGGCTGTAGACATAACAGTATTTGGTAAGTCGTTTCTTGATTTCTGCGATTTCATTACATCTGATATATTATTACCTTTGGGAGCGTTCTTCACTTGTGTGTTTGTAGGTTGGTATGTTCCCAAGAATATCGTTAAGGACCAAATAACTAACTGGGGCACTATATCATCACGCCTCTATGGAATATGGCTTTTTGTAGTACGTTTTATATGTCCTATATGCATAGGCTCTGTATTTTTACATCAACTAGGAATAATATAATATGTTTTTAAAGGAGTTTCTTTATTTTAATAAATCTGATCGCCGTGTAATATTATTTTTGCTTACGATTGCTGTATCGGCGTTGGTGGCATTCTTCTTTTTAGGTGGTGATGAAATGTCAAACGCTGGGTATGGTTATAAATCCAATGGTCATAAATATGACAATAATTACTCTTACAGGCATTATCCACATAAGTATTATTATGTGGCAGGTCAAAAGGCAGAGTTGTTCCCGTTTGACCCTAATACTGCTGACAGTACCGAATTATTACGTTTAGGTTTACGTCCTTGGCAGGTCCGGAATATATATAAATATCGCTCACATGGTGGTATATATCGTACTTCTACTGATTTTGCAAGACTGTATGGACTCACCCAAAAGCAATTTCATGAAATGCAGCCTTACATACGCATAGGCTCTGATTATAAACCTGCTTCGCTTTTGCCTGAAGTGGCAGCTAGGCAAGCTCATCATGACAGTATTGTTGCTAAATGTTCAATAAAAATAAAGGCTGGTGAACATGTTCAGCTTAATTCTGCTGATACAGCAATGTTGCAACGTATTCCTGGGATTGGTTCGTATTATGCTCATGAAATAGAGAACTATCGTCGTCGTTTGGGTGGTTTCTCTAGTGTAGAACAATTAAAGGAAATAGATGGCTTTCCGGAATCAGCACTTAAATATTTTACGGCAAGTTCCACAGGTGTAGCCAAACTGAATGTAAACAAGTTGTCTCTGAATCAGCTTAAGCGCCATCCTTATATATCTTTCTATCAGGCTCGTGATATTGTTGATTATCGTCGTTTGCGTGGACCACTAAAAAGCCTTGATGAGCTTAGGCTACTTAAAGACTTTCCCCCAGAAGAAATCGAGAGATTGCGTCCTTATGTGGAGTTCTGATTACTTCGTGACGATCTTAATTTAGTACATTTGAGCAGGTCTTACTGTTTTTTTGTTTTTTAGCTACGAAGCTTCGGTCTTTCTTGTAAAGCCTATAAACAGAGGGTTTAAAGATACGTAGCTTGCTGGATTTAGCTACGTCAAGCTACGTTCTAGCTACGTAAACTTATGTTGTTTTAGGATGATATGTTATTCTATAAGTAAATTTGTCAAAGAACTGTTTGCTGCATCTGAGGGACAGAGGATATTTAAATAGATACAGTAAACAGAATCAGAATTTTCAAGCTTGTTTAACTATTCTGTCGAATTCCGCTGAATTCTGGGCAAAGATACTGCAAAATTTTTGTCCATGCAATCAGATTTAGGTTAGCCTGTTAGCCAAAGTTTTAATTACTAGAGGATACAACACATCGTAATACACGTGCATGCGCATGCCCGCACTCTGGGTTTTTCGTAAAAATAAGTGTCTAAGTGTCTATCCGTTGAGTATTAAATAGTTATAACACTTTTCAAGTGGCATTAAGTGTCGGTTATTCGTCGGTAAAATCTGGGAGATATTTTTCTTCATTTCGCATTGCGTTTTACGAAGAATTACGATACGTTTTACGATGTTTTGCAATCCGTTTTACGAAGAAATGCATTGCATTTTACGATGCTTTAGGAGGTAAAACATCGTAGAAACGTTTCCGTTTCTATATGAAAACAGTTGCATTTCTACATAGAAACGCATGCGAAACTCGATATTTGACCGTCAGTTCACCGTCACTTTATGACGTCTTCTTTGTCGATAAAATACTGATGTTCATTAAGTTGACACTTCGACACTTATATTTTAAAAACCCTAAGTGCGCGCGTGCTTGCACGTACATTATATAAGCAAAGATAGATAACGTAGCTAGAACGTAGCTTAACGTAGCTAAATCCAGCAAACTACGTATCTTTAAACCCTCTGTTTATAGGCTTTGCGAGAAAGACCGTAGCTTCGTAGCAAAAAACATAAAAAAAACGTAGGGATAGATCCTGAATGTTCGATAACTCAAATCTTCACGAAGTAATCTAGGATATAAATATTTGATTAGCAGTGTGTTATGCTTAATGCTCGCTATTTTAAGTAGACACTAGTGTTAATATTAATATGTAGTGTCTAATAGCTATAATATATCAATATCCTCTAAATAGACGAAGAACCTTTCTGATAGAGAGTGAAAGAATTAGTTAATTACATACATGGCTGCAGTTTTATTGCATTAAATAATTTAAAATATGTATGTATAATTATAGTTTATATTATATTTATAACAAAAATACAAATCAAAATATAGGATGAAACTTAAAATAATAAAGTGGTCGCCGAAAATTCGCTGACCACTTTATTCACGACAACGGCTAAATCATTGATGATTACATCCTTAGCCTTAAATTTGTCGGGATGAGGCGATTCGAACGCCCGACCCCTACGTCCCGAACGTAGTACGCTACCAACTGCGCTACATCCCGATTATTTAAATCGTTGCGAATGCAAAGGTAATCAAATTTCCTGAAAGCAAATATTTTTTTGAATAAAAATTTGTGAGTGTGGGATAAAAAGCCTATCTTTGCACTCGCAAAACAAAAAGCATGGTGCCATAGCTCAGTTGGTAGAGCAAAGGACTGAAAATCCTTGTGTCCCCGGTTCGATTCCTGGTGGTACCACTTCCTCCTTTCATTAAGCCGTTTAGTCTCATTCGTGAGACTGGCGGCTTTCTTCGTTTGTTGAGGTTTGTATAATAAAAATCGCACGTATATAATTTGAAATTTATATACGTGCGATTATGTTATTGTGATTTTGCTATTTTTATATTAAAGCAGTTCAGGTAACTGGAATAGTTTTATTCCGTTTGATCCCTTGATAAGTATGTAGTATCCTTCTGGGCGTTTAATTGCGATTTCTTCTTTCACTTCTTCAACATTATTGAACTTGCGGTAGTCTGTATTTGTTTTTCCGAATTCCTCACCAACAAGCCAAATCTCTTTGAATCCGTATTCCTTAAGTTGGTCTACGACTTTCTGATGCTCTGCATCCGAAGCCTCGCCAAGTTCACGCATGTCGCCAAGGATAGCCATCTTCTTGTCAACATCCATCACTTTGAAATTCTCTATTGCTGCAGACATACTAGATGGATTGGCATTATAAGCGTCAACAATCAGCTTGTTGAACTTCGTAACATCAAGTTGGCTTCTGTTATTGTCTGGAGTATAACCTTCCAAAGCACTGTTTATCTTCTCGGTTTCTACGCCAAAATGAAGACCTATTGTTATCGCAGCTAACATGTTGTCCATGTTGTAAGCACCTATAAGGTGAGTCTGCACCTCATAGGTCTTTGCTTTAGAATCAGTAGATGAAAGATCTGTCCAGCTGAATTTCAAAAATGGCGCACAACTGATTACTTCACCCATAACATTGGCTTCGTCAGTCTGACCATAAGTTACGATACGGCTTAGTTCTCTTTTCTGTGCCATATCTACCAAGTCGTCATTGCTCTCGTTGAGAAACAATAAACAATCATGTGCTTTAAGAAAATCGTACAACTCTCCCTTTGTAGTCTTTACACCTTCAAAACTTCCAAACCCAAGCAAATGGGCACGACCTACATTGGTAATCATTCCACATGTAGGTTCAACATATTCTACAAGTTTCTTTATATCTCCAGGATGGCTTGCCCCCATTTCAACAACTGCAATATCGTTATTTTTGTCAAGGCGCAGCAAAGTCTTTGGTACGCCTACATCGTTATTGAAGTTGCCCTCTGTGTGCATGACATTATATTTTGCAGACAAAACCGCAGACACTAGCTCTTTAGTCGTTGTCTTACCGTTTGTACCAGTAATTCCAATAACTGGAATATCAAAATGTCTTCTGTGTTCTCTTGCTATTTCCTTGAATGTTGTGAGACAATCGTCTACGAGAATAATATTGTCGTTTCCATCCACAGCATATTCTTTTTCATCTATGATGGCATAAGAACATCCCTTATCAAGAGCAGCCTTGGCAAACTTGTTGCCGTTGAAAGATTCACCCTTCAATGCAATGAAAATACTGTCTTTAGGACAATTCCTGCTATCAGTAGTAATGCAAGGGTGTTGCTGGTAGATTTTATACAATTCTTTTATATCCATGTCGTATATGTTTCTTTTATGATTGCAAAGTTACATTTTTTTCTTTTAAGATGAATAATCTGGTAATTATTTATTGCTAATATTGGAATTTTAATTTGGATAATAGTCAAAAATATGATAACTTTGCATGGTATGAAACATATAGACTATACAATTAATGTTCGTGGAAGGTTGATAGACCTTTCGACTCCCAAAGTAATGGGAATACTGAACTGCACACCTGACAGTTTTTACGTAGGAAGCAGAAAGCAGACTGAGCGTGAAATTCTGGAAAGATCCACCCAGATTGTGGAGCAGGGCGGTGACATTATTGATATAGGAGCATTCTCTACACGCCCTGGCGCAAAGGAGGTGAGTGAGGAAGATGAGACTGAAAGACTGAGATATGCACTTGGTATCGTAAGGCATGAATATCCTAATATCCCAATTTCTGTTGATACTTACCGTCCACTTGTTGCAAGAAAGTGTATTTCAGAATGGGGAGCTGATATAATAAACGATGTGAGTGAAGGCGGAATAACCGGTATCGTCAATACTCCGATAAGCGAAACTGGCAGTATGTTTGATGTTGTTGGTGAATTGAAAGTTCCATATATACTGATGTCTGTAAAATCCAATATTCATGATATGGTGATAGCCTTTGCTGATGAGGTACAACAGTTGCGAGACCGAGGTGCAAAAGATATAATTCTTGACCCTGGCTTTGGCTTTGGAAAAACATTGGAACAGAACTATGCTATTTACGCCGAAATGGAGAAACTGCAAGTATTTGAACTTCCTATACTTGTTGGTATATCAAGAAAGAGCATGATTTTTAAGTTGCTTGATGGTGATCCTACCACGGCTCTAAACGGAACAACGATTCTCAACACTATCGCTTTACAGAAAGGTGCCGGAATATTGCGAGTGCACGACGTAAAAGAAGCAATTGAGACTGTCAAGATTGTGTCTGAAATGCGGAAGTCAACTCAAAGCTAACATATAATAATATTTACAAATGCCTTTTGAATTTGGAATAAAAGATATAATAGACATTTTTCTTGTCGCACTGATATTATACTACCTTTATCGATTGATGAAGGAAAGTCGTTCGTTGAATATCTTTATCGGTGTTATGGTGTTTGTAATAGTGTGGCTTTTTGTAAGTCAAGTGCTTGAAATGCGCTTGTTGGGATCTATACTTGACAAACTCGTGAGTGTTGGCGTTATCGCCATGATTGTACTTTTTCAAGAGGAAATACGCAAATTTCTTTATACACTTGGCGCACATCAGCGAATAAGGCGATTCGCCCGTTTGTTTACGTCTAACAAAAGTGATAAAGATATGGAGGTTACCAGAGCTACGATAATGCCAATCGTCATGGCTTGCATGAGTATGTCTAAGGGAAAGATTGGTGCTTTGATAGTTATAGAGCGAGGTGCACCGCTTGATGATATTATTGATACAGGTGATGTCATAGATGCTAATATCAATCAGCGACTTATAGAAAATATATTTTTCAAGAACTCTCCACTCCACGACGGTGCGATGATTATATCTAATAAAAGAATTACTGCGGCTGGATGTATATTGCCTGTAAGTCATAATAGAGATATACCCAAAGAGTTGGGATTGCGTCACCGTGCTGCTATGGGAATAAGTCAGGAAAGTGATGCGATAGCAGTTGTTGTAAGTGAAGAAACTGGAAGAATTAGTGTAGCTGTCAAGGGACAGTTCCACCTTAGATTGTCTGCAGAGGAGCTTGAGAGCATTTTAACCCGCGAAATAGACTGATTTTATATTTTTTTATCCTTAGCCAACTCCTTGTTTCAATTAATTTTGCTAATTTTGCAAACTGTAAATAGCAATTTAAATATTTTATTTCGAAATTTATATATTATATACATATTAACAAACTATGGACTTATTACAGCAAATTGTTGCGCGCGCTAAAGCGGACAAGCAGCGCATCGTGCTCCCAGAAGCTGAGGAGGAGCGCACTTTAAGGGCAGCCGATAAAGTTTTGGCTGACGACATGGCAGAAATCATTTTGATTGGTAACCCGGACAACATCAAGAAACTCGCTAAGGAGTGGGGACTTGGAAGCATCGACAAGGCTACTATCATTGATCCAATGAACAACCCTAAGAGTGAAGAATATGCTGAAAAACTCGCAGAACTTCGCAAGAAGAAAGGTATGACAATCGAACAGGCTCACGAGCTGGTTACAAAAAATAATTTGTATCTCGGTTGTATGATTATAAAAACTGAAGGCGCTGATGGTCAGATAAGTGGTGCATTGAGCACTACTGGTGATACTCTTCGTCCAGCACTTCAGATTATCAAGTGTGCACCAGGTGTTACATGTGTAAGTGGTGGACTACTATTGTTCTCTCAGCAGAAAGAATTTGGAGAGAATGGTGTTCTTGTTATGGGTGACGTTGCTGTTACACCAGTTCCTGATGCTAGACAGCTTGCAGAGATAGCTGTTTGTACAGCTCAAACAGCAAAGACTATTGCTGGATTTGCTGAACCTCGCGTAGCAATGTTGAGTTTCTCAACAAAGGGAAGTGCAAAGCATGAGGTTGTTGACAAGGTTGTTGAGGCAACAAAAATAGCTCACGAAATGGCTCCTGATTTGAAACTTGATGGCGAGTTGCAGGCTGATGCCGCTCTTGTACCATCTGTTGCAGAGAAGAAAGCTCCTAACAGTGACATTGCAGGCAAGGCAAATGTTCTTATCGTTCCAAACCTTGAGGTTGGAAATATTGGTTACAAACTTGCACAGCGTTTAGGAAATGCCGTTGCAATTGGTCCAGTTCTTCAGGGTATAGCACGTCCTGTAAACGACCTTAGTCGTGGATGTACTGTTGATGACATCTATTATATGGTAGCAATTACAGCTTGCCAGGCTCAGGATGCAAAGAAATAAGAATCATTAAATCAAAATATATGAAAGTTTTAGTTCTTAACTGCGGAAGTTCTTCAATAAAATATAAGTTTTACAATATGGACGATGAGTCTGTATTGGCACAAGGTGGTGTTGAGCGTATTGGTCTTGACAATGCATTTATTAAGGTAAAGCTTCCTAATGGGGAGAAAAAGCAGATAATGGCAGATCTTCCTACACATAAGGAAGGTGTGAGCTTGGTATTCAAGTGTCTGCTTGATTCTGAAATAGGTGCAATAAAGAGTCTTGACGAGATTGATGCAGTAGGTCATCGTATCGTACAAGGTGGTGACAAATACAAACAGAGCATCATTGTTGATAAGAGCGTTGAAGACGGCATAGAGGAACTTTGCGATCTTGCACCTGTTCATAATGCAGGACACTTGAAAGGTATTCGTGCTGTAGATTCATTGATGCCTACAACACCTCAGGTTTGTGTATTTGATAATGCTTTTCATAGCACAATGCCAGACTATGCATATCTTTATGCAGTACCTTATGAACTTTATCAGAAATATCACATACGTCGTTATGGTTTCCATGGAACGAGTCATCGTTATGTATCAAAGCGTGTTTGTGAGATTCTTGGTCTTGATATAAATAATTCTAAAATCATAACCTGCCATATCGGTAATGGAGCAAGTGTTGCTGCTATACTTAATGGCAAGGTTATAGATACATCAATGGGTCTTACTCCTCTTGCTGGTCTTATGATGGGTAGCCGTTGCGGTGATATAGACGCATCAGCTGTTACTTATATCATGGAGAAGTTGAATATGAAGCCACAAGAAATGGCTAACTATTTGAACAAGGAGAGTGGTGTGCTCGGTATTACCGGTATATCTAGTGATATGCGTGATATTGAAAACGCAGCTCAAGAAGGTAATGAGCGTGCACAGCTTGCACTCAACATGTACAATTACCGCATAAAGAAATATATAGGTGCTTACGCTGCTGCTCTCGGTGGTGTTGACGCTATTGTATGGACTGCTGGTGTAGGTGAAAACCAGACTGGTACACGCGAAGAAGCTTGTGCTAATCTTGAATACCTAGGCGTAAAGATTGATGTTGAGAAGAATGCTAAGATTCGTGGTGATGAGGCTATCATCTCAACACCAGACAGTAAAGTAAAAGTTGTTGTTGTGCCAACTGATGAGGAAATTGTTATCGCCCGCGATACAAAGGAACTCGTTGAGAAAGCAGGCAAGTAATTTAAGGATATACGACAATAAGCCCTCTCCTTTAAGGAGTGGGCTTTTTTATAATTATATGATGGATAAGAAGATAGTTACTTTCGGAGAAATTCTTTTGCGTTTGTCAAAGGAAAATAATTTCCGCCTTTCTCAAGGAAGGCAGTTTAATGGTGATTTTGGAGGCTCTGAAGCTAATGTTGCTGTCTCTTTATCGGTATTAGGTGATAATGTGGAGTTTGTGACTCGTGTTCCTGAAAGTCCTATCGGCAATGCGGCGTTGATGCATCTTCGTGAGTTTGGTCTTGATACAAGTCATATAGTAAAAGGTGGTGACCGTCTTGGTACTTATTATTTTGAGTCGGCAGCATCTATGCGTAATTCTGTTGTTGTGTATGATCGCAACAATAGTTCTTTTTATAGTCTGAAGCATGGAGATATTGACTGGGAACCGATATTCAATGACGCAAAGATATTTCATTGCTCAGGTATTACATGTGCAATGAGTAGAGATGCCTTGGATACTACGTTTGATGCCTTGGAACTAGCAGAGAGAATGGGAGTTGAAATTACATGTGACATCAATTACCGCAAGAATCTTTGGCATTATCCAGGAGCAAATGCAAAGGCGACTCTCCATAAATTAATGGAATATAGTTCATTTATATTCGGTGATCAGAATGAATGGGAAGTAGGCAGTTCGTTGAAACATATACCTTTTGAGGCAATGGATTCTTCATATAAGATTGACGAGGATGCTTATATAGCTTATTTCAAAGAATTACAGAAGCAGTTTCCACGATGCAAGCGTATGTTGATAGCTTTGCGTAACCAAATCGCATCAAGCCATCATACTCTTACAGGAGTGCTTTATTCTGAAGGTAAACTATATAAGACAAAAATCTACGATATTAATCCTGTCGTAGATCCTATGGGATGTGGTGATGCTTTTGTAGCTGCATTTATTCATGCCCGTATGAAATGGGCTGATGATCAACGTTGTCTTGATTTCTCGATAGCTGCCTCTGCTATAAAAAATACCATTATTGGCGATCAGAATATAGCAATAGAAGATGAAATAATAGAAGTGATGAATCACTAACGATTTACTTCATTATATAAAATAAAAAAGTCATACGATGAAAGGTTTAACCTTATCATGTATGACTTTTTTTTAGCTAAATACTTATTGTAGTAGTCTAGTAGATAATTCCTACGCTGACTCCAAGTGTGTATTTGTTGTATGCTGTATTTTCATATTTCTTAGTCTTCAGATAATCACCATATATTTTAGCAAACCAATTTGATGTAGTTCCTTTAATAGTTATAGGATGCTCATAACTCAATTCTCCGTGTACGAAACCATAGTCTACGGCATAGTATTTCATATCAGGTAACAGAACACCTTGTGCATATTCATTTGTATTGTCAGCCAGATTGATACTATTGCGTGTAGAGAAACTATATCCTGCACTGAGGGCATATCCAAATCCAGTGTTGCATAAGTTCATACCTTCCTCAAATGCAATGTTTAAGCGTCCGTATTTTAATTCTGAAGTATTAAGAAGATACTTGTTGCTTACATTATTATAGTTGGCTATGAATCCCATGTAAGCAAATATTCTGTCTTTATAAGGAATGCTCATTCTGTAATGTGCATCAAGATTTAGAACTCTTATCTGATATCGCTTATTGAACTTAATCTGAGTTTCATATCTGTATGAATTGAAACCTGTTGCAGAGTCTGTATTGATGATAAGTTTCTGTCTGTATTCATCAGCAAATCCCTCTTCGTAACTTGCTTTAAAGTCTATCTGATGAATTAATTTTCCAATTGTCAGTCTATTTTGTGACTGTAATCCATATATGTAATTGTAGTAGTGGCCAGGACTGTACTTGTATACGCCCAGTACACTCTCACTTCCACGCTGGATACTTATACTATTTAGTGAATTTAAAACATTACCTTTATATCCATAAGATATTTCTGCACCAAAGTTATGGTTTACCCATTCACGGCTGAAACTTCCGTAACCACCTGTTGTGCCGTTTGCATTCTCAAGTCCGCTCATCAAATAATATTTCAATGTAGCGTCAGTCTGTACGGTTGTTACATTCTGTATTTTTTCTTTGCGTCGGTTATACCATGCTGCAAGTCCTATACTGCTGTTGCCGAAGTTGTATATTGCAGAGGGAGTGAGTTTATATTCAAGAAGTTCTGATCTTGATCTTGGGTCACGCAGACGACTTAAATCACCAAGATTGTAATCAAGGCGTGCACCAAAGTTCCATTTCCCTAATCTGGTAGTACCAATAGCCGCAGTAAGATTTATATTCTGGAAATCGTAGTTTCCATATACTGACGAACCGCTGAAATAAGGGTCGCTATTGTATGGGCGAACAACGTCAGCCCAAGCACGATCTTTCGTTTTACCGTTGTTGAAATCAAACTTACCATATCCATAAAGGATTTTGGAAATCTTTTGATATCTTTCAGTAAAGAACTTTAGATTATGAGTTGAGGTACCTTCCTGAACACGGTGATAGTCTCCACCGTTATATGAATAATCAAAGTTGGCTATTCCGTGGTTGGCAGTCATGTCTAAACCTAATCCTGCAGCATTGTCTGTATTGTGCCAAAGAGCTTTGGTGTCAAGATACATATATTTGCCACGGTTCATAAGGCTGTCTTGTGCAAAGACTGGAGTTACAGCCAATGATATTATTAATAAAATATACTTATTCATCATATTCGCGAATCTTGATAGTTGTAGAAGTTTGGAAATCATTAATAGAGTTGTTGCTATCCTGAAGAATCTTATGTCCGTCAGTTCCGCGACGTGTAGAAGTCTTTCTATAAATAACCTCTCCATTATATCCATTTATAGAATTAATATTTGTATATCCGCCGTCAGTATCTCCTGACATGTGCTTTGTTGCAATGTCTATACCTGTAGCACTATATTTAAGGATATCAACTCCATCAATGACATATTTCTTTGGGACAATACTATATAGCGTTCCACTTGTCTTTCCGTAGGCGTATGTTGTTTTGAAAGAAGCTACATTTTCTTTTGTGCGGAAGATAATAATACCGTTAGGACCACCATTTAATATATTCATTTTTGAAATACCACTGAAAGAAGAGTATATAAGCTCCAAAGCTGGTGTGGCAGAATTGTTTACAGTTTTACCTGTAACATCTTTAGCTTCATAATCAGCTGTAAGAAGATTAAATTCATGTGCTCCGTTAACAGTGTGGTCTATAGCACTGTTTGTTAGTATAATAGTTCCACCGGGGGCAATCATATGAGAATATTTTGTAGGAATGCGGAATATCTGTTTGCATAACACTACTGTATCTTTGTAAACATCTTTTAGATTGTCGAGCGTGTAGGCAGGCGTAGAATTAGTTTCTATAAGACCAATATATAATCCCGAAACGTCAATATCACTATTTGTCTGATTGTATATTTCCAAAAATTGACCAGCTGAATAATTCTTGGTATTATTATCTTTTGAACCAGCATAGTACATCTTGCTTATCAGAAGTGATGCACCTGCAACAAGATTAGTATTCAGACTTATCTTGTCGGCTGATTTTATTATTTGGTTGTTGACATTTCCAGATATTGTTGCGAAATAGCCTTCGCTTGCAACCTTTCCTGTCGCTGCAGTGTATTCTGCTTGGTCAATATCCCAAGATGTAGATATTGTGTAAACGTCTGGAATAATTTGATTGAACTCTGCCACTCCCTTATCGTCAGTTTTCGCGGTTAAAGTGTTGCCCGCGTTTGAGGTCAGCGTTACTGTGTGATCTGATAAGTTTCCACCCACGGTAAATTCTACAGGTGGATTTATTTGAATGTTAGTTGAAATAGCTTTAGCCTCGTCGTTATAGTCAACGCATCCCATCAGGAGTTGTGTGGGAATGAGCATCAATATATATAGCCATATACTTCCGTTTGACAGAATATTTAAATGGCTTTTATTGTTGTTGTATATTTTGTTCATATCTGTATGACTTTATAATTATAAATTGAAATAAAGCTCCACGCCATAGCTGAAAGTATTGGTGTTGCGCTGTGATAACGTTGTTGTAGTGCTTGATTTCAGATACGGTTCATAATACATCATGTTGTTAACATATAATGATAAACCACCAATATTTCCCAACTCTTTAGTTAATCTTCCAGAAAGGTTCCATGTGATAGGACTCTTTGCCGGAACGGCGTCACTAGCCTTTATGTTCAGATCGCTTATTTTTACGTTGCTAGCATCGCTAGGCACTGAAGAATAGTATTTACCAGTCATATCAAGATAACCGCTTTGCATATCAGTTGTTATATCGTGATAGGCAAGGTCTGGTGTGATATATCCGATAGGACTTGTATTTGCAACAAAGCTGTTATTGTAGTCATACCATATTGCTTGTGCAGTGAAAGATGCTACCATTCGTAGGCTAGGAATGTTGGTTACCAGACGTAACGTGTTAATAAATCTGCGATACATGTTATAGTCAAGACTAGACGGATATACTACTTTAAATGGAGTGGTGCTATATGAAGAATAACTTGTTGGAAGATAAGCAGAAGCCACACTTCTTGAATTCATATCGGTTGACCATGATTTAGTCTCAGAATATGAACCACTGAAGAATATTGATGTGTTTATAGGCTTTATCTCACCTAAGTCAAAATCAAATTCTATTCCTTTGTTTACGGTAGTGTTCGTATTGCCTACACGTCCGGTAGTCATGAATATCATATCTTGTCGTGCAGGTGAATCATAATTGATTGTAGTTGCAGCACCAGGAGTGATAATAAGTCCGCTTTGAGCTGTATACACATTACTTGCGTAAGTGAAATATTCTGTTGCAGAACCAAATCCGTTAGGAGTTTTATCTCTATAGGCAAGGAAACTGAGCTTTCTGTTACCAGGTAACTTTAAGTCAAGTCCAAGCTCAATCTTTGTTGTAGTGGCGTTTTTCAGACCTTTACTGTATTCCACATTATACACTTGTGTATGATAAGCCAATAGTTGAGCCGCAGCATCATTCTGTGGCATATAGTTAGCAGCTACACGGTCATCATATTTTCGGTCAGGATATAGATAGTCAAGTCCTGGCGTCTTACTGTTTAAACCGATTCCTCCACGAATATCCAACCATTTAGTAGCTGAGAAAGATAAGTTGACACGAGGTGATAAAGATGTTGTTGATACATTAGAAAACGGTTGCTGCGATGTGAAACGTAGTCCGACATTTGCACGAAGGTAATTAATCTTGTTTATATTCCATGTAAAATTATCTTCGGCATAAGCTGCTATTTGGTGCAGGGCTGGAATAGAAGAGAATGCTCGTGGACGTCCATTACTATTTGGCTTGTATGGCAATGAATCGTTCTCATTATAATATCCTCTACCGCTGTTCCAGTTTAAACTGTAGTCTGCGCCAATTTTAAAACTCTGTCTTGTTTTTCCTGCTTTGAAGTAAAACGAATCGTTTATCTTTGCGAAAATGTTTCCAGGTCTACTTTCTGTAATGCCTGTAGCCAGATAACTCTTTGTCATCCAAGGTACATTGTAGTATCCTGTTTGCATTGCTGTTATTATAGGTAATAACCCAGAACCACTAGAGATGTAACTAGTATTGCTATTGTCAATCTTCGTCATGCTTACTCCTAATGTATAAGATAGCGTACGCATGAAAAGTTTGTCTAATGACAGACGACCATTGTGAGTAAGTCCAAAAGTATAGTTCTTATTACTGCTTGATGTGCCGTCGGCAATTGCATCTGGATCTTTACCGTTCCAATCTTTTGTGTACATGAAGCGTAGCTTCGTATCTGTGTGCCATTTTTTGCTAATGTCATAAGCATAACCTATGTTTAGAGAATAACGTCCATAGCTACGTGTCTTCTGGCGTGGGTCGCTCCATGCCTTTGCATAATCAAAATCAAAGTTAAGTATTCCTGCCTTGTTAAGACTGAATCCTTTGCCTAATGAATAGTTCTGCAGTTCTGGATTAACCTTACCCTTAAACTGCCAAGGCGTTACACCCATTTTGGAATGAACTATAACAAGTCCACTGGTTAGGTCTCCATATTCGGCTGAAGGAATTCCTCTTACAACCTCTACATTATCAATGTTGTCAGCACTTACCTGACGAAGGTCTGTACCTGTGAATGCTGTACTTGAGAAACCACCTTGTGTCATTGCCGCATTGTTTGACATAGGTACACCATCAACAATAATACTTGAACCAAAGGCACTTGTGTTGTTGTTTGATAAGGTACGAAGTTGAAGATTGCTTTGCTGAGTCAAGTCAGTGTTTCCCATTTCCTTTCCTGGAATTAGCTGCATGATATCTGCAAGGGATGTAGCCTGCAAATGGTCTATCGCTTGTCGTCCGATAACACTTGTTGTTGATGCTCCGGATGATTTCTGTCGAGCCGTTACAACAACTTCTTTCAAAGCGAGAGAAGTTGGAATCATTTGAATGTTTAGACTTAGATTTGACTTTACGTCAATAGTTGTTTGGTATTTCTCATAACCAACATATGATATTTCAAGAACATATTTTCCCTGAGGAACATTCTTGAAAGAAGTCTTTCCGTCAACGTCTGTTATCGCGAATGATGAAAGTGGGTTTAGGTTACAGCTTGCCATTATGATAGCCTCGCGGCTTCCTTTTTCTGCCACTTTCAGGTTGACTGTGAATTTTGTATTGTTATTATTTGACTGTGCCGAAACATTTGTTGCGTACAGTATTAGACTTAATAACAAGACAATAATTGTTGTAGCTTTTTTCATCTTTATTTAATACTATTAGAAAAATGTTATATTACTGAATACTAATCTTATTTAGACTGAATACTAATCTTAATGTTATTGAATATTAATCTTATGTTATATTTTGCAAATATATTAAAAATTATTAATGTTGGCAATACCTTATTGTAGGTATTTTTATGTCTAATGTCGTTTTTAACGTTTTATATTTGCAAAATTCGCTTTTTATGCTTAATGTTTAAGTCAAAAAGTAGCTAATGTTTTTGTAGGTTTCAAATAATATATTAACTTTGCAAGAAACCATAAGGAAAGATTTATGACACAGACAGAAAAAACTAAGATAGAAGAGCATATTGTAGATGTGTTAAAGACTGTTTACGACCCAGAGATTCCTGTAAATATATGGGATTTAGGTATGATATATAAAATTGAAGTACAAGACGATAGTAGTGTGGAACTGGATATGACGTTTACTGCACCTAATTGTCCTGCTGCTGATTTTATCCTTGAGGATGTTCGTACGAAAGTTGAAAGTGTTGACGGAATTAGTTCCGCCAATGTCAATCTTGTTTTTGAACCTGCTTGGGATCAAAGTATGATGACAGAAGAAGCTCGTGTAGAACTGGGCTTTGAATGATAATAGAAATTTATATTAAGTGATTATGAGAAAGAATGTTTATTTTCTCTCAGATGCTCACCTTGGATCATTGGCAATAGAGCATCCACGTATGCAGGAACGACGACTTGTTCGCTTTCTTGATAGCATAAAGGATAAAGCTTCTGCTATATATCTATTGGGAGATATATTTGACTTTTGGGATGAATACCGTTATGTCGTGCCAAAAGGATATACGCGTTTCTTGGGTAAATTGAGTGAACTATCAGATAGCGGAGTGGAAATACATTTCTTTACTGGTAATCATGATCTTTGGACTTATGGGTATCTTGAAGAAGAGTGTGGACTGATAGTCCATAAGAAACCAGTTACTACTGAAATATATGGTAAGGTGTTTTTTCTAGCTCATGGTGATGGACTTGGAGACCCAGACAATAAATTCAAGATATTAAGAAAAGTTTTTCATAACCGTATGTGCCAGAGGTTGCTTAATTTTATGCATCCTCGTTGGGGAATGGCTTTGGGATTAAACTGGGCTAAGCAAAGTCGCATAAAGCGTATTGATGGCAAAGAGGTTCCTTTTATGGGCGAGGACAAGGAGTATCTTGTACGGTTCACTAATGAATATATGACTAACCATAATGATATAGATTATTTTATCTATGGTCATCGACATATAGAATTGGATCTGAATTTGAGCAAGAAAGTAAGAATGCTTATCCTTGGTGACTGGATTTGGCAGTTCACTTATGCCGTATTTGACGGTGAACACATGTTTTTGGAACAATATGTAGAAGGTGAGACCGAGTTTTAATAACACGGTCCTATCTTTGTTTACAATTTACCACTTTCACGATATGAATAATATTTCCCATCTGTTATTATAACGTGATCTAGGAAATATATACGCATTAATTCGCAGGCATTTTTAACTCGTTTAGTAAGTTGGTCGTCTGGTCCGCTAGGAAATGGATTGTTACTTGGATGATTGTGGCATAGAGCTATGACTGTGGCATTGCATAGTAAAGCCTCTTTCAATATTATTCTAATGTCAACTGCAGTTTCGCTTATGCCTCCATGACTGATACGCATAACTTTTATGAGTTTGTAGTTTTGATTAAGCATGATTGCCCACGCCTCTTCAATATCAAGATCCTGCATTCTAGGATGCATATAGTCATATATAGCTGATGCAGAACTTATGTTATGACGCTCTTCTGCTTTTTCCAATGACCTTCTTTTCCCAAGTTCGCATGCTGCTAGGATCGTTATAGCTTTAGCGGGACCTAATCCGTTGTATTCCTCAAGTTGTTGAATACTAAGTTTTCCTAATGTGTTTAGATTGTTGTTACAATCGTTCAAAACTCGTTTCATCAAGTCGACAGCACTCTCATTGGTGTTTCCGCTTCCAATCAGAATGCCTAATAATTCAGCATTGCTGAGGGAGTCGGCGCCAAGTCTTTCTAGTTTTTCTCGTGGGCGATCTTCAAGTGCCCAATTGGTTATAGTTAGTTTTTCCACTTCTTTATTTGTAGAATGTTTTTTTGTATGCGCTGAATTCATCTTTTCCTCTTATGCAACGTTTCCACCATGAATTAATGAAACCGCAACCATAACCTGTTAGTTGTACGTAAGCGGCGACGATACTCAGCAGTCCCACTTTTATACTCTTATTTGCCTTTGTGGAGTCAGCGAGAATTAGCAGGCAATACAATATTATAGGCAACGCTGCACATAAAGTCATGACGTAACCTGCTGTTTGCCATTTTCCTTCATCTGCGGTTAGCATAGTAATGATTCCTGAAATGCATAATGTAAAAAGGAAAATCATTCCGACTGTGAATACCATTGGCAATAGATGTACAAGTTTCAGTGATTCTGGATATTTCTTATATAGGTTTATACGAGCTATACCGCTGTTGAAAACCTGTCTCCAAAATTTATTGAAGTCAGTGCGTCGTTTGTGCCACACCCATGCATCAGGAAATAGCCTACATTTATATCCAGACTTGAAGATGCGTATGCTGAAATCTATATCTTCACCGAAACGCATATCGCTAAAGCCTTTTAACTTGCTATAAACATCTCGTTTTATTCCCATATTAAATGAACGTGGATAAAACTTATCCAGTTTCTTTTTTCCTCCGCGTATTCCTCCTGTTGTAAAAAAGCTTGTCATAGAATATGATATAGCTTTTTGAGTGTCGGTAAATGAATCGTGTGCACGGTCGGGACCTCCGAAAGCATCAGCATCATTGTCGTTGATTTCATCCTCAACGGCTTTGATGTAATTCTCTGGAAGCACTACGTCACTGTCAAGAATTATTAGATATTCACCATTAGCTTTCTCTGCTCCATAGTTCCTGCTTTGTCCAGGACCACTGTTCTCTTTAATGAAATACTTCAAGTCAAGTTTCTCGGAATACTTGTCGCATACATCTTTGCACGTAATCTTTGAACCGTCTTCGACAATAACGACTTCAAAGTTTTTCAAAGTCTGTATTGTGAGGCTTTCAAGTAGTTCGTCAACTTCGTTAGGGCGATTGTAAACAGGTACTATTATTGAGTATTTCATAATTTTTATATATAGAGTAACCAAGGTGCATAAAAGCAAAAAGGTAAAAAAGTAAACATTTTATGGTCGTATTCTTACTCCCATGTATTTACTTTTTCACCTTTAAGTATTTGATTTTTAATTATTCCTTTACACGGCTTAAATAACTTCCGTCACGTGTGTCTACCTGAATAAGGTCACCTTCGTTGATGAAAAGAGGTACACGAACTTCAACACCTGTTTCAAGAGTTGCAGGCTTTGTTGCGTTTGTTGCAGTATCACCCTTGATTCCTGGTTCACTCTGAGCAACGCGAAGATTAGTCTTTACAGGCATTTCTGCAAGTAAGATAGTTCCGTCTGAAGTATCAGTAACAACCTCTACGATATCGCTTTCTTTCATGAAGTCAACACCAGTAATCTGCTGCTTTCCTACAGGGATCTGCTCAAAAGTCTCTTGGTTCATAAGAATCATTCCGGTAGTGTCTTCATAAAGATATTGGTAAGGACGGCGCTCAACGCGAACATCCTCAAGTTTGAAACCGACCTGGAATGTACGCTCAAGAACGCGACCATCAGCAACGTTCTTTAACTTTGTGATCATAACAGTGTTACCTTTTCCTGGCTTTCTGTGCTGAAAGTCAATACAAGTCCAAATCTTACCATCCATGCGAATACATGTACCGATCTTAATTTCTTGTGAATTAATCATTATTGTATTTTTAATGTTTATAATTTCTAAAACGTTTGATACAGTGTTTATAACTGAATTTCGACTGCAAAGTTACTATATTTTTATAAAAAAACATCAATTTGCAACTTAAAAAACTCTTAATTCTTTGGTATTTCGAAAATTATGAGTAATTTTGCAACCCAAAAGGTTTAAACTTGACTTTGCTAAAGTGTAGATATTATACTTTGAAGTGTTTTTAACTTTTAATTCAGAAGTGGAGGAATTGCATGCGCGGATAGCTCCGACATCATTTACAAGCAATAAAATAACAAAATAAATACGTAAAAAAATGAAAAGAACATTTCAGCCTCACAACCGCCGTCGTGTAAACAAGCACGGATTCCGCGAGAGAATGGCAACAAAGAATGGTCGTCGTGTATTGGCATCTCGCCGTGCTCGTGGTCGTAAGAAATTAACTGTATCTAGCGAGAACCACGGTAAATAATCCGTTGTTGGTCGTAGATCACGATAAGAAGCAGCAAAGAAAGTAATTTCCTTGCTGCTTTTTGTGTTATTAAATTTGTTGCCTTGCTTGGATTCTTATATCTTCAACTATCGTTGAAGATAGGCTACACTTGGAATAAAAAATAAAAACTTTGTTATTTATTTTGTTCTTCTCTCAACTTGCATTATCTTTGCATAAGATAAGGCTATACTCGGCAAAGCATTCAAGTTAACTTGATGTATTGAACTCGCTTGCACGATCTTTGCAATTAATAAATGTATATAAATGGAGTCATCGGAATTCGTCAAGAAATTTAAAAGCTGGTATCTGTGGAAGAATTTTCTAGCCATGGCTGCTGTTGTTATTGCGCTTTGCCTTGGTGTAAAGTTCGGACTTGATGTATATACACATCATGGGCAGTCTATTCCTATTCCTAATGTTAAGCATAAATTGTTTCGCGACGCAGAACATATTCTCAATGACGCAGGACTTGAAATCGTAGTCAGTGATACTGGATACGTGAAGAATCTTCCTCCTGATTGTGTCCTTGAACAAACTCCAGGACCAGGTGAAAGGGTAAAGGAAGGACATGTCATATATGTAACAGTTAACTCTCCTCATTCTCCTACTATCACGCTTCCTGATGTTATAGATAACAGTTCACTTAGAGAGGCTATGGCTAAGTTGACCTCAATGGGATTTAAACTTGGTATGCCACAGTATATATCAGGTGAGAAAGACTGGGTGTATGGTATTCTTGTTAGAGGACATCATGTGATGGCTGGTGATAGAATTTCTGTTGAAGATAAACTTATCATCCAGGTTGGTAACGGAAAGAGAGATGTCTCTGATTCTGTGGACTACGTTGATCCGACTAGTCCTGATGTTGATGAGAATAATGGAAATGTAGATGAGTTTGAAGTTGTATCGGGATCTGAAACTACAGAACCTGAACATACAGAATCAAACAAGACAACACCTTAAAGAAAAATAAATGATTGAAGATATAAACGAAATTGAAGAATTTGAAACCGATGATCAACAACTCTATGAACATTGGAAGATAGAAGTTGATCCTGGACAGACTCAGGTGCGTATTGATAAGTTTCTTTCAGAAAAGAATCCGTATCAGAGTCGTAATAGAATTCAGCAGGCGGCCGAAGCAGGATTTATCCATGTGAACGGAATGCCGGTAAAAAGTAACTATAAAGTACGTCCTAATGACGTGATAACTCTTTTGCTCGACCGTCCTAAGCATGATACAAGTATTGTTGCTGAGGATATTCCGCTAGATATAGCTTATGAAGACGATGATGTAATAGTAGTTAATAAAAAAGCTGGGATGGTCGTTCATCCTGGAGCCGGAAACTTTACTGGTACTCTCATCAATGCTATAGCATGGTATTTGAAGGACTTGGATGGATTTGACGCAAACGATCCAGAAGTTGGACTAGTTCACCGAATAGATAAGGACACAAGCGGACTTATTTTGGTTGCTAAAACTTCTGCAGCTAAGACGGCATTGGGAAAACAGTTCTTCGATAAGACCACACACCGTAGCTATAATGCGCTGGTATGGGGAAATGTTATCGAAGACGAGGGGACGATAGAAGGAAATGTTGCCCGTGATCCTAAAAACAGATTGCGAATGAAGGTGTTTCCAGCCGACAGCGGAATTGGTAAGACTGCCATAACTCATTATCGAGTTCTCGAACGTTTTGGATATACGACTCTTGTTGAATGCAGACTTGAGACAGGACGCACACATCAGATACGTGCCCATATGAAGAATATTGGTCATCCTCTGTTTGCAGATGAGACTTATGGGGGCAATGAAATTCTTCGTGGACAACGCAGCAGTACATATAAGGCATTCATTCAGAATTGCTTTAAGATTTGTCCTCGTCAGGCTCTGCACGCCAAGACATTGGGCTTTATTCATCCTATAACAGGAAAGCAGATGGACTTTGATTCTGAATGGCCAGCTGATTTCAGCAGTCTCATTGAAAAGTGGAGAAGTTACATAAAAGGGACCACACAAGATACTTTTGCAGAATAAAAATATATATAATAAAATGGAAAATTTAAAGAGAAACATAGCCATTGTATGTGGTGGCGATTCATCAGAGCACGACGTATCTCTGCGCTCTGCTCAGGGACTGTACTCTTTCTTTGATAAGGAACGTTACAATATTTATGTTGTTGACGTGAAGGGTACTGATTGGCATGTAAACTTTGATAACGGCGATACTGCTGAAATAGACAAGAATGATTTCTCGTTTGTTATGGCTGGTAAATCTGTTTATTTTGATTATGCTTATATCACTATTCACGGACAGCCTGGGGAAAATGGAGTGATGCAAGGTTATTTCGACCTTATACATCTACCTTATTCTACAAGTGGAGTACTTGTTGAGGCTATGACATTTGATAAGTTTGTGCTTAACAACTATCTTCGTGGCTTTGGCGTAAAGGTTGCAAACAGTCTTCTGTTGCGTCGCGGCGAGCAATATGACGAAGCTACAATTGAAGAGAAAATAGGTATGCCTTGCTTTGTAAAGCCTGCTGCTGACGGTAGTAGCTTTGGGGTCTCGAAAGTAAAGAATGCCGATCAACTTGCTCCTGCTCTTCGTGTTGCTTTTATGCAGAGCGACGAGGTGATGATAGAGGGCTTTTTGGAAGGAACTGAGATTTCACAGGGTGTATACAAGACTAAGAATAAGTCTGTTGTTTTGCCTGCTACAGAAGTCGTTACAAGCAATGAATTCTTTGATTACGATGCAAAGTATAACGGCCAGGTTCAGGAAATCACTCCAGCACGTCTTAATCCAGAGACTGCTGCTAAAGTTGCTGAAGAGACAAATCGCATCTATGACATTCTTCATGCAAACGGTATCATTCGCATAGATTATATAATATCTAAGGATAAAGAAGGAAACGATGTTGTGAATATGCTTGAAATCAATACTACTCCAGGTATGACAGCAACAAGCTTTATTCCTCAGCAGGTTCGTGCAGCAGGTCTTGACATAAAGGACGTGCTTAGCGATATAGTTGAAAATCAATTCTGAAAATATGATTATACCAAAAGAGTTCGATGATATACGCCCTTGGGAGGAAGAAGATCTCCCAAAGGCGTATGACAGATTGCTTTCAAATGAACAGTTTAAAAGCGTTTTAGCTTATTTGTATCCAGGTGTTCCATTTGATGTAGTTGCCAAGAAAATGCGCAGTTGCAAAAATGGTCATGAGTTTCAATTGGCTTTCAGTTATGATTTTGTGAAAAATGTTCTCAAGAAGGGTAGTACCGGATGTGAGATGGATTCTCAAAATATTGATAATACGAAGCGCTATACATTTGTAAGTAATCACCGTGACATAGTACTCGACTCTGCGATATTGGATAAGTTGCTTATTGATGCTAAATTCACTACCACATGTGAAATCGCTATTGGTGACAACCTTCTTTCACTTCCGTGGGTGAAAGATGTGGTTAGAGTTAACAAGAGTTTTATTGTTGAACGAGGATTACCTATGCGTCAGATGCTTATGGCAAGCAAACTATTATCTGACTATATGCATTTTGCCATTAATGAGAAGCATGAAAATATTTGGATTGCACAACGTGAAGGTAGGGCTAAGGATAGCAATGATCGCACTCAGGAAGCAGTTCTGAAGATGATGGCTATGGGTGGAAATGGCAGTATTGTAGAACGCCTTAAAAATTTGCATATTGTACCTCTTGCTATATCTTATGAATATGATCCTTGTGATTTCCTAAAAGCGCGTGAGTTTCAAATGAAGCGTGACGTTGAAGGTTGGAAGAAAGAACCTCAGGATGATATCGTGAGTATGCAGACAGGTATCATTGGGTATAAGGGCCATGTACATTATCAATGTGCCAAGTGCATAGATGATTTTCTTGATACTATAAAGCCTGATGTTCCAAAGACTGATATATATAGAATTGTTGCTGAACATATTGATAAATCTATATATAAGGGTTATATGCTTTATCCGGGTAACTATGTTGCTTTGGATATTCTTAATGATTCTGCTGATTTTGCAGGTAAGTTCTATACAGTTGAACAGAAAGCTCAGTTTGAAACTTATATAGCAGGTCAGCTCGCAAAGATAGAACTTCCTTCTAAGGACGATGACTTCCTTCGTGAACGTATGCTTACAATGTATGCTAACCCATTGAGAAATTATTTATCCGTAAGATGAAAAAAAACTTTATTATAATAAGTGTTTTAGTAGCGTTTACTCTTTTTGGATGTAAGGACGAGAACTACGATAGCGGAGATGGAAAGTATTCATATATCAAGGCTGATTTCGTTGAGGCTCATACTATTTCTGCAAAAGAGATAAACTATGTGAAAACTGATGACGGTGATTCTTTGGTGCTAAGTCCGCATGTTTCTGCAGACTGGGCAGCGAAGTCTGACTCTGATTATCGTGCGCTGCTATATTATTATAATAATGTAGACAATAATACAACAACGGCATACAGTATTTCGCGTGTGCCCGTTGTTGCATATCATCCTCTAAGCGATTTTAAGGAAATACATACCGATCCTATTAACTTTGAAAGTGCATGGATCAGTACAAATAGCAAATACCTTAATATAGGATTTTATGTAAAGACTGGTCAGCAGGATGCATCTACAAATTCTCAAACCATCTCAATTATTAATGATGGGCTGGTATCAAAGTCTGACGGTACTCATGAATTGTGTCTTCGTATGTATCATGACCAAAACGGAGTACCTGAATATTATTCGACTAAAGGCTATATAAGTATTCCTATAGCCAATTTGCCAAAAGGCTATATCATACATCTCTCCATAAACACGTATAATGGAATGATCACAAAGGATTTTACGATTTAAGTATTTCTTTTATCATAAAAAATCCAGCCATTCAACCTATACTGAATAATAAGCAATGAAACATCTTGTAATACTTTTAATTTTAAGTGTTTGCCTTATAGGTTGTACTAATCATGCACATACAGCAGACTGGAGTAAAATAGATACTTGCATCCAAAACTCTGATACAACAGCATTGACGTTATTACGTAGGATAGGTAATGATAAAGCTGATTTAACAAAAGCCGACAGAATGAGATACGAATTGTTGCTTGCCAGTGCGCACAATAAGTTCTTTATCTCAATGAAATCAGACAGTACCCTGAATGATGTCGTTGATTACTATTTGGAGAATGGCAATGCCAATGAGCGTATGGAGGCAACATATCTTCTTGGATGCGTATATCGTGACATGGGAGATACACCTCTTGCGATTAAATATTATGAAGATGCAATAAAGTATGCTGATATATCGAATAAAGACTGCGACTTTTATACCTTGTCAAGAATCTATGGACAAATGGGAGGTATATTTGAAGAGCAAGACTCGTATAATATTATGCTTTCTTATTTTAAACTTGCTAGTAAATACGCATTCCTGGCAAAAGATACATTAGGAGCTTTGGCATACTATAAAGATAAAGGGATGGCATATTATTTAATGGGGAAGTACGATTCTGTTTTTATAACAAATAAAAATGTACGCAATTTGTATCGTAGATATGGATATAAAGAATTAGCTATTCAACCTTCTGATATAGAAATCTATATTTATCTTTTAAAAAAACAGTTTGTTCAGGCAAAATACTATATGGATATTTCTCTGAAGTATTTTAGCAAAACAAATATACATGCTAATGAAAATGGTATTAATGAATATTATAAAGGTTTATATTATTTAGGTGTTAATAAAATCGACTCTGCAAAATATTTTTTTGAACACGAACTTTATACTTATAATGATTATAATAACAAGCAAGCGGCAGCTAAAGGGTTATTTAATTTATATAAAAAAGAGAAAGATGTTGATTCTATAGTAAAATATAGTGAACTATGGAACAATGCTGTTGATTCATCTTATGCACATATGTCAACGCGACATTTACAACAGATGCATGCCATTTTTAATTATAGCATGTATAAGGATTTGGCACAACAGAAGGAGTATCAACTAAAAATTAGAACAGCGCTTATTATTGTTATTATAATAGTGTTATTTTTGCTTTTCCTTATCTTTTATATGAGAAACAGACTTCGTTTCAATAAAATGAAAGAACAAAATACAAGTTATGCATTTGATATCCTTACGCTGCGAAATAGAGAACAAGAATTATCACGCACTCTTAAAAAGAAAGATTCACTGAATAATGAGTTTATTGATCAGCTTCATAATGAGATAGAGAGTCTGCAAGAAAAGCTATCATTACAGCAAAGTGATAAGTTACGTCCTGACCAATGGGGAATGCGTGATGCTTTTTTCAATGCTCCTATTGTGAATTATTTGCATGCACTATCTCAAAAGGGTCAACAAGCTTCGTATTCTGATATTAAAAATTTGCGCTTGCATTTTGAAAAATATGATAATGCGTTTTTATCATTTCTTATAACTAAAGAAAGTATATTGAAAGAACGTGAGTTTAGTCTTTGCCTCTTGACCAGATTAAGATTTCTACCTTCCGAAATGGCATGTCTGTTGGACGTTTCTCCACAAGTTATAACAAATCTTCGTGCCAAATTACTGTTATCTCTTTACGACTTAAAAGGTGGAGCACAAAGTTTTGATGAGAAAATTAGAAAATCATAATCAATATCTCTTTTTGTGGACATTGTGTATATTGCTCATTATCAGTGATATACAAAAAACGTGTAAAATATGTAAAGGTTAAAATCAATATTATCTAAGTCCTTTCTTCTCATTTTTAATATATTTGCACTACCAAATAATAACGCAAATAATTATGAAAAGGCTTTTAATTTTCTTTTTTTTCATTTGTACTGCAACTATATCTGTAGTGGCAAATAATGGAGTAAGAGGTTATGTAATTGATTTGACCTGTACGGTTATTGATCCAAGACCCACACCTGTCACTCGTGCACCTCAAGCAATGCCGATTGTAAGTGTTGAAGGAAATACATTGTTTCTAAATAATAGTTTTTTTCAAGACATAGTTGTTGAGATACAAGATAATCAAGGAGACGTTGTTTATTGTGTAAATGTACCATATGGAATAAATTCTATTGTAATTCCAACAACAGTGGAAGAGGGTGAATACCAACTTTTTTTGAAAACGTCAACGCAAATATATGAAGGGACTCTAATACTACAATAAGTATTATTCATAATATATAAATTGTACGTATCAGTTGCTAATAATTAAATTCTAACCAGTGGTTGTATAATTAACCGTGAAAAGATTATAACTAGTTGTTCGCTCTGATTATATACTTTCAGAACTGGCGATAATATAGACTTACTTAACCTATATATATATACATTTTAAAAGTAGATATTCTGACAGGAAGTGGTATGAATCCTTCCTGTCGGATATTTTTTTTAATGGAAACAGCTGCTTTTTTCTTATAACTTTGTGATGTATAAAGACATCAGTAAAACATAGACTAAGATCAAAAAATGAAATTAAAGATGATTTTATGCATCCCCATTATACTGGCGATGTTGTCTTCTTGTAGTGAAGACGAAAAACTTGATGGTAGACCACAGGCAAAGGAAATTATAAAAACGGACTCTGTTAAGGCTGATAGTACTAGTGATTCCTTAGACTGGTATCATCTGGAAAACGTGAAACCGCTAGACTATAACCTTTCTACTGACCTTATACCTGTTTACGATGTAAGTTATAATAATATTTATGTAGGTAACGTATTATATATAGATGCATCTACATTACAATCCCCTAAATTTGCTAGTGGCATTAATTATTTGGAAAAGTTAGATATAATGTGTGAATATGATGCAAACTTTTTATCAGTAACAGACTTGCCGTCTTATGAAGTTACCCACAATATAATAAATAAACTTCCTAATGATTTTGAACAAAACCAAGTTCTTAGTACCTCATCTCCAGAAAAACTAAACTCTCTTAAAGCTCTTCATTTTTATAGTGAAGCCAAATTTGGAATGCCTTTGGATGAAGTCATCTTCTCAGATGGATATAAAAATCATTTAAACGATAATCGTAAATTTCAGCTTTATAGGCTTTATCTGAATGTCTGTCAAGTGTGCATGGATTATCCTAAGGGTAAACTGTTAAGCAATAATTTTTCTGATGAAGAGAAGACTAATATGGGGATTATTAGTGATATTAATATTGGCAAAACGGCCTATATGATTATTGACAGTGATAATAATTGTGTGATTATCACTTTCGAATCTAATGGCAAAGCTATTATTACTAGAGGTGGGATAGATCTTAAATCATCTTTCTCAACATTATTCAGCCAACAGAAATTAAGAATGATTGATTATAATATCCTGAGGCTTTCTGATTATGCAATAGCTGAATTAAAATACCATGTAGATATGCGTTAATTGCATTTATCTACCAGAAAAAGTTTTTTTAATGCCACTAATGTCATAATGTCACAAACCCTTTGTTTATAGGGGGTGAGCGAGTGACATTAAGTGACATTATCGGGATAAAAGTGACATTAAACCGCAAATCATACCTGTTTTTCGCGTTTTTTTCGCAATTATGCTATTTACAAAAATAGTTCATCCGACAAATCGGTTGAACTAAGCAGATAATACTTCTTCAAGTCACTTTATATTATCATATTTTTTTTGCCAAGTTTTTAATGCTGTTTCCTACATGTTTTTGATAAACGCATTGTTATACAATACGTTAGCTAATGTATATAAGTCCGTTCTTATACATTTTAGGGAGTGATTAGGCCCTAATCACTCTATTGTCCTACATGCTTTGCAGAGTGATTAGGGTCTAATCACTCAAAGACGCACCGAAAAAGGCGATTTTATTTTTGTTGTGCTTCATACATTTACTTATAATAGTATTTGATTATAAACAATAATAGTTATACTTACTGACTCACTATACATTTTTTTAAGCTGTTACTGATAATCATTATTGTTTCTGAAATCTTTTACTGGGAAGGTTGGCATATCAAAATGCCATATAAATTTATTTATTTTTAAAATATATTTACAAATAGCGGTGGCGTTTCTTGAATAATAATTCTTAAGAAAGGCATTGATGTGATTTGCGTTACTGCCAGAGACACGGCTTAATGGTGTGACTTAAAAAGTGATTTTGGTATTGTGGTTTGATCAAATTCCATCGTTTTAGGTACAAATACGTGCTTATAATGTAGGAACCATGTAGGAAAGATGTAGGAAAATGCACTCTTATACATTAGGTAAACAATTGATAGGTAGGTGCTTAAGTCAAAAATGTAGGTAATGTAGGTAACTTTTCTTTTTTTTCTGGAATCTTTTTCTAGTTAAAGGATAAGACTCTCCATAAATAACCCTTGTTTGTAAGTCGTTTCACACTTGCTCTATTAAAAATTAAACTTTTAATTACCTCGATTTTATTGACGTTTTTCCATGATTTCCTTCACTCTTTCCGCAAAATAAAAAGCATTTAAGGAATATATCATATCATTATATCTATCAACCGATTTGTCGGATGAACCTTAATAATATGGTTTATTGTTGACTTACACATGCAAGCTCTATTCTATGTTTTTACTGTCCTAACTTTAGTATAACATCTATGAAATACACTGAGTTTTACAAGTTCGTAATAAATATCTTTTAAAAGTTCACTTAATACATTATTTCTACAATTATATAATATTGTTAATCATTGATTAATAGATGTTTTTATATGTTTTGAATCCATAAATTCCACTTCGTGTTTCGGAATGTAACAAGTACTTTACTCCATGTAACATTTTTAATAAAAAGTCTGTTTTTTTGAAGATGATATTCTTAAATTCTATTATCTTTGCAGAAGATTAACCATTAAAAGTTTTTTTACCATGAAAGATAGAAAGCGTATAGCGTTGGTCTATTTTGTTTGTATTTGTATTATTGCTATTATGGCATCGTGTGAAAGCAACCTTGATATAGCACTCAAAGATGCAGGTAAAAATAGACAAGAACTTGAAAAGGTTCTAAACCACTTTAAAGACGACCCTAATCATTTAAAGTATAAGGCCGCAAAATTCTTGATAGAGAATATGCCTTACCATTACTCAATGTATGGTGATTGTATGAAGCAGTATTCTTTAGCTTATGAGAAAATGGCACATGAACCATTCGGATTCTGTGATAGTTTTTAAAATAAAAAGTAGGAGAGATAGACCTTTCTAAACAAACTCAGCTTTCTGATAGCAATACATTAAAGGCTATAGCAAAATAATAAAAGTTTTAAATGTGAAGAAATCCTTGAAAGAAGCTGCAATGATATTTTTTAGTTTTAATAAATGACTATTGTTATGAACAAAAAGATAAACTTGCTAATATTGCTATTTGTAATAGCAATATCAGCCTTTGGTAGTAATAAAAGTGGATATGAATACTTATTGTCATCAAGTTCATATAGGGACTCTATTGAAATATGTTCAGTAGAAAGAACAAAATCACAAACTACGATGTCAATATCCTGTAAGTCATTTTATAATGGAGTTGCTATTAGTTTCAGCTCTAATGGCTACCTCGAAGATGAGAACCATCATAGGTATCCTATTAAATATGTGCAAGATTATGCATTAGATAAGGCAATTAGCCTTAATCGCAATGAGATCAGAAACTTCAAACTAATATTTGAGCCATTACCTAAACATGTTAAGTGTTTTGATTATATCAATAAACAGAATGATATAAATATTTTCGGAATACATCAGGAACATACAAAAATTTCGGTTCCTATAATAGATAAAAACATTGGTGAGATTACGAAATGGAATCATCTTATAGATAGAAGGGAAACTGTTATTAAAGGAAAATTTGAAGGCAAAGATAAGCCCGAGCTTCTCGTATTAACACATAATAATATTATATCCGGATGTCAAGACAATTTTGTAATGACGGTAAACCCGGATGGCAACTTTTATAAGGAAATTGAAATAGACATACCACAAGTCTTGTGTTATCAAATTAATTCCCAATGGTATTATACAGCAATAGATCCAGGAAAGGTTACAGAGATGCATTTTGATAAGCAAAATGACATTAGTTTTTCTGAAACCACTCCGTTTAGCCATCTATTAAATATGATGAACTGGACAGAATGGGCATACAATGAAATTTGCTCAAAGATATCGGATTCTACAATGAATTATCTTGTTCATAGGTTTAATCTCGATACTCAAGAATCGCATCTTGCATTTAATAATGTAAAATTAGCAAAAATGTCATCGGATTATGATCATCAGTTATGTTTAGAGGGATTAGCGGGGATACCTGAAATTAAGGATTATTATTGTCTTAGAAATTATGATCCAAAAGATTTAAGTTTATTCATTTGTGACAATAGGTTTGTAAATAGTGAATATCTTAATTGTTTTGCTACCCAGGAGACAATGCAATTAAATGACTCGATATATAAGACTAACGATGCATCGAAATTAATAGCAGTAAGCGATAGCTTATTGTATGGAGCATCATCGCCATCCTCACTTTTTATGCTAAGTATCATTAGAAAAAGTAATTGGATTAATTTTGTGAAAGATGAAAAGCATTTAGCTAAAAGAATTAGTGAATATCGTCCTATGATAAAAGACTCATGTCTCTTAACTACATTTGATAGATATATCAGCGAATATAAAAATGCAAAGGACTTTATTAAGTTATCCCCAGATAATAAACCTGCTCAATATTTGGATAGTCTGCTGCATCAATACAGAGGGAAAAATGTAATCATAGAATTCTGGAGTCCAAGTTGTGGACCGTGTTTGAAAGATATTGTGTCGTCAAAGTATCAACGAATGGGGATAAAGAAATATAAAGATTTGCAACTTATTTATATATCAGACAGTTATGGTAGCGAAGAACAATACCAAAATTTTGCAAATCAATATTTGCAGAGAGAGAAAGCTCTGAGAATCCCAAATTCTTTGATGCAAGGCTTAAGAGGGGTGTTAAATTTTAATGTGACCCCTTATACTATAGAAGTACTTCCTGATGGAAGTATAAATGTGAATTCTGATATTAGAATAAACGGGACGAAAGAAGCTGAAGAAAGTATTAGGAAGTTCTTAAAATTGCCAGATGAGAAATATGTCAGCGAATATAAATACATAAAGAATTATATCACACAATATCCAGAAAATCCAGCTGTACAATATATGGATAGTTTGTTATCCCAATACAGGGGAAAGCACATCATCGTAGAATTCTGGAGTCCAAGTTCGAGTTTGTGTATGGGAGAAATAACATTTTCAAAGGATCAAAGAGCTGAACTAAAGAAAAATAAAGACCTGAAACTTATATATATAACAGATAGTTCTCTCAGTGAAGAATCGTACAAAGATATCGTAGATAATTCTTTAAACGGAGAGAAAACTCTGAGAGTTCCTGATTATTTGTTTGAAGATTTTAGAAGTATATTTAATTTTGATGTTTTCCCTCATACCATTGATGTTCTGCCTGATGGAAAAATAAATTCAAACTCTGCTATTAGAATAAATGGAACAGATAAATCAGATAAAATGATCAATGATTTTGAGAAAATATCAAAATAACTTTAAGTTATACTGATAATTGTATCCACAATATTGGAATAGGTTCCATTCTACTTGGATGGAACTGATAAACAAGTCTTGTTGTTTATAAAACATTTAAAATATTGTCTTTATGGCACAAATAAGCGAGATTAAATAATCTCGCTTAGTATCTTTAGATCTTCATCTGTTGTAGCCCATGAAGTTACAAAACGGCAAACGAAATTCTGTTCATCATAAGGCTCCCAATGAGTGAACATAACTTGTGGTTCAAGTTCTTTCATCTTATCATTCGGAACTATGACAAACTGCTGATTTGTTGGCGAGTCAAGAAAGAACTTATAGCCCTTTTTCGCAAACAACTGCTTCATCTTTTCTGCCATTTCAATTGCATGTTTTGAAATATCAAGATAAAGGTTGTCGGTAAACAATGCATCAAACTGTATGCCGATAAGTCTGCCTTTTGCCATTAATGCTCCATGCTGCTTTATTGTAGTGAAGAAATGCTTTGGTGCTCCATTCGGGAATACTACTGCTTCTCCGCACAATGCTCCAACCTTTGTTCCGCCGATGTAGACTACATCACAATGAGATGCAATGAATTTGAGGTCAACATCACTTTTAAGCGACATTATTCCATAGCCCATTCTCGCTCCGTCAATAAACAAGTGGAGTCCGTGCTCTTTGCAAACATTGTATATATTGCTTATTTCTTCTGCTGAATATATTGTTCCGTATTCTGTAGGATAAGTAATATATACCATTCCTGGTTGCGCAAGATGTTCTGTACTTTCATCATTCACAAACCAGTTCATGTAATCACTCAAATCCTTTGCGCTCATCTTGCCATCTTGGGCAGGAAGGTCAATTACCTTATGACCTGTAAATTCAACAGCTCCAGCCTCATGAATGTTTATATGTCCAGTCTTTGCCGAGATAACAGCCTCATAGCTTTGTAGCATACCGTCAATCACTGTCATGTTGGTCTGTGTTCCTCCGCTAAGGAAATAAATATCGGCTTCTGGTGCATTGCATACTTTACGGATCTTTTCTTTAGCTGAGTCGCTCCATTCGTCGAATCCGTATGTAAGGCTTTGTTTCGAGTTGCTTTCTATCAAGTGCTGCAAAACTTTTGGGTGAGCACCGTTATTATAGTCACATTCAAAAGATATCATATAATCATTCTTGTTATTATAAACTTTCGAGCATGCGCTTAATTACAATCTCTGCACTAATCTCACGATTGGCAGCTTCTGGTATAACTAAACTATGGTCGCTTTCTATTACATCGTCAGTAACGATAAGTCCTCTTCTAACAGGCAGGCAATGCATGAAATAACCATTGTTGGTCCAGCTCATGTGTTCTGTGTCTACAGTCCAAGAAGGGTCTCTATTGATAATCTTTCCGTAATCAGCAGGATTGGTTACACCTGGACAACTCCAGTTCTTCGCATAGATAAAGTCAGCATTCTCAAAAGCCTTTTTCTGGTTGTATTCAATCTTTGCGTTACCAGCAAATTTTGGGTCAAGTTCGTATCCTTCTGGGTGAGTGATTACAAAATCCACGTCTGCAGCATTCATCCATTGTGCAAAACTGTTTGGAACAGCTTGTGGAAGACTCTTACAATGAGGAGCCCAAGAAAGAACAACTTTAGGACGAGCTGTTTGCTTATATTCCTCAATAGTGATTAGGTCGGCAAAAGCTTGCAAAGGGTGAACTGTTGATGTCTCCATTGCGAAAACTGGGCGACCGCTATATTTCACGAATTGGTTTACAATTGTTTCAGCATAATCATAATCTCTGTCGCTGAGCCCTGCAAACGAACGGATGCCGATGATATCGCAATAGCTTCCCATTACAGGAATTGCCTCAAGAAGGTGTTCACTCTTGTCGCCGTCCATAATCACTCCACGTTCGGTTTCCAGTTTCCATGCACCTGCATTGACATCAAGCACAATCACGTTTACGCCAAGATTCATCGCTGCTTTCTGAGTTGACAGACGTGTTCGCAATGAATTATTAAAAAATATCATCAGCAAGGTTTTATTCTTGCCGAGTTCCTGATAACCGAAACGGTTGTTTTTTATTTCCTTTGCCTCAGCCAAAGCATTGTTAAGATTCCCGAGGTCTTCTACATTAAAAAAAGTCTTCATATTCTATTGATTTTATGATCTTATCTGTCCGTGTCCCTCAATAATCCATTTGTAGGTCGTTATTTCCTCAAGTGCCATTGGTCCACGTGCCCCCAACTTTTGAGTGCTGATGCCTATTTCTGCTCCAAGTCCGAACTGCGAACCGTCTGTAAAACTTGTTGGAACATTTATGTAAACGCAAGCAGCATCAACCAATGTCTGGAATTTGTGCTGTGCCTCAGTGTCTTCAGATATGATACACTCACTGTGTCCGCTGCCGTATTTGGAAATATGCTGAATTGCTTCATCAAGAGAATCGACGGTTTTGATACCCATTTGCATGCTTAACCATTCTGTATCCCAGATATCTTCATTTATTTCTTTCAGAAGAGATTCTGGATAGTGTCCGATTAAAGCGTTGAATGCTCTTTTGTCAGCATGAATAAGCACTTTGTTCTCAGCAAGTTTACTACATATTTCAGGCAAGTCGTTCAACCTGTTACTGTTTATAATAAGAGTATCTAAAGTATTGCAGACACTGCATCTGCGACATTTGGCATTATTGATAATTTCTTTGGCAATGTCTACGTCTCCACTTTCATCAAAGTAGCAGTGAACAACTCCGGCACCAGTTTCTATAACAGGAATCTTAGCCGTGTCGCGTACAAAGTTAATCAGTCTCTTGCTTCCTCGTGGAATACATAAATCTATGTATCCTACCGCTGTAAGCATTTCGGCAGTAGCTTCATGAGTAGCTGGTAGTAATTCCACCACAGAAGTATTGATGTTGAATTTCCTTAGTACTTCGTGTATAATTTTTATTGCAGCCTTGTTGGATTCATCTGCATCTTTGCCACCTTTCAAAATACAAGCATTTCCGCTTTTGAAACAAAGTGAAAATACATCGAAAGTAACGTTAGGACGGGCTTCGTAGATCATTCCAATCACGCCAAATGGCACACTTATTCTACGCAAATGAAGTCCATTGTTAAGCGTTTTCTCTTTTAGAATCTTTCCTAAAGGAGAGGGGAGCGTGCTAACGTGCCTCATGTCAGCAGCAATATCGTGCAGACGTGTTTCATTGAGTTGAAGGCGATCGTACATAGAATTGTCTTTGTCCATGCGAGCCAAATCAAGTGCGTTGTCTGCTATCAGCTGCGGAATATTGTTTTCAATACCGTCGGCAACAGCCAATAGTATATCGTTGCGCTTCTCGTCGCTGATGGTAGCGAGCGTCTTGCTTGCTTCCTTTACTCTCTTGAATGTATCTGTAAGTCCCATAGCTGTTTACTGTTCCATGTATAAATAATCATAGTGAATAAGAGGTTTCAAGTCGTGTACGCCGATATTTTCCTTTGCTTCAGAAGCCGAATATCCGCTTCTGCCTACGGCGATGATGTCGTTGTTGCTCCCCACTACATTTATAATATCGTTCTCCTCAAAGTCGCCTTCAATAGAAGTTACTCCGACAAGCAAAAGACTTACCGCTTTGTCACCTTTCAGAGCATCTTCGGCATTCTTGTTTATATGAATAATGCCCTTTGCAAAACTCTCGCTATGAGCAATCCACTTCTTAACCTGCGATGCTGGGTTCGGATTAGGACGGAATTCCGTGTGCATAGTCTCTTGAGGCTTTGTGGCTATGTCTATAAGAATATTGTTTGTCTTTCCGTTTGCGATAATAACCTTTATACCTTCTTCGGCTACTTTCTTAGCTATATTCGTCTTTGTAATCATACCACCGCGTCCGAATCCGCTTTTGCTATCTTGAATGTATTCGCCAAGATCACGGTCGTAATTAACCATAGGTATAACTCGCGTGTTAGGACTCTGAGGATCTCCGTTGAAAATTCCGTCAACATTACTCAGTATAATTAAAGTGTCAGCGTCCATCATTGAGGCGATAAGTCCGGAAAGTTCGTCATTATCAGTAAACATCAATTCGGTAACACTCACGGTGTCGTTCTCGTTTACAATAGGAATAACATCGTTTTCAAGCATTACCGTCATGCAGGCACGTTGATTCAGATACTCACCACGAGTAGAAAAACTATCTTTCATGGTGAGCACCTGACCTACATGCATGTTGTATTCACGAAACAAATCGTAGTAAAGTCCAACGAGTTTCACCTGACCTATTGCCGAAAAAAGCTGTCTTTGCCCCACAGAATCCAGTTTGCGATTGACTTTAAGTTCATCACGACCGCAAGCCATTGCTCCCGAAGAAACAAGGATTACCTCAAAGCCGTTGCGCTTCATCCATACAATCTGGTCTACTATGGCAGACATCCTCGTGACGTCAAGCTTACCATCGTCGCGGGTAAGCACGTTGCTACCCACCTTTACTACAATTCTTTTCATGTTGTCTCTATCTCTATATCTATTGTTTATTGTCCTTTTGTCGAATTTCAACTCGACGAATCTTGCCTGAAATAGTCTTTGGCAATTCATCAACAAACTCAATGATACGAGGGTATTTGTAAGGAGCAGTCTCATGCTTCACATGATCCTGTAATTCCTTTACCAAGTCGTCGCCGGCTTTATCCTTGTATTCATCTGAAAGTACGACTGTTGCTTTGACCACCATACCACGTATAGGGTCAGGTACACCTGTTATTGCACATTCTACAACGGCAGGATGAAGCATCAGTGCATTCTCTACTTCAAATGGACCTATACGATAGCCAGAACTCTTTATTACGTCGTCTGTGCGACCAACAAACCAAAAGTAACTATCCTGATCTCTCCAAGCCATGTCTCCGGTGTGATAAACACCGTCGTGCCATGCTTCTTTGGTTTTTTCCTCGTCACGGTAATAACCCTTAAACAATCCTAAAGGTTTCTCATCGCCTATGAGTATGCATATTTCGCCCTTCTCACCGTCTTCACATTCGGTGCCGTCAGGTCTTAATAGTCTTACGTCGTATTGAGGATTAGGTTTTCCCATAGAACCTGGTCTTGGTTTAACCCAAGGGAAAGTTCCTAATGTCATCGTTGTTTCGGTCTGTCCGAATCCCTCGTATACAGTAACTCCTGTGAGTTCCTTGAACTTGTCTGCAACAGACGGATTCATAGCTTCTCCAGCAGTAGTGCACCATTCTAAACTACTCAAGTCGTATTTTGAGAAGTCTTCACGTATGATGAAACGATAAATAGTAGGAGGTGCGCAGAAAGAAGTGATGTGATATTTTTCAATCTGTCTCATTATCTTCTCTGCTGTAAACTTCTCGTGATCATATACGAATACAGCAGCACCAGCAAACCATTGTCCGTAGAGTTTGCCCCATACGGCTTTACCCCAACCTGTATCAGCAACAGTAAGATGAAGGCTGTTCTCGTTCAGATTATGCCAATAGACACCAGTTGTGAGGTGTCCAAGTGCATATAAATAATCATGAGCAACCATCTTAGGTTCACCACTTGTTCCGCTGGTGAAATACATCAGCATTGTGTCTTCGTTGGTGTTCACGTTTTCTGGGCGTTCGAACTCTGGAGCATTTATCCATTCCTTATGCCAGTCGTGGAATCCTTCTGGTATAGTTTTGTTATATTCTGACATTGAATTTACTGCTACAAGCAGTTTCACAGATGGACTTTCAGGCATTGCGCTTTGAATCTGTGTCGTTACATATTCATCATTAGCACAAATAATAGCCTTAATGCTCGCACTCTCGTTGCGATAGATAATATCTTGCTTTGTCAGCATGTGAGTGGCAGGAATAGCGATTGCGCCGATTTTGCATAAAGCCATCATAGATAGCCACCACTGATAATGTCGTTTAAGAATAAGCATTACCTTGTCACCTCTACCTATTCCAAGGCTCATAAGATAAGCAGCAGTGCGATCTGTTTGTTCTTTAAATTCCTTAAAGGTTGTTTTTACTTCTTCACCACGCTCACTTGTCCATAGTAGAGCAAGTTTATCTGGCCTTTCCTCAGCCAAAGCGTCCATTACATCGTATGCGAAGTTAAAATTCTCGGATATTTTGAAATGCAGATTCTTCTCGAAGTCTTCTTCAGACACGAACGAAGTCTGTGTTAAAAATCTTTCTAACATTTTCTAATTCTTATTTAGTTTACAACACAAAGAAACTTAGCTGGTTCATTTTCCAGCGCTCTCATGCAGTGAGGTACTTTGGCATCAAAGTAGATGCTGTCACCTTTTCTAAGAACTAAAACTTTCTTGTCGATAGTGAGTTCCAACACGCCTTCAAGTACAAAGTCAAATTCCTGACCGTCGTGCGTGTTCTTATTGTTTTTCTTGTTTCCTGGCATAGGGTCTACCTGCACAAGGAATGGATCCATTTTTCTTCCTTTGAATCCGCTTGCAAGAGTCTGATACATGTATTTATCTCCACGATCAATTTCAGGAGCCTGTTTGTCTCTTGTAAGATAGTAACTGTTCATGCGTGGTTCTTCTCCGAAAAGGAGAACATCCAAGTCAATTCCGTAACGTTTTGAAATCTTAGATAGTCGATAGACAGAAGGGTCAGCTTCGCCAGCCTCAATCTTCAAGTAGTGCTCGACGGTTATTCCGCAGAGTTTTGCAACTTCTTCTGTCGGAATGTTTAGCACATCACGAAGACCTCTCAGTCTCTCGCCAATTTGTTTTATTGATTCTTCCATAATTAATGGTTTGATAATTTCGTTACGCCAAAATTACGAAAACTTTTGCTATTAATGTATTTCAAGAGCGTTTTATTTCCAAGCAACGCTAATTATCTTTTTAATTATGCTCAAATGCATATTAATGTGCAATCTTTCATTGCCATAAGTCTATTTAAGCCCAGCTTTCAGTCCACGGATCACAGCACTTGTAAATCCTGCATGTTCCATTTCGTTTAGTCCCCTTATAGTTAGTCCACCAGGGGTGGTCACCTTATCAATTTCTGCTTCTGGGTGATTACCATTAGCTTGAAGCAACTCTACAGCTCCTTTCACTGTCTGCAACACGATGTCTTTAGCAACGTCTGCCTTGAATCCAAGTTCAACTCCACCTTCAGATGCAGCCCTGAAATATCTCATTGCATATGCAATTCCGCAACTTGCCAATGTTGTTCCAGCTCCAAGATGCTGTTCATCGGTAATATATGTCTGTCCAACATTATCGAATATTCCCTTCACTATGTTTGTCTGCTCATCAGTGGCATTACATGGAACGATGAAAGTCATACTAGCCTTTACAGCTATTGCTATGTTTGGAATTATTTGGAATATGGCTGGTTTGTCATAACCAGAACTTTTTTCCATCCATTCATACAATTGCGACGAAGGAATTCCTGCAGCCATGTTAACGATTAACTGCTTTTTATAGTCAAGTATAGGTTTGATTTCTTCTATTACTTTTTCAACGAGCCAAGGTTTCACGACAATAGCCACGATGTCTGCGTCTATTGCGGCAGCCTTGTTGTCAGTAGTGATGCTTGCGCCCATTGAGGCGAATTTTTCCAGTTTGTCTGTATGTGGATTGGCAACGGTAATGTCTGCAGCATTTATGCTGTCGCTTTTCAGCAATCCTTCAGCAAATGCTCCACCCATTGCGCCTGCGCCAATTATTGATATTTTCATGATGTTCCTATAATTCGTTTAACACTGTTTCAAGACGTTGTATGAAGTCATCCACATTGTCTCTTGTAAGGCATAATGGTGGCAGAATTCTCAAAATGTCGGTTGATGAGCAACCTGTGAAGCAATGTTGCTCGTGGATGAGCTTGTTTCTTACTTCCTTGTGTGGAATGTCAAGAACAACACCAACCATAAGACCCTGTCCTCGCACACTTTTGATGTGTGTTGTGCGCTGTTGCAGTTGTCTAAGTTCATCCATGAGGTATTCACCCACCAAGTGAGCATTTTCAACAAGTCCTTCTTTCTCAAACACATCTAGTACAGCAAGAGCTGCTGTACATGCCAGGTGGTTACCTCCGAAAGTAGTTCCAAGCTGTCCGTAGATAGGTTCAAAGTCGGGTGAAATAAGTATTCCTCCCATTGGGAATCCGTTACCGATTCCCTTGGCTACAGATATTATGTCAGGACGAATGCCTAACCATTGGTGAGCGAAGAATTTTCCGCTTCGTCCGTAGCCGCATTGTATTTCGTCACAAATAAGTATGGAGCCGTATTTTTTGCAGGCTTTCTGCAATCCCTGTGCAAATTCAGGCGTAACCATGTTTACACCGCCTACACCCTGAATACATTCTAATATGCATGCACATACATCACCCTTCGCTAGTTCTTTTTCCCATGCTTCAAGGTCGTTGAGGGGAAGAAACGTTACGTGATTGTTATCATTTATGGGAGCGATGATTTTAGGGTTGTTTGTCACCTCTACGGCGAGAGATGTTCGTCCGTGAAAAGCCTTTTCAAAAGAGAGCACACGCTTGCGCCCGTTTTTAAATGAAGCTAGTTTCAGTGCGTTCTCGTTGGCTTCTGCACCACTGTTGATAAGAAAAAACTGATAGTCTTCATATCCGCTTATCTTTCCAAGTCGTTCAGCTAGTTCCACTTGTAACTTATTGATTACCGAGTTGCTGTAGAAACCAAGAGCGTTAAGTTGCTTTGTCATCATTTCAACATAGTGAGGATGACTATGCCCTATACTTATTACGGCATGTCCACCGTAGAGATCAAGATATTCCTGACCTTTGTCATCCCAAACATTTACTCCTTTGCCTTTGACAATATTTATGTCAAAAAGCGGATACACATCAAATAGTTTCATATTTTTCTCTCCTTATGTTAAAATGCCGAAGGCTTTAGTTTCAAGCCCGTCGTCTGGTCAATGCCAAACATAATATTCATATTCTGTACAGCCTGTCCAACAGCGCCTTTTAGTAGGTTGTCTATGCATGATGTAACTAAAAGTTTATTATCTATCTTTTCGCAGTGCACTAGAGCCTTGTTAGTGTTTACAACTTGCTTAAGGTCTAATGGCTTATCCACATAGTGTGTAAACTTTGCGTTTTTGTAGAATTCCTTATATCCATTCACAATCGTCTCGATATCAACATCAGTCTTTATAACTTCAGTCGCGAATATTCCTCTTGCAAAATCGCCACGATAGGGGATAAAGTCAATGCTTGCATCAAGATAGCTTTGTACCTGCTTTAAGCTTTCCTTTATTTCTGGTATATGTTGATGCTTAAAGGCTTTGTAGATACTAATGTTGTTGTTACGCCATGAGAAGTGGGTCGTTGATCCGGGCTTTTGCCCAGCACCAGTGCTACCCGTGATAGCATTCACTGTGACATCATCGTTTATTAATTGCATATGGGCTGCTGGAAGCAGTCCCAATTGTATGCAAGTTGCGAAACATCCTGGATTTGCAACATGATTTGCATGTGCAATCTTACTTTCATTTATTTCTGGAAGTCCGTAAACAAAGTCGTGAGATTTGGAAGTTGGATGCTGTGTATAGACTGTATTCTTAGGTTGTAATCTGAAGTCCTGTGCTAAGTCTATCACCTTTACTCCTTCAGGAATATCATGCTCGCTCATGTAGGCTTCACTCTTTCCGTGTCCGAAACAGAAAAATACTACGTCAACTTTATCAAAATCTGTTTCTGCAGTAAACTTTAATTCTGTTTCTCCGTATAATCCTTCATGAACATCGGCAACATGGTTGCCAGCATTACTTTCACTGTTGGCAAAAACTATTTTAGCCTCTGGGTGATTTATCAGAAGGCGAATAAGTTCGCCTCCTGTATAGCCCGCAGCTCCAAGTATTCCAATTCTAATCATATCTAATATTTCCTAGGTACAATCAACCATGCAATTATGTATAGAATTACACCGCTGAAAATTGTTGTTACGGTGAAAAACGTATACACAAGTCTTACTAATGTGGGGTCAAGGTCAAAAAACTCTGCTATTCCACCACATACTCCAGCAATAACACGATCGCTTGAACGATAAATTTTTCTTTCGTTTGACATACTTCTTTTCTTTTTATGTTTATTTTTATTATAGACGTTTCATTAATTAGAAAAGTTGCAGTCAAATACTTCATTTATATAAATAATCTCGCTTGAGACAGATATTATCTTATTTCGTCTGGATGCATTCCGTAGTAAACTCTTAGAGGAGTGGAACTTACTTTTATAAATCCCTTTGCATCTTCAGCTGTCCATCCGTGCTGCATCTCTCCATATTCTCCCAGTTTAGACTTGGTAAGGTCATCTTTAGAGTCTATACCAACTGTTTGGAAACCATAAGGACGTAGTTTGAGAATTGCAGTACCATTAACGTTGCGTTGTGATGATGTCAACATAGCCTCAATATCTGGCATTACAGGTTCTAGGTACTGACTTTCGTGCAAGAACATCCCATACCAATTACCTATTTGGTCTTTCCAATACTGTTGCCATTTACTTAAAGTACTCTTTTCGAGTAATCGGTGAGCTTCGATTATAAGCTTAGGAGCGGCTGCCTCAAAACCAACACGTCCTTTAATTCCGATAATAGTGTCGCCAACATTGCAGTCTCTGCCGATAGCATAAGCTGCACCAATTTCTTCAATCTTTTGTATGGCTTGTATCTTATCAGAGAATTTCTCTCCGTTTACGGCTGTGATCTCACCTTTCTCGAAAGTAATTTTTAGGTCACTCTCATCTTCATTGATCACATGTTTTAGATAAGCTTCTTCTGGAAGTCCCTGTGTAGGGTCTAAAATCTCACCACCACAGATACTCGTTCCCCAAATACCAACGTTGTAGCTGTATTTAAGTTTAGTGAAGTCGGCAAAGAAACCATGTTCGTTGAGATAGTCTACTTCTTCCTTTCTAGTTAACGCCTTGTCGCGTGTTAGTGTGATAATCTCTACACCTGGTGCCATTACAAGGAATGTCATGTCGAAACGAATTTGGTCGTTGCCTGCACCAGTACTACCGTGTGCTATTGCGTCAGCACCAATCTCGTTGGCGTACCGTGCCGTGGCTATGGCTTGGAAAATACGCTCAGAACTTACTGATATTGGGTAACAGTTATTACGCATTACATTACCGAAAATCATGTATTTCAGACTTTTCTCGTAATATTCCTTTGTAACGTCAAGTGTGATATATTTCACTGCGCCCAATTTATATGCGTTTTCCTCATTACTCTTCAGTTGTTCTTCGCTGAAACCGCCTGTGTTTGCGCATGCTGCATAAACATCCCATCCGTCTTGAGTGAGCTTCATAACTGTATATGATGTGTCAAGACCTCCTGAAAAGGCGACAACTACTTTCTTGTTTGCCATAATTCCTTAATTTTATAATCAGTCATTTATATTCTTAATTTTCTCCAATACGTCTGCTGGAAGCTTTGCGGGTAAATCCCGTTCAGGGTCGAATAGCATCGCTGTACAAATACAGTAACGACGATTTGTACGGTGTAGGACATCGGCGTTTATACATCCCTCGCATCCTCTCCAGAAACTCTCGTCATCTGTAAGGTCATTGAATGTGACAGGAAGATATCCGAGTTGTGTATTCATCTTCATTACAGCCGAACCGCTTGTAAGAGAGAATATCTTTGCGTGTGGCCATCGCTTTCTAGCCAAAGTGAATGTGACGTTCTTGATTTTTTTTGCAAGTCCAAGACCACGAAATTCTGGATGGACGATCAATCCTGATGTTGTCACATATTGTTTGTTTCCCCAGGTCTCAATATAGCTGAACCCTGCAAACTTATCACCTTGGAGGGCAATAACCGCTTTGGTTTCCCTCATCTTAGTTGCCACGTATTCTGGTGAACGCTTTGCGATACCAGTCCCGCGCACTTTAGCTGCTTCCGCAATAGTTTCTAGTATGATGTCGACGTACTTGATATGGCTTTCGTCGGCAACCATTACCTTGATTTCTTCCATTTCTTTACTCTTCTGTATTCATTTCCCACACTGATTTGTGTTCAGTGCTATCATAATGTTTTCGTCTTTTTTCTTTTAGAGACTTATAATCCCGTTAAGACTCTCTTTTACATCTTCTGGAGTTGTGCCTTCTTTTATTACTATAAATATGGTGTCGTCGCCAGCAATAGTTCCGATGATCTGTGGAATATCGCTACTATCTATGTTATAAGCAATACTGCTGGCGTAACCTGGACGTGTCTTTATTATTCCCATGTTGCCAGAAAAGTTAATAGAAACAAATCCAGGAGTCATCATCATCTCTGTAGGAGATAGTGGCTTGTGTATGCGCTTGTACATTGTTTCATTTGGCAGTACGTAGACATATTTGCCATTCATACTTGCTGCCTTTGCAACTTTCAACTGCTTGAGGTCGCGGCTCAATGTAGCCTGGGTTAGCAGGAATCCTTCAACCTTGAGTGCCTGCAACACTTCTTCCTGATTACTTAGCTCCTTACTTGAAATAAGCATCTTCAGGGCTTCTAATCTGCTAGCTTTTACTTTCATAACGTGTATTTTTATTCAACTTTATGTTTGCAAATATACAACTTTATGTATTAACTTCCAAATATATTTGCATAAAAATAACGTAATGAGCGATATTTTGTTGTTTTTAACCACTTTTTGAACATAAATATACATACTGATTGTATATTTAAACTTATAATAGTTATGCATTATTTGCATAATAACATATAATGCATTACTTATATTCACAAGTTACAACTTGTGTTATTTATTAAATTAATTCTTTTTCTTACTTTTAATAGATTGCACATATTGATTTATTAAAAGCTTTTTAATTTTATAATAACTATTTGAAGATTGATGTGTATTTGTTATAACTTAAGAAATAGTATAAAAAAAAGATGGAGAGTGCTTGAACACTCTCCATCTTTTTTCTCAATACTTAAGGAGATTTTAAATCAGATAATCCTTAAATGTTTTATGTAAAAATAAACCGAAAATTTGTCTTATGAATATCTTAGGATTTGTCCTGGACGTACGTGAGATTTAGAACTTAAGTGGTTCAACTGACAAATCTTATCAATACTTACACCACGTTTTTTAGAAATAGACTGTATTGTTTCACCAGCCTTAACCTTGTGATAAAGTATTTCTGCGCTGTTTTCTTGGATGTGTCCATTATATCTGCCAAGTTCACCATCCTGTACGAGATCACGAGTGTAGCCACCGTTACCAATCTTACCACGAGTACGTGTTGCGTCAGCAGATTCTCTATCGTATGTGCTTGAATTATAAACGAAATAATCTCCAGTTACATCTTGATTGCGGAAATCAAACAACAAAGCTGGATTAAGAGCGACTCCACAGAGACGAGTCTCAAAGTGTAGATGCGAACCGGTACTTCTACCAGTATTTCCACCCAATCCAATAACTTCTCCTGCTCTTACAGTTTGGTTTTCTGAAACTAGTTGGTCTGAAAGATGACCGTAAATAGTTTCTAATCCGTTAGAATGTCTTATAACAATGTATTTTCCATAGCCTGCTGCTTCATATCTTACGATTCTTACTTTTCCGCTAAATGCAGCGCGAATAGAGTCACCGATATAAACCTTTATGTCAAGTCCCTTATGTGGGCGTCCCCAACGACTTCCAAAGTTGCTTGTTACAACTCTACTTGGGGTAGGCATGCAGAAATGTCTTAAATCAATTTTAAAAGAATCTGGCATTTCTGTTTTGTGATGTGCGTATCTGTTGTCCCAATCATTGTATAAGTCTGCAGCTGGGGACTGAACTTTTTCTCGCTCAATAATGCTCTTTAATGCCAATGTGTCGACTGCTTTCATCTTACGGTCTATCGGAGCCTGACGTGCCAAGAGATCTTGACCATGGGATGGTAATGCCGTTAGCGCAAACAATGCGACTATATAAAATTTATTAATATTCTTTTTTAAATTCATAATCTGATTCTTAGGTTTAAAACCACTGATGGATCAATAAAAATTAATCCAAATGGAATTAACGATGTACGGAAAATGAGCACCGTTAAATATCAAAAGCGTTACAAAGATAACAAAAATATTGCAAAGTTGTTTCTCTATTAACGTATTTTATTGCACTTTTAACAATCTCTTTGCTACCGTTGGATAGCAATTCAGCCCCCTAAGCATCAATGTGCGCTAAGATATTGCAGCCCAATTCACATTAGTTTTTCTTAACTCTTTTAGTCTGTTCCAAAGCATTTTGTATTCTACTTTTTCACATGTGGGGTCATTATCTATTATTTTTTGAGCTTCATCACGTGCCATTTGCACTATCTGACCGTCACGAGCTATGTCTGCTATCTTCAGATCGAAAGCTATTCCGCTTTGCTGCGTTCCCTCAAGATCTCCAGGACCGCGTAGCTTTAAGTCTGCTTCAGCAATTCTGAATCCATCGTTTGTGTCGCACATGATGTCTATACGCTTGCGTGTTTCTTCACCAAGTTTGTAGCTTGTTACTAGTATGCAGAAAGACTGTTTTGCCCCACGTCCTACGCGTCCACGAAGCTGATGTAGTTGCGAAAGTCCGAATCTTTGTGCGTCAAGAATTACCATTACCGATGCGTTGGGAACGTTCACTCCTACTTCGATAACAGTTGTCGCAACAAGAATTTGAGTATCCCCGTTTACGAATTTGCGCATTTCCTCTTCCTTCTCTTTAGATTTCATCTTGCCATGAACCTTGCTTATATTGAACTCAGGAAATATCTCTTTAAGTGATTCATAACCGTTTTCCAGATTCTTGAGGTCGGTCTTTTCATTTTCTTTGATCAAAGGAAATACAATGTATACCTGTCTTCCTTGGTTAATCTGTTGGCGTATTCCACTATACAGACTTGTCATTTGTGTGTCAAATTTGTGTGTTGTGATTATAGGCTTTCTACCAGGTGGAAGTTCGTCTATTACGCTCACGTCAAGGTCGCCGTAGATAGTCATAGCCAAAGTTCTTGGAATCGGTGTCGCTGTCATAACCAGCATATGTGGCGGATTCTCGCTTTTAGCCCATAGTCTAGCCCTTTGTGCTACTCCGAATCGGTGTTGCTCGTCAACTATTGCCAGACCAAGATGTGCGAATTGCACAGTGTCTTCTATTACAGCGTGCGTACCTATAAGTATTTTTACATCGCCTTTTGCTAGTCCCTCTAAAACGTCTTTTCGTCTTTTACCTTTAACGATTCCAGTAAGAAGTTCCACGCGAATATCCATTCCCGCAAGAAATTCTTTTATAGTATTGAAGTGCTGTTCAGCTAGTATTTCGGTTGGAGCCATTATACAAGTCTGGAAATTGTTGTCAATGGCGATAAGCATTGAGAGCAGCGCCACTAATGTTTTACCCGATCCAACGTCACCTTGCAACAGTCTGTTCATTTGTCTTCCACCAGCCATGTCTGCCCGAATCTCGTGCATCACTCTCTTTTGTGCTCCAGTGAGTTCAAACTTTAGATTATTCTTGTAAAAATAGTTGAAGTTGCTGCCTACGTGTTGGAATATGTAACCACGATATTTGCGACGATGGTCACTTGCATATCTTAATATGTTGAGTTGAACATAAAACAATTCTTCGAATTTCAACCTTAACTGTGCATGTTGCAATTCATCAATACTCTTTGGATAATGGATATCTCTGAAAGCGCTTTCACGTCCGATAAGGTGTAACGGTACGGTTATGAATGGTGGAAGTGTTTCGGGCAAAGAACTTTCTGGAATTTTAGCAATCAGTGTTTTAGTTATTTTTTCTATTGCACGGCTTGTCATTCCGCAGTTCTTCATCTTCTCAGTAGTAGAGTAATATGGCTGCATTCCCATTTCTGAAAGTTGCAGATCCTCTGTCTTCTCAATCTCAGGGTGAGCAAACTGATATCGCCCACCATATACTGTGGGCTTGCCGAATACAATATATTCAGTGCCTACCTTATATGTCTTATAAATGTATTGAGTACCTCGAAACCATACTAAGTCAACAACTCCGTGACCGTCGGAGAAATGAGCCACGATGCGCTTGCGCCTAGCACCCATAGCAAATTCCTCAAAACTAAGTATTCTTCCCTTTATCTGAACGAAAGGCATTGTACCGTTAAGTTCGTTGATATTATATATCTTACTGCGGTCCACATATTTATATGGATAGTATTCCAGCAGGTCACGCCACGTTGCTATATTGAGTTCTTTACTCAATATCTCCTTTCGTTTCGGACCCACTCCGGGCAGATACATGATGTCTTGATCTAGAATACCAGTCAAAGTATATGGATTTTATTTTTGTTGTGATTTCAATAAAGCCTCTGCTACGATAATGTCAAAAGGCGTAGTGATTTTGATGTTCTCGCGATTGCCTTCTACCATTGTTGCTTGGCAGCCAAGAGACTCAACAACTGATGCATCATCTGTAAATGACTCTTGATAGTCGGCATTGTATGCTTGCTTCAGCAGTTGTATGTCAAACACCTGTGGAGTTTGAACTACCCTATAGTCGCTACGCATAACATTCTTTCCACCACCTTGCTTATCTACATATCTTATAGTGTCAGTAACAGGCATTACTGGAATAGCAGCGAAGTCGTCTCTTGCAGTTTCAAAGCAGTTTTCTATTACCTCTTTAGATGCGAAAGGTCTTACTCCGTCATGAATACCTGCAACTCCAATCTCTTCGTCAGGAATTGCGGCCAGTCCGTTTCGTGAAGATTCAAAGCGGGTATCGCCACCGTTAACAATTGTGTGGTTTACTTCAAAGTTGTGTTCTGTGCACAGTTGCTTCCAATACTCCTGTTGGCTTTGCGGAAGAACAAGGATGATTCCCAATTCAGGATTGTATTCGTGAAATCTTTCAATTGTGCGCATGAGAATAGGTTTACCACCAATAGACAGAAACTGTTTTGGAATATCAGCTCCCATTCTCATGCCTTTGCCTCCTGCAACGATAATAATGTAATCCATCGCTTATTTATTCATTAAGTGGGTGTATTGCATCTTCTCCTGCAGGTCTTCGGTTGCCTTTTCGCCAACGAAGAAGCTAAGAATCTTATAAGCGTATGGCAATGTTGCAGCGGGTCCTTCGCCGGTGATTATATTACCGTCAATCTGAAATAGTTCTGCTGTATAATGAGCTTCTGTCATATATTTCTGAAACCCTGGTGAGCATGTAGCTTTTTTACCTTTAAGTAATCCAAGTCCTCCAAGTACCATTGGGGCGGCACATATTGCACCTATTCGCTTACCTTTGGCATTTTGTTCAAGCAATACATCTTTCAATAAAGTATGGTTGTTGAGGTTTGTTGCCCCAGGCATTCCTCCGGGCAAAAGCATCATGTCGGCATCGTCGAAGTTGCTAATGTCTTCAAATTTCAAGTCAGCCTTGATAGTGACTCCATGTGAAGTCTCAACAAGTTCACTTCCCGTAATACTTACGGTTTTAATGTCCACACCGCCTCTTCTTAGGATGTCAACGGGAGCCAGTCCTTCGATTTCTTCGAAGCCGTCTGCCAAAAATTCATATACTTTTGCCATAGTTCTTAATTATTTTCTTTATATTTGCAAAAATAATAATAAAAATTGAAACAACAAAATATTATGTCTGAACGTAAATTAGTATTTGCTGTTTTTGGCAATGAATGCAAGTGTGTCGAGATAGCACAATACATTGAAAGAATAGAAAAGTATTTAGACTGCCATAATGCCGATGTACTGATAGAACCTGTTGATTTCGATAATGCCGACTTCGTGATATCTCTTGGTGGTGATGGAACGTTTCTTCGTGCTGCCAGTAGAGTTGGTGACCGTCAAATTCCAATTATCGGTGTGAACATGGGAAGACTAGGATTTCTAGCTGATGTTCTGCCGAGTGAAATTGAAGAGACGCTTGATAAAATGTTAGCAGGAAATTATATGATAGAAAACCACACTGTGATAAAAATGGAGACTGACGGTGAACCTATTATGGGTAGCCCGTTTGCACTCAACGATATTGCGGTGCTGAAGCTTGACTCAGCATCTATGATTAGCATCAGGTCACATATAAATGGTGACTTTTTGGTTAATTATCAAGCTGATGGACTCGTTATTTCCACACCTACAGGCAGCACAGCTTATAATCTTTCTAATGGTGGTCCTATAATAGTTCCTCAAAGCGGCAGCCTCTGCATTACTCCCGTTGCACCACATAGTCTTAACATACGCCCAATTGTAATCAATGATACAAGTGTGATTGAGCTTGAAGTGGAATCACGATCACATAATTTTCTCGTTGCTATTGATGGACGAAGCGAGAAACTTGATGAATGCACAAAACTCAGAATAATCAAGGCTCCGTATTGCGTAAAGATTGTGAAATTAAAAAATAAACGCTACTTCTCTACGCTACACGAAAAAATGATGTGGGGAGCAGATACCAGACAATAGTCTGCCTCATAAGAATATTAAATGCAATGAAATTCAAAAAACTACTCCGCATACCAGATTATAAATATGACACAAAGACTCTGCTGAAATGGCTTTGGCAGGCTTGGAGGGGCAATCAGCTGCAAGCTGTGCTTAATGCTTCTATAGGCTTGTTTTCTGTAGGCGTGAGTCTAGCTCAGGTTTGGGCTGTGAAGCATGCTATAGATGTAGCCAGTGGTACGTTGGAGGGTAGTATATATTGGTCTGTGGCTATAATCGCCATGTTCATATTGTGTGACTTCGCTTTAAATATTTCGGGAATATGGATAAAAAATATCCTTGGAATAAAGGCGCAGAACAAGATGCAACAGCGCATTCTTGATCGCATTCTGCATTCAGAATGGCACGGAAGAGAAAGTCATCATTCTGGAGACGTACTAAATAGACTGGAGTTTGATGTTAACAATGTTGTTACTTTCCTCACCGAAACTATTCCAAATACTTTGTCGGTGATAGCTATGTTTCTAGGTGCATTCTTTTATCTGTTTTCAATGGATAAAATTCTGGCAGTAATTGTAATAGCTATATTCCCAATGTTTCTTGCCGTGAGCAAGATTTATGTTGGACAGATGAGGAGACTCACGCGTAAGGTGCGCGATAGTGATAGTAAGGTGCAAAGTGTATTGCAGGAAACTATTCAAAATCGCATGCTTATAAAAACTCTTGAGAGTGATGACGTGATGGTTGATAGATTAGAGAACACGCAGAGTGAACTAAGACAGAATGTAGTAAAGCGTACTAAGTTTAACATTTTCAGCAACTTCATTGTAAACTTCGGTTTTGCTTTTGGTTATCTTTTCGCATTTCTTTGGGCTGCACTCAGAATGTCTCTGCATACATTGACATTTGGAGGAATGACGGCTTTTCTGCAATTAGTTAATAAAATACAGACTCCAGCAAGAAGTCTTACTAAATTAGTACCAGATTTCGTTAGTGTGTTTACTGCTGTTGAACGATTGATGGAATTGGAAGAAGATCCGCTGGAGGAACAAGGTGAACCTATTGAAATGAAGTCACCTTGTGGAATAAGATTGGAAAATGTAAGTTACGGATATTCTGATAAGGATGGAAACGTGATAGATAATCTCAACTTTGATTTCACCCCAGGCAGTTGTACTGCCATACTAGGAGAGACTGGAGCGGGTAAAACAACTCTCATACGTTTAATTCTAGCATTACTTCAACCACAATCCGGCTCGGTATCTATATATAATAAGGTAAACAGTCAGGAACTTTCACCTTGTCACCGTTGTAATTTTGTGTATGTTCCGCAGGGAAATACACTCATGAGTGGCACAATCCGTGACAATATTCGCTTAGGAAGATTAAATGCCACAGATGAAGAAATACAGGAGGCACTGCATAAAAGTTGTGCCGACTTTGTGGAGGAGTTGCCTGATGGACTAAACACGCTCTGTTCAGAACAGGGGGGTGGACTCAGTGAGGGACAAGCCCAGCGTATTGCTATTGCAAGAAGTCTGCTACGTGACCGTTCAATAATGCTTTTTGATGAAGCTACCAGCGCTCTGGATCCTGATACAGAACGTCAACTTCTTCACAACATATTAGCATGTCACGATAAGACTGTGATCTTTATCACACATCGTCCAGCAGTTATGAATTATTGTGATCAAACGTTGAAAATAGAGAAAATATAAATATATTTATGTGTCAAAGGCAACTTTTTGCCAAAGTCTCACGTCTAATGAAAGAATATGATTCACTTAAAAGACATTAATAAGACCTACCGTGGAGCACAGCCGTTGCATGTGCTTAAAGGCATCGACCTTGATATTGAGGAGGGAGAGTTTGTCTCTATCATGGGAGCTTCGGGTTCTGGTAAGTCCACGTTGCTCAATATCCTTGGTATACTCGATAACTATGACAGTGGCGAGTATTTTCTCGGCGATACATTGATAAAAGATCTCTCTGAGACTCGTGCTGCAGAATATCGCAACCGCATGATTGGATTTATCTTTCAAAGTTTTAATCTTATTGGATTCAAAACTGCTGTTGAAAATGTAGAGCTACCTCTATTTTATCAGGGTGTTGGACGAAAGAAAAGACATCAGTTAGCAATGGAATATCTTGAACGATTGGGGCTGTTGCCTTGGGCAGAACATTATCCTAATGAAATGTCGGGCGGACAGAAGCAGCGTGTGGCAATAGCTCGTGCGCTCATAACCCAACCACGAATAATTCTAGCTGATGAACCTACTGGAGCTTTGGACAGTAAGACTTCTGTTGAAGTGATGCAACTGCTGAAGAAACTCAATGAAGAAGAACACAAAACTATTGTTGTGGTAACACATGAGAGTGGAGTTGCTAATGAAACAAACAAAATTGTGCATATCACTGATGGACTTATTGGTAAGATAGAGGAAAATCTTGATCATCACGCTTCGCCATTTGGAATAAATGGAGTGATGAAATAAACTGTGACAGCCTATGCGTGATATTATAACTGAAATATGGTCTACTGCCAAGCGCAATAAACTGCGTACCGCACTCACCGGCTTTGCTGTTGCGTGGGGAATCTTCATGCTGATATTTCTTCTTGGTGCTGGTAACGGACTTATTAATGCCACAGAACAAAACTCAGGTAAATTTCTTTCAAACTCTATGGTTGTATATGGTGGTCGTACTTCTAAGGCTTACAAAGGCTTGAAGGAAGGTAGAAGTATAGCTCTTAACAATAGGGATATGAAAACCACTGATGAAAGCTTTCGTGCAAATGTTGACAAGATGGGTGCAAGCATTCAGCAGAGTGGTGTGAACATTTCTGTTGGTGATAATTATATCAGTACAACTTTGAGTGGAGTCTATCCAAATGAACAGCAAATTAATAAGATAGAAATGCTTCACGGCAGATATGTAAATGATATTGATAATTCCAATTCCAGAAAAGTTCTTGTTTTGAGTGAGGACCAAGCCAAGGAACTTATGCCTGGACATATTGAAGACCTTATAGGAAGATATGTAGATGTTGGACCGTTCGGCTTCAGAATCGTTGGTATATATAAGGCTGACCAAAGCGGACAAAATGCTAATGCTTATTCAGCATTCAATACTGTACGTACAATATATAATAGAGGTGATTCTACTGATGAAATCTCTTTCTCCTTTCATGGATTGAAGACTGAACAGGATAATGAAGCCTTTGAGAAGCGATATAAGGCAAAATTGAATACAAACCACAGTGCTGCACCTGATGATGGTGAGTCTATATGGTTGTGGAATAGATTTACACAGTCTTTGCAAATGGCAACCGGTACAAGTGTAATTCGTACCGCCTTGTGGGTTATCGGATTGTTTACGTTGTTAAGCGGTATAGTTGGAGTTTCAAATATAATGCTGATAACAGTAAAGGAACGCACACGTGAGTTTGGCATTCGTAAGGCTATAGGCGCAAGTCCATGGTCAATATTGCGGCTTATTATTATAGAGAGTATCATTATCACAACGTTATTTGGCTACATAGGAATGCTACTTGGTATTGCTGCCAATGAATACATGGATGCTACAATTGGTCACATGAAGGTTGACTCAGGTTTGTTCACCGCAACAATGTTTGTTAATCCTACAGTGGGACTTGATGTTTGTATAAACGCCACATTAGTAATGATTATAGCTGGTACGGTAGCTGGACTTATTCCAGCACGTAAGGCAGCTAAAATACGACCTATTGAGGCATTAAGGGCAGAGTAATATGAGATTAGACTTTGATACATATAAGGAAATCCTTGATACGCTGACGCGAAACAAGAGCCGTTCGTTTCTTACCGGATTCGGAGTGTTCTGGGGCGTGTTTATGCTTGTGGGACTTATCGGAGGTGGTAATGGACTGAAAGAAATACTATCTAATAATTTCGAAGGTTTTGCTACAAATTCTGCAATCGTCTTTGCCCAACCTACCACAAAGCCCTATGACGGTTATCGTAAAGGGCGTAAATGGAATATGGATTATAACGATGTTAAAAGGTTGAAGGCTCAGGTGCCTGAACTAGACATTGTAACACCTATGCTTAGTGGATGGGGCAGTAAAGTAACCTTTAAAGATAAAAAAACGTCTTGCTCTGTAAAGGGCTTGCTTCCAGATTACGCAAAGGTTGAGTCTCCAAAAATTTATTATGGCAGATACCTTAATTCAATGGATATGCAACAGCACCGAAAGGTGTGTGTACTTGGAAAGAAAATCTATAAGAATCTCTTTCCTGGGGGAGGTGATCCTTGTGGACAACTGGTGAGAATAGACTCTATTTACTATAGTGTTGTTGGAATTGACTACAGTTCCGGAAACATGAGTATCAATGGTAGGGCAGAGGAGAGCGTTGTTATTCCGCTAACTCTGATGCAGAAGGCTTATAATTATGGTAATCAGGTTCACCTCATTTGTGTAACAGCTAAACGTGGTGTAAAGATGAGTACAATTACTCAGAAGATGAGAGATGTGATAGCTCGTTCGCATTCTGTTTCTCCGTCTGATGAGAAGGCGATAACTGTATTTAATACAGAGGTCATGTTTGGAATGCTCGATAATCTGTTTTCGGGTGTCAACTTCCTTATATGGCTTGTCGGCATAGGTACTCTACTTGCCGGTGCTATTGGCGTTTCCAATATTATGATGGTTACTGTGCGTGAACGTACTATAGAAATTGGTATTCGACGTGCGATAGGTGCGACGCCAAAGAGCATACTAGGACAGATTATCAGTGAGAGTATCATCCTGACTTCGGTAGCTGGTATGAGTGGTATCTTTTTCGCAGTAGTGATTTTACAATTAGCTGAAATGGCTAATACAACAGATGGCATTGTGACTTCACATTTTCAAATAGGCTTCTGGACAGCTATTGGTGCAGTCGTAATTCTCAGTATCCTTGGCGTACTAGCTGGATTGGCTCCTGCTTTCAGGGCAATGTCAATCAAACCAGTTGACGCCATGCGTGACGAATAATTTATAATAAGAAATCAAGCATAAGAATATATGAAAAAGTATTTTAAGTTTATTGTCGCAGGCATTATTGCTTTGCTTTTTATAGGAACATTTGTTTTCCTTTGGGCCAAGTCACGTCCACAGGCTGTGGAATATGACGAGTTTACCCCTACCGTGAGAGATATCCGCAAGACAACTGTCGTTACGGGAAAGATTGAACCAAGAAACGAGGTCAATGTGAAACCACAGATTAGTGGTATCATTACCCAGTTAATGAAGGAAGCTGGTCAGACAGTACAGGCTGGCGAGATAATTGCTAAGATAAAAGTAATTCCTGATATGGGGCAACTCAGTAGTGCGCAAGCTCGCGTCCGTCTTGCTGGTGTAAATATAAAGCAAACGAAGATTGATTATCTGCGTGAGAAAGCACTCTTTGATAAGGGACTCGTAAGCGCAGATGAATATGATAAGATTCGCCAATCTTATCGTCAGTCACAAGAGGAAGTTAGAGCTGCATCTGATAATTTGGAAGTTGTTCGTGACGGCGTTTCTCGTAGTAATGCCAACACGAGTTCAACGCTCATACGCTCAACAATCAGTGGACTTGTACTTAATGTTCCTGTAAAAGTAGGAAATACTGTTATCTTGAGTAATACTTTTAATGACGGAACAACTATTGCAACTGTTGCTAATATGAACGATCTTATATTCCGTGGAAATATTGACGAAACAGAAGTTGGAAGTCTTGTCACAGGAATGCCAATGAAGATTACTATTGGTGCTTTACAGGATGAAAAACTTGAAGCCAGTCTTGAATATATTTCTCCTAAGGCTGTTGAAAGCAATGGTGCTAACCAGTTTGAATTAAAGGCTGCTGTAAGAGGTGTCGATGGTAATAGAATTCGTTCAGGTTACAGTGCTAATGCTGAGATTGTACTTGCTCAGGCAAACCATGTATTGTCTGTTCCTGAGAGTGCTATTGAGTTTCAGGGCAACGCTACCTATGTTTATGTCGTTAAGGTAGTTGGCAAAAACAAAACTTATGAGCGTCGCCGTGTAGTTACTGGTCTAAGTGATGGTATAAATATTGAAATAAAGAGTGGCATCACATTGAAGGATAAAATACGTGGTCCAAAGAAAGTCGCTGATACTCCAGATAATTCAGAAGACAAACAGTAGACTATAAGACATTTTAGTATATAAAATTCTTGTAAATTCTTAAAGAGTTTACAAGAATTTTTGTTTTTGCCCACACGGTAAGGTGGTGAAATCAGATTTACGTATTGTGAGTCTTCCCTGTGTTCTTAATGTTTTTTAGCTACGAAGCTACGGCATCTCTGGGAATGCCTATAAACAAAGGACTTACCAAAACGTAGCTTGCAGGATTTAGCTACGTCAAGCTACGTTCTAGCTACGTCAATTTGTGTAGTTTTAAAGATGAAATGTATTCTATGAGTGAATTTGTCAAAGAACTGTTGACTGCATCTGAGGAACTGAGGAGGTATAAATAGAGACAGTAAACGAGAGCAGAATTTCCAAGCTTGTTTAAGTATTCTGCTGAATTCCACTGAATTCTCGGCAAAGATACTGCAAATTTTTTGTCCATGCAATCAGATTTAGGTTAGCCTGTTAGCCAAAGTTTTAAATACTTGAAACTACACATCATAATACACGTGCGCACGTATGCGCACACTCTGAGTTTTTCGTAAAAACAAGTGTCAAAGTGTCTATCCGTTGAGCATCAAATTGTTAGAATACTTTTCGGGTCGATTGAAGTGTCGGTTATTCGTCGGTAAAATATGGGTAAAGAATTTCATCATGTTGCATAGCACTTTACGAAGTTTTTCGTTGCGTTTTGCGATGTTTTGCAATCCGTTTTACGATGAAATGCAGTGCGTTTTACGAAGCAATAGGAGGTAAAACATCGTAGAAACGTTTGCGTTTCTATATGGAATGAGTTGCATTTCTATATAGAAACGTATGGAAAGCTTGAAATTTGACCGTCAGGTCACCGTCACTTTATTTAGTCTAATTGGTCGATAAAATATTGATATTCATTAAGTTGACACTTCGACACTTATATTTTTCAAAACCCTAAGTGTGCGCGTGCCTACGCGTACATTATATAAACAGAAATAGCTAACGTAGCTAAAACGTAGCTCATCGAAGCTAAATAGCCCTAGCTACGTTTCGGTAAGCCCTTTGTTTATAGGCATTTCCCGAGATGCCGTAGCTTCGTAGCTAAAAAACACCAAAAACGCAGGGAAGACAGCCTAAATGTACAAAATCCAAATCGTCACATAGAAATCTCGGCTCTAAATATTTAATTTATCATACGTTACAGCTAAAAGCTGCTCATTTTAAGTGGGCACTATGTCAACGAATATGTAGAATCTCAATATTTTAATTATATTTTTGATGTTCATGGTTGTTTTACCAACTTTATTAAATTATCACTTGATTTTTCAGAAAGAACAATATTTTGTCATAAATGAAGAAAAACGCGAAAAGTTTGTTGCATATTTAAAAAAAATGTTATCTTTGCCACGAAACTTTCAACATTTGTCCATGATTCGCATTACGAGGAAAACATTTCTACTAACTACCATATTCCTTGTCTTGACACTTTTCGTCAAGGCGGAGAGTGTTTATAACGTAATGTCTTATGGTGCAAAAGGTAATGGTGTCGCCGATGATGCTTCTGCAATACAAAAAGCAATAGATAAATGTGAGCATAGTGGTGGTGGAATAGTTTTGTTCCCATCTAATCATGTTTTTATTTCAGGTCCATTACAGTTAAAGTCAAATGTAGAACTTCATCTTCAAGCAACCGCTACACTGAAGGCCAATCCTGACGAGAAGATTTATCGTATAAGCGCATTTGGAAAGAACCAAGGTGAGGGCATGTTGTGGATATGGGCAAACAATGCTGATAATATTTCTATCACAGGAAAGGGATGTATTCATGGAAACGGAATCAGTTTTATGGGTAAGGAACTTGATGATAGTTATGAATTAAAGCCTGTGACAACTTTTGATCCGCGTCCCCATGTTCTTAGTCTTACAGATGTTCGTAATCTCACTATAAAGGATGTTACAATACGTGAAGGCGCATATTGGACAGTGCATCTTATTGGATGTGACGGTGCTGTGATTGACGGAATAAATTTGCTTAACAATTTAAAAATCCGTAATGGTGACGGAATAGATATTGACCATAGTAAGAATATTCGCATTGCCAATTGTCACATTACAAGCGGTGATGATGCAATTTGTCTGAAAAATAGACGTGAGTTTCAGCAATATGGTTCATGCCATGATATCATGGTTACCAACTGCGTAATGGAAAGTCGTAGCTGCACTGTAAAAATAGGGTCTGAGAATATGGATTCTATTTACAATGTCACAGTTGATAATTGTATAATTAAAGGCAGCAATCGTGGACTAGGAATACAAAATCGTGATGAAGGAACAGTAACGAATGTGATGTTCTCTAATATCATCTTAGACTGTAGGTTGTGGAGTGATGTTTGGTGGGGAAAAGCTGAACCTATTTATGTTACGAGTTATCCACGTGCCAATGGTAATAATAAGGACGCTAATTGGCGATTCCCGAAGGGACAAACAGAGGGTCGCTCTGGAGAAGTAAGCAATATTTACTTTAATAATATTGTAGCAATATCAGAGAATGGATGTTTTATTGGTGGAGACACAAAAGAGAAAGTAAACAACGTCTACTTTAATAATGTGGTACTGAAAAAAACAAGACAAACAAAATATGACACAGGCATTTATGATAAGCGCCCATGTCGTGGAGATGGCTATGTATATAATAATCTGGATGCTATAGTGACCGAGAACGTTGCGACTTTGGATACAACAGGCGTAAAAGCCTATGGATTCTGATTTTTTTTGACGTATCTTAATCTAATCGAAATATAAAATTAAGATTGCTGTAATGTTACAGTGATACTTTTGCACCTAAAATGATATAATAACTTTTTAACAGACAATTATGCGTAGAGTACAAAACCTAATCCGGGGAAACTGTAAGCGAGTCATTGCTTCAGCTTTTCTTCTACTTTTAAGTACAATAGCATTTGCACAAAGTAAAATCACGGGTACCGTAAAGGATGCCAGTGGTGAACCGCTTATCGGTGTAAGTGTTGTTGAAGTCGGAACAACAAACGGAACTGTTACCGACATAGATGGTAACTATGTGTTGAATGTAAAGCCTGGAGCAAAGCTCAAGGTTTCGTATGTGGGATTTACTCCACAGGAAATTAAAGCTGGCAATAATGGTCAGGTTATATTGAAAGAAGATAACAAGACCCTTAACGAGGTCGTAGTAGTTGGTTACGGTACAATGCGCCGTAAGGACGTAACAAGTTCTATCACTACAGTTAAGTCAGAAGACTTGAATGTCGGTGTGTTCTCTGATGCTGCAAGTATGTTGCAGGGTAAGGTAGCTGGTTTGGTAGTAACATCAAGTGGTGACCCTAACGGATCTCCTAGTATTACTCTTCGTGGTGCATCTTCACTACGCTCAGGAGAGGGAATGCAGCCATACTATGTAATTGATGGAATTCCAGGTGTAGATATTTCTATGGTTGCTCCTGATGATATTGAGAGCATAGACGTACTTCGTGATGCTACAGCTACAGCTATCTATGGTTCAAAGGCTGCCAACGGTGTTATAATCATTACAACAAAGAGTGGTAAAAATGGTAAAGATCGCACAAGCGTAACATATTCTGGTTATGTAGCTTTCGATAATGCCTTGAAGACCTTGGATATGGCTACGGCTGATGATATTCGTAATTATGTGACGGCAAATAAATTGGATTATGCCTATGATGGTAAATCAAATACAAACTGGCAGGATCAAGTCCTTCGCACAGGTGTAAGCCATAATCATAATTTGTCTATTAATGGAGGTTCAAACAAGACTACTTATGTAGCTAGTGTAAACTTTGCTAATCGTGAGGGTGTTGTTGAGGGGTCAGGTATGAATCGTTTGAATGTTCGTTCTTTGATTACAACAAAAGTTCTTAAAGATCGCTTGGAACTTTCAACAGGTGTAAATGCCTTATACGCAAAGCATAAGGGGGTACCTAGTGGAACGGATGGTGAGTCTGTTCTTGATGCCATGAACTATTACAATCCAACATTGCCAATTACAAACAGTGATGGTACCTGGTCTCAAGGTTCTGGTTCTCAAAATTACAACCCACTTTCGTTGATTAATGAAGACACCTCAGAAACGATGTACAAACGTATGCAATTTATTGGTAAGGCAAGTCTGAAGATTATTGATGGATTTGTTTGGAACATGAACTATTCTTACAATAATTCGCAGAGTACATACAGTTCTTATGATTCTCATAATTCTCAGCTTCCAGGATTGAAAGATAAGAATGGTAACGCCACTCGTAGTACATATTTTGATAATTCTCAGACTTTTGAGACTTATGGAAACTATGATAAGACTTTCAATAAGGTTCATAAACTATCATTGATGGCTGGTTATTCTTGGGAAGAGAAAAATAATAATGACGGTTTTGGTCTTACTGTTCACAACTTTTTTGATGATAATTTAAAGTATAACAACCTGACTTACGCTGGTGCTATTGATGGAATGCGTTCTGTTCAGAGTGGAACAAAAGAAACTATTCGTAATATTTCTTTCTATGGTCGTTTAAGTTATTCTTATAATAGCAAATATATGCTACAAGCTACAATCCGTCGTGACGGTTCTTCTGTATTTGGCAATGGTCATAAATGGGGAACATTCCCTTCTGTAAGTGTAGCTTGGAATGTTACCGAAGAGCCATTTATGAAAAACCAAAATGTATTCTCTAATTTGAAACTTCGTGTTGGTTATGGTGTAAGTGGTAATGCGCTTGGATTTGGTGCTTATTCTGCTGTAGGTACTTATGGTTCGGCAGGTACTTATAATCCATACAACGGAAGTACCTATGTAACCCTAAATGCTACTAAATTGGCAAATCCTGATTTGAAATGGGAGTCAACAGGTATGTTAAATATTGGTGTTGATTATGCTTTAGCAGGTGGTCGTATTAATGGTTCTATTGAATTTTATAATAAGAAAACAAAAGATTTAATTTGGAATTATCCTGTTTCTCCTTATATCTATCCATTTAATCAAATTGCAGCAAATGTTGGAGAAATAACAAATACTGGTGTCGAATTCTCTTTGAATGCAACCGCAATAAAGACAAAGAACTTTACATGGAATACTACTCTAAACTTGTCACATAACAAGAATAAAGTGAACAAATTGTCTAACAGCTTATATCAAACATCTACATTTGGACAGGGTGATCCTAGTGTAGCAGGTGTTTCTGCTAATGGTTTTACTCAACGTGTTATGGAAGGCGAAGCTCTCGGTACATTCTATACTTATGAATTTGCGGGTTATGATGCTAATGGTAAGTCTTCTTATTATGTTCACGATGCAACAACTGGTAAGCGTACTGGTGAAGTGACAAATTCTCCAGCATATAAGGACCGTACTATTACAGGCTGTGCACAGCCTAAGTTGAATCTTGGTTGGAACAATACTTTTAATTACAAAAATTGGAATGCCGACATGTTCTTCACAGGCGTATTTGGTAATAAAATTTATAATGGTACACGTGCTCATTACACAGCTCCTGATTTCTTCTCTGGTGGCAAAAATGTGTTGAAGGAATTTATTACAGATCGTCCTGTAACGGATAATCTTTCAAATATACCATCTGACCGCTTTATCGAAAATGGAAGTTACCTTCGTTTGCAGAGTCTTTCAATTGGCTATACATTCAAAAAGTGTAATGATTGGATTCAGTCAGCACAGGTTTATGTAACTTGCAATAATGTATTTACGATAACAAGTTATAAGGGACTTGACCCAGAAGTTAATTTGGGAGGAATTGATCCAGGTGTTGATTACCGTTGGAACAACTATCCTCACACACGTACAATTTTAGTTGGTATGAAAGTCAATTTCTAAATTTTAAAGAGCTAATGATATGAATACAAATATAAAATTATTATTCGCAACTGGCATTCTGACCCTTGCTGTTAGTTGTTCAGATTTGGATGTTCCTGTATCTTCTCAATATACAAAATATCCATCCAACGAAATTGCTATTGAGTCAAGAATGGCCAATATTTATTTTAAAATGAAAGATTGCTTTGGTCGTCGATATATGGAAGCGCAGGCTCTTTCGAGTGATGAAGAGACTGCTGTTGCATATAATGGAGGATGGTTAGATGCTTATGCTTATGCTCATCCTAGTCTTCATGACTATGCATATGAAGACGCTACATTAGACTGGATGAATGTTCTAGGGACAGGAACAGTAACAGCAAACGAGGTTATCAATAGTGATGCCGATGTTAAGTATGTTGCTCCAGCTCGTGCTATGCGTGCTTTCTTTGAATTTATTATGATGGATAGTTGGGGCGATGCTCCTATTATTGATAATACGGTAAAGGGCATTGATATTCGAGACCGTCAACCTCGTGCTGATGTTGCTAGGTATATAGAGAAAGAGCTTCTTGCGATAATCCCAGACCTTACTACAGACGTGAATGGAGATAATTACGGAAAGCCTTCTAAATATATGGCCGAGGCTCTACTTGCAAAGTTGTACATAAATTGGCCTGTTTATACTGCAGTGTCTGTAGATCAATATGATGCTGCAACTGCAAAGAATGAGAAATTAGATGACTGTATCAAGATTTGTGATGATATTATTAAATCTGGTAAATTTAATCTTGGTTCAATGGCTTACCGTTTTAAGTTTGCTCCAAATAACTCTGATTTGAAGGTTGAGGACTTTATTTATGTAATGCCTTATGATACCTATACAGCAACGGGTATGCAATATGGTCGTGCACATTCTTATAAGGATGTAAAGAGCATGAACCCTAGTTACTATGGTATGAACCTTTCAAACTCTGGTGGTGGTTACATGACTATGACTCCAGAATTTGCAAGCTTGTTTAATCTACCAGGTGATGAACGTAATAACTGTATAATCGGTGATACTGTTCATGTATACAATCCTACTACACTATTGCCTACAAGTAAAGTGGCTCTTGATAAATCTGGTAATCCTTTGGTTCTTACAAAGAGCATTACTTTAATAAAGCAAGATGCAACTCTTGATGTTGGTGATAATTTAACAGGCTGGCGTCAAGGTTATCGTCCAATAAAATTCTTTGTCACGAATAGTGATTTCATGAATGGACGTAACCAGTCTAATGACTTGCCAATATTCCGTTATGCAGATATCTTGTTGGAAAAGGCTGAAGCAATCACACGTGGTGGAACACCAACAAATGGTGAGACAGCGCAGAGCTTGTTCAATCAGATTCGTTCTTATGTAAAGGCTCCAACAATAGATCATAATCCGACTCTTCAGGATATATATGAGGAACGTGGACGTGAGTTCTTTGATGAGAATTGGCGCCGCAACGATATGATTCGCTTCGGACATTTTGAAGATGAGTATTTCCCTCATTATAAGGGATTCTCAGGTGCAAGATTTGAAAAAACTCGTCGTATATTCCCAATTCAAAAGCAAGATCTCGATGTGAATCCACGATGGAAACAGAATCCTGGTTATTAAACCTTACATAAAAAATTGATAGGGGGGGGAGAGTAATTCCGCCCCTATTATTTATTTAGAAAATACTATTAAAACTCTATATATGAAAAAAACTATTATTTATTTATGTGCTGTTTGTGGTTTGTTGTCACTAGCACAAACTATATCTGCTAAAGAAATAAATGAAAACGCAGACACAACAAACATTATGCTGGTAAAGCAATATGGAAGTTTCATTAAGGATGGACGCCCTGTACAATATTGTGCAGATAAAGGTTTGTTGATTATCGTTTCTCCAGGTGATGATTATACTAAGCCTGTGATTGTATTACGTAATAAAACTGGTAAAGCTTTTGATTTTAAACCAGAGGGTATCAGTGTTCATGCTCTTGCAATGAAAGGCGTGAAGAGCAAGGATACGCGTTATCTTACGACTGCAAAATATATTAAGGATGGAGGAAAAAAAGAAAATGTAGAAAGAGACTCTTTACCAATCTATTCATATTCAAAATATATAAGTAAAGTTAGTAACCAGCAAGCTTGGGGAAATGTACTTGTTGGAATAGCTGATGGGGCTATAGATGCTATGGTCTATAATCCTCAGTCAACTACTGATAGAATACTGTTGGATCAGAATAATGAACAACGTTATAAAGAAAACATGAAGGAAGATGAAGCCCATATAAAAAAAATAGTTGATGGTTATTGGAAAGAAAACACGATATTCAATAATACAGAACATTCTGGCTTTATCGCTTTTAAAGGTGTAAAAACCGATAATATTATTTATTCAATATTAGTAAATGGCGAGAAGTATGAATTTACATTCTATTTCAACTAAATCAATACTACTGTTATTTATTTGTCTGTTCATTGGTGATAATACTTCGTATGGGATAATACTTAATACGACCAAACTAAAAATTGCCAATGACGGTACCACATTATGCACGCTGCAATTGCAGCGTGCAATTGATAGAGTATACAATAATGGTGGTGGCAGACTAGAAGTTACTCTCGGTAAATATCTTACCGGGAGCATTATGCTGAAGAGTGGAGTAGAACTGCATCTCATGAGTGGTGCTGTTATTTTGGGAAGTACAAATCCTAAAGACTATTATTCAATTAATGCCCAACCTGTGGCAGACAAGCGCAATGATAATTCAAACATTGCGCTTGTGATGGCTGATAATGCTGAAAATATAAGCGTTACTGGTAATGGTACTATTGACGGTCAGGGATTGATGCTTGCGCTAAATATAGACAGTCTCTATCATAAGGGAATGCTGAAAGATAATAATTATAATGTCAGGCGAATGCGCCCTAGCGAGCAGGTACGCCCCAAGCTATTCTATTTCTATAAATCAAATAATGTCACAGTTTCAGATTTGTGTTTGAAAAATAGTGCCTGTTGGGGATTATCGTTTGATCTTTGTGTTAATTTGAATCTTAAAAATCTCAATATCAATAATCGTGCATACTGGAATAATGACGGTATTGATATTGATGATTGCCAGCATGTTAAGATTGCTGATTGTGATATTAATTCAGCCGACGATGCAATCTGTCTGAAATCTTATCATGTAAATTCTTCTTGCGCAGATGTTGATATTCTGCGTTGTAATTTGCGGAGCAGTGCTAGTGGTGTGAAGTTTGGTACAGCTTCTTGGGGAGGTTTCAGAAATATTCATGTAGCCGACATAAAGGTCTTTGATACTTTCCGTTCGGCAATAGCTATTGAAAGTGTTGACGGAGGAAGCGTTGACAGCGTATGTGTTGAGCGGATTAATGCTGTTAATACAGGTAATGCGATCTTTCTCAGACTTGGTCAGCGTGCAGGAAATAAAAACGGTTGTATGAAAAACATTATTCTTCGCAATATTACTTGTACTGTGCCTTTTGAAAGACCTGATAAAAATTATGACCTTCGTGGTCCGGAAGTTGATTTCTTCCATAACCCCTTTCCAAGTAGCATTTGTGGAATACCTGGCAACAAGATAGAAAATGTTTTGCTTGAAAATATCAATATAGTTTATCCAGGTAGGGCCACAAAGGGAATGGCTTACGTTCCGTTGTGGCGTGCTGATAGGATAGACGAACAGATAAAGTCGTATCCCGAATTCTCAATGTTTGGAGAACTTCCTTCATGGGGTTTTTATGTGAGGCACGTTTCAGGGATTACTTTCAGTAATGTGAAATTGTCACTTACAGACCATGATTTCCGTCCAGCATTTGTATTCGAAGATGCTGCCGACGTTACATTGAAAGACGTTATGTTTCCAGGAGACAAAAGCCGACAAATATATTTCGTAGACAAATAAATTATTCTATGCGCCGTATCCAGTTTATTATATCATTATTTTTTGCGTTGTCTATTCATGCGCAATACACAAAATTTGTAGATCCTAAAATAGGCAGTGAAGGACAAGGACGTGTCTTTATTGGTCCCTCAATGCCTTATGGAATGGTTAAGCCTGGTCCTGATTGTGTATCAATGCCAAATGCTGGTTGGGAGAAAATGCCTGAAGCCGTAAAGGGTTTCAGTCAGACTCATGTTAGTGGAACTGGTGGAGGACAGAAATACGGCAATATTCTTATTCAACCATTCAGGGGAACAATTCAGAAGACAGAATATCTTCAGCATCGCAGTGCAGAGACAATGTCATTGGGATATTATTCTTGTGATTATATCGAAGGTCCTCACACCGAGATTACCACTAGCGAGCGTTGTGCTATTTATCGTTTCAGTGGACTTGACGGTCTGTTTGTTGACTCGCATACTTTCCTAGGCATAGACACCATTCCTGACAAACGCGAGGCGCAGCAGTTTGTTGGTAGTGAGATAAATATAAATGGCGAGCATGAAATAACAGGATACTCCACAGTTAGAGGAGGTTGGAACAATGGTGGACCATATACAGTGTATTTCTGTCTTCAGAGCGATGTGCCGTTTAAGAAGAGCATGACCCGAGATAACAAATATGCGTGGGTGATGTTTGATAAATCAACCGTGAATGTGAAGATCGGAATCTCTTTCGTTTCAACAGACAAAGCAAGACAGAATATCGTTAGTTGTGGTTTTGATGACCAATTGTCGCATCTTCGCAGTGCGTGGAATGTATTGCTCTCAAAGATTAAAATAAATGCCTCTGAATTGCAGTCACGAATGTTTTATACTGCACTTTATCATACAATGCTGATGCCTGTAGACCGAAGCGGTGAAAATCCTAACTGGACCGCTGTTCCGTATTATGATGATTACTATGCTATATGGGATACCTATCGCACTTCGTCTCCGCTTATCACACTCCTTTCTCCACAAAGACAGCGTGATATCGTGAACTCACTCATAAACATATATGATAACGAAGGCTATATGCCAGATGCACGAAGTGGAAACTGTAATGGAAGAACACAGGGTGGAAGTAATGCCGATATTGTCATTGCCGACGCATTTGCTAAGCGACTTTCAGGAATAAACTATGAACATGCATTCAAGGCAATGATAAAAGATGCCGAAGTGGCTCCTGTTGATGCTGAGAAGGAAGGACGTGGAGGAATTGCAGAATATAATTCATTGGGTTACATTCCTTATGGAATAGACAGGGCTGGAAACAGAACCGTAGAATATAGTTATGATGACTGGTGCATTGCGCAAGTAGCGAAAGGGTTAGGATACAAAGTTCTCTATGATAAATATCACAAGCGCTCAGGCAATTGGCGTAATCTGTGGCGTGGTGATTATCAGTGGCAGGGAATGCGTGGATTTATTATGCCTCGTAATGCTGACGGTAATTGGTTGGATTCTGTCGTATGGGGTAAATCCAAAGTCTATCATCCTCTCATTCCATATACTCCCGATACGAAGGTTGCACCGTGGTATATTCCTTGGTGGGGAACATTCTTCTATGAGGCGCTTTCGGCAGAATATAGTTTGAGTATTCCTCATGATGTAAAAGGACTTATTGATGCTTGTGGAGGTAAGGAAAGGTTTGTAAAGCGACTTGATACATTTTTTGAAAACAAACATTACAATGTGGCTAATGAACCAAGTTTTATGACGCCTTATTTGTATCATTGGGCGGATAGACCAGAACTTAGTTGCGAGCGCATCAGACAGATCGTAAATGATAATTACAGTGATCGTCCTGATGGTCTTCCCGGTAATGACGATAGCGGGGCCATGTCTTCATGGTTAGTCTGGAATATGTTGGGACTTTATCCTGTTGCAGGTCAGAATCTTTATCTAGTAGGTTCGCCGCTTATAAAGTCGTATTCAATAGATTTGCCAAATGGCAGAACATTGAACGTTGACGCAAAAGGCGATAGATGGAAGATGAAATTCATCAGACATGAGGATATTCTCAAAGGTGGAACATTGCACTTGCCTAATCATAATGCGGTGGCAAAGTCGCCAAAAACGAAAGAAACAGAAAGTACACGTGCTTTTAATTTATCACCAAGTGCAACAACACATCTTTGTAAATTTGTTCTTAATAGGCAGTATCGAAACTGGATAGTGAAGTGTGATCTATCAAACAATGATACATTGAGACTTTTATGTAACAACTCACTCTATTCCATTCCTAAGACGGTAATGGAGTATGCAGAAGGTTTCTGTTGGTATAGTCCACAGAAGGGTAGTAATATTTATAAATGCAATGAAACATTCCTTTTTATTTCATTCAAAGCCTTGAGTGAATTAAAACGTGATGGCATGTTTGTATATAATGGGATTATATGGCGAAAGATTAATACTGACGCAAATATCATTACAGTTAAGGCTGATGTAGACGGCACTGTTATGAAAATTTCTACGTCTTCAGAATTGCCATGGGTGTTAGAAATGCGCAATAACCCACTGGGAATAGATTGGAATATGGAATTAAATGATTAATTTTGCAACCTAACAACATTATATCCTCTTTATGAAAAAGACCTTATCTTTATTGTTGCTGCTTATATGCATCGTCAGTTTTTCTTATGCTCAGAAGTCACGAGAGCAGATGGGTGGCGTTTACTATGCATACCAAGCTCCGCAAAATATCACTTATTCAAAAGTTCCTGAAGGCTATCATGCATTCTATATTTCGCATTATGGCCGTCATGGTTCACGTTGGCTGCCATCAGACTCACGCTACGAATGGGTGAATAGTCAGTTTGCTGACGATTCTAATCTCACAAAGTTGGGGAAGAGTCTTAAAAAACGACTTACAAAAGTTTGGAAGAATGCTATGGGTAATGGTGGAAAACTCACCGCTCTTGGTGCTGCGCAGCATCGTGGTATTGCCGATAGAATGTATGCAAACTTTTCCGAAGTCTTTAACGGAAATAAAGTAACAGCCCACGCTAGTATTATTGGACGATGCGTTAAAACTATGCAGGCATTCAGCGACGAATTGAATAAATTGATGATAGGAAAGGCAAATGTAGAACAAACTGCCGATTCAGCTGATATGGTTTGGATTGCCAACGATTCGCCAGAAATGAAAGCTCTTTCGTCACGAACAAAAGTTAAGGCTTATATCAATGGACAACGTTTTGCAGCTGCATTGTTTAAAGATCCTTCAAAGATATCTGATGCAGATAAATTGATGGGAGAGATTCATGCTATTGCTTCTGATATGCAAGATGTTGAGTTGAAGATAAGGTTTGATGATGTTATAAACGATGAAGAATGTCGTGCAGTATACGAGCAGAACAATGAGCGCATGTGGATTTGCAACGGTCAGTCTCCTGATAATTACAGTGCACCTTCACGTTCAGCATTTAGCCTTTGGAATGATATTGAGACTAAGGCTGATAATGCTGTTACAAATGGTAAAACGTCTGCTGACCTCCGATTCGGACACGATACAGCATTGTATCATCTAATGTCGCTTCTAGGTATTTCAACTCTTTCTGATGAGCGTGTTGATAAGATGGACGAGGTTGTTCCAATGGCAGCAAACTTACAAATGATATTTTATACCAATGGTAAGAATGTAATTGTAAAGCTGATGCTTAATGAGCATGAAGTGAAACTTTTCGGTCTGCGTCAGGAAAGTCCTTACTTTCAATGGGATGCATTAAAGAAATATGTGCATAAGAGAATGCAGAATGCTTTGTTACATGGACAGATTGAGGCTATCAATACAATGGTTGGAACAGACTTTTCTGTTACCAGTAATTCCACTTACGGTAAGGGCAAAGAGGAACATGGACAGACTCTCCCTGCTGCATTTGAACCTAATGGAATGAACTTCTGGACTCCGCAGACACAAGATACAGAACAAAAATGTCTTGCTCCTTATTATTATCGAGATAAGAAGTTTCAAGGATTCCGTGCAAGTCATTGGATGGTAGGTGGATGTACTCAGGACTATGGTTCTTTCACTCTTATGCCAGAGATGGACGTACTTCGCCTTAAACCCGAAGAGCGTGCTTCACGTTTCAGTCATGCGGATGAAATTTCTCATCCTGATTATTATTCTGTTGTACTGCCTGATGAACACCTTCAAGCTGAAATGACTGGAATGAGCCACACAGCAATGTTCCGTTTTAAGTATACTAAAAGTGGTAAAGCCTATTTTGTAGTAAATACAAATAGTGACGAGAAAGAAGGTTTTGTTGCTGTAGACACGGCAAGAAACTGCATTTATGGTTACAATCCAGTGCATCGTATTTATCAAGGTTGGGGTGAAAAGGCTGGTTTTAATGGCTGGTTTGCCGTACAGTTTGAGGATCCTATTGTAGAATATGGTGTTAAGGACTCTATAGCTTACGTTGCTTTCAATGTAAATGAAGGCGACGAGATACTAGCCAAAGCTTCAACAAGCTTTGTTGACATGAAGGGCGTATTCAATAATATCGCCCAAGAAGTTCCACATTGGGAATTTTATGACACTCGTTGTCGTGTTGTCTCATCTTGGCAAAGTAAGTTGGCAAAAGTGATTGTAGAGTCTCCCGATACTGCTGCCGTAAACAAGTTCTATGGCGCTTTGTATCGTGCAAGTTTCCTTCCTCGTGCATTCAGTGACAAGGATGGTCGTTATCCGTCTTTTGCTGGTGGAAAGAAGATTATGCAACATTCTTTTGGTGCATTTGCTGGTAGACCACTCTATCGCCGCATTTATCAGGATTTCTCAATGTGGGATACTTATCGTGCATTGTGTCCGCTGAATATTATAATCGACAATAAAACAGGTGGTTATCTACAAAGTCTTGTTGATATGTATCAGCAAGGTGGTTGGTTGCCAATATTCCCAGCATGGAATAGTTACACAGCTGCCATGATTGGTGATCATTGCAGTGCAGCCCTTGCCGAAGGAATGGTAAAAAATGTAAGCGGATTTGATGAAAAGATTGCTTATGAAGCAATGCGCAAGAATGCCTTTGAGAGTCCTAAGACTTTTGAGGAATACAAGAATGGAATGGGGCGCCGTGCCTTGAAGAGCTATTTGAAGTATGGATATATTCCTATGGAAGATAGTGTTATGGAGGCCTTTCATACGCACGAGCAGGTGAGTCGCACTCTTGAATATGCTTATGATGATTATGCCTTGGCTCAGGCTGCAAAGGTCTTGGGCAAGACAGATGATTACAAACTGCTTATGAAGCGCGCAGCTAATTGGAGAAATGTAATTAATCCTGTTACCGGTTGGGCTGACGGACGCTATAAGAATGGTAAATGGCTTGGCAACAAGGATATCTTAAGTAGGGTGCCGTTCATCACAGAGGGAGCTGCAATTCATTATTCTTTCTATGTTCCACATGATGTTTATGGATTGATTAAGGTTATGGGTGGAAAAGATAAATATGTGTCTAAGTTGGATTACCTCTTTGGAATATCTAATACTTCAGATGATTCTGCCTTCACAAAATCATATTATTGGCATGGAAATGAACCGTGTCATCAGATTCCTTATATGTATGCCTATGCTGGAGAACCATGGAAGACCCAGCGAATCGTTCGCCACATCATGGATAATGAATATTTGGATGTTCCTGGTGGACTAAGTGGTAATGATGATGCTGGACAGATGAGCGCATGGTATATGTTCTCGGCAATTGGATTTTATCCTGTTTGTCCTGCTTCACAATATTACGTAATTGGAACGCCTACATTCAAAAAAGTAACGATTGGTGAATTCGTAATAGAAGCAGAGAATGTTTCAGACAATAATTTCTATATACAGAGTGCAACGTATAATGGAAAGCCTTATACTCATAACTACATTACTCACGAAATGGTGAAAGGAAATGGAGTGTTGAAATTTATTATGGGACCAAATCCTAATAAGAATTGGGGTAGTGCAAGCAATGATTGTCCACCTGACTTAATGAAATAAAGAATCTAAAGGAAAAATAAGATTCAGAACAACACTATACAAAGAAGCCTTGAAAAGTTATTTTCTACTTTTCAAGGCTTCTTTTTTATTCAGTAAACTTAACGACGAACGACAGCTACAAAACCTCCTCTAGGTAAACAATCGATTTTAAGAGTTTGCTGGGCGTTTTTAGCTGCATCGATAGCAAAACTTCTTCCATCGGGACCATCTGTGAAGAGTGTAAATGTCTTGGCGTTTGGTGCAAGTTGCTTTGGATTAAATGTCAACGTCAGCTTTTGGTCGGTTCCATTAATACCTCCGACATACCAAGTATTGCCTTTTCTTCGTGCAATAACTACTGAAGTTCCTGGGTATCCGCTCAAGAAGCGAGTTTCATCCCATACGGTAGGTAAAGTAGCGAACAAACTTTTTACCTGTGCAGGCATTGCTTCATAAGCTGAAGGACGGTCTGGATTATGTAGTAAAGCCGACTCAAACAAAATAGGAAGAGCCAGTTCATGTGCATGTGTGGTGATATGAGGATACTGCGAATCAGTAAAAGTTCCTGGAGTGTAGTCCATTGAGCCTACTATATTTCGAGTGAACGGTAGAGTGGCATTATGGCTAGCAGCAGCCTGAGTCATCTTTCCATTGTTGTTGTACCATTCTGCACCATAGACAGCTTCGGTCGTCATAAGATTCGGATAGGTGCGTTGCCATCCACGAGGCAGTGTTGCTCCATGAAAAACCACCATCAGATGATGACGAGCCGCCGATTTAAGAATGTCAATGCATAGATTCATGTCTTGTGCGTCATCGCCCTTAAAAAAGTCTACCTTGATGCCTTTGACACCTATCTTTTCCAACCAAGAGAATTCTTTTTCTCTTTTGTCGGGGTCGTTAAGTCTATAAAAAGGACCAGGAGCTCCATTGCTCACCCAATTCATACTAGAATTGTACCATACCATTATTCCTATCTTCTTTGAGCTTGCGTAGACAACAGCATCTTCAACATTACCACCATTGCCCATTTCGTCCCATTCTGCATCAATCAAACTATAAGGCCAATGCATATTGACCGCCAAATCAATGTATTCTTTTACTCTCTTAAAGTCGCGTGAACCATGATTATAAGCCCAATAAATCCAAGACACACTTCCTGGATGAATCCAATCAGTCTCTTTCAGAACATTTGGGTCTGCAACATCGGTCACTCTTGTAGACTGAACTATAGTAGCCAAGTTGCCTGCAAGTACAACACGCCATGAAGATTTCCACTCATCACCTTGGGTAGATTGTGAAGCATCTGCAAATTCCACATGGTAAGCATCTGGTTTGGTTTGGTTATTCAATCGAGATGCACAATGATTGTAGGTGATATTTGATTCGGTGAGGAATAGGTATAGTCCGTTTGATATTTCCATCAATGCAGGATAAGCCCACAGACGATTGTTTGGTCGGTTGGCATCATATCCTGCAGTCGTAAGGGGATAAAAGGCTTCATAGCTATCTGGAATATATTTTTGTATCCAGCGTTTAGTACCTTCAGCAATAGGATAGACTGTTAAATCTCTGAGAATTTTCTCGTCTTGTGAAGTCTTGATTTGATAACGGAAAGCCAAACCATCGTTGGCAAGTTTGAAGACAACCGAAAGCACCTGCTGATTGGCATTGACAAAGTTTATTGTTTGCTCTGTTTCTGTCTTTGTGCTATGCGTTTGCTTTCCTTCTAAAAGTGTATAATCAATCTTGTTCTTTTTGCTCTTTCCAACTTCTCCCCATTTCAAAGATCTAAAGTCTTGCTGGCTAGTGGTTAGTCCCATCTGGGCATTCACTAAAACGTTTTGATAGCTTCCTTTTACTTGTTTGCGGAGCGTAAAAACTGGTGTGCCATATTCCTGGCTACCTTTTTTGTCAATACTTACGTTCACCTCCAACTGCTTGTTGGGCGAAGTGATTTTCACATTGGCAAATGCCACCGAAAGGCATCCACTAAAAAGGAATAATAATCCTAATTTCTTTTTTGAAAAAAGCATATTTTTGAACTGTTAATAATGTTACTATTTTAAGGTGTCACAAAGTTAGTATTAAAAATCGATATATTTGTGCCTTTTTATTAGAATTGTAGAAAATAGCAACTCTATATTAAACTTGTGAGTTCAATATGATACTTTTAGAGGAAACGTAAACGAGATTTGAGAACATCAGATTAGGCACAAAAAAAGAGGCTACGAACGATAAGTTCGCAGCCTCTTTTAATGCGTATTTATGAAAACGCTGTTTAATTGTTTCTGCCTCCGAATATTCTCAACAGATAAATAAACAGGTTAATAAAGTCTAGATAAAGGCTCAATGCACCTGACAGCGCAATCTTCTGTGAACCCTCGCTCATGTCCTGAGCCATTGCAAGCTGATTCTTGATGCGCTGGCTGTCCCAAGCTGTAAGACCAACAAATAGAGCTACTCCAACATAACTTATTATCAAGTCCATTGTACTGCTCATGATAAACATATTGACAACAGATGCGATGATTAGTCCAATGATTCCCATGAAGAAGAGACTGCCCAGACTTGTAAGATCCTTCTTAGTGAAATATCCGAAACAAGCCGTAACGCCGAATGTGCCAGCTGTGACAAAGAATGTCTTTATGATAGCGGCAGGAGCGAACGCAACAAAGATGTATGACAATGTGGCACCGTTGAGAGCTGCAAATATCGTAAACATTAATGTTGTCGAAGCAAGAGAACGATTAGGTTTCCACACGCTGTTGCTGATTTTCCAAACCAATACGAGTTCGGCAATCATGATGCCCCAGAATACTAGTTTATTGGTGTAGATAACTCTCAATAGGTTCGGAGATGTTGCAACACCATAGGCTACCATTCCGCTAATAGCAAGCGCAAAGGTCATCCAAAGATATACTTTGCGCATCAATGCTGGAAATGCAGCTGAAAACGCAATTTCTCTTCCATATTCTTGTTCTTTAATTTTCCTTTCAAAATCTTGTACTTCCATAATCTTTATTTTTAATTAATGCAAAAATAGTACTTTATGTAAACTATTACAAAAACAATGCCACTTTTTATAGTTTATTTAGTTCCATTATTTTTCAATAAGACAAACTGCATAGGCTGACATACCTTCCTCACGACCAGTGAATCCTAGTTTCTCGGTGGTCGTTGCTTTAATTGAAATCAGGTCTTCGTCAATGCCCAGAACCTCTGCCATGCATTTTCTCATTTCAGGAACATGTGGATTAATCTTCGGTCGCTCTGCACAAACCGTGGCATCTATGTTACCGATGTGGTATCCCTTGCTAGAAATGAGCTCAACCGTTTTTTTCAATATAATCTTGCTGTCCATATTCAGAGTGGCTTCGCTGGTGTCTGGAAAATGATAGCCAATATCACGCATGTTTGCAGCACCCAGAATGGCATCGCATATAGCGTGAATCAACACGTCGGCATCACTGTGCCCTAGCAAACCCAATGAGTGGTTAATCTTTATTCCACCCAACCATAAATCTCGACCTTCAACAAGTTTGTGAACGTCGTATCCCATTCCTACTCTTATCATTATTTCTTTTTAAATAAATCCTTTATTCCGTCCAAATCGAATGCAAGTGTAAACCTTAGTGTCTGGTCAAGAGGGTTGCTCTTTGCAGTCGCAATCACATAGCCAGCATCTAGGGTAAAAGCGTTCATCTTGAAGCCTGCTCCAACGGTGAAATACTTACGGTTACCTTTGTTTTCGCTTTCGTGATGATAACCTGCACGCAGAGAGAACTTGTCGTTGTAGGTATATTCACCTCCTAAACTCCAGTTTACTTCCTGCATCTCTTCCTTGAAACCGCCTGGTGCATCGCTGAAACTCTTGAATATTCCGCTGATGCTCGATACATCGTAATAATCTTTCTGTAATCTGGCTTCATAATCAGTGCTTGACTCGTCGTCTCTTTGGATAGGGTGTGTTGGCACTAGAAGTTTGTTAGCGTCTGCTGCAATGGTAAATTTGTTGAATTCGTCTAGTGGAATCATAAGAGATGCTCCAAGACGCATGTTTGTCGGTATGAATTCACTGTTTTTGTCGCTGCCAAAGTTAATCTTGCTTCCTATATTAGAGATGTCCAGTCCAAGTCCTAACTGGCATTCACGTTGTCCGATGGTGATGTAGTCTTGGTAATAGGCTGCCAAATCTGCCGCAAATGCACTTCCTGGTGAAGTATCCTCACTGTAGTCATAAGTAAGGTCTGAATAAATCCATCTCACACCTGCAGCAATAGAGAACTTTTCTGAAAGCATTAGTGAGTAAGCTACGTCGAAAGACATTTCATACGGATTGATAGTCATGTCTCCAGAGCCTGTTTCGGAACTACTCATCATAACTTCTCCCATGTTGAAATACCTCATTGAGGCAGACACTGCACTGTAGTCGCCAATACGATAGTAACCAGCAATTGTAGCAAGATCCATATCGTTGACAAGCTGGCGCAACCAAGGAGTATAGTTGAGTGCTATTCCTGCACGGCTTATTGTGAATGGATACTTAGCTGGATTCCAATATTGCGAGTTAACGTCAGGATCTGTTGCTGCACCTATGTCGCCCATACCTGCAGCACGAGCATCTGGCGCAATCGTCTGAGACGTTACGGCTGTACGCACAGGATTGAAAATATCAGTCTTCTGTGCCAATGCATTCATTGCCGTAAAAATCAGCGACAATATTATAATGTATTTCTTCATATAAAGTCTTTTAGTTTAAACGTCTTTGATGGCTAATTATTGTCAATCACAATCAGTTTATGCGACTTGCTTACTTTTGAACTTCCTTCAGATGAAATCTTAACACGGTATAGATAAACACCAGTGTGAAGTCTGTTTCCTCCGTCTGTACATAAGTCCCAAGTCACAGTGTAGACGCTGGAAGTAGGAATGGCTGTTTCTGAATGTTTCCAAAGTATTCTGCCACTCATGTCAAAAACTTCTATCTGCACGTCCATGTCAGAACCAGTACGATCGTGGTTGACAATAAACGTGGTAGTTGTAGTTGCTGGATTATTTGACAAAGACACCCCGAAAAGATTTGGCTCAAGTTTGTTAACTACATTGAAGTCTAGTTGTGCCGTTGATGAATTATTGAGAATGTCCCAAGATCTGAACTGCAGTTTGTGTCTGCCCTCTGTGAGTTCTGGGATATTATAGTATGTTGTTCCACTCTTGTACGTTCCGAAATCATAACTAAAATTGTCGTTTAGATTATACGTCATTGTGGCTTTACCGTCTATAATAAGTTCCAAATTGTGACCAATTCCGCTTCCTGTGACGTTTATTCCGTTCTCGTCTTTTATTTGAGCCACGAAATATGGGGTGGCATTCACATTTCCACCATTTTCAAATGAAGGAGAATTAAGATAGCAATATATTGCGGGACCTATAGAATCGTTGGCGGCTACATCAGATCCTCCTACCTTGAAGTGGTCTGAATGTCCATTTGCTGTTATAGACCTATCGCTGTTTACGGCATATAGGTTTATAAGTCCAGTTCCATCGCTATAATTTATGTCTTTTGGTACAGCGAAAGAAAAAGCAAACTTGCCTGCTCTTACACTGTCAGATCCATTATACAACACTTTCGTGCGGTCGTAATATTGAAATGCACTGTCTGCTTCGGTAGGATCATTTAGTCGGCATGTTATTAGTTCTTTTGAGTCTCTTACCGTAGCCGTAATAATTCCGGTTAGGGAAGTTGCATTCTCTACGTGTCCCGATATTCTGGCAATGCTTCCACCTTTGAATATAGGTAGTGTCGAAGATAATGTAGAAATTCCGTTGATCGAGTCGACTACAATGTTTAGGCTTGGTTTAATGAGTGATATTGCGGGGTCTCCAAGCAATGAATATTGTAATTTGTTGGTTGTAAGATCTTTGCCGGTAGTTATCATTTCGGTCTTTGCTAACCTTTGTGCATCACCTATTGTATTCGCTTTTCCGCCAGTGTAGTCAAGTACATAATTCAGATAAGCCATGTTTAGCACCTTATTGTATTGCGCATAAACAGTTCGTGTTGTTCCGAAAAAAGCCACTGCACCACCGTTCTCGTTCAGTACGGCAGCCTCTCCAATTGTTGCTGTAGTTCCGTCAAAAGGCATGATGTCGCATGAGGCTGTGATCCATAAGGGTAAAGCCTTATTCTTGAATGTGGCAAAGTCGTTAAGTCCAAGTACCGACTCGTGTGAAATTTTTATTTCAGAGCCATGTCCAGCGTAGTCCATTATCAGGGCTCCAGTGGCTTGCTGCTGTTTGATGATTTTCGTTACGTCAGGGTAAGTGTTCCCTGTAGTAGATGTCTCTCTCTTATAGGCGTCCCAAATCACCTTTTTTATTAGATAGTTTGGATACTTCTCTGCCATCATGTCGGCTGCAGTGTTGGCATCGTCCATGTGTAGGTTCTGGTTACCGTCATCACCCATAAACATCATTGTGTTTTGCCAAGCGCCTGCATTTTCGTTGGTCACGTAGTTTATGGTCTTGTCAACCATAATCTTTGCCTCGGCAGCCGATGTTACAGGGAATCTTCCAACCGAAATATCTGGTGTGTCTTTTCTTTGTGGGTCGCCTCCTTCACCATCATCAAGAAGTGCGTAGAAACCATCATCAACGTAGCATGTGATGGAATTGAACGAATTTTCGCTTTCGTAGCACAATAGATAATCATCCTTGTCGTATGTCTTGGTGTCTGCAGTGAGCATTCTGTTGTCCCATACACCGTCGCCAAACAATAGCAGATATTTTGGCGCCCCTGCTTTTGTAGAAGCTCGGTCGTAGAGCATCTTAAGATATTTTCGATAGGCATTGGCATCAGGTGTTCCGCTTGAAAACTCATTATATAGTTCGTCAGCCTTCACAATGTTCACGCTTAATGAGTCATGAGTCTCATGAAACTTCTTTAGTCTTTCGGCTTGCTCAAGTAACTTTCCTGATGTAGGGATTATGATCACCATGTCTGCTTGTTTGTCTGCATGATGATTTTGATTTGAAATGTTGCTTACATATTCGGGAATAGGAAATGCACCCTTCGCAATATCTGGAGCTCCAATAGGAGCGTCCCATGCCATTGACACATAATCCAGACGAATAGGACCGCCAGATAATGCCTTTATAGAAACGTTTTCCTTATCCTTTAAGTTATTAATATAATATGTGTTGCTCGCCTCGTTACCGTTGTCGTAGCTTCCCAACGAAATATCCAGCGTGCCAAGTATTGAGTCGTTAAGCATTATCTGCACCTTTGAGTTAGTGCCTGCGCTAATGTTAACCGATAGTTTTCCGCTTTTGGCATTGGCTGTATTATTGAGGATGATGTTCTTACTGTTTCCTGTTGTAATCTCGTCCTTGTCAAACAGGTTTCGTCCTCCATGATACCATGAATATCCGTCTACTTCATAAAGAGAATGATAGTCGTCTGCTGAAGGGTAGAATGAATTTATGAAGGTTGCAGAATCAACAGTCTGCGGTTCTATGTCGTTTTGCGTGATGAAATAATATCCGTAATCAGAATAAGGATTGCGGGTGCGTCTGCTTGCATCGTTGCTACTCCATGAAACAGGACCTCGACCATAAAATAATCTCTTTCCGTTAATATTGCATAATGCCACTTCTTTCAAGTCATCGTAGGCAATAAGTTCATCCTCATTAAGTACTTCGTTTTGAAGATTTCCACCATAACCATATATGTGGACCTTCGAAATGTCAGAGAATCCAGCCTTTCTTATAAGCGCATCTGTAAGTTCAAATACGCCTGATGATGCAATTTTTATCTTTGCCCAACTTCCTGATGAAAGCACTGAAGATATTGCGTATCTTGATGATAAAACTGTTGATCTTGAAATTGTAGCCGATGATTTGGCTCTAGTTTTGTTGATTGCTGATGATTCAACTTTTAGCATGTAGCTTGCCAATATGCGGTAATGCCCATCACGAAAGACGATAGGGCAGAATGATACCACAAGGCATGGCTGTTTACTATTTACAGCAATAAACTGATTTATTACAGGCAATTCAGATAAGGGGGCACCTGATATCTTGTTGTATTGATCAACGTCAGCTTGTGGCAATTCAATAAAGTCGGGATAGAGAATGCTTACTTTATATATAGAGTCTTGATAATCAAGTCCAAGTGGAAGTGAATACGTGACATGAGGCAGTGTAGAATCTATCTTTACCTGATCGTAAGTCAGGTTAAAGAATCTCTGTGAGGCTGAGAGCGTGCAGCAAACAGCCAACATCACTGTTGCCAATATATATTTAGCGAAACATCTCAAAAGACAAGTATTATTTGAAAATATTTAGTCAACAATCTATTTGCAATTGAAATCCAAAAGTTTGTAGTCTTCTAGGTAACCCTCCAAATGGTCGTCAATGTTTACAGGACCACAACCTGTAGGGCAACCAGTATAAATTAGGTCGCCTGTCTTTATTGTGAAATAGCGACTGATGTAAGAAATGATTTCGTCAACTTTGTAAAGCATGTTACCAGCGAAACCTTCCTGCACGGTATTGCCGTTGATATCAAGATGAAATTGCAAAGACTGAATATCTTTAAGCTTGTCTTTCTCCATCCAGTCACCAATCGCAGCCGAACCGTCAAATCCCTTGCTTATTTCCCAAGGCTTTCCTGCATCTTTCAACTTCTTTTGCAGTTCACGTGCCGTAAAGTCAATTCCAACAGTCACTGCGTCGTAATATCGGTGGGCGAAACGCTCTGGAATAGTTTTTCCCAGTTTGCATATTCTCACCACTAATTCTGTTTCATATTCAATCCTTCCCATATCATCGGGAATGAAAAAAGGTTTTCCGTCTTTCAATAAGGCTGTGTCAGCCTTTGTGAAAATCACGGGTTCTTCTGGTTTATTTAACGTGCCGTGCAGTTCTTTATTGTGCTCGGCATAGTTCATTCCAATAGCAAAAATCTTCATATTGTTTGTAGCTTTATAAAGGAAATAGGTAAATGAGTCTTTTCCTGTATTATTGACAAAGGTAAATAAAGTTGCTGGAATCACAAAATAAAAAAATGTTTTTTGCAAATTAAGCTTATGTTTACATAATACGAATTTCACCTCTTATGATACGAAAAATACACCGTTCTGTTGTTTAATTTTGTTTAATTTTGCAGTCATTATATTTTTAATTATGAAAACAAAACTAATAATCAGTCTATTTTTGTTATTAGCGTTGTCGCCGATACAGATTGTCGGAAGAGACGCATCTAAGAAGTTTTATCCTGGTGAAATTTGGAAGGACAACAACGGTGTCCATATCAATGCGCATGGTGGAGGTGTGATAAATTACAATGGTACATACTATTGGTTTGGTGAACACAAGTCTGACACAACCAGTTCGGCGATGGTTGGAGTAACTTGTTATTCTTCAAAAAACCTTGTTGATTGGACAAATCGTGGAGTAGCGCTTGCTGTATCTAACGATGAAAACAGTGACATTGCCAAGGGGTGCATATTGGAACGCCCAAAGGTAGTTTACAACAAGAAAACCAAGAAGTTTGTTATGTGGTTTCATCTCGAGCTAAAGGGACATGGGTATTCTGCAGCTCGCTATGGTGTGGCTGTTAGTGATAATGCTGCCGGACCTTATAAGTACATTCATTCGGGACGAGTAAATCCTAATATCTATCCTATAAATATAATAGCTAATGATACTGTTGATGTAAATTCTCATTACACCGACATGATGGCATTGAAGTGGTGGACTCCTGAATGGTATGATGCTGTAAAGAAGGGGCTATTTGTAAAAAGAGATCTTGCAAGCGGACAAATGGCACGTGATCAGACTGTTTTTGTTGATGAAGATGGAAAGGCTTATCACATCTATTCATCTGAAGATAATTTGACTTTACAAATAGCTGAGCTCACCGATGACTACACTGCTCATACTGGTAAATATGCTAGAATGGCTATTTCTGAAATGAATGAGGCTCCTGCTGTATTCAAGAGAAACGGTGTGTATTGGATGATTACAAGTGGATGTACAGGATGGGCACCAAACAAAGCTAGATTATTTACTGCAAACAACATTATGGGACCATGGAAACAGTTGCCAAATCCATGTATAGGTAAGGGAGCTGACTTAACATTTGGTGGTCAAAGCACCTATGTACTGAATGTGAATGGAAAGTTCATCTTTATGGCTGACATCTGGAGACCAGAACATCCAAGTGACGCAAGGTATGTTTGGTTGCCAATAGAGTTCAAAAATGACAAGCCTATAATAGAGTGGCGTGATAGCTGGAGTCTGTCAGATTTTAATAAATAATAACGAATTACGAAAAACACCCCTGCTTTTACGAAAATAAGTCTAAGATAAGAGGTGTTTTTTTGTAATTTTGCATAATAATAACTAATAATGTACTCAAAACTCTTAATGAAATGATTATGTATAATGTAAACCTATCACCTTGACGATCTTCCTGTTTTTGGAAAATCTAATTACGAAAACCAATACCGATGAAAATTTTAAATGTTTATAGAAAGATTAATAACTATCAGTTAATCCAATGTGAATTATTAATAATTTAATGTCAATAATTAATATGAATTATGATTTTAGAAATCGTGCAACTTGTTCATTCATGTTTGTCGCGATTAGTCTGATTTCGCCTTTCTCAATAAAAGCTAAGGCTGTTGTTTCTCCTAATATCAATGCAGTGGAACAGCATCAGACATTACATGTAACAGGTACTGTTGTAGACAGTAATGGCGAAAGTGTTATTGGCGCCACAGTACGAATAATAGGGGAAAAACAAGCCACTATTACTGATATGGACGGAAAGTTCAGAATTGACGCACCTGCTGGTGCCGTGCTTCAAATCTCTTCGATCGGCTATGAACCACAGAAAGCTAAAGCTTCTTCGAGCCCTTTACGTATTACAATGGTGGACAATTCAACTACGTTGAAAGACGTACAGGTTGTTGCTTATGGAACACAGAAGAAAGTTACTGTCACAGGTGCTATTTCTGGAATAAAAGGGTCTGAATTGTTGAAGACTCCAGTAGGCTCAATCACCAATATGCTTTCAGGTGCTGTTTCAGGTTTGTCTTCTATCCAGTATTCGGGCGAACCAGGAGCTGATGCAGCTACAGTCCTTGTACGTGGTAAAGCAACATGGGCAGATTCCTCTCCTTTGATACAAGTTGATGGAGTTGAAAGAGATTTCAATGAAATAGACCCGAATGAAGTTGAGAGCATCACTGTGTTGAAAGATGCTTCTGCTACGGCTGTTTTTGGTGTCAGAGGTGCTAATGGTGTAATCCTTGTTACTACTAAAAGAGGTAAGGAAGGAAAAGCGCATATTTCTGTATCAACATCTGCAAGTGTTATCATTCCTACGAATATGTTGAAGCTGGCTAATTCTTATGAATATGGTAGCTATTATAATCAAATGCTTAAGAATGATGCAGCTGATACAAAAACACCTTTCTCAAATGAGATTATGCAAAAGTTTAAGGACCATTCTGACCCACTCAGGTTCCCTGATACTGACTGGATTGACTATTGCTTTAAGAATGCGGCTTTGCAAACACAGCATAATGTTAATATTTCTGGAGGTACAGAGAAAGTGAAATATTTCGTGTCAATGGGTGCTTATACCCAGGACGGACTATTTAAACAACAGTCTTTGCCTTATGACTTTAACTTTAAGTATCGTCGATTTAACTATCGTGCAAACTTAGACTTTGAATTAACAAAGGCAACAACATTGTCTGTTAATATAGGTGGTAGAGTGGACAATAAAAATACTCCATATTCAGGCGAAGACAATAACCAGTTGTTCCGCCATTTGTATTGGGCAACACCATTCTCTAGTCCAGGTATTGTAGATGGAAAGTATGTAATGTCTGCTACTAACTATGATGACTATCAGCTGCCTTTTGTTGGTGCAAGTGGTCTTGGGGCATATTATGGTTTGGGTTATATGGCATCAAGTACTAACACTCTAAATGCCGATATTATCCTAAATCAGAAACTAGACTTTATAACTGAAGGTCTTTCCTTGAAAATAAAAGGTTCGTATAATAGTGACTATACGGTTACGAAACAACGTAGTAGTAGTGCAGCTACATATAATCCTGTATTGCAGCCTGATGGTTCTATTGAATATAGAAAGAATGGTTCGAACTCTCAGTTAGGTTATGGTGAAGCTTTCGGTAAGGGGCGAAACTGGTATCTGGAGGCAAGTCTTGATTATGGTCATTCTTTCGGACTTCATCATGTTGGTGGTTTGCTACTTTATAATCAGTCAAAGAGATATTATCCATCACAGTATTCTGATATCCCAACAGGTTATGTAGGTCTTGTTGGACGTGTCACATACGACTGGAACAATAGATATATGGCAGAGTTCAATGCTGGTTACAATGGTTCTGAGAACTTTGATCCAGACAACCGTTATGGATTTTTCCCTGCAGGCTCTGTTGGCTGGATAGTAAGTGAAGAACCATTCTTTAAGAATTTGAAGAATGTTGTGTCTTATTTTAAGATAAGAGGTTCATGGGGACTTGTTGGTAATGATAAAGTCGGTGGTGACCGTTTTATGTATACCTCAGACCCTTATGGAATCGGAGGAGGATACAACTTCGGAACAAATGTATCAAGTAATAAGCCTGGATCTTACGAAGGAAAGAAACACAACAAGAATGTAACTTGGGAAACATCATTCAAGCAGGACTATGGTGTCGATATGAATTTCTTAGGCAATCGCCTAAAAGCTACATTTGATTATTATTATGAAAAGAGAAAGGATATCCTTTTGCAGAATATGACTGCTCCAACAGTATTGGGATTCACTCTTCCATACGCAAACCTAGGTAAGGTAGACAGTTGGGGATATGAACTTACATTGAAATGGGGGGATAACATCACAGACAAATTCCGCTATTGGATAGAAGGCAATCTCTCTTATAATCAAAATGAGATAAAAGAAATGTATGAGGCTCCTCAGAATTATGATTACATGTACCAAAAAGGTCATCGTATAGGTTCTAGAGATATACGTCAATTCTGGGGACTTTATGATGAGACAGCAGATGCGCGTTATTATTCACAATACGGTAGACACATAGCTGATCATTCTGGTGGATTATTACCTGGCGATTGTGTGTATGTAGACTTGAACGGTGATGGTGTTATTGATGCCAATGATGCTTCGTATAGTTTAGGACATACAGACGATCCTGAATATATAATAGGTCTAAACTTAGGCTTTTCATGGAAAAATATTGAGGTGTCAACTCAATGGACTGGAGCTTGGAACGTTAGTCGTATGCTTGATGAAACTTTCCGTCAGCCATTGGGAGATACAGGAAACAAGGGACTGCTGAAGTATCAATACGACAATACGTGGACACCAGAAAATCCTGATCCAGATTCAAAATACCCACGTGCAACAATGGCACATGCATCAAATAACTATGCTGGTTCTACATTATATGAAGTCAATGCAAGCTACTTGCGTCTTAAGAGTATGCAGATTGCTTATAACTTTGATTTTCCATTTATGCACCAAATTGGCATGAATCAGTGCAGTCTAGCTCTCAGTGGATACAATTTGCTAACATTTACCAGTTTCAAGTGGGGAGATCCTGAATCAAGAACAAGTGATCGTCCTTCATACCCATTGACAAGGTCGTTTGCTTTGACACTTAAATTAGGATTCTAAAAAATAAAGGAATAAACAATATGAAATTAAAACATATATTTTTAGGAGCTATTGCGCTCTTGGCGTTAAGTGTGACCTCAGGTTGTGTGGATGAAGTCAAATTCGGCAACAGCTTTTTGGAAAAAGCTCCTGGTGGTGATGTAACTAAAGATACTATCTTTAATAATGCAGAATATACAAGAGATTTCCTTTGGAATACATACAGTAAACTATATTATGGTCTTCCATATTATTGGGACGGTGGTGTAGGTGTTAAAATGAATACTGGAGTATTTGAGGCTCTTTCTGATAGTTGGCATAGTCACAATTCTTGGGACGAAGTAAACCGCCAGTTTTATTCAGGTACTTACCTTCCTGGTAATGCCGGTAAATTTAATTATAGTGGCGAGAATGTCTGGTCAGCTGTTAGGGCGGCATATATATTCTTGGAGAATGTAGATAAAACTCCTGGTATAGATGATGCTGAAAAAACACGTCTTAAGGCTGAGGCAAAATGTATTATAGCTTCACGTTATTTTGATATGTTCCGTCATTATGGTGGACTGCCTATTGCAAAACAGTCTTTTGACGGTACAGAAGGCGTTTATGATTTGCCTCGTGCGACTGTAGAAGAAACTGTTAATTTTATGGTTAAGTTGTTGGACGAAGCTGCTCCTCAATTACCATGGGTTCTTGATGAAGCAGATAGATCTAACTGGGACGGACGCTTTACTAAGGCTGCCGCAATGGGATTGAAATGTAAGATATTAGTTTTTGCTGCATCTCCATTATTCAATTCTGCAACCCCTTATTGCACAACAGGAAACCAAGAGGCTAATGATAAACATCAGTCTTGGTATGGTGGATACAAACCGGAACTGTGGACAGCATGTTTGCAGGCTTGTAAGGATTTCTTTGATGCTGTTCAGACCAATGGATATTATCAGTTAGTTCAAGCTGCTGGAACTACTCCAGGACAATATCGTGCAGCGTTCCGTAATGCATATTCTAGTCGTGGAACAACTGAAATGCTTATCTCTACTCGCGTAAAGTATAAAGGTTATGCTGGTGACTGGAGTGACTGGGATTCTAAGTTTGTAACAGAATGGAATGGATTTGGTGGATACACTCCGACAGAAGATTATATGGAAATGTTCTCTTGGAAAGACGGTAGACCGTTTGATTTTAATAAGGAGAGCAAAAACAACAGTCTTGACACGATGTTTGTTAATAAGGATAAAAACTTTGATCTTACTCGTGATCCTCGTTTATATGAGACTATGATTGTGAATAATGTACAATGGAGTCTTAACGATAATGGTAATATGAGCGGTCGCCGTGGAGAGCTGTGGATTAATGGTCGAGAAGCTAGCAGTGGTCCTTCATCTGAATCTGGACAATATGCAACAGGTCTAGCCAATAATAAATTCTATATGAATAAGGATGATGAAAAGGGTAGGGTTACATGTTGGCCTTATCTGCGACTCTCTGAAATGTATTTGATTTATGCCGAGGCATTAGCACAGAACAACAGTTTTGATGATGCGATAAAGCAAGTTAATGTTGTGCGTTCACGTGTCGGTCTCAAAGGGTTAAAGGAAAGTCAGCCTGAAACAGATTTCAATGATAAGACTAACTTAATAAATGCTATTCTTAATGAACGTGCCTGTGAACTAGGATTTGAAGATACCAGATTCTTTGACATGATTCGTTATAGAAGAGCTGATCTTTTCGAGAGAACACTTCACGGACTTAGAATATTCAGACAGAAGGATGGCAAGGATTATAATTTCTCTTATTCTGATAAAAAACAAGGCAGTGAAGGTTGGGAGGCATCGCAGCCTACACATTTCAGATATGAAAAATTCCCATTAGGAAATGTTGCCCGAGTATGGTGGACAAATTTTGATACTAAATGGTATTTGTCAGCTTTCCCACCAACAGAAATAAATAAGGGGTATGGATTGACACAAAATCCTGGTTGGTAATTTTTTAAATGAAAGAATACAAATAATATTATTATATGAAACGACATATATTATTAGCTGCAACATTAATGCTTGGCATAAACTCTTTTGCACAGGGGCTTGCCGATAATATTGTAGGTGAAATTGTTGATAAATCTGGTAATCCTGTATCGGGTGCTATGATTGGTGTGCTTAGTGCTCCTGAAATAAAAGTATATTCCGACAGTCATGGACAGTTTGAAATTAGTGCATCGCAGAATGATAAATTGATTGTAGATGCTCCTGATCAGTCAAAGAAACAGGTTGTTGTGAATGGCAATAAACATATAAAAATAGTCATGGACTATGCTTCTCAACCCGTTAACATTGGCTTTGGTATAAAGCAAACTGTTGGTGAGTCGACAATGTCTGTTGCCTCTGCAGCAAATTCAGATTTCAATAATCGTTCTGCAAAGAATATAGGTAATTCTCTATTTGGTAATGTTCTTGGTTTAACAACATTGCAAGGTACAGGTGATTACTCTTCTTATGAGCCAACTTTCTATGTAAGAGGATTGCAGACTCTTGCTGGCAAGAATCCATTGGTGATGGTTGATGGTATTGAGAGAAATATTTCTTATATTACTCCAGAAGAGGTAGAAAATGTAATTGTATTAAAGGATGCTCCTGCTGTAGCTTTATATGGATACAAAGGCGCAAACGGTGCAATTAATATTATAACAAAGCGTGGTAAATACAAAAGCAATGAGATAAATTTTTCTTACGACCATGCATTTAATTGGGAAGAGCGCAGACCTGAATTTGCTGATGCATATACTTATGCCAATGCAATGAATGAGGCTTTCGTTAATGACGGTAAGTCTCCTAAATATTCAGCTTTGGAGCTTAATGCTTTCCAGTCAGGCAAATATCCATACCTTTATCCTAATGTAGATTGGATAAAAGAATGTTTCAAAGATGTAGGTGCAAGTAATATCTTTAATCTTAGTTTCCGTGGAGGTGGTACACGAATGCGTTATTACACATTGATTAATCTTCAGGACAACCAAGGATTTGTTGCTCATCCTAATATGAATGATGGATATTCAACACAGAATAAATATTCTAAAGCCAATTTCAGAACCAACCTTGATATTGACTTGACAAATACAACTAAGGTTCTTGTTAATATTGATGGAACTTTATTGGAAACTCTCCGACCAGGACTGTCAAGCGATAACTTGTGGGATAAAATTTATACAGTACCAGCTGCATCTTTCCCAATTAAAACTGAAAGTGGATTATGGGGTGGTAATGCCACATGGGACGGATATTCTAATCCTGTTGCACTTACAGAAGGTCGTGCTTATAGCAAAGCACACACTAGAGCTTTGTTTGCCGACTTGACGTTAAATCAGGATTTATCAGCAGTCACAAAGGGACTTAGTGCATGGACAAGATTAGCTTACGATAATATCTCTGCATATTGGGAAAACCATACAAGAGAGTATAAGTTTGGCAGTGATGCTGTGTCTGAATGGACAAATGGCGAGCCTTCTGCATATTCTCATTATACAGGTGGTAAGGATGGAACAATGAGTTCAGATAGTAAACTTGACTGGCAAAACAAGAATTTTAATTTCGGCATTGGTGCCAATTATGATAGAACATTTGGTGACCATTCAATATCTTCTGTACTTATGTGGAATTATGAGTACCGAAATAGTAACGGACAGAATAATACTTGGTATCGTAACAGTGCTTCTTTGTATAATCATTATGGTTATAAGGGAAAGTATTATGCAGATTTGTCTTTGACGATGGCTGCCTCAAACAAGTTGGCCCCCGGTCATCGTTGGGCATTCTCTCCTACAGTTTCTGCTGCTTGGTTGCTGTCAAAGGAAAACTTCATGAAGAATATCTCTTTTGTTGATTTCTTGAAATTACGTGCATCATGGGGTATAATCAATGTTGACAATATTCCTGCTGAAGGATATTGGGAACAGGCTTTCACTGGTGGTAGTGGATATAATCTCGGTGGAAACTATGATTGGAGTAGTGGATGGCAGGAAGGTCGTTTGGCTTCAACAAGTTTCACCAACGAGAAGAGTTATAAGTATAATCTAGGTCTAGACGCTTCTTTGTTTAAAGGATTGAATGTAACATTAGAAGGATTCTATCAGCGCAGAAGTGATATATGGGTATCTGCTGGTGGTACTAATTCTGCTGTTCTTGGTGCTGATAGTCCGTATATTAATGGTGGAATTGTAGATAACTGGGGATTCGAATTAGGAACAGACTATACAAAGAACATCACCAGTGACTTGTTGGTTAATGGTGGTCTTAATTTTACATTGTCAAAGAATAAAATCGTTGACGAGCGTGAGGAACCACGTGCATACAATTATTTGAGACGTACTAACAATTCTGTTGAGCAGATCTATGGTTTGCAGGCAATTGGTTTCTTCAAGGATCAAGCAGATATTGATAACAGCCCTGCACAACAATTCTCTCAGGTAAAGCCTGGAGACATCAAGTATAAGGATCAGAATGGCGATGGACTCATTAATGAAAATGATGAGGTTAAGTTAGGTTACAATTACGTTTGCCCAGAAATCTATTATTCTTTCCACATAGGAATGGAATACAAGGGCTTTGGTTTCAACGCAATGTTCCAAGGCGTAGGTAACTATACTGCTGTATTGAATACAAAGTCAATGTATTGGCCTTTGATAAACAACACCAATATTAGTAACTATTATTATGAGAATCGTTGGACTCCAGAAAACACCGATGCCAAATTCCCACGTCTTACATCAGAGAGTAATGAAAATAACTTCCGAACAAATTCTGTTTGGTTGGAAGACCGTTCATTCTTGAAGTTGAGAAATATAGAATTGTATTACAAGTTTGCTAATTCTTTACTAGCTAAGACAAAATACATTAAGACCGCAAAGGTTTATGTAAGAGGTGTTGATCTGTTGTGCTTTGATCATGTTAAACAGTCAGACCCTGAACAATATGGAAATAATTATCCATTAACTCGCTCTGTTGTAGTGGGAGTTGCTCTTGGTTTCTAATTTTAATCTATACAACAATGAAAATAAAAACAATAATCGGCGGTTCAATCTGCTTATTGATGCTTGCAGCATGTAACGATGAACTTGATTACACTGAATTCAATAATTACGATAAGGATTATGTGTTCACTGAATTTTCCAACACAGTTGGCTTTGTTACAAATATATATGGTAAGCTAGATTATGATTTCGGCTCTTATGGCAATGGTATGTTGGCTTCTGCCAGCGATGAGTCGGAATATGCTTGGCGCTCAGGTAGCGTTAACGACTTTACAAATGGAGCATGGAGTCCATCTAATTCAAAGTCTAACATTTGGTCTGACAGCTATTCTGCGATACGTGAAGCTAACTATTATCTTGCAACCTGTGATAAATGTGATTTCTCACAGTATAAATTCAATCAGGATTACATTGCTCAGATGAGTCGTTTCAAAAGATTGAAATTTGAAGTACGTTTCCTTCGTGCATATTATTATTTCAATCTTGCCAGACAGTATGGTGCCGTTCCATTCACTACAGAAGTTCTTACGGATAAACAAGCAAATAGTCTAGGAAGAACTCCAGCCGATGATATCTTTAAGTTTATCGTTGGAGAATGTGACGCAATTTGCGATAGCCTACCTGCTGACTATTCAAAATTAGGCAATGATGCTGCTGCAAACGAAACAGGAAGGGCTAGCAAACTTGCTGTGTTGGCACTCAAAGCAAGAACTTTGCTTTATCAGGCAAGTCCATTGTTCAATGAAAAAAGTGACGTTGAAAGATGGCATAAGGCTGCTTTGGCAAGTAAGGCTGTCATTGATTCATGTGGAAAATATAATGTGAAACTCGGTAAGTATAGTGACTTGTGGGGTGCTGATAACTGGAAGGCATCAGAAATGATTTATGTTAGGAGAATCGGAGACCTAAACAGTCTTGAACGTAATAATTTCCCTATTGGTGTTGAAGGTGGAAATTCTGGCAATTGTCCTACTCAGACTCTTGTTGATGCCTATGAAATGAAGACTACGGGCATGCGTTGGAATGAGAATGGAAGTGGGTATAATCCAGATAAACCTTATGATAATCGTGATCCTCGTTTGGGAATGACAGTTGCTTTGAATGGCGACAAGTCTTGGCCTACATATAATTCCACTCCATTACAAACTTATTATGGTGGTGTGAATGGTGAACCTATCGCTGGAGCTACTCCAACAGGATATTACCTCAAAAAGTATCTTGATGCATCTGTAAATGTTTCTGCAACCAATTCTAACAGTAAGCGCCATTCATGGATAACTTATAGATTGGGCGAGTTCTATCTTGACTATGCTGAGGCCGTGTTTAAATACCTTGGTAATGCTGATGCAAAAAATGTAGAACTTACAATGTCTGCAAGTGAAGCTGTAAATGTGATACGTAACAGAAGTGATGTGAAGATGCCAGCATTTCCTGCAGGACTTTCAAATGACGCTTTTTGGAATAAATACGAGAACGAGCGTATGGTAGAGCTTGCTTTTGAAGGACACCGTTTTTGGGATTTGCGCCGTTGGAAAGAAGGCAGCAAGTTATCTTCAATAACAGAGATGCACATCGTGAAAAATCAAGATGGTTCTTTCTCTTATAATCGTGAAGTTGTGAAGCGTAATTGGGATGATAAAATGTATTTATTCCCGATACCTCAGTCTGAAATATTAAAGCATAATAATTCTAATTTCACACAGAATCCAGGTTGGGATAAATAATATAAATTATACAACAATGAAAAAAATCAAATATATTATATTGGTCTTTGCGTTTTGCGGTGTTGTCTCTTCTTGTAGCGACAACTTCACAAACATTGAATTCTCTGGATATACAGAAAAACCAGTGACTCTGGATGCTTCGGCTATTTCGTATGATTCATTGCCTGGAAGTATAAAACTTAAATGGAAACAGGCATCTCCTGCTTATGAGTATATGAAGATTTCTTATGTAAATCCTTCTGATAATAAGTTGGTTACTACTGTAGTTTCAAAATATACCGATTCTCTTGTTATCAGCAATACGCTGAGGAAATACGGAGCCTATTCTTTTCATTTCCAAGCCTACAATGCTCAAAACGATAAGGGCGGTGTCACTGATTTCAATGCAATGTCGGGTAGGGCAAAGGCTATTGTGACGGTCAACAAAACCAAGGTCGCATTGACTGCAAGTCAGTTGAGCACAGATAATCAGGAACCTACAGAAGGACCTATCAAGAATCTTATTGATGGTGATGTTAATACATTCTTCCATACAAGATGGAGTAGCCCTCAGAAGCCTTTGCCTCAATATATTCAGATTGATTTGAATGAGAGTCATAAGAATTTTGTCATTTGGTATAAAAACCGTAGTGGCTCACAAGTTGGTCCTCAAGCTTTTGACCTTCAGGTAAGTAGCGATGGCACAAATTGGGAGACGATAGGAACCGTAAATACAAATCTTCCTTCAGGAAGTAAAGCAGAATACACCTCTGATGTTTATTCTGCAAAGAATGATTTTACTCATTTCAGATTTGTCGTAACCAAGACTTTTGGTGATGTCAAGTATTTTAATCTTTCTGAGTTTGCTTTCTATGATGCTCAAATAATAATTAATGATCCTGAATCAAAATAAAAATACAATGAACAAGATTAATATTAAAAGCATGATGGTGATGTTTGCTGCTTTTTGGGCAGCAAGCTCATTATCAGCATGCAAGGAATTTGAAGATCGTGCCGATGTGAACAGTGGCTCTTATAAGTGGCTGGCACTGAATCAGGCTCGTCAAGTCTGGAACGGAAATGAATGTAATTCTTCTTTAGGATTGAAGGAAGGTCAAAAGACAGACACCACAATAACAATCAACACTTCTTTGTATCTAAACCAGAAAGCTGACAATGATTGCAAAGCCGATATTGTTGTCAATAGTGATTCTTTGAATCAGGCAATAGCTTTGGCTTCAACAGGCGGTGTTTATGCTAAATATGCAAATGCTGTTTTAATGCCTACAGATGCTTATAGCTTATCATCAAAAGAGATTACATTGAAAGCTGGTCAGACAAAATCAGATGATGTGACGATAACGATTCATCGTGGCACTTTGTTGGCTAATCCTGTAAGAAACGAAAATACCGATGCTTTCTTCGTATTGCCTATTTCGTTGAAAAACTCTTCTGATTATAAAATCAACGACAAGGTTAGCACAATGATGCTTTATGTTACATTGCCTACCCAAGATCCAACAAAGCCTGACGAGACAACTCCAAAACAGCAATTTAACGGAAAAACTCTTGTTTGGAATGATGAGTTCAATGGAACAGGAAAGCCTGATGGCAATAAATGGTCTTTTGAGAACGGATTTCAGCGCAATCACGAAGATCAGTGGTATCAGGCAGACAATGCATATCTTGACGGCAAGGGTGCTTGTCTGATTGAGGGCAGAAAGGAAAGAGTAAACAATCCAAATTATCAGTCAGGAAGTTCTGATTGGAAGCAAAACAGACAATATGCTGAATACACAAGTGCTTCTATGCAAAGCAAGTACATCTACAAATATGGTACTGTGCTTGTACGTGCAAAGATTCCTACAGCAAGTGGTTCTTGGCCTGCTATCTGGCAAGTTGGAAACACTTGGGAATGGCCTCTTGGTGGTGAGATAGACATTCTAGAGTCTTATCCTTCTGGTGGAGTTCCTGCTATTCATGCTAACTATTGCTGGGGCTCTGACAAGCGATGGAGTGGAAACTGGCAGTCTAAGGTTGTACCTATGGATAATTTCATAAGCAAGGATAAGGACTGGGCGTCAAAATATCACATCTGGCGTTTGGATTGGACTAGCGATAGTATGAAGATCTATATTGATGATGAACTAATAAATGAAATAAGCACATCAAAGACTGTAAATGGCAATGGTGGTGGTGCTCCTAGTGGTGGCGGCATGAATCCTTTTAGTAATACAGTTACAGACTTTGGTGATCTTATCTGGTTGAATCTTGCTTTGGGTGGAGATAATGGTGGAAGCATTGATAATAGTGCTTTCCCTATGAAATACTACATTGATTATGTACGTGTTTATCAATAAAGATATAATTCTCAATAGGACTATATAGATTTAATGTTTGGTCGATTCTTGATTTTTATTGAGAATCGACCTTTTTTTATTTATTATAAAACAGGTTTTATCGTGTAACCTTTGGCACAAAGCATCTTTATGATGGAATATTCTCCCATCAAATGTCTAAGACCAAATGCAAATAAACATGAATGGTTATTAATGTTTCTCTCGATAATAGGAACCCATTTTTGATTTCTGTCACGTATTAATAATTCATTAACCTCTTTAGAATCTTGAAATACTGGACAATTAAAATAACTCTCCACTTTATAATAATCATTCTCCAAATACAATTTTGTTAATTCTTGTTGGGAATTAGTCGTGGTTGAATTTATTGCATGTATGAATTGGTAAAGCTTCTTGGCTTGTTCCTTTAATGGGAGCTTATCAATATTTTCTGTATTCTTTAATATATTAACAAGAGTGAGTTGCACTTTATTATCATCTAAGCCTATAATGTTAGCTTTCGTTTTGAGGGCTTCATCATATAAAACGTCATCAACCGTTTTTATACCATACTGAGACTTTGTATATAGCGAATAGCTGATTCTTGGTATCCAATAGTATGGCTTTTTTTTCCAGTATTCAATATCAGACATGTTGTCACTTAAGTATTTATGAACTTCAGAATATTGAGTTTTATTATCGTAAAGATTTACATAATAAGTCCCCCGAGGCATCAGATATTTGGACTCTGGCCTTTTCATCCAATTATAAATTGTGATTGCAGTTTCTTTGTAATCTTTTAGCGGTAAATTCCTTTTTGTTTCAAAACCAATAACTCCCACTTTCTGGAAAACATCAGCAAGTCCTTTAAATTTAAAGATCTCCTCTTTATTATAATTATACCCATCTCCATGGCATGTTCCAAATAGGTAGGATTTCTGCCTTAGTCCGTTACCGCTTATTTCCCAAAGCCAGCCAGCCTTATCAGCCAAAGTGTCCTTATTCATGGTTAAATTGGTTTGGGCAAATAAATTGTTTGATACCATCACTAAAATGATAAACACACACTTTCTAAAATACATTTTCATATTTTTATTTTTTATGTAAAAAAAAATGGTTTAATCTACAGTCTTAGTATAAATCACACGTCACAAATATTTATTCTTGTTTCCAAGCCTTAATTATGTGAGCCTAAACAAAGAACCTTACGAAGTCAAGTGGGTTGTGGTCAACATGATGGTAGAGATCTATCGGTTTGCAAGCTTCATGGACATTATTCCATGAGCTTTCAGCTTTGTTTTTGGTATTTATTTTCAGCTGTAAAATTACAAAAAATATTTGATACTTTTCAATTCCAAAGCATGAAAATACTATTTTTTATTTTGAAATATCCATTTCCATTGAAATTCTTTTCTTGTGGCTAAATCATCCTCACAAGAACACAGAGTGGCATTCTTCAAAGATGATATTAGTACGTCAAATACGGTAAATTTGAATGGTGATGGAATGAAACTCTATGTTCATAAATTTTTTAATTATCAATAGAAATATATAGATTTTATGTTTGGTAAATTCCTAATTAAATAAAGAATCGACCTTTTTTATTTTGTCTTATTTCTTGTGATGTAGCTTTTTATTTCGTATTTTTGCACAAATCATTAATGAATGTATATTTTCATGAAAAATAATTATCGCCTGTCTTGGTCTACGCTATTCTTTATCTTGTCTTTTTTCCGATTGAGTGCCTCTGAGCAGTTTAAAGTTATAGACAATACATTCGGTTTACCAGACAACACGGTGAATTGCGTGAATCAGGATTCTCATGGATTTATTTGGATGGGAACTCTCAATGGCCTTTGCCGTTACGACGGGATGCTGTTTACTACATTCAGACATGATGTTAACGATGCCTTTTCTTTGTCAGACAATAACGTGAGAAAGATATTGCCGGTAAGCGACGGACTCGTTATTGCCATTAATAAGGGTGTGGACTTTTATTCTTTCAGCGATGGACTTTTTCATCAATTTTATGTTGCCAATAAGCGACGCTCTTATATGTTAAAGTCAAGAATGAACTCTTTACTTATAAATCATGGAAACATTATCGCAGCTGATGAAAACGGCGATTATTATATAAAAAGTGCAGCCTCTGCCGACTGTAGATTTCGTAAACTTACTCATGGTTGCAAAATATATGCGATAAACAAGTTCAAAAATGGTAAGTTGCTTGCTGTTGGTTCAGCCGGACTTTATGTGTTGTCGGGTGATGCAAGTCACATCCTTTATCGGATAAACAAGAAAATAAACATCACTTATAATATAAACATCTATTACAGTAAAAATTCTAATACTGTATTTGTTGGTAATGGAATTGGACGCCAAAGCTTTGCGTTCAAAGTTGTGGGAGATAAATTTTATGAGACTCCCATTGCCGTCCCCGATAATCTTATGGATGTCGTTGATTATAAAGGCAGTACTGTTTTTGCCGTAGACGGATCTGGATTAGTGTTTGCTAAGAATGGAACGATGACGAAATGTACACCGCAGAATAGTAATATTAGTGGTGATGCTATTTATTCTTTATTCAAAGATAAAAACGATGACTTATGGGCGGGCTCTTATCGTGCTGGAGTTAATCTCTATTCAGATAAGCAGTCTAAATTCGTGATGCTAAGTAGGGCAAATCATGGCATTACCTATGATATTGTGACAGCCGTAGTTGACGACCGCAACAAAATCTACATAGGACTTGACGGAGGCGGACTGAATATCTATGATAAGACTACGAAGCAGACACGGGTGCTTAATACTTCAAACAGCAATATTGCAGGTAATAATGTGGTTTCGTTGTTAAAGGATAATGATAATGTGTGGATGGCAATCTACACAAAGGGATTAGCAAAATATTCCATTGCTACTTCACGTTTCCAATTATTCAGCATGCCCTCAGTTAAATTGAATGATGAGAATAATGTGTGGACAATGTGTGATGATGGTTTGGGAAACATCTGGGTGGGAGGACCAAATATCAGTGTGTTTAATAAGAAGACTGGAAAGGCAAAACTCATCAAGTCTCTTATTGGTGCCAATTGTTCGGCTATTCAGCGTGAGGGCGATTATGTTTGGATTGGTGCAAGCCATCTCGGAGTTTACAAGGTTGACAGACGCAGCTTTAAAATCATGAAGCATTATACCGCAAGCTCGGCGAAGATGAGGTTGCCTGCTAATGACATAAAATATATTTATGTAGATTCGCGTAATAAGCTGTGGATTGCAATTTCATATTATGGCTTATACTGCATAGATGAAAAGCTGCAAACAATACGTAAATATGATTATAATCAGGGGCTTACAGATAATAATGTTGTAGCCATAGAGGAAGATCACAAGGGACAGTTGTGGATGGGAACAGAAAACGGTTTGTTCAGATTTGATACCAGAACTCAGACTTTTGCAAGATTCGATGTCGATGAGAATATTTCATCTACTTTCACCTATAATTCAAGTCTTTTCAGCGGACACACGATGTTTTTTGGAAGTACAAAGGGATTAGTCATGTTCAATCCTGCCTTAATTCATTACAGGCAACTTTATGATAAGGTCAGTCTCACATCTCTAAATCTGTTGAACAATAATAACAAGGTCTTTAATCTTTATGGCGACAGCATAAAGAGCATAAACCTTTCTCATGATCAGAACTTTTTTACGATACATTTTTCTGTACCCGAACTTGAATCGCCAAATCGTGTGCATTTCTCATGTCGCCTTAAAGGATTGGAAACATCTTGGCGTGAATTGTCTGGTTCGCGAGAGGTGTCTTATACGAATGTTCCGCCTGGAACTTATGATTTTTTTGTGCGGTGTATTGACAGTAACGGACATTGGGTAAAGTCTGCTGTGCTCAACATCGTTGTCACACCACCGTGGTATAAGACAACTTGGGCTATTGGACTTTGGGTAATTCTCTTCATTCTCCTGTTTGTCTCAGCTTTAAAGTTCTATCTTTATGAACTCGATATCAAGCATAATATGCGTATAAGCGAGATAGAGAAAGACACGATGAAAAAGCTCAATGATGCTAAAATGACATTTTATACCAACATCATTCACGAACTGCGCACGCCTGTATTCCTTATTGCAGCACAGATTGAAGAATTGATGGATGTTAAAACGTCAATCGTCAATGTTCCTTATTCCTATCTCAATGCAATGTATCGTAGTTCGGTGAAACTGAATAAACTCATCAGCCGCATTATTGATTTCAGAAAGATGGATTCTGATAAACTCAAACTGGCTCTGCAACGCATGAACGTAGTGGCATTCTGTCAAAATCTTACAGAGGACTATGTGAACCTGTGCGAACAGAAAGACATTTCGTTTAAGTTCCAGTGTGACAAGACAGACATTCAGCTTACATTTGATGCTGAAAAACTAGAAATGATTATTTCAAATTTAGTGTCTAATGCGTTTAAATACACCAAAAAGGGCGGCAATGTTGTCTTCTCAATAGAAGATAAAGATGATGATGTCCAGTTTTCTGTAAAGGATAATGGAATCGGCATCATCGAAAAAATGCGCGACAATATCTTCGAAAGCTTCTTCCGTACAGAGCGTGGAGAGAAACAAAGTGAGGGCGACGGTATAGGTTTATCAGTCGTGAAGAATTTCGTAGAACTTCATGGTGGCAAAATCACTTTGGAAAGTGAGGCGGGAAAAGGTTCTGAATTTATTTTCACAATGCCAAAACGCAAACATTCTGCTGATGATTTAATTGACAGCAGTCAGTCCGCTTTAGATGCAGACCATAGTCTTGAACCTGAATCATTTGATGTAGCCAAGTTGGCTGGCAATCCCACAGCCACTCATTCTGTGCTTATCATAGATGATGAACCTCAGACCATACAGCTGTTAGAGCGCAATCTTGTTTCCGACTTCAAGGTGTTCACGGCTTGTGATGGAGTAGAGGGCTTAGAGCAAGCTGTCAAGAACCTGCCTGATGTAATTATCTGCGACATAATGATGCCGAAAATGAATGGATTAGAATTTCTTGGAAAACTGAAAGCCGACAGAAAGCTGTCAAGCATAAAAGTGTTGATATTCACAGCTAAGACTTCCGAGGAAGACATGCTCACCGCTTTTGATAATGGTGCTGATGCTTATGTGACCAAGCCAATTTCACTCAAGGTCCTCAGAAAAAGAATTGATCGTCTTATTGAGCAGACAGACAATGCCGTGTTGACAAGTTCCATAACCAATAAGGCTAACAACTACACCAAGGAAGAACAGATATTCTTGTTAAGGTGTAGGGAGGTCATAGACGACAATCTGAATAATGATGATTTCAGCATTGATTTCCTTGCAGACAAGCTAGCCATGAGTCATTCTTCTCTTTACAAGAAAGTAAAGCAGATGACAGGAATGTCTCTCATCGAGTTTATAAACGATTATAAAATTTATAAGGCTGTGCAGATGTTTAAGCATGGAGCAACCAATATTGAGACCGTCTGTGAAAGCTGTGGATTCAAAGACGTTAAGAATTTCCGAGAGATGTTTAAGCGTAAGATGAAGACCACCCCTAAAATGTTTGTGCAGAGCCTTTAGGGCATCTGCGTAACCACACAAAAAAAACGTTGAAGCTCAAATCACGAGTTTCAACGCCTATTATTATTTTTAAAATATTTCCTTAATAATTGGTAACCTCACGGTCTCCAAGTTATTACCTGTACAATCTATTAACTTTACCTTAAAACCTAATAACTAAACCTAAATTTTTATTACTACTAACCTAAACAATCTATTAACCTTTTGATGATGCAAAGATAGTGTTATTTTCAGTTGCGCGCAATACTTTTAGGTACATTTAATGCATAAATACACCTTTTCTTGATGTAAATCAATATATTGTGTTCGCACACAGCTTATTTTTAGTTAATCTGCGCTTTATTCATGTTTTAAATTATTCAGGGGAGTATAATAATGATCACTCCTCTTAATCGTAAAACTTTAGAAGAATATGCCTGATTCCAATTATATCTGTCAAGCTTGCTCAAAATAGCAAAGGTTGTCATAACTATAGTTCTAACATCTGGTTACCAATCTTTTTTATGCCAACTATTTTACACCTCACGGTAATGATTTTATTGTCATCATCAAGTTATTATGTAAAAAACAATATTAGTGTGCATAATTTCTAATAAACATTTTTTGTATTCAAAATAAAAGTCTATATTTGTACATAGTCAAATTGACTTGGTATGCATACACTAAAAAAAACGGTTCATCCGACAAATCGGTTGATAGAGTCATACATAGATAATTTTTTAGTTGCAAAATATCTTATATTCGTCAGAAATGTGTATCTTTGGGACCATAACTTATATTATGAAAGCTCAAAGAATAAAACTGTTATTATTCTCTTTTTTCGTTTCATCATTATGTTCGGCACAGAAGGTGGATCTTGAGACCGCCATGAAGCACCTGGATGATGTCGTGGCAAAGCGTGATGTCTATATGCAGAACCATCAGGATGAAATAGACCAGTTGAAGAAAACCCTCAAAACAACAACTTTTGATAATGACAAGTATGTGATATCTAAAAGACTATATGATGAATATCAGAAGTTTGATGCCGATTCGGCTCTCTATTATGCCCATAGATGTAAGGAACTTGCATCGGATATGAAACAATCAGATCTCTTTATACAGGCAGAAATAGATGAACTGCTGATTTCTATCTATAGGGGGCAGTATGCCTTGGCAAAAGTGCAGTTGAGAGATTGTGGACCTATAGAGAAGATAGCTCCTAATATGCAGGCCAAATATGCAATCGCTGCTTTAGAATATTATATGCGGCTTCAGAAATTCAGTTTGGGCGACAAAACAGATCCATATAGTATAAATATTAAACTTTGTTGGTCAAAATACGGCAAGTATGTGCCAAAAGGTTCATGGAGTTACGACTACTACAATGTTATGGTTTTGGGTAACCATGCGCCCGAAAGAATGCGATTAAGCCTTAAGACTGTTCCGCAACCTTCTATAATGGCTGCAATGATAGAGGTTGCCTTGGCAAAGTCTTATCATAAGGATGGTAATCAGACGATGTATTATTATTATCTCATACATTCGGCTATAAACGATATAAGCATGGCCAACTGTGAAGCACAGTCTCTGATATATCTTATTGAGTCGCCATATGTTGATAAAGACAGCAAGCGTGCCTTTGATTATGCTATGGTTTGTACTGATAATGCCAAGGCATATAAGGATATGGGTCGAAGTCTTGATATAGTAAAGGCTTACTCTATTATATCCAAGGCTTTTGAGTCTGCACTCGAAAGAAGGGCTACGTACATGGGTATAATCATAGCATTACTTGTGCTATCACTTGTCGTTATTTTTATAGAGCTCAGACTTATAATAAAGAAACGCGGCCATCAGACAGAGATGATGCAGAGGGTAGAGGAGATGAATATCAAACTTAATGAGCTTGTAAAAGAGGGAGATACCATGAGAGACCAGCTCAAATACAATAACATACGTCTACAAGATGAACTGAAGCTACGCAACAATAACTTTATGAACGTATACCAATTGGTATCCAGATATATAAGCGATGTTCAGAAATATAAACGTGGCATATATAATATGCTTATTGCAGGAAAAGTAGACAATGCCAAGAAGTCGCTTAATTCGTCTACGGCTGTGGATGAATATCTGCAAGATTTCTACAAACAGTTTGACAAAGCATTCGTTCAGTTGCATCCAGACTTTATAGATCGCTTTAACGAACTGATGAAGCCGGATAAGAAGATCATTGTACCTTCTGCTGAAGTGCTAACGCCCGAACTTCGTATCTATGCGCTGGTAAGTCTTGGCATTACCGAGAGTGTTAACATTGCAGATTTCCTTCATTATTCGCCGCAGACGATATACAATTATAGGTTGAAAGTAAGGCACGGTTCTTGTATAGATGAAAAGGAGTTTGCCGATACCATAGAGAAAATGTATTACTGAAATAAATAAAGGGCGACTGTATCGATGCAGTCGCCCTTCTGTTTTCCTGAATAAGCAAAAATGTTACTTTATTTTTTTACTGTGTTCATAGCACTTCTGCCACTATCAATTAATTTATACCTATTTTCCATCTGAGGGTCTGCTTTAAGATATGTGTTAACATCTATCTGCATTACAGGAGCGACAGCCTGACCGTTGATTGGTGTCCATTCAGGAAGACCAAGACCGTTAGGATTGCCTGTCTTAATAAAGTTGGCATAATAACTTTGGAAGATATCAGATACAGCATAGTCGTCTGCGTTCCATGCAAATACATTGTTTGTAGACAGATTGCCCATTTCGTATTCTATGTCTGCTGAGTGGATCGCTCCCGGAATCTTTGGTGCTGCTGGTGCATCCGATTTCTTATCTTGTACTCCTCCAGCCAGACCGGCTTCTTTATTCTTTATAACCATGTCGGGACGTGGACGGCAGAATACATATCTGTATACAGGTTTGCTGCAAGTCTGCTGTTGTACATCCATCCATTTCCATGTAGCATAAGCAATAAATATATCACCAGCCAGTTGATACCCCGGAAGTTTCATGATGTCTGCATCGGTATTAATGCCATACATAGGCAGAAGTTTGTCGGCTGATACATTAAATGCCTTCTCAACTATTGGTTTTAAGTTCTCTATAGTTGCCGGTTTACCTTGCAGTATATATGCTGGAACCATCTCTGACGAGTTGTTGCCTATTAGGCATGGTACTTGAGCCTGTTCGCCTTTGGCATAAGTTTCGGCTGGTTGTTCAGTAAAGAAGTAATTGTCTATATTATATGAAGGTACACTCTTTACGGCGGCACGCTTCATAAGTTCGTCTGCAGAGAGAGCACGAAGTTCTTTAATTGACTTACATCCTAATCTTTTGGTTGTCTCCACACCTGCCTCTTCGGCCTCTTTGAGAGATAAAACAGGTCTGGAACTAAGTACCGAACCGCTTGAAGCCATTGCCTGGCTGATTAGGCTCCGTGTAAGCGGCGATGCCATGAGCGCACTTACAGACATAGAACCGGCAGATTCGCCCATAATGGTAATCCTGTCAGGATCGCCTCCGAATGCTGAAATATTATCTTTTACCCATTTGATTGCTGCTGCCTGATCCAGGAACCCGTAGTTACCCGAACCTTTGTATGACGTTTCCTTACTCAACTGTGGATGAGCGAAGAAACCGAATATGCCTTCACGATAGTTAGCCGTGATAGCCACAATACCTCTACGGGCCATTGACAGACCTGCATATCTTGGTTCACTGCCACTGCCGGCCATTAGTCCGCCACCATTGAAGTATATGAATACAGGTAATTTCTCGTCCATAGTCTTGGCTGGAGTCCATATATTTAGATAGAGACAGTCTTCACTCATTTTCTTAGTGCCGAACATCATATCGCCAAACACATTTTCTTGCATAGGATTAGGTCCGAACTCATCAGCCTTGCGTATGCCATCCCATTTCTGTACAGGTTGTGGAGCTGCCCATCTGAGGTTGCCAACCGGAGGCGCTGCAAAGGGTACACCCTTGAATACCTTGATGCCTGATTCGTTGATACCTTCAAGAGTGCCATTCCCAGTCTGAGCCTGAGGTGCATCTTGTGCGCTTGCCCCTATAGTAAGGAACATAGCGGCTAATGTGATAAAGAATTGTTTTTTCATAATACTATTTTTATAAAACCTCACCCAAACACAATTATATAACGTATTGAGGGTGAGGATATTTTGTTGGTTTAGAAATTAATATGTGCTGCGAACTCAACAGTGAACGGACGTATGTATGTACCAGCCATCAGATAATTCTTGTATGCTGATACATCTTCTACTAAGTCGGCTGAACCGATACTTCCGCTGGCACCTTTCTGATTGAAGAAATTGATGACATTGCATGACAGACTCAGGAACTTATTTACGCTGTAGTCCAGACCACCGAATGTCTCCCAGCGACCATTGAAATACAATGTGTTAGTCTTGTTGATGTATTGTTTGCTCTGGTATCTGAAACTAGCCCATACGCGGAACTTACCAAACATATAACTAGGGTCTAACTCTATGATGGTCTTGCTTACACCTGTGGTGATCTTATTGCTGAAATCGTAAGACTTAGAAGTACCGTCGCTGAAATTAGCTGTGATATTGAAATTCTTATATTTTGGATCCTGTAATGTGAGTAGTCCGTGGAAGGTGAATCCCTTGAACGGTGTTAATACAACATCGGTTGTCCAACCCATAGTCTGTACATTATTTGTGATAGGGATCGTTACTACATCAGAAGCCTTGTTAGGGTTAGTGAATTGTGAACGGCTCTTATAGTTGCTCTGTGAGATGATAGAAACCTGAGATACGAGTTTCATCCATGATTTGTTCCAGAATATACCGGCACGGCCCAGATGGATGTTGACCGGATCAAGTATTGGCATGTATGGACCGGCATAATCCTGTGAGTTAGGATGCTGCATGGCATAAACATATTCAGCCAATAGACCGAAGCCTTTAGAGATAGTATAACGTCCCTGAATAGTTGCAGCAGGGTTAATCCAGTTGTTGCTGAAATGTGTCAGTGTACCATTGTTGATGCTATAACCTATAGTACGGATATTATTTGGATAAGTAGCTGTTTTGTCTGTAGCATTGAGATAGGCAAGAGCATCTGTTCCGCCCAATCCATAGTATTCTCCGCGTACTCCTGCAGATAGCCATAGGCGGTTGTTTACCTGCCAGTCATCTGATGCATAAAGAGCGGCCTTTACCTCGTGTGAGTTATAATATTCGCCACCAGTATTTAGGGCAAAGCCTTGACTTCCATTGAAATCTAGCCATACCGGATTAGCTTCTACTGTGTGAGCATATACACCAGTGCTGGCAGATATGCTTTGGCGGTTCCACCAGAAGTTCATACCCAAACGCCACTTGTGTGCACTATTCTTATTAATGCCTTTTAGTTCGGCAGTTGTCATCCAGTCGCGTTCCCAACCTATATCCCTAAGCAGGTAGCGGTTGTTGAATTTGCCTGTGAAAACATCGCCTGCATTATGGCTCCCGTTGTCGTAAGCATATGTATATCCTGATGTGGCTGTAGCTACACCTGTACCAGCTAATGCTAATGTAGAATAGTATGAGTTGGCGTAGTTATACTTAGAACGTACGTCGAGGTTCATATTACTATTCAAGTTATAGTTAAGATTGAATACAATACTATTGTTTAGTGCATGTATACCGTTTTTGCGGTCATAAGTTTTTGTCTCGCCTGTAACAACATCTTTGTATGTTATATTGCCGTTGGCAGGTAAAAATCCATCATGCCCCAGACGGAATCCGTTGTACTCGCTTACACTACCGTCACCATTATATATAAAGGGTCCGTAGCTGTCGCCCATGCTCTTGGTATAGGCATACTTGTAAAATAGGCTCATCTTGCCCCTGTTATTGGCGAAAGTCTTGGTAAGAGCAGCCTTGATTATTTTCATGTCGGTAGAATATTGTACATCGGCCAACTTGTTAGAGCCCGGATCAAGATTGGTGTATACACCGAATGAATAGCTCCATCCATTCTTTATAGGTCCGGCAATAGACAGATCAAAACGTTGCAGATTGAATATGTTTGTGGTGTAGTTGACATGACCTTCAAACTTGTCGCTACCCTCACGTGTATAAGATAGTACAGCATAGTTTACAGCACCGTTGGTAATAGCACTTTCGCCAAGAGATAGTAAGCCCATACGACCATGCTCGGCTGTACCCGTCCAATAAAGATAGGGTAGACAAGGCCATATATTGTATGATACAGGCAGACCATCTTCATAAATAGAAGCTGACAGACTGGATGGCAGACCGATAGAAATCTGTCTAGGTTGGTTGTCTGCTGACGCATTAAGCATCACATTGCGGTTTTTTACTTCTTTCGTCTCAGATAAAGAATCTTTTGCAACTTTAGTCTGAGCTTCTGTTGCGGTCGGAATAACTATCGCCGACAACATCAGTAATGAAATCAATTTTGTTCGTTTCATAATAGGTAATGATAAGATTGTAATGTGTTATTAGATATTATTTTTGTTCTGTGACAAGGCATGGTCTTACATTTTCGGTTATTTTGCCTTCTTCATAAACAGTTGTTGTTAGAGGTTTTAGGTCTGCAGCATTCTTGGCTACCATCACTTTATATACTCCACTCTCAACCTGCCAGCAGTTAGATTGGTCGTTGAACGAAGCAAGACTTTCAAAAGAAATATTTATTATCACTGTCTCACTTTCGCCAATAGCCAGTCTCTTTGTCTTGGCAAAACCTTTAAGTTCTCTTGCAGGTTTGTCCATATCTTTTCCGGGTGCCGAAACATATACTTGAACTACTTCTTTACCCGCCATTTTACCATTGTTCCTGACATTAACGGATACTTTGATATTACCATTGCCGTCTTTCTCAACATTAGGTTTGCCATATTCGAAAGATGTGTAGCTCATACCATAACCAAAGGGGAATGATACCGGAATATTCTTTGTTGTATAGTAACGGTAACCTACATATATGCCATCGTTGTAAGTAGTAATGTCGAAATTCTTCCTGGACCCTTCGGTGCGTAGTTCTGTAAAACCTTTAAGAGAATTCATTAATTCGTCATCGCTTATCTCATCCGGGTCTGGGAAATCATTCTTAGAAGGTACATCGTTATAGCTTAAAGGCCATGTCATAGGCAGACGGCCTGAAGGACTCTCTTTACCTGAAATTATATCGGCTACAGAATTTCCACCTTCCTGACCGGGTAGCCATGATATAAGCACTGCATCTGGCTGACTGATCCAGCTCTGAGTCTCAATCACTCCGCAGACATTAAGGATAACTACAACTTTCTTTCCTACTTTATGGAATATTCTTGTAACATCGCTTATCATCTTCTTTTCAGGATCGGTAAGATTAAAGTTTGTCTTTATGCTACGGTCACCAAACTCACCAGATGTCTTTCCTATAGTTATCACTGCTGCATCATCATTCTTTGCAGCATTTAGAATATCAACATCTGAAAGTTCCATTTCAGGGATAAGCTTTTTGGGGAGGAATGCTGCAAACTGACCTGTTGGTTTTGGCATTTTAGCCTTGGCTTCAGGTATATACTCCTCGTATGATTTCTTTATCGATTCATCTATTGAGAACCCACCATTTTTAAGTCCGTCAATAAGTGACACTACGTATGCATGATTTACATCTCCTGAACCAGTGCCGCCTGCTATAAAGTCGTAAGATGTGAAACCAAATGCAGCTAGATTCTTTATATTTTTAGTAAAAGGAAGAGCATTCCTGTTATTCTTTAGCAGTACCATACCTTCGATAGCTGCATTACGTGTAACTTGTGCATGAGCCTTAAGATCCGGGTTGTTGTCTGCCACATATCCATTAAAACGTGGTGTCTTGATTATATATTCAAGAATATTCTTAATGTTACGGTCTATTATTTCCATAGAGAGGTTGCCGTTAAGTATTGCTTTACGCAATTCTTCGCGCTGGCTCAGTTTACCGGGCATAAGCAGGTCGTTGCCAGCCTCCATCTGCATGGTAGCGTGCTGTCCGCCATACCAGTCGGTCATAACCATACCATTAAATCCCCATTCATGCCTTAATATTTCTGTTAGAAGATCGGCACGTTCGCTTGTATATGTACCATTTATCTTATTATAAGACGTCATCACAGTCCAAGGATGACTTTCTTTAATAGCTATCTCGAATGGTTTTAGATAGATCTCTCGAAATGTACGTGGATTACCTATTACATTATTATTAGTACGATTGGTCTCTTGATTGTTGAGGGCAAAATGTTTAAGAGATGTTCCTACACCATTGCTCTGAACGCCGGCTATCATTGCAGCAGTTATCTTTCCCGCCAGAAGAGGGTCTTCACTATAGTATTCGAAGTTACGGCCGTTGAGAGGGTTACGTTGGATATTAGTTGCCGGGGCAAGAAGCACATCTACTCCGTAGTGTTTCACTTCATCACCAATGGCAGCACCTACAGCCTTAACAAGATTAGAGTTCCATGTAGAACTCATCACAGTCTCTATAGGGAAATGTGTACAATAGAATGTCTTTGTTGTACCATCGCGCTTTGGCTGTATTCGTAGTCCGGCAGGACCGTCAGCAAGCACTGTGTTAGGAATCCCAAGACGAGGAATGGCATTGAGTTGACCGGCAGCACCAAGAACTAATACAGAAGAGTTTCCGATAGTTGCAGATGCCTCTGTCTTCGCGTTTCCACCAGAACCTATTAATAGGTCGAGTTTCTCGTCTAGCGTCATCGCGTTTATTACTTTCTCAATAGGGTCTTTGCCCAATTGAGGTTGCTGTGCACATACTAATGTAGGTATGGCTAGAAAAGAGATTATCAAAGTCTTAAACATTTTGGTAAAATTTTATTAGATTTTCTGCTGCAAAGTTAAATATATTTTCTTTTGAATGAAACAATGAGTAATACAGTAAAGTAAGTATCTTGTGAAGCTTATGTTGCTGATAATAAGATGTTTATGTTCTAATAAAGTATGTTTAAAAGTAAACTTTCTGGAGGTATATGATAAACTTACTATCTGCTTTTTCCTTATTAATTATCAATAGTGTCTACTAAATAAAAATTAAGACTAAATTGACTATCATTAACTACATCAGGTATATTTTTAGAAAAGAGTTCCTTTATCCAAAAGCGAAGTACTCAAAATTCTAAAGGTTGTAATAACTATGGTAAAGTTCTAACATCTAGTTATCAATCTTTTTTAAGCCAATTATTTCACACCGCATGGCAATGATTTTATTGCCATTCCCAAGCTATTATGCAAAAAAATAATAATAGTTTGCGTAATTTGCAATAAACGTTTTACGTATTCAAAATAAAAGTTTATATTTGTACATAGTCAAATTGACTTTGTATGTATACACTAAAAAACTTATTCTAAATTAGATAAACATGGAAATACTATTTAATATATGTGAGATCACAATACTCATATATTTGGCTTATTGCGTGGTAAGGCTCTTTGTGAATATTCTTAGTTCAATAAAGAAGAAAGACAAGAAGTCAATAGCAATCAATTCTATCATATTTATATTAGGCCTATTGTTCTATTTGATAGTGATAAATCCCATTGGACGTGTTTGTATTATTTATCAAGAAATAGCCAATGCTCTTTAGAACATCCTAATCTGCTTCTTACTTTCTTTCCGCTTTCTGTTACCATTGTTATCTGTGGACAATTTGTCCCTAGAAACAACGTAAGTTGTTCATTCCGCTTTCGCATCTTCTTGAAATAGTCTACTATGGCACATATATTTCTGAGATATTATAAAACCCCCAAAAAGGGGATGCATGTTGCTTAGCAACATGCATCCCCTTTTTTTCACCATTATTGATATCTTATTTGTTATCAAACAGAGTTTCCAGTTTGTCAGCTATTTGTGATTTGTCAAATTTACCTATTATCTTACCGTCTGGCCCTACAAGAACCATGAACGGGATGGTGACAACTGAATACTTGTAAGCCACATCACCTTTCAAATCCACGACTTGTGTCCATGTACATTTCTCTTCATTCAGAGCCTTGAGCCAAGGACCTTCCTTACGGTCAAGCGATATACCTAAGACGGTAAAATTCTTTGTTTTGTATTTGGCATATATGCTTGCCACATCAGGAAAACTGGCACGGCATGGAGCACACCATGAGGCCCAAAAATCAAGTAAAACGTATTTGCCTTTATAATCCGCCAATGATACACTTTTCTTTTCTTTCGAAAGCAATGTGAATGCCGGTGCGATGGTACCATCCTCAGTAAGTCGTTGATGGGCAGACCGTTCTTTCAATTTTGTCATCGTATCTGTCTTTTGCATCTCTGGTGAAAGGTAAGATATGTATCGGATGATATCATCAGACTTCGCATTACGGCAGATATAATCAACTATGCGTAGCGATATTGGAGATGACGGGTATTTCTTTACAAAAGCAATTTCCTTTGAGAGTAATTCCTGCTGACATGCCTGCAGTGCGGCTTTCGCACTGTCGGCAGCAGCTTTTCCTTTAGCAGCTGATACTGCTAAATTTAACCCGTATGCATCATTGAACATTCTGTTTACATCAGTATTGTAGATGAGGTACTGTTCGTTGGTCTCGCTGCCACGCGCCACAGCACCATAACGGTCACCACTAATTGTTATATTCCCATTCTCCAAATAGAAATCACACACTGCCACGAATTGTCCTTTTATTGTAATCAGAGACCAGACAGGAGCCTTGATGGCAGCACCCTTAAAGACGAACGCTCCGTCATGAATGGCTGTACTGTCTATTTTTTGGTTTGGCGGACCAACCAATTGCAGATAAAGCATCGTGCCATCAGGAATATTTGTAACTTTACCCAAGATTTGGTAACCATTATCAGAAGCGGCATTGGCAGTCATGCAGACCACGAATGTTAATAGAAAAGAAAATATTTTTTTCATATTTTAAATTTACATTATTTTTCTGTAAATACTGACCACTTTACCCTTAATCCCGTCAAAATGCTTGATAATGGCGCCATGGGAAGTGAGTTGTGAATTAATAATGAGTAGTGATGACTTGTCTGCAGATGTTTGGACCGCAATGCCTAGTTCATTCACTTGCTTATTTGCATCATAGGCAAACTGCATGTCCGTAATATCACCTTCATAAGTGGCAAGATCATTGATAGCAGAGTTTATATTTGTCAGGTTTTCCAAATTTATAGCTTGTAGTTTATTGCCATTACTTACAAACAGGTACGGGCTAGTGGGATGCAGCGCGAAATGGCTGTCCTTGCTTACCACTCCTTCTGGCAATTTCACACAAGCTAGAAGAGTAGCTGTTCCATCCCAAATCACAGAGAAGCGATACAGCCTATACTCCCCATCATTATTAGTAACAGCATATACGTCATCATCATACATTATTCCCCCCATCCATGCGGCTACACCGGGAATAGTGTCATGACTAGCTGTCTTGATACTGTTGGTAATGTCCCATTGCAGATGGCTAACTTTAGATGAAAGAGAATTTGATGTGTAATATACAAATCGATGGTTGAGTTCATCCAGAGCGTAATAATAGCTATTGTAGACTGGTCTTACAAGATAGGGAGCCACTCGATAGTCTAGACCGTCACTCTGGAAAGGGTACTGGAAATATCCATCCTCAGGGGGACTCATTGAGCCTACAGCCTTGCCATACAACTTTCCGTCTGTGGTAACCACGTTAAGCGCTCTGTCGTTACTGTAATATTCTGCTGTGACATCGATAAGTGAAGGTTTGTTTTCTGTCTTGAAATCATCTTCAATGTATTTATATTTCAACAAAGAGGTCCCGTCTAGGTCTGGCGACTTACCGTCTTTACATACCACAGCAACTCGGTCAGCGTATGCACCTGATAATCCGTCTTGATAGTTTATCTGCTTTACCATGACAGGTGTACCGGTCAGTTTTTCTTTGTTCACCTCTTCGTAAATATTTTGATATAGAGTACTGTCAGTCTCATACGATTGAAAATTCAGTTCGCCCTGTCCGTTGTTGTTTGCAAGAATGAGCCATCCCGTATAGAATGGTGAGACCACACTAAGTGTCATTGCCTTGGTGTAACGCACATTCGTTGTCTTGTCATATATATCCAATGTGAGAGGGTCTGAAGTTGCTGGCACATGTGTGAATGTATAATTAAAATCACGTGTTTTAGTTAGTGTGTCGGCACCGATTCTCCAACAGTACGTCATATTGTCTTCCGCAATATCCGTCTTTATTAAAGGTTTTAATGTCTGAGGCACTTGCAGGATAAAACGATAAGAATTGTCGAGCCCGCTTATCGTGACATTCTTTAATTGTGTATAGTCATAGTTTCCCTCATCTTTCAAGCATGATGAAAACGTGATTATCACTAATGCAAAAATAAAAATATTTCTTTTCATAAACTATTTTTTATATAATCATTAGAAATTACCGAGCGTTTCAGCCACAGGCTTATTTTGTTCGTCAATAGGATTTCCCTTAGTGATGATAAGCCACTGTCTGAATTCCATGACTTTAGGCTTTACTTCTGAATCTTTGTAATTCTTGTAAATGAAATTGCCAGAGCCATAGTCCAGCCATTGTATATATGGAGCTTTGTCAAACGGATTACTACCGTCTGTTACACCCATAAATTCCAACCACAAGCGGAGTTTTGTGGCTGTATAAGCGCCCAGATAATAGTTGTATGGAGAAGCACCCCACCAGTCGGGCTTGATAAGTCTATCTGTGATATTTACTGTTATTGAATCTGTAGGGCCGGGTTTGAAACCAGCATTTTCCATAATGGCAAGTCTTAACGTATACGTCTTTGTCTTCATGGAGTCTGTACGCAATAGTGTGATCTTCACCACACCATCATTGGCTCCAGCTTTAACAATCTGCTGGTCCGCGCTTTTCATCCTGTACTGTACACCTTCTACAGCCGTGCTCTTATCTGGTACGGCAGATACTGCAAATTCAACATCTTTATCACTATATCTGCCCGCATAAGTGACAGGTATGTCAAAGTCAAAACTTTTCACATCGTCGGTATTGAATGCAAAAGTATATGACATCGTGCTTGACTTGAAAGACAAATAGTTATGACTGTCAAAAGTTTCTATTTGGTCAACTGTGCAGGATGTAAGTGCAGAGACCGACAATACCAACGCTATAATATTATTTCTCATCATTTTCATGTCCTTTCTTTTTAATTTGAAGATGGTAAATTGCCATATTCTTTCTCACTTTCAGGTAGCGGGAATGTATAATATGATGTTTTCATTGTTGTTGTGGCTCCTGCCCACCATGGGCTGAAGTCGGGAGTTGTAGGCGAATCAATCCGTTTGTAATAGAACCACATCTGCCCTTCAGCATAGGTTTCTTTCCGCATTTCCTTGGTAATATAGTCTCTTATCTGACTTGTTGTTGAACCATCCGTGACACCTTGATCTTCTGATAGATAACCCCGGTGCAGTTTCAGTGTGCGCAACAGACTTATACTCATTGCAGGATTTTTTTCCATATTACATTCTGCGGCAATGAGATACATTTCACCTAGACGTATCAGGGGCACAGTTTGTTTTTTCATCACCTTGCTACTACCTATTGTCTGTTTATATTTACACGAAATAACCTTGTTGTTTGCTTTGTCATTGGTAAACAGATATAGATAACGGTAGTCATTTGCATCCTCGAAGACATTAAGGGCGTATGTTCCCCAGCCATCAGACAGGGAATAGCTCTCGGATGTGAAATTGCTATCGTAATAGTTGGGAAGGTCTGGTACATCAAGCCCACAAATCATCTCAGGCATAAAAATGCGGTCTCCAGCCGAAACGTCAGTCTCTGTGACCCACTGGAATGGTCCTTTCTCGATTGTTAATGTCGCATATTTCAATGCGTTTGCAGTATCACCTATATACATATATACGCGGGCACGCAAAGCCTGTACCGCCCAATAATTGAATCGGTATTGGCGGTTGGCGGTGAAAATTCCTTTACCAGAATATGTCACAGTTTGCGCGCCATTAATCAGAGGGTCTCCACCTGCGCTGAGCAGACTGTCTGCTCGGCCCAAATCACGCAGCACCTTATCAATAACAAGTTTCTCAGCAATATGCGGATATCTCACACGTTCGTAACTTTCCACATAAGGAATTGCTATTTTGTCCTCATTACCCTTGTATGCAGGAGCGAACAGTCGCATTAAATCGAAATGCATATATGCACGTTGCGCCAGAGCCTCGCCTTCAAGCAATTCCTCTTCTCCTTTTGCGAATTCACTTTTATGTTCCTCGATATCTTTCAATATGCTGTTCACATTTGCGATGTTATTATACATCTTTTCCCATATAGCATCTACAGTGGGGCGTACACTGTTGTCTAGGTAATTATAATTAGGAACAGGATTTTTGCAATAGTTGCGAGCTACCCCTTCCAGTATCCCGTATGACAGGTTACGACCGTAGAGGTCGGTACTTGCCAGATTAATATATGTGCCATATAACATCTGTTTATAGCCGTCAGAACTGGTTACAAGGTCTTCGCGGTCCTTTTCTGTTGTGGGTTGCACGTCGAGCCAATCATTGCACGATGACATCAATAGCACTACTGATAATAATAATATATTTAATTTCATAATCGTAAAGCTGTATTAAAAATTAGCACGGAGGCCGATGGTGAATGCACGGGCGTATGGATATGATGTGCCACGTTCCCGTTTTACCGTTGAGAGATAGAGTAAGTCAGATGTATTGAAAGATAAACGCATACTCTCTATACACAGTGGAGCAATCCAACGTTTAGGCAATTCATATTGCAACGATAGTGATGATAGCTGCAGAATATCCAAATCTTGCACAAATCTCGAACTAGCATAAGTATAATATTGAGTAAGACGGTCGGTCACATTTGCCTTGTATCTCACCACATCGCCGGGTTTTTGCCATGTTTCGGTAAGCACACGTTCATCCACATTTTGATATTTGTTGGAGTTTTCCACTTTGTCTACAAGCGTTTGGTTATATACTTGTCCACCGTATTGGTAAGAAAATGTCATATTGAGATAAATGCCTTTCCATCCAAGATTGGCGCCGAAAGTACCCCTCATTGTTGGCTCAGCGTTTCCTACAACTACTTTGTCGCTGGCGCTCCATGTCTTTGTGGGCTTACCGTCACGAGTCAGAAATATTTCCTCGCCGGTCATAGGGTCTATGCCTAATGATCTTACCGCATATATTGCTGACTGTGATTGGTTCTCCTCGTATTTAGTCAAGAACTTATGTGATGCCTGTTTATATTCATTTTCAGACATGCCATCGGAAGAGTCAACTGATTTATTGTATGATTCCAGATATGATGATATTGCAAGAATCTTGTTCTCATTATGACTGGCATTTCCAAAGATAGAGAGATTTAATTGCGGCTTTTTGATGATATAGGCACGCAATGTAAGTTCATAACCCTGATTGCGCATACGCCCCAAGTTATCGGTGAAGCTGTCGAATCCCACGGATGGAGGGGTAGTCACGGGTAGCACCATATCATAAGTGGTCTTGCGATAATAGTCGGCACTGATATCAATAATATTGAACACCCCTACATTGATTCCTAAATCCAATGATTTTGTATTTTGCCAGCGCAGGTCTTCATTTCCTAAGCCCTTCAATATCACGCCAATGTTTCCATCATAGCGGTTATTGCTAGTCATATCATAAATATCCTTAGCCTGATACGGGGAGAAATTTACTGAACCCACTTCTCCGTATGTAGCTCTTAGTTTGAGCATGTTAATAAAGTCGAGGTCTTTGATAAATTTTTCGTTATGCATGTTCCAGCCTATACCCGTACTAAAGAAAGGTGCGGTTTTCTTGGCCGAACCAAATTCTGAGGAGCCATCCAAACGATAGGAAACATCCACAAGATAACGGTTGTTGTATGCATAGTTTGCCGAGGCAAAAAAACTGGCCAGTCGTGCGTGTCCTTCTGAATTGTTTGGCGTGCCCCCTTTCTTATATCCTTGTGCGTAAGCTGGCTCAGCAGAGTCTCCATCACCGAATCCTTGTGCGGTAAACCCGTATATGGTGCTCTTGCTGTCAGAGAGTGATACACCAGCAGATGCTGTTATGAAATGCTTTTTAAAGGCCTGTGCCCAAGTAAGAAAAGAGTTTCCCTCTAATGATTCATAATCTGTCTGAGTGAATGTGTATTCTCCACGCAACAATTGGTCATCAGTGGTAACATCGCTCAACCCACTGCCATAATCCTTGTATGTGGCAGAATTTGGTGAGAGAAAAACATTGTTTTTGGTGGCACTCTTAGTATAGCTGATACGTCCGTTTAGCCGTAATGTTGAGAGAATGCGCCAATCGAAAGAAAAGTTTTCGTTGATATTTGTAGATTTTGTCTCGTTCTTGTTGCCGACATTTGCTTCATATAACGGATTCACGGGCATATTGTTTACATTACCCCACAGGTTATTTTCCTGTCCATATACGTCTGTATAGTAATAGTATTTGTAAAGTTTCCCGTTTTCATCATATATAGGATAGAATGAGTTGATTTTGGTGTAATCCGCGAAACTTCCGTAAGGTGATTCGGTTGATTTTGTCTGGTACACGTTCAAATAATTGGAAAATAACACCTTGTCGTTGAAATTGTATGATAGGTCAACTCCAATACCATAGTTGTTTCTCTCTGAAGCTTTCATTACACCAGGATCGTTAGCATAATTAAGATCTACGCCATATCTCATGCGGTTATCACCACCCTGAAGATTCATAGAGTGCTTGGTTCCTACCGAGTTACGCACAGGTTGAGACAGCCAGTCTGTGTTAACTCCTTGTGCCACCCATTTCGCTATTTGATTATATTCAGGGCGCAGGGTCCCGTCATTAAAGTGATAGAGCCCCAATTTATTGATGAGTTCCATATTTTGCTTTGCATCCAACAGCTTATAACTGGAAAGGTCGGGCAGATTTATGTCAAGATCCATATTGTAGCTCACTTTGAGCTCTCCTTCTTTGGGACGTTTGGTCTTTATCACAATCACGCCATTAGCTGCACGCGCACCATATATTGCGCCAGCAGCAGCATCTTTCAATATTGTTACCGACTCAATCCTGTTCATATCCAAATCTACCACACGGCTCACCGTAGTCTCATATCCGTCGAGAATGAATAAAGGTTGGTTAGGGTCGCTGGATAATCCGGATTTATCTACATTCTCAAACCCCTGAAACGAACTTTCTCCTCTCAAACGTATTGTAGGCATCGTATTTGGGTTTGACCCCATTTCTAGATTTTCTGTCAGTGATATTGACGGATCCAACAGTGCTAGACTCTTTATTAGGTTCTGATGGCCCACTGCTTGCAGATTTTCGCCCTTATATACTGTTGCGTTACCCGTAAAAGTCTTGGCGTCTCGGTCCATCAATCCTGTAACAACAACTTCCCCGATGGCATGACTGTCATCAGTCAGTGCTACATCTACTTCATTTCTGCCATGGGTCTTTATAGACTTGGTTTGCATTCCTATGAATGAGAATTCTAGTATACCGTCTCTTGGTATCGAGAGTGCATAACGCCCATTACTACCCGTTACAGTGATGGCCTTGGTGCCTTTAAGTGCGATAGTGACACCTGGCAGAGTATTTCCATCAGCATCAAACACCTTGCCTCGAATCATTCTGCTACCTGCGCCAAGAGGTGAAGGAGCGTCAAATCCATTGTCTGAAGGTACTAAGTTGGCACGCATGTCGCCTGATGATTTGGAGTCTCGCCCATTCTTGGTGACATTAACAAACTTTCCCTTTATCTTATATTTAAAGGGGGTACCTGCGAGCAAAGACTTAAGTGCAGAACTTACTGGTTTGTTTTTAATGGATGCAGTGACTTTGTAGTTTTGCACCTCATCATAGGTAAACAAAACTTTAAGACCTGAGATTTTCTCTACCTTTTTAAGAACACTGGCAATAGACTCATTGTTACATTCCATCGAAATCGTCGTCTTAGACGATTGGGCATTGGCAACAATACTACCGCAGAAAAACAGTAGTAAGAGTAACATCTTGTAAGGAAAATGCAGTCTTTTTGGCTGATTTTGATACTTTTTTTTCATAAATGATTACTTTTTGTTGATAAATCACTTATGAAAGAACGATTAAGCGAACAAATTAGTCACCACTTAATTCATTTTTTTTTAGAAATAATTATCTTTTGCCCCTGCTGAACCACCGAAAGATAACTAAATTCATTTAAATTTTCAATAACTTCACTTATATTTGAGCTCCGATCAGCAATGAAATGCAGGCGATAACTCATCAGTGAATTATTACATATTTCCACATCAACATTATACCATCTCCCAAGCTCTCTGACTATATCGATCAATGGCGTATTATCAAAATAGAAGTATCCTTCTTTCCATTGCACATAATACTCTGTGTCAACAGTGGTCACGTCAAAATCATTATTACTCTTTAGTGCGGCATCCTGACCAGGAATCAGTTTCACGATTTTTCCTTTAGCATTGTTGCCTATAATCACAGAGCCCTTGATAAGTGTTACATGAGTGTCAGAGCCCGGATAAGCCTTGAGGTTAAATTCCGTGCCTAGCACACGCGTGCATACTCCTCCTGCCCTCACGATGAAAGGATGGGCGGCATCATGACTCACTTTAAAATAGGCTTCGCCCACCAGTTTTACATCACGTTCCTTTCCGTTGAAGCGTGTTGGGAATATAAGCCGGCTATCTGCATTGAGCACCACCACGGTACCATCAGAAAGCACCACCTTGAAATCTCTTCCACGTGGTGTGCAGATAGTCCTCATGGATTGTGAAGATGCAGTGACACTGGAGAAATCAGCCACACTGCCATTCACCACTACACCATCTTCGCCACTTTGTCTCCTAATCGGTACTGGATCACTTCCGCCAGTCCCCATCATTATCTCTTGCGGCTCACCATTAGCAGTGAAAGCCATAATATGTTTGTCTGAATAATGAAAGCTATTGTTTCCGAAATACAGAATTACGACTGCCAGTATGATAGCGGCAGCAGCTGACACCGAGTATAGTCTGACCTTCTGGTTGCGGCGACGCTCCCTGACAGGCTGTATATTATTTTTGTGAAATTGTTCCCACGCCCGTTTAACATCTGGCTTAGGCGAGTCCTGCGTCATTTTGGCCTCGCGGTATCCTAGCAACATGCTGCAACACTCGGCAGTATCCACGTCAGCAACTAGAGCTTCAATCTCCGTGTCTGTCATGGAATCAAGCCGCTGCATGGCATTTATTGCCATGTCAGTATGCTCATCTGTTTGCGTCAGTTTTTCATCAATATTCATATTGCCATAATCTATTATTTATAACGACTAGTAACCATTTTTAGGTACTTGACCTTTTTTATAATTAACAGAAAAAGCACTTCTTAACAATGTGAGTGCTTTGATAATGTGTTTCCTCACTCCATCCTTGCTTATTCCCAATATCTCTGCCACTTCAGCATACTTTTTACCCTCGAAATAGCATTGGTCGACAACAAAACGCGTGCGGGTTGGCATTTCATCCATTACCCGATATATAATATCCATGCGCTCATCATGGCTTTCGTCATCAATAATCCCTGATTTGTATAAGTCCATATACAACTTGGCATACTGATTTTCTACGTTTAAATGACGCAAATAATCAAAGCATCTGTTCCTTGTTATCTTGAACAGATATGCCGGTGTATATTCATTTGAACAGGAATCAAAGTTTTCCCAAAGTTTGGCCAGCACGTCATTCACCATGTCACGGGCTATATCAGTATTAGAAACAACGAAGAGAGCGGCATAATACATCTTGGAATAGTTTGCTTCAAACAATTCCTTAAATGCTTTTTCCTTGTCTCTCTCTTTCTCTCTCATTTCTGTCAATCGTTAGTCTTTGTTTGTATTGGGACACGACTATAGAAAACGATCCCCAGCGTACAAAATTAATTATTTATTCCGAATAAAACAGATTAATTAGTATTTTATTGCAATAATTTATAAAGAATTGTAACTTCCATCAGCCGATTTCATTTTCAGTTGACTACAATTTGTAGTCAACTCACTTTCTTCTTGATCATCCCAAATGACACGAACTTTTTTATCTTCAAATATTTTTATTTGTGAAAAATAAATTATCCCAAAAGTTTGAAAATTGACAAATATCCTCCACGTATAGGATAAACGATTGATAGATAAAGGATTATCGGTGGAGGATAACCTCCACTATCATCCACTAACCTCCACGTTTTTGTAAACTATTAAGTAATATATAGCAGATGCTAGGTGATAAACTGAATTATTGAAGATAATATAAATCAATATATATTTACATTTTATCTTGTACTAAACCAATCAAAACTTAAATCCAATGCCGTAAAATAAAGTGTCGTTACCGATTTTGCATTATGTCGATCAAACGTTTGTGTTTCAACGATCAAACGTTTCTATTGTATCGATCAAATGTTTGTGTTTCTATGATCAAACGTTTCTGTTATGTCGATCAAACGTTTTCATTATATCGTTACAATGAAAACTTTAATTGAATGATTACTACTTTTAAAAATAAAGCTTTTACTTAGGGGGATATAAATACTCTAATTAACTGTAATACTTTTGGCTAAGAAATAAAGATGATTAGTCTAAAGTGTGAATATATTTAAAATGATATTTTTTTAAATATATTGCTTTTGTGCTTAGTACTAGTTGTGAAAATCTTAATAGTTTACAAAAATGTGGAGGTTAGTGGATGATAGTGGAGGTTATCCTCCACCGATAATCCTTTATCTATCAATCGTTTATCCTATGCGTGAAGGATATTTGTCCATTTTTAAACTTTTGGAATATTTTTGTTTTCTAATAATTGATCATGTAAGAAAATATCAATTGAAAACGAGATGCAATTTCCTTATTTGTAGTATTTTTCTACAAGTGGAATAATGTTGTCGGGAACAAGGTCGTGGAGGGATTTGCATTCTGAAACTCGGCGCCTTATATCTGTGCTGCTGACATTATAAAGAGGTGTATCGGCAAGCGTTACATTTGCAGGGAGAGTGGTTTTGTCTATCGGCGAATTTTTCCTTGGATAAACCACTATGCGGTAGTTAGCGATGATGTCACGATAATTTTTCCAACGGTCAAAAACCAACCAGTTGTCGGCTCCTATTATGAGCGTAAACTCTCGATCGGGAAACTCTTGGGTTAGTCTTTGCAGTGTGTTCCACATGTATGAAGGTTTGGAGAGGTTGAACTCAAAGTCGCTGGCTTTAAGTGATTTTTCTCCTGACAATGCTGCTTGGGCAAGTTCCAGCCTATGGGCATCATCTAAAAGTGATGTTGATGATTTCTTAAACGGGTTGAGTGGAGAAACGACAAACCATATCTCATCTAGCGAAGCCATTTGCAATAACTGGCTAGCAATGGCAATGTGCCCTGTGTGAATGGGATTGAACGACCCTCCGTATATTCCCGTTCGTATCATTTTTGCGAATGTTTAAGAAATCAACAACAGCGTTTTTATTCCTCTAGGAAATTCCTTACAAGAGCCAATGTCTCTTTTTCGGCTTCCTCAAGATTATCGTTTACGACAACATGGTCGAATTTTGACTCGAATGTTAATTCGTATTCGGCTTTGTCAAGACGTTGCTGAATAACCTCTGGTGTATCTGTGCCACGGCCGTTGAGTCTTTTGCGCAGTTCCTCAATTGATGGAGGTTGGATGAAAATGCTCATGGCGCGTTTGCCGTAAAAATCCTTTATATTGCATCCGCCTTTCACGTCAACGTCGAAGACAACACTCTGACCATCATTAAGTTGGTTCTCAACCTGTGATTTCAATGTGCCGTAGAATCTGTCTTGATAAACTTCCTCGTATTCAAGAAACTCACCTTTATCAATTTTAGCGCGGAATTCATCTGGCGTGAGGAAGAAATATTCTACACCATTCTTTTCCGTTCCACGTGGTGGGCGGCTTGTGCATGAAATAGAGAAATGCAGTTTGAATTCAGGATGTTCCTTCATCAGCCACTGCACGATAGTACTCTTTCCGCTTCCAGAAGGAGCTGAGAAAATAAGCAGTCCGTTCTTCATACTTTAGAAAGCGTTTAATACCTGTTCCTTAATCTGTTCTAGTTCGTCTTTCATCTTCACTACAACATTCTGCATTTCAGCCTGATTACTCTTGCTTCCAGTAGTGTTGATTTCACGTCCCATTTCCTGAGCGATGAATCCGAGTTTCTTTCCAACAGCTCCGTCCTCGTTCATAGTCTCACGGAAGTATTTAAGATGGTTGGTTAGTCTTTGCTTCTCCTCGCTGATGTCAAGTTTCTCTATGTAATAAATAAGTTCCTGTTCAAGTCTATTCTTATCATAGTCAACGCTAGGAATCTGCTCAAGTCCCTTGACAATGCTCTGACGAATTTTCTCAACACGGCTTTTCTCGAAAGGCTCAATGCTGAGCAACAGATCTTCTATATTATCAAGTTTCTCTGTAAACTTCTTTTGGAGAGCTGCACCTTCCTGCTTTCTGAAAGTAAGTAAGTTGGTAATAGCCTCGTGTATAGCACGGCTTGCGGCAGCCCATTCCTCATTGGAAAGTTTTTCAACATCATTCTTCATCGTGACGTCCGGCATACGAAGAAGAGTGTTAAACCAATCCTGTGGAACCGGAATTCCAGTCTTTTCGGAAATGGCTTTTATTTGCTTGTAATAATTTTCAACAAGTGCGGCATTAATTGGTGCGGCGTCAACAGCATCATCCTTCTCAATCCAAATAGAGAAGTCTATTTTGCCACGTTCCAATTGTTTTGCGACAATCTGACGTATTTCCATCTCCTTTTCTCTGTAGAGTGGAGCGATTCTTGTAGAAAGATCAAGTGTCTTACTATTTAATGACTTAATTTCAACATTAATCTTTTTTTGATTGTAGGTTACGATAGATTTTCCGTAACCGGTCATTGATTGTATCATACTTGTTTCACGTTAAATTTCTGCAAAAGTAATAATTTTGCGGGAAAAAAGCGTAAATTTGCACTTTATTTAGAATATATTTATTATTATGTCGTGTATATTGAACATTGAAACGAGTACAAACGTGTGCTCTGTAGCAGTTAGTAATGACGCCGAATGCATCTTTAACAAAGAAGATTACAGCGGACCACATCACAATGAACAACTTGGACGCTATGTTGATGAGGCTCTTTCATTTATAGACAGTCACTCATTAAAATTAGACGCTGTGGCTGTAAGTTGTGGTCCTGGTTCTTATACCGGACTGCGAATAGGTACTTCTATGGCAAAAGGAATTTGCTATGGTCGTGATGTGAAGCTGATTGCCATACCGACTTTGGAACTTCTTGCCGTGCCTGTGTTATTGAAAGAGCAGGCTGAGGAAGAAAATGCATTACTAGTGCCAATGCTTGACGCACGCCGCATGGAAGTATATGCAGAGGTATTCAATCGCTCACTTGATGAAGTGAGACCGATACAGGCTGACGTAGTGACAGCTGATACCTATAAAGAGTATCTTGAAAAGGGCCCGGTGTATTTCTTCGGAAACGGAGCAGCAAAGTGTATGGAAGAGATTAATAATCCTAACGCACACTTGATAAAAGACGTCGTGCCACTAGCTAAATATATGTTTCCACTGGCAGAAAAGCGCATAGTACAAGGGAAGTTTGAAGACGTTGCATATTTCGTGCCGTTCTATCTGAAAGACTTCGTTGCAAAATTGCCTAAAAAATTATTATGAACATCCAAGGATTAGACTACAACACACAGCGTGAACAGCTTGTCATGCCTGAATATGGGCGTGAGGTGCAGAATATGGTTGACATTTGTGGCGGACTTGATACGAAAGCCATGCGTCAATCGTGTGCGGAGGCCATAGTAACCATCATGGAAAGAATGTTTCCCCAAAATCACGAGGACGTGAACTATAAACAGAAGTTGTGGGACCATCTTGCAATCATGAGTGACTTTAAGTTGGATATTGATTGGCCTTACGACATCAGTCAAGCCAACAAGATTTTAGCAAAGCCGCAGCCTATGGAGTATCCCATGACAAAGATTTCGGTAAGACACTACGGTCACATAATGGCTGAGGTGTTTGAAAGATTGAAGACCATGGCCCCTGGTGAGGAGCGTGACGCGCTTACCAAACTTGCTGCTAACCAGATGAAGTTGAGCCTGATGATGTGGAGTCACGGTTCGTGTGACGACGAGAAGGTGGCTTCTGACTTGGCAAAATATACTGACGGAAAAATTCAGCTAGACCTGAATACATTCGTTTTCAACAAGATTATGGAGAACGAGCCTGTTGCCAACCGTAATAACAATAACCGTAATGGCAACATTAGCAGTAGCAATAACGCTAACAATAATAAGCGCAGAAGAAGATAAAAGCCAATGGAATCATTCATCATTGAAGGTGGACACCGACTTAAAGGAACCATCACTCCACAGGGAGCTAAAAACGAGGCTTTGGAAGTTATTTGCGCAATATTGCTAACTTCAGATCCTGTGAGAATAAAGAATATTCCAGAAATACTGGATGTTGAAAATCTCATTAGACTGCTGAAAGATATTGGCGTAAAGATAACGCATAATGCTGAAAATGATTACACTTTTCAAGCAGACGAACTGAACCTTGACTATCTTGAAAGTCAGGAGTTCGTGAGCAAATGTTCTTCTCTGCGAGGCAGTGTACTTATGATAGGTCCGTTGCTCGGTAGATTCGGAAAGGCTACCATCGCCAAACCAGGCGGTGACAAGATAGGACGTAGACGACTTGATACTCATTTCCTTGGTTTCAAGCATCTTGGAGCAAGATTCGTGAAAGACCCAGAACGTGACGTTTTCAAGATTGAAAGCAAGAAACTTAAAGGTTGCTACATGCTGCTTGATGAGGCTTCGGTTACCGGAACTGCAAACATTATAATGGCTGCCGTGATGGCTAAGGGCACAACGACAATATACAATGCCGCATGTGAACCTTATATTCAGCAATTGTGCCACTTGCTTAACGCAATGGGTGCAAATATCAGCGGAATAGCAAGTAATCTGATTACAATTGTCGGTGTAGACAAATTACACGGTGCCGACCACACTATATTACCAGACATGATAGAAGTTGGATCTTTTATCGGAATGGCTGCAATGGTGGGCGACGGAGTGAGAATAAAGAATGTATCACTGAAAGACCTCGGTATTATCCCTGATGCATTTAGACGACTTGGAGTGAAGATTGAAACTGAAGGCGACGATCTTATCATTCCACACCAACCGCATTATGTAGTAGATTCTTTTATTGACGGAACGATAATGACTCTTGCTGATGCTCCTTGGCCAGGCTTGACCCCAGACCTTATTTCGGTGCTTCTCGTTGTAGCTACACAGGCTCGTGGTTCAGTGCTTATTCATCAGAAGATGTTTGAAAGCCGTCTGTTCTTCGTTGATAAATTGATTGACATGGGAGCGCAGATTATACTTTGCGACCCACACCGTGCTGTTGTCGTAGGTCACGATCATAAGTTGGTGTTGCGTGCAGGACGAATGACAAGTCCTGATATCCGTGCGGGTATTGCACTTCTTATTGCAGCAATGAGTGCAGAAGGAACAAGTTGCATTGCCAACATTGCACAGATAGATCGTGGTTACGAAAATATTGAAAATAGACTTAATAAACTTGGTGCCTGCATCAAACGAGTAGATGATTAGACGTGAAGAAGTATATAAAATAGGTAAGCTGGGAAAACCTCACGGAGTGAAAGGCGAAATATCGTTCATGTTTAACGATGATGTCTTTGACCGTGTAGACGCAGATTATCTTATCTTGGACGTTGACGGAATATTGGTTCCTTTCTTTATGGAAGAATACCGTTTCCGCAGCGACGAGAGTGCACTTATGAAATTTGAGGATATTGATACTCAGGATAAAGCTCGTAACCTTACTGGTAACGAAGTTTATTTTCCACGAAGTCTTTCTGACGGAAGTGATGAAAATGTTTCCTGGGCAGAAATCTTCGGTTTTGAAGTTGTTGATAAAAACACTAATAAGACAATAGGTATAATAAAGTCAGTAGACGACTCAACCATTAACACGCTTTTTGAAATAGAGACCAATGATGGCAAGGATGTTCTTATTCCTGCCAATGAGGATCTAATTCATGAAGCCGATATGGAAAATCGCCGAATAAAGATGTTTATTCCGGAAGGTCTGCTCGACCTGTAACATTCACATTATTATATATTAATGAAGAAACAACAAATATGTATCCTCGGTTCTACGGGAAGTATAGGAACACAGGCGCTTGATGTAATCTCGCAGCATGGAGACTTGTACGAAGTGTACTGTCTCACTGCCAACAACAGCGTTGAGAAACTTTCCGAACAGGCTCATAAGTTTAAGCCTGCTGCAGTGGTTATTGCTAACGAGGAGAAATATAAGGAATTGCAAGACCTGCTTGCTGATGAACCTGACATTAAAATTTATGCGGGAAAGTCGGCGCTTGAACAGATTGTTGAAGCTGAACCTATTGATATGGTTCTTGCTGCAATGGTAGGGTTTTCGGGATTTCTTCCAACAATAAATGCAATCAAGGCACACAAGAAGATTTGTCTTGCCAACAAGGAAACTCTTGTTGTAGCAGGCGAACTTATATGCAATCTTGCAAAGGAAAACCATGTTCCAATATTGCCAGTAGATAGTGAACATAGTGCAATATTCCAAAGTATTGTTGGTGACGCTGACAATGAAATTGAAAAGATATTGCTTACTTGCTCAGGAGGTCCGTTCAGATTATATTCTGATGAACAGTTGAATACTGTGACCGCAGCTGATGCATTGAAGCATCCTACTTGGAATATGGGAGCAAAAATTACTATCGATTCAGCTTCACTTATGAATAAAGGCTTTGAGGTGATGGAGGCTAAATGGCTGTTTGGTGTTCCAGCAGAGAGAATTCAAGTATTGATTCATCCGCAAAGCGTTGTTCACAGTGCTGTGCAGTTTGTTGATGGTGCAGTGAAGGCTCAGTTGGGAGTTCCAGACATGAGGCTACCAATACAATACGCATTCTCATTCCCAACGAGGTTACCTCTGAACGGTGAACGTCTTGACCTGTTCAAACAGCAGAAGCTGGAATTCTTTGAACCGGATATAAAGAAGTTTAAATGTCTTGCTCTGGCTTATGATGCAATTAACAAGGGCGGAAACATGCCTTGTATTCTGAATGCAGCCAACGAAATAGCAAATTCAGCATTCAGAAAGGAGCAATGCTCTTTCAAAGGAATGGCGACGATTATAGAGCAAACTATGGCTAAAGCCACATTTGACAAGAATCCTAATCTTGATGTCTATTTGCAGACAGACAAGGAGGCGCGAGCAATAGCAAGCGAAATCATCAAAAATATTAATGAATAACGAATATAATCAGTAATGGAAGTATTTTTAGTAAGATTATTACAGTTTCTGTTGTCAATATCACTTTTGGTTCTGCTTCATGAGGGAGGACACCTGTTCTTCGCAAAACTGTTTGGAATAAGAGTCGAGAAGTTCTATATATTTATGGACCTTGGAATTGGTAAGTGGGGTGGAAGTCTGTTCCGTTTCAAACCAAAGAAGAGTGACACTGAATATGGTATGGGTTGGTTACCACTAGGTGGCTACTGCAAAATATCAGGAATGATAGACGAAAGCTTTGACACAGAACAGATGTCTAAGCCTGCTGAGGCTTGGGAGTTTCGCTCGAAACCAGCTTGGCAGAGATTGCTTGTTATGATTGGTGGAGTTTCTGTAAACTTCATCCTAGCTCTTTTCATTTATGCAATGTTGATGTTCTCATGGGGCGAGACATACGTTCAGACCAAAGACATGAAGCAAGGTTTCGTGTTTAATGAGGAGGCAAAGAGCTACGGATTCAAGGATCATGATATTCTCCTAGGAACAGAGAACGGAACTTTCAAGGAGTTCGGTGCTAAAATGTATCGTGAAATATCTAAAGCTAAGCGTGTAGATATTATGCGCGACGGCAAGAAGATGAGTATAAACCTTACAGGTGAACTGAATCTGCTGGATATGATAAAGACAACGCCTGCGTTCTGTCTTCCTTATGTTCCTGCAAATGTGGACTCAGTAATGGCTGGAGGCCCTGCCGCTAAGGCTGGAATAAAGAAGGGTGACAAGATTGTTGCACTTAATGGTAAGAAGATAACTTCTTCTAATCAGTTTACCAACGAATTATCAATCCTTGACGATGTTCTTGCTGCTGCAAAGACTCATGCAGATAGTGTTAAGGTGCGCACGGTAACTGTAGGCGTTATTGCAAATGGTGCAGATTCTGCTGTCGCAAAAAAGATGTTGCTTACACCAGACTTGAAACTTGCTGTTGGTTTCCCTGGAATTAATACCCTTTACACTCCTTTCCATAAGAGCTATGGTTTCTTTGAGAGTATTCCTGCTGGAATCAAATATGGTTGGGATATTCTTCATGGTTACGTGAGCGATATGAAATATGTATTCTCTGCAGACGGAGCTAAGAGTCTTGGAGGTTTTGGAGCTATTGGCAGTATGTTCCCATCTACATGGGATTGGTACGTATTCTGGAAGATGACAGCTTTCTTGAGCATTATTCTTGCTTTCATGAATATTCTCCCAATTCCTGCACTCGACGGTGGACACGTTCTGTTCCTTATATATGAAATTATCACTGGACGAAAGTTAGGTGAAAAGTTTATGATTAGAGCAGAATACATCGGAATATCTATTTTGATATTATTAATGGTGGTCGCCAATCTCAACGATATTTTACGTTGGCTGGGCTACATGCATTAAGAAAAATCTTGTTTTTTTAATAAAGTGCCAAACTGTAAGCTTTCTGAATCAGAATGCTTACAGTTTGTTTTGTTTTTGATTAGATATAATAACATTCTGTTATTAGGATTGATAATTAAATAAATTATAGTGAACGTTTAGATACACTTAAATGTCATTTTGAAACTTATTTAGTACTTTTGCAATCAGATTGAAAGGCAAACAAGAAAATTACTAAATAAATGCAGCAAGAAACAACCAACGGATTGTATAATGCCAGCAACGAACACGATGCGTGTGGTGTTGGTATGATAGTTAATATTCATGGCAATAAAAGTCATGATATAGTTGACAGTGCTCTTAAAGTTCTTGAAAACTTACGTCACCGTGGAGCGGAAGGCGCAGATGGGAAGACTGGAGATGGTGCAGGAATATTGCTACAAATTCCTCACGAGTTTATATTGTTACAAGGTATTCCAGTTCCTGAGAAGGGAAAATATGGAACAGGTCTGGTGTTTTTGCCTAAAGAAAAGAAACGCCAGCAGGAGATTCTCTCAATAATGATTGAGGAAATAGAGCGCGAGGGTTTGTCCCTGATGCATTTGAGAAATGTTCCTACTAATCCAGAATGCTTGGGTGAGGCTGCTATTTCTACGGAGCCAGACATCAAGCAGATTTTCGTAACTGGTGTTACTGATGATAAAGTAGATAGCTTTGAACGTACCTTATATATAATAAGAAAGAAGATTGAAAAACGTGTAGCTGATGAAGACTTCTATATATGTTCATTATCTAATAAGAGTATCGTATATAAGGGTATGCTGTCTAGTTTGCAGCTTCGTCAATACTATCCTGACCTTACAAACAATTACTTCACTAGTGGAATCGCACTTGTACATAGCCGTTTCAGTACCAATACATTCCCAACATGGAGTCTTGCACAGCCATTCAGAATGCTTGCGCACAATGGTGAAATCAATACTATCCGCGGAAACCGTGGATGGATGCAGGCACGTGAATCAGTATTGTCTTCAAAACGACTGGGAAGTGTAAGCGACATTTCGCCTATAATCCAGCCAGACATGAGCGACTCTGCCAGTCTTGACAATGTATTTGAATTCTTTGTAATGAGTGGTTTGTCATTGCCTCACGCAATGGCTGTAATGGTGCCTGAGAGTTTCAACGACAAGAACCCTATCAGTGAAGACCTGAAGGCATTCTATGAATATCATTCTATATTGATGGAGCCTTGGGACGGTCCTGCTGCTTTGCTGTTCAGTGATGGTAGATATGCTGGTGGAATGCTAGACCGTAACGGTTTACGTCCTGCACGTTACACGATTACGAAGAACGACACCATGGTTGTTGCTAGTGAAGTTGGAGTTATGGACTTTGATCCTAGCGAGATTGCCGAAAAGGGACGTCTGCAACCAGGTAAGATATTGCTTATTGATACTCTCGATGGTAAAATATATTATGATGGTGAGATCAAGGAACGCCTTGCAGCGCAGCATCCTTATCGTCAATGGTTAAACACTAACCGTATTGAACTTGAAAAGATTCATAGCGGAAGAAAGATTTCTAATAAAATAGACGATCTTAAAATAAAGGAAATTGAATTCGGATTTGGTGAGGAAGACATCAACGACACAATTATCCCAATGGCAACAAGTGGACAGGAACCTACTGCATCAATGGGTAATGATACTCCATTGGCAGTATTATCAGACAAGCCACAGTTGTTCTTTAATTATTTCCGTCAGCAGTTCGCTCAGGTAACCAACCCTGCGATAGATTCTATTCGTGAGAATCTTGTGATGAGTCTTACTGAATACATTGGTAGGGTAGGCACAGGAATACTTAATCCAGACGAGACAAACTGCAAGATGGTGAGACTTTCTCATCCAATCTTGACAAATACACAGTTGGATATACTTTGTAACATCAGATACAAGGGATTCAACACGATAAAACTTCCAATAACTTTTGATGGATCAAGGGGTGGAGACGGATTGCATGATGCACTTGATGAATTGTGTAGCCGTGCCGAAAAGAGTGTTGACGATGGTTACAATTACATCATACTCACCGACCGTGAATCAGATGATAATAATGTAGCAATGCCTTCATTGCTTGCAGTGAGTGCAGTACACCATTATCTTATAAGTGTTGGAAAGCGTGTGCAGACAGCCCTTATTGTAGAGAGCGGTGACATACGCGAGGTAATGCATGCAGCATTGCTTCTTGGTTATGGAGCTTCTGCGCTGTGCCCTTATATGACTTACGCAATACTTGATGACATTGTAAAGAAAGGAAAGATTCAGGAAAATTATAATACAGCTGAAGCAAACTATATAAAGGCTGTAAAGAAAGGTTTGTTCAAGATAATGGCGAAGATGGGAATCAGTACAATTCGCAGTTATCGTGGTGCAAAGATTTTCGAGAGCATTGGACTTTCAGAGAGTCTGCTCAATACATATTTCGGAACAGAGACAAGTACAATTGGAGGTATCGGACTTGACACAATAGCAAAAGATGCAATCGCAATGCACGATGACAGTATTGAGGCTCGCGAGAAAAAGTCAGAAACTCCTCTTCCTACTCTTGGACAGTTTCATTGGCGCAAGGATGGAATACAGCATGCATGGAATCCTGAGACTATTGCCACTTTGCAGTTGGCTACAAAAACAGGGAACTATGATACATTCAAAAAATATACAGCCTTTGCCGATAAGAAGGAAAAGCCTATTTTCATACGCGATTTCTTTGATTTCAAGCGTCGTCCTATTCCAATAGAGAAAGTTGAACCTGTTGAGAATATAGTAAAGCATTTCGTAACAGGAGCAATGAGTTTCGGAGCTTTGTCTAAAGAGGCTCATGAGGCACTTGCATTGGCAATGAATAAGCTCGGTGCACGAAGCAACACCGGAGAAGGTGGTGAAGACGAAGATCGTTTCCACTCAACATTTGACGGAATAAGCCTTAATAGTAAGACAAAGCAGGTTGCCAGTGGACGTTTCGGTGTAACAACGGAATATCTTACGAATGCAGAGGAAATACAGATAAAGGTTGCACAGGGTGCTAAACCAGGTGAAGGTGGTCAGCTTCCAGGCTTTAAGGTAGATGAAATTATAGCAAAGACTCGCCATTCTATTCCTGGTATCAGTCTAATATCTCCTCCTCCTCATCACGATATTTATAGTATTGAGGACTTAAAACAACTTATCTTCGACTTGAAGAATGTTAATCCACATGCAGCAATAAGTGTTAAGTTAGTTGCAGAGAGCGGAGTTGGAACTATTGCAGCTGGAGTTGTTAAGGCAAAAGCTGATTTGGTTGTAATCTCTGGTGCAGAAGGTGGAACAGGTGCAAGTCCTGCATCAAGTATGCGCTTTGCTGGAATATCTCCAGAAATAGGACTTTCAGAAACTCAGCAGACTCTTGTAAAGAACGGTCTGCGTTCATTAGTACGCTTGCAGGTAGACGGTCAGTTGAAAACTGGTAGAGATGTTATCATGATGGCTCTTCTCGGTGCAGAGGAATTCAGTTTCGGAACATCAGTCCTTATCACTCTTGGTTGCGTGATGATGCGTAAGTGTAATAAGAATACTTGTCCAATGGGTGTTGCAACTCAGGATCCAAAACTTCGTGCACACTTCCGTGGAAGTTATAAGTATGTAGTAAACTACTTCACATTCTTAGCTCAGGAAATAAGAGAATATCTTGCAGAAATGGGCTATACAAGTCTTAATGATATTGTTGGTCACACAGAACTTCTTGTGCCTCTTGCTACAGACGATGCAAAGTTGTCTACTCTAGATTTCACACGCTTATTGCATAAGGAAACTGGCGATAGCAGCATGTATTGCACAAAGAGTCAGGAGCATGATCTTGAAGGAATACTAGATAAGCAAATTATAAAAGGTTCTAAGAAAGCTATCGAAACTAATGGTGAGGTAGACCTAGACTTCGCAATAAAGAATACAGACCGTGCCGTTGGTACAATGCTCAGCGGATACATAGAAAAATATAAGTCAGACCTACGTGAGAAAGGTAACAACAAGGTTGTAGAACCAACTATCAACGTCAAGTTTAAAGGTGCAGCCGGTCAGAGTTTTGGAGCATTCCTTGTTAATGGAGTTGATTTCAAACTAGAGGGTGAAACCAATGACTACTTCGCAAAGGGTTTGAGTGGAGGTCGTATTTCTATCCTTCCTCCTATTCGTTCAAACTTCAATGCAGAGGATAATATCATTGCTGGTAATACTGGACTTTATGGAGCAACAAGCGGAGAACTTTACATCAACGGTAAGGTAGGTGAACGTTTCGGAGTAAGAAACTCTGGTGCGATATCTGTAATCGAAGGTGCCGGTGATCACTGCTGTGAATATATGACAGGTGGACGCATTGTAGTGCTTGGTGAGACAGGTCGCAACTTCGCAGCCGGAATGAGTGGTGGTGTTGCTTATGTTTGGGATAAAAATCACAACTTCGATTACTTCTGTAATATGGATATGGTTGAGATTAACCTTGTTGAGGAAAGCAGCTACCGCAAGGAACTTCATGAACTCATCCGTCAGCATTACCTCTATACAGGATCTAAGTTGGCAAGAACGATGCTTGATGACTGGAGCAAATACGTAGAAGACTTTATTCAGGTTGTTCCTATCGAATACAAGCGAGTTTTGCAGGAAGAGCAAGTTAAGAAACTTCAACAGAAAATTGCAGATATGCAAAGAGACTATTAACGGTAAGAAAGTAAGAAAATTAAGATATGGGAAATCCAAAAGCATTTCTATCCGTGCCACGTAAAGAGGCAGGATATAGACCAATCCACGATAGAATCCACGACTATGGTGAAGTGGAACAGACACTTAACAGTAATGACCGCCGTACACAAGCTTCACGCTGTATGGATTGCGGTGTGCCATTCTGTCATTGGGCTTGTCCATTAGGTAACAAACCACCAGAGTGGAATGATGCCTTGTTTAAAGGTGATTGGCAGCTTGCGTATGAATTGTTGACCACAGATAATGACTTTCCTGAGTTCACAGGACGTATTTGTCCTGCGTTGTGTGAGAAAGCCTGCGTGTTGAATCTTATGGATCACAATCCTACGACAAACCGCGAAGATGAGTGTGCAATTATTGAGCATGCGTTCTCTGAAGACTACGTACAGCCACGCATCCCAAGTCGTAACGGAAAGACTGTGGCTGTGATTGGTGGAGGTCCTGCAGGACTTGCTGCTTCAACACGACTGAATCAGCTTGGTTACAAGGTAACAGTTTTTGAAGCTTGTGAGAGTGCTGGTGGATTGCTTAGATATGGTATCCCTAACTTTAAGCTGAACAAGGCTATCATAGATCGTAGAATTGCTCTTCTTGAAGCTGAAGGTATTGAGTTTAAGTACAATCAGAATATAGATTCAACAAAATTGCCTAAGGGTTATGATGCTTATGTAGTTGCTACAGGTACCCCAACGGCTCGTGATCTAAGTATTCCTGGACGTGAACTAAATGGCGTTTACTTAGCCCTTGAAATGCTTTCACAACAAAACAGAGTTCTTGCAGGAATGCAGTTCAAAAACAATGAACTAGTAAATGCAAAAGGCAAAGATGTTCTTGTGATTGGTGGTGGTGATACAGGTAGTGACTGTATTGGAACAGCTAACAGACAAGGTGCTAAGAGTGTGACACAGATAGAGATTATGCCTAAGCCTCCTGTTGGACCTGAAGATCCAAATAGTCCATGGCCTAATTGGCCTCGCACGATGAAGACTACATCAAGTCATGAGGAAGGATGTACACGTCGTTGGAATATCAACTCATTGGAATTCCTTGGGAAAGATGGAAAACTTACAGGAGTAAAAGTACAGGAAATAACATGGGAACCTAATCCTGAAGGAGGACGCCCAATAATGAAGCCTGTAGGAAAACCAGAAATCATAAAGGCTGACATGGTATTGTTGGCAATGGGATTCCTAAAACCACAGCATCCGCAGTTCCAAGATAATGTTTTTGTTGTCGGAGATGCTGCCAGTGGTGCAAGTCTTGTTGTAAGAGCTCTTGCCAGTGGTAGAGATATTGCAGAAGAAATAGACCGCAAGTTGTCACACTAATGTAACATTTGTTTAAAGCGGTTGTAATATATTGCTTCTACCTTTGTACCAAATTAAATTTATTTGTTGCAAAGGTGGAAACAATATATTTTTGTATTGTCGTATTTCTGCTATGTTTGGCAGTATTCGACCTCTTCGTTGGAGTGAGCAATGACGCTGTAAACTTCCTCCAGTCAGCTATAGGAGCTAAAGTTGCCAAATTCAGAACGGTACTTATCATAGCGTCATTTGGCGTTGTGGTAGGAGCCATTATGTCTTCGGGAATGATGGATGTTGCTCGTCATGGAATTATTATGCCGAGTGAATATTCATTTGAAGAGGTAATGACAATATTTCTTGCAGTAATGGTTACTGACGTAATTATACTTGATGTTTTCAATACACTCGGAATGCCTACGTCCACTACTGTTTCGCTTGTGTTTGAACTTCTTGGCGGAGCATTTGTAATAGCTACGATAAAGATGATTTCAGACGGGAGTCTAGGCTATGGAATGCTTCTCAATACCGATAAAGCTCTGAGCGTGATAGTCGCTATCTTTGTATCTGTGGCAATAGCTTTTGTATTTGGTGTAATCGTAATGTGGCTTTCTAGATTGGTGTTTACATTCAACTACAAACACCAGTCACAAATATTGACGGTGGTATTTGGAGGAATTGCCTTCACTGCTCTTTCATATTTTATATTTCTGAAAGGACTTGGAAAAAGCCCGTATATAAGTGCTACAGTAAGTGATTATATAAGTGTCAACACAGGAATGCTGATCGTTTATACATTCGTAGCCTCAACAATTATTATGCAGATAATGCATTGGCTAGGCTGTAATATATTCAAATTTGTTGTACTAATGGGAACGTTTGCCCTTGCTATGGCTTTTGCAGGTAACGACCTAGTTAATTTCATTGGAGTGCCGCTTGCCGGACTTGATTCATTCAATGATTTCGTGACAAATGCGAATGGAGCTTCGGCAAGTTCTTTTCACATGGGCTCGCTAATGGCTAGCGCAAAAACTCCTCCATTATATTTGCTTGGTGCAGGAGTGATAATGATTATAGCAATGGCTAAATCAAAGAAGGCTCACAACGTGATAAAGACTTCTATTGATTTGAGTCGACAAGACGAGGGCGACGAGATGTTTGGAAGTTCTAAAACCGCAAGATCAATAGTTCGATTTACGCAAAATTCAAATAATTTTATAACAAAGGCTTTACCAGTATGTGTTACTAAATGGATAGATAGTCGTTTCAATAAGCGAGACATGATCCTTGAAAATGAAAATGCAGCCTTTGACATTGTGAGGGCGGCAGTGAATCTTGTACTTGCATCAATGCTGATTACAATAGGAACAAATTATAAGTTGCCGCTTTCAACCACCTATGTTACATTTATGGTAGCAATGGGCTCAAGTCTTGCCGACAGGGCTTGGAGCAGAGAAAGTGCCGTATTCCGAGTAACTGGTGTTATAAGTGTGATTGGTGGATGGTTTATCACTGCAGGATTGGCATTTATTGCATGTGCCTTAGTGTGTCTGTTGATGTATTATGGTGGAATAATTGCTAAGGTCATTTTTATGGTTGCTGTTATCATAACCCTTATTCGTTCTAATCGCAATTTCTCACGCAAGTCAAAGGAGACTGAAAATGAGGATAATGCCTTCCGTCTTATGATGCGTTCAAATGATCCTGAAATAGTATGGGATTTACTTCGCAACCATGTTAGTCGTACTCAGAGCTATGTAAATAGATTTGCATTAAGCCAATACAATAAAATTGTCGAGGGACTCGCTGAAGAGAATGTGCGTGAATTGGGTAAGTGTACTAAACAGCTGAAAACAGAGCTGCAAACATTAAAGAAATATAGGCGACAGGAAATGCTTGCATTAAAGAAATTACCTTTTGATATAGCAATAGAGCGCAACACGTGGTTTCATCTTGGAGCTAATTCTGATCAACAGTTTATATACAGCCTCCGCCGTATGCTTGAACCAATAAAGGAACATGTAGATAATAATTTCAATCCACTTCCTGCAGGATACATTACTGAATATAGCAAGATAAACCATAAGGTAAATGACTTGATGAAACAATCAGAAGCACAGATATCTACAGGTAGATATGATAACTACCGTGACATTCTTTCTGAGGCTGATACATTGAAAAATCAGTTATCGGCACTTCGTAAAATTCATATTGACAGAATACAATGTAGCGAAGACGACAGTGAAATGCAAATAAATATGGTCTATCTTAATTTGCTTCAGGAAACTCAAGAATTCATGAGTGCAATGAGGCACCAACTTAGAGCAGCAAAGAAGTTTATAGACAATTAAAAATGCGTTTGCATTTATAATATATGATGTTCCATTAAACAAATCACCCGTTCATCAATGTTGAAAAAATCATATTGATAAACGGGTGATGATATTTGCTAAGGAGTAAGTTACTATTTAACCACCTTCTTTGCAGCAGTTTTACTACAAGTCTTGGCTGCATCTTTGCAAGCCTTAGCATCTTTCTTGCAACACTTTTTGGCGTCAGTTGCATTCTTGCAACAAGCTTTTCCACCCTTGCAGGCTTTGTCGGCATCAGCCTTGTTAGCCTTTGCACACTGTTCAACTTTATTGCATTTCTTTTCTGCCTGCTTTACATTCTGAGCATTAGCGAAACTGATGGCAGCTACCATAAGAACCGCACTTAAAACGATTTTCTTCATAGTTTAATAATTTATTTAGTTATTAAAAATCAATTCACAAATATAGTGTTATCCTGTCATAAAAAGAAATATTTTATCTGATTATAACATTTTTCACTTTATTTTTGTAATATCCCACGAAAGACAAACCACAAGTGCATGAATGTTGTAGTGATAAATCCATAATGTCTGCACATTATATGATAACGTTCCTTGAGCGATTCCTTATGATTTTTGATGCTCATACCTCCTTCAAGATAGTTCACCACTACGGTATCTACGTACCTTAAAGGTAGATTGTTACGTTTTGCATCCTTCATAACTCTAATGCACCAGTCGATATCAGCAGACAATTTGTAGTGTAGGTCATAATTATTGCGCTTAGCGATATCCGTACGTGCATAGAATGCTTGATGACATACTAGCATGCCATGTAAGAATGAGCGCCAACTGAGATGCGAAGGTGGTGAGAGTCGGCGATGGCGTAAAAAAGTTCCGTTGTCATCTACAATATCTGTATTACCATAAAGTACTCCTGGCAATTCCTCACCTTCGCCTACCATACTGGCAATCGTTTCTAAAGTGGATGAAGATGGAAATGCGTCTCCGGCATTCAGAAACACTAAATAGTTCCCCGAAGCTTTATTTATACCCTTGTTCATTGCATCATACAAACCATTATCGGGTTCAGAAGTTATTTTAATCTCATGTCCGTTATTCGCTGAGGAAGAACGAAGCTCATACTCTGTTGCAATAGAAACGGTTTTATCATTAGAAGCACCGTCAATAATAAGATGTTCAATATCTGGAAAAGTCTGTTTCAATACACTATCTAATGTTCGCACAATGACATTCTCTGCATTGTAAGTAATAGTGATGACAGTTATCTTTATTTTGTTCATGCTTTGATACCTAAAAAATTACAATATAAGTCTATATATTTTGCTGCAACTACATTTTCAGAATACATTCTTATTACATGCTCCCTGAGTTGCAATTTGTCAATATCCGCTTTTATAGCCCATACAATGCCTTCAGCCAGACTCTCGACAGATAGATAATCGGCAAGAAATCCATTAACTTTGTGTTGTATAATATCTGTTTGTCCACTATTATTGAAAGAAACAGGTATACACCCACAAGCCTGAGCTTCTATGAGCGTCTGCCCAAAAGTCTCGTATAATGAAGAAGAAACAGCTACATTAGCCGCAGAATATACAGTAGATAACCCATCTTCATCCTTTATAGTTCCCAAATAAGTGTATTCAATAGGCAGCGCCTTGAGAACACCAGAATCTTTCATCCCCCCGAACAAGACTAGATGCAGTTCCTCACGTTTTATAATTCCATTTTTGATAATGTATGAAATCGCATCACACAAATAGTTTAATCCTTTTATAGGCGTGTCTAATCTTGCAGCTCCGAAGGCTATTATATATTTATCAGGTAATGATAATTTCTCACGTGAACTGTTACGATTCTTAAGCACAAATTTTGATAATGATATCGAATTCGGGATAACGTTGATAGAATGCTCATACATCAAAGGACTTTCGCCAGCTATATTAGCTAACCATGTACTTACAGCTACAAAATTTATATTAGTATTTTTTAGTATCTTCTGTTTTTTGTCGAACACAGATCTAGATACATCTTTATTGCCTGGAAAGCGAAGAAATTGACAATTACCACATCCGTTTTTATAGTTTTCACATCCAAAGGCATAATGACAAATTCCTGTGCATTCCCACATGTCGTGCATCGTCCACACAATATGTTTGCCACTTTTGACAATTTTACGCAAACTATTTAATGATAGAAAACCTTGATTAATCCATTGCAAATGAATTATGTCTGCCTCCTTAAACTCTATTGTATTTGTAATATCAATACCGGTATTGGCAATGGAAACAGTGAAAAGATTCTTTCGCTGAAAAAGATTTTTTGTCCAGATAACAAATCTTTCATAAAGAAAATTGAACTTATTTCTAAAATGAGTTCCTGTTGTAGCTACACATATTGATTCTGTCTGCTTGTTCATAACAAGCATTTTTGCCTTGACGCCGTTATTATTCAGAGCGTTCATAAGACGGTTTGCTGCAACTGCTGCTCCGCCTGTACTCTCGCTTGTATTTACAATAAGTACTCTCATCGCGTGTGACTATTATTCATAAAAATTATTCATGCAAAGATAAGATAAGTAGAGGTAAGAACAAAATAAAAATAAGAATATTCTAATTTCCTTGCAACTTTTTTCCAGTTATTGCGTCTAAACAAAAGAAACTAATAAAATAGAGATGAAAAAGTTATTTTTACTAGCCATGATTACCCTGCTCTTTAGCGGAAGTATGATGGCACAAAAGACTACTATTAGTGGTACATTGAAAGATTCAATTCAGAATGCCACAGAACCTTATGCTACGATTAGAGTGTATAAGCCAGGAAACTTACAGAAGCCTATAGCAATGTCGTTGACTGATGGAGACGGAAAAATTAAGCAGGTTGTAGATGGTAAGGGAACATTTGTTATTACATTTAATTCAGTAGGTAAAAAACTTGTAAAACGTGAGTTTACAATAAATGGTGAACCAACTGTGGATTTGGGTAATGTATATACGTTTGATGATTCTAAAGCATTGAAAGGTGTAGAGATTGTTGCTCAGAAGCCTGTCGTTAAAATGGAAACCGACAAGATGACTTATAATGTTCAGGAAGATGTCGACTCAAAAAGCATGACTCTTCTGGATATGATGCGTAAGGTTCCTATGGTTACAGTAGATGGTCAGGATAATATAACTGTGAATGGTTCTAAGTCATTCAAGATTCTTGTTGACGGTAAGGAAAATCCTATGTTTCAAGCAAATGCATCGCAAATTTTTAAGTCTATACCGGCTTCAATGGTAAAAAATATTGAGGTGGTCACAAATCCAGGTGCAAAATATGATGCAGAAGGTACCGCAGGTATATTGAATATAAAGTTTAATCACGATTCTGGTCAAAAGCAAAATATGGATGGATACAGCGGAAACGTGAGTGCAACTGTTGGTAATAAGAGTGATCGTATGTCTGCATATATAGGCGGGCAGCAAGGTAAACTCACATATAGTGCAAACGCAACCGTGGGTTATCAGGATATGAAAGATATAGATGTCAACTTAGAACAAACAAAGATAGTCAACGGTCAGAATTCAGTTATGAAATACAATCAGAAATCCGACCAAAAAGTGCCTTTTGAAATGGGAAATCTTAACTTAGGATATGAAATAGATTCCCTAAGTACGATTAATGCCGGAATTGGACTTACATCTTTTGAATCCAAAATTAATGGAACTCCTTTCACTACAATGGAAGGTGGAATATATGGAAGTGGACATTCTTATAGCAACAAAATGAGTACAAAAGAGTCTAGCGTAGGATTTAATGGAAACATTGACTATCAGCGATTCTTCGACAGTGAGCATAAATCTTCTATCACTTTAAGTTATCTATTCAGTAATACTCCTTCAAAGGAGAAAAGTACACGTAACCAATACGAACCAAAACAAGAAACTGGCGACATGTATTCAGACATGGAAACCAACGGACGTACACATACTTTACAGGTAGACCTCGTGAATGCCTTGTCAAAGAATACAACTCTCAATACTGGTGTAAAATATATCTATAGGCATAACAAGTCTGATTCAAAATATTATGACTATAAGGGTGACGAGCAAGTGCTGAATGCTGATAACAGTGTGAAATACAATAATGATCAGTCTATTCTTGCTGGATATGCTGAATATGTAGCTACAATGAATAAATTCAGTACAAAAGCTGGATTGAGATATGAACATACTTGGGAAAATATTAAATATCCAGAACAAACAGGGAAAAACTTCAAGAAAGACTATGGATGTCTCGTACCTTCGTTCACATTAAGTTACGCGATGACTCCGATGAGCAATCTTGGCGTAAACTATTCAATGCACATACTCCGTCCTGGTATTTCTTATCTTAATCCATATGTTGACCGTTCAGACCCTACGTTTATATCATATGGTAATCCAAAACTTGATGTTGAAAAATCACATTATGTAAGTTTGGTTTACAATATGTATAGTGCCAAATTCATGATGAATATGACTCTTGGACAGAACTTCTGCAACAACCAAATTGCTGAATATTCTTTTGTAGATAAAGACAACGTGCTTAACACTACACGTAGAAACAATACAAAGAACAGATGGACAAACTTTAATATGTTTGCCCGTTGGACAATAAGCAAAACTTCAAGTCTGATGATGAATGGTTCAGTAGATTATGGAGATATGCGCTCAAAGGAACTAAATTGTAGCAACAACGGATGGCAGGGTAACATTTATGCTAGTCTTGAGCAGGTGTTGCCACTTAACATCAAATGGAGTCTAGGTTTATTTGCTAAGACACGTGACTATAATATTCAGGGTTACTCTGGTGGAATGCAGTTCCTGAACACTTCGTTTACAAAACAGTTGTTCAAAGATAGACTTTCACTAAGCGTGCAATATGTTAATCCAATGAGAAGTAAACTTAAGATTACTTCATATAGTGCAGGTGCAGACTTCATCAATAGAAGTCAATACTCTATTCCTCTTCATATGATTTCTTTCACAGCAGCTTGGAAGTTTGGTAACAGCAATAAGCAGTATGGCCAACACAAGAGCAATATCACAAATGATTTTGATGAAAAGGATAAGAAGGGTGCTGGCTCAGGAATGGGTGGAGTAGGTCAAGGTGTAGGAATGTAATAATGTAGTATGCCATAACTATAACCGACAAAAGGTGCGACGTCATTTTGATATCGCACCTTTGTCTTTATTTATCATTATGGCAAGTAATCGTGTTTGTTATTTACATATTTAGTATTTAATAACAAAAAAGGCAGCACAACCGTTTGTCGGTATCAGGAAATAAAGTATCTTTGCATTATAATATAACAGTATTCGGCATAAAAAATATTATGCCTCTCGAGAAAATTAATAATTATGGTTGTAATTAAATTTTTAAAGAATTGGACTTTGCCGATAGCGATTGTTGTAGGAATAATACTATATTTTATATTTCATTTAGTTCCTTTTTTGTCTCCAATAGCAGAATGGTATGCTCCATATAATGGAAATGTACTACCTGATTTCATGTTCCTAATATTATTTGTAATCTTTTGTAAGGTTGATTTTAGGAAACTTCTTCCTGTTAAGTGGCACTTCTGGATATGTTTACAGCAGATATTATTTGTATCTTCTCTTGTTGGTATTATTGTTGCATTTAAACTTCATAATGAAGCTCTTATAATGTTGGAAGCTATACTTGTTTGTATTATTGGACCATGTGCGGCAGCTACTGCGGTGATAACAGCAAAATTAGGTGGTAGTCTTGAAGAAATGACTACGTATACTTTTATATCCAACTTTATTTCAGCATTGATGATACCTATATGTTTTCCACTTCTTGATAAATCATCAGCAAGTTTTGATTTCTTACCTACGTTTTTTACAATACTATATAAAGTGAGTGTCGTATTGCTACTTCCTATGGTATTAGCATATATTGTAAAACATGGTATAAAGCCATTACATCGGGTTGTTGTAAGTATAAAAGATTTAAGTTATTATATGTGGGGTGGTTCACTTGTCGTATTATCAGGAACAACCGCCATGAATATAGTTGAAGCATGGAAACATACTTCATTATGGTTTTTGCTTTCAATTGCACTTATGTCACTGATGCTTTGTATTATTCAGTTTGCTACAGGACGTTTCATTGGTCATTATTTTGATAAAACGGTTGAGGCAGGGCAGGCTTTAGGACAAAAAAATACGCCTTTTGCGATTTGGGTCGCGACTGCATTTCTCAATCCCTTGTCGTCTGTTGGTCCTGGCTGTTATATTTTGTGGCAGAATGTTATCAATAGTGTTGAAATATGGTTATCAAGAAAAAATGAAAATAAAAAAGTTTCATGATAAAAATCTATCAATAAATAAAAACAATAAAATCTATGAATTTTAAAAATCTACTGCTATCATTTCTGCTTCTAGGAAGTGCTACGATGGTAACAGCACAAAACAAAGTGAAAGGTGATTATGGTTATCTGTATTGTCACATGAGTGATTTGGGAGAATGGACTGCATTTGCCGTAAGCCGTGATGGCGTAAACTATCAGGACATAATTGGAGGAAAACCTATTTTCGACTCAAAGCAACTTGCACGTATCGAGGGAGGTACACGTGATGCTTTTGTTACACGTACGTCTGACGGAAAATCATATATCATGGTGACTACTGATATGTGTGTGGCAAACAGTCATAAATGGGATAATTATGGTATAGACCTCTTAAAGAGCAATGATCTTATTCACTGGACTAGTATTACATTTGATTACAGAAAGGGACAACAAATTTTTTGTGATTCAGCAACAGCAAAAAGCACTTATAAAGATTGGTCTACTATAAACCGTGTATGGGCTCCTCAGATATTCTGGGATCCAAATTATACATGGGATAATGGCGAAAAAGGCGGATACATGATTTATTACTCAATGCTGAATAGACCAGAAGAGGGATATGACAGAATGTATTACAGTTATGCTGATAAAACTTTCACTAAACTTACTACTCCTAAACTACTTTTTGATTGGGGGTATGCAACTATTGATGCTGATATCAACTATTTGCCTTCGGACGGAAAGTATCATATGCTCATTAAAAAAGAAGGTGGAAAGCCTGGTATATATACCGCTACTTCTAGCAAGTTGACTTCAGGCTGGAGTGAACCTATCGAAGATGATTATGTTAACTTTGAAGGTAATAAAAAGACAGAAGGTAGCAGTGCATTCCAACCAATAGGAAGCGATGAGTGGCGTGTGGCTTATGTTGAATACAGTAGTCGTCCACATCGTTATCGTATTTGCAAGGCTGATAAGAATATGCGTAATTTCCATGATCCTGTTGACATAAATGGTGTAACTGGACCACAGCACGGAAGTTTCATGCGTATAACCAAGCAAGAATACAATAGACTTTTGAAATTAAATAAGCTTGATGAAAAGAAATAATATATAATTTATATTATTGATATATGTAAAAGATGGTTCAACCGATTTATCGGATTAACCATCTTTTATTTTTATATGTTTGATGATTGCTGTTTTTTCATGCAAAAGCTTAATTGTTCTCATGTTTGGGGCATGTTAAGGTATTATCAATGATGCAGAAAACAAATATTATTATTTCATAATTCAATCACACCATTGCTCGAATGCAAACATAAAAAATCCCTTGCACTCTAACAAAAAAGGACAAGGGATTTGCGCATATGTTGATAATCTAAGGTTTTAATGTAAATCCAAAAAGTAAATAAGCTTTCTGTGTACTTGGATTAGCTGTTATTCCAGCGAATATAGGAATAGTAAAACTGTCGCTCACGCGAATGTCTTTTGTTGCTTTTAAAGAAACATTGGTGACTGCAAAGCCATTTGCTTTAGCGTAGAAACTAGTTGCATAAGGTACTGCACCTATTGTGGCATTCCAGTTAAGACCACCCAGAGCAAATGGAATATTAGCTTCAGCATAAGATGAGTATGCTCGTTTCCCATCTTTATTTAGTCCATCGTTTCCCGCAAAGTTTGTATACCAGTTTAGTGAGAACTTCCCGAAATCATAACCTACATTTCCCTCAAAAACGTGTGATGTGTTGTGAGCAGAATAACTGAAATATTTGTCTATGGGAGTATTAAACCAATAGTCGGTTATTCCAACATGGAATTTTCCAATTGCATAGGCTGCCGTTATATCAAACTCTTTAGTGTCGTCTTTGTCACTTAATCCAACGTTGCCCCATCCTGTAAGCGACAAACCTTTGTAGTTTAAGCCTAATGTTGGTTGTAAAGAAACATCTCCCAGATCCTGTCCACGCCAGATATACTGGTTAACAACATCTGCACTTACAGTTCCGCTAACATTATCCTGAGCGTTTACTGGCATAGCGAAGGCAATCATTCCGATAACCATTGCTGATAAAACTTTATTTACCATAAATAATCTTTTTTAGTTGTAACTAATTTATAAATACTAATAGATACTAAGTCATCTCTTTTTTTTTGTTGTGTGAAAAATATGAAGACCATAAGTGTTATTTGTACATATAACAAAATGAACTACACTATTATGGTCAATGATTCTATGCTGATAATGCTGAATGCGTGTGCATTTAGAAATCCAAATTCATGCTTGTAAATGCGTGATTAATGGATAAAAGCAACATTAATATGGTGTCTACTGATATATAGCTAAATATTGTGTTTGTGTTTTGTGTCTTCTCTATAACATTTCTTTTTCCGCATTATATAAGGCAAGGTCTCCACGTTCTCCAGTTCGTATTCTCACGGTGTCGTCAACAGGAATAATGAATATTCGCCCATCTCCAATCTTTCCAGTCCATGCTGCTTTTCTCACAGCTTCAATAGTACGCTCTACTTTTCTCTCTCTGACAACGATATTCAGCAATACGCGTTCAATGTTCTTGGTCTCATGCACTATACCTTGATGAATGTGTTCTTTCCTCATTTTTCCTTCACCCCTTACATCATAATAAGAAAACCATTCTATGTCGGCTGCAAGCAGAGCTTCCTTGACGTCTTCAAACTTTGTCTTGCGGATAATCGCTTCAATCTTCTTCATAAATCCTCAAATTTAATTAATGTGTATATATTAAGTATCAACGCTTTGATTTATCATCCTGTAAACTATATCTGCAAATTTAATACAAAATGTAAATCAAAACTTTAAAAATGGTTACAAAGTGAAATTAAAAATTACTAATAATCGCATTTTTAACAAAAGTATGCATGTATGATTACAATTCGAAAGAAAAATGAATATAAATGCTTTCGAATTATAACTTATATTAAAAAACAACATTATTTTGATATCAAACTATTGCTTATTTTGTCAAAACGTATTAAATTTGCAAACGTAACAAGACAAAACGTAAGTTTTATAAATAAGAAAGTAACAAAATGGCAAATACTATCCATTTCACCAAAATGCATGGAGCAGGAAACGATTATATATATGTCAATACTCTTATTGATATGATACCTAATCCTGCTAAGGCTTCAATAGAGTGGAGTAAGCCTCATTTTGGAATAGGCAGCGATGGTCTGGTTCTTATAGGAAGACCATCCGAAGATGCTGTTGCTGACTTTTCAATGCACATTTATAATGCAGATGGTTCTGAGGCCATGATGTGTGGCAACGCCAGCAGATGTATTGGAAAGTATCTATATGAAAAAGGTTTTACCAAAAATACGAGAATAAAATTAGAAACACTTTCTGGCGTGAAAGTTCTTAACCTGCATCTGAATGATGAAAACAAGGTTGGGAGCGTAACTGTAGACATGCTTGAGCCTATGACAACAATGACAGAGCAGTTTACAGGTAAGCACCCTTCTCTTTCGTCAATTCCAGGCGCAAAAGAAGGCGTTTTTGTTTCTATGGGAAATCCACATTACGTGATATTTGTTGATGATATCAAAGATATTGATATAACAGAATATGGCAAGATTCTAGAGAGAGATGAAGCCTTCCCCCAGAGGTGCAATATTGAATTTGCACAACTGGTGGGCAAGGATATACTAAGGACCAGAGTTTGGGAACGTGGAAGCGGTATCACAATGGCTTGTGGAACTGGTGCTTGTGCAACAGCTACAGCGGCGGTTATTTCTGGATTGACAGGCCGTAAGGTTGATATTCTGATGGATGGAGGAACTTTGAATATAGAATGGAACGAGGATGACGGACATATATATATGACAGGTCCGGCAGAATTTGTTTTTGAAGGTGAAATTCAAATTCCATAGCAAAGGTAACAAACTTAACAACACAATAAAATTATGGCATTAATAAACGAACATTTTTTAAAATTGCCGGGCAATTATCTGTTTGCAGACATTGCAAAAAAGGTAAATGCCTACAAGGTATCACATCCCAAGCAGAAGGTTATCAGTCTTGGTATTGGTGATGTCACGCAGCCTCTTTGTCCGGCTGTGATTGAAGCTATGCATAAGGCCACAGACGAAATGGCTAAAAAGGCTAGTTTCAGAGGATACGGTCCTGAAAGAGGATACGATTTCTTGCGTGAGGCAATTATCAAGAATGATTTTCTCCCTAGGGGAATACATCTTGATATGAACGAAATCTTTGTAAACGATGGAGCCAAGAGTGATACTGGAAATTTCCAGGAAATTTTGCGCTGGGACAATAATATCGGAGTTACAGATCCTGTTTATCCTGTTTACATAGATTCAAATGTGATGATTGGACGTGCAGGAGTTTTCGAAAACGGTGCATGGAGTAATGTAACATACATTCCTTGTACTGCAGATAATAACTTCATTCCACAAATTCCAGATCACCGTGTAGATATGATCTACTTGTGTTATCCTAACAATCCTACGGGAACAGTTCTAACTAAAGAGGAACTTCGTAAATGGGTTAACTATGCAATCCACAATGATTCTATAATTCTTTACGATGCAGCCTATCAGGCTTACATACGTGATGAGTCTATCCCTCACTCTATTTATGAGATACGGGGAGCTAGAAAAGTGGCTGTAGAATTCCATAGTTATTCAAAGACAGCAGGATTCACAGGAATCAGATGTGGATACACAATCGTACCTAAAGAGCTTACCGCTTCAACTCTTGACGGAACAGGACGCGCTAGTCTTAATCAAATTTGGGACCGCCGACAGTGTACTAAATTCAATGGAACAAGTTACATTAGTCAAAGAGCTGCTGAGGCTATTTATACTCCAGAAGGTCGCAAACAGGTAAAGGAGATCATAAACTATTATATGGAGAATGCCGACATAATGCGCGACAGTCTCACACGATTGGGATATAAAGTATTTGGAGGTATAAATGCTCCTTATATTTGGGTAAAGACTCCAGAAGGTATCGATAGTTGGAAATTCTTTGAGCAGTTACTTTATGGGGCAAGCGTAGTCTGCACTCCTGGTGTTGGTTTTGGACCAAGCGGGGAAGGTTATATCCGTCTCACGGCATTTGGTGATCGTGAAGACTGCAGGGAAGCCATGAAGCGCATTGCTGAATGGACTTTAAAATAAAGAAATATATAATCACACAAACACTGAATTTATATATACTCGTATGACAAATCTAAGATTCGAAGCCGTAGCTGAAGCTTCACGTAAGAAGCCACTAGAAGTGGCAACACCTGCCGAACGACCATCTGAGTTTTTCGGAAAGAAGGTTTTCAATCGTCAGAAAATGTATAAATATCTGCCTGCTGACATTTATGCTAAGCTTGTAGATGTTATCGACAACGGCGCACGCCTTGATCGTTCCATTGCCAATGAGGTAGCAAAGGGCATGAAGCAGTGGGCCGACGAAAATGGAGTCACTCATTACACTCACTGGTTCCAGCCTCTTACTGAGGGTACTGCCGAAAAGCATGATGCTTTTATTGAGCATGATGGAAAAGGTGGAATGATAGAAGAATTCTCTGGAAAACTTCTTGCTCAGCAGGAACCTGATGCTTCTTCTTTCCCTTCTGGCGGTATCAGAAATACTTTTGAAGCTCGTGGTTATAGTGCATGGGATCCTACATCACCAGTGTTTATTATTGACGATACTCTTTGTATACCTACTATATTTATATCATACACAGGTGAGGCTCTTGACTATAAGGCTCCTTTGCTCCGTGCTTTACGTGCTGTAAGTACTGCCGCATCAGAGGTTTGTCACTATTTCGACCCAGAAGTAAAGAAGGTTACAAGTAACCTCGGATGGGAACAGGAATATTTCCTTGTAGACGAGAACTTATACGCAGCTCGTCCTGATCTTATGTTGACAGGCAGAACCCTTATGGGACATGATTCTGCAAAGAATCAACAGATGGACGACCATTATTTCGGAACTATTCCTGAGCGTGTACAGAATTTTATGAAAGACCTTGAAATACAGGCTTTGGAACTTGGTATTCCTTGCAAAACACGCCATAATGAAGTTGCTCCAAATCAGTTTGAACTCGCTCCAATCTTCGAAGAAACCAACCTAGCAGTAGACCACAACATGTTGTTGATGAGCTTAATGAAGAAAATAGCTCACAAGCACGGATTCCGTGTATTACTTCACGAAAAGCCTTTTGATGGTATCAACGGTAGTGGTAAGCACAACAACTGGAGTCTAAGTACAGATACAGGTGTGCTCCTTCATGGCCCTGGTAAAACTCCTATCGACAATTTGAGATTTGTTGTATTCATTGTTGAGACTTTGGTGGGTGTTTATCGTCACAATGGACTTCTCAAGGCAAGCATAATGAGTGCTACAAATGCTCATCGTCTTGGTGCGAATGAAGCTCCTCCTGCTATCATCTCTAGTTTCTTGGGTAAGCAGCTTAGCGATTTGCTTGACCATATTGAGAAATCTGATAAGAAAGATTTGTTTGATGTTGCTGGTAAGAAGGGTGTTAAGCTTGATATTCCAGAGATACCAGAGATTATTATTGATAATACTGACCGCAACCGTACATCACCATTTGCATTCACAGGTAACCGTTTTGAGTTCCGTGCTGTTGGTAGTGAGGCAAACTGTGCAAGTGCAATGATTGTGCTTAACACTGCTGTTGCTGAAGCTTTGACTGATTTCAAGAAGCGTGTAGATGCACTTATCGCTAAGGGCGAAGACAAGATTGCTGCTATTATCGACATTGTTCGTGAAGACATAGTTGCTTCAAAGCCTGTCCATTTCGATGGAAACGGATATAGTGACGAGTGGGTAGTAGAAGCTACAAAGCGTGGATTGGATTGCGAAAAGTCTTGTCCTGTAATCTTCGAGCGCTATCTCGACAAAGACAGCATCAAGATGTTTGAGGACATGAACGTGATGCAGGAGAATGAATTGATAGCTCGCAATGAGGTTAAATGGGAAACCTATACTAAGAAAATTCAGATTGAGGCTCGCGTAATGGGCGACCTTAGCATGAACCATATTATTCCTGTGGCTACTCATTATCAGAGCCAGCTTGCAAAGAATGTAGAAAACATGATTGATATCTTTGGTAAGGAAAAAGCTACGTCTCTATCTTCACGTAACATAACGATTATTGAGGAGATAGCTGTCCGTACGAAAAAGATCGAGGCTGGTGTCGAGGAATTGGTAAATGCAAGAAAGGTTGCCAATAAAATTGAGAGCGAGTATGATAAAGCTATCGCTTATCACGACACAGTGGAACCAAAGATGGAAGAAATCCGTTACGAAATAGATAAGTTGGAACTTGTAGTTGCCGATGAACTTTGGACTCTTCCAAAATATAGGGAACTACTCTTCATCAGATAAAACACCAATCTATTTCTTTATTGGTTGTTTAAGTTTGCTGCGGGATGTGATCGTGAGATTACATCCCGTTTTTATTAGTATTTTCTTAATTGTCGATACCTTATTTCATATATCTTATCAAACATCCGTTCCCATAGGTTTAGTTCCTTGTCATCAGCAGATTTTATGCTCAGTCCATATAGCTTAGTACCAGTGTTGCGATAATTCTTCAGTTTCGCTATGTAATCCTTTCCTACCATAGGGATAAGAAAATCGCTGACCAATAGAATATCGGCGTTTACATAATGGTTTTGTTCATCATCAAGTAGATTGAATGTTGCGTCAAGCAATTTCTTGGCACTTGTTCCTCCACCAATAAAAGGAACGTGCCCTTTGGCAAATTTTTCTTCATCAGCATCCTTAAATCCAAGGTTCATCATTCGTTTGCGTTGTCTTCGTGCCATAAGATCAATTGGTCTTATAGAAACACTGAAATCAATAAGAAAACAATCTCTCCTCAGTTCTTCTGCAGTATCTTCAAGTAAAGCCAACAGTGAGGCTGTGATGCGTTGCGGAGTTCCATACATACTTGCCGAAGTATCAAGGCATACAATCATTGGACCACGTCTGCTTGCGTGAGTAAAACCTAGTTTACGCGAAGGCTTACTCATTTCGCTCTTATATCTGAATGTCTGTAATCGTTTGGTAAGAAATTTGTAGATGAACATATCACCCATTGCGTCGTCACAATATTGTGCAAGTTCAAGAGGTAATAAAGAGTTTAGATCATTACCTACCGTTATCCCTTCAATATCGCTTCCGCTTGAATGCTCCATTTTCATAGCCGTTCCAGATGATATTGTTAGTCTATCACGACCGTTTGAGTCTGCAGTACGTCCCATGCAGGCTGCGATTTCCTTTATTTCAGGGTATTTATCCTGAATCTTCACAACGTTAAGTCGTCTTTCAAATTCCGTTTCGGTCCATTGTCCATCCATCATGTCCCAAGCCTGTATAGCTTGCTGTTCAATTATATTGTGAGATTGCATGTAGTTTCCAACCTGCCTCATTACAATATCCAATCCTTTTTTGAAATCGTCTTTCCGTTTTACGATATGCTCTTTGCTTTCGTTTTCAATATGTCTGTCAAGTGTAAGTTGCCATTCGTTAACCAACTTTTCCCAGTTAGTGTTTTCTTTGCATCCATCGCCTGAAAGTCTACGAAGCATGAAATCCTTGTCGAATCCGAATCCAGGATGCCTTGCCGAAATATCATCAATAAGGTTTTGTAGTGCCTTTCTGTCATTTCTTTTAGCTTCAGACCATTTCAGCACTTTTATCATGTTATTGCGCTCTGTCCAAGCACGCTGGTTTTGAAAATCCTCGTAATGAGTGCATTCGGCAATGAATTTCCCTACAGCAGAATAAAAGATCTTTGCACTTAGTCTGCTCGTCTGAATCCTCGTTTTATATTTAGCTTCGCCCATGAGCTTGAGTAAAAAGTCCATTAACGGATCTTTCTTTATAACCCATGGCTTGCCCTCAATAGCATCAGACGGAATAGAAGGTACATTTCCAGAATGACAAAAATCATTAAGAAGTTTCAAATATAGGGAGTTCATCTTTTAATAAGTTATTTTCTCTATATCCTGTCGGGTAAAGGCTATTTCCTTGTAAAAATCGGCAAGATACAGTTTCATTTCGCGCCTGTCGTCATTATTGATAAACATGTTATTTTCAAGTTCCTTTTGCGTGTCGTTAAGATTGTCAGCAAGCGAGTCTATTTCTTTTGAGTAGTCCCTGTATTCTTTTGTATCTTCAGCTATTGGAGCTGTTTTCTCGTCGTTCATATCGAACTTTTCAATTTCAAACCTCAAACCGTCAATATACACGTTGTCATTATCACGTGCCAAGCTTACAGGGCGACTGCCCAATGGAACTTTACTACCATCATATACCTTTATTACTGTAATCTTTTCGTTTCTTGGATCTTGGAACATTAATCCTTCCTCTCCGTCCTCACCAACTTCTGGTAATTGCCTGAAGTCAGCCATTACAATAAACGAATGTCCTGTTTCATGTTTGGCAAGTCTGTAGTAATAGTCGCTGTAAGTTTTCTTGTCTGCGTCTCTCTGTCGCTGTCTCGCAGTACTTCTTCCAGCTCTTTGCTGTAAACTACTGTTTCTTATCTCATCCTCCAAATCTTGTTTTAGTTTGGCAAATTTTAATGCGCATGGTGCGAATATAGCCCTGATGACGATTCTTCTCACAGCGTCACGCTCGTCAGGTTCCTGCCACAGACAATGATACATAGGCAGTAGATCGCAAGTCACAACAGATTTTCTGTCGTGCATGAAAGCAGATGTGCGCACAAGTCGTGCTATCTTCTTCCATCTTCTGTCGCTGATATATATGTCGCGACGTTCTTCAGCTCCGTCAACTTCAACAGTTCTTAGTGCTTTTCTAATGTCTTTTATGCAATCCATAGCCTGAATGTTTATATCCACTTGTTCAATATCCTTTGACCATTGGGCATATTCGTCATTAGAAATTTTTATTTCATTGTCAGTAAAGTCTTCATCGTCATCACCTCCCATCATCATTAAAGTGAAGTTTGCTTCTTCTCTTATAGCACAACTTTCAATTCTAATGATAAATCTATCCCACAGAGCCTCCAGCCCCTCGCCACGTGCAGGCAATTCGTTGCTAGCAGCTACAAGAAGTTTAAGTGGTAATTTGATCTCGTTTCTTCCATTACGGAAAAGTTTTTCGTTGATAACTGTAAGCAATGAGTTTTGAATAGCTGGTCCAGCTTTCCATATTTCATCAAGAAACACGACGTCGCAACTTGGCAGATATCCATCTGTAGAACGTTCATATATATCATGGTTCTTTAGTTGCGAAATAGATACAGGACCGAATATCTCGTCAGGAGTTGAAAATCTCGACATAAGATATTCAAATGAGCGTGCATTTCTGAAGGCACTTTTTAATCTACGTGCCACCATACTCTTTGCCACGCCCGGAGGACCGAGAAGGATGATACTCTCACCGGCTATTGCAGCGAGTAGAGATAGACTTATTTCGGAGTCCTTCTCATATATATTCTTGTTCATCTCATTAATGAGACTCTGCATTCTTTGTTTCATTTCCATACGTGAGTATAAAGTTAATTAGTTTTTCCGTCATTCGACAAAACGCCTTGAATCTTATAAACTTTTTTAACGGCGTAACATCTGTAATATACAAACCGAAGATATTATGATTCTTTTTTGCTTTCCGGTATGTTTCCCGTATTTTTCGAGATTATTGAATAGGCTATATAATTCATATTTAATAGACTTTTCTGCACATACCAGAAAAAGTTTTTTCAATGCCACTAATGTCACTTTGTCACAAACCCTTTGTTTGTAAGGGATTAGCGAGTGACATTAAGTGACATTATCGGGGTGAAAGTGACATTAAAGTAGAAAATAGGCCCATTTTTAGCGTTTTATTCCAAATTATTAAATTGCCTGATTCTTTGGAAGAAATATCATTCAGATATCCTATTAAATAGTGATTAGGCCCTAATCACTATCTAATGTATCGCAAAGTGCAGAGTGATTAGGGCCTTATCACTCAATGGTATGTCGCAGAATGACTATGACTGGAATTGGTATACACATTTGTAGTTATACATTCTGAAACACTATACATATTTTTTAAACCCTTACTGATATACTTTACGAATACTGAAATCCTTTACAGAAACAATTGATATATTGAAATCTTATTACAAATCAGTTTAATATGTACATTTCTCTTACAAAGTTAAATAAAATTCCTCTATACACAAATACATTCCCATGAAAAACACCACGGTGGTTTGCCTTGCGGCTGGAGGCGTGAAGCCTCCAAAGAGCAACTACCTAAATTGCATTCTCATCTCTGCCGGAGTCTTCATACAGTTACTCATGTGTGGCCTTTTGTTATTATAGAAATTAATAATGGAGCTTATAATTTTCCTTGCATCCTCTAAGTTTTTAGGTCTGTCCATACGATACAGCCATTCCTGTTTGATAATCCCATTCACTCGTTCGGCAATGGCATTGTCAGTAGGTTTGTAATCCTCTGTCATGCTGATCGTGGCAGAAATGGAATTAAGTCGTTCCACATAAGCATTGCAACAATATTGTAAACCTCGGTCTGAATGATGTATAAGTTTACTTAAATCAGAGTTACCAGCTTGCTTTATAGCCTGCTCCAAAGCTGCTATAGTATTGGTAGCCATAAGCGTGTCGGACAATGTCCAGCCGATTATCTCGTGTGTAAAGGCATCAGTGATAAGATGTAGATAACACACACCGTCTTTTGTTTCTATATAAGTAATATCAGCAACCCATAACTCATTGGGAGCAGTCGGTATAAAGTTCTTGATCATATTCTTGTACTTGTGATAATGGTGATTTGAATTTGTCGTATGCCGTTTACGCTGGGGCTTAAGCATAAGATGGTGAAAATGCAACAAAGCGTAGAATTTATCTCGCCCAACCATCTTTTCTGCATATAACTCCTTAAGCATGATAAAGAGTTTGTATGCTCCTATGCCTGGAGCTTCATTGCGTACTTCTCTGACTATACTGATAGTTGTTGTCTCTGTCAATTTCCGTTTTTCCAGCATCTCCTTGCTTACTGAATAATAGCCTACACGTGTTTTACCAAACAGCCCACTCAGACATTCTATTGATAGATTAGAATGTCTGGTGCGAAGGCTATTTACTGTTTGGCGCCAGCTTTTTTTAATAAGTCGATTCCGTAATCTTCCTTGCCTATTTTTAATAACTCATTAAGAGCTTCATTGCGAAGTTCGGAATACTCAAGAGCTTTACGAAGGCAAGATATCTCATACTCAAGTTGCTCTTCTTTTGTCTTAACCAAAGCTGCTTTGGCTTCATCTTTTTTCTTACGCATACTCATTACCTTTTGTATTGTTGCTGTTGACAAAGATAATGATTTATTGGTTAAGGGAAACTCTTTTTCCCACAAATGTAAAGAATGGGCTGCCAATATCCCATATTTGCGAGCAGTAAAACCATATGACAAATCATGCTCATACATGTCTTTTAATGCTTGAAGCTTGAAGTCACGACTGTAACTTCGATGTTCCTTTTTTTTCTTTTGATTTTCCATCATTTAATTGTTAAAACGATGTATACCTTTTCTGTATTAAGTCAGAAACTAATTCTGTTATCATTACGTTTATAAGCTTTTCTGCAAATAATAGATTTGTTTCACGATACAGAGTTTCCATTTCATCGATTAAACGTTTGTATTTTATCGCTACTAATGTTTTAGTAGTATCAACGATATTTCTATTGATTAAAATATAGTAAATAAATTTCCATTTTATTATTTTGCTACTATCAAACTTTCAAAGTAGTAGTCTAGCCACATCATCTATTTTTTCGTAGAAAACAGCATATTTTAGTGGAGGACAGTGGATGATAGTGGAGGTATATCTCCACCATTTAACACATTGTAAATTAGTAACTTACACGTAAAGTGGAGGTTGTTTGTAATTTTTGGAACTTTTTAGGTTTTGTCTTTTTCCTATTATCAAATACCTACAGAATAGTAATAAAAAAATCACAACAACATCAGTTGTAAAACTAAAAATAAGATATAGATAATTCCCTGTGCCCTTTAAAATAGAACTTCAGAATCATTATTTTGTAGAACAAGCCCCTTTAATCAAAAAGTGATGGTTCTGGCGGACTCTCAATCTCCTCTTTCAGGTATAACCGACATGTTGTATTCTTACTTCCACTAGTCCATAGGTGTTTGATACATTGTATCATTCAATACTCTGTATTTCAAGTCCTTTTTAATCTTGGCAAGATAGATTACTCCTTTTTACGTCGTCTCTTCTAGTTTTTCGTAGTCAATGTAAGCCCGATTCATTACCATAATATCACCTTTATGTAATACTGCAGGTCTGAGCATAAAGGAGTCTTTGGTAGCTGCAGAGGTAAACTTTATATCAGAAGGAACTCCTTCATTTAACGTTCTCCGCCATTATTACGACTGATTTCAATGTTTTTTGACTTATCAAGCAATTTAATTATCAGGCTATAGAGCGGCTGTCTGATAAAATGTATACATTTGCCCATGTGTTAAATTTTCTTCTGATAAAGGCAAAGATAACAATTTTTAGGCTGAACTCAGAAATAAATTCAGCCTCTTATTGTTATTACTCAAAAAGTATTATCGGACAGCAATATAATTCTTCATATTTTAGTATCATTGTTTCTATACTTATCATATTAATATAGTGGAAATAAAAAAAGACGTTGTTCAGTTTGAAACAACGCCTTTTCTATTATTTATTAATAATATGATTATTACTTCTTTGTAATCTCATATTTAGCAAATCCGTCAGCCCATGCATAAAGTTTGATGTCATAAGTACCATCTTCGGTAATCTTAATGTTAGCACCGCTTTGTGTAAGGTTATCTGTTGTTCCACCCCAGTTTATATCCCATGCGTAATTAGCACGGAACTTCAATTCACCAGACTTTAATGTTACACCACTAATTTCCCAAGCACGATCAGCTACGTTGTAGGTCATAATTGCATCTCCTTTAGGATTAGCGTCTGAAGGCCAACCATTAGGTGTCGCATCACCAACAAGGCCGATTACTGTGATTGGCGTGAAGGTCATCTTCTTTGTAGATAAAGTAAGATCTACTTTATAATAACCATCAGCATCACCGGTAGGTAGATTAATATTGGCAGCTTGTGTATCTGTAGAGAAGTCAGCACCATAGTTCGTTCCATCCCAGTTTGCTTCAGAGCAGAATTTGAATCCTTTATTGTTTAGATACATGAAACCACTGAAATTGTCACCATCAGTACTTCCTAAATAATCAATCTGTTTCCAACCGTTGGCGTCACCGGCCATATACATGATAGGTTTAGATACAGTGTAAGTCCATGTATTTGCATTAAAAGTAACAATCCAGGTACCAGCACCTTGGATTGTTGGTGTCTGTACGTTTTTCCAGCTAAGGTAGTTGAATGTAGAAGCATCACCATTAGTAGCACAACCAAATGCGACAGGATTTACGTTATCCCAAGTTGTTCCATCACCAACATATCCTGAACCACCGAAGAACTTGAACCAGTTCGTATCGCTTGTTGTTTTTACAGCAGCAGTATAAATATGTGAACCATCTTTTGTTTCTTTCAACCAAACTGGCTTATTCGGAGTCCAACCATTATCATTGACATTTCCTAGCATGAAATAACCTTTGGCGTCAACGTCTGGAGTTTTTATAGGTGTTTCATTCTGAGTTACTGAGCCACTAATAGCTACAGCCTCTCCGGATGTAAGCACTGCGGATGTTGTAGCTGTAACATTCAAAGCTCTCTTTTCATATTTCTGGCTCTTCAAAGATTCTTTCGCTATTTCATCAAGTTGAGCTGTAGCAACGCGAACAGTTGTGCCATGTAATGCATAAGGAATAACAAGCCCGTTGACAGTAATACCCTTAACTATAACATTAGCTACGTTAGTATTAGAACTTGTAACAGCGATAATGTCCAATGAGTCTTGAACTTTGTCTGCATTCATGTCAATATCTACTCCTGATCCAGTGAAGTTTAGACCATAAGCGGCAGCTGTAGCTTCCTGATCATTTTTCTGGAGATTAGCCCAGTCACCGAAATCTTGGTTACAAGAACTCAAGGCAACGGCTGACAAAAGCAATCCGCCATATATAAATAAATTCTTCATATTGAATTATCTTTTATTTGGTTATCAATTTCTCCCCACCTCAAGGGTGGGGAGAGTTTTGTCCTATTTTAAGCTAGCTTTACCAGTGTCAAAGCTGAAGTATAACTTCTGACCAACCTTAGCTTGAATAGAGTAGTCTGCGCCCAATGTTTCCAACCAGTTATTTGGAATATCCTCTACACGGTAGTGTATATTACCAGTTGAAATTTGCATAGTAAACTCTGTGCGCCACCAATCTGCACCAGGAACGCTTACGCAAGCGCGAACTTCTCCAGCAGCAGTGAATGGCTGTGAAACCCATTGGCCTGTTTGATCAGCTGGAGCTGTACAAGGTATAGATTGATCGAAACCACCAACCGTCGTACCAGTGATATTAACAACAGCTTTATCGATAATCAGGTTATACTGAATCTTTCCACCCTTGATCTTGTCTACAAACTTCAATACATACCAGCCTGCGTTAGCAAACGTAATATTGTCACCAGAGCCAGCTGATACACCGGCAGCATTGTTAGTATCTGTAATGGTGTTTATTGCAGATGCACCATTCCAATCATTTTCTTTAGTACCGAATTTGAATTCTCCATTAGCAGGCATGTAGATAACTGTGTAGAATTGACCAGCTGAATTAAATACTGGACTCATTTTCTGCCAAGTTTTCCAAGATTCTCCGATGCTTCCACCTACAACATACATATCTGTAGGAAGAGAAATATCCGGAGCCTTATAATTAGCTAATACATTAGGTAGTTTTACAACGTTTGAGTACACTATGCTGTTGCTGATAGTTGATACTGAAGCCTTTGCACGAACATACATAGGGCGAACTTGATTGTCATAGCTGTCTGTATTCTTCACACTTTCATAAAGAGCTATTATTTGTTCATTCAACTCAGAAGCTTTTATACTCATTGTTGTTGAAGTGAATGGGGTTGGCAATTCTATATAATTTGCTACTTTTCCATCTTTAGCATCAGTGAAAGTCGAATCCATTGAAACTTGCATAGTGTAGCTTGTTGGCAATGGGAAACCACCATAATCAGGTTGGTTAGCTGTAAATGTTATTGAACTTGAATTAATCAAGTCGTAAACATTGTTGTTTGCATTAGCCGGTACATTTAGCGTGAATGATGTCGGCAAAGTAAATGTTGGGTTGTCGTCACGATCGCTATTACAGGATGTGAAAAGCAGTGCACCCATCAACAATGTAACCAATATATTTAATTTTTTCATAATATATACTTTTAATATTAATTTCCTTTTAGAACAATCAACGTTGTCGATATATTCAAATCGATTAATAACCAGGGTTCTGCTTTAAGTTCTCACTATTGGCATTCATGTCAGATGCTGGTATTGCGAAGATGTTGTAGTGAGCATCGAATGATTTACCATTCTCTTCTCCACCTTCCCATTGCCATTTGTATGCACTTTGACCACCATATTTGTTGAATCTGATAAGAGTTGTACGGCGCATGGCTTCGAAACCGAATTCACGACTCCATTCACTGCATAGCACGTCTAAGTCAGCTGAAGTTAAGGTCTTTGCATGTGCACGTGTACGAAGAGCGTTTAACTTTCCAACACCGTCTGGTGTACAGCTACCTCCATTGATTCTTGCGTCTGCTTCTGCATATATTAAATAAGCTTCTGCCATACGTAGCATAGGGAAGTCTGTATCAACAAACTGAGTATGATGAACTTGAGAACCATCTGAGTGAACATTCAGAAATTTTACGTATGCATAACCGCTTCCGAAAGAAGATTCATCTTCAATGGATGGTTTGCGTTTCCATGTATAGAACAATGCGCGATCATCTCCAGCCTTTTTAGCAACTCTTGGAGGTAAAGAATCCTGTGCCGCGTCATTATTAGGGAAGAACTGTTGGGTGAATTGCAAACGGCAACGGTTACCACCCCAGTTTTCTGTTGTTCCTGTAGAGAACTGTTTCAGCATATCACCATTTGTTGTTGAAGCAATAATGAACAAGCAACCGCCCCAAGTCTGTGTTGTGATACCATCATGGATTGCAGGAAGGATAATTTCATTCTGTGCTCCGTTTGTATCATTATCACCCATGAAGAGTTTCTGGTATGCAGTGTATCCATTACTATCGCTAGTAAGTAAGCTGAAGCTTTTGTCACCGAGAACCTTTTGAGCATAAGTCTTGGCATCATTCCAGTGCTCTGTACCTGTATAAACCTTTGCGTTTATGTAGATACGGGCTAACAGAAGATTTGCTGCAGCTTTTGACGCACGACCATAAGAAACAGGGGCGTCAGAAAGTACATCGGCATTATCATTCGCATTTTCACCAAGTACAGCTTTCAATTCACTTTCTACGAATGTGAATGCTTCAAGGCGTGTAGCCTGTTTTGGTTTTGGATTGTCCATCGTTGTTGCCATAGGAGGATTTCCATATAAGTCCATCATATAATAGTAATATAATGCTCTCATAAAGCGAACCTCAGCACGTTCAACATGTGTTGTTGCATCTGTACTAGACGAAGTTTGTGTTAGGAAGAAGTTAGAAACAGTAACACCGAACATTAAGCGATAATACAGGGCCTGCAACATAGGATGAGAGTCACCCCAAGTGTTGTGGTTGTATTCAGGAAGTCCTTGGTCACCCCATGTACACTCTGCCTCGTCAGTTGTAAGTTCATTTGCATTCCATATTTGACGAATCATGTTTGATGCACCTTCGTCAACATCCTGAATATCCTTGTTTCCATCAGGACCTGTCTGACCAGTAAGTACCATATTGGCATAAACCTTATTGAATATGGCATTTTGGTCGAATTTTGATACCTGCTGTGGATTTATATTTTCAACATCTAAGTCACCTGTACAAGAAGAGAATCCTGTAAGTGACAGAGCAATAGCTGCTGCAGGTAATATATTTTTAAATCTTAGTTTCATAATATATATGTCTTTAAATTACTTAGAAGTTAAGAGTAACACCAGCGATAGCCTGGAATGGACGTGGATATATATTGTTGTCTACACCGTTATCAACTTCAGGATCTATTCCATCGTACTTAGTTATTGTAAAGACGTTCTGAACGGTTGCATATGCACGACCAGAGATCTTAGCACCAAATAAAGTCTGGAAACTATAACCTAATGTGATATTGTCCATTTTCAAGAAACTAGCGTTTTGTACGAAGTAATCAGAGTAAACTTGGTTTGTTTCAGGAGTTGTGATACCAATGGCAACAGCGTCTGTAAGACGGTTTCCTAAATAAGCCAACTGATAAACAGAACCTTTACCAACATTCATTGAAGCTGCGAGATTATGATTGTATACATAATTTCCCAGACTAGCACGCATTGTGAAACCTAAATCCCAGTTCTTATATAGGAACTTGTTTCCGAATCCCATTGTAACGTCTGGAGTTGGCTTATAGTAATAATACTTATCTGCATCATTTATTACGCCATCATTATTGCGATCTACGAAAGTATTAGTAATAGGTTTTCCATTAGCGTCATAAACCTGTTGATAAACGTGGAATGCGTTTACAGAATGACCAACAGCGTTTGCTTCTATATTACCACCAACGCCTATAGATATACCACCATCTTTTGAATCTACATAGTAGTTACTTCCGCTGCCGGTAAGCAATTCATCAACCTTATTCTTGTTATATGTAACGTTGTAGTTCATCTCCCAAGAGAAATCTTTTGTGACAATAGGACGAACTGTTGTTGCGAATTCAAGGCCACTATTGTGTAATGAACCAACATTTGATGTCATCTTGTTACCAAAGTTACCACCAGCTGAAACGAATACCGAGTTAATCAAGTCTTTGGTTTTGCGATAATAATAATCAACACTGAATCCCAAACGATTATTGAGTAAACTCAAGTCAAGACCTGCATTCCATGTGGTTGTTTTTTCCCAAGTAAGATTTGGATTGTAAACGTCTGGACGATATGTTGTGCCGTCACCCAAAAGTGGGTAGTATGCGTGAGCTATGTTCGGAGTGTATGTTGCGATATAAGTGTAATCGCCGATTCCTTCTTGTTGACCTGTAATACCCCAACCTAAACGGAGCTTCAAGTCATTAATAGCCTTAACGTCGCGCAACCAAGCCTCGTCATTTATACGCCAAGCCACTGCTACTGATGGGAACAAACCCCAACGATTGTTCTTATTGAAACGAGAAGAACCATCATCACGTAGAGTGAAAGTCATCATATAGCGGTTAAGCAAGGTATAGTTCATACGTCCGAAGAAAGAAACAAGATAGTTTTCTGTCTTCATAAGAGTTATGTCACCATGCTCTGTGGATTTCTCATTGAACTTCTGACCTGCCAAATTGTTTGTGCTAGGATAAGTTCCCCAGTTTGCATAGTCTGTCTGGTTGTGGAAGTGCTGCCACTCATAACCGCCCATAATATCAAAGTGATGGTCTGGTGCGTCTTTTGTTCCATTACCAAGCCAGTCATGGCTATATTGTGCATACATGGAAAGTTGCAGATTATATGATTTCTGATTAGTCCAGCCATAGTAACCATAATAGTTATTTTCCTTAGAGAAAGGACTCCATGTTGTAGTCTGCTTACCGTTAGAAACATCCATACCTGCATTTACGTGTAGTTGTAAGTCCTCAAGACCTTGAACTTTGTAATTACCTTCAATGTTACCAATCAAAGTTCTAGAAATTGAATGGTCATCTTTTTGGTTTAGGGTAGCTACAGGGTTATTAGTACCATTACGGTTACTCGTTTGCCCCCAAGAGGCATCACCAAATTCAGCTTTTGTATACCACTGTGTATAACCACCGAAGTAATTATTGTAAATGCTGTTATCAGCTTTTACTGGTTTGGTTGGATCCATGTAAAGTGCAGCTCCGATAGCACCACCGTCAGCATACTTGTTTTTTGCTATCATTCCCTTTGCATTGATATTGAAAGTCAAATGATCATTTAGGAATGATGGTGCTAAATTGAAACTTGCGGTGTAACGTTCGAAGTTAGATGTCTTTACAATACCTTGACTGTTTGTGTAACCCATAGATACACGGTATGGCATATTTCCAGCGCCACCGCTCACGGTTACATTATGATCAGTAGACAATGCTGTGCGATAAATCTGGTCTTGCCAATTTGTGTTAGCAAAGTGTTGGTTTCCGTCGTTATCATACCATCCAAGAGCCTTGTAAGCATCACTGTTCTCACCATATAGATTCTTTATAAAATCTGTATATGTAGGACCGTCCATAACTTTAAGAGTCTTTTTCTTTGTTGAAACCGAAACGTTTCCAGAATAGCTTACTTGTGGTTTCTGTCCTTTCCGTCCCTTCTTGGTTGTAATAATGATGACACCATTAGATGCACGAGAACCATAGATTGCAGTTGCCGAAGCGTCTTTCAATACGGTGAAACTCTCAATATCATTTGGGTTAACCATAGACAAAGGGTTAGAAAGTCCCTTTACACCATAAGAATCCATTGCGAGGCCATCAATAACAATCAAAGGGTCGTTAGAAGCATTAAGAGATGAACCTCCGCGAACACGGATTGTTGCGCCACTACCAGGAACTCCTCCTTTAGAAGTGACATTTACACCGGCAATTTTGCCTTGCATCATATCTGTGGCATTAGTCTGTAGACCATGGTTCATTGCGTCTGGTTTAATAGCTGTTACCGAACCAGTAAGGTCATTTTTCTTAGCTGTACCGTAACCGATAACAACTACTTCATTCAAAGTTTTGTTATCGTCTTTAAGAGTAATTACTAGATTATCAGATGCAGTCACTTTCTTAGGTGACATTCCTACATAAGTAATAGTAATCTCTGTACCTTTAGGAACATTAATAGAGTAGTTACCATCGAAATCTGTTACACCTACGGCTTTGCCGTTTGCAGTAATAGTTGCACCGATGATAGGTTCTCCGGTAGCATCTTTTACCTGCCCCTTAACAGCTCCAGACTGTGCAAAGGCGGTTGCTGAAAGGAATAAACTAGCAGCGATAGCTAGATTCCTTAAAGGCAATTTGAATTTTACCTGCTTCATCATTTACTTTGATTTTTAAGTTAACGTTAATATATTATTTATTGTTTTTTTGTTTTTAGGCAATACCGTAAATATAACAAGTACATCAAGTTATTAGGTTGTCGTTTCATGGTGATATGGCATAGTTATGTCATGGCTCACGATGCAAAAGTAATTTTCTTAACGATACTTTGTACTTTTTTTGAGTTAAAAACGTTATTTATATTGTGCAAACGTTTGCGCAAACTTTTGCTAATTAAAGATAGTGTAAAAAAACAGCTTTTGAATGATTTGCATATCTTTGCATGATATACAGTTGCATTCGACAAAACCTTCAAACAAGTTTGATCATTCTGCTCCCTTTTGCAGTGTCTTTGCATAATGTTCGATAATAAATTGTTGCATCCCCCCTAAAGGAGTGCATCATAAAATTTAAGTTAGAACCATGAAAGAATCTACACCTATGACAATGAAGGATATAGCCAGAGAACTTGGTGTTTCCGTGGCTACAGTTTCCCGTGCTCTTAAAGATAGTCCGAGAATAAGTGAAAAGAGACGAGAATTGATAAAGAATTATGCTCGTGAGCATAATTTCTATCCCAACTTTATTGCCGAGACTTTGCGCAACAGTCGTGTAAAGCCTGTGAAAATTATAGGAGTAATAGTACCACAGTTTACACACTTTTATTTTTCTTCTGTTCTAAGTGGTATAGAGGAAGAGGCTTATGCACGAGGATATCGCATCATGGTTGCGCAAAGCAATGAAAAATATGAGCGAGAGGTTAATATATGTAAGTCATTCTTTGAAAACAAGGTGTGTGGTGTAATCGTTTCGCAAGCTAAAGATACAGCTAAGTATGACCATTTTCAGAGTCTGATAGATCATGGTGTCCCTTTGGTATTTTATGATAGAATATGTACGGGGGTAGATTGCAGTCGAGTTGTTGTTGATGATTATATGGGGGCTTACACAGCCGTGAATCATCTTATTGATACTGGTTGCAAGAGAATTGCATTCTATGGATTTTCAATGAGGCTCGAAATTACCAAGAATAGATATAATGGTTATCGTGACGCATTGCTCAACAACGGGTTACAGCTTGATTCACGCTTCGTGAAGTATTGTGATAATAGGGCTGATGCCGAAGCTATTACTCCCGATATATTGAGTCTTGAAGACCATCCTGATGCTTTCTTTGCTGTTAATGACGATACTGCCATTGGAGTTCTTTACACAGCCAAGCGTATGGGTTTTCATATTCCTGATGATATTAGTATATGTGGATTCACAAATGGACAGCGTGCAATAGCCTGTGATCCGATGCTAACCACTGTAGAACAGCGTGGTGTTGTTGTCGGTGAGGAGGCTGCCAATATATTAATAGGACAAGTTGAGGGCTTGATACCTTCTGATAAAGTAGAGAAGAGAATTGTGAGAACTAGCCTTATTATACGCGGAACAACAAGATAATGTAACTAATAAATAAAAACATCTCAGTTAGAGAATATAAGATTTAAACTATGAAACAAAAACCTAATATGGGAATCATGGGGCTTTGGAATTTAAGCTTTGGATTCTTTGGCGTACAGATTGCCTATGCTCTTCAGAGTGCTAATATTTCTAGAATCTTTGCCACTCTTGGTGCTGATCCTCATAACCTTAGCTATTTCTGGATACTCCCTCCGTTGATGGGCATCTTGGTTCAGCCTATTGTGGGAACTTTGAGTGATAAGACATGGTGTAGATTCGGTCGTCGCATACCTTACTTATTTATTGGTGCGACAGTTGCAGTATTGGTGATGTGTCTGTTACCTAATGCTGGCTCGCTTGGATTGTCAGTAGGTGCGGGAATGATTTTCGGACTTATCTCGTTGATGTTTCTTGATACTAATATCAATATGGCAATGCAGCCGTTCAAGATGCTTGTTGGTGATATGGTTAACGAGAAGCAGAAGGCTTTGGCTTATAGTTTACAGAGCTTTTTGTGCAATGCCGGTAGTGTTGTCGGTTTTGTGTTCCCTTTCTTTTTTACAGCTTTGGGTATAGCGAATACTGCTAGTCCTGGCGTTGTTCCAGATTCCGTTATCTGGTCTTTCTATTTAGGTGCAGCCATACTTATCCTTTGTGTAATTTACACCACGGTGAAAGTTAAGGAGTGGAATCCTAAGGAGTATGCTGAATATAATGAAGCTACCGAGGAAACATCTTCTCATGCCAGTGGTAACTGGATAACTCTCTTAACTAAAGCACCTGCTACATTTTGGAGAGTGGGATTAGTTCAGTTTTTCTGTTGGGCTGCTTTCATGTATATGTGGACTTATACTAATGGTGCTATTGCTGACACCTGTTGGAATGTAAATATGCTTGATCCTCATGCCACGTCTACTGAAGCTTATCAAATAGCAGGTAACTGGGTTGGCGTGTTATATGCTGTTCAGGCTTTAGGTAGTGTCGTCTGGGCGATGTTGCTACCTCAGTTTAAGAATCGCAAGTTGGGCTATTCCATAAGTCTTGTTCTTGGTGGTATCGGTTTTGCACTCATTCCTTTCATCCCTAATCCGTATGTGCAGTTTATTGCATTTATTCTTATAGGTTGTGCGTGGGCAGCCATGCTTGCCATGCCATTTACTTTTGTTACAAATGCTTTGCAGGGCTATGGTCACATGGGAGCATACCTTGGACTTTTCAACGGAACGATATGTGTACCTCAGATAATAGCTGCTCTTTTGGGTGGAACAATTCTCTCGCTCTTAGGTTCTAATCAGAGTAATATGATGATTTTTGCTGGAGCTTGTCTTGTTGTCGGAGCACTTTGTGTGTTTGCTATTAAGGATAAAGATTAATCATATTATAATTAGAATCTCCCAATCTATATTAAGATAGGGAGATTTCCTTTTACATGCGTGCAAACGATTGCACTATTAAATGGCGAATTTGTGCAAATCCATTAAACCGAGTTAGCTTTTAATTGTTATCTTTACAAAAAAAATACTACACACCGTATGAAAATAAGTTTTAATATAGACTATGAGACTGTCTTTGGTGAAGAAATTTTGCTGAATGTTGTCGAAAGAGTCAAAAATGTGAAAGATAAACTTTCTCAATTCAGAATGAACAATGTTCATGGTAAGCATTGGTGGTACGACCTAAATAAGTCTACTTCCTCAATAAATTCAGTCATCGACTATTTCTATAGTGTTGATTGTGATGGAAATGAAAAGCGTCATGAATGGCTCACACAACCTCATCGTCTTGAGATAAGTGCTGATAACGGTAAGTGTTATAAGGTTTTCGATCGTTGGATTGATATCCCAGAGGATTCTTATTTATACAGTTCAGCCTTTACGGAGTGTGTAAATAAGCGTGAACTTTCAACTCCTTTACCTTCTAATTTTTCAAGAACTCTTCGTCTTATCGTTAGAGCTCCGCAATTACGTGACAATAAAAGTCTTGCGATTGTCGGAAAGGATGCTTCTCTCGGTGCTTGGGATGTATTCAAGGCAATTCCAATGTGCGAGCATAATTATAATGAATGGGTTGTAGATATAGATGCTTCGACATTGAAGTATAATAAACTAGAATTTAAATTTGCTGCCATTGATAACGATGATAATCAGAATACACTTTGGGAAACAGGATTAAATCGTGAAATAAACTTGGTTGATATTGTTGATGGTGATGTTGCTGTTTATTATCTTGATCAAGCTTTCTTTGAGATTTCTGATCTTAAGTTAGCTGGTACCTTAGTTCCAGTATTCTCGTTGCGTTCTGATGCCAGTTTCGGTATAGGTGATTTCGGTGATTTGAAAAAAGCAATCGACTGGATAGCAGCTACAAATCAACGTGTGCTTCAGGTCCTACCTATTAACGATACTACGATCACTCATACTTGGACTGACTCATATCCATATAGTTGTATTAGTATCTTTGCTCTTCATCCGCAATATGCCGACCTCACTTTGCTCCCTAAAATAAAGGATGCGAAAAAGTCTTCTGAATTTGAATCTTTACGTATTCAACTCAATTCACTTACACAGATAGATTATGAGAAGGTAAACTATGCCAAGCTAAAGTATCTTCAGGAGATATATCTTCAAGAAGGCAAACATATATTCAATAGTGCTGAATTCAAGAAATTCTTTGCCGAAGCCGAATCATGGCTTGTCCCTTATGCACAGTATTGCTGTCTGAGAGATAAATATGCTACAGCAGACTTCTCTAAGTGGAACGGTCATTCTGCGTGGAATGAGAATGATCGCAAGGTTCTGTCTACTCCTGGAAGTAAGGAATATAAAGAGGCTGAATTCTTCTATTTCGTTCAATACATCCTTAACTCTCAGATGGAGGCTGTTCACGAATATGCACGTTCTAAGGGTGTAATCCTCAAGGGGGATATTCCTATCGGTGTAAACCGTAATGGATGTGATGTTTGGATGGAACCTAAATACTTCAATCTTAATGGACAGGCTGGTGCTCCTCCTGATGATTTCTCAGTAAACGGTCAGAATTGGGGATTCCCAACATATAATTGGGATGAGATGATTAAGGACGATTGTGCATGGTGGGTACATAGATTCCAAAACATGAATAAGTTCTTTGATGCCTATCGTATTGACCATGTGCTTGGTTTCTTCCGTATATGGGAAATTCCTGTAGATGCTGTTCATGGACTACTCGGTCAGTTCTCTCCAGCTTTGGGCTTGACTCGCGAGGAAATTGAGGCTTATGGACTGCATTTTAATGAGGAACATTTTACGAAACCATTTATCAGTGATTGGATTCTTGATCGTGTATTCAAGGAACATGCTGGTGAGGTAAAGGATAAATACCTTAACTATTCTCATGATGATATTTGGGTAATGAAACCTGAATATGATACTCAGCGTAAAGTTGAGGCTGCTTTTGAAGGTAAAACTTTTGATATAGATACATGGGTTAGAGATGGACTTTATTCATTGATAAGCAATGTGTTGTTTGTCCGTGATCACAAGGATTATAATAAATTCCATCCAAGAATCAGTGCTCAGTTTGATTTCACTTATGAGGCACTATATGATGGCGATAAGGAGATTTTCAACCGTATATATAATGATTACTTTTATCGCCGTAACAATCAGTTTTGGTATCGTGAGGCAATAAAGAAACTTCCTAAACTCGTTCAGGCAACACGTATGCTTGTGTGCGCTGAGGATTTAGGTATGGTTCCAGACTGTGTACCTTGGGTGATGAGCGAATTGAAAATATTGAGTCTCGAACTACAAAGTATGCCTAAGGATTCTCATGTAAGGTTCGGACATCTTAGTCGTAACCCTTACCGCTCTGTTTGCACAATTTCTAGTCACGACATGCCGACGCTTCGCCAGTGGTGGGATGAGGATTTTGAGCGCACTCAGGCTTATTATAATTCGATGCTCTATCGTGGTGGTGCGGCTCCGCATCCACTTCCAGGTTGGTTGGCTCGCGACATTATAAGCCGTCACCTCACTTCACCTAGTATGCTTTGCATCTTGTCTATTCAGGACTGGCTGTCAATTGACGAGAAACTTCGTCTTGCAGACCAGAATGCTGAGCGCATAAATATTCCAGCTAACCCAAAACATTATTGGCGTTATCGCATGCATGTGAAAATAGAAGACTTAATAAATAATATAGATTTCAAGGAAAATATTACAGAACTAATAAATCAATCAGGAAGAAAATAAACAATTATTGCATCTCTATACCATTTGTTTGGAAAGGAGATGCTTAATAAATTTACCTTTAAAATGAAAAAAATACAACTATTCTTTATCGCTTTGATGTTGCCGATGTTAGCTGTCGCACAGACAATAAAGTCTCCCGACGGCAAAGTGAGCTTAACGTTTTCACTTACCGGCAATGGTGTGCCTACATATTCTATGACATACAAGAACAAAGCTGTAATCAAACCAAGTCACTTAGGACTTGAACTAGCTAAAAACAAGCATGCCTCTAAAGGCTTTAAGGAGACAGACCTAATGGATGGCTTTACAGTTGCCGACACAAAAACTTCAACATTCGACGAGACTTGGAAACCTGTATGGGGTGAAACTTCAACCATTCGTAATAATTATAATGAGATGGCTGTAACTCTTAATCAGGAATCAAGCAACCGTAATATCATAATCCGCTTCCGTGTTTATGATTATGGTATGGGACTTCGTTATGAGTTCCCACAACAGAAAGACTTGAACTATTTTATAATTAAGGACGAACATACCCAGTTTGCTATGACTGGGGATCATAAGGCTTGGTGGTTACCAGGAGACTATGATACACAGGAATATGAGACGGTTACTTCTAAACTTTCTCAAATTCGAGGACTAATGAAGTCTGCTGTTACAGAGAACTCTTCTCAGACTACATTCTCTCTAACTGGAGTTCAGACTGCGTTACAGATGAAGACCGATGACGGACTCTATATCAATATACACGAGGCTGAATGTGTTGACTATTCTACAATGAGCCTGAACCTAGACGACAAAAATATGGTATTCGAGTCTTGGCTCACTCCTGATGCCGAAGGTATGAAGGGATATATGCAGACTCCTTGTAAATCTCCTTGGAGAACAGTTATGGTGAGCGATGATGCTCGTGATATGCTTTCTTGCAAACTCACACTTAATCTTAACGAACCATGCGCTCTTTCTGATGTTTCTTGGATTCATCCAGTAAAGTATTGCGGTGTATGGTGGGAGATGATTGTAGGTCGAAATTCATGGAGTTATACTAATGATTTGCCTTCTGTACGTCTTGGAGTAACAGATTATTCTAAATGTAAACCAAATGGAACTCACGGAGCTAATAATGCCGAAGTTAAGAAATATATTGATTTCGCAGCAAAGAATGGACTTAATGAGGTCCTAGTTGAAGGTTGGAACGAAGGTTGGGAAGACTGGGCTGGAAACTCTAAGTTTGATGTTTTCGACTTTGTCACTCCTTATCCTGATTTCGATATCAAGATGCTTAATGACTACGCTCATTCAAAGGGCGTGAAACTACTTATGCACCACGAAACTTCTTCATCGGCTATCAATTATGAACGTCACATGGAAGATGCTTTCAATTTGATGAATAAATATGAATACGACGCAGTGAAGACTGGTTACGTAGGAGATATTATCCCACGTGGTGAACACCATTACGGACAGTTCATGAACAATCATTATCTTTATAATGTAAAGATGGCTGCAAAGCATCATATCATGGTTAATGCCCACGAGGCCACACGTCCTACCGGACTTTGCCGCACATATCCTAACCTTGTTGGTAACGAGAGTGCAAGAGGTACAGAGTACGAAGCTTTTGGTGGAAGCAATCCTGATCATACTGTTGTATTACCGTTTACTCGTTTGCAGGGTGGTCCAATGGATTATACACCTGGCATCTTCGAAACTCAGTTGAAAACTTGGTCAAAGAATACTTCTTATGTGCATACCACATTGTGCGGTCAGCTAGCTCTATATCTAGTAATGTACAGTCCGTTGCAGATGGCTGCCGATCTTCCTGAACATTATGAGAAGTATGATGATGCTTTCCAGTTTATACGTGATGTAGCGGCAGACTGGTCTGATAGCAAGTATCTTGAGGCTGAACCTGGTGATTACATTACAGTAGCGCGTAAGGCTAAGGGAACAGATAATTGGTTTATTGGTGGCAAGTGTGACGAGAATGGTCATAAGAGTACCATTAAGCTTGATTTCCTAGAAAAGGGAAAGAAGTATGCTTGCACTTTATATGCTGATGCAAAGAATGCCGACTATGAGAAGAATCCAAAGGCTTATGTCATCACAAAGAAAACAGTTAAGAAAGGTGACGTGCTGAAGATTGATGAGGTACGTGGCGGTGGATTTGCAGTTAGCGTTATTAAGCTCTAATGTTTATATTATGAATATAAAATCCTTATATATGACAGCATTGTCAGCTTTGCTATTTCAGTTTGCTCAAGCACAGGATGTCTTTAATGAGATGTCTTACAGTCCTGAGCAGACTGTTTTTAGTCTGAACTCACCTAGTAAGGGTGTTGTTCGCATATACGACAGTGGTATTTCAGGCAAGTTGCTCAAGACCATAAGGATGAAGAGCGACGGCGCTGATAAGTGGAAAGCAATTGTTAAAGGTAATCTCAAGGGAAAGTTCTATACGTTTGATATAGGAAAAGGAGAGACTCCTGGTGTTTTTGCAAAGGCTGTTGGGGTTAATGGCAGACGTGGAGCAATCCTCAACATGCTTGATACTAATCCTGATAACTGGAATGCCGATGTGCGACCGTTGATAAAGTCGCCCGCTGACTTGGTTATTTATGAAATGCATTGGCGTGATTATTCTGTTGATGCGTCTTCTGGGATAATCAATAAGGGTAAGTTTCTTTCTTTAACCGAACCGAAAGCGATTGAACATCTTAAGCAATTGGGTATTAATGCAGTCCATATTTTGCCTTCTTTCGATTATGCATCTGTTGACGAAACACACCTTGACAGCGCACAATATAACTGGGGATATGATCCTGTAAACTATAATGTGCCCGATGGTGGATATTCCACAGATCCTTATTCTCCGGTAAAGCGTATCTATGAGTTTAAGTGCATGGTGCAGGCTTTGCATAACGCAGGGATAAGAGTTATTCTTGATGTTGTGTACAATCACACGTTCGATCTCAAAAACAGCAATTTCGAGAAGACATATCCTGGATATTACTATCGCTATAATGCTGACGGAACACCGTCTAACGGTTCCGGATGTGGAAATGAGACGGCTTCAGAAAAGCATCTCATGCGCAGTTTCATGCTTGAGAGTATGAAATATTGGATTAATGAATATCATATTGATGGTTTCCGTTTCGATCTCATGGGGGTACATGACATTGAAACGATGAACGAGATACGTAAAGAGGTAAATAGCATAGATCCTACAATATTTATATATGGTGAGGGATGGAGTGCTGGCAGTTGTGCATATCCTGTGGAGAAGCTTGCAGTAAAGGCTAACACATTAGATATGCCGGGAATAGCTGCTTTCAGTGATGATATGCGCGATGCTCTTCGTGGTCCTTTTAACGACGATCATAAAGGTGCGTTTCTTGCGGGCAATGCTGGCGAGGAAGAAAGTCTGAAGTTTGGTCTAGTTGGTGGTATTATGCATCCTGAGATAGATATGCAGAAGGTAAACTATGACAAGAAACCTTGGGCTTTGCAGCCAACCCAGCAGATTAGCTATGTGAGTTGCCACGATGATATGTGTCTTGTTGACCGTATAAAGAGTTCTGTGCCGAATGCTGATACAGATCAGATTATTCGTCTTGATGAGTTAGCTCAGACGGCGGTGTTCCTTTCTCAGGGTGTCCCGTTCATGCTCAGTGGCGAAGAGATGTTGCGCGACAAGAAAGGAGTGCACAACTCATTCAGTTCATCAGACAGTATAAACAGTCTAGACTGGAACAATATGAAGAAATATCCACAAGTGTTTGAATATTACAAGAACCTAATACAACTAAGGAAGAATCATCCTGCTTTTCGTCTCGGTGATGCTGATTTGGTGAGAGCCAAACTTCATTTCCTTCCTGTTCAGCCATGTATGGTAGGTTTTATTCTAAAGGACAATGCTGGTGGTGATAAATGGAAAAACATCATCGTACTGCTCAATGGTAACAATTCTCCCTGTGACGTAGAGGTCCCTCTGGGCGAGTATACCGTTGTCGGTTGCGACGGAGTGATTAATGAAAATGGATTAGGACAGCTTGCTGGCGGTAAAGTTACCGTAGATGCACAGTCTGCCTTGATAATGTATAATAAATAAATACCAATGAAGCAATTTATATTTAGTATCAGTTTATTATTGTCTGCAATGACAATGAATGGTGCAGTAAAGGTTAGTAAGGTCGAACCTGCTAACTGGTTTGTCGGGATGAAGAATCCTTCCCTTCAGTTAATGGTTTATGGTAAGGATATTAAAAATGCTGATGTAAAGGTTGACTACAATGGCGTAAAGTTAGACAGTGTGGTGCGACTTGATTCACCAAACTATCTCTTAGTTTATCTTAATGTTGGTGGGGCAAAGGCTGGTGAAATGCCTTTGAAATTTATCACAGGCAAGTCTTCTGTCACCATTAAGTATCAGTTGAAGAATCGTGCTATGGAAGGTGATAAGCGTTATGGCTTCTCTAATTCCGATGTACTTTATATGCTCATGCCAGACCGTTTTGCTTCTGGTAAGAATATCAATAAGCCATTGAAGGGCATGAATAAATATGTTGTAGACAGAGCTATGCCTAGTCTTCACCATGGAGGAGATATAGCAGGAATACGCCAGCATTTAGATTATTTCAATCAACTTGGTGTTACGGCGTTGTGGTTTACTCCAGTATTGGAAAATAATTCTCCTGATAATAATGGTTTCAGCACTTATCACGGTTATGCCACAACTGATTATTATCGTGTAGATCCACGATTTGGAACAAACGACGAGTACAAAACTCTTATTGATGATGCCCATAAGCATGGTTTGAAAGTCGTAATGGATATGATTTTCAATCACTGTGGATTTGAGCATCCTTGGATAGCCGATGTTCCTTCTGCAGATTGGTTCAATACCCCGGATTGGTTAAAAGAAAAAAAACTTGATGGTCGAAATCCTATGACAGGTTTCGGTGCAAAGGATGGTAAGTCAAAATATTTTCAGACAAGCTATAAGCTAACTCCGGTACTAGATCCTTATGCAAGCAAATATGATTTACATGAAACTGTTGACGGTTGGTTTGTTCCAAGTATGCCAGACCTCAATCAGCACAATCCACATGTCATCAAATATCTTATTCAAAACAGCGAATGGTGGATAGAGACTGTTGGTATCGACGGAATCCGCATGGATACATATCCTTATGCCGACAGAAAAGCTATGTCTTTGTGGATGAAGACTATTGATAATGAATATCCAAACTTCAACTCTGTTGGTGAAACTTGGGTGACTGAACCAGCTTATACAGCTGCATGGCAGAAAGATTCAAAGTTGTCAGATGTCAACAGTTATCTCAAGACAGTTATGGACTTCAGTTTCTACGACAAGATGAATAAGGCAAAAAATGAAGAGACTGATGATTGGTGGAATGGACTTAACCGAATTTATAATAGTTTCTGTTATGATTATCTCTATGAGAATCCTTCAAATGTAATGGCATTTATCGAAAACCACGATACTGATCGCTTCCTTGGTAATGGTAAAGACACGCTTGCTCTTAAACAGGCGTTATCTATATTGCTCACAGTTAACCGTACTCCTCAACTATATTATGGAACAGAGGTGCTAATGAACGGTACAAAGGAAAATACTGATGGTAACGTGAGAAAGGATTTCCCTGGAGGTTTTGCCGGAGATTCTCATAATGCCTTTATAGCAGAGGGTAGGAGTGAGGATGAAAATGCAATGTTTAATTGGGTTAGTAAACTGCTACATTGGCGTCAGAATAATGATGTGATCACTAAGGGTAAGCAGATACAATTTGTTCCTTTCAAGGGTGTTTATGTCATAGCACGTCAGTATGGCGATAAGACAGTTCTTACAATTCTTAATGGCACAAAGAATGAGGCTTTATTGCCTGTATCTCGTTATGCTGAAGTTATTGGCAGTAACAGTTCTGCAAAGGATGTCGTGACTGGAAATAGCGTTGATATATCAAAAGATATAAAATTACAGCCTCGCCAGTCTATGATTATTGAATTTTAGTTTAGCAGTGGCATTTATACAATAAAGTCTTAACTCCTTGATATTATTATTTAGGAGTTAAGACTTTTTCTTTAATATCCTTTTGATATATTTCTTTAGATGATTACAATTCGTACTAAGAACCTAAACCTCCTACAAAAATCTTTTAAACAGATTATGAATTACTATACTATTGAGTGATCAAATCAAATTCAGCATAACCGATATTATCGTTATTCTCAATATTCTTTACAGCTTGAAACTTAACATAACGTGCATTGATTGCCGCAAATGTTTTGGTTTGTCTAAGTGGGTTGTTCTTGATATTCGAGAACTCTCCTTGGCTTATCAATTTCCAATTAATATTATCAGTTGAAACATAAAAACGATAGGCATTGATTATTCCGGGGTCCCATAGGGTTGGGTCTGGAAGATATCTGAAACCACTTATATTTTGGTTAGCTCCTAAATCTATTACTATATCGGCTGGAAGGTTTGTGCCCTTGGGCTGATGCCATGATGATGAAGGATCGCCGTCTAGTATATTTATAGCTTTGGCATCGGTAGTACTTATTATCTTCCAATCGGTGCGTGGCAAATCAAACTTTTCGGTAGATACGGGGCTGCTCTTACCTGATTTAACATCGTAAGCTATGGCCTTGATCTCTATCTTGCCTGATGTATTGAACGGCATAGTATACTTATGTGATTTTACGGTTGGTAATGTGCCGTCTGTGGTATAATAGATACCCGATTCCTTATCAGCGGGAATGATTATAACTTTTCCGTCTTTGGCTCGGATTATTGACGGCTGAGTAAGAATCTGAGGTGCATCATATATTCCTATGTTAGAGATGGCAGGACAACTCTTTGAGTCGGTTATTGTGATACGTACTTTTGATGCCTTTACAGACGGGAAACATAGTATTCTCTTATATCCTATTGTTGTGGCATCGGCTATTTTATGCCATCGCCCTTGTGTGAAAGCGTCTATGGTGAACGACTTTACACGCTGACCAAGGCGGATGCACTCCTGAATCATAAAACGATTGAAGGTTGTGGGCATGCCTAAGTCTACAGTGAGTGATGCTCTAGTTACACTATCGTCTGTTGCCCAGTATGTATCTTTATTATTATCGATAACATTAGTTGCAGCAAACTTTTTGCTATTGGCGCGTGTGTTTGAGGCTGTAGCTTTCTTGCCGATAGCAAGATTATATCTGAAGGTTTCGCTGACAGCCTGGGCAAACTCTTTGCCGGCTTTGGCATCGCTTGGATGTATAAGACCTTGTGTATCGATTGGAAAATTGAGCAGCAACGTACCATTACGACCTACTGAAGTATAGTAGATATCCATAAGTTGGGATAATGATTTTACCTTGGTGTCTTCGCTTGGATGGTAGAACCATTCAGGACGGATAGAGGTGTTAACCTCCGCCGGTACCCATGAGTCTCCATTCTCCACACCATAGTGCAACATCGCATAAGGTGTATCGCCTTTAGCATTCATCGTGCTCCAGTTGGTTTCACCTGCATTACCAGCTTCTGTACCTACCCAACGTACATCTGCACGGTCGCCTCCATCATTCCATATAATTATATTAGGTTGCAAACTCCTTATCAACTTATATGTATTCTGCCAATCATAATATGTCTTTGGATCTATCTTACGTTCTTCCCGAGCACCTCCATAATATCCGGTACCTCCATTGGCACCATCAAACCATATCTCGAATATATCGCCATAGTTGGTAAGAAGTTCTGTAAGCTGATTTCTGAAATATTTAATATACTCAGGTTTACCGTAATCAGGGCTATTTCTGTCCCACGGAGAAAGATATATGCCTAATTTAAGGCCATACTCCTTGCAGGCATCTGACAATTCTCGTACAATATCACCCTTGCCGTTTTTCCAGGGACAGTTTTTAATAGAATAATTAGTATACTTTGATGGCCACAGACAGAAGCCGCTATGATGTTTGGCGGTAATGATGATGCCTTTCATACCCGATTCTTTGCATACTCTGGCCCATTGACGGCAATCTAATTTGGTAGGATTGAATATACGAGGATCTTCATCACCATTGCCCCACCACTGATCTGTATATGTGTTTACTGAAAAATGTACAAAGGCATATCGCTCCATCTCCTGCCATTTCAATTGATTACCACTCGGAGTTGGTCCATAAGGTTCGGGTGCTGTCTGTGCCGAAGCAAATACAAACATAAATACCGAAAATAATAACACAAGTGTTCGTTTCATATTAATTTATTGTTTTATATTCAGAAGGTGATATATTAAACATTTACCTTATAATATTTATCAAGAACTGTTATAACATTACTATCCGTTTTTATACACATGTTTTCACATATGTCGTCTTATTCTAATTCTATAAATTCAGGTTCAAATGGTTCCAACTGTATAGCATTGTCATAATGTCGACCAGACAAAAGACCTTTGGCTTTAGTGGGTATCATTATTAGCTTCTTTTCATTGCTAGTATTCAGATATAGAATATGCTTATTATCAATATAGCGAGCCATCACTCCTTTTGCTACTTCAGGCCCTTTCTTTATAGAAAGTTCTTTAATCAAATCATCAAATAAAAAATCTAATATGCCTTTATTAGCAGGAAGCCCTACATAATATGCCTGACCTTTTCCATATTTATTGCAAGTTACTATAGGATAATCTTTGTCAAGACTGGTTAGATTTGCCAATACGTTTGCACCTTTAGTATATATCACATCAAATCTTGATGATTCTGTGTCTAGAAATTGCCCTTTATAACTTATTTCGAGTTTCTTTCCTGTATATGATTTACGTGAAAGTTCATTCAAGGCTTCGGTTTCTTCGTAATTCGCTACTCTTATGCCAAAAACATCACTTAACCTTCCTGGACGTGTTGACGAAAATACTTTACCTGTTTCATCTACTATCGCCGAATTGCTTGTCATTACTACAGTTCCTCCATCACTTACATATTTCCTGATTTTATCTGCTGTAACCGAATCCATAACAGCTAATCCGGGAACAAACAAAAGTTTATAATTAAGATGGCTCTTGCTGATATCCACAATACGTGAGTCTAAATTTCTATAATAACATAAGTTAAAACATGACTGCAACTGACTTTGGTGCTGTTCAGGAAAAGAAGCACTCGCTATCTGACTAGGGAAGGAAAAAGCCATGCCTACCTCGGGTTTCAGCTTATACGGGAAGAACTTCGAGATCTTCTTAAACTCTGATGCTATTTGTTTATATTCGTCATACTTGCGATTTGGAATACCATCCCAGTCAAGCATCCCTTCAAGATATTGTTCTTCTCCACCATGCATACTCTGCCATGTCCAACCACAAATCATCTGATTTCCGTACATCAATGTTGCATAAGCCGATTTACGTATTGAGCCGGGAACCGCAGTCATAGTAGTAAATTCAGAACACCAGAAAGGATTCTTACTCTCAAACTGAATGCGTGATATACCAAATAAAGCATCCATTAACCCCCAATTAGAAGTAAGCGAAGCCCCCGGATAAAAGCCACAACCCTCACGCGTCATCTTGCCGGAATAGGCAATGTCAGCATAGTTAATATATTTCAAGGGACTATAATACCATGCATTTGTATTTAGCAATGCTTTTGGTGCATTTCTGTTAACGACTTCAATTACTTTAAATAACATTCCGTTAACTTCATCAGATATGAATCTTCTGAAGTCTAGGATCCTTTCGGGAGCTCCAATTATTGAACCGGAAATAGGCAGTCCTATTTCTTCAAAGTTACCAATTCGCCGTGACCACCTTTGTCCAGCCCATGCGGCATTAAGTTTGTCTACTGATATATATTTGTTTTGCAGCCACGAGATAAACCGTTGCCTTACAGTCTCTGAATATGAGATAGGTCCATCTCCAGATTCATTATCAATTCCGAATGCTAATAATGCCGGATGATTAGCATATCTTCTTGATATTTCATTAGCGAAACGAAGTGCGTATTTTTGATACATTGGATCACCGACATCTTCCATATATCGATGATTAGGATACATACGGTATCCATTAGCATCTACTACATCTATGCTAGGATACTTATGATGTAGCCATATTGGCGCAGGACGAATTGCGATATCTAATATAACCTTTATCCCGGCTTTATTCATCATATCCATAACACTATCAAACCAACCAAAATCAAAGTTTCCTTCTGTAGGTTCGTAACTGTCCCATGCAAGATGCCCCATACGTACAACCTTAAAATTGGCATCCTTCATCAAGGATATATCTTTTTTTATCTTTTCTAAGTTTTTATCATCATGTGGATGGTAGTTTGTTCCAACATACAAATTCTGTGCACTAATTCTTGTGCAGAAAATAAAAGCAATTATAAATACTATTATCTTATTATTCATAAACATATTACTCTTTTGCTATGATAACGCCCCATGCAGGCATTTCAATTGACTCATCCTTGTTTATAACTTTCTTATTTATTATATCATAAGACTTACCGAATGGGTTAACAACCGTCTTTAGTTCTGCACTGTAATTAAAAATATAATGTATACTATTACCTTTGTCATTAGTTCCGTTGCGGATAATTATTGGGAATTGATATTTGCCATCAAATGGCAAAACATCCGCTCTCTTGGCTGAACTAATGATAATTTTGGTCAGCAATTGGTCAGATGGCACAGTTGCTATATAAACTAAATGCCCCTTGCCGTAATTATTCTCTGTAATACAAGGCCATTTACCGAAGAACGGATGATCAATATACGCCAATGGTTTGGCTGTCTCAGGAATAATGAATTCGGTCCATGTACCTACGGCATTTTCTTTTACGCCAAACTGATTATCTCTGAGATTCATCTGTGCTATAGAAGAATGCTCCTGATAATAAAAACCACAAGCTTTACGCAAAGGTCCGGGAGCTTTCATTGGGCGTACGGCCGAATTCTCGTTGCAATAACCGCTCTTAAGCATCATTACTACTTCACCTCCATTCTTTACAAAGTCGGATATTTTTTCAAGAAGAATGTCTGAGGCTACATACAAAGGCGGTATCACCAACATCTTGTATTGACTGAAATCGGTCATCTTATCACATGGAACAATATCTGTTTCTATATTGTTACGGTATAGAAGACTATGCAGTTGAACTACAGGATAGTTTTCACCATTAGTATATGGCATAAATTGCAGACCGAAATATGAATCATGACTATATAGTATTGCTACCTGATTCTTTTTTTTAAGGTTGACAATTTCCTTACCTATATTATCAATTTCGTGAGCAGTAGTTGCATATTCATTATACACTCTGTTTGGTTCCATATCATGCCCAAGAAGTCCACCCCAATAAGTTTCCTGACCATAATCAAGAGTTCCCCAATGCCAATATTCAACCATATTAGAACCACTGGCAAAATGTGAATAAACATTCTGACGCAGTTGACCATCGTATGGAGGATATTGGCCCTTACTATCCCATCCTGTAGCTTGGGCATTAGTTTCTGTAACAATATAATTGCCCTTGCTTACGGTGCGCATATAATCGCCAGAATAGGCTATCCACTCACCATCTTGCTTATCTTGAACACTATGATAAACATTAATGGCTGGATACTGCATTTGTCTAAAAGCTTCAACTTGGTCGATATTATTAAAATAAGGCATAAAGCAATGTGTAACAAACTGATCTTTACGCTTATATTCATTGACGATGTCCACCTGCCAATTTAGAAAATCTGCTGTAGCCTTCCTATTCCAACGTTCCCATTCGTTCTTATATGATGGACATGTAACCCCATCTCGTTTGTAAAGTTCATCCCAGTTATAGACATTCATGCCCCAATAGTTTAGCCCCCATGCTCTGTTAAGAGCAGGCAAGTCATCATGCCATTTAGTGCGAAGATAAGATTTGAATCCATTAAAGTAATCATCATTATTAATACCTCTAGCTTCAAGTTCATTATCAACCTGAAATCCTATTATGGCAGGATTTTTTGCATAACGTTCCATCAATTTACGTATTATCCTGTCGCAAAAAAAACGATACTTAGCATTGTAGAAGTCCATATTTTGACGTATCCCATAATAACTTTTCTGTCCATTTACTTTTTCTGCAAGTACCTCAGGATATTTTTGAGCCATCCACACCGGAATGCTATATGTAGGCGTACCTAATATTATCTTTATCCCGGCTTTCTGTAACTTTTCTATTATGCGGTCCATCCATGCAAATTCAAACTGACCTTCACTAGGTTCAAACAGTCCCCATGATGATTCACCTATACGTACAACTGTAGTGCCACTTTCTTTCATCATCTTTATATCAGTATCAAGACGGTCTGAAGGTGAATATTCACTATAATAAGCTGCTCCATAGAGAGGTTTATCGAAATGGTACTGTGCTTGTATCTTATTTGTAAAGATTGATAAATAGATAAATAAAAAAAGAAGAAACCTATTTTTCATTGTTATTAAATTATTAGTGATATTTATGACGATTGTCTCGAATGTTATTCGACGAGACAAAGATAATAAAAAATATAATTACATGTCTCCTTTATAATCAAAATATTCGAATTCTGCCAATGCTTTTGAACTAGGAGATGCAGAATTGCATACATACTCAGCACACAATTCTGGTAAAACCACCAACAGCCTCACTGCTAAGATATTTTGTACCCATTAACCTATATCGGTACAATCTATTCCAATAACAGAGAATAAAATGAATAGTAGGCTTTATCACCTTTAATCGTAATATAGACATTCTTGGCAGGCTTTTATTATAATACACGAGAGATACTGTTCTATATAATATGTTCGTGCGCATGCGTATACTACGGACTTTTAAAAATATAAGTGTCGAAGCGTTTCTATATTCACAATCAGGAAGTTAGAGGTGAATATGGCTTAATGAAGTGACGATAGCATGTCTGTGAATTTTTGAATAATACAATCAGCTAAATTTTCATCCCCGTTGTGTTTCTATATAGAAACGCATATTTAGGTGAAGTGAAAAATCGCCTTTTATTTAATTCTAATTCTGCATTTGATCGATGAAACGTAGAAAACACCGTCATCTCACTGTCACGTCATTAAGCCGTATTTATCTCTAACTAATTGATAGAGAGCATATAGACACTTCGACACTATTTTATTACAAAACCCTTAGGGGGAGAATTGTAGAATGAGCATCTGCTAAAATGCTAACTATATAGCGTATTCATATGATTAAAAAGCCGATATTCTCATCCATAAAACCGTTTCTACGATACAAAGTTTGCGTTTGATCGATCAAACGTTTTCGTTTCTACGACATAAAGTTTGCATTTCATCGATCAAACGTTTTCTTTTCCTCGTTAAAAATTAATTCTGAATAATTCCATCTTTCCCGTTTCATCGTTAAACCATCATTCAATAATGTAGCCGGCCATGGCTATATTTCTGTAAAATATTGCGTAACTTACTAAATGACAGTTAGTTAATGAATTTATGTAGCTTCGTAGCTTAAAAATGCGAATTCCCACATGTAGGAATCCCCTTTGTTTAGCTATTTGCCCGCCATAACTAAACGCAGTAAAAGTTCCTTCTAAATATAATAATGTGTATGTTTTTCCAAATCATCAATTCTGTCAACAAAACGGAAATATTGAAATATAATTGAAACTTTTTATGAAAAAGATTTGGAGGTTTGAATAAAAACCTATACTTTTGCATTCGCTTTTGAGAACAACGCTTCTCGATAAGCAAAAGAAAGAGTTCTTTGAAAAGATTTACATAGACAGAAAAGTAGTACAAGAAGCGAGTGCTGAGATTTATTTCGGTACTCGGGTAAAAAGAAACAAACCGTCACCGAGCATTAGTTCGGTTTCGAAAAAATCAGGTTTTAGACTACAATAATTTAGGAGATTCGTTCTGAACAGATTACAGACATTCTAGAAATAGAATATATAATATTTTACAATGGAGAGTTTGATCCTGGCTCAGGATGAACGCTAGCTACAGGCTTAACACATGCAAGTCGAGGGGTAACGAGAGGAAAGCTTGCTTTCCTTGTCGACGACCGGCGCACGGGTGAGTAACGCGTATCCAACCTGCCCCCAACTAGGGAATAACCTTGCGAAAGTAAGACTAATACCCTATAATTTCCTCAGATGTCATCTGACGAGGAATAAAGATTTATCGGTTGTGGATGGGGATGCGTCTGATTAGCTTGTTGGCGGGGTAACGGCCCACCAAGGCAACGATCAGTAGGGGTTCTGAGAGGAAGGTCCCCCACATTGGAACTGAGACACGGTCCAAACTCCTACGGGAGGCAGCAGTGAGGAATATTGGTCAATGGGCGAAAGCCTGAACCAGCCAAGTAGCGTGCAGGATGACGGCCCTATGGGTTGTAAACTGCTTTTATACAGGAATAAAGTTAGCCACGTGTGGTTATTTGTAGGTACTGTATGAATAAGGACCGGCTAATTCCGTGCCAGCAGCCGCGGTAATACGGAAGGTCCAGGCGTTATCCGGATTTATTGGGTTTAAAGGGAGCGTAGGCCGTCTGTTAAGCGTGTTGTGAAATGTAGATGCTCAACATCTGAATTGCAGCGCGAACTGGCAGACTTGAGTGTGCGCAACGTAGGCGGAATTCGTGGTGTAGCGGTGAAATGCTTAGATATCACGAAGAACTCCGATTGCGAAGGCAGCTTACGGGAGCACAACTGACGCTGAAGCTCGAAAGTGCGGGTATCGAACAGGATTAGATACCCTGGTAGTCCGCACGGTAAACGATGGATGCCCGCTGTTGACCCACCTGGGCCAGCGGCCAAGCGAAAGCATTAAGCATCCCACCTGGGGAGTACGCCGGCAACGGTGAAACTCAAAGGAATTGACGGGGGCCCGCACAAGCGGAGGAACATGTGGTTTAATTCGATGATACGCGAGGAACCTTACCCGGGCTTGAATTGCAGAGGAAAGATCCAGAGATGGTGATGCCCTTCGGGGCCTCTGTGAAGGTGCTGCATGGTTGTCGTCAGCTCGTGCCGTGAGGTGTCGGCTTAAGTGCCATAACGAGCGCAACCCCTTTCTTTAGTTGCCATCAGGTCATGCTGGGCACTCTGGAGATACTGCCACCGTAAGGTGTGAGGAAGGTGGGGATGACGTCAAATCAGCACGGCCCTTACGTCCGGGGCTACACACGTGTTACAATGGCCGGTACAGAGAGACGGTTGCTTGCAAAAGTAATCCAATCCTTAAAGCCGGTCCCAGTTCGGACTGAGGTCTGCAACCCGACCTCACGAAGCTGGATTCGCTAGTAATCGCGCATCAGCCATGGCGCGGTGAATACGTTCCCGGGCCTTGTACACACCGCCCGTCAAGCCATGAAAGCCGGGGGTGCCTGAAGTCCGTGACCGCAAGGAACGGCCTAGGGCAAAACTGGTAATTGGGGCTAAGTCGTAACAAGGTAGCCGTACCGGAAGGTGCGGCTGGAACACCTCCTTTCTGGAGACGATTTTCCGACAAAGGATTATATATAAGGATAGAACAAGAGTTTGGTTCTTTTCCTTCTTGTACTCACTGAACTGTTTATAGATATAAGAGAAATAAGGAAGCTGGGCACAATAAGCCCACGTAGCTTGAATGAACCAGCTGGAAGATATAGTCCTATAGCTCAGTTGGTTAGAGCGCCACACTGATAATGTGGAGGTCGGCAGTTCAAGTCTGCCTGGGACTACTCCTTAAAATCCCACGGGGGATTAGCTCAGCTGGCTAGAGCACCTGCTTTGCAAGCAGGGGGTCAACGGTTCGAATCCGTTATTCTCCACACAAGGAACATGCTTTTGATTAAGTATATGTATTCCACATAGATCTTTGACATATTGACACAAGCAAAACTGTAAAGTAACAAAGTTCAAACTTTGAAATCAACAAATCGCAAGATTTTTTAGATTTCACTTAACAGCTGAAAGTATGAGCAACCTCATGACATTTACTGTCATGTTGGCGAAAGAAAGTAAGAAAGGGCGTATGGTGGATGCCTAGGCTCACAGAGACGATGAAGGACGTGATAAGCTGCGATAAGCTTCGGGTAGGTGCAAATAGCCGTTGATCCGAAGATTTCCGAATGGGACAACCCGTCTGTCTGAAGGACAGTCACTCACGCCAGTCGTGAGGGTTAACCCGGGGAACTGAAACATCTTAGTACCCGGAGGAAGAGAAAATAAATAATGATTCCCCTAGTAGTGGCGAGCGAACGGGGAACAGCCCAAACCGGTGATGTGGCAACGCACCGCCGGGGTTGTAGGACCACGCTGTTGTACGGCAACAATGAACAGAATGAACTGGAAAGTTCAGCCATAGCGGGTGATAGCCCCTTATGTGAAGTTGAAACCGGCATAGTGGTATCCTGAGTAACGCGGAGCACGAGGAATTCTGCGCGAATCTGCCGGGACCATCCGGTAAGGCTAAATACTCCTGTGAGACCGATAGTGTACCAGTACCGTGAGGGAAAGGTGAAAAGAACTTCGATAAGAAGAGTGAAATAGTTCCTGAAACCATACGCTTACAAGCGGTCGGAGCTGAGCAATCAGTGACGGCGTGCCTTTTGCATAATGAACCTACGAGTTACCATCTCTGGCAAGGTTAAGGGGTTAAGCCCCGCAACCGCAGTGAAAGCGAGCCTGAACAGGGCGTTTAGTCAGAGGGGGTAGACGCGAAACCAAGTGATCTACACTTGACCAGGATGAAGTTCCGGTAACACGGAATGGAGGTCCGAACCAATAAGCGTTGAAAAGCTTCTGGATGAGTTGAGTGTAGGAGTGAAAGGCCAATCAAACTTGGAGATAGCTCGTACTCCCCGAAAGGCATTTAGGTGCCGCGTGTATCGATCCTCATGAGAGGTAGAGCGACCGATAGGTCAAGAGGGCTTCACCGCCTATCAAGACCTGACGAACTCCGAATGCTCATGAGCAGCAGATATGCAGTAAGGGGGCGGGTGCTAAGGTCCGTCCCCGAGAGGAGAAGAATCCAGACCGCCGTCTAAGGTCCCCAAATTCTGTCTAAGTTAGTCTAACGAAGTCTGGTCCCAGTGACAGCTAGGATGTTGGCTTGGAAGCAGCCATTCATTCAAAGAGTGCGTAACAGCTCACTAGTCGAGGGTCCGGGCATGGATAATAATCGGGTATAAGGCAGGTACCGAAGACGCGGGATAGTAATAATAAAAGTATCGGTAGGGGAGCATTCCATATGCGTCGAATGGAGAAGATAACTGATCCTGGAGCGTATGGAAAAGCAAATGTAGGTATAAGTAACGATTAGAGGGGTAAGATCCCCCTCCGCCAAAAGTCTAAGGTTTCCCAGGCAATGTTAATCAGCCTGGGGTTAGTCGGGTCCTAAGTCTCAGCCGAAGGGCGAGGGCGATGGCAGAAACGGTTAATATTCCGTTACTACCATAGGGAGTGACGTGGAGACGGAGCAGTGACACAGCCGCGGGGTGACGGAAGTCCCCGTTAAAGGGTGTAGATGTTGAGGAAGGCAGGCAAATCCACCTTCCGAGTCGAACCTGATAGTACGGCCTCCCCTTCGGGGGAAGCTGATAGCGCTGGTAAGCATACTCCCGAGAAAATCCGCTAAACTTAATCCCTGTGGTACCCGTACCGCAATCCGACACAGGTAGACGGGTAGAACATACTAAGGCGTTGAGAGATTCATGGTTAAGGAACTAGGCAAATTAACCCCGTAACTTCGGGATAAGGGGTCCTCTCCTCCGGGAGAGGCGCAGAGAATAGGTCCAGGCAACTGTTTAACAAAAACACAGGGCTGTGCTAACTCGAAAGATGAAGTATACAGTCTGACACCTGCCCGGTGCCGGAAGGTTAAGAGGAGATGTCATTCCTTTAAGGATGCAGCATTGAATTGAAGCCCCGGTAAACGGCGGCCGTAACTATAACGGTCCTAAGGTAGCGAAATTCCTTGTCGGGTAAGTTCCGACCTGCACGAATGGTGTAATGATCCGGACGCTGTCTCAACCATGAGCTCAGTGAAATTGTAGTATCGGTGAAGATGCCGATTACCCGCGATGGGACGAAAAGACCCCGTGAACCTTTACTACAGCTTAGCATTGACCTTGGTCATCCGATGTGTAGGATAGGCCGGAGGCTTTGAAGCGTGCGCGCCAGCGTATGTGGAGCCATCCTTGAAATACGGCCCTTTGGCTGTCTGAGGTCTAACTCGCTTTTGCGAGGACATTGTTTGGTGGGTAGTTTGACTGGGGTGGTCGCCTCCAAAAGCGTAACGGAGGCTTCCAAAGGTGCCCTCGGGTCGATTGGTAACCGACCTAATAGAGTGCAATGGCATAAGGGCGCTTGACTGGGAGGCAGACATGCCGAGCAGGCAGGAAACTGGGGCATAGTGATCCGGCGGATGTGTATGGAAACTCCGTCGCTCAAAGGATAAAAGGTACTCCGGGGATAACAGGCTGATCCCCCCCAAGAGCTCATATCGACGGGGTGGTTTGGCACCTCGATGTCGGCTCGTCACATCCTGGGGCTGGAGAAGGTCCCAAGGGTTGGGCTGTTCGCCCATTAAAGTGGCACGCGAGCTGGGTTCAGAACGTCGTGAGACAGTTCGGTCTCTATCTATCGTGGGCGTGGGAGTTTTGAGTGGTGCCGTCACTAGTACGAGAGGACCGTGATGGACAGACCTCCGGTTTACCAGTTGTGCCGCCAGGCGCACCGCTGGGTAGCTGAGTCTGGAATGGATAAGCGCTGAAAGCATCTAAGTGCGAAGCCAGCCGCGAGATTAGAACTCCATAGAGGGTCGTTGAAGACGACAACGTTGATAGGGTGCAGGTGTAAAGACGGTGACGTCAAAGCCGAGCACTACTAATTGCCCGAAACTTTCTTTCGGAAGGTCATACTTTGAGTTGTTTAAGATTATAGTGGGAACCTTGTTCCTTACGGTTTGCTTGTGAAAAATACGTCATAACCCATATCAGGTGGTTATTGCTGTGGTGTCCCACCTCTTCCCATTCCGAACAGAGAAGTTAAGCCCACTTGCGCCGATGGTACTGCAATGCAATGCGGGAGAGTAGGAAGCCGCCTTCTTTTACTGAAGCCTCGAGGATAGAGATATCTTTCGAGGCTTTTTTTGTGTTTGTATAATTCGAGCTGTCAGGTATTTAGGACTTATCCTAAATACGGTAATACGGATATCTATTGTTGATAATATTAATCTGATATCTCTGATTGAGATGTTAAAAATTTGATAGCATTTACAACTCTGATAACTCAGATTAATCTTATAGCATTGCAATATTTTTTGTGATATTTCGTTTCCATAATATGAAGTGGACAGATAGAATAAGAAAGATGAAATTACTTTTGATTTTTGCGGCTATAATTATAGTCGTTCTGTCTCTTGTTATTTCCCGTCTTCTCATTCGTGACCTATTTCATGAGGAAACTACACGAATGGAGGTGTTGGCTCAAGCTATGCGCTCTTTGAGCGTTGCTGATGATAATACAGACCTTAACCTTGTATTAAAGGTAATAAATGAAAATAATACCATTCCCGTAATAGTTGTAGATAAATCAGGCAAAGCTCAGATATTTCGTAATGTGGATGTGCAAGGCAATAGCTATGCAGATAGTCTGAAAGATGCATCACACAAAGCTGCAATTATGAAAGCTTCTGGGAAATTTGTTAGAATTTCTATTGATGATCGCACGCATGATTATATTGATGTTTGCTATGACGATTCTATAATTCTACAGCGACTAGCTTATTATCCTTATGTCCAATTAGGCGTGGTAATAATATTTGCAGCTATAGTTATATTTGCATTGCTGGCTTCAAAAAAAGCGGAACAGAATATGGTTTGGGTTGGACTGAGTAAGGAAACAGCTCATCAACTTGGTACGCCAATATCTAGTCTGCTTGCATGGATCGAAATTTTTAAGGAAGAATATTCAAAAGAGTCTTTGGTTTTTGAGATGGAGAAAGATGTGAAACGCTTACAGATTATTGCTGATAGGTTTTCTAAAATAGGTTCATCACCATCTTTATGTCCGGTAAACTTAATTGATGTACTTAATCACGTTATTGATTATATGGAAAAGCGCAAGCCCAGCAGTATTAGTATTATAAGGGAACAGCCCGATCATGATATTGTTATTATGCTTAATGCATCGCTGTTTGAATGGGTCGTGGAAAACTTGTTAAAGAATGCCGTCGACTCAATGATTGGGATTAAAGGTACTATAACTGTAAAGGTGAGTGAGATTGATGATTTTGTGTCAATAGAAATATCGGATACAGGAAAGGGCATTAAGCCTAAAGATATAAGCAACGTGTTCCGTCCAGGATTCACTACAAAGAAAAGAGGATGGGGATTAGGTTTGTCGTTGGCTAAAAGAATAGTGAAAGATTATCATAAAGGTAAAATATTTGTTAAGTATTCTGATGTTGGAAAGGGAACCGTGTTTTGCATTGAACTCCCTAATACCCCACAAGCTAATAAGTTTAACATCAATGGATTAGTAAAAAACTAATTTTTTTGCCTTTTAATTGTTGTATATCAGAAAATATTCGTAACTTTGCAGCCCGTATGGTGAGTTTAGAATCCTTAAAAATTGACCTAAAGAGCTTGGAGCAAGGTGTAACGCCTTTTGAGTTTGAGCTTGACGATGCATTTTTCAAGTCTTTAGAGACTGCGGGAGTGCAACGAGGTAATTTGCATGTTAGTTTATTGGTTAACAGAACTAATGACTATTATGACCTGACTTTTCATATCGAAGGCTTGGTGATGGTTCCTTGTGATTTATGTCTTGATGACATGGAGCAGAAGATAGATACCGATAATCGCCTTGCTGCTAAATTTGGAGAAAACTACTCAGAAGATGATGACCTTGTGACGGTGGTCGAGGACGAAGGAATACTTGATGTCGCATGGTTCATTTATGAATTTACTGAGCTTAATATTCCCATCAAGCACGTGCATGCACCTGGAAAATGCAACCCGGCTATGATAAAGAAGCTCGAAGAGCATTCTGCTACCCGAAGTAGTGGGGAAGAAATTAAGAATGAGGTAGATCCACGTTGGGCAGCGCTTTCTAATTTAAAAATTGAAGATTAAAATTAAAATTAAAAGATTTAAAAATTATGGCACATCCTAAAAGAAGACAGTCGAAAACTCGTACACTTAAGAGAAGAACTCATGATAAGGCAGTAGCTCCTACATTGGCAGTATGCCCAAATTGTGGCGCTTACTATGTTTATCACACAGTATGTCCAACTTGCGGTTACTATAGAGGCAAGGTTGCTGTTGTTAAGGAAGTAGCAGAATAATGGGCAAAATCAACGCGATAATCACCGGGGTTGGTGGCTATGTGCCAGACTATGTCCTCAATAATGAGGAGTTGTCGCGTATGGTAGATACAACTGATGAGTGGATAACCACTCGTGTGGGAATCAAGGAACGCAGAATACTTACGGAAGAAGGACTTGGTACCAGTTATCTGGCACGCAAGGCTGCAAAACAGCTAATCCAGAAGACGGGAGTTGATCCAGATTCTATTGATGCACTCATCGTTACCACTACTACCCCAGATTATAAATTTCCATCTACAGCCTCAATCGTATTGGGTAAGCTGGGCTTGAAGAATGCTTTTGCATTTGACTTCGAGGCTGCATGCTGTGGATTCCTTTATTCGCTTGACGTCGCAGCTGCTATGATACAGAGCGGTCGATACAAGAAGATAATCGTTATCGGTGCAGATAAGATGTCTTCATTAGTTGACTATACTGATCGTCAGACTTGCGTTTTGTTTGGTGATGGTGCAGGAGCCGTGTTGGTGGAAGCTAGTGATGAGGATGGTTACGGTGTGCAGAATTCATATCTTCGTACAGATGGTCAGGGACTTCCTTTCCTACATATGAAGGCTGGTGGTTCTGTTTGTCCTCCTTCTCATTTTACAGTAGATCATCGTTTGCATTATCTTTATCAAGAAGGTCGTACGGTATTCCGTTATGCTGTTACTGATATGAGTAATGATGTTACTAAGATACTGGAGATGAATAATTTGACAGCTGATGATGTTAATTGGGTTGTACCTCATGAGGCTAATCTGAGAATCATTGAAGCTGTAACAAAGCGAGCTGGAATTCCTATGGAGAAAGTCGTTGTGAATATTGAGCATTATGGTAATACAAGTGCTGCAACAATTCCTTTGGCACTTTGGGATCATGAAAGCAAACTTAAGAGAGGTGATAATGTCATCTTTACGGCATTTGGAGCTGGTTTCGTTCATGGCGCATCTTATTATAAGTGGGCTTATGATGGTGGAACCTCTTCAGCGGCAACGAAATAATGACTTTAAGTCAAAATGATAATGAAACGCATCCTTCTCATTTTTCAGAAAGAATGCGTTTCTTTTGTTTGTTATAAACAGTAAATGGTATGCATAAGGCAGGTTTTGTAAATATAGTAGGAAATCCTAACGTTGGCAAGAGTACTCTGATGAACCAACTTGTAGGCGAGCGTATAAGTATCGCTACATTCAAAGCGCAGACAACTCGTCATCGTATAATGGGCATTGTGAATTCTGACGATTGCCAGATTGTTTTTTCCGATACTCCTGGAGTCTTGAAGCCAAACTACAAGATGCAGGAAATGATGTTGGCTTTTTCGGAATCAGCTCTTAATGATGCAGACATCTTGCTTTATGTAACCGATGTGGTTGAAAACCCTGAGAAAAACCTTGACTTTCTAGAAAAGGTAAAAAAAATGTCTATTCCTGTATTATTGTTGATAAATAAGATAGACGAGAGTGACCAAAAGAAACTCGGTGATATGGTAGAAAAATGGCATTCTCTACTTCCTAATGCTGAGATCTTGCCTCTTTCTGCAAAGAATAAGTTTGGTGTAGATATTTTGCTAAAACGCATACAGGAACTGCTCCCTGAATCTCCGGCTTATTTTGATAAGGAACAGCTAACTGATAAACCAGCAAAGTTCTTTGTTAGTGAAATCATCCGAGAGAAAATTCTTCTTTATTATGATAAGGAAGTTCCTTATAGTGTGGAAGTAAAAGTTGAACAATTTAAGGAAGATGAACGCAAAATATATATCAATGCAGTGATATATGTAGAGAGAGATAGTCAGAAAGGTATAATAATCGGTCATCAGGGAGTTGCGTTGAAAAAGGTAAATACCGAATCGCGTAAGGCTTTGGAGAGATTCTTTGATAAGACAATCTATCTTGAGACTTTTGTCAAGGTTGACAAGGACTGGCGATCATCGCAGAGGGAACTTGACAGCTTTGGATATAATCCAGACTAATCATAATAGGCTCACATGTGAGTTGATTAATAATATTACTTTTGGCTCTGAATGGAATGAGGGCAAACTCTCCTTTAGGAGGGCCGAAGAATGTATAACTTCAGAAATTAAACAAATTTATGGCAAATTTAGTTGCAATCGTAGGACGCCCTAATGTAGGCAAGTCTACGCTTTTTAATCGTTTGACACAATCACGTCGTGCTATCGTTAGTGATACCGCGGGTACAACAAGAGACCGTCAATATGGTAAGTGCACATGGGGTGCAAAAGAATTTTCAATAGTAGATACAGGTGGTTGGGTCGTAAATTCAGATGATATCTTTGAGGATGCTATTCGTCGCCAGGTTTTATTAGCTACTGAAGAGGCAGATCTTGTTTTGTTCATGGTTGATGTAACAACAGGTGTAACAGACTGGGATGAGGATGTTGCGACAATATTGCGTCGTGCAAAACTTCCTGTAATCCTTGTTGCTAATAAAGTAGACAACAGCGGAGAATACTATGAAGCTGCTGAATTCTATAAATTAGGATTGGGCGAACCTCAGTGTATTAGTGCTGCAACTGGTGGTGGTTCTGGTGACTTGCTGGATTTAGTAATTGACAAACTACCTCAGGAAAATCCAGAGATAGTAGAGGATGATATTCCTCGTTTCGCTGTAGTCGGTAGACCAAATGCAGGAAAAAGTAGTATCGTAAATGCTTTTATTGGTGAGGATAGAAATATCGTAACAGAAATAGCTGGTACTACTAGAGATAGTATTTATACACGTTATGACAAGTTTGGCTTTGATTTCTATCTTGTAGATACCGCTGGTATCCGTAAGAAAAACAAAGTTAGTGAGGACTTGGAATTTTATAGCGTCATGCGTTCAATCCGTTCTATAGAAAACAGTGACGTCTGCATACTTATGATAGATGCAACTCGTGGTATAGAGTCACAGGATATGAACATATTCCAACTTATTCAGAAAAATAACAAGAGTCTTGTTTTAGTTGTAAACAAGTGGGACCTTGTTGAGGATAAGAGCCAAAAGGTGATCGATACTTTTGAGGCTGCAATACGTAGTCGTATGGCTCCATTTGTAGACTTCCCAATAATATTTGTTTCAGCAATAACAAAACAGAGAATATTTAAAGTTCTGGAGACTGCTAAGGAGGTTTATCTTAACCGCAAAGCACATGTTGGAACTTCTAAGCTCAATGAGGTAATGTTGCCAATCATAGAGGCAAATCCTCCTCAGAGTCTAAAGGGCAAGTATATCAAGATAAAATATTGTACACAGTTGCCAAATACTCAGATTCCTTCATTCGTGTTTTATGCTAATCTTCCTCAGTATGTAAAGGAAAATTATCGTCGTTTTCTTGAGAATAAAATACGTGAGACTTGGAGTATGCACGGATGTCCAATAAATATTTTTATCAGACAGAAATAATAATTAATCACCCTCATCTCTTATGATGAGGGGTATTTTTATATTATGAAAAAGATATTCTATATATTACTGCTTATAACTATATTATTCTCTTGTGGTTCACAGAAGAAAGATCCCAGTGAGATTGTTGGGAAGACGGCTAAGATATATTATGACTATTTGTTGAATAGTGATTATAACGCTTTCGTTGACGGAATGAATCAGCCGGAAAGTATCCCCAATAATTATCGTGAGCAGTTGGTTGCAAATGCCAAGATGTTTATTGGTCAGCAGAATGAAGACCATAAAGGGATAAAGAAAATAGCTGTGTCTGCCGCAAAAGCTGATACCATTCATAATACTGGAGATGCATATCTATTGCTGACCTACGGTGATAATACCACAGAACAGGTGGTTGTGCCAATGGTTAAGCGCAAGGGCGTTTGGTATATGCGATAAACGTTATTATTTACCTTCAGCCATTTCTGCTTTCTTTACCTTACGGAACAAGTCACTGGCAAAGACAAGGTCGTTAAGCTTTTCATTTGTATTGCTCATTATTTCGTCTTTAGTTCCTTGCCATTCTTTATTACCTTTGTAGATAAACAATATATTTTCACCAATACCCATAACAGAATTCATGTCATGTGTGTTGATGATAGTTGTCATACTGTATTCTTTTGTTATTCCGGATAATAACTCGTCAATGACAAGAGATGTCTTAGGATCAAGTCCTGAGTTAGGTTCGTCGCAGAAAAGGTATTTTGGATTTAAGACAATAGCTCTCGCTATTGCAACACGTTTCTGCATACCTCCTGAAATCTCGCCTGGATACTTTTGTTGCGCATCAATAAGATTTACTCTGTCTAGGCATTCCTGAGCTCTTTTTACACGTTCTCTGTAATTCATATTAGAGAACATATCCAAAGGAAACATCACGTTTTCTAATACTGTAAGCGAGTCGAATAGAGCTGCGCTCTGGAAAATCATTCCCATTTCGCGCCTCATCATGACTTTCTCGTTTTTACTCATTGTTATGAAATCGCGATTATCATATAGCACTTCACCACTTGTTGGAGTTAGCAATCCAACCAAATTTTTCATCAAAACAGTTTTTCCGCTACCACTCTGCCCAATGATAAGGTTGGTCTTTCCGTCCTGAAATACTGTGTTAATATCGTTTAGAACTGTTTTGCCTTCAAAAGACTTGTATAAATGTTTTACTTCGATCATGATAATAACTGTGTGAGGAATACGTCTGAGAATAAAATCAGTACACTGCTACAAACAACAGCGTCTGTGCTGGCTTTTCCAACATCAATGGAACCACCTTTAACAGTATATCCAAAGAATGATGAGACACTAGCTATGATGTATGCAAAGAACGTGCTCTTGATGATGCTCATCCACATGAACCATGGATTAAAAGCATGTTGTATTCCAAGTGTCAAGTCATCAGGAGAAAGCATATGGCCTAGATATGCCGTGCCATAAGCACCGACAATACCCATGCCGGAACTGAAAATAACAAGGAATGGCATAATCGTCATCAATCCCATAATTTTAGGAAGGATAAGATAGCTTGCAGAGTTAACTCCCATTATGTCAAGTGCGTCAATCTGTTGAGTGACACGCATTGTTCCTAATTCAGAAGCAATATTTGAACCAACTTTTCCTGCAAGGATAAGGCACATGATGCTACTAGAAAATTCAAGGAGCATAATCTCGCGAGTGGTATATCCGGAAACCCAGCGTGGCATCCATGGACTCTGTATGTTTACTTTCATCTGTATACAGATAACTGCACCTATGAAAAAAGATATAAGCAAAACAATACCAATTGAATTGACACCAAGTTGGGACATTTCTTTTATATACTGCTTGAAAAACATTCTCATTCTTTCTGGACGAGATATAGAATGCCCAATAAGAATAAGGTAGTCGCCAAATGTTGTGAGATATTTATATAATAATTTAATTATAAACATGTTATTATCCTTTGTTGTTTGTTGCAAAAGTAACCAAATTTCTCTAAAAAACTGCAATATTGAGAATAGTTTTTGTTTTTTTATTTTGTATTGATGGTGATTTAAATTAACTTTGCATCCAAATTCATGAATTTATGGACGAAACAAAGCTTACGACCCTTCGTACGGAAGGACTTGTGAAGCGTTATGGCAAGCGTACGGTTGCTAATGGCGTGAGCATAAATGTGAAACAAGGTGAGATAGTCGGACTTCTAGGACCTAACGGTGCGGGTAAGACTACTTCTTTCTATATGACGACTGGTCTGGTTGTTCCAAACGAGGGACATGTGTATATGGATGATACTGAGATTACGGATTATCCAGTGTATAAGCGTGCCCGTGCCGGTATTGGATATCTTCCTCAGGAAGCCAGTGTGTTCCGAAAAATGAGCGTGGAAGACAATATAATGTCAGTATTAGAAATGACTAAGCTGTCTCATGAACAACAACTAGAAAAACTTGAAAGTCTGATAAAAGAATTCCGTCTTACAAAGGTGCGCAAAAACAAAGGTGACCAGCTCTCTGGTGGAGAACGTCGCCGTACGGAAATAGCGCGCTGTCTTGCAATAAACCCTAAGTTTATTATGCTTGATGAGCCTTTTGCTGGTGTTGACCCTATTGCCGTAGAGGATATACAACATATAGTATGGCGTTTGAAATACCGTAATATAGGTATTCTTATCACCGATCATAACGTGCAGGAAACGTTGTCTATCACCGATAGGGCTTATTTGCTTTTTGAGGGTAGAATACTTTTCCATGGCTCTTCTGAGGAATTGGCTGCGAATCCAATAGTAAGAAAAAATTATCTTAGTGAGAATTTTGTATATCGCAGATTTAAACCGAATGAAGAAGACGAGGCTTTAGAAGAGCAGATAGAAGAAGAAAATGATTTAAAAACACATGCTGAATAAAATTTGATGTATTCTGGACTAAAAGAAAGTAAAGGTTGGTATGGTTAAAAAAACAAATTTTTCTTTTATATATTAGGTATATTCGCTAATTATCAGTAATTTTGCGGTCCGAAAATTGCCAAAAAATAATAAAAATAATAATATAACAAAAACATCAGAAGATGAATATTTCATTTGAAAATCCTGACAAGATCAATGGTCTGTTGACTATTACTGTCGAAGAAGCTGATTACAAAGAGAATGTCGAGAAGGCATTGAAAGATTATCGTAAGAAGGCTAATTACCCTGGTTTCCGTCCTGGTATGGTTCCAATGGGTCTCGTTAAGAAACAGTTTGGCACATCTGCAAAGATGGATGCTATCAACAAACTTATTGGTGAGCAGATTTACAAGTATGTAAACGATAACAATATTCAGATGCTTGGCGAGCCTCTTCCTTCAGAGAAGCAGGAACCACAGGATTTGGAAAAAGACACTAATTTCACTTTCGTTTTTGATATAGCTGTTGCTCCTGAATTCAAGATGGTTCTTGATGGTCATAACAAACTTGATCATTATACAATTACAGTTGATGATGCACTCATCGACCGTCAGGTTGACATGTTTGCTTCACGCGCTGGCAGTTACGATAAGGTTGAAGCATTCGAAGGCAATGATATGCTAAAGGGTGATATTCGCGAACTTGATGAGAATGGTAATACGAAAGAAGGTGGCATAACTGTAGAGGCTGCTGTCTTGATGCCAGAATACATTAAGGTTGATGATCAGAAGAAACTTTTCGAAGGTGCTAAACTAGGTGATGTAATAACATTCAACCCAAGAAAGGCTTATCCAGAGAATGATACCGAGATATCTTCATTGTTAAAGATAGAGCGTGATGCTGCAAAGGAACTTACTGCAGATTTTAGTTATCAGATTACAGAGATTCAGCGCTTTAAGAAGCATGAAGTAAACCAGGAACTTTTTGATCAGTTATTTGGTAAGGATACTGTTAAGAACGAAGAGGAATTCCGTAACAAGATTGCTGAAGGACTTAAAGAGCAGCTTGCTGTTGATGCCGATTATAAGTTTATTCTTGATGTTCGTGCTTATTGCGAGAAGAAGGTTGGTAAACTTGAATACCCAGATGCTTTGCTTAAGCGTATCATGTTGAATAATAACAAAGATAAGGGTGAGGAGTTTGTTGAGAAGAACTACGAACAGAGCATAACTGAACTTACATGGCACATGATTAAGGAGCAGTTGGTTTCAGCTCGTGATATCAAGGTTGATGATGCCGACATATTGGATGCCGCAAAAGAAACAGCTCGCACACAGTTCGCTCAGTATGGCATGAATAATGTTCCTGACGAGTATGTTGAGAACTACGCTAAGGAAATTCTTAAGAAGAAAGAAAATGTTGACGGACTTGTTGATCGCGCAGTAGACCGCAAGCTTGTTGTTGCATTGAAAGATTCAGTAAAACTTAATGAAAAGGAAATTAGTCTTGACGACTTCAATAAAATGATGCAAGAATAATAGTTTTTTTGAAAAAAAACTTCTTTTATAAAGAGGTTATCGTCTTTTTTTATTATCTTTGTCTATGTAAAGATTGTCTGACGTTCATCGTTGGCATCATATTTGCAAGATAGATATAATAAAAGGGCGATAGCCTCTCTTTTTTTTATCTTTAAATGAACGATATTTTTATATTATGAATGATTTTAGAAAATATGCTACTAAGCATTTAGGCATGAATGGTATGGCACTTGATGATGTGATGAAAGCACAGTCTCAGTATCTGAATCCATACATTCTTGAGGAACGTCAGTTGAATGTTACCCAGATGGATGTGTTCTCACGCCTTATGATGGATCGTATAATCTTCCTCGGAACAGAGATCGATGATTATACTGCCAATACTCTACAGGCACAACTCCTTTATCTGGATTCTGTAGATAGTGGTAAGGATATATCTATTTATATCAATAGCCCTGGTGGTAGTGTGACTGCTGGACTTGGTATTTATGATACAATGCAGTTTATTAGCAGTGATGTTGCTACAATATGTACAGGTATGGCTGCATCTATGGCCGCGGTTTTATTGGTCTCTGGTCAAGAAGGTAAACGCTCTGCCCTCACTCATAGTCGTGTGATGATTCATCAACCGTTGGGTGGTGTGCAAGGTCAGGCTTCAGATATAGAAATAGAAGCTAAGGAAATACAAAAATTCAAGAAAGAACTTTATACAATCATTTCAAATCATTCTCATACTCCTTTTGATAAGGTATGGCAAGATAGTGATAGAAACTATTGGATGAATGCTGATGAAGCTAAGGAATATGGTATGATTGATGATGTATTGATACGTAAGAAATAATATGACAAAAAAAGTTTGTAGTTTCTGCGGAAGAGGCGAAAACGAAGTTAAGCTGCTTATAACCGGTCTAAGCGGTTATATCTGTGAAAACTGTGCGCATCAGGCTTATGAAATAGTACAAAGTGCAGGCTTGGCAGAAGAAGAACAGCATAGTGGAGGAAAGGATAGTTCTTTCAAGATTAATAAGGTCCCTAAGCCGAAAGATATAAAAAAATATCTTGATGAATACATTATCGGACAAGATGAAGCCAAGCGTTTTCTTTCTGTTTCCGTATATAACCATTATAAGCGTCTGCAACAACCTGTAGATGACAATGGCGTGGAAATAGAAAAAAGTAACATTATAATGGTTGGAAGTACTGGAACAGGTAAGACTCTTTTGGCACGCACCATAGCAAAAATGCTGGATGTACCTTTCACTATTGTAGATGCAACCGTTTTTACAGAAGCAGGATACGTAGGTGAAGATGTCGAAAGTATTTTAAGCCGTCTGCTACAAGTTGCCGATTATAATGTAGCTGCAACAGAACGTGGAATCGTATTTATTGATGAGATAGATAAAATTGCGCGTAAAAGCGATAATCCTTCAATAACTCGCGACGTCAGTGGCGAGGGTGTTCAGCAAGGATTGCTAAAACTTTTGGAGGGTACTATGGTAAACGTTCCACCAAAGGGTGGACGTAAGCACCCTGATCAGGACTATATTCATGTTGATACTAAGAATATCCTGTTTATTTGCGGTGGAGCTTTCGACGGTATAGAACGTAAAATAGCACAGAGAATGAATGCTCACGTGGTGGGGTATAATTCTGTGCAGAATGTTAGTAAGATAGATAAAGCAGATCTTATGAAATATGTTCAACCAATGGACTTAAAGTCTTTTGGACTTATTCCAGAGATAATAGGTCGTCTTCCTGTTCTCACATATCTTAATCCGCTTGATCATGATGCTCTTCGACGTATACTCGTAGAACCCAAGAATTCTATTATCAAACAGTATGAAAAACTCTTTGATATGGATGGCATAAAGCTTGAATTTAATGAAGATACATTGAATTTTATAGTAGAAAAAGCCGTGGAATATAAGTTGGGTGCACGTGGCTTAAGATCTATTGTAGAGTCTATAATGATGGACGCTATGTTTGAAATCCCATCAAAGAGAACTAAGAGCTTTACAGTCACTTTGGACTATGCTAAGGCACAGCTTAATAAATCTCATTTGCAGAAATTGGAAACTGCATAATAGATATAAAATTAGATTGCAGCTGGTAATTGATATTGCTAGCTGCAATTAAATGAAAGACAAAATCTAATATAATGATTAAGAAACTACTTGTTATATGACAAAGGAAGTTAATCTTACACAGCAACTTAAACATTATTTCGGCTTTGACAAGTTCAAAGGCGATCAGGAAGCTATTATTAATAATCTATTGGATGGCAATGACACGTTTGTGCTCATGCCTACTGGTGGAGGTAAAAGCTTATGTTATCAATTACCTTCTTTGATAATGGAAGGTACGGCTATTGTTATTTCTCCTCTTATAGCATTGATGAAAAATCAGGTTGACGTTATCAATGGAATGAGTGAGGAATCAGGTGTAGCACATTATTTGAACTCATCACTAAACAAAGCATCTATACAGCAGGTTATGTGTGATGTGAAAAGTGGTGTAACAAAGTTGTTGTATGTAGCGCCGGAATCTCTTAATAAGGAAGAAAACGTCGAGTTTCTTAAATCAGTGAAGATATCTTTTTACGCTATTGATGAGGCTCATTGTATTTCAGAATGGGGACATGATTTTCGCCCCGAATACAGAAATATCCGGCCAACAATAGGTAAGATAGGTAATGCCCCTGTGATAGCTCTTACTGCAACTGCAACAGACAAAGTACGTACCGATATAAAGAAAAATCTAGGTATCTCAGATGCAAAGGAATTCAAAAGTTCTTTTAATAGAGCCAATCTTTATTATGAGGTGCGTTCTAAAACGCAGGATATTGATAAACAAATTATCAAATTTATCAAACAACATGAAGGTAAGAGTGGTATCATATATTGTCTTTCTAGAAAAAAGGTAGAGGAACTTTCTGAAGTACTCAAGACGAATGAAATAAAGGCTGCACCATATCATGCTGGATTAGACAGTTCAACTCGTTCACAAACTCAGGATGATTTCCTAATGGAACGTATTGATGTAATTGTAGCTACGATAGCTTTTGGAATGGGCATAGATAAACCCGATGTTCGTTTTGTTATACATTATGATATACCAAAAAGTCTTGAGGGGTATTATCAGGAAACAGGTCGTGCTGGACGAGATGGAGGTGAAGGTATATGTATAGCTTTCTATGCACAGAAAGACCTTAAGAAATTGGAGAAGTTTATGGAGGGTAAGCCTGTTGCCGAACAGGATATTGGTAGACAATTACTTCAGGAAACAGCTGCTTATGCTGAATCTTCTGTATGTCGTCGCAAAATGTTACTTCATTATTTTGGTGAGGAATATAACAAACAAAATTGCCATAATTGCGATAACTGTCTCCACCCGAAAGAGAAAATAGAAGCCAGTAAGGCATTGCTAGTGATATTGAAATCAATACTGGCAATAAAAGAAAATTTCCGTCAGGAATATATTATAGATTTTGTCAAAGGACGCGGGACAGACGATATAGTGTCTCATCACCATGATCAGTTGGAAGAGTTTGGGTCAGGTGAAGACGAAAATCCTAAATTGTGGAATCCTGTTATCCGCCAGGCACTTATAGCTGGTTATCTTAAAAAAGATGTTGAAAACTACGGATTATTAAAAGTTACGGCTTCCGGCAGACGCTTTGTGAAAAAAACAGAGGATTTCTTTATCGTAATGGATAATGAATTTAAGGATGATTATGAGGAAGAAAGCGGAGATTCTGTAGCAGTAGCTCTTGATCCAGAACTATTTGTAATGTTGAAGAACCTTCGTAAGAGTATGGCTCAGAAGCTGAATATTCCAGGATATGTTATTTTCCAAGACCAGTCTTTGGAGCAAATGGCTACAATGTACCCTATTACTAATGACGAACTGCAACAGATACAAGGAGTTGGAGCCGGTAAGGCAAAACGATATGGAAAAGAATTCCTTCAATTGATAAAACGTCATTGTGAGGAGAATGGCATTGAACGTGCAGAGGAACTACGTGTGCGTACGGTTGCAAAGAAAAGCGTTACGAAAGTAAAGATCATTCAGAGTATAGACCGTCAAGTCGCACTTGATGATCTTGCAGATGCTTTAGGTATGGAATTAGCAGAGCTCCTAGATGAAATTGAGGCAATTGTATATAGTGGAACTAAAATAAATATTGATTATTTCATAGAGGATGTCATTGACGATGACCATATTGACGATATCTATGATTATTTCAATGAGAGCGAAACCGACAAACTGGAGGATGCGATAGAAGAGTTGGGCGAAGATTATTCAGAAGATGAAATTCGTCTTGTCAGGATTAAATTCTTATCAGAGATGGCAAACTAATTTGACGTTAAATAGCATTAATTCAATAATAAAATGGTGAACGTATAGTACCCATGTGGAAAATTATTACTATATTTGCACGCAATAAATTTTTAAAGTTACAATATGTCATCATTTGTTGCAGATAAAATTGTAATGGACGGCCTTACTTTTGACGACGTCCTTCTAATCCCTGCTTACTCAGAGGTACTACCTAAAGAGGTAGAGTTGAAAACCAAGTTCACACGTAACATCAGTTTGAATGTTCCATTTGTGACCGCAGCTATGGATACTGTTACCGAAGCTTCAATGGCAATAGCTATTGCTCGTGAAGGTGGTATAGGTGTTATTCATAAGAACATGACAATCGAAGACCAAGCACGTCAGGTCGCTATTGTCAAGCGTGCCGAGAATGGAATGATTTACGCTCCTGTCACGATTCGTCGTGGCAGCACAGTGAAAGATGCTCTTGATATGATGCATGATTATCATATTGGAGGTATTCCTGTTGTTGATGAAGATAATCATCTTGTCGGAATTGTTACAAATCGTGATTTGCGTTTTGAACGTCACATGGATAAGTTGATTGATGACGTTATGACAAAAGAAAATCTTGTAACAACACATTTGCAGACAGACCTTGTTGCTGCCGCACAGATATTACAAGAGCATAAAATTGAAAAACTTCCTGTTGTAGACAAAGAGAATCATCTTGTTGGTCTTATCACATATAAAGATATTACTAAGGCAAAGGATAAGCCGATGGCTTGTAAAGACGAGAAGGGACGCCTTCGTGTAGCAGCTGGTGTTGGTGTTACTGTTGATACTATGGATCGTGCTAAGGCTTTAGTTGAAGCAGGTGTAGATGCTATCGTTATTGACACTGCTCATGGACATTCAAAGGGCGTTGTTGAAAAACTTAAGGAGGTAAAGGCTGCTTTCCCTAACGTTGATGTTATTGTTGGTAATGTTGCAACTGGTGAAGCTGCCAAATACCTTGTTGATAATGGTGCTGATGCGGTTAAAGTTGGTATCGGTCCTGGTTCAATTTGTACAACACGTGTTGTTGCTGGTGTCGGCGTACCACAGCTTAGTGCAGTGTATGACGTATTCTCAGCGCTAAAGGGAACTGGTGTTCCTTTGATAGCTGATGGTGGACTCCGTTATTCTGGCGATATTGTTAAGGCTATCGCTGCAGGTGGAAGCTGTGTTATGATAGGTTCACTTGTCGCTGGAACAGAAGAAAGTCCAGGCGAGACAATAATCTTTAACGGTCGTAAGTTTAAGAGTTATCGTGGAATGGGCTCTTTGGAAGCCATGGAACAGAAGAACGGTTCTCGTGACCGTTATTTCCAGAATGATATAAAAGAAGCAAATAAACTTGTTCCAGAAGGTATCGCCGGTAGAGTCCCTTACAAGGGAACTGTTCAGGAGGTGATTTATCAGCTCATTGGTGGCTTGCGTTCAGGTATGGGGTATTGTGGTGCAAACTCTATTGATACTATGCATAATGCGAAATTCGCTCGTATTACAAATGCTGGTGTCTTAGAGAGTCATCCGCATGATATCACTATTACTAGTGAGGCTCCAAATTATTCTCGTCCTGAATAATAATGAGATGTAAAAAAACTATATCAGTGTTAATAGCCATGCTCCTAAATGGGAGCATGGTTTTTGCGCAGTCTGTAGATCCTGTTATTATGACAGTTAATGGTAAGCCGGTATTGCGTTCCGAGTTTGAGTATTCTTACAACAAAAATAATTCAAACGGAGTCATTGATAAGAAATCAGTTGATGATTATGTTGACCTTTTCATCAATTATAAGCTAAAGGTAGAGGCTGCCCTTGACGCTCGTCTAGATACAATGAAGTCGTATCAAAACGAGTTTGCATCTTATAGGGATAAGCAGATTAGGCCTTCTATAATAACTGATGCTGATATAGAAACAGAAGCGTATCGTATATACAATGAAACTCAACAGAGAATAGACTCACATGGTGGTATTGTAAAGGTTGCGCACATATTGTTAAGACTTAATCAACGTGCTCCACAGGAACAGGATGTGTCAGCAAAACTACGTATAGATTCTATATATAAAGCATTGCTGAATGGTGCTGATTTTGCCCAGTTGGCAAAGAAATATTCTGATGATAAGGAATCGGCTGTTAATGGTGGTGAGTTACCATGGATACAATATGGACAGACTTTTCCTGAATTTGAGAAACAGGCCTATGCTCTTAAAAAAGGACAGATGAGCAAACCATTTATGTCGCCTGTTGGTTATCATATTATATTGAAGAAAGACAGTCGTAACTTTTTCCCTTATGATTCGTTGCGTGCTGACATCATAAGATTTATAGAACAGCGAGGCATTCGTGAGAATATTATCAATGCGCGTTTGGATTCTATATCAAAGGCTCAGCATGTAACAGTGTCGGACGTGCTTGCAAAAAAGACACAAGAGCTGGAGTCAGAAGACCCTTCTTTGAAATATCTTATACAAGAATATCATGACGGACTATTATTGTTTGAAATTAGTAATCGTACCGTTTGGAAGAAAGCTGCAACTGATGAAGATGCGCTATATAAGTATTTCAAGAAGAACAAAAAGAAATATAAATGGGAGCAACCTAGATTTAAGGGTATTGCTTACCATACAAAATATAAGGATGATTTAAAAGCTGTTAAGAAAATCCTGCGCAAAACAAATTTCTCAGAATGGTCTGATGTGTTGAAAAAAGCATTCAATAAAGATAGTTTACGAGTAAAGGCTGACAAGGGGATGTTTAAAATAGGAGAAAATTTGTTGGTGGATAAATTTGTTTTCAAACAGAATAAGGCATATAAGCATCTTGTAGATTATCCTTACGAAAATGTTTATGGAAAGAAATTAAAGTCTCCGGATGATTTGTCAGATGTTCGTCAGCTGGTAGTCAACGATTATCAGGAATATCTTGAAAAGGCATGGGTTGAGACTTTACGCAATAAATATCCAGTTAGCGTCAACCATGCAGTTCTCGCTACGGTTAATAAGCATTAGTCTTTGAAAATCTTAATATAATATTGAATTAAAATAGAATTTATGAATAAGGGATATAAAATATTTTCCGGCTTCCTTGGACTACTGCTCCTTACAGGAATGTCAGCTAAAGCTAATAAGACAGATGGTATAATGTCTAGTACAGAAGATTCTGTAAAGGTTAAACCAGCTGTACAGAAAGCTCCTGAACATAGCGTCATTGACGAAGTTGTTTGGGTTGTAGGTGATGAACCTATTTTGAAGTCTGATGTAGAGCAGATGCGACTGCAAGGTGAGATGGAAGGCGTTAAGTGGGGAGGTAATCCCGACTGTACTATTCCTGAACAACTGGCAGTGCAGAAATTGTATCTTCATCAAGCCGAGATAGACTCATTGGATGTTACAGAATCTGATATCGCAAGTAGCGTAGATCAACAGATTAATTTCTGGATTAATTCAGCTGGTTCACGTGAGAAACTTGAAGAGTATCAGGGTAAGACTGTAAGTCAGATGCGTTCAGACTTGCATGATGATTTCAAAAATCGTCAGTTGATAGAAAAAATGCGTCGTAAACTTGTTGAGAATATATCTGTAACACCATCTGATGTACGTAAATATTTCAAGGATTTACCACAAGACAGTATCCCTTTTGTGCCTACTGAGGTTGAAGTGGAGATTCTTGTTCGTCAGCCACGTATCCCACAGTCTGAGATAAACAGAGTAAAAGACCAACTTCGCAGTTTTACAGACCGTGTAACAAAGGGTGAAACTTCTTTCTCAACTTTGGCACGTTTATATTCAGAAGATCCTGGCTCAGCACGACAAGGTGGAGAAATGGATTATACAGGTCGTGGAACTTTGGATCCAGCTTTTGCGAATGTAGCTTTTAATCTTACTGATCCAAAGAAGGTTTCAAAAATTGTTGAGTCAGAGTTTGGTTATCATATTATCCAACTTATCGATAAGCGAGGTGATAAGATAAAGGTACGCCATATACTTATTAAGCCAAAAGTGTCAGATAAAGAAGTCAATCAGGCAATAGGTCGTTTGGATTCAATAAGCAATGATATCAAGTCTAAGAAATTTACTTTTGAGGAAGCATGTTCATATCTTTCTGAAGATAAGGATACTCGCAACAATCATGGTCTTATGGCATATAACGATAATCAGACTGGTAAAGTAACATCTAAGTTCCAGATGAAGAACCTTGCTACTGAGGTCGCAAGTGTTGTTGATACAATGAAGATAGGTGAGATTTCGGCTCCTTTCAAAATGATAAACTCAAAAGGAAAGACTGTTGTTGCTATTGTAAAGCTAAAAAGTAGGATAGAAGGTCATCGAGCTAAGATAACCGAAGATTTCCAGACTATGCAGGATGTCGTTGAGGCTAAGGAGCGTGAAAAGAAACTCCACAATTGGGTCGTTAATAAGATTAAGCAGACTTATGTCCGCATGAATCCACGATATAAAGATTGTGATTTTGAATATCAAGGATGGGTTAAGTAAATGAAGTTTAGCAATATAATACGATATATCTTCGGGCATAGAATCGTCGTTCCGGCGGTTTTGTGCCTGTTTGGACTAAGCATATTTCAAACGATCGGTGCTGCTGGTCGTAAGGCTAAGCGTGTGAATATGGATGACAGGGTGTATCTTGTTCATGCTGATATCCTTAAATTCGACCAATTTGGTCCTAATCCAGATGCGCAAATAGTAAAAGGGCGTGTGCATTTTACTCATCAAGGTGCAAGCCTTTGGTGCGATAGTGCATATTTCTTTCAGGGATCTAATTCTGTAAAGGCTTTTGGACATGTACGCTATGTTCAAGGACGTGAATTGTCATTGGTTGCCAAACGTGCTTCTTATGATGGTATGCGCCAATTATTAGAAGCTCGAAATAATGTCGTGCTTCATCATGGTACTAAGGTCCTTTATACAGATAGTCTTGATTTTGACCGTTTCAATAACTATGCTTATTTCTTTGAGGGTGGGCGTCTTGTTGACGGAAAAGATCGCTTATCGTCAGACTGGGGAGATTATAATACACAAACTCGTGAGGCAGTTTTCTGGTATAATGTAAAGATGCATAGCAGTAATCGTATCATTACCACCGATGAATTGCATTACGATACCAAGAAGTCTATCGCACATGTTGTTGGTCCAAGTAAAATTGTTCAAAAAGGTAGTGTCATAAATACCTCTGATGCATATTTTAATAGTAAGACTGATAAGGCGGAGATGTATAGTCGTTCAACTGTTACCGATAAGAATAAGGAAATCACAGGAGATAGTCTTTTTTATAATAAGAAAACAGGACTAGCACGCGGTTATGGCAATGTGGTTTATGTAGACAAAAAAAACAAGAACCAACTTCTAGGTCATCGTCTTGTTTATAATGAAAATACTGGTCGTGGATGGGCGACAGGTCATGCGTTAGCAAAAGAATATTCCCAAAAGGATACTCTTTATATGCATGCCGATTCAATGAAGATCTATACATTCAATATAAATACAGATTCTGTATATCGTAAGGTGCATTGCTTTAAGCATGCAAAGGTTTTCCGCAGTGATGTTCAGGCTATATGTGATTCTCTGGTTTACAATTCAAAGGATTCATGTATGACCATGTATAAAGATCCTATTGCGTGGAATACAGACAGACAGATATTGGGTGAGGTAATAAAGGTGTATTTGCAAGATAGCACTGTGCGTGAGGCACATGTTATAGGTCAGGCGCTAAGTATTGAACTTATGCCCGATAAGAAACATTACAACCAGCTATCAAGTAAGGTGATAACAACTTATTTTGTAAAGGGAAATGTTCGTAGAGTGGTTGCTTCCGGAAATGTGAAGACTATATATTATCCTGTAGATGATAAGGATTCCACTCTTCAGGGATTAGTTTATACAGAGACTGATACGATGAAGCTTTATATTTCTCCAGAAAGGAAACTTCAAAAGATATGGACTCCGAAGAATGAAAGTGTTATGTATCCGATGACACAGATTCCTCCAAATAAATATAAGCTTCCTGAATTTGCATGGTTTGATAACTTGCGTCCAACAGGTCCGGATGATGTTTTCTTATGGCGAGGAAAGGGAGACAATAATAAATTGAAACCGGTAGGTCGCAAAAAAGCACCGTTACAGAATATTGCCAATACAGAGAAATGAGTTGATAGAAGCTGTCGAAGGTAAGGCATTAAACATGTATGAAAATATATGGTTAAGCGCAATGAATGATTTCTATATGCAAAATCTTCGCCACGAAATTGATATGCTTCCTAATGCAGTATTGATAAAAAAGTTTTATGCAGGCATTCTCTTAGGTAATGCCATATACATCTCGTTATGTACGTAGGAAGGAATCTGTAATTGTTTTGCCATTATGGTGACGTTCACTTTCCTTATTGTGCTGTTTTGTCTTGTTTTAATATTTTTACTTTAACGACATTTTATGAGTGACATAATACAGTTATTGCCTGATTCTGTAGCTAATCAAATTGCTGCGGGTGAAGTTATTCAGCGACCAGCCTCTGTTATTAAGGAGTTGGTTGAAAACGCTGTTGACGCAGGAGCTAAGAATATTAATGTTCTTGTTGTTGACGCAGGAAGAACTTCAATACAGGTGATTGATGATGGTAAGGGTATGTCAGAAACTGATGCCAGATTGTCTTTCGAACGTCACGCCACATCAAAAATTCGTAGTGCAGAGGATTTGTTCTCTCTTCATACAATGGGCTTTCGCGGGGAAGCTTTAGCTTCTATTGCAGCAGTGGCGCAGATAGAGTTAAAGACTCGTCAATCTTCTGATGAGATCGGTACTCTTCTGTCTATTTCTGGTAGTAAGTTTACTGGTCAGGAGCCATGCTCTTGTCCTGTTGGAAGTAATTTTTCGATAGAAAATTTATTCTATAATGTTCCTGCACGTCGCAAATTCCTCAAATCGAACTCTACAGAACTTAATAATATCATAACAGCTTTTGAGCGTATAGCATTGGTTTATCCCGATATATCTTTCACTTTGCATAGTAATGGTACAGAAATGTTTAATCTTAAAGCTGGTGTATTACGCCAACGCATTATAGATATATTCGGTAAACGTCTTAATCAGGATTTGCTTTCCGTAAAGGTTGATACTTCAATGTGCAAGATATCAGGATATGTTGGCAAACCAGAGTCTGCACGTAAAAAGGGGGCACATCAGTATTTTTTCGTCAATGGTAGGTATATGAAGCATCCTTATTTTAGTAAGGCAGTGATGAATGCTTTTGACCGTTTGGTTCCTATGGGCGAACAAGTTCCTTATTTCATCTACTTTGACATTAACACAGAGGACATAGATGTAAATATTCATCCTACAAAGACTGAAATTAAGTTTGAGAATGAGCAGGCAATATGGCAGATTCTTTCTGCATCTGTAAGAGAGGCTGTTGGCATGTTCAATGATGTCCCTTCAATTGATTTTGATACTCTGGGACGTCCAGATATCCCTGTTTATAATCCGGAAAATAATGTATCTGCTCCTAAAGTGCAGTTCAATCCAACATATAATCCTTTTAATACGGGGGGTAGTGCACAGCCTCAGACAAAATCGGTTGACAAATGGGAAAGCCTTTACAATGGATTAAAAAGTCAGGCTAGCCAGGATAATGATTTATTTACTTCGAAGATGGCGCAACCTTCTCAAGAGGTAGATGATACTCCAATAGAAAATGTTATAGCAGAAAAATCTCCGGCACATTATCAGTACAAAGGTTGTTATATCATGACGGCGGTAAAGTCGGGACTTATGATTGTTGACCAGCATCGTGCTCATTTGAGAATACTTTATGATAAATATCTTGAGCAGATGAAGAATAGAGAGGTGCCTTCACAGAAGGTATTGTTTCCTGAAAGTATTCATCTTTCTGCAACAGAGGATGTTACCTTGAATAAGATAGAGCCCGAAATGATCAAACTCGGTTTTGAGATTACAGCTCTTGGAGGTGGTAGTTATGCGATAAATGCAATTCCTGCAGGAATAGAGGGATTAAACGTAGTTGAACTTTTGCATGATATTATTTTGTCGGCACAGGAAAAAGCTGGCGATATAGCCGATGAGACAAACAGTTCTTTAGCTTTAACCCTTGCGCGAAATGCCGCAATTCCTTTTGGACAGGTGTTGAGCAATGATGAAATGGAAAATATATTTAATAGTCTCTTTGCATCGTCAAATCCTAACTATACTCCCGACGGTAAAAATATTTTATGTATACTGAAACAGAATGAGATAGAACATTTGTTAGGATAAAATATTTTTTCATAAATTGTAAAACTTTTAATAAAAAAGATATAATTATATAGAATTTGTATTATCTTTGCGATATAAACTTATATTTACAAATAATACGGCTTATGAAAAAACTATTAATGACTTTGGCCTTAGTAGGATGCTCTTACGCTTCTTTTGCACAGGATACTCAACCTGTATTGAAGCATAGTGTTTCAACTAATTCTTTTTGGAGTAACTGGTTTGTACAACTAGGTGGTGATTACAACTCTTGGATCTCAAATCAGGAGCATGGTCTTGGATTGAATAAAGGAGATAGTTACGGATTGTTTGATAGTGAGCGTACAACTTTCGGCGGTGCTGTCGCTATCGGCAAATGGTTTACTCCTAGTATAGGATTGCGTACTAAAGTACAGATGTGGAAAGCAAAGCAGGTTGGTCCTCAGGTTTCCTCAAATAAGTTTGATTATTGGATGCTCAACGAACATATTATGTTCAACTTGAGTAATATGCTTTATGGTTACAATCCTAATCGTGTCTGGAACCTCACACCGTTTGTTGGTGGTGGTATATCACGTAACTGTAATTCTAATCTTTATGCTATGCAGCTTAGTGCTGGTATTAATTCATCTTGGAAGATTTGTAATAAACTTAGTGTATATACAGAACTAGGATATAACAGATTGGAAAATGATTTTGACGGTGTACAGAATGGTGGAAAGAATAATAGCCGTGGATGGAATGCTAAAGATAATAATCTCTATGCTGAAGTTGGTATCACTCTGAACTTAGGTAAAGGAATGTGGAGCAAGTCGCTTGACGGTGATGCTATAAACTCGATGTCTCAGTCTCAGCTTGACGCTCTTAATGCGCAGTTGGCTGATTTGACAAATGAGAACGAACAACTTCGCAAAGAGAATTCAAAGAAAGACACTACTACAGTTAAGGTTACAGAAATTAAGAGTGTAAAAGAGTTTGTAACAACTCCTATTTCAATATTCTTCAATATCGGTAAGATTGATATATCTTCTTTGAAGGACCTCGTAAATGTTCGTGCTCTTGCTAAATATGCGATAGAGAATAACTCTAACATTCTTGTTACAGGTTATGCTGATTCAGCAACAGGTACACCTGAAATCAACAAGAAGCTTTCTCTTAAGCGTGCAAATACTGTTGTAAACCAACTGGTACAGATGGGTGTTTCTCGCAGTAATATTAAGACAGCTGTATTCGGTGGATCAGAAACTCTTAAGCCGATTGAGTTCAACCGTCGTGCAACAGTTCAGATTACAGAATAAATCATCGTTATAAAATAAAGGGCTGCAATACCGAATCAACTTCGGTTTGCAGCCCTTTTTTATTTAAAGCCTATTAATTCTACATTACACACATCCGTATGAGCCTCCGCGAAGGAGTGCTTCTCCATACTGTTTCATGCCGATAATGTATCCTCTAGTGATTTTCTTTATCGCTTTTCTAATGCTTTCTACAATCTTTTTCATAATTTTTCCTTTCTCTCAATTTAGTGATTATTACTTTCTTTGTCTCTAAAACTCCAAAGGGAAGTTATTTTCCCATTTGGATCTTGTTGTTCACATTTACTGCTTGAGCAACAATGGCGATTACAATCGCCAATACAATCATTAATGTCATCATAATTTTTCCTTTCATAATTTTTGTGGGTTAATTTTGTTCCCACGTTTGTTATCCTTTTATCCTCTGTAAATCTCTATTTACGATGCAAAGATACTGCCTCTATTTGACATTTGGTATACAAATATATTCCATTTTTATGAATTATGCCAATTTCTTGACATGAGTCAAATAAGATGTGAGATACTGATATCTTTTTGGTTGGCATTACTAAAGCTCTTGATAATCAGTGATATAACAATTTTTAGTAGCCGCACTTGACTAGTGTCAATCGTGGGCATTTACAAATATGGGTATAAACAAATCTGCTTTTTATGCGATATATTTTTTAATAAAAAATATCATTAATATTTGGCGTTATAAAAAAATAGTGTTACTTTTGCACTCGCCTTACAAATGTAAGGGCGTTTAGCTCAGCTGGTTTAGAGCATCTGCCTTACAAGCAGAGGGTCGGCGGTTCGAATCCGTCAACGCCCACTAGAAAGTTTCCCTGCAATCTTTAGAGACTGCAGGGTTATTTTTTTCTTCTAATCTGAAGTTAATATTAAAAAATGTAAAAATAATCTGAGTTATTTGGTACTTTAAAAAAATAACCATACTTTTGCATTCGCTTACAAACGTAAGGGCGTTTAGCTCAGCTGGTTTAGAGCATCTGCCTTACAAGCAGAGGGTCGGCGGTTCGAATCCGTCAACGCCCACAAAAAGACTTAGGAATTTCCTAAGTCTTTTTTTGTTTATGCCTATTTTGTTAATCATTAAAATTATCTAGGGATGTCTTTTTTAATGATATTTATCATTTTGTAGTTAACTTGTCTCACATAAAATCTATATCTTTGCAACATTATTATAATATTATTACGTAATATAGTTATGAATCTTGATTTATTGACTGCCATATCGCCTATCGATGGCCGTTATAGAGGTAAAACAGAACCGCTGGCAAACTATTTTTCAGAGTATGCTTTGATACGTTATCGCGTACGTGTAGAAATCGAATATTTTATCACTTTGTGTGAGTTGCCTTTGCCGCAGCTTGCGTCTTTTGATAAAACTCTTTTTGAACGACTTCGTGATATCTATCGCAACTTTGACGAGGCGTGTGCGGCTCGTGTAAAGGATATAGAGAAAATAACCAACCATGATGTAAAAGCAGTTGAGTATTTTATCAAGGAAGAATTTGATAAGATTGGAGGCTTGGATGCCTATAAGGAATTTATACATTTCGGATTGACTTCTCAGGATATTAACAATACTAGTGTTCCTCTTACTGTAAAGGAAGCCCTTGTTGATGTTTATTGTCCTCAGGTAGAAGAGCTTATTGCCATATTACAGCAATATGCTGATGACTGGAAAGATGTACCAATGCTTGCAAAGACTCACGGACAGCCTGCATCCCCTACACGCTTGGGTAAGGAAATCATGGTTTATGTATATCGTCTCACCGAACAACTTAATAGTTTGAAGGCTTGCAAGATTACCGCTAAGTTTGGTGGTGCGACAGGTAACTATAATGCTCATCATGTTGCTTATCCAGAATATGACTGGAAAGCATTTGGTAACAAATTCGTAAGTGAAAAATTAGGATTAGAGCGTGAACAATGGACTACTCAGATTAGTAATTATGACTATCTTGGTGCTATTTTTGATGCTGTTCGCCGCATAAATACAATAATTATTGACCTTGATCGTGATTTCTGGATGTATATTTCGATGGAATATTTTAAGCAGAAAATCAAGGCTGGCGAGGTTGGTTCAAGTGCAATGCCACATAAGGTAAACCCTATCGACTATGAAAATAGTGAAGGCAACCTTGGAATAGCGAATGCTATACTACAGTTCCTTGCTCAGAAACTTCCTGTTAGCAGATTGCAGCGTGATCTTACTGACAGTACTGTATTGCGTAATATTGGAGTTCCATTGGGACATGGAATCATTGGTATTCAAAGTACATTGAAGGGATTGCGCAAACTTATTCTTAATGAAGACAAGATAGCCGAAGATTTGGATAATACTTGGGCTGTTGTTGCTGAGGCTATTCAGACGATACTTCGTCGTGAGGCTTATCCTCATCCATATGAGGCATTGAAAGCACTTACGCGTACTAATGCTAAGATGACCGAGGAGACCATCCATGAGTTTATCAAAGAATTGAATGTTAGTGACAGTGTTAAAGCCGAGCTTATGGCAATCACTCCACACAACTATACTGGTGTATAAAAACCAGATGTAGATTTATTAGATATTAATTATCAATTTGAAAATAATAACCAGGCCGCGAGGCTAATAAAAATTTTAGAAAATGGATTCAGAATTAGAAAACAAATCTCAGAATCTGTCAACAGAACAGAATGAGGGCACCCGTGAGGGCTACTCACGAACATCAGGAAATTATTCCAACAATTATCATGAAACTGGAAATCGCACACAGCGTCCACGTATTCACAGTCAGCGCACTTATAGCTCAGAACGTACTGACCGTAGTTATAATAATGATAATGGTTTCCGCCCTGAAGGTTTTGGTTCAGGTCTGCAAGGTGATCGTATGCAAAACAGCGATCGTCCACAGCGCAGTTATCAACCACGCCAGCAAGGTGGTGGCTATCGTCCTCGTTATAACAACGATGATAACCAAGGCGGCAGTTACAACCGCGGAAGTTATGGTAGTTCTCAGCAAGGTGGTGGCTATCGTCCTCGTTACAATAATGATGATAATCAGGGTGGTTACCGTCCTCGTTACAATAATGATGATAATCAAGGTGGCTATCGCCCTCGTTACAATAATGCTGATAACCAAGGTGGCTATCAGCCACGCCAGCAGGGTGGTTACAACAACCGTGGCGGATATAATAACAACCGTGGTGGCTATGGTCAGCAGGGTGGTTACAACAACAACCGTGGCGGATATAATAACAATCGTGGTGGCTATGGTCAGCAGGGTGGTTACGACAACAACCGTGGCGGATATAATAACAATCGTGGTGGCTATGGTCAGCAGGGTGGTTACGACAATCGCGGCGGATATAATAATAACCGTGGTGGTTATGGTCAGCAGGATGGTTATCGTCCTCGCACAGCCGATTATGATCCTAATGCAAAGTACAGTCTTAAGAAGCGTATTGAGTATAAGGAAGAGAATATCGACCCTAATGAGCCAATTCGTCTTAACAAGTTCCTTGCCAACGCTGGAGTTTGCTCACGTCGTGAGGCTGATGAATTCATCCAGGCTGGTGTTGTTACAGTAAATGGTGCAGTTGTTACTGAACTTGGAACAAAGGTATTGCGTGCTGATGTGGTTCAGTTCCATGAGCAGCCTGTATCTTTGGAAAAAAAAGTTTATGTACTTCTCAACAAGCCAAAGGATTATGTTACAACAAGTGATGATCCACAGCAGCGCAAGACAGTAATGGATTTGGTAAAGGATGCTTGTCCTGAACGAATCTATCCTGTAGGCCGTCTTGATAGAAATACTACTGGTGTTCTTCTTCTCACAAACGATGGTGATTTGGCTAGTAAGCTTACTCATCCTAAGTTCCTTAAGAAGAAGGTTTACCACGCTTATCTTGACAAGAACGTAACTGCAGCGGATTTGCAGAAGATAGTAGACGGTATTGAACTTGAGGATGGAGAGATTCATGCAGATGCAATAGAATATGCTGACGATATGGATAAGAGTCAGGTAGGTATTGAAATCCACAGTGGTAAGAATCGTATCGTACGTCGTATCTTCGAGAGCTTAGGTTATCGTGTTGTAAAACTTGACCGTGTACAGTTTGCTGGTCTAACAAAGAAAAACTTACGTCGTGGCGATTGGCGCTTCCTCACAGAACAGGAAGTTGAAATGCTTCGTAGCGGTATGTTTGAATAATAGAATAAATTTAAATGAAAAGAACAAAAGTTATCGATGCCCTTAAAAGCATCGAATATGGCAAAGACATTAACGTTAAAGGATGGGTTCGCTCTCATCGTAGTAGCAAAGCTGTTGATTTCATTGCACTCAACGACGGTTCTACCATTAACAATATTCAGATAGTTGTAGATCCATCTATAATGGGGGAAGAACAACTGAAAAGCATCACAACAGGTGCCTGCATCGGTGTTGATGGCATTGTCGTGGAGAGTCAGGGCGCAGGACAAACTGTAGAGATTCAGTGCAAAAGCATTGAAATCTATGGTCTTTGTCCTTCAGACTATCCAATGCAGAAGAAAGGACAGAGTTTTGAATATATGCGCAAGTACGCTCACTTGCGTCTGCGTACAAATACATTTGGCGCTGTGTTCAGAATTCGTCATAATATGGCAATAGCTGTACATAAATATTTCCATGATCATGGATTCTTCTATTTCAACACTCCTCTTATCACAGCAAGTGATTGTGAGGGTGCTGGCGAGATGTTCCAGGTTACTACAAAGAACCTATACAATCTTGAGAAGGATGATGATGGCAAAATTAAATATGATGATGATTTCTTCGGTAAGATGACTTCACTCACTGTATCTGGTCAGCTTGAAGGTGAACTTGGTGCAACAGCTTTGGGATCTATCTATACATTCGGTCCTACATTCCGTGCAGAAAATAGTAATACTCCTCGTCACTTGGCAGAGTTCTGGATGATTGAACCAGAGGTAGCTTTCCTTGAACAGGAAGGACTTATGGATCTTGAGGAAGATTTCATAAAGTATTGTATACGCTGGGCTCTTGATAACTGCAAGGATGACTTGGCATTCCTTAACAATATGATTGATAAGGGACTTATTGAGAGGCTTGAAGGTGTGTTGAAGCAGGACTTTGTGCGTCTTCCTTATACAGAAGGTATAAAGATTCTTGAAGAGGCAGTCGCTAAGGGACATAAGTTTGAGAATGCTGTTTCTTGGGGTATTGACCTTGCCAGCGAACATGAGCGTTTCCTTGTTGAACAGCATTTCAAGAAGCCTGTCATCATGACAGATTATCCTAAGGATATCAAGGCCTTCTATATGAAGATTAATGCAGACGACAAGACTGTTCAGGGTACTGACGTCCTTTTCCCACAGATTGGTGAAATAATCGGTGGTTCTGTACGTGAGGAAAACTATGATAAGTTGGTAGGTGAAATAGAACGCAGAGATATTCCTATGAAGGATATGTGGTGGTATCTTGATACTCGTAAGTATGGAAGTTGCCCTCATGCTGGTTTCGGATTAGGTTTCGAACGTCTTATTCTATTTGTTACAGGAATGCAGAACATCCGTGATGTAATCCCATTCCCTCGTACTCCAAAAACTGCAGAATTCTAAAATGGGCAAAATAATACTAACCGGTGACCGTCCTACAGGAAAGCTCCACCTTGGACATTATGTAGGCAGTCTCCACCGTAGAGTTCAACTTCAGAATTCAGGTGATTTCGAGCGCATGTTTGTTTTTATGGCTGATGTTCAGGCATTGACAGACAACGCAGATAACCCTGAGAAGATTCGTCAGAATATTATAGAAGTTGCTCTAGACTACTTGTCAGCCGGACTTGATCCTGCAAAATGTACTCTGTTCATTCAGAGTCAGATTCCTGAATTGGCTGAACTGACAACTTACTTGATGAATCTTGTCAGTGTATCTCGTGTGCAGCGTAATCCAACAGTGAAGACTGAAATCAAAATGCGTAATTTCGAAGCTAATCTTCCGATGGGTTTCTTTTGCTATCCTGTTTCACAGGCTGCTGATATTACTGCTTTTAAGGCAACAACTGTTCCTGCCGGTGAAGATCAAGAACCAATGATAGAGATTACTCGTGAACTTGCACGTCGTTTTAATCAGACTTATGGTGAGGTTTTGGTTGAGCCAAACATAATGTTACCAGAGAATGCTACATCTCGTCGTCTTCCTGGTACAGATGGTAAGGAGAAGATGAGTAAGAGTTTAGGTAACTGTATTTATCTTAGTGATGATGCTGATTCTGTATGGAAGAAAGTAAAGGGCATGTACACAGACCCTACTCATCTCAATCTAAGTGATCCTGGACATGTAGAAGGAAATGCAGTGTTCACCTATCTTGATGCATTCTCAACAGATCAGGATTTTGCTGACTTCTGGCCTGAATATAGTAATCTTGAAGCACTAAAAGATGCCTACACACATGGTGGAGTAGGCGATATGAAGTGCAAACAGTTGCTGAATAGCGTAATCAATCGTATGCTTGATCCTATTCGTGAGCGTCGTCATGAGTTTGAACAGGACATTCCTGAGATTTTCAATATCCTCAAAAAGGGTAGTGATGATGCTCGTGCTGCAGCCGCACAGACAATGGACGAGGTAAGAAAGGCAATGCAGATTGATTACTTCAATGATGCTGCTTTGATCAAGCAACAGACAGAGAAGTATAAAAAGTAATTAATTCGTTGTTTCTTCTTATATTAAGATGAGATGATTTGAATGAAATATAAATAATAACCCCGATGCAGTATTTACCGCATCGGGGTTGTTTTTTATACTTTGTGTATTATCTTTTATGCAAGGTGAAGACCATCGTCAGCCAATTTTATCATCTTCTTCTTGTAAAGGTCGCCAACAGCTTTCTTGAAAACCTTTTTGCTGACATGAAATTGACGTTTAATCTCTTCAGGGTCGCTCTTGTCGTTTAGCGTGCAGTAACCGTCATTATTCTTAATGTAATCAAGTAATGTTGTTGAAAAGTCTTCTGCTGCAGCAATACCAAGTGGCTGTAACGATAGGTCTATCTTTCCGTCAGGACGCATGTTGCTCACGTATGCCTTCATGTGGTCACCTGTGTGAACATACTTAAATATCTGATCTTCATAAATCAGTCCTGGATATGAGTTGTCTACGATAACCTTGAAACCTAAGTCTGTCTTCTGCCATATTAGAATGTCAGTTTCAGAACCTCTTTGCAGTTCGCAAGTGTCATCCGTTTCTTGCATATAATGTTCAATCTTTGCGCTGGCAACAATACGGTAGCTGTCTTCGTCAATATGTATGTGAACGATATAACTATCGCCAATCTCCATGCGCTTTTTCTGTTCTCTGAACGGGCAGAAAATATCTTTGGTCAGTCCCCAGTCAAGGAATGCTCCGTATTCATTCACCCATGAACATTTCAGATATGCGAAATCACCTACCTTCGCAAATGGCTTTTCAGTTGTAGCGATTGGTCTTTCGTCTTGGTCAAGATATATGAAACATTCTATCTCGTCACCAGGTTTAGTTCCTTCGGGTACATATTTCTGTGGCATAAGAATTTCTCCTTCACGACCTGCATCAAGATACATTCCGAAAACTTCGCCAAAACCTTCACGGCGGGCTTCTTCTTTTACACGTAGGAGATTGTATTCTCCAAGTTTTATTTCTATTGACATAATTTTTTTTGTTTTACTTGATATAAGCATCAACCACTTTGCGTGCTGAGGCTTATGTCATTTTGTTAATTAAATGGTTGTGCTCTCAGCATTCTCCACATTCTCTTGATCATCCAGCAATCCGTCTTTCATGTGTATAGTGCGGTCGGTGATTTCAGCAAGTCCCTCATCATGAGTTACGATGACGAATGTCTGACCAAATTTATCTCTCAGGTCGAAAAATAACTGATGCAGTTCTGTTTTATTTTTTGAGTCCAAACTACCAGATGGCTCGTCTGCAAGAATAACGGCTGGATTGTTAACCAAAGCTCTTGCCACTGCCACACGTTGCTTCTCACCGCCAGACAGCTCAGCAGGCTTATGGTTAGCTCTGTCGCTCAATCCCATGAAATCAAGCAGGTCGTTAGCTCTTTTCATCGCTTCTTTGTTGCCCTTTCCTGCGATATATGCGGGAATCATAATATTTTCAAGTGCAGTGAACTCAGGCAGAAGCTGGTGAAACTGAAATACGAAACCAATATGCTTGTTTCGGAAATCGCTGAGCTTCTTTGTTGACAAAGTACTTACGTCAACTCCGTCAATCGTGATAGTACCTTTGTTTGGCTTGTCCAGTGTGCCAATAATCTGCAATAGAGTAGTCTTTCCCGCGCCAGACGGTCCGACTATACTTACTATTTCGCCTTTTTTAATATGTAAGTCTATGCCTTTTAATACTTGTAGGCTTCCAAAACTTTTTGTTATGCCTTTGATATCTATCATAATATTTATATTTAATTCTTGTTTTTATTCTTTATCATCCATTGTCTGAAGAACTGGTATGGACTGTGTTCTTCAGAAAGTTGTAGTTTCGTGAATGTCATTCCCGACGTATCCCCATATTGGTCAGGGAATATTATCATCAGACTGTTACTGTTGAAAAATCTGGTAAGCTGTTCTGGAAGGGAATCAAATGATGGTATATATGATATAGTTCCCTTTCTGGCTGTGATTACAACAAACAGGTGATCATCGTTGACATTGATTGCCAATTTAGGTAGCTCATCCCAATCTTCAAAGGCTACATATTCCGCTCTAACGTCAGTATGTCTGTTTTGTACGTATTCGTTAATCAGCGAAAGTGTACCTCTGTTGCCGTGAAACTGTATTCTGCAATTCAGATTTGCTGCCATTCTTGACAGCCTTTCAAGCCATCTGTAGAATCCTGGTTCAAATTCGGCCTTCTTTGGTACAGCCACCTGTATTCTTCTGAAAGTGTTGATTGGTTGCAGACATCTTACGATCATCAACTGCCTTGATATGTCACTGAACAGGTTTTGCGTTATGTTTCCCCAGAAATTTTTGTAGTTTCCGTGGCATTCGTGCATACCCATTATAATTTCTGATGCTGAATATTCTTTAAAAGCATGTGATATTCCGTTACTAATGTTAGTAGCTATTCTGCTTTGTACTATCATTCTCACGTTGGCAGCATTTGCTGTCATCTCCATATATTCAAGCGTGTTTCTTCCTTTTTCTTGGTTATACGCCAGATTAAGGTCGTCAAGAACTACGTTAAGTCCAATTATTCCTCTGTTAAGTTTGGTGTTTCTCATCATTATACCAATCTTCACCAGTTCATTGGCTGTTTCTTTTTGTTCCACAGGGATAAGGATCTTCTCATCATCGGCAGTTTTATCCTCGCTAATCTTATTCTTGTTTGTAAGTGCTATTTTGCGCGCAGCTCTTTCGGTAGTAAACGAACTGAATATACATGTCACAAGAATCAGAATAATCGTACCGTTGAGTACGTCATCATTAAGCAGCCTTTGACCGTTGGGAAGAATTATATTGTATCCCACCAACACTGCTGCAAGAGTTGCTCCAGCCTGTGCGTTACTTAATCCGTATATCAGTTCGCGCTCAATGCTCTTCATGTTGAATAGCTTTTGCGTGGCTAGTGACGCAAGCCATTTACTTGATAATGCCACTGCAATCATCACCCCTGCAACCTTTAGTGTGCCGAAGCCTGCGAAGATAATGTTTATGTTAATCAACATGCCAACGCCGATAAGGAAATATGGAATGAAAAGAGCATTGCCTACAAACTCAAGGTGTGTCATCAGTGGCGATATGTTTGGCACGTATCGGTTCAATACTAGTCCCGTGAGGAATGCTCCGAGCAATCCTTCCATACCAATAAAAGCCATCATTCCTGCTCCAAGAAATGTCATTGCAAGTACGAATATGAATTGTGTAACGTTCTCTTCATATCGTTGAAAGAAGTATCTTGCCATTCGTGGAAAGAAATATATGATGATAAAGAATACGATGCAGAGTTTTATTGCCAGTATAAACCAAAACAAGCCATTAACTTCTCCTTTGAACATTCCACCGACAATGGCTAGAACAAGCAATGTCAATGTGTCTGTAATGGCTGTTGCCCCAGCGGCAATTGTTACACTTCGTTGTTGAGACAATCCGTATCTTAATACTATAGGGTAGGCTATGAGTGTATGTGATGCATACATACTCGCAAGAAGTACTGATGTGAGAACTCCATATTTCAGTAGCGACGTATTGAGCGCAAAACCAATAATCATTGGTATTGCGAATGCTAGAATACCATGTGTTGAAGTTTTTATTCTATTTTTCTTGAAGTCGGCCATGTTCATCTCTAGTCCAGCGAGAAACATGATGTAGTAAAGTCCTACTTTACCGAACAATTCAAACGAGCTGTCGTGTGATAATATATTGAAACCGTGCGGTCCGACGATAACTCCAGCCAGAATCATTCCTATGAGATGCGGAATACGCAATTTGCCCATTAGGATAGGGGCAAACAGAATGATACATAGGACGATGAAGAATATCCACGTCGGATCTGTTATCGGTAGATATTGCGATATATTTTGCATAAAAGCTGCACGATTTATAAATGATAATGCAAAGGTGCAAAAAAAATATCACTTTTGAATGATATTAATATGAAAAGTTGTATTTTTGCATCTGAAATTAGATTAATTTTTTAAAAGATATCAATATGAAAGTAGCAATTGTTGGCGCAAGTGGAGCCGTGGGACAAGAATTCCTACGTATTCTTGCAGAAAGAAATTTCCCAATGGATGAACTCGTTTTGTTTGGCTCTAAACGCAGTGCCGGAAGTAAATATAATTTTAAGGGAAAAGACTACGAGGTTAAACTTTTGCAGCATAATGATGATTTCAAAGATGTTGATATCGCATTTACTTCTGCTGGTGGTGGAACTTCTGAAGAGTTTGCAGAGACCATAACTAAATATGGTGCAGTGATGATTGATAATTCAAGTGCATTCCGTATGGAAAATGATGTTCCTTTGGTAGTGCCAGAGGTTAATGCTGCAGATGCTCTTGACAGACCACGCAATATTATTGCAAATCCAAACTGCACAACTATCATGATGGTTGTTGTCTTGAAACCTATCGAGGATATCAGTCACATTAAGAAAATCCATATATCTAGTTATCAGAGTGCAAGTGGAGCTGGTGCTGCAGCAATGGCTGAACTCCAGCAGCAATATAAGGAATTGGTTGAGGATGGCGAGGTTAAAACTATCAGTAAGTTCCCTCATCAGTTGGCTTACAACGTGATTCCTCAGATTGACAAGATGACAGAGACTGACTATACAAAAGAAGAGATGAAGATGTATAACGAGACTCGTAAGATTATGCACAGCGATGTTCGCACAAGTGCCACTTGCGTACGTGTAAGTTCTCTTCGTTCTCATTCTGAAAGTGTATGGTTTGAAACAGAAAAACCTATAGATGTTGCTGAAATACGTAAGGCTCTTGAGGTTGCTTCTGGAGTAACTCTTGTAGACGATCCACAGAACTATGTATATCCAATGCCACTTGAAAGTGCAGGAAAGGATGATGTTTACGTAGGTCGTGTTCGCAAGGACCTAGCCGATGATAATGGTAATACATTATGGTTAACAGGTGATCAGATTCGTAAGGGTGCTGCCCTGAATGCTGTTCAGATTGCAGAATATCTTATTAAAGTAGGAAATGTAAAATAACGCTTGTGGCGTATTTGCGGATGATCGTGAAAACAGTATCCTACCGACTCAGTATTGATGTCGGGACAGAATACAGTTTTCACGATAATTCTAAAACCACCGATAGGTATCGTGTTTAGAAATGTCGGCTTATTGTATGTACTGTTTCTAAGCAAATGTTATGTTTAGGTTATGCAATCCTCATTTGTTGGGAAAATAGTCAAAATCTTATATGGTTTGAAAACTAATTATTATCTTTGCATATTATGAAAGAAATATATCTAGCCGGAGGATGTTTCTGGGGAACAGAACATTTCTTCAAACAAATAGACGGAGTATTAGAAACAAAAGTTGGATTTGCAAATGGACAGACTGAAAATCCGACTTATAAAGAAGTGTGCACTGATACAACTGGCTTTGCTGAAACAGTATATATTAAATATGATGAGAAGAAAATAAGCCTGGAGTTTTTACTTAATATGTACTTCAAAGCGATTGACCCGGCAAGTGTAAACAAGCAAGGTGGTGATTGTGGTACACAATATCGTACTGGTGTCTACTATACATCCGAAGACCAGCTTCCTGTTATAGAGAAGGTTTTTGATCAACAGCAAAAAGAATTATCCCAACCAATAGCCGTTGAAGTTAAACCTCTACAGAATTTCTATGCAGCTGAAGAATATCATCAAGATTATTTAGATAAAAATCCAAATGGATATTGTCATTTGCCTTTAGCACTATTTGAATTTGCTAGAAAGGCGAAGGATAAGGGAACTTTATAATCAAGGCTTTAAGTAATAATTTACTCGAGAATATTACTCCCTCTCACAATTTTCCGTTTAGAATGGGAATGCGTTTTGACGATATAATGCAAACTTTATGTCGTAGAAACGCAAACGTTTGATCGATGTAATGCAAATGTTTGATCGTAGAAACGCAAACGTTTGATCGTGAAAACGATTTTATAATAGCAGCCACTTAATTCTATCATCTGGACTTTTTAATAAATATAGTGTCTGTGTGTCTATGGCTTGATTATCAGTTATATACAAATGATAATATTAAAAACAAGTGACGGCATAGGAGCTGCTTTTTCTGCTTTATATCGATGAAACGCAAAATGGTTCATCATTCAGAGGCGTTTTTTACTCTCAAGTAAGATGCGTTTCTATATAGAAATGCAACGGTCATGAAAAAATAGCTGATTTTGTTTCTTTAAAATTTATCGACACTTGCTTTTGTGCTAAAACCTATCTAAATCGCTGGTAGTCAGCTAATCGACAATCCGACACTTGTTTTTTGAAAAAGCCTAAGTGTGCGCGCATGTGCGTGTACATTATATAAGGAATACTTTTTGTGCGTGTTATTTTTACTTCCGTCTTTTTATAAAGCTGTAGCTAATATTCCTATATTATTTTACATGAAGCCTTTAAATAAAGGGTATGCTGATGTGAACGTTGCTTCGTAGTTTCAAAAAATGAAAAGTGTAGGGAAGAGCATCTATATGATATAACAAAGAGTAATACCTTTGTATACCATGATATGATATACGTGTTTTATTCAAATAAAGACAGTATATCAAACTTTATATAAAAAATTTTGCAAAAATAACAGAAATATAGAATATACGTGCAACTTTTTCGACGCATTTGCGTCTTAATATAAAACAGCAAACTATATACGTTGCCGAAAGGTAATAAATATACGCTAAAAAACGATTGTAAGAATAATTTAATAAACAAAAATATTCAAAGCAAAGCAGTAAAGCCTGCTTGCAAATGGATGACAAATATTTCGGCAGGGAGTATTCTCTCCACTTCCTGTCGGATATTTGTTTTTTTTGTTTAATAAATATAGTTGTTAGTTATCGTATTAAACTTTATTTGTTTGGACAAATTAAAACTTCAATAAAATATTTGTTTGGGTAATATTGTTTTTATATATTTGCAGATACAAGAGATGGGAAAGTCAACATGTTGGCTATGCTCTGGTAATAAAATATAATATGAGTACTGTAATATATCCTTCACCAATATTCGGCCCAATTCATAGTCGCCGACTTGGTATTTCATTAGGTATAAACCTTATGCCGGCTGACGGTAAGGTATGCACATTTGACTGTATTTACTGTGAATGTGGATTTAATAAACAACGGATTCCTATGCAGAAACGCCCAACAAGAAGCGAAGTCGCTTTAGCTCTGGGAAAGAAACTGAAGGAAATGCACGCACAGAATGTTCATCCAGATGTGCTTACCTTTGCAGGTAATGGAGAACCTACGACTCATCCTAATTTCTATGATATTATTTGTGATACAATAGAACTTAGAAATCAATATTGTCCGGAAGCAAAAATAAGTGTGTTGAGCAATAGTACGTTTATTAATAAAGAAAGTATAAGAGATGCGCTGATGCTGGTTGACAATAATATACTGAAATTAGATACAGTCGACCCCGAATACATAAAACGTGTTGATCGCCCTACTCAAAAATCGTATGATGTCAGTAATATTATTGATAATCTAAAACTCTTCAACGGGCATGTGATAATACAGACTATGTTTTTGAAGGGTAAGACTGTTGATGGCATAGATGTTGATAATACTGGTGAAAGATATATTAGACCTTGGCTTGATGCAGTATTAAGTATTCAACCACAGGAGGTTATGATATATACAATAGACCGTGAGACTCCTGATCAAAAACTTGAAAAAGCGACGCATGCAGAATTAGATGCAATCAGAGATAGAGTGATTGTCGCTGGGATTCCTTGTTCTGCATCATATTGATACAGTGTTTTATGGTAGTGAATTTATAGAAACAAATATATTCAGCTTATGAAAACAGATGTAACTACAGTTTCAAATCTTGTGCTGGATAGGTATCTAGGCAGGTGGTATGAGATTGCCCGAATAGACAATCGTTTTGAGCGTGGCATTAGTAATGCTTTTGCAGAATATTCGCTGAATCCTAATGGAACTATCAAAGTAGTAAATTCTGGTGTTGATATAAAAACCGGTAGAATGAAGAGTGCTGTCGGAAAAGCAAAGACAACCTCTGTTCCCGGACTGCTGAGAGTATCTTTTTTCTGGATATTTTATTCTGATTATAGAGTGCTTGCAGTAGATGAAAACTATAATTGGGCTTTGGTGGGTGGAAGCTCATCTAAATACTTATGGATACTATCACGGATATCAAAATTATCAGAAGAAGATATGGCTCTAATAATATCTGAAGCTTCACGTAGAGGATATGATACAAGTAGGTTGATTTATCCTTGGAAATAATAAACTAAACTTAGTTCTATTAAGAGTTAATTGCTGTTAAACTATTGTGTTATCATCACTTTTACACTATCTTTGCAAGATATTTGGTGTAATACACTCTTTTATTAAATGGGAAAGAAACGTAAAACATCCCGCAATCGTCACGGATTGCAGGTTATAACTTTGTGCATAAGCACTGCAATGGTGCTTGTCTTATTGGGTATGGTAGTATTTTCTGTGCTTACAGCCAGAAACTTATCTACTTATGTTAAGGAGAACCTTGTTGTAACAATGATGCTTCAGGACGATATTACAAATCCTGAGGCACAGCAGTTGTGCAGTATGATTCATCATCGTCCGTATATAAATAAGATTACATATATCAGTAAGGAAGCTGCTTTGAAGGAACAAACAGAGGCTATGGGCACAGACCCTTCTGAGTTTATTGGTGCTAATCCGTTTCTTGCTTCAATAGAACTCCAGTTGAAAGCCGACTATGCCAATACTGATTCATTGAAATGGATAACAAAAGAACTGAAAAAATATCCTAAGGTTGGTGATATAACATATCAGCAGGCATTGGTAAACAGTGTGAACGATAATCTGCAAAAGATTAGTCTCGTACTTCTGGTGTTGGCAGTATTGCTCACATTTGTATCGTTCTCTTTGATAAACAATACTGTTCGTCTTGGAATATATGCGCGCCGATTCTCTATTCATACAATGAAACTAGTTGGAGCGTCATGGGGCTTTATACGTTATCCTTTCGTGATGCGTGCTATTGTTGTAGGTATGATAGCTGCTTTTGTTGCTATTGCCGTGTTGGGAACATGTTTATATGCCCTCTATAGCTATGAACCAGGAATATTGACCGTCGTTACATGGGAAATTGTTGCTATTACTGCTATATCAGTGTTCTTGTTTGGAATCATTATTACAGCAATATGTTCAAGCCTTTCTGTCAACAAGTTCTTGAAGATGAAGGCTGGTGACCTTTATAAAATCTGATAAATTAAGAAATAAAAAACTAGAAAATAATGGATAAGAAGAATTTTGCTTTCGACAAAACCAACTTTATCTTGTTGGCTGTCGGTGTGGCTATTGTCATAATTGGGTTTATTCTCATGGGTGGTGTTGGTTCTACAGAGAATACATTTAATCCAGAAATATTCAGTGCTATGCGCATAAAGGTTGCTCCAGTAGTGTGCTTCGTAGGTTTTATATCTATTATCTACGCTGTCATCCGCAAACCTAAAGACGAAAATAACGCTGCTGAATAATGGATTTAATACAAACAATCATCATTGCCATTGTTGAGGGTTTGACAGAATTTCTGCCGGTGTCATCAACAGGTCACATGATAATAACTCAGAATTTATTAGGTATTCAACAGGGTAATCCATTTGTTCATGCCTTTACTTTCATTATACAGTTTGGAGCAATCCTGTCTGTTGTATGTTTATATTGGAAAAGATTTTTTCAAATGAGAAACTATGAGGAATTTGTCAGTAAGATGAAATTCTATGGTCTTCTTATCGTTGGAATTATACCAGCTATGTTTATCGGCTTGGCTGCAAAGAAATCAGGATTGCTAGACTGGCTGCTTGATAGTGTAGAAGTTGTTGCTGTTATGCTTGTGCTAGGTGGTATCTTTATGTTGTTTTGCGACAGGATATTCAATAAAGGTAACGACGATAATAAGGTTACTTGCCGACGTGCTTTCTTTATAGGGCTGTTTCAGTGTCTTTCTGTTATTCCTGGAATGAGTCGCAGTATGTCGACGATAGTTGGTGGAATGCAGCAGAAACTGACACGTAAGAATGCAGCTGAATTTTCTTTTTTTCTTGCCGTACCAACTATGGCAGGAGCTACACTGCTTGACTTGATAGAAATGTTCGGCGAAGGTACAACATGGGCTACATCGCATAACATAATGCTATTAATAGTAGGAAGTGTTATCGCTTTTTTCGTTGCTTTGCTTGCAATGAAATGGTTTGTAAGTTTCCTTACCAAATATGGTTTCAAGGCATTTGGTTGGTATCGTATTGTTGTTGGATTAATAATATTGATAATGCTTTTAACAGGGCATTCACTAGTAATGGCTAGCTGATGGATAAGGATTTCAAGGCTGGTGAGGTGTTTGCAATAGACAAGCCTTACCGCATAACAAGTTTTGGTGCATTGGCGCATGTGCGTTATGTGCTTTCACATGAACTTGGATATAAAGTTAAAATAGGTCATGCAGGAACGCTTGATCCTTTGGCAACAGGGGTTCTGATATTGTGTACCGGTAAGGCTACAAAAAGAATAGAGGAATTTCAAGGTCATACAAAAGAATATACCGCTACTTTGCAGTTGGGTGCTACAACGGTGAGCTATGATATGGAGCATGAGGAAAATGAACATTTCCCTACAGAACATATCACTCGTGAACTTATAATCAGTAAGCTCCAACAGTTTATTGGCGATATAGAACAGGTTCCGCCTACATATAGCGCAGTGAAGATAAACGGAGATCGTGCTTGTGACTTGCGCCGTGCAGGAGAAGAAGTAACGCTGAGAATCAAAAATGTACATATTGATGAGATTGAGGTGACTGATTTCGACGCAGAAAAAATGCTACTCAGTATTCATGTAGTATGTGGAAAAGGAACTTATATACGCGCTTTGGCACGTGACTTGGGGCGTGCACTGGGTAGTGGGGCATATCTTACTGCATTGAGACGTACCAGAGTCGGCGATTTTACAATAGATAAATGTCTCGATTACGAGCAAATAAAAGAATGGTTAGTACAAACTGATAAATAAATATGAAGTTATCACAGTTCAAATTTAATCTGAATAAGGAGCAGGTAGCCCTGTATCCACACAATTTCACTCGTGAATTCACCAATGATGATGGCACCAAGGAAACTTTAAAGGTGACTCGTCGTGATGAGAGTCGTCTGATGGTGCTTCACAAAAAGTCAGGTCAAATAGACATGTTCAAAAAGGATGCTGATGGCAAGCCTATTGAGGGTGAATATCTTGATTTTCGTAATATACTCGATTATTTCGATGAAGGTGACACCTTCGTTTTTAATGATACAAAGGTCTTTCCTGCACGCCTTTATGGTACAAAGGAAAAGACAGATGCAAAGATTGAGGTGTTCCTATTGCGTGAACTCAATGAGGAGATGCGCTTGTGGGATGTTCTTGTTGAGCCTGCTCGCAAAATCCGTATAGGAAACAAGCTGTTCTTTGACGAGACTAGTACAATGGTTGCTGAGGTTATTGATAATACAACTAGCCGTGGTCGTACACTTCGTTTCCTTTATGATTGTGATCATGACGAGTTTAGAAATGATTTGTTCGCACTAGGAGAGTCTCCGTTGCCACGTTATATTATTGATAACCGTGAGAGTAATCATGCTACACCTGAGGATTTGGAAGATTTCCAGACGGTATATGCCAAGAATGAAGGAGCGGTAACAGCTCCTGCAACAGGATTGCACTTTAGTCGTGAGCTGATGAAACGTATTGAAATACGTGGTATCAATGATGCTTATATAACATTGCATTGCGGACTAGGAAACTTTAACCCTATCGAGGTTGAGGACTTGACCAAACACAAGATGGATTCTGAGCAGATGGTTATTACGGCAGAAGCTTGTGAGTTGGTAAATAAGACAAAGAAAAGCGGACATCATGTCCTTGCTGTTGGCACTAGTGTTGTCAAGGCAACTGAAACTGCTGTCGGTACAGATGGTATGTTGAAGGAATACTCTGGATGGACAAATAGGTTCATCTTCCCTCCATTTGATTTTGGTTTGGCTGACTGTATGGTTGCCAACTTCTATCATCCATATTCCACATTACTTATGTCAACAGCTGCTTTCGGTGGTTATGACGCAGTTATGGAATGTTACAAGATTGCTCTAGCAAACGGTTATATGTTTGGCTGCTATGGTGACTCTTTGTTGATACTCAACGATTGATAATTGGTAGTAACATTGGCTTTACATAAAGTTTACCTAGGTTTGGGCTCAAATATAGGAAACCGTAAGCGTAACATGCGTGAGGCGGTTGAATACATGGAAAGCATGGTTGGTACGGTGACGCGCCAGTCGGCTCTTTACGAGACTGAGCCGTGGGGGTTTGAAAGTCCCAATCTTTTTATAAATATGTGCGTGTGCGTTGAAACGCCGCTTGCTCCAAGGCAGTTGTTAGAGGCAACCCAGGAGATAGAAAAGCATATGGGAAGAGTGGGAAAGTCGGTAAATCATGAGTATCAAGATCGCATAATAGATATAGATATATTGCTTTATGATGATATGACGGTAGATGAACCCGACTTGAAAATACCTCATCCTTTGATGAAGGAGAGAGATTTTGTCATGACTCCATTAAATGAGATATTGAAAAATAAATAATTATCGGTTTTGTTACAATGTATCAAAACTATAAAGATAAAAAATCCCGCAACTCAATAGAGGTGCGGGATTTTTTTATTCTTAATCCAATAACCAGATTACTTACGAAGACCGAGTTCTTTAATGATAGCACGGTAGCGACTGATTTCGCTAGAGTAAAGGTAATCAAGCAATGCACGGCGCTTACCTACAAGCTGAGTTAGTGAACGAGTTGTCACTTTATCCTTGTGGTTTGCCTTTACATGCTCTGTAAGGTGCTTGATACGGAATGTGAAAAGCGCAATTTGGCTCTCAGCAGAACCTGTGTCTGTTGCAGACTTACCATACTGGTTGAAGATTTCTTCCTTCTTTGCTTTGTCTAAATACATAGCTTTGAAATTGATTAAATTAAGTTGCATCATTACATCCTTCGGGTGTTAAACTGCCTTAATCACAACAGTCACACTCTCGAATGCATCGGATTTTCCGAAATGCGCTGCAAAGTTAGCAATAAAACTTAAAAGTAAAGTGCTATGATTAGATAGATTTATTCGCTATAACTTTTTTTAACGTGCCTATATAACCCATTAGTAATCAATAATGAAGATTACTTCAGTTATTTTTTGTAATTTTGCATCGAAATTGTAATTTAGCATATTTAAGGTAAAGAAATGCAAGACATTAGAAACATTGCAGTAATTGCACACGTCGACCACGGAAAAACAACATTGGTCGACAAGATGATGCTCGCTGGAAAACTCTTCCGTGACGGACAGGATAACAGTGGCGAAGTTCTCGACTCCAATGATTTGGAGCGTGAGCGAGGTATAACCATTCTTTCAAAGAATGTATCAATAAACTGGAAAGGTATAAAAATCAATATTCTAGATACTCCGGGACACTCTGACTTCGGCGGAGAGGTTGAGCGTGTGCTGAATATGGCAGATGGTTGTCTTTTGCTTGTTGACGCTTTTGAGGGTCCAATGCCTCAGACTCGTTTCGTTTTGCAGAAAGCTCTGCAACTCGGGTTAAAGCCAATCGTTGTTGTGAATAAAGTTGATAAGCCAAACTGTCGTCCTGACGAAGTTTACGAAATGGTTTTCGACCTTATGTGCGATTTGAATGCCACTGAAGAGCAGCTTGATTTTAAAGTTGTTTACGGTTCTGCAAAGAACGGTTGGATGGCAGAAGATTGGCAAAAGCCAACAGATAATATAGAATATCTTCTTGATAAGATTATAGAAATTATCCCAGCTCCAAAGCATCTTGACGGAACTCCTCAGATGTTGATTACTTCTCTTGACTATTCTAGTTATACAGGTCGTATAGCTGTAGGTCGTGTTCACCGTGGTGAATTGAAGAATGGTATGAACATCACTATCTGTCATCGTGACGGAACTAAGGAAAAAACAAAGATTAAGGAATTGCGTACTTTTGAAGGTATGGGTCACAAGCCTGCCGATGTAGTAGAAAGTGGTGATATCTGTGCTGTTGTCGGTTTGGAGCGTTTTGAGATTGGTGATACTATCGCAGACTGGGAAAATCCAGAGGCATTGCCACCTATCGCTGTTGATGAGCCTACAATGAGTATGCTTTTCACTATTAATGATTCTCCATTCTTCGGTAAGGAAGGTAAGTTCTGTACTAGCCGTCATATCAATGAACGTTTGCAGAAAGAACTAGAAAAGAATCTAGCTTTGCGTGTACGTCCTTACGAGGATTCAACTGATAAATGGATTGTTAGTGGTCGTGGTGTACTTCACCTTAGTGTACTTGTTGAGACAATGCGCCGTGAAGGATATGAACTTCAGGTAGGTCAGCCACAGGTAATCTATAAGGAAATTGATGGTGTTAAGTGTGAACCTATTGAGGAACTCACAATCAATGTTCCACAGGACTATTCTAGTAAGATGGTTGATATGGTAACTCGCCGTAAGGGTGAATTGACTGGTATGGACACTGAAGGTGATCGTGTAAATATTACATTTGATATTCCTTCACGTGGTATCATTGGTCTTCGTACCAATGTACTTACTGCAAGTCAGGGTGAGGCTATCATGGCACATATTTATAAGGAATACCAGCCATACAAGGGTGAAATCACACGCCGTTTGAACGGTTCAATGATTGCCATGGAGACAGGTACTTCATTTGCTTATTCAATTGATAAACTTCAGGATCGTGGTAAATTCTTTATTGACGCAGGAGAAGAAGTTTATTATGGTCAGGTTGTAGGTGAGCATATTCATGATAATGACCTAGTTATCAATGTAACAAAGGCAAAGCAGCTTACTAACGTGCGTGCCAGTGGTAGTGATGACAAGGCTCGTGTAATTCCAAAGACTGTGATGAGTCTTGAGGAATGTCTAGAATACATCAAGGAAGATGAATATGTAGAGGTAACTCCTAAGAATATGCGTATTCGTAAAGTCATCCTTGATCATCAGGGACGTAAGCGTTCAAATAAGATTTAATATTTAATAGATCTATATTATGACTGGATTATACATTTTTATAGCACTTATAGCAGTAGCCCTCATTGGATGGGGAGTTGCTGAATTGAAGAGCCGTACTATAACATTCAAGCATTCTGAGGCTGAAAAAGAAGAGGCAGAACTCATTCATAAAGAGCAGGAGGAACGCGGATTCAAGGAGCAGGATCTTAAGGATTTGCTAGCTCATAACAGTACAAAAGGCTACAATGCAGTAGATTAAATGCAATAAATTCAATATCAAGGCGTTTCATAATAAAATACTTTTTATTATGAAGCGCTTTTTCTTTTTATTATCTCTTTGTGCAACGACATTTTTTTGCAGTGCGCAAAGCCGTGTTGGAACATTTTCAATCATTCCAAAGGTTGGTGTATGTCTGTCTAATATGACAAACAATGATTTCATTATTGGTAAGAACACTGTTTGTTCGCCAAAATACAAAGCTGGTTTTACTGGTGGAGTAGAGGCAGAATATCAGTTGACATCACCATTGAGTGTGTCTTTGGCTGCATTATACACAATGGCGGGCTGTCGATATCTTGACGAGAGTGGATTAAGTGCTTCGTCAACAGTAAACTATGAAGGTTATGCAGATCATACAGTGAACGTAAATGTTATAAATGTTCCGCTTACGTTGAATTATTATGTGGCAGATGGATTGGCTATTAAAGCTGGTTTGCAGCTAGGGTTTCCTGTTGATACGAACGAAAAATACGAAGTAACACCTTTTACTATTAATGATCGCACGGGAGAGCATTCTTATGGTACGATGGTGAAACATAATGAAAATACCAACGATAAATATAAGAGTGTTGATGTGTCAATACCGTTGGGCGTATCTTATGAATACATGCATGTTGTAGTTGATGCAAGATATAATATTGGTGTTACAAAAAACAACAAGGTAAACGATTCCAAAAGCAACTTCTTTGCGTTGACTGTGGGATATAAATTTGATATGTGAAATAGATAATGACTAAATTAATCAATACTTTAATACTAATAATACTTATTTTTTCACAGACTTCTTGCGAGCGGGTAAGTTTTGATAAGTCTGATATCGAGAACAAAGATGGTTTTGAACTTAATTTCCATGTAGGAAATATTGATACTAGTGGTATCGATGATGTGTCGAAAGTGTGTAATAAGATAAACTTTGCTGTCTATGACAGTATTGGAGATAGGGTGAAATCTATCAGCCAAAGTTCTGATTATGACAATGATTTCGGCACGGTTAAAGTCTGCTTACCAGAGGGGAACTACAAGGTAGTGGCTTTAGCGCATAATGGCAAAACCAATGCTTCAACTACAAACATGAACAGAATAACTTTTAATGGAAAGGTGACAGATACATTCGTTTATAGTGAAGACATCAATGTGAGCGGAAATTCTGATTATCAGATGACTCTTAAAAGATGCGTCGCAAAGATATTGTTCACAATCAAGGATAAGGTTCCTGATGAAGTCAAGCAGATAAAGTTCTTTTATACTGGTGGCAGTAGTACTTTGGATGGTATTAGCGGTTGGGGATGTGTAAACTCACGGCAGACCGAAATACGTGATGTTAAAGCGGAAGCTCGTGCCGATTCTTCAGTTTATGAATTATATACTTTTCCGCAAGATTCAAATGGCAGTTTGGATATAACTGTTTCGTGTCTTGATAGTTCAGGAAATATTCTTTATGAGAGGATGTTTGATGATGTAAAAGTTTCAAAGTGTGGTATTACAACATGTACAGAAAAATTGTTCTCCGAAGGTGAAATTAGTTTGTCAAAAGATCTTGTTTTGAAAGCTGATGACGAATGGCGTGATGGAGAAATATATAAGTTTTGATAAAAATAGTAAGTTGACAATTATAATGTAATTGCCAACTTGCCAAATGTCATAGCCTAGATAGGGTATACCAGATTTTCTTCTTTGATATTTTCCAATACTTCATGCAGATATTTTGCTGCTTCATATTTTGCCATTGGAAGATCATGAAGAAGATAATTACCGCAGTCTTTTGCCGCAGCCCCAGGAATGTCTCCTTCGAAGTCGGCTACAAACTTAAAAGTTCGCTTCATAAGTTCAATAATATCCTTGCTTTCAACATCTCCCTTTAGTAGCAGATAGTTGCCTGTAAGACATCCCATTGGTCCCCAATATATTATACGGTCTTTCCATTCGGCATCATTACGAAGGTATGTTGCGGCAAGGTGTTCAATAGTGTGTATAGCACCATTATGCAATACAGGTTCTCTGTTGGGTTCCTTCATTCTGATGTCAAAAGTGGTGATGGTCTCGTTGCCAACATTATCTTTGCGACTAACGTAAATACCACGAAGAAGTGCCTCGTGATTTATAGTAAAACTTGGTATCTTGTCCATAATTATTTATTTATAGCGTCAATAAAACTCTTTGTAACTTCAAAACTTCCTTCAGCCATACGGTCCCAGAAATCGAAATACATTTGTGCCTTGTTGTCTTTAAGTGGAACATCACTTATTATTCTGAAACTGATAAACGGTGTACCAAAGATATGGCATGTTTGTGCTATGCTGCAACTCTCCATGTCTACGGCTGTAGAAGCAGGGAACTTATCCATTATCTGTGACATCTTTTCTCGGCTGTCAACAAACCACTCTCCACTTACAGTAAGTCCCTTCTTTATTTTAAGTTCTCCATGATTTAGTTTCAACGCCACACTTACCAAATTTTCAGGTGCTTTGAAACGTGCCGGCATACCGAGAATTTGTCCAAATTCGCAGTTGTCTCCACAATATGCGTCATGATATGTACATTCTTCTGCTACAACAACGTCACCTACATTCAGTGTAGTGTCGGCTCCACCGGCACATCCTGTAGATATAATAAGGTCAGGATGATGCTCAGATATCATCTTTGTTGCACCAATAGCAGAATTAACCTTACCAATGCCGCATTTCTGAATTATGATATTTTCATCATTATGAAACACTTTTTCCAGTTGTGCGAATTCTTTATCCATCGCAACTATAATTCCAATCTTCATATTTTATATCTTTTCTTTGGTGCAAAGTTAATAAAAACCTCATCTTATGAACAAATAAATTATTGTTATTTATAGATAATGTGCATTGATGTCCTTTTTTTTGAGGATAAACGTATATATGTATTATGTATTTATATGTTTCATTGATACATAATAAATCTTAATTTTGGTACGATGTTATATTTTGATACGTATATAGTGAAAATAGTGTCATATTGTAATGGTAGTACTCTTTGTATCTTACAGTTTTATACTTTGTGTCTATTTTGATATCTTTTTGTATTGTGTTTTATCTTTTTAGCTATCGTTTTGCTAACTTTGCAGCGCAAATAGTAAACAAATTGTAACCAATAAACCATAGAAGATATTATTATGTGTGGAATTGTATCAATATTCAACATCCAAGAGCAAACTCCTGAACTAAGACAGAAAGCTTTGCGTATGAGTCAGAAAATTCGTCACCGTGGTCCCGATTGGAGTGGGATATATTGTGGTGGTTCCGCTATCTTGGCTCATGAAAGATTATCAATAGTAGATCCTGAATCAGGAAAGCAACCTTTGTTCAGTCCTGATAAAAAACAAATTCTTGCTGTAAATGGTGAGATATACAATCATCATGATATTAGAAAACAATATGCAGATAAGTATCAGTTTCAAACAGGAAGTGACTGCGAAGTAATTCTTGCTTTATATAGGGAGAAGGGAATTGATTTCCTAGAGGATATAAATGGTATTTTTGCATTCGCACTTTACGATGCAGAAAAGGATGAGTTCCTTATTGCTCGTGATCCAATGGGAGTTATACCTCTTTATATAGGATATGACAACGATGGAAAGGTTTATGTCGCAAGTGAACTTAAAGCTCTTGAAGGTAATTGTGACAGATACGAGGTCTTTTTGCCAGGACATTATTATAGCAGTCGTGAAGGTAAGATGACGCGTTATTATACGCGCGACTGGATGGATTATGATAATGTGAAAGACAATACGGCTAGTGTTAAGGAAATACATGATGGGTTGGAAAATGCTGTTAAGCGCCAGCTTATGAGTGATGTTCCTTATGGCGTGTTGCTTTCTGGTGGACTTGATTCATCGGTCATTAGTGCTGTTGCTGAGAAATATTCTCAGAACAGAGTTGAGGATAATGGTTCTACAAAGGCATGGTGGCCACAGCTTCATTCTTTTGCTGTAGGACTTAAAAATGCTCCTGATTTGGCTAAGGCTAAATTGGTGGCAGATCATATAGGAACAGTTCATCATGAAATTAACTATACCATACAGGAAGGTCTTGACGCAATACGTGACGTGATATATTTCATAGAAACTTATGATGTTACAACTGTCAGAGCTTCAACACCAATGTACCTTTTGGCAAGAGTGATAAAGAGTATGGGTATAAAAATGGTTCTATCAGGTGAGGGAGCTGACGAAATTTTCGGTGGATATCTTTATTTCCACAAGGCACCTTCAGCAAAGGCTTTCCATGAAGAGACTGTTAGAAAATTGTCTAAATTATATATGTATGATTGTCTTCGTGCAAACAAGAGTCTTGCTGCATGGGGAGTAGAGGGCCGAGTTCCTTTTCTTGATAAGGAATTCCTTGATATCGCAATGCGTACAAATCCAGAAGCAAAGATGTGCCCTGGACAGACAATGGAGAAAAAAATCGTAAGGGAAGGTTTCGCTGATATGTTGCCGGCAGAGGTAGCTTGGAGACAAAAGGAACAGTTCAGTGACGGTGTGGGATATTCATGGATAGACACATTGAAGAAAATTACTTCAGATCAGGTCAGTGATGAGCAAATGGAACATGCAGAAGAGCGTTTCCCTATTAATCCTCCACGCAATAAAGAAGAATATTATTACCGTTCTATATTCGCAGAACATTTCCCAAGTGATAGTGCTGCACTTTCTGTGCCAAGTGTGCCAAGTGTTGCTTGCAGTACGCCAGAGGCCCTTGCGTGGGATGAGGCTTTCAAAAATATGAACGACCCTAGCGGAAGGGCGGTTACAGGAATACACGAACAAGCTTATAAAGATTGATTAGGATTTTATTATGATTACAGTTACCAACACAAACAGAGTAATGAAAAAGAGATGGATAATACTTATGCTCTCAATGGTTATTATAGCCATTTCTGGGCTTTTTGTAGGTGAACCCTCGTTTAAATGTGATTTCACGAAGATTAATGCCGCAGATGTTGCATGGCTAATCACTTCAACAATCTTCGTGCTGATGATGACTCCAGGACTGTCATTCTTCTATGGCGGAATGGTTGGAGCTAAAAATGTTATTTCCACGATGCTTCAAAGTTTCATCGCGATGGGACTTATTAGTATTCTTTGGGTAGTTTTTGGATTCAGCCTTGCTTTTGGTGATGATATCGGGGGAGTTATAGGCAACCCATTAACGTTCTTGATGTTTAAGAATGTCGGAGCAGGAGTTTATATGACAGCTACAGGTAAAGTACTTGGTGGTGCTACAATTCCTCTTGCTTTGTTTGCTTTGTTCCAAATGAAATTCGCAATTATAACACCTTCTTTAATTACTGGATCTTTTGCAGAACGTGTTAGATTTTCTGGCTATATGTTCTTCATGATATTCTTCTTCGTTGTGATTTATTGTCCGCTGGCCCACATGGTTTGGCACCCAGACGGTCTATTTCTGAAATGGGGAGTTGTCGATTTTGCAGGTGGTATTGTGGTTCATGCATCTTCTGGTGTGGCGGCTTTGGCTGGTGCAATATTCTTAGGACGCAGAAAAAAATCAACGATAGACGCAGAACCAGCAAATATTCCATTTGTATTACTTGGTGCAGCATTACTTTGGCTTGGATGGTTTGGATTCAACGCTGGAAGTTCACTTCATGCAGATGGTACAGCGGTTAAGGCATTCCTTAATACAAACACAGCAAGTGCAACAGCTATGATGACATGGATATTCTTTGATTGTCTTCGTGGACGTAAACCTTCTGCTATGGGTGCTGCTGTTGGATGTGTTGTCGGTCTTGTCGCAATTACTCCTTCTGCTGGATATGTAACAGTGGGACAGAGTATCTTTATCTCTTTTGTTATAACAATTATATGTAATATTGCAGTTTATTGGCGCAGTCATTCAAGAATTGATGATGCCTTAGACGTATTCCCAACTCATGGAACTGGTGGTATTTTCGGTACAGTTCTTACAGGTATATTCATCCAAGGTGGATTAATAGCTGGAACCTGGGCTGGTTTTATAGTATTCCTCTATCACATATTGGCCGTTGTAATCGTATTTGTTTATACTTTTGGTATGAGCTATTTCGGATATTGGCTTATAGATAAGATGATTCCAATGCGAGTAAGTTCTCAAAGTGAGGAAATAGGTCTAGACCTTAGTCAGCACGACGAACATTATGGACTTGCACATGTTGGAGAACGTGAATTAGCAGAGTATGAAGAACACATAAAAACAAAGAATGAGAATAAACAATAGAGTTTAGTTCTTACTTTTTTGTACATACGGGACATAATGATAAAGTTATGTTCCGTATGTTTTTTGTATTATGTTTGGCATGTATCTTTAACATGTGTTGAAGATAGGTGTTGGGTTGAGATAAAAAATGAACAAAATCGTTTTGTCCTCTTCAATATTTGCACTATCTTTGCATGCAGATATCAAAATATAAACGTTTATACAAATACAATGGAAACTTTAAAGAAATATCTGCCAGACCTCTTGGTTGTGGTAGTTTTTGCAATTATCTCTTTTGCCTATTTCTTTCCTGCTGATACAGAAGGACGAATTTTGTATCGCCATGATGCTTCAGCTGGACGTGGTGCAGGTCAGGAACAAAACGAATATCATGATCGTACAGGTAAGATAACGCGATGGTCTAATTCTACTTTCAGTGGAATGCCAACTTATCAGACTGCACCAACTTATAAGAGTACAAGTTTTTTGCATCAGGTTATTAGGGCGTATCACTTGTGGTTACCTGAGAACGTGTGGTATGTTTTTGCATATCTTTTGGGTTTCTATATTCTGCTTCGTGCGTTTGATTTCAGACAATCGCTTGCAGCTTTGGGTTCTGTTATATGGGCATTCTCATCCTATTTCTTTATCATTATAGCTGCAGGACATATATGGAAGGTGATGGCTCTTGCTTATCTTCCGCCTATGATAGCTGGAGTCGTACTGTCGTATCGAAAGAAGTATCTATGGGGATTTATAGTTACCGCGATTTTCTCTGCGTTTGAGGTCGCTGCAAATCATGTGCAGATGACATATTACTTCTTGTTTGTGATATTCTTCATGATTATAGCATATCTAGTAGAGGCTATAAAGCAAAAGAATTTAAAGCATTTCGGAAAGGCTACGTTAGCATGTGCTGCCGGTGCCCTCATCGGAATAATGCTTAACATATCCAATCTCTATCATACTTGGCAATACTCTCAGGAAAGTATGAGAGGAAAAAGTGAATTGGTAAAGAAGAATACTGCTAATCAAACAAATAGTGGACTTGATCGTGACTATATAACTCAATGGAGTTATGGTGTTGACGAAACTTGGACATTGCTTGTACCAAACACTAAAGGTGGTGCTTCTGTGCCATTAGCTGCAAATGCTAAGGCTATGGAAAAGGCTGATCCTAATTTCATGCAGATATATCAGCAAATGGGGCAGTATTGGGGCGAACAGCCTGGAACGAGTGGACCAGTATATGTAGGTGCGTTTGTGCTTATGTTGTTTATACTAGGATTGTTTATTGTAAAAGGACCGTTGAAATGGGCTATGCTTGGTGCAACGGTATTGAGTATACTGTTGTCGTGGGGACGAAACTTAATGCCTTTCACTAACTTTTTCATAGACTATATCCCTATGTATAGTAAGTTCCGAACGGTGGCGTCGATTCTTGTTATTGCTGAATTCACGATACCGCTGCTTGCAATGCTCACTTTAAAGAAGATTGTTGATGAACCTGAGATACTAAAACGCAAGATAAAGTTTGTCTACATTAGTTTTGGACTTACTGCTGGTGTTGCGTTACTTTTTGCAATTATGCCTAATGTATTCTTCTCTGATTTCATTTCTTCATCAGAAATGCAGGCTCTAAAGAGCATCCCCGCAGAATATATAGGTCCGTTAGAAAGTAATTTGCGTAGTATTCGTGAAAATATATTTACGTCAGATTGTTGGCGTTCATTCTGGATTATTGTTATAGGTTCTTTCTTCTTGTTCCTTTTCAAGGCAGGAAAGCTAAAGGCTCAGTATATGATTGGTGCTATAACTTTGCTTTGTCTTATTGATATGTGGCAGGTAAACAAGCGCTATCTTAATGATGATATGTTTGTTGAACAGAGTGTTCGTGAACAAGCACAACCAATGACAGCAACAGATAAACAGATTCTTCAGGATAAGAGTTTGGATTACCGTGTGCTGAATTTGTCTACCAATACATTTAATGAGAACGAAACAAGTTACTATCATAAGAGTATAGGTGGATATCATGCTGCAAAACTTCGTCGCTATCAAGAACTGATTGAGGCTTATATCAGTCCTGAAATGCAGAAACTAATGCCTGCAATATCAACCGCTGGAGGTGATATGACAAAGGTCAGCGGTGACAGCATCTTCCCAATACTGAATATGCTTAATGCAAAATACTTTATTGTTCCTTTGCAGGGTAATCAGACGGTAGCAATACAGAATCCTTATGTATATGGTAACGCTTGGTTTGTAGACAAAGTTGATTATGTAGATAATGCAAATCAGGAAATAGATAAAGTTGGGAAAATAGACCTTCGCCATGAGGCTGTTGCTGATTCTAAATTCAAGAAACAACTTGGACAGTCTAAGCCGCAAGACAGTACGTCTTTGGTTAAGATTACTTCATACGAGCCAAACAAGTTGTGTTACGATGTGAAGAGTGCAACAGGTGGAGTAGTGGTCTTCTCTGAAATATACTATCCTGAATGGACTGCGACTATCGATGGTAAGCCTGTTGAATTAGGTCGTGCCAACTACGTGCTTCGCGCATTGAATGTTGCACCAGGCAGTCATAAGGTTGTGCTTACATTCTATCCAAAGAGTGTAGACCAGACAGAGACGATTGCTTATGTTTCTTATGTAATACTTCTGCTTGTAGTTTTGCTTACGGTATATATAGAACGTAAGAAAGAAAAGAAAAAGCTCTAGTTTTTTATATTAAATAATAAAAGTCTGCATTGTATCATATTGATAACAATGCAGACTTTTTATAAATTCTATATAACTCTTTATCAAAATTCATCACACGATTCTCTCCAATATAGTTCTTTCCATCGGTCAAATTATGAAACAAATTGAACTATGACTATCAAAAATATTTTTTTATTTTTGATTTTTTCATGCTGTTTCCTACATGATTTTACGAAACGTATTGTTATACAACGCATTAGCTAATGTATAAGAGCCCGTTGTTATACATTTTAGAGAGTGATTAGGCCCTAATCACTTGGTTATCCTACATGCTTTGCAGAGTGATTAGGGTCTAATCACTCAAAGGCGGACCGAAAAAGGTGATTTTATATTTGCTGCACTTCATACATTTTGACTATAATACGAGTTGATTATAAACATTCATAGTTATATTTACGGAATCACGATACATATTTTAGAGTTGTTACTGACTAACTTTATAGTTTCTGAAATCCCTTACGGAAAAGGTTGACATGTCGGAATGTATTATAAATTATTGCTGTCCGATAAAACTTTTTGAGTAATAACAAAAAAGGCTGAATTCATTTCTGAGTTCAGCCTAAAATGTGTTATCTTTGTCTTTACCACAAAATAAATCTAACACATGGGCAAAAGTACACATTTTATCGGACAGCCGCTCTATAGTCAGGTAATAAAATTACTTGATAAGTCTAAAATTATTGAAATCAGTCGTGAAAATGGTGGAGAACGTTATATTAAGCGCTTCGACAGCTGGACTCATCTGGTTGTAATGCTCTATGCCGTAATTATGCGTTTTGATTCTCTTCGCGAGATAAGTACCTCACTGCAAGCTGAAGCGCGTAAACTCTGTCACCTAGGTATTAACATGATGACATCCCGCAGCACATTGTCAGATGCCAACAAGAGGCGTCCAGATGCAGTATTTGAGGCTATATACCGTGATTTGTATGCTACTTATCACACTCGTCTTTCATCGGACAGCCGAAGTGGTAAGGAACCTAAATGGATGAAACAGCTGCAAATAATAGACTCCACAACCATCTCTCTATTTTCGAACCTACTCTTTAAAGGTGTTGGACGTCATCCTAAAACAGGCAAGAAGAAAGGCGGTATTAAGGTTCACACAGTAATCTATGCAAATGAAGGAGTTCCTTCTGATATAAAGTTTACCTCTGCAGCCACCAATGACTCATTTATGCTCAGACCTGCGGTATTGCATAAAGGCGATATCATGGCAATGGATCGGGCTTACATTGACTACGAAAAACTAGAAGAGATGACGCAAAAAGGAGTAATCTATGTTACGAAGATGAAAAAGAACTTGAAATACAGAGTATTGAATGATACTATGTATCAAACGCCTAATGGACTTATGGAAGTGAGAATACAACATGTCTGTTTTACAAAGCATCTAAAAGAGAAAGATATCATTCATTATTCACGGATTATAACTTATGTGGATGAAAAAAAGAAAAAACTTATCCCATTGCTTTCCAACGACATGGAATCTGAGCCCACTGAAATCATTGACATGTATAGGAAACGCTGGGAAATTGAGTTGCTCTTCAAACAGATAAAGCAAAACTTTCCATTAAAATATTTCTATGGGGAAAGTGCCAACGCTATAAAGATACAAATATGGGTAACTCTCATTGCCAATCTGCTTCTAACGATCATGAAGAAGGGATTGACTCGTTCTTGGAGCTTTTCGGGATTAGCGACTATGATCAGAATAACACTTATGTATTATGTTGATTTTTATAGTTTATTCAACTACCCCGAAAAAGATTGGGAAACATATCTGAAAGAGAAGGCAGAGAGTCCGCCAGAACTATCACTTTTTTGATTAAGGAGGCTTGTTCTACAAAATAATGATCCCGAAGTCTTATTTTAAAGGGCTTCGGGAACTATCTATATCATATTTTTAGTTTTATCGGACAGCAATAATTATAAATCAGTTTGGTTCCCAAATATCATTTACAAAGAGAAATGATATTTCTATATTCACAATTCTATGAAAGGCATTATTGTGATTTGCTTTACTGATGAAAACATCACCTAATTGTCCAACCTAAAAAGCGACTTTCGTATTACGATTGGGGCAAAATCCACCGTTTTAAGTACAAATCCGTGCTTATCATGTAGGAATCATGTAGGAAAGATGTAGGAAAAGGCACTCATATACATGGGTTAACATGCTGATTAGTAATTGTTTAAGTCAAAAATGTATGTAATGTAGGTTTGTTTTATGTTTTTTTGGTTCTTCGTCAATTTAGGGGGTAATATCCTCCGTATATAGCCTTGGCTCTTAATAATTCTACACTTGCTCTATTAAACATCGATCTTTTAATTGCCTTGATTTTATTGACGGTTCCTTCCATAATTCCATTACTGTAGTTTGTAAGATATGTATTCTTGATAGCTTCCTTATCTCTTGTTATATATTCAGCAAAAGATGCGAGCTTGCGGCAATTACAGTTGTAAGCCAATTTAAGCCAGGTATCAATATCGGGTGCATCCTCCTTTCCTGCAACCATATTTCTGAAGGATATGCAGGTTTGTATAATGCTGTCTATATTTGGCTGCGTTTGTTTAAGTTTGAGCAGTTTTTCTGATGTAGTCATACCTGTCATTATATATTTTCTGATTGCTTTGGCAGTTACTTTTGTTCCTTTCTTGTTCTTGGGATCTTTGTTATGTATCCTGACTTGCTGGCGAAGTATCTTATATCTGTCTCTTAGCCCTTTGGTGGCCTTACATATGAGTTTGGAACAGAGTCTTCCATCCATCTTCTTTTCAATGCTTGTTGGTGCGATGGAACCACTGCTGATTATCCGTGCCAGTTCTGGAGTTTGACGGAGTATTTTCATTTGATCATTGCTGAGTATTTTCTTTATATTTGTATTAAACAAATTGTATACCTGCTGAGATTTTACATTCAACTTTTCAGCGATGTCTTTCAAAGGTATCCCTTCTTCCTGCATATGTCGTGCTGCAAAGTAATTTCTAACCCTCTTTCTGTGCTTGATCTCTCCCATCTCATAAAGATCCTCCATGATATAACTTCTGGCTTCGTCCAGGGAAGGATAAGGATATGGCAGCGTATTTTTCTTCTGACAAATCATCTTCTGTATAACTTCAACCATATGATCTCCAAGACCTTTGTCAAGATGAAAATGATCTGAGACCTGCTCTGCATCAGGCAAGGCTTCTTTGATAATCGAAGCATATGCCCAACTGCCATCCCTGCTAACCAACTTGATTTGGGGGTGCATCTTAAACCATTCACCTATCTCAGGACCATATCGTGTATCAAACATAGCCAGCACCCTTCGTGTATAGTGGTCTGCTATGGCGCACATATACTTATGTCCCTTTCGGTATGCCAGATCATCTATGGCAACATATCCACTGCACGCGATGTCCATGGGATTCTCTTTGCCTAAAGACCTTGCAGTTCTCAGGCAGGTGGATGAACTCACTTTTATATGTTGGCTGGCAAGGGTCTGGCCGGCAAGCCTTGATGGTTGCTTTAACGACTCCTTTTGCATACGTGAGACTACCTCATTTATACTTCTGGCATAAGGTCTGGCGAACTTTAGAGGTTCCATAAATGTTTTCTTTGAACACTTATCGTTCGTGCAGTTCATACGGCGACAGGTAATGATGATCTTGCTGTTCTGGGAGAGTATCTCCGTATATTGTAACTTACGATATCTATAGTCATGAACGCTATGGCTAGGCTCCCCGCAATAAGGGCAACAAGGTAATCTGTTCTTTGTAATAGCATGCAATACAATACCAGAACTGGTTTGAATGAAATCAGTCAACACTATACCAGAAGTTTTGCATTTATCTTTGATGGAAGCATTTAACTTTCGAAAAAATTGCTGATTCGAATACTTTGAAGTATCTTTGCACTGTGTAGATGTGCGTGTTGTTTTATTTTTATTTTTCACACATTAAAGATACAAAAAAACACCACATCTACAACTTTTCAATGTTAACTAATGTGTTGATTATCAATGCGTTAACTAATAATTTATAACACTAAAGCACCGATATTTAACCCCCTAAATTGAAGAAGAACCGTTTTTTTTGGATTCTTCATTTATTTATGGGGGAGATGTTCTCGGTAAATGGTCTTTAATCTTAGCAATTCTTGTCCCGGATCTATTAAATATAAATCTTTTAATCACCTTGATTTTATTGACGATTTAATTTGGGCACAGTATGCCCAAGCTTATAAACTGAGCTACTATTTGTTAATGCCCCATCTCTTTACCAATGAATCGTATTTCTTCTTTGCTTCTGCAATAAATCTTTTATATTCTTCTCCTTCTGGATTGAAGGGCTTGTGATTCATTGCTTCTTTTATAGGCTTCCATTCACTTAGAAACTCATTCGTGTCATCGCCAAAATAAGTTTCAGCAAATCGTTCCCATATATATTCAATAGCTTGGTCGCTAGGATGTAGCATGTCTTCTTTGTAAAAGCGATAGTCACGTAGCTCATCATTCATAATTTCGTAGGCAGGAAAGTAATCAACATGCTCCTCTTTTGAAAGTCTGTCGGCTGCTAGCAATAATGTGGACTTACTGAGTTGACTCTCATGATAACCGTATTTACGATAACGGATAGGACTTACGGTAACAATAATTCTAATGTCTCGATTCTTAGACATCAATCTCATAACTGCTTTGCGTAGATAGTTGTAACATTCATCTGTAGACAATACTTTCTCGGTAAATAGTTTCTGTGGCTTTTTCATGCAGTTGTCTACTATCTCGCCAGTCTCATTTAAAATATAAACATGGTTTGTGCCTAGAGTGAGGAAAGCCTTGTCGGGCTTGTATTCTGGCTCTTCACAGAATCTTTCAACAGTATGCAGAATGCTCGCCGGATTATACATTACACCATATGGATTTACATCTGTACTGAATTTCTCTTCATGAAATCTCTTGCCAATATTCTCAGCAAAGCATGAACCCACGAAAAGCATTCTTTCACAAGGATGAATTGTCCATGATGATTTAGTTATGTTTACTTTTGTTGTAAATTCCATAATCTTGATTTTTTGTCCGTTACGTTCTAGTTTTATTTATTCTGCCTTCTGTGAATGATGGCATAGCAAGAGAGTGAGCATAGTTTGAATTATGCTATTTGAAACAGTTTCTCTAGTGTGCAAAGATAAGAAAAATACAATTAATTTTTCATTGTATTACCAATTAATAATGTTATATTTGCAAATATAATGCAAACTATAAACAACCATGGAAAGTAAAATACCCCATGAATTTAATAAGTTTTATCTGAAAGATGTAACGTTCGCGAATCTTATGATGAGGCGTATATATAGCGTACTCATAGTTGCCAATCCTTATGATGCATTTATGTTGGAGGATGACGGACGTGTGGAAGAAAAAATATATAATGAGTATATGGAACTAGGACTTAGATATCCACCAACATTTACTCAGGTATCAAAGACCGATGAGGCTGCTAAAGTTCTTCATACAACTAATATTGATTTGGTAATTTGTATGCCAGGTAATGCAGATAATGATGCTTTCACTGTGGCAAGAGATATAAAAGGCAGATTCCCGGATATACCATGTGTTGTCCTCACACCTTTTTCTCATGGTATTACAAAAAGAATGCAAAACGAAGATTTGAGTATCTTCGATTATGTATTCTGTTGGCTGGGGAATACCAATCTTATTCTATCAATAATAAAACTGCTTGAAGATAAGATGAATCTAGAACATGACATCAAGGAAAGTGGTGTGCAGATGATATTGCTAGTGGAAGATAGTATTCGTTTTTACTCTTCGATATTACCCAATTTATATAGTTACATTCTTGCTCAAAGTAAGCGATTTGCCACAGAGGCGCTTAACAGACATCAGTCAACACTTCGTATGCGTGGACGTCCTAAAGTTGTGCTTGCACGTACTTATGAGGAAGCAATGAATATATATAATAAGTTTGCCGATAATTGTATAGGTGTAATCAGTGACGCACGTTTTCCGATGAGGGAGATGTCTCCTAAAGAAAATATGTTGCAGCCATCTCCATTGCGTGATTCTGCTGTGTATAAAGATCCTGAAGCTGGGTTGAAATTGTTGCGTGCTATTCGTAAACGTGATGAGTATGTGGCACTGATCATGGAAAGCTCAGAATGCAAATACCGTGTAAAAGCAGAAGCTGAGTGCTTTCGTTTCGTTGACAAAAATTCCAAGACAATGAGTCTTGACTTGCGTCGAATAATGGAAGAGCACATGGGGTTTGGTGATTTCATCTTTCGTGATCCAACTACTCATGAAGAAGTAATGAGGATAAGATCATTAAAGGAATTGCAAGATAATATTTTTAAGATACCAAATGCTTCAATGCTTTATCATGTGAGCCGTAACCACATGAGCCGCTGGCTTAGTGCCCGTGCTATATTCCCTGTGTCGCAGTTTCTTAAAAATGTCACTTGGCATAAATTGCAGGATGTAAATGCTCATAGACAGATAATTTTTGATGCTATAGTAAAGTATCGTCACATGAAAAATATTGGAGTTGTTGCTGTATTCGACAGAATGAAATATGACCGTTATGCACATTTTGCACGTATCGGTGAAGGTTCTTTAGGAGGTAAAGGACGTGGCTTGGCGTTCCTAGATAATGTTATAAAAACGCATCCTGAATTCAACCAATATCAAGGTGCATCAGTGCAGATCCCCAAAACGGTAGTTCTTTGCACTGATGTCTTTGACCAGTTTATGGAACAAAACAATCTTTATCAAATAGCACTTAGTGATGCACCTGATGATGAGATATTAAAGCATTTTCTGAGAGCACAGCTTCCCGATTCGTTGATAGCAGATTTCTTTACGTTCTTCGATGCAACGAAAAGTCCTATCGCAGTGAGGTCGTCTAGTTTGCTTGAAGATAGTCACTATCAGCCTTTTGCTGGTATATACAATACTTATATGATACCAAATACTGCAGACAAGTACATGATGTTACAGATGCTTGCAGCCGCAATAAAAAGTGTATACGCTTCTGTGTACTATCGTGATTCAAAAGCATATATGACAGCAACGAGTAATGTTATCGACCAAGAGAAAATGGCTGTTATCTTGCAGGAGGTCGTTGGCCATCAATATGGAAATCATTTTTATCCTAATATTAGTGGCGTATTGCGTTCCATAAACTATTATCCAGTTGGGAATGAAACTGCTGAAGACGGTGTTGCTTCTTTAGCTTTGGGACTTGGAAAGTATATTGTCGATGGTGGACAGACGTTGCGGGTCTCTCCTTATCATCCCGATCAAGTGATGCAGACAAGTGAAGTTGAAATTGCTTTACGCGAAACTCAGACTCAATTCTATGCGTTGGATATGTCTGATGTCGGAAGTAACTTCAAGGTTGATGATGGATTTAATATTCTTAAATTGAAAGTTAAAGATGCCGAGAATGATAAATCTCTAAATTATATTGTTTCTACTTTTGATCCCTACGATCAGATTATTAATGACGGTTTGTATGAGGGTGGCCGCAAGATTATATCGTTTGCCGGTGTACTTCAACAGGATGTTTTTCCTTTGCCAGAGATATTGCAATTGTCTATGAAGTATGGTTCTGGTGCTATGCGTCGTCCTATTGAGATAGAATTCGCATGCAATATAAATGAAGACAAAACGGGTGAGTTTTATTTGTTACAGATTCGTCCTATTGTGGAAACAAAGGGTGTTTTAGAAACTGATATTACGAAAACTCCTGATGAAAGCTGTCTGTTACGTTCACATAACTCATTGGGACATGGCGTAAGTGATGATGTTCTTGATGTTGTCTACGTGAAATACGATGATAATTTTTCGGCGATGAATAATTATTATGTAGCAGATGATATAGAAAGAATAAACAGAAAATTTCTTGCAGAAGGTAAAAACTATGTGCTTATCGGACCTGGACGTTGGGGATCAAGTGACCATTATCTTGGAGTTCCTGTGAAATGGCCGCATATATCTGCTGCACGTATAATAGTTGAACTGGCCTTAAAAAACTATCATGTAGATCCTAGTCAGGGAACACATTTTTTCCAGAACCTAACCTCTTTTGGTGTAGGCTATTTTACGATAGACTGCAATTCCGAATGCGGAGGCTTTATACGTAAGGATGTTCTTGATGCTATGCCGGCAATAGAAGAAACGGATTATGTACGTCACGTAAAGTTTGATAAACCTTTGAAGATAATCATGGATGGTAAGAAGCAGGAAGGTGCAGTGGTAATACCCGAATCATAATATATTAAATAAAAAAAGGTTATTCAAGAGTTTGGTTGATGTAAATCAAAAAAATAATATGGTTGGTAAAATCAGCTCAGGTTTATTTGGCTTTTGAATAAAACTGTTATACCTTTGCACCATGTTTTTCATGGTATTAGATTTAAGGTTAACAAAGGTTGGGACTCAGCGGAGCCCCTTTTTTTATGCCTTATGCTTTAATTGTCTTAAAAACACCAATAAAAGTTTTAATAAATTGTAAAAGTAACACTATATAATGTGCGATGTTTGGATTTTAATGTAAATCTGAATATATTTGCACCATGTTTTTCATAGTATTAGATTTAAGGTTAACAAGGTCGGAGTACAGCGGTACTCCTTTTTTTATGCCCTAAAAACTATGTTTATGTAGCAATAATGCGTGTTTTTTGATTTGTGTTGATGATATTAGAATAAAATTAGAGAAAACTTTATCTTATATTTTGTTTTTCCCGCATCTTGTTTTATCTTTGCATGAGATATAGATTTACTTGACATATCTAGTTGCATCTCGTACTATCTATATGTTGAAATTTAAATAACACGATGAAGAAAATACTAAGTCTGCTTTTGTTGATGATTATTTCAGAGAGCAGTTTCGCACAAGGTTATCGTAATCCGATTATACCCGGTTATCATCCAGATCCAAGTGTGTGCAGGGTAGGAAATGATTTCTATTTGGTTAATTCGTCTTTTCAGTATTTTCCCGGTGTTCCTGTCTTTCATAGTAATGACTTGATAAATTGGGAACAGATTGGAAACGTATTGACACGTGATTCGCAACTTCCATTGAAAGGAGCTTCATCGTGGTTGGGGATATATGCGCCAACGATAAGATATAATAATGGAATATATTATATGATTACTACCAATGTTGGTAATGGTGGTAACTTTCTTGTTACAGCAACGAATCCAGAAGGACCTTGGAGTGAACCTGTTTGGTTGTCTCAACAAGGTATTGACCCTTCTTTATATTTTGAAAATGGCAAAGTTTATATGTGCTCCAATCCTGGTGATGCAGTATGGCTTAGCGAAATAGATATCAAGACTGGAAAGCAGTTGTCGAAGAGCCGTATGCTTTGGCAGGGTGATGGTGGTAGATATCCTGAAGGTCCTCATATATACAAGAAAGATAATTATTACTATCTTTTGATTTCTGAGGGTGGAACGGAATTGGCGCATCATCTTACCATAGCTCGCAGTCGTGATATCTATGGACCTTATGAGAGCAATCCTGCTAATCCGATATTGACAAACTGTAGCAGAAAAGGGCAGAATATCCAGATCCAAGGTACAGGGCATGGTGATTTTGTTCAGTCGAATGATGGTCGCTGGTGGCTTGTATTCCTAGCTTACCGTAATTTTGGTGGAAGTTATCATCATCTAGGACGTGAGACTTGTCTTGCTCCGGTGGAGTGGAAGACAGGAGAGTGGCCAGTGATAAATGGAGGAAATCCTATAGACACATTGATGAATGCAGTAACTCTTAAAGAGCATAAGATGCCCCATGCTCAGCCTCTTGATTTTAATCGTTCTGATTTAGGACCTGAGTATATACATATACAGAATCCAATCTCAGAAAACTATGTTTTCAATGGCAATAAAATTGTGCTTAAAGGACATGGTAGCTTATCTGAAAATAATCAGCCTACGTTTGTTGGGAAACGACAGGAACAGGTATGTGGAAGTGTTGAATTTCGTGTTCATCCAAAAGGTAGTGCCGAAGGAGGCTTGTCAGTATATCAGATAAATGACGGACATTTTGATTTGTTTGTCAAAGATGGTCATGTATCTCTTCGTTGCAAACTTAAAAATATTGATTATATAGTAAAATCAGATAAGATATGGTCTGAATGGATGAATCTTCGCATCTCATATAATGACAAAATGTATAAGTTTGAATATAGCGATGACGGAACATCTTATAAGTCGCTCGGAGAATTAAATTGTAGTCTTCTTAGTTCTGAGGTCGCTGGAGGATTCACAGGAGTTGTCATAGGAATGTATGCCGATGGTGGAAATGTTGACTTCGCAGAATAATATTAATAAATAAAAAATATAATAATATATATAGCATTTTATGGCAAAGACAAAATTAACAAGTAAACAGTATTTTATACCATTCGTTCTTATAACATCCTTATTCTTTCTTTGGGGATTTGCGAGGGCTATTTTGGATGTATTAAATAAGCATTTTCAGAATTCACTTGATATCAGCATCACCCAGTCTTCATTGATACAGGTGACAACTTATTTTGGATATTTCCTTATGGCGATACCTGCTGGGTGGTTTATCAATCGTAATGGTTATAGGCTCGGTGTAGTAATAGGACTTCTGCTGTTTGGAATTGGTGCTTTGATGTTTATACCGTGTGCTGCGATGGGTACTTTTTTCGCATACCTGATAGCGTTGTTTATTATCGGTTGTGGGTTGGTATTCTTGGAAACATCGGCAAATCCATACGTTACTGAATTGGGAGACAAAGAAACTGCAACAAGTAGATTGAATTTTTCACAGTCTTTTAATGGTCTTGGAAGTCTTTTTGCTACTTTTGCAATCGGTCAGTTCTTTTTCAATGGAACATCTGAAGGCGGTGATGTTGTCTTACCCTATACAATACTGGGAATATTGGTGCTTATTATTGCCATCGTATTTTCACGAGTAGAATTGCCAGAAGTAAAGCATGAGGAAACAGACGAAGATCGTAGTCGTGGTACACGTATAATGAAACTTTTCCGTCATCATCCAATGTTTGTGTTTGGACTTTTTGCCTTGTTGGCTTATGAGGTAGCTGAAATATCGATAAACAGTTACTTCATAAACTTTGTTACAGGTCAAGGTTGGATGGATGATAATATAGCAAGTATTGTACTTACTGTAGCTTTGGCATTCTTTATGATTGGACGTTTTTTGGGTAGCTGGATTATGCGTCGTGTTCCTGCTGAGATTATGCTACTTGTATGTGCTGCAGGAAGTGTTTTGTGTATGATATTTGTGCTGTTTGACCTTGGTAAATTGTCTATGGTTGCTATTGTATGCAATTATCTTTTTGAGGCAATAATGTTCCCGACAATATTCTCTCTTGCACTTAGTGGATTAGGAAATCTAAAGATGAGCGCATCCTCTCTGCTTATGATGACTCCTATTGGTGGTTGCGGATTCTTGCTTATGGGAATTGTTGCTGATAATACCAATTTGGTTATTCCGTTCATTATCCCGTTATTCGGTTATATTATAGTTTTGTTGTTCGCTTCTGAGCTTACAAGAAAGAATGGAACGATGTTGCGTCGTAATCCAATATGGAATAAATTTAAGTCTTGAAAGTTATAATTAATAGTGCCTGTTTCTTGCAAAAAGACATCTCCTTTTTTGTAACCTCTGTTTTGCAAAACTATGTTTTATGAACTTGGTTTAAAACAATATTAATTTTTTTAACCTCTTTGTAATGGTAAAAAACAAGTGAACATTTTGTACCATCAAAAGAAAATGTTAAATTTGCAGTCACAAAAGATTTTAAATAGATTATTTTTTAAATATAATAAAATTATGGCAGTTAGTTACAAAGATTTAGGTCTCGTAAATACTCGCGAGATGTTTAAGAGAGCCATTGATGGCGGTTATGCTATTCCAGCATTTAACTTCAATAACATGGAGCAGCTCCAAGCCATTATAAAGGCTTCTTCTGAGCTCAAGTCACCGGTTATCCTTCAGGTTTCTAAGGGTGCCCGTAACTATGCAAACCAGACTCTTCTTCGCTATATGGCACAGGGTGCTGTAGAGTATGCAAAAGAACTTGGTTGTGCTCATCCTGAGATTGTTCTTCACCTTGACCACGGAGATAGCTTCGAGATTTGCAAGAGTTGTGTAGACTTCGGTTTCTCTTCTGTAATGATCGATGGTTCTTCTCTTCCTTATGAGGAGAATGTTGCCTTGACAAAGAAGGTTGTTGACTATGCTCATCAGTTTGATGTAAGTGTAGAAGGCGAACTTGGTGTCCTTGCTGGTGTTGAGGATGACGTAGTTGCTGAGGTTTCTCATTATACAAAACCAGAGGAAGTTATTGACTTCGCTACACGTACAGGCGTTGACTCTTTGGCAATTTCTATTGGTACTTCACATGGTGCTTACAAGTTCAAGCCAGAGCAGTGCACACGTGACCCTAAGACAGGTAAGTTGGTTCCTCCTCCATTGGCATTCGACGTTCTCGATGCTGTAATGGATAAGTTGCCAGGTTTCCCAATCGTTCTTCATGGTTCTTCTTCTGTACCACAGGAGTATGTTGACATGATCAATGAAAATGGTGGTAAGTTGCCAGACGCTGTAGGTATTCCTGAGGAGCAGCTTCGTAAGGCTTCTAAGAGCGCAGTTTGCAAGATTAACATCGATTCTGACTCTCGTCTTGCTTTCACTGCTGCAGTTCGTAAGGTATTTGCAGACAAGCCAGGTGAGTTCGATCCACGTAAGTTCTGTGGTCCAGCTCGTGACGAGATGGAGAAGATGTACAAGCACAAGATTGTTGATGTATTGGCATCTGATAACAAACTTGCTCAGTAAGCAACTCTTTGACTTAAATTAGGTCAATAAAATATAGCGGAAACAGTAATGTTTCCGCTTTTTTTATTATATTTGCCTTATGGAAACACGATTAACAGAACTTTCATCTAACTATGATCATCTTGAGAAGAAGACCATAGAGGAGATTACCGCCGATATAAACCATGAGAACATGTCTGTTCCTATGGCTATAAACAAGGCATTGCCACAGATAAACACTCTGATTAAAGAGATCCTTTCTCGCATAAAGTTGGGAGGCAGACTATTTTATTGTGGTTGCGGTACTGGTGGACGACTTGCCACCCTGGATACAATTGAAGTGCAAAACACCTTTGGTACAGATGGACGTCAGATTCAGGCTATTTTCCCTGGTGGGATAAAGGACCTTACACAAACTCGCGAGTCACGTGAGGATGATCTTGATAATGGTTGGCAGCAACTTGTTGAGAGAGGTGTCACGGATGATGATATTGTTGTCGGTTTTTCTGCAAGTGGTACTACTCCTTTCGTATTGTCTACATTGAAATGGTGCCACAGTCAAGGTATATCAACTGGTTGTATTGTTAATAATGTGGATAGTATAATTTCTCATGAGGTTGATTTTCCTGTTGAGGTTATTACTGGCCCTGAATTTGTTACAGGAAGTACCCGTATGAAGGGTGGTACTTCTCAGAAATTGATTCTAGACATGATTAGCACTACTATTATGATTCAGCTTGGTAGGGTGGAAGGAAACAAAATGGTAAATGTGAAACTGATGAATGCTAAACTCATGGACAGAGCTGCACGCATATTCATGGAACGTAATCCACATATAAATGATTATGATTATGTAGTTTCATTACTTAAGAAATACGGAGGTATAAAACAAGCTGAACGTTATTTGAAATCGTTGAGTGATTAGACTTTAATCACTCAATATAATACTTACACTCTACTTTAACTCGCCTAATGAATTTAATATAGCTCACTAAAGCCACGAAAATAAATGGTGTGCTATATTAAAAACTTCAGTTGTGCACTTATAGTTTCTTTTTGCAGCATAAAAATGAATGAAATGATGTCTTTTGTTTTAAAAACTGTTACCGCACACAGAGGAAAACATGCTTTTTTAGCTATTTTTGTTTCTATATTCTATCCACTTTTATAAGACTTTTTGAACAATGTAACATATTGATTATTAGTGTTTTAATTTTAAAATGCCTTTATTTTTATCCACTTTTGTGTTTTTGAAAAGTACGTAGTTTTCAAATTTGTTCTATATTTGCATAGTTGAAAATAACTAATAACTAATATTTAAAATTGTTAATCAAAAGTTTTAAGCATGAAACAATCTAGACTATTACTCTTGTTTGTGGCTTTACTTGTATCAGCGATGTCGTTTGCTCAGAATAAGCTTTATTCTGGTACAGTCGTTGACGGTCAAGGTGAGCCTATCATTGGTGCATCGGTTGTTCAGCAGGGAACCTCACAGGGTTCAGTTACTGACATTGACGGAAATTTCAAGGTTTCCGTAGCACCAGGTTCGACACTAGTCATATCTTATATAGGATATGATACGCAGCGTGTTAAAGTAGCGGACAATCTTCACATTGTATTAAAAGAAAGCTCTGCATCATTGGATGAAGTAGTTGTTGTTGGTTATGGCGTTCAGAAAAAGAGTGTCGTTACAGCAGCTATTGCTAAAGTCTCAGCTTCTGATCTTGCCAATACGGCTCCTGTTCGTATGGACAATGCCTTGAAAGGACTTGCTGCTGGTGTAAATGTAACATCTTCATCTGGTCAGCCTGGTGAAGCCTCACGTATCCGTATTCGCGGTACAGGTACTATAAATAACTCTGACCCTCTTTACATTGTAGATGGTATGCCTATTGAAGGTGGCCTTGATTTCGTTAATCCTAATGATATTGAGAGTATCGAAGTATTGAAAGATGCCGCATCTGGTGCTATCTATGGTGCACGTGCTGCCAATGGTGTTGTTTTGGTAACAACAAAGAAAGGAAAAGTTGGTAAGGCACAGATTAACTATAATTTCTCTTATGGTTGGCAAAGTGCTTGGAAACATCGTGATGTAGTAAATGCTACAGATTATGCTATATTGCAGAATGAAAAGTATACCAATGCCGGACAAGCTGCTCCGTATGCAGATCCTTATAAATTATCAGATACAAACGGTAATGCCATTACTGGTAATGGAACTGATTGGCAAGACCTTGTATTTAATGACAATGCCCCTGTTGTGAATCATGACGTTTCAATTAGTGGAGCTTCTGATGCTGTCAACTATTATTTGTCAGCTGGTTATTATTCACAGGATGGTATCATTGGTGGAAATTACGGACAGTCAAATTATGATCGTCTTACATTGCGTAGCAATACACAGTATAAACTTATTGACGCAACAAAGCAGCGTGACTATCTTAATACTTTGACTCTTAATGTGAATATGTCATACATGCGTACACATAGTACTGGCATATCAACTAACTCTGAATTTGGATCAGTACTTGGTTCGGCATTGTATATGTCACCACTTATGTCGCCAGTTGCCCTTGGTTCTGTTGCTACATCAATGATCGACAAGTATTCAGCATATGATTTGGCAAGAGATCCTGAAGGAAATCCTTATACTGTTGTCGGTTATTTCGGAACTTATCAGGAAATGAACAATCCTCTAGCTATGATGCAGGTAAATCCTACTCGTTACTGGAGTCATAAATTTGTTCCAAAGTTCTCTGTTGACTTAGGTATATGGGATAATATTAAATACCATTTTACATATAGTGCAGATTTAGCTTTCTGGGGAAATAATGGTGCAACAACATCATTGTATTATCTTTCAGGAAACAACAATGCAACTCATACAAGTGCAAGTGCTGCTTCTAACAAGAGCACAACATGGCAGGTAGAAAACACTTTGACATGGGATAAAACTATTGGTAAGCATACTATTGGTGTAGTTCTTGGTCAGTCAGCGTTGAAGTATAAAGGTGATTATATTGGTGGTAATCGCTGGAATTTGGTAAATGTAAATAAGCCTTCTATTGATTACGCTACTGGATCATTGGTTCTCTCAAAGGATGATGCTGGTAATATCACTGGTGGAACAGTTCAGTATGGTGTTTATGGTGGTTTCAATACAGAGCACAGAGTATCTTCTTTATTTGGTCGTTTGAGTTACAACTATGACGAGAAATATATGGCTCAGGTAACTATTCGTCGTGATGGTTCAAGTCGTTTTGGTTCTAATCATAAATATGGTACATTCCCTTCTTTCTCTGTTGGATGGAATATCATGAATGAAGATTTCATGAAAGTAACAAAAGATTGGTTATCAAATCTTAAGGTTCGTTTCAGTTGGGGTAAGAATGGTAATGATAACATACCTGATTTTGGTTATACATCACTTACTGCGATGGGCAATAACTACCTCTTCGGTCAGGTTGCACAGAAAGCAAATGGTTCAAAGGCAACTAGACTTCCTAACCCTGATTTGAAATGGGAGGAAAGCGAACAGACCGATATAGGTATTGACTTAGGATTCCTTGATAATGCACTTACTTTCTCTGCAGACTATTATGTAAAGAAGACAAATGGAATGATCATTGCTCGTCCAATACCAAGTTATGTAGGTGAGACTGCTCCTCTTGCTAATGTCGGTGATATGACAAATAAGGGTATTGAATTTGAACTTGGTTACAAATGGCATGTTGCAGATGCACAATTCGGAATCAAAGGTAACGCAACTTATCTTCACAATGAATTGACAAATCTTGGTAATAGCACAGGTTACATAGACCTTGATGGCTTCCAAGGTATTTCTGGTGGTGGAACACGTGGATCTAATGGTCTTCCTTTCCCTTATTTCTTTGGTTATAAGACTGCAGGAATATTCCAGAATATGGCAGATGTAAAGGCTTATACAAATTCAAAGGGGCAAATGATTCAACCAAAGGCTGTTCCTGGTGATGTGCGTTTCGTTGATGTAAATGGTGATGGTCAGATAACATCTGATGACCGTACAAACATTGGTAACGGTACTCCTGATTGGACATTCGGTTTGAAGTTTGATGCATCTTGGAAGAATTTTGATTTTAATATATTTGTTCAAGGTGTAAGTGGTTCCGACGTATTTGATGCTACATATCGTTCTGATATCTACTCTGGTAACTATCCTTCATGGATGCTACAGCGTTGGACAGGCGAAGGTACATCAAACAAGTATCCTCGTTTGGTCCTTGGTGATACAAATAACTGGGTAGTGTCAGACCTTTATGTTCATGATGGATCTTATTTCCGTATAAAGAACATATCTTTAGGTTATACAATACCAAGTATGATAACTAAGAAATTCTTTATTGATCGCATTCGTTTCTACGTAATGGCTGAGAATCTTGTTACATGGACAAAATATTGGGGCTTTGATCCTGAAATCTCTTCAGGTGGAACTTCTCTTGGTATAGACCGTGGTATTTATCCGCAGGCTCGTACTTGGACTATTGGTGTAAATGTAACGTTCTAAATCTTAATCAAGACTACAATTATGAAAAAAAATAAATTAATATTTTTAGGTTTACTGGGCGTTTCGGTAATGCTTACGACCAGTTGCAACGATAATTTTCTCAACGTTGAGAATCCTGCAGGCGAACCTTTGGAAGAATATTATACAACAGATGCCCATATCCAAGAAGCTGTGGTGGCTGCTTATGATCCTATGCATTGGCCAGATTGGGGACTAGGACAATATAATGCCCTTAATATTGATGCCGAAATTATGGGTGATGATTTCTGGGTTGGTGGTAGTAATATTAGTGATATGCCGAATTGGCACAAACTTTTCAACTATGAAGGTGATGCCAACAATACTTTAAGTTCACTTTGGACAGTTGACTATTCTGGTATTAAACGTTGTAATGACGTTATTAAATATCTAGGTTATGCCGCTGGTAATCTTACTGATGCCAATAAAAAATGGTATGAGATGCAAGCCCGTACACTGCGTGTATTCTATTATAACATGTTGTGGCACTACTTTGGAAATATTCCTTTCTATCTTACCAATATGGAATCTCCATATAAAGCTCCTCAGCTGAAAGCCGATGATGTTTACAGTCAGCTTATTGTGGAGTTGGAAGACATACTGAAGAATGGTGATCTGCCAATGAAAATGACTAAAACTGCAGATTATGGTCGTGTAACAAAGGCTTTTGCGATTATGATGTATGCTGAAATGGTGATGTATCAGAATGATCAATCACGTTATGCTACAGCCTTGACTTATCTTAATGATATAATCGGCAGCAAGAAGTATCAGCTCAATCCTAAATTTGCTGATATCTGGGCCGAAAGTGGTGAATGGTGTGATGAGTCAATATTTGAAATCAATTATGAAGAATCTATTTCTGAACGTGACTGGGGATCTCCTTTAGCTATTGGCGGAACTGTTCTTCCTACACTTATAAGTCCTAATAGCTGGTCAGGCGGTGACGGTTGGTCAAAGGGTCAAGATGGTTGGGGATTCCTTCCTGTACGTCTAGAGACTTATGCACTGTATAACGACAATGATACCCGACGTAGTGCTACAGTCTGGGATCTTACAGGCAAAGACTATACTGCCCGTTATCAGGATACGCATCTTTGGTTAGCAAAGTATCGTCCTTTTGATGCAAATAATGCAAATTGTCCTACATCAAAGAATTTGAACTATAATAACAATTATCGTTACTATCGTTATGCAGAAACATTGCTTGATGCTGCTGAACTTTCACTTAGAACAGGTGGTTCTGAAACAGGAGATGCAAAGACCTGGCTTAATCAAGTACATACTAGAGCTGGACTTGGAGAATTGAGTAAGGCTACTCTTGACGATGTTTTGAAAGAGCGTCATCTTGAATTTATCGGTGAGGGCAAACGTTATTGGGATCTTGTTCGTACAGGTGAAGCAGCAAAGGTTTTGACTCCTGATAAATATGGTTATCGCACGAATAGTTGGACTGAAAGCAAAAAGTATATTCCTATCGCACAAGGTGAATTGGATACCGACCCAGCTTTGGTTCAGAACAAATATTAATCAAAAAGAGGAAAGAATATGAAAAATATTTTTAAATATCTGACAAGCTTCATGTTTTTGGGACTGCTCTTTACTGCTTGTTCCCCAGAAACCTTTGATGGCGCTAATGCCGACGGTATACCTTCAATATCAGATGCCGACTATACTGTAGCTGTAAATCAGTCGACAAATAATGTGACATTCAAATTAAATAACAAAGGTTGTTATCCTATTTGGAATATACAGGGGCCTCCTGATGTTAAGACTACCGTAAATGGCTATGAGAAAAAATATATTTTGGCTGGTACTTATAGTTATACATTGCAGCTTGGAAACAAAAATGGATTCAGTGATGGCGTTGTCAAAGGCACATTCAAGGTAGATTCAACACGTTACGACTTTGCTCCAACTCTTGCTAACCTTACTGCAGGTGGAACTAAAGAATGGCGTGTCTCAAGTAAGGATGCTGCTCATCTTGCATGCGGAGCCTCTGGTACAGACGGTACTGGATGGTGGAAAGCAACACCAGATGAGAAATCAGCTAATGGTGTTTATGATGATCGTATTACTTTTGGCAATAGTAATGTGTATACTTATAGTGCCGGTGTTGATGGAAAGACATTCTGTAATCATGGTGTAACATCATTTGGTATAAGTTCAAGTTCTGATTATGATGTTGTAGCTACTACTTTCCCAGATATTAATACTAACGCAAAGTATGCTTTGGGATATGATGATGCCGCTGGTATGGTTACGATAACCTTGCCTGCTAAAACACTATTCCCATATATGGCGGATCAAACGATGATGACTGGTCCTGAAACATTTAAGATTGCTAGTTTGACTAGTAAGAAGATGACTTTGATTTATGATGTACCAGGTACTATAGCATGGCAAATCATATTGATAAATGGTGCTGATGAAGCTGTAGAAACATCCTTTGATCCAGATAAGATTAACTGGTGTGATGTAAACTCAGATTTAAATCTAGGTAAGTCATCTAATACTGCTGGTAAAATGACATTCTTCTGGTCTGATAACGATGCTTGGACACAGACTGCTGATCCTGGATTCGCTTATGCTGATGGAGTCTATACAATCACAGTTCCTTATGCAACAAATGCAGAATGGAAAGGTCAATGTGCGATAAAAGAGGTCCCAATTTCAATCGCAAAGGATAATAACTATGATTATAGTTTCACGATCAATGCTAGTCAGGACATACAAAGAATGACTTTCAAAGTTAATAAGGATCCGGATGTAAAAGATGATCCTACTACTGCATTCTATAATGGAACGATTAGTCTGAAGAAAGGCGATAACCTTATTCGTTTCGCTAAACAAATATCGAAGTTTGATTTTGATCAAGGTAAGATAGTCTTTGATTTTGGTGGAGCTCCTGCAAATGCTGTTCTGAAAATCAGTAACATCATTATTCAGAAACATAATCCGAAATAATTAATATGAAATATGGAAAGACAGAGGATGTTTGGCTTCATCCTCGTCTTTCCTTTTAAAGTTTTACAATTATAACAAATTATACAAATGAAGCATTCTATAAAACTTTTGACTCTTCTGTTGGCGGTTATTCCTTTTATATCATGTAGCAGTGATAATGGAGGTAGCACAGTTAATGAAACAAATATTACTACTAGTATTGACCATATTTCAGCTTCTGCTTATAGCAAGACTTACAATATTGATGTGACTTGCTCGCGTGGAGAGTGGACTGCTTACGCATCTCCTTCTGATTGGATGACAGTCAGTGTAACTGGTTCTAATTCTAAAACAGGAACTGTTGCTGTTACGGTGAATGACAATACTACTACAGATTCACGTACTGGCGAGATAGTTGTAAAGTCGGGGACTGCTCGTTATACAATTCCTGTGACTCAAGCTGCTCCATTAAAGGCGTCTGTCAACAACTTGGAACTTGTGTCAAAGGGTGAATCAAAGAATGTTGTCATTACAGGAAATGCTAATTGGACAGTTTCGTCTTCTGCTAACTGGCTCACGGCAACGAAGGGTAGTAACGGAGAGCTTACGATAACAGCTGTAGCCAATCAAAATCTGATTTCACGTACAGCAAAAGTGGTCGTTAATGAAGGTGACGGTACTGGTAGTTTGACAATTAATGTATCTCAGGAAAGTGCATCAGATGATAATGTTACAATTCCTGCAGGTTATAAGCTGGTTTGGCATGATGAATTTAATGATGGTACGACGTTGAATAATGATTGGACTCATGAATCACAGCCATCTGGTTGGGTAAACAATGAATTACAGAACTATATAAATAGCAATAGCGTTACAAATCTTTCAGACGGTAAGTTGAATATAAATTGCTATAAGGGTAGCGACGGAAAGATATATTCCGGTCGAGTATATGCAAACGTTAGTACAGGTTGGAAGTATGGATATTTTGAGGCTAGGATAAAATTGCCGAAAGGTAAAGGTACATGGCCTGCTTTTTGGATGATGCCTTCTAACAATAATTTTACTACAAATCCTTGGCCTGGATGTGGAGAAATAGATATTATGGAAGAAGTAGGAGTTGATGCAAATATTGTTTCTTCAACTATACATTGCACAAAATACAACAATAATAATACCGCTATTGAGCATGCAAGCAAACTTGTAGATACTGCAGAATCAGAATATCATGTATATGGTTGTGAATGGACTCCAGAATTTATTAGTTTTATGGTTGATGGTGTCCAGATATTGAAATACAATAATGATGGTACTAAAGAGGGATGGCCTTTCAATACAGAATTTTATCCAATATTAAATCTCGCTTGGGGTGGTGCCTGGGGTGGCTATAAAGGTGTTGATGAAACAGCTTTGCCAACAACAATGAAAGTTGATTATTTGCGTGTATTTCAAAAGTAATAAATGCTTATTAGAATATGAATAAGAAAACAATAATAATTCTGGCTATGTCTCTTCTTGCAATAAATGTGAGAGCACAGACCGACCAGATGAATAAGTTCATTGATGGCTTGATGTCAAAAATGACTTTACGTGAAAAAATAGGTCAGTTGAATCTTATGGTTGCAGGTGACATCACTACAGGTGGTGCGATGGACACCAAGGTTGGCAGTGGAGTCGCTGATGGTTCTATCGGTGGTGTGTTTAATGTTAAGGGAGTGGATAAGATTCGCACCCTTCAGGATATAGCTGTTAAGAAGACAAAACATGGTATTCCACTTATTGTAGGAATGGATGTTGTTCACGGATATGAAACAATTTTTCCTATTCCGCTTGCTCTTTCTGCTAGTTGGGATCTTCAGGCTATTGAGCGGTGTGCCCAAATTTCAGCTATGGAAGCAAGTGCTGATGGCATAAATTGGACATATTCTCCAATGGTAGATATTGCTCTCGACCAACGTTGGGGCCGTGTTTCTGAGGGTGCTGGCGAAGATCCATATCTAGGTTCTCGTATTGCAGAAACGATGGTTCGTGGATATCAGGGCGATTATAGCAAGAACTATAACATGATGGCTTGCCTTAAACACTTTGCTCTTTATGGAGCTGTGGAGTCAGGCAAAGAATATAATACTGTTGACATGAGTAAGGTTCGCATGTATAATCAGTATTTGCCTCCATACAAGGCTGCCGTTGAGGCTGGAGTAGGTAGTGTGATGTCGTCTTTTAATCTTATCGATGGTATTCCTGCTACAGCAAGCAGTTGGTTGCTCAATGACGTGTTGCGCAAGCAGTGGAAGTTTAATGGTTTTGTTGTTACCGATTATGGTTCTATTGGTGAAATGGAAGCTCATGGTTTAGGTGATTTGAAGAGCAATTCAGCCATGGCTCTCAAGGCTGGCACTGATATGGATATGTGTTCACAAGGGTTTATAAAAACATTGGAACAAAGCGTGAATGATGGTTCCGTTTCTGTTTCAGATGTTGATACTGCATGTCGCAGAGTCCTTGAGGCAAAATATAAACTTGGTTTGTTTCAAGATCCATATAAATATTTGGATAGCAAGCGTAGAAAGAAAGAAATCTTTACTCAACAGAATAGAGATGAAGCTAGAAAAATTGCAGCTGAGACTTTTGTGTTGTTGAAAAATAAAGATAATGTTCTTCCACTCAAGCACAGCCAGAAAGTCGCACTTGTTGGTCCGCTTGCAGATTCACGTATTAATATGGCTGGAACGTGGTGCGTAGCTTATACTCCTGATAGGTATAGCACATTGCGTGAAATCATGAAACCTGATTATTATGCACAGGGTTCTAATGTGTATGCTGATGAGGCTACACAGAAAGCTGGTGAATTTGGTAAATCAATAAAGCGTGTTAATGATGCCGCAGCTTTGAAAGAGGCTCTCGAAGCGGCAAAGAATGCTGATGTTATTGTAGCTGCGCTTGGTGAAACAGCGGAGATGAGTGGTGAATGTGCCAGCAGAACTGATTTGTCTTTGCCAGACGTTCAGAAGAATTTACTTAAACAACTTGTTGCTACAGGTAAACCTGTTGTCTTACTAAATTTCTCTGGGCGTGCAACAGAAATGAAATGGGAGAGTGAGAATGTTAATGCAATAATGAACGTATGGTTTGGAGGGTCTGAAACTGCAAGTGCAATATGCGATGTGTTATATGGTGATGTTAATCCTAGCGGAAAACTCACCGTAAGTATGCCACAGGCTACGGGACAGGAACCTCTGTATTATAATCATCTACCAACAGGTCGCCCTGTAGCGGAGAACACAAAGAACTTTGCAAAATATGCAAGCAATTATCTTGATGTTCGCAATGATGCTCTATATCCATTCGGATATGGTTTGAGTTATACTACCTTTTCATACAGTGATATTCGTTTAAGTTCAAGCGAAATGACACGTGACGGAAGTATTAAGGCTACTGTTACAGTTACCAACACTGGCAACAGAGATGGTGATGAAATAGTACAATTATATATACATGACAAGGTGGCGAGTATCTCTCGCCCAGTCAGAGAACTTAAAGGTTTTAAGAGAATACATCTTAAGGCTGGTGAAAGTAAAGAGGTTAGTTTTGATATTACTTCTGATTTGCTAAAATTCTATGATGTAAATCTCAAAGAAGTATTAGAACCAGGGCAGTTTGACTTGATGATTGGTACAAGCAGTTTGAATAATAAGAGTACATTATTTACGGTTAATTAGATTGATTGATCCCATCTTGACAATTGTCTTGATGGGATTTTTATGTGCAATATTTTGTATTTGCTAATAAAAAGGCTATCTTTGCAATATTAATTTGCATCAAGCGTGACATGAAAACATTTTTCCATGAGAAAGAATATTTTATCATTAATCCTGTTTTTTATATGCATAAATGCATTTTCGCAATCTCATAATCTGGATTCTATATATAGTTGTCTAGATAATGAGATTATACATGCAAATAAATATGTAGCCAAAAAGAAAGCTGTTATAAACATATTAAAAAGGCAGTTGGAAAAAGCGAGTGATAACACGTTGAAATATGCTGTCTGTTATCAGCTTTATGAAGAATACAAACCATTTGAAAACAAAATGGCTATGTATTATTTGGAAAGATGCCGCCATATTGCTGTATTAATTAATAATAGAAATAATGTAAATGAATGTTTGGCAAGACTTTCTCTCTGCTGTTCAAATACAGGTCTGTATGATGAAGCTGAAAAATTTTTATTGCAGATAAATGTTGATGAGTTGAGTAAAAGTGGACTCGTTGTGTATTATCAGGCACAGTATATGCTGAATAATCAATTAGCATATTATACGAGTGTGGAATCCATGAAACCAATATATAATAATAAGGCTACAGAATTTCAAAATAAATTGTTGGCATGTCTCCCTATTCATGATAATTATAGGTATCAAGTTTTGGAACTAAAACTTATATCAGAAGGTAGAATGCATGAATCAATGAAACTGAACACTGAATGGCTGCATCATGTTAAGAAAGGGTCTCATAAATATGCTATGATGGCGCTGTTTAGATATTTGGAATATAAAGCTGTTCGTGATACAGCAAACATGATGTATTGGATTGCCGAGTCTGCACTTGCTGATGTACGTAATGGAGTCATGGACCAAGGTTCTATGTGGGAGATTGCAAATCAATTAGAGGAATCAGGAGATATAGAACGTAGCTATCATTATATAACTTTTACTAGCGATTGTGCAAATGTATATGATTCACGCCAGAGAAGATGGCAGATATCGCCTTTGCTTGCAAGAATAGCAAAGAAATATAAAACGGAAAGTGAACATAAGAATAACCAGTTGTTAATGGCTGCTTTATTTTCCGCTCTGCTGGCATTCATGTTTCTTGTTTCTGTATTTTATGTTAATAGCCAGCGTAAGCGACTTGCTTTGACAGGAAGAAAACTAAAGTTTTCGAATGCTCAGTTACATGATATTAATTCAAAACTATCTGAACTAAATAGGCAGTTAGCTTCGAGTATAGCAAAGTTAGGTGAGTCTAATCGTGTGAAAGAGGAGTATATAGGACGATTTATGGGACTTTGCTCGTTGTATGTAGACAAGATAGAGGATTTCCGCAGAATGGTAAATAAGAGGGTGAAGAATAGACAGTTTGAAGAGCTATTTAAGGAAACAAGATCTACCTCATTGAAGGAAAAGGAACTTGATGAATTATATACAAACTTTGATGATGCTTTTCTTCATTTGTTTCCTACTTTTGTTGAGGAATTTAATGCTTTACTTCTTCCAGAGGAGAGAATTATGCTCACTGATGATGGGCACATGCCCGTATCTCTTCGTATCTTTGCATTGATAAGAGTAGGCATCGAGGATAGTTCGAAGATTGCTGAGTTCTTGCATTATTCGGTAAATACAATTTATAATTATAAAGCACGTGTGAAGAATAGTGCTATTAGTGACCGTGAGGATTTTGAAAGAAGGATAAAGAAGCTTGGTGCGCAAAATAATGATTGATATTATGCTATTAATATTCTGCATTATAAATAAAAATTATTAAATTTGCAGCCAAAAATCTGAATAACGTGCATATAGCAATAGCTGGAAACATCGGAAGCGGTAAAACTACACTCACGGAACTGCTGGCAAAGTATTATGGTTGGGCTCCTAAATATGAGGCAGTAGACTATAATCCATATCTTGAGGACTATTATAAAAATATTCCAAGATGGTCGTTTAATATGGAAGTCTTTTTTCTTAAAGAGCGGTTCAAAGATCTGCTCAATATGAAAAAGGAAGCAACCGTCAAAACTACTATTCAGGATAGGTCTATTTATGAAGGCGTATATGTGTTTACGGCTAACAATTACAAGATGGGTAATCTGAATCAGCGTGATTTTGATACCTATATGGAGCTTTTTAATTCCATGACTATGGTTCTAGACTATCCCGACCTAATGATTTATCTTAAATCAAGTGTTCCGCATTTGGTGAAGAATATTCAAAAGCGTGGACGCGACTATGAGCAGAAAATACCTTTGGAGTATCTTGAAAATTTAAATGAACTATACAAGGACTTTATATATAATAAGTATAAAGGAAAACTGCTTGTCGTGGATGTTGACGATATTGATTATCAAAACAACAAAAAAGATTTTGCGGGGATAATAGACAAGATTGACGCAACATTGTTCGGACTGTTTTAATTAATTGAAAATCATTTTATTATGCATATAGCAATAGCTGGAAATATCGGTAGTGGCAAGACTACGCTTACAAAAATGCTTGCCAAGAGATTTGGATGGAATCCTAGATTTGAACCCGTTGATAACAATCCATATCTGGATGATTTCTATGCTGATATGACCAGATGGTCGTTTAATCTTCAGGTGTATTTCCTTAATAAGCGTTTTAAGGAAGTTGTTGAAATATCTAAGAGTGAGGAGACGATCATTCAGGACCGCACTATTTTTGAGGATGCTTGCATATTTGCTCCTAATCTTCATGGTATGGGAATGATGAGCGATCGTGACTTTGCTAACTATTCAGATCTATTCGATCTTATGATTTCGCTTGTAGACTTACCAGATTTAATGATTTATATTCGTTCTAGTATTCCAACTCTTGTTAGTCATATAGAGAAGCGTGGAAGAGATTTTGAGAAGAGCATCCGTATCGATTATCTTACAGGACTTAATAATAGATACGAGAATTGGATAAAGGGTTATAAGGGACACCTGATAATAATAGACGGTGACAATATTGATTTTGAAAACCGTCCGCAGGACTTCCAAACAATCACAGATCAGATAGATGCTGAATTATATGGATTGTTCCCAATAAAGTAGAAAGAAATATTAAATGTAATCAACATGAATAATGCTTGTTACATTTAAATCATTACAAAATAAACAAAGATGGCTAAGAACATTACATACTGAGTTCTTAGCCATTTTTTTTATATCCAGCTAGTAATGATTGTACTATACATATTTGCTGATATGTTTTTTCTTGCAAGGCATTTTACTTAATCCATTGGTAAATTATCTGCTTTTTTTGTTTTTTAGCTACGAAGCTACTGTATATCTGGCAAAGCTTATCAACATAGAGCAGAGGACTATATGCAGTTTGTAGAATTTAGCAACGCCAAGCTACGTAAACTTGTGTTGTTTTAACGATGGGATGTGTTATATAAGTAAATTTTTCAAAGAACCGTTGACTGTATCTGAGGGACTGATGATGTTTAAATAGATACAGTAAACAGAATCAGAATTATCAAGCTTGTTAAACTATTCTGCCGAATTCCGCTGAATTCTCGGCAAAGATACTGCGAAAAATTTGTCCATGCAATCAGATTTAGGTTAGCTTGTTAGCCAAAGTTTTAATTACTGGGTTGCAATACATTGTAATACACGTGCGCATGTATGCGCACACTCTGAGTTTTTCGTAAAAACAAGTGTCGAAGTGTCTATCCATTGAGTCTCAACTTATTAGAACTCTTTTGGGGCGAATTAAGTGTCGGTTATTCGTCGGTAAAATCTGGGTGAAATTTTCCTCATATTGCATTGTGCTTTACGAAGGATTTCGATGCGTTTTGCGATGTTTTGCAATCCGTTTTACGAAGAAATGCATTACGTTTTGCGATGCTTTAGAAGGTAAAACATCGTAGAAACGTCTGCGTTTCTACGTGCAAACGTTTCCGTTTCTATATAGAAACGCATGCAAAACTCGATATTTGACGGTCGGGTCATCGTCACTTTAATTAGTTAAATTCGTCGATAAAATATTGATATTCACTACGTTGACATTTCGACACTTATATTTTTCAAAACCCTTAGTGCGCGCGTATGCACGAACATTATATATGCAGAAATATATCTCAATTATGAATTAAGAGTTAGCGTGACGCTGATGAAATGATATGTTTAATAAAATGGAGTTACCAGATTTATCCGATAACTCCATTTTATTTTATTCTAAAGGCTCAGTCTTTAGTTCGTCTGCATTTCCTGTAACAGGATTAAGAACAATGTGGGTGGTGATTTTTTTTCCGAAGAGTTCACCGCTTATTGATTCCGTGCGACCGAATTGTGCAGCAGATATATCAAAGCTTTTGTATTGTTTGTTACCGTCATACAGTGATAAACGTATACTTCCTGGTAGATTAACGTATACACCACAATCGTCTTTACTCTTCTTGGCATCAAAATTAAGTTTGAGTGGTGGAATACTATGTAGATCCGTGACACTTATGTAAATAGGACGTCCAGATAAATCATCAGAATCAACGAGTCCTAACTTACTAGAGAAACGGAATAAAACCTGCTTGTTTACTTCTTTTTCAGGAATGAAAGTTATAACATTCTCTATTGTATCTTTTACAACAGTACCTTCAAATACTTGCATCAAAGCTTTTTCTTGTTTACTCAGGTTGGCAAGCATAATCTTTAGTTGCTCTCCGTCTTTAGGCATGAAGTCGGCTTCACCACGTGACAATTGATTGCGGCTTTCACGAATATCATAAATGTCCTGTGCTATAAGTTCAGCCATTTTTGCTTTTGAACCAGCAGAAAGAATGTCGGCATTCATGAAATCACGTGGATTCACAGCTGCTGGTTTTGGAGCTGCCTTAAAGTCTTTTACAGCTTCTATCGTTTTAGGTTCTGCATTTATAGCCAGTAGCATACCATTGGCATATTTATTAATGCGAATGATACTGTGCTTTTTATCAACAACAGCTGTATGCTGCTTTGTTGTATCTGGTATGCCGTAGCTATTGCTAGTAGTACTAAGGATGCGATATGCTACCGACGGACTTTCGTCAGTGTTCTGCATCTTCATATATTTCTCGGCATAAACAGCCAGTTCACCTGGAGTATATGAAGTCTTCTCTGTCAGTATTCTGAATTGCACGGCAGTCTTAGGAAGAAAATATGTAGTTCCTTCTACCGGTTGTTGTGCATTGGCGTTAAAAGCCATAGCACATAATATAAAAATAAGTATCTTTTTCATATTAATCATTTATTCTTTTAAATGCCAAAGGCAAATATTTGATAATATCACTTGCTATAAGACATTCTTTCCCTAATTCACGTGCTGCAAGGTCACCTGCCAATCCATGTAGATACATTCCAACGATACAAGCGTCTTTTCTTGAGTAACCTCGTGCTAGAAGACCTGTGATAATTCCTGTCAGTACGTCTCCACTTCCAGCTGTAGCCATTCCCGAATTACCAGTAGGATTGAATATTACGTTTCCATCTGGCAGACAAAGTGCTGAATAGTGTCCCTTTAGTATGATAAAGGCATGAAGCTGTTCTGCCAGTCGTCTTGCTTTAGAAAGTCGTTCATAGCATCCGTTGCTTATATTACCGTCCATACGGTCAAACTCTTTTGGGTGCGGTGTCATAATTATTTCTTGTGGTAACTGCTGCATCCATGCCCTATGACTTCCTAGGATATTAAGAGCATCGGCATCAGCAACTACTGGACATTGAGCACGGCGCAACTGTGCAATAAGGGCAATGGCTGTAGTCTCGTTTTGTCCAATGCCAGGACCTATACCCAATACATCAAAATCATCAGTGTCAACAGGCTCAGAAAATATAGTTTCTTCCTGGTCTAATCCTAATACAGCTTCAGGAATAGAAATCTGCAATATGTCGTAATTACGTTTAGGGGAATGTACCACAACCTTGCCAGCACCTGATCTCAAACATGCTTTTGAAGCAAGTACCGCTGCGCCCGCCATGCCATAACATCCTGCAATAAGAAGAGCTGTTCCCATATTGCCTTTATGAGCAAAGTCGTTACGGTCTTTAATTCTAGAGCGTACATCGTTTTCCTCTAATATGTAGTGTTGACAGCATGTGTTGCCAATATATTCGTGAGACAATCTTATGTCCAGTACTCTTACTTCACCAAGATATTGCTGACAGTCAGCTAAAAGCATACTAAGCTTAAGTTGCTGTAAAGTGAAAGTGATGTTGGCACGTATGATGTTTTGTCTAATGTTGTATGTGTTGTCTTCTGCCATTAATCCAGACGGAAGATCTATGCTTACAACTTTAGACTTGCTTTGATTTATGTATCTTACCAATGATGAAAATCCACCAGCAAGAGGCTTGTTTAATCCGCTTCCGAATAGTCCGTCGATAACCACAGTTTCTGCATCTAACTGAGGAGGATCAAAATTGAGATTGATTTCATTAAAAGCCTTTATATGCTTACATTCTACAATTTTTTTCTTATTGTTTTCGCAATCGTCAGACAAATGGTTGTGTATATTAAAAAGATAAACGCTCACCTGATATCCGCTTTCTGCCATCATGCGTGCTACGGCAAGTGCATCACCGCCATTATTACCTGGACCAGCGAATACCACAAACGGTGTTTTTGTAGTCCAAATATTTGTGATAGCGTGCGTCAAAGCCTTAGCAGCTCTCTCCATAAGGTCGATAGAGGAAATAGGCTCGTGCTCTATAGTATAATTGTCCAACTCATGTATTTGAGTACTATTAAATATCTTCATAATGCTGCAAAAATACAAAATTAATGCTAATCGGTAGGTATAGTTCCACATATTTTTAGTAATTTTGCAACAAAATATTTTAATTCGCACTATGGACTTTGTTAAAATCAAGGATAAAACGTTTAAAACGTTTATTCCTGAATCAGAGATTCAGCAACGTGTTAAGGTTGTTGCTGATAAGATCAACAAGGATATGGATGGTAAAAACCCACTCTTGCTGGCAGTATTGAACGGTTCGTTTATATTTGCGGCAGATTTGATTCGCAATATCACCATCCCTTGTGAGATTTCTTTCGTGAAACTGGCATCTTATCAGGGTACCACTTCTACAGGTAAAATTAAAGAAGTTATAGGTCTTAATGAGGACCTTGCTGGAAGAACAGTTGTTATTGTTGAGGATATTGTTGATACAGGTTTCACAATGAAGAATATGATTGAGAGCTTGGGTACACGTAACCCTGAGACTATTCATATCTGTACTCTTCTGTTTAAACCAGGAAAGCTTCAGGTGCCTTTGAATATAGAATATGCCGCAATGGAAATCCCTAACGACTTTATTGTTGGATATGGTTTGGATTATGACCAGCAAGGTCGCCAGTTAAGGGATATCTATACTGTTTGTGACGAAATAGAGACAGCGAAATAAATTATAATAATTAAGAAACAAATGAAGAATATTGTTATTTTCGGAGCTCCAGGTGCCGGTAAGGGTACTCAGAGTGACAAAATTATTGAGAAGTATGGTCTTGGACACATCTCAACAGGTGACGTGCTTCGTAACGAAATCAAGAATGGTACAGAACTTGGCAAGACAGCTAAGGGATTTATTGACAACGGTCAGCTCATTCCTGATGAATTGATGGTTAATATCCTTGCAAGTGTTTATGATTCATTCGGAACAGACCATAAGGGTGTAATTTTTGATGGTTTCCCACGCACAACTCCACAGGCAGAAGCTTTGAAGAAAATGCTTTCAGATCGTGGTCACAAAATTGCTGCAATGATAGAACTTGATGTTCCTGAGGAGGAACTTATGGCTCGTCTTATCAACCGTGGTAAAGAAAGTGGACGTAGTGATGATAACGAAGAGACAATAAAGAAGCGTCTAAACGTTTATCATACACAGACTTCTCCACTAATCGACTGGTATGAGAAGGAAGGTGTGCACTATCATGTAAAAGGTTTCGGAACTTTAGAAGAAATTTCCGGACGTGTTTTTGATGTTATTGATAACCTTTCTGATTAATCTAATAAAATAAATAATGGCTGAATCCAACTTCGTTGACTACGTTAAGATTTATTGCCGCTCTGGTAAGGGCGGAAGAGGCTCCATGCACTTGCGTCATGTGAAATACCAATATAACGGCGGTCCTGACGGCGGTGATGGAGGACATGGCGGAAGCGTATATTTAAGAGCTAATCATAATTACTGGACATTGCTTCACTTGAAGTATCAGCGCCACGTGGCTGCTGAACATGGAGGCAATGGCAGTAGAGATAAATGTCACGGTACTGATGGTAAGGACTTCTATATTGATGTGCCTTGCGGTACCGTGGTATATAATGCCGAAACAGGTAAGTATGTCTGTGATGTGACTTATGATGGACAGGAAGTGCTCTTGTTGAAAGGTGGTCGTGGTGGACTTGGTAATTTCCAGTTCCGTACGTCTACTAATCAAGCTCCACGATATGCACAGCCTGGAGAACCAATGGAGGAGATGAATATCATCCTTGAATTGAAACTTCTTGCTGATGTAGGTCTTGTAGGATTGCCAAATGCTGGTAAATCTACTTTGCTGTCTTCATTATCAAGTGCTCGTCCAAAAATTGCTAATTATCCTTTCACTACGTTGGAACCTTCTTTGGGTATTGTCGCATATCGTGATAATAAGTCGTTTGTGATGGCTGATATCCCTGGTATTATCGAGGGTGCAAGTGAAGGTAAGGGACTTGGACTTAGATTCCTCAGACATATTGAGCGCAACTCTCTGTTCCTGTTTATGGTTCCTGGTGATACTGAAGACATTAAGCACGAATACGAAGTGTTGCTTAATGAACTTAAAAAGTTCAATCCTGATATGCTTGACAAACACCGCGTTTTGGCTGTTACCAAGTGTGACTTGCTTGATGAAGAACTTATAGAGATGCTGAAAGAAACTTTACCAGATTCACTTCCGGTAGTGTTTATTTCTTCTGTCACTGGATTTGGACTAAATGAGCTTAAGGACGTATTGTGGCGTGAACTCAATAGTGAAAGCAATAAGTTGCAGGAAATAGTATCAGAAGATTCTCTTGTGCATCGTGATAAAGATATGGCCGTATTTGCTGAAGAAATTCATGCAGAAGGTGCAGATGAGGAAGACTTAGAGTTTGTTGATGATGATGATATCGAAGATCTTGATGACTTCGAATATGATGAAGATAAAGATGTGGAATGATTAAGCCTGTATTGAAATATTATGATATTGCCGATTGTGTCAAAGCTTTCAGTTCTACCCGTAAGGGTGGGGTGAGTGATGGTACTTTCGGTGAGTTTAATATTAATGGTTTCTGTGGTGACGATGATTCGTGCATTGCAGAAAACAAAAAGGCTTTGGCTGCAGAACTTAGTATCGGTGTTGATAATATAATAATGCCTCACCAGATTCATAGAATTGAATGTCGCACTATTGCTCCTGAGTTTTTTAGTATGCCTGAAAGTATTCGCAAGATGCTCCTTGAAGGAGTGGATTGCGTGCTTACTGATATTAAAAACTTGTGTATCGGAGTTTCTACAGCTGATTGTATTCCGGTTCTTCTTTATGATGACGAACACCATGCCATAGCTGCAGTGCATGCAGGTTGGCGTGGAACTCTCAATCGCATAGCGCATCGTGCTATAGTCGAAATGTGCAATGCGTATAAATCTAATCCGTCACGCATAAAAGCCGTGATAGGACCTGGTATATCTATGGAAAACTTTGAAGTAGGTGATGAAGTCTATCAACAGTTTGAAGCTGTTGGATTCAATATGCCACTCATTTCCAAGAAGTACGAAAAATGGCATATTAACCTTCCTGAATGTAATCATATTCAGTTAAGGGAAGCAGGACTGAAAGATGAAAATATCTTGATGTCGGGGATATGTACTTTCTCTCGCTCCGAGGATTATTTCTCAGCCCGCAAGCTTGGACAGCATTCGGGAAGAATATTCTCTGGAATAATGATCTCTGAATAGCCGGTTGTGTCAATCCGCTTTCAGACAGCTACTACTATTTTTACATTTAACCTTTGATGAATCTTTATGAATTTCAATTTGAAACACTTTTTGCTGGGCGTTTCTCTTATAGTGACTATGTCTGCTATGACCCCGGCAAAAAAAACTTTCTCTGCTGCTGAACAGCAACAGATTGCTATTCCTACGTCAGGACTTTTTGACCATTCTAATGCTTTTAGCATCGATTTTAGTGCTATTGAAAGCAATAACTATTTCTTTCCGTTGCCAGTTGGTAAGGTGAAAGTGGTTGATGACAATCAGGCTCTTGAAATTTCTACTTCTACTGGTGATGCCGTTAAGGCAATGTTTGCTGGTGTTGTTCGCTTATCACGAAACGTAAATGGTTATGGAAATGTTGTTGTTGTAAGACATGACAATGGCATAGAAACGGTTTATGCTAATAATGCTCAGAATTTGGTTAATGTTGGACAGCGTGTAAAGGCTGGTCAGACTGTGGCTATTGTCGGCTCTGATGCAGGACGTACATATTGCAAGTTCAGTTTGATGATTAATGGTGGACGAGTTAACCCTAAGACCTTCATTGATTTGAATAGTCATATATTGCGCAAGCAGACTATCTTGTGCAAGAAAAATGGAAATTATGTAGATGTGTCTGTTGTTGATAATTCTGAAAAACAGGCAAAGGATATTAAGGATATAACTCTTTCTAGTAACGAAGATAAGATTGATTTGACTGGTTTACCTAAATCAGAATGGTCTTATCCATTGCCTGGAAGTCATGTGATAAGTCCTTTCGGTGGTGCTCGTCATCATCCAGGTATTGACTTAAAGACACGCCCCAATGATAATATCTGTGCCACTTTCGACGGAGTTGTGACGATGTCTGGTACTTATTTTGGTTATGGCAATTGTATTAAAATAAAACATAACAACGGTTTCGAAACATTATATGGTCACCAATCTCGTAATTTAGTGAAGAGCGGTGATAAAGTAAAGGCTGGACAAATCATAGGACTTACAGGCAGAACGGGACATGCTACTACTGAGCATTTGCATTTTGAGTTATTCTTCAAGGGGCATAGATTAAATCCTTCTGACGTATTTGATAATGCTAATAAGTCATTACAACAAATAACGCTTTCCTGTAAAAATGGTGTTGTAAAGACTCAGCGCAATTACTTCGCCAAAAAATAAATCAATCAACCAAATAACTCTGATTGATTATAACGATTAATAAAAAAGCCCCCTTAATAAAAGGGAGCTTTTCTTATTTCTACTTGTGTCTTGAGGATCTTTGTTCGCGGTATTTCGCCTTTTGGCGGGCGCTTCCTGAACCATGAGCACCTGTAATGTACTTTTTCTTTTTGGCTTTAGTCTTTACTTTCTCTTCTTTTGGTTCACCACTAGAAGGTTTTTTAAAGACTATTCCCAACTCGATAATTTCGTCGATATCACTCATATATTTATTTTAATGATGGAATAAGCGTACTCCAGTGAACGACATTGTTATGCCATACTTATCGCATGTATCAATAACATTGTCATCACGTATAGAGCCACCTGCTTGTGCGATATATTCTACACCGCTCTTGTGGGCGCGCTCTATGTTATCTCCAAATGGGAAGAATGCATCGCTACCAAGTGACACTTTAGTGTTTTTGGCAATCCAAGCTTTCTTTTCTTCCATTGTGAAAACTTCTGGTTTTTCTGTAAAGAACATCTGCCATGTTCCGTCACGAAGAACGTCATCATAGTCTTCGCTGATATATACGTCTATTGTATTATCACGGTCGGCACGGCGAATACCTTCTTTAAAAGGAAGATTCATAACCTTTGGTGCTTGACGTAACCACCATGTATCAGCTTTGCTTCCTGCAAGGCGAGTACAGTGTATACGACTTTGCTGGCCGGCTCCGATGCCGATAGCTTGACCGTCTTTTACATAACATACAGAATTACTCTGTGTGTATTTAAGTGTTATAAGCGCAATGATTAAATCGCGCTGTGCCTCTTCAGTGAAAGTCTTGTTCTTTGTCGGAATGTTCTCAAATAGTTTTGGATCATCCAATTTTATCTCGTTACGTCCTTGCTCAAAAGTTATTCCGAATACTTGCTTACGTTCTATTGGAGTTGGTTTGTATTCTGGATCAATCTTTATAACGTTGTATGTGCCTTTGCGCTTATCCTTCAAAATCTCGATTGCTTCAGGAGTGTAATCTGGTGCTATAACACCGTCGCTTACTTCTCGTTTCAATAGAGTAGCTGTCGCTGCGTCGCATGTATCGCTCAGTGCAACGAAGTCTCCGTATGAACACATACGGTCAGCGCCGCGTGCACGTGCGTATGCGCATGCCAATGGTGTAAGAGGAATCTTTACGTCGTCAACGAAATAAATTTTCTTCAATGTATCGCTGAGAGGCAAACCGATAGCTGCTCCTGCTGGTGATACATGTTTGAAACTTGCTGCTGCTGGCAGACCTGTAGCTTCTTTCAGCTCTTTTACTAATTGCCAACTGTTTAGTGCATCAAGGAAATTGATGTAGCCAGGGCGACCGTTAATGACTTCGATTGGTAATTCACCTTCTTCCATATATATTCTGGAAGGTTTCTGGTTGGGATTACATCCGTACTTTAAAGCTAATTCTTTCATTCTTGAGGGTTAATTAAACTTTTTGCAAAGATAATAATATTTTTTTTATTACCTTTGCAACTTAGAAATTATTTCGTTAGGTTATGAAACGTAAAATTGGTTTCCTGCTTAAGGAAGTGGGAACAAAACTTGTAGAGAAAGCGAAGATTGGTAATGACTTTGAGAAGATGTCACTCTTTTTCTCTCAGCATCACATCAATCTCAAATCATCTTCGTTGAAGAAGATTTGGCATTATCTTTATGGTGCCGAAAAACCTTCTCATGATACTCTTGATAGACTGGCACTGTTTGCCGGATTTCAGGATTGGGAAAGTTTAAAGGATACTTTTATGGATGATGAGAAGAAAACAAAAACTAAGAAATAAAAAAGAGGTTATGCTTTGTGCATGACCTCTTTTTATTTCTTTTCTGAAGATCCTTAGGATTATGCTCCCTTAACAGTTCTCTTCTCTGCAATACGAGCTTTCTTACCTGTAAGCTTACGAAGATAGTACAACTTAGCGCGACGAACTTTACCACGCTTGTTAACTTCGATTGAATCGATGCTTGGTGACTCAAGAGGGAAGATACGCTCTACACCTATTGTTCCTGACATCTTACGAACTGTGAAACGTTTTTTCTCACCATGACCTGAAATCTTGATTACAACACCACGGTAGAGCTGGATACGCTCTTTTGAACCCTCGATAATTTTGTAAGCGACTGTGATTGTGTCACCAGAGTTGAACTTTGGTAACTCTTTGCCGGTTGCAAATGCTTCTTCAGCAACTTTAATTAAATTCATTTCTTATAATTAAATATGTTTATCGTCCAACGCAACTTAGCATGCAACACTTCTGCAGCCAGCGGTTTCGCCGAAAAGCTGTGCAAAGTTACAAAAAAGCTCAGACTTACCGTTGCTATCTATGAAGTTTTTTCTGAATTTAACAATATTTCTTCTTTTTCTCATACAAAATAACTACCTTTGTAACAGTTAATTACAAACTTATGTACAAGAAATCATTACTTTTTTTTATTGTTCCTGCTGTGTTGGGGGCGTCTTCTTGTAGGCAACACTATGAGTTGACCGACATTAATCGTAGTCGTATTTTAGTTGATAGTTGCTATGATGTTTCTCCTGATAAGGAGGCTCAGGCTTTTCTTGCTCCTTACCAACATAAGGTGGATAGCATAATGAGTCCTGTTGTGGGTGAAACGGCAGAATATCTTTCTTCACACAAGCCAGAGAGTCCGCTATCTAATCTTCTTGCTGATATTTTATTGTGGGGTGGTAACGGATTTAATGAAAAGGTTGACTTTGCTTTATACAATGTCGGTGGTATAAGAGCTGCTTTTGCAAAGGGCACTGTTACTTATGGCGATGTTGTTGATGTTGCCCCTTTTGAGAATAAGATTTGTTTCTTGTCTCTTACAGGTTCTAAAGTTCGAGAACTTTTTAGCGATGTAGCTAAGTTGGGTGGAGAAGGCTTAAGCCACGGTGTAAATTTGGTTATTACAAAAGATGGTCAATTGCTTGAGGCTACTATTAATGGCAAACCAGTAGATGATAATCAATCTTATCGTGTTGCTACTCTTGATTATCTTGCTCAAGGCAATGATGGTCTTGATGCTTTCAAGTCAGGAACAGCTGTTGTCTCTCCAAAGGGAAATGATAATAATGTGAGATTTATAATTATGAATTATTTCCGTGATAAGATGGCTCATGGTATTGCTGTCGATTCTAAAGTCGAGGGCAGAGTTATTGTAAAATAGTGTTTGATTGATAAAAATGAATTATATGAAATTTAGATATCTTTTTATTTCCATTTTATGCTGCATTGCTTCCGTTGGTTTTGCACAAAAGCATCTGACGATATTGCATACGAATGATACTCATAGTTGTGTGCTCCCTTTAAAGACAACTTTAGCTGACACATTGCTTGCTGGACGTGCTGGATTTATACGTCGTATTTCAATGATAGAGCAGGAAAGGGCTAAGGATAAGAATTTGCTTCTTTTTGATAGCGGTGATTTTTCTCAGGGTTCACCATTCTATACACTTTTCAAGGGTGATGTCGAGATTGGATTGATGAATAGAATGCATTATGATGCCGGAACAATTGGAAATCATGAGTTTGACTACGGTATGCAGAATATGGCTCGTATATTCAAAATGGCTAATTTCCCGATATTGTGTTCTAATTACGATCTTAAAGGAACTCCACTTGATGAGGTTGTAAAGAAATACACAATAATAAAAAGGAATGGCGTTAAGATTGGTGTGTTTGCACTTGATCCAAAGTTGGATGGTCTAGTATCAAAGGCTAATTATGGAATTATAAAATACTTGGACCCTATAGCTGTTGCAAACGATATGGCAACTATGCTCAAGAATGACAAAAAGTGTGATTTGGTTATATGTATTTCTCACCTTGGTTGGGAAGAAAATGGTATGGGTGACCAGATGATGATTGCCGGATCTCGAAATATAGATCTTGTTCTTGGTGGACATTCTCACACATATTTTAAGACTCTTCGTTATATTAAGAATCTTGATGGAAAGAATATTCCCGTTGACCAAAATGGTAAGAATGCTATTTATGTCGGCAAAATGATATTAGATCTTACTCAAAGTAAAAAGTAAGTACTATCATCTTAGAGTGTGCTTCGTTAATCGAATTCGAATAAGGAAGCATACTCTTATCTTCCATGCTTTTTATATGATCTTTATCCAGGCTGTTTAATAGACTATACATGAATTTAAGTTCAGGTCTGACTTTAAAAAAAGGAAGATAGAAATCACATCCTACTCCTATTTCGGCAAATGTATCGTATCTTTTTAATTTGATATAGTCTTTATCTTTTCCGCTCAGGTTTATGGCTGGTGTAATTCCTCCAAGAATATACGGACGGTGATTATTGAAGCGTGGTGCTGCAAATATCAGGTCTACTGGTGCACAGATATATACTGTCTTCATGTCTTGTTGTTCTTCAGTCACAGTTTCTGTGCTGCTATTGTGAAATACAATATGTCGTGAACCGAAAAACATAGTAGGTGCTACGCGTAATTGCAGAAATTCATTTATTCTGAATTCACCATATACACCAACATTGAACCCCATGTCCCATCTGCTTTGATCAGTTGTTATGAGTTGTTTTGTAACAGTTCCGTCTTCGTTAGTAATCGTTTGTGGTCCAACATTCATAAGTTCTAAGTCTTGCACATGTGTACCTATGGAGATGCCTAGATGAAATGGGCGCAAATCCGTGTATGGGCGGTTTTGTACAGTTCTTTCCTGACTGTTTGCCAGTATACTGCTGCTTATGGCAATACTTGCTATTATAAATGCTTTTATATTCATTATCATATAAACGTATTATTGCATTTCTTATTGTATAGTTCTTTATTGAGATAAAGTATAAATAATTTAAAAAACCGTACCTAAAAGTAGGTATTTCGATTTTAATATGTATCTTTGCAACGTACTTTTTTGGCTAAAAGCCAGGGGTACATATTACAAAAACATTATTAATATTATAATTTAAATTTATTATGGCTTACGTAATTAGTGATGACTGTATCGCTTGTGGTACATGTATTGATGAGTGCCCATCTGGAGCAATCTCTGAAGGTGAAAAGTATTCTATTGATCCTGATATGTGTACAGAGTGTGGTACATGTGCTGATGTTTGTCCTAACGAGGCAATCAGCCTTCCTGAGTAAGGAATAACTGCAAAAAATATAAGCGACACGAAAGTGTCGCTTTTTTTGTGCCCATAAGTTAGAGTCCTTTTTTAGTAAGCTTCGTGGGTTAATCACTCATATTCATATTAACAAAAAAACAGACAAGATAGCTTGCGCTCTCTCGCCTGTTCTGTTTAGTGTAGTTATTATTAAAAAATTATTTTTTAACATCTTCTGGCTTATCCAATCCAAGAGCTGCACGAGCATTCTTGTCATTTGGATCAAGCTTTATCAACTGTTCATAGATAGGCTTTGCTGCATCAAGATTCTGCTTAGTGATCCAATAATAGTAACCAAGGTTTGCTAATGCAGACTTCAATGTGTTTGTATCATCTTCTTCGCGGTTTTCCTTGTTACCAAGCATATCAACAACCTTGTTGAAGTATTCAACGCTCTTTTCATCTTGACCAGCCTTAGAAGCTTGCATACCAGCCATGTTGTTTACCCATGCTGCGATTGTAGGCCACTTAACTGCCATCTGATCATATATACTGTAAGCTTTGTCTAGGTTAGCCTGTTTGTTAGCATCTCCCTTTGCAGCCTTCTGTATGTATATGTTAGCGAGTTTAGCATAATCTGATGGTGTTGCATCCTGATTGTTTGCCATGTATTTCTCGCTGTATTCTAAAGCTTTGTCTTCCTGACCCATCTCTGCATAAGCATCAGCAATGTATTGATATGGTTTGAAGTTGTTCTTCTCCATTTCAAATGCTTTGTTGTATTGGTCGATAGCCTGTTGGTACTGCTTATTTCCCTTCAGTGCTAAACCATAATAAATATAGTCACGGGCACTCTTTTCAACAGAGTCTGTAGTGACAATCTTGTTAGCATAAGTGATTGCATCGTCAAATTTCTGAATGTCTACGGCACTCCACAATGCTACACGTTCAAAAGTAATGTTTTGAGCAAACTTCTGTGCACCGAATTTAGCTATTTCAAGACTTTCATCTTTCTTATTGTTCATGTATGCTGATACAGCATAAGCTACAAGATAATACTGGTCTAGATTTTCTTTCTGTGTCTTTGCGAAATATTCGTATGCCTTAGCATAGTTTCCACCAAGATAGAAGTTGTTTCCAGCTTCAGCCTCGATAGGGTAGTCTGGGCGAACTTGCTTCAAAAGGTTTAAAGCTCTTTCGCTCTCTTCCGGGCTACGCTTTCTGTAAACATTTGCATAACGCATGTAACCATTAGGATTTTTAGGATCCATAGTCATACTTTGCTGATACCACATAGCTGCATCACCACCGTCATCTTTCATTGCTGCGATATCACCAAGAAGAACGTATGCATCACCACAATCCTTGTACTTTTCAATAACCATGTTACCGATAGCTGAGGCATCGTCGTATTTCTTACTCATCAACAAGGTATTACCAAGTGCCACAAGAGCTTTTGGATCCTTCTTGAATGCTTTTTGATACTCTTTAGTCAAATCCTTTAGTCCTTTAGCGTCAAGGTTTGGGTTAGACTTTAGTGTCTGCTCTATTGGCTTCAGTAAATCACTGTAATTTGCGTTCTGTGCCATTCCTGGTACTGACAATCCCATCATCAGCAAACCAGCTACAAGGTATTTAATCTTTTTCATAATCTTGTTTAGTTATGTAACATTTATTGTTTTCATCTATGACGATAAAATGGATGAAAAGTTTAAATCTTAAATGTTTAATTCTTTACTTTTACAGTTCTTATGCTTATGTCACCTCTATAGGGCAGTAAGCCTGATTTGAAGATAATAAGTTGTCCTGTTGGACTTGATATATAGTTGGCGAAACTCCAAGGCAATGCTTTGCTTGGGTCTACGACTATAGCGTATATAGTTCTTGCGAATGGATATCTTCCATCTAGCAGGTATGCCTGATATGGCTTCCAACTGTTCATTGGTGTAGCCTTGTCCTTTATGGATACAGACATTACATGGATATTCTTCTTAAATGTAGTGTTTGTGGTATCTCGCTTGTCATTAAGCCAGTTTGAACCAATAACACCAATGGCGTTAGGATTTTTGCTTACGAAGTTGATAACTTCCTTGCTGCTGTTTGCTGCAACGATGTTGTCACTTATGATTGGTTTGCCGTCAAGTATAGAGTCTACTACATAATGTAATGTTGCTGAACTCTTGTTGTCAAACACAACCTGTATGCCACCTCTCTTTGATCCTGGATATATTTGATTCCAGTTCTTTACCTTTCCGCTTAATACTTTCTTTACGTCGTTCACAGTCATGCAAGTATCGTTATTGTTCTTGTTTACGATAAGTGCAAGTCCGTCGTAGCCGATAGGAAACACAGAAGGTATAATGTTTTTAGTCTTGATGTAGGCTATTTCACTTGGTTTCAAACCACGTGAAGTGATTAACAGGCAAGTCTTTAGGTCTCGAATCATCTTCAGACCGGTTAGCTCGTCTGTATACAGAGGTTTAAGATGCGCTTTTGGGTATTCAAACTCAAACTGCTGTCTTTCTTCCTCAATGATTGGACTAAAACTTTCGTCAGAGACGAATTGAATCGCCCCTGACGTCGGTGTATCAGTTCTACTACCTTTAGGTTTATTCTCATTACAAGATGAGAATACGCCTAAAGATAGGGTTAGTCCTATAAATATATAAGATATGTTCTTATTCATTTACTGCAATTTAAATTGCACAGGTACATTAAATTTAACACGAACAGCAGAACCATTCTGCTTACCTGGTTGCCAGTTAGGCATGCTGCTTACGACGCGAGCTGCTTCACGGTCAAGTGATGGGTCAACAGAGCGTACAACATGTACATCTGTAATAGAACCATCGCGCTCAACAACGAATGAAACGGTTACACGACCTTGAACACCATTTTCCTGAGCAACTACTGGGTACTTAACGTGTGAGCTAAGATAGCTCAGAAGTGCGCCTTGTCCTCCTGGGAATGAAGGCATAACTTCTACAACGTCGAATACCTTGTTGGTAACTTCTTCCTTTGGAGCTGGTGGAGGAGTGTTTACAGCGATATCGTTGCGCACAGCCTCTACGTTACGATCCTTAGTTCCCTCATGGTTTTCTGTACCAACGGCAACCTTGTCGTCCAACTTATCCATCTGCTTGATCTGATTTTCCTCTTTTACGAGTTCATCTTTCTTAATCACAGGAGCAGTAAACTTCTGAGTTTGACGAGCAACAGGAATCTCTTTCTTTGGTTCAACTTTAGGTTTAATAACCTCTTTCTTCTCGTTTTTCTTAGCATCTTTCTGGAGTTTAGAAAGTTCCATAGCCTCCATGTAAGCTGCTTGCTGTTCAGCCTGTTTTTGTTCAATGACTTTCCATGCAAGAAAACCTCCTACTAGAGCTGCAGCAATGACTAAGATTATAAGAGATTTGATGTTTCGTCCAGAAGTACCCTTACGAAGCTGGTAAGCTCCATAAGTTTTGTTCTTTCCGTCGAACACCATATCGACCCATTTAGGATCGTATAAGTCTATTTTTGCCATTTTGTTTCTTTTTAAATTGTTTCGTTACTTATCGATTAGAGTCTTACGCCTTTCAACTTAAGAAGTTTCGCGTCGTCAGAATTAATCTTATCGATAACGTAAGTACCAATACTTAGAATCTGCATTTCATCAAGAGCATCCACCATATTCTTATATGATGCATTGTCTGAAGGTTTGATGATGATTGTCAAAGTAGGAATCTTACCGTCTTTGAGCTTACCACCCTTGATTTCGCTAAGTCTCTTCTGATATATACTGTCTGTGTACATCTTTGGGTTCTTAGCTTTATCAGCGTTAAGTTCTTTAACTGCAAGTTCGATACGTGTTACAGGTTTTACTCCATTTGCTGTAGAGTGATTTCTCAAGATCTTGCGAATACCATCATTTCCCCAAGTTGTTTCCTTGAGCCATGCTGGGTTTGTATACTGAGGGATACCCTCACCATAGAAAATCTTGTTATCAGCTGTTACATATAGAATAATTGACTCTGAAGCCTTAGCCTCATTCTTCTGATTATCTTGAGTGTTCTTGTCATTACTAGGCATTGTCAGCTCCATTGTCTGGGGCTTGCTCAATGTTGTACACAGCATGAAGAACGTGATAAGAAGCATGAGCATATCCACCATAGGCGTAAAGTCTACGCGAACATGAGCCTTTTTTTGTTTGCTTTCTTTCTTTGCCATTTATTCGTCCCCCTGTTTTTTAAGCTGTGTAATCATATAATAATGACTTTCGTCCATATCCTGGAGCTCATTCATTACCTTCTTAACAGTCTTATAAGGTGTTGTAGCGTCTGCCTTTAGAGCTATTTTGAGGTTGTCATTTGCTCTACGAGCCTGATCAACCCACTCTTGGAATTCGCTCATGCTACCTTTGATACTATCCAATGGAATACCTTTGGTGTTAAGAGTCTTCTGACGTGCCTGTGTAGACATTGCCAAATAACCGCTTAGTTCATTCATTGGAACACCAAATGTTGATTCGTTCTTGAAAGTCTTAGACTGCTTTTCACTTAGTTTCACACCAAACTTGCCAGTCATCGCATCTAGGGTCTGACCTAACAGGTCGGTGTTATCTATACTCATAAATACCTGACCTTCGCCTGTTGGCTTACCGGCTTTGTCCTTTTCTGGACTTACCAAGATGGTCAGGACGCCGTTCTCAGGCACCTTTATCTCAGACACAGACCCTGGAGTGTTCACCTTCACTGGCTCATTCTTTACGAATGTAGATGTCAGCATAAAGAAGGTAAGCAGAAGGGTCATAACGTCTGACATAGGCGTCATATCGATCCAAACGTCACTTTTCTTAATTTTTACTTTACCCATAGCGATAAATTTTTAAAGGGTTAGCAAAAATTAAGCTTCTTCTGTATGGTTAGCTTCGTATGTCTGTGCAATTGAGTAACCTACTTCGTCTAGAGCGTATGTTAGCTTGTCAACCTTGTTTGTGAAATAGTTGTAAGATACAACAGCACACCATGATGTACCGATACCGAAAGCAGTATTGATCAAAGCCTCAGAAATACCTGCAGAAAGTGCAGCTGAGTCAGCGCCACCACCTGCTGACAAAGCAGAGAATGAACGGATCATACCAACAACAGTACCAAGAAGACCTGTAAGTGTACCAAGAGTTACGATAGTAGCTACGATTGGAAGGTTCATTGTAAGAGTTGGCATCTCAAGCTGAGTTGCTTCCTCGTGAGCCTGCTGAATCTTAGAAACCTTCTGTGACTTCTTAAGAGTTGCATTAGCACCTGACTCCATTTCCTTGTAAGCGTTAAGAGAAGCTGAAACAACATTTGCTACAGAACCCTTCTGCTTGTCACAAAGCTGCTGTGCTTTTGCAAAATCGTTAGCGTAAAGAGCTGCCTTGATGTTTGCAACAAACTTAGGAAGTGAACCCTTACCGAAAGCTGTCTTAAGTGCAAGTGTACGCTCAATTGACATAGCCAATACAGAAAGAAGAAGAGTGTGGATAACTGGTACGATAACACCACCCTTAAAGATTGTACCCCAAACGTCAGCTGGTGTAGTCTTTGCTGCTCCATCCTGGAAGTGCATTGGGTTACCAAACCAAAGGTTGAACAATGTAAAAGCGATGATTCCGCAAACGACGATGATCCAGAATGCGCCTCTTACTCCCTGAAAGCCCTCTGATTTCTTAGGGCTGGCTGTTTTTTGTGTAGTTGCCATAATTTAAAATTTTTAATTTTTAGTTATTAATAATATTAATGTTTATTTCGATTTAATGTTATTGTCAAAAGATGCCTTGCGGTCCTCGTACTTTTTTTGTTTGGCAAAGATAGCAATTTATGAATAACTACGAACTTAATTAAGAAGTTTTAACGATAGATTGCTTTAATTTTAATCATATCGTTATCAATTTTTCTTTTTTGTTTCGTTCTTGCTATTTTAACTTTGCTAAAATTTCCTTGATTCTGCGCATTGCTTCTTTAATGTTCTCGTCACTTGTTGCATAACTCATTCTAAAACATTCTTTATCCCCGAAGGCATCACCTCCAACTGTTGCGACATGAGCTTCTTCCAGTAGGTAGAGGGCAAAATCGGTTGAGTTGTTGATTGTCTTTTCGCCATTGCTCTTGCCAAAGAAACTGCTGCATTTAGGGAATATGTAGAATGCACCTTCTGGTACGTTAACTTCCAGTCCTGGAATGTTTTTAGCTAGTTCTACGATGAGGTTACGACGGCGTTCAAATGCTTGGCGCATATCCTCTACGCAACCTTGCTCTAGTGTATATGCGGCTTCTGCAGCTTTCTGACTTACTGAGCATGGTCCACTTGTGTATTGTCCCTGCAACTTGTTGCACCCTTTTACGATCCACTCAGGAGCAGCTATATAACCGATTCTCCATCCTGTCATCGCATAAGCTTTTGATACACCATTTACGATGATAGAACGTTCTTTCATTCCTTCAACCGTAGCTATGCTCGCGTGCTTGCCTATATAGTTGATGTGTTCGTAAATCTCGTCAGCCAGTAAATACATACCATCATGCTTCTTGATTACTTCTGCTAGACTAGCAAGTTCTTCCTGTGAGTAAACACTACCTGTAGGGTTACTTGGTGAACAGAGGATAAGCATTTTTGTCTTAGGTGTTATAGCTGCCTCAAGCTGTTCTGGAGTCATCTTGAAGTTCTGCTCAAATCCTGCATTCACAAATACTGGATTTCCACCTGCTAGTTTCACCATCTGTGGATAGCTTACCCAATATGGAGTAGGTATAATAACTTCGTCTCCATCGTTTACTAATGCCATCAAGGTGTTGCATACACTCTGTTTTGCACCGTTGCTTACCAGAATTTCATTAATAGTATAGTCTAGTCCGTTCTCATTCTTCAGTTTGGCTGCTATTGCTTTGCGCAAGTCTGGGTAGCCTGGTACTGGTGAGTACCTTGAATAGTTGTCGTCAATTGCTTTTTTTGCCGCTGCCTTTATGTGGTCCGGCGTGTTGAAATCAGGTTCACCGACACTCATGTTAATGACGTCGATACCCTGAGCTTTCATTTCATTACTTTTCTGCGACATAGCAAGTGTTGCTGATGGCGCAAGACGATTTAAACGGTCTGATAACTGTCCCATAATAATTCTTCCTTCTGGTTATTTGTTTTAAATATATACTTTATTTAAAAGGTAGTGCAAGTTAAGTGCAGAATCATCAAGTTTACTTGAATGCTATGCCTTGACGTAGCCTACTTTATGCAAAGGTAGTGCAAGTTAAGTACAGAATCATCAAGTTTACTTGAATGTTATGCCTTGACGCCGCCTACGTTATGCAAAAGTACGCATTTTATTCTTTTCGACGAAGAAAAGGTGACATAATTTACGTTATTTATTACTTATTCAACAACAAATGTTATTTTAAATGCAAAATATGTCCCATTCTGTCACGTTTAGTTTTCAAATACCTCTCATCATATTTGTTTGGCTCTATCTCTATTGGAACATTCTCTACGATTTCCAATCCATAAGCTTCAAGTCCAACTCGCTTTTTTGGATTGTTTGTCATAAGTTTCATTTTGTGTACTCCAAGATGTCTCAACATTTGAGCGCCACAGCCATAGTCTCTTTCATCTGGTTTGAATCCCAAGTGTATATTTGCGTCGACAGTATCGTAGCCTTGCTCTTGCAGTTTGTATGCTGCAATCTTATTCATTAATCCTATACCACGACCTTCTTGCTGCATATATATCACAACGCCTTTACCTTCTTTTTCGATCATCTCCATAGACTTGTGAAGTTGCTCTCCGCAGTCACAGCGTTGGCTGCCAAGGATGTCACCTGTTGCGCATGATGAATGTACTCTTACCAAGACAGGTTCGCCTTCTTTCCATTCACCTTTTATAATAGCCATGTGCTCCAATCCGTTGCTTGTTTGGCGGAAAGGAATAAGGTGGAAATGTCCGAATTCTGTTGGTAGATCAACCTCGTCGCCAACTTCTATTGTTGATTCTGTTTTCAGTCTATATTCAATAAGGTCTTTGATTGATATGATTTTCAGACCCCATTCCTGTGCTCTTTCTTTAAGCTCAGGCATACGTGCCATCGTTCCGTCTTCACTCATTATTTCCATCAGTGCGCCTGCTGGGTACAATCCTGAAATCTTGCACAAGTCAACAGCGGCTTCTGTGTGTCCGCTTCTGCGTAGCACTCCGTTTTCCTGTGCATATAGTGGATTGATATGTCCTGGACGACCGAATGTCTCTGGAGTAGAAGTGGGGTCGGCAAGAGCCAATATTGTTTCTGCACGGTCATGAGCTGAAACTCCTGTAGTGCATCCTTCCAATTTGTCTACTGTAATTGTAAAAGGTGTACCTAACATTGATGTATTTTCTGTTACCTGATGAGGCAGGTCCAGTTCGTCGGCTCTTGACAGAGTTATTGGTGCACAAAGTACGCCACGGGCGTTCTTTAGCATGAAGTTAATCTTCTCTGCTGTAATCTTCTCTGCTGCGATAATCAAGTCTCCTTCATTCTCGCGGTCCTCGTCGTCAACAACAATGACAAACTTTCCTTCTTTAAAATCTTTTATGGCATCTTCGATGCTGCTTAATTTGAACTCTCCCATAGTTATCTTGTTTTAATGATAGGTCTTTCAATTTTAATATACCTATTTTTATATATATAATCTAATTATTTTATTGTTTGCATATCCGATATTCTTCTTGTGATGTTATCGTTGGTCTGTTTTATCGTTTTCAGATCACGCAACAGTCTCATTCTGAATCCAAACATTCTGAAGTAGAAGAATAAACCTAGTGGTAGTATCACCGCTGAAGCGATGTTCATCCATTTACGCTCGAACGGACGCGTGTGAGCTTTCACAGAAACTACCGGATAGTTATTCAATTCACTCAGTATGTAGTTGTCTCTTGTGTTTGATAAGTCGTTTATCACGTCTTCCAAATCCTCGCTAATCCTTTTTATCTCGTGATCAGGATGATACCTGAAGAATACGTTTATAGGATTAGGCATGCCTATAAGTTTTTGTGCCTTTGAGTAATTACCAACATCGTTGCTTATCGTTCCAAGGCGTATTGCGTCGTTGGTGTATTTCGGGTCTTCAATCACAACTTCCTTCGCAAATACGTGACGTTTTATTCTAAGTCCCAAAATCTTTCTTATGATCTCTTTATACAAGTCGAGATTGAACACCACAGAATCTTTGTTTGCCTTGTATGTCACGAATACAGCTATTGGCATTAGCACAGCCGTAGCAAGTCCCTTTCCAAACCATACAGACCACATGCCACCGCGCGCCATTCTGTATCCTGAGTTGTCAAGAATATAATACACGATAAAAACAAGTACCGATATGATAACCGGTATTCCCAGTCCTCCTTTCCTTATGATAGCTCCCAGCGGGGCACCGATGAAGAAGAATATCAGACAGGATAATGCTACTGTAAACTTATTGATAGCCTCAATCTCGTGGTCATGAATGATCTTGTCGCCGTCTTTTGTTATCATACTCTTGAAGTCAAGGTCGCTCACGGCAGCTTGTGTTCTTGATAAAGCGTCGTTCACAACTTGGCTCTTTTGGCTTGCCGGCAGATGACTGTATGTAGAGTCTATATTAAAGTTGTTTGCCATGCCTGCCTTGATAGCGGCTAAGGAGTCACGCTTGTTGATCTTCGGCGTAAAATACATACCCATTTTCTCGTCCTTATAATAAACATGTCCTATGCTGTCATAAGCTATGTTGAGCGAGTCTATGTCATGAAATATCTTCTTGAGGCTTTTTCCCCTTGCGTCGTTTGATAAACTGGTTGCGTCAGCCATATTAAAGTCGCCGTCAAAATCAAGTACAATCTTTTTTGCCGTGAACGTTTCCCTGCGGTATGGCACAGCCGCACTGTTGCCGAACGCTTCTGTTTGCATATTCTCAAACCATTCGCCACTCCACAAGTGCAATAGCAAGTGTTTTTTCTCAGCAGTAGCTTGTAGCATAGCTGAGTCGGCAAGGATTATCGCTTGATCTTCGTAGCTACCTGTCATTCGGTATATCATCACGCCATATAGCATACCCGTCTTGATGTCTTTTTTCTGAACATACAAGTTGCTGTTAGGTATTCCGTCATAGAATACACCTTCTGGAATTTCAAGTTCAGGACTTTTCTGCTTCATAGACATAAGCAACTGTCCTATTTTCATATTAGCAGTAGGTCCTATGTTATTTTGAAAATAGAAAGATATACCGCTGATAACAATGGTAATAACGATAAGTGATCTGAATGATTGTATCAGTGATATTCCTGCTGCTTTTATTGCTGTTAGCTCACTGCTTTCACCTAAGTTACCGAAAGTAATTAATGAAGACAGCAGTATGGCTAGTGGCATAGCTTGTGGAACAAGCATCAGTCCCATATACCAGAAGAACTGTGCCAGTATCTCCATTGATAGGCCTTTACCGATAAGTTCGTCTATATATCTCCAAAGAAACTGCATCATAAGCACGAATTGGCAAATGAAGAATGTTCCTATGAAAAGCACACCGAATTGCTTTGAGATAAATATGTCTAATTTCTTTATTCGAAACATCTGTACTATGTAATATTCACGCACGTGCGCGTAATTTAGTTTGCAAAATTAGTATAAAAATATTAGAAATCTCCCATTTTTCATCTTTTTTATCAAATAACATCCGTTACTATCTAAATTCGAATAACAATGAGATAACTTGATTAATTGAGCAATTAGATTTTTTCCGAAACATCGGTGCCAAACAATTTTTTCATTCGTCTAAAAATAATTTCCAAATAAATTTTGGTAATTAAAAACTTTGTATTACCTTTGCACCCGCAAACAGCAGTAATGCTTGTTGTGATGGCGGGATAGCTCAGCTGGTTAGAGCGTCGGATTCATAATCCGGAGGTCGTGGGTTCGGGTCCCACCCCCGCTACAAAGAGAGTCACGAATATTTTCGTGACTCTTTTTTTTGTATCTTAAAAACGGTGTGAATATATTGAGACTTTGTGAATTCCATGATACTCTAATTGCCTAACAATAAGCAATCCGAAATTTTCTTCGGTAACAATGTATATAGAGAAATATTGCTGTCCGATAAAACTTTTTGAGTAATAACAAAAAAGGCTGAATTCATTTCTGAGTTCAGCCTAAAATGTGTTATCTTTGTCTTTACCACAAAATAAATCTAACACATGGGCAAAAGTACACATTTTATCGGACAGCCGCTCTATAGTCAGGTAATAAAATTACTTGATAAGTCTAAAATTATTGAAATCAGTCGTGAAAATGGTGGAGAACGTTATATTAAGCGCTTCGACAGCTGGACTCATCTGGTTGTAATGCTCTATGCCGTAATTATGCGTTTTGATTCTCTTCGCGAGATAAGTACCTCACTGCAAGCTGAAGCGCGTAAACTCTGTCACCTAGGTATTAACATGATGACATCCCGCAGCACATTGTCAGATGCCAACAAGAGGCGTCCAGATGCAGTATTTGAGGCTATATACCGTGATTTGTATGCTACTTATCACACTCGTCTTTCATCGGACAGCCGAAGTGGTAAGGAACCTAAATGGATGAAACAGCTGCAAATAATAGACTCCACAACCATCTCTCTATTTTCGAACCTACTCTTTAAAGGTGTTGGACGTCATCCTAAAACAGGCAAGAAGAAAGGCGGTATTAAGGTTCACACAGTAATCTATGCAAATGAAGGAGTTCCTTCTGATATAAAGTTTACCTCTGCAGCCACCAATGACTCATTTATGCTCAGACCTGCGGTATTGCATAAAGGCGATATCATGGCAATGGATCGGGCTTACATTGACTACGAAAAACTAGAAGAGATGACGCAAAAAGGAGTAATCTATGTTACGAAGATGAAAAAGAACTTGAAATACAGAGTATTGAATGATACTATGTATCAAACGCCTAATGGACTTATGGAAGTGAGAATACAACATGTCTGTTTTACAAAGCATCTAAAAGAGAAAGATATCATTCATTATTCACGGATTATAACTTATGTGGATGAAAAAAAGAAAAAACTTATCCCATTGCTTTCCAACGACATGGAATCTGAGCCCACTGAAATCATTGACATGTATAGGAAACGCTGGGAAATTGAGTTGCTCTTCAAACAGATAAAGCAAAACTTTCCATTAAAATATTTCTATGGGGAAAGTGCCAACGCTATAAAGATACAAATATGGGTAACTCTCATTGCCAATCTGCTTCTAACGATCATGAAGAAGGGATTGACTCGTTCTTGGAGCTTTTCGGGATTAGCGACTATGATCAGAATAACACTTATGTATTATGTTGATTTTTATAGTTTATTCAACTACCCCGAAAAAGATTGGGAAACATATCTGAAAGAGAAGGCAGAGAGTCCGCCAGAACTATCACTTTTTTGATTAAGGAGGCTTGTTCTACAAAATAATGATCCCGAAGTCTTATTTTAAAGGGCTTCGGGAACTATCTATATCATATTTTTAGTTTTATCGGACAGCAATAATAGAGAAATAATGTTTATTGATATCTTTTTTGCTAATAATAATTTTAATAGAAACAAAAAAGAGGGGCAGCTCGTAAGCCATCCCTCAATAGTTCCTTTTATAGTGCAGTTTGAGGGTCGTAACCAACAAGTGCACTGTATTTACGTTGCAAATTTACTACTATTTTTGGTAATACGAAATTTTTTTGTGATTAATTTCAAATTTCATTTATAATTAATCCAGAATTGTCTAGTACAATATCTCTAACAGTTAGATATGGAATTCGTTCATATGCTTTTAGTAGGTCCGCTTTCATCTCTGTAACCCTGTTGGCAGACACTTGTTTCAAAAGGTATTTGAATACGAAGTATGCTCCTGCTAGCATTGTCCTACGGCAACCAAGATTTCCTAAGGGCCCATCTCCAATAGCCACTGGTAAATTAAGGTCAAAAAGAACCTTTTCATGTGCGCAGCAGTTGCGTAGTCTACGAACAGTGTTTATATAATTTGAAAATTGAGATGGGTGGCTCATTCCATAGACATTAGATATGTCACATTTTAAATGTGGATTTTTTAAATTTTCATATAGTTTGATAATGGTGCCAAATGACATGAATTCTAGAGCTTTCCATGCCGGAGCATAATCTCTTTTACCATGCTCCTTTTTGTCATGAATAATAAGTGGCTCTTTGTTTACATCTCTTAGAGCTTTCTCATATTCTAGACTTTCTATGGCGGCTTTGTTGATGATATTTTCATCCACGTACCAGTAAGGATTATCTTTATATGAGTTTGATACATTATAGAAGATTGTGGTACGGAAATTAACCTCTATACGGCTGATATATCTGAGAAGTAAGTTTCTAAGATCAAAGTCAAAATAGTATAGTTTGATGGCATAGTCAAAATTGGTCCCTGCTTTTAGGCAATGGGCTCGTCTCGTTTTTCTTGGATAGGTTTCTTCAAATGGAAACCAATAAAACCCTAACCTGTAATAACCGATGTCCAATAAATTCTCTCTAGCCTTATCATCATTATCAATGATCATCCCGCGAGATTTCAATTTTTCAACCTGTTCATCGACTGTTGTTGCCTTTTTATTTTCTGCCATTTTTTTCCTTTTAGATGCAAATATACATAAATTTTAGATTATGAGTGAGCGTTTTGGTATATTTTGTTGTAATTCAAGATAGTTTTGATATTTTCGTTAAAAGGATTTGAATTTTCTGTATTTAATATCCTTTATGTTGACTTATCGGCTCTTTTTCTGTATGACAAAAGGTTTCTTTATCATGTCATTAAATTCCATAATTAATAATCGTATGAGGTAATCAAAACGGAGTATATATATGGGATTTCAGAGATAAATATTTCTTGGTACCTTTAGGTTCGTTTCATGCAAGTTTTTCAAGCCCAATATGTGATAAAATTAGTTTCTGTATTTTATTTATTCTATGAACATCTAGCTGTACTCAACATGTCAAAGTAAGCAAGCCTCCTCTGCTCATAACTTATCTGGAACTATTCTGTCCGCTTTCGGTACACCTTTTAGGTGTGTTTTCTTGCGAGCTTATAAAGCTCAATAATTAATTTTGGGCCGTTTCTTTCCTTAGTTTCTTTGATTTATTTCATGAATATCTAGCTGCATTCAACATAGCTCAAGTAAACTTGGCTCTGTCTTCGTTTGCACGACATGCCCGCGAGAACGGCCGTTATTGTTGTTATATGCTAAACCCCATGTTCTCTCGCAGATAACGCAGATTATCGCAGACAAAATGCAATAGCATGAAATACATGTCCTCCCGCAGATTTAATACATCAACGTAAACGGCCTATTCTCTCGCAGATAACGCAGATACTCGCTGACAAACCGCAAACAGCATGAACCGCATATCTCCACTATGTGGTATCTGTCTTTGTCAGCGCTATTTGCGGCATCTGCTTTAGCAGATCAATTCTCCCAACCTGTCTTTCTCTGCATAAATTTGCGAGATCTGCGGGAGATCATGCCGTTTTGCACATGTAAAAAGAAGCTAAGTGATTTGATCTTTCTTAATGAAACAAAGGGATAAAACGGAAAAACATGATTTTTCTTTGCTTTTTTAATCGTTTATCTTATCTTTGCATAAGATAAGGCGGCGCTCGGCATACCATCCAAGTAAACTTGATGCTTCTGCTCTTGCTTGCACTATCTTTGCATAAGATAAGGCTACGCTCGGCATACCATTCAAGTAAACTTGATGCTTCTGCTCTCGCTTGCACTATCTTTGCATAAGATAAGGCGGCGCTCGGCATACCATCCAAGTAAACTTGATGCTTCTGCTCTCGCTTGCACTATCTTTGCATAAGATAAGGCAGCGCTCGGCATACCATTCAAGTAAACTTGATGCCTCTGCTCTCGCTTACACTATCTCTGCAACAACTTTTATATAAAGAAAACATGATTAACTTAAAAAGGTTCTTGCCACTAATATTAACCATATTTGCACCTCCCACTTACGCGCAGATCTCATATAACGTGGAAATGCAAAACACATCTGGTACAGGCAGTCATAACCCTTTATGGCTCAACGCTAATAAATATGGCTTGAGTTCTATCGATAACCGAAATGGATATATCCGTGGTGCTGTAATGCGACCTTTTCAATTAGATTCGGCACGCAATTGGGCTGTAGGCTATTGCGCCGATATTGTAGCACCCTATAATTTCACTAGCCACTTCGTTGTTCAGCAGGCTTATCTTGATTTACGCTGGCGTAAAGGCTTACTCACTATTGGTAGTAAGGAACAGCCGATGGAACTGAAAAATCAGGAACTTAGTAGTGGTGGTCAATGCTTGGGTATTAACTCACGCCCTGTTCCACAGGCACGTCTTAGCCTTCCTGACTTTATTAATATACCCGGAACAAAAGGATTGTTGGCTTTCAAGGGACATCTTTCTTATGGTATGCTTACAGATGGTGGATGGCAGGAACAGTTTAATACGTCGAAATCTAAATATCAGAAAAATGTACTCTACCATAGTAAGGCTGTTTATGTGCGTATTGGCAACGAACAGCGCCATCCTTTTGAAGCTAACTTTGGTTTGGAGATGGCGACTACTTTCGGTGGAACAACATATCTAAATGGAGTAAAGACCACGCATCCTTCAGGGATAAAGAAGTTTATCAAAGCCTTAGTCCCTCTTAATGAGAAAGGTGATACTTCTGTTTATACTGCCGAAGGCAATATGTTGGGGGCTATGCTTCTAAGTGTAAGTTATAAGTTTACTAATTGGAAGCTTCGTGCCTATTACGATCATTATTTTGAAGACGGTTCCCAGATGTTCCTGTTGGATTATGATGGTTATGGTAAGGGAAGTGAGTGGAATAAGAAAGAAAAAAATCGTTACCTTGTCTATGATCCTAAGGATGCGATGTATGGCATAGAGGTCACTCTTCCCAAAAACCGATTTGTGTCTACTTTTGTAGGAGAATTTCTATATACCAAATATCAGTCAGGACCAATATATCATGACCATTCTGAAAATGCTCCCGATCATATCGGTGGACGTGATGGGTATTACAATCATGGAACCTATGTTGGATGGCAGCATTGGGGACAGGTAATAGGTAATCCGCTTTATCTCTCACCTGTTTATAATGAAGACGGAAGCCTGTATATAAAAAATAATCGTTTCATTGCATGGCACTTCGGTATTAGCGGAGCCCCAATCCTCGGCTTACATTATCGCTTGTTGATGACGTGGCAGAAAGGGTGGGGAACCTACGAAGTTCCATATACCGATGTCGAGAGAAGCTATAACATGTTGGCAGAGGTGAGGTATAATCTGCCTGATAAGCTAGCGGCTGTTAATACTCATGGTTGGGCTGTCAAAGTCGCTTTGGGTGTTGACCGTGGGCAACTTCGTGGCAACAACACAGGATTGCAGATTACGATATTGAAAAACGGAATACTAAACTTTAAAAGAAGATGAAGGATAATATCATATACATAGTAGCATTATTCATTATGTTAGTGTCGTTTCAGAGTTGCGAGTTTGAGGCTTCTGATAATGGCGACCTTGATGGTAATTGGCAGTTGATGCAGGTTGACACCATTGCAACCGGAGGTTCTTGTAATGTGAAAGAACATCAGTTGTTCTATGCTGTCCAAGTAAGGTTGTTATGTCTGAGTGCCTATAATACTGATGCCGAGTCAAATCTGTTCTTTCATTTTGAGCATACTGCCGACTCGTTGAAATTAAAGTCGGCAAGCAATGATGGACATGTAATGTATCCAGTTTCAATGCTTCGTCCTTATGGAATAAACAAAGAACAGGAAGCATTCAAGATTATGTTACTCAATTCAGATAGAATGCAGTTGCGTTCCGACAGTCTCCTATTGAGTTTCCGTAAGTTCTGACCGAGCATAAATCTGCATTTTGTTTAGCTGAAACTTTCCGCATTCTCCCGCTGATTTAATTGCATCAATGTAAACGGCCTATTCTCTCGCAGATTAAATACAATAGCATGAACTACATATCTTCATGCAGAGTAAATATAATATATTAACCCCATATTCTCTCGCAGATTACGCAGATAAGCAACAAACAGCGTGCACTGCATTGCCTCCATTATGTGGAACCTGTCTTTTATCTGCGTAAATCAGCGCTATCTGCGAGAGACCATGCCGTTTGTATATGTGAAAAACAAATAGGAAACAACACATCGAAGAATATCTAGCTGCGCTCGGCATAGTTCAAGTAAACTTGACTCAGCTCTCGCTTGCTAGATATTTAAATTCTTTCAATATCGGCTGCGCTCAGCATAGTTCAAGTAAACTTGACTCTGCTCTCGCTTGCACGATATTTCCGCGAGAAACGCGTGAACGGCTGTTATTGTGGTTTGTTTCATTTCCCCAACCTGTCTTTCCTCTGCGTACTCTGCGTACTCTGCGAGAGAATATTCATATAAGCGTACTCAATCAATCCGCACAAACTAAACCCCCATATTCTCTCGCAGATTACGCAGATTATCGCAGATAAAATACAAACTACATAAACTCCCTCCGTATTGCAACTGTCTTTATTTGGGTTATCTGCTGCATCTGCTTTAGCAGATCTATTTCCTCAACCAACCCAACCTGTCTTTCTCTGCGAAATAATGCAGCTTTGCTGTATTCCTCTGCGGGAGAATATGCTGTTCATACATGTATATAAAGGTGTGATGAATAGGAAACAACAATACTAATCTGTCTTTATTCCCTTTATAGCGTGTTCCCTACTGTTTTTTCTCCCTTAAAACTTGTATTGATATGTATTTTTTATTACCTTTGTATCGCAGAACAGTCATGAAATAATGAAATTCTGAAAAAGTACTAAAACTGTCAAATAACCTCCACGTATAGTGTAAGTTTCTGATAAATAATATTTTAGCCGTGGAGGATAACCTCCACTATCCTCCACTATCATGCACTGTTTTGTAAACAAAAAAGAAGAAAAACGCTTTAGAACATGAAAATTTCAATTATCAGAAAAGAAAAAGACGAAAAATTCTATACAAGAACTGAACTCGCCACTGTCTACGAAAACATTATCTCCGGCAAATATGCCGACGAAGTAAACAAAGTAAAAGAAGATTTCCCTCTCACCTTTCTTCACAATGGACCGAAATTCAACGAACTGGATTCCGTGAAAAAAGCTAGACGCATCTGTTTCGCTACCGAATGGAAAAAAGCCGATGGGAAAAGTGTCATCGAGAATTTCAATGGTCTTATCCTCCTTGAGATAAACAGACTCACAGATGAAGATGAGGCTAAGAAAATCCGAGAAATGGCTGCACAAATCCCTTACACCATCATGACATTCGCTGGAATCACAGGTTGCTCCGTAAAAATCGTATGCCAAGCAACATTTCCTGATGGCAAACTACCAGATGATGACCGACTGGCATTCGTCAATGAAGCCTACCGCAAACTTTTTTATATCTATAGCACTCAATTACAGATGGCAATAGATAAAATTCAACCAACGCTCGAATCTTCATGCTGTGTGTCGGTAGATCCAGATGCAGTCTTTCGTGAGGATGCCGTTCCACTGATTATCAATAATACTGAAAATACGCCTAGTCTCAAACCACTTGTGATGCCGAAAAAAGCTGATGAATTGCCAATCTTCCCAGGAAGAACCAAGTTGCAGACCAATCAGCTGTTTTTTCATTACTGTTTCATGGACGCAATTAATAAAACCCGACTTGACGATGAGGAATATAAAGTACCCAACTTCCTTACCCTCCTTGCAAAATATTGCTATGAATCAGGACTTCCAATGACGATGTGCGTAAAACTCATAAAGTATAACTCTGAATTCGGAAGCGATGGAGTCATGGTAGATAATATCTTTATGGAAGCATACCATAAGGAAATTGAGAAATACTATCCTGAAAAACATCTTTCTAAAGTCCAGCTCATGGCATTCAAGCAGGAAGCATTCATGAATACCTTTTATGAGTTCCGTAAGAATATTATTTCAGGAAAAAATGAATTTAGGTTTAAAGATGGATTCGACTACTCTTTCCGACCAGTTGAAAAGGAAGATCGTTACACTATGACACTAAAAGCCCAGAAAATGGGACTTGACTCATGGGATAAGGACCTTGATCGCTATCTTGATTCCACACAAATTCCACTCTATGACCCAATCAACGATTACCTTGATCACCTTCCGCAATGGGATGGGGTAGATAGAGTGAGTGAATTTGCAAAAAGAGTTCCTACAAATAATGCTGACTATGTACACAACTTCCATGTGTGGATGCTATCAATGGTGGCACATTGGATGGGGCGTACCAAAAAACAAGCAAATGCCATCGTTCCGCTTTTCATCGGAAAACAGGGTTGCGGAAAAAGTTCCTTTTGTGCGATAATCCTTCCGCCGACATTGCAAGATTTTTATAACAACCGTATTGATTTCAAGAACGACACTTCTATGTTTATGGCACTTACCAACACTGCATTGATAAATATTGATGAGTTTGATTCTGTGTCTTCAGGTAAACAACCGCTGTTGAAATATCTGATATCAACGCCTACCGTAAAAATGCGAATGCCCTATCAGGCAAGCATCTCCAACCGTCATCGCTATGCCAGTTTCGTGGCAACGACAAACAATGTCAAACCGCTGAAGGATCTAACCGGTAGCCGTCGTTACCTTTGCATCAAAGTAACTGACAACATTGATTTCACAAGTCCAGTGGAATATGAACAACTTTATGCTCAACTTGTTGCAGAGATAGCAGCCGGTGAACGATATTTCTTCAACGATGATGAGAACATGAAAATCATGGATGACAACAGACCGTTTGTTGCCATATCAGATATTGAACCAATCATCGACAGCTTGTTCCGTAAACCATATCCTGATGAAATGCCTGAAGAACTTGCTATACCAGAGATTATAGACATAATCAGGAGATACTATAAACTGATAGGTTACGACAAAAAGTCACTTGCCAATCTGGGACGCTTGTTGTCAAACCGTGGATTTGAAGTCAGAAAGACAAACAAGTGTATGAAGTATAAGATGGTGGTAACAGTATAAAGCTAAGAACGCAGTGACAACAAAAAATCATTTTTATGTCACTGCGTTTTTGTTTTGTTGATATTGCTTTCCATTATGTCGATCAAACGTTTACGTTTCTACGATATAAAGTTTCCATTCCTACGATATAAAGTTTGCGTTTCTACGATCAAACGTTTTCGTTATATCGATCAAACGTCTGCGTTTCTACGATAAAACGCAATTATTGGTGGTTAAAATAATTATTAAGTAAATATATTTTACCACTTCGTTATTTGCGATAATCTTGCTTTCCGTTTAGCAATAGCTCGGAATTTCTCAATAGTTTACAAAAAGGTGGATGATAGTGGATGATAGTGGAGGTTAACCTCCACCGATAAATGATTATCCACCAGTTGCTTATATGATGCGTGGAGGTTTTTTGTCTGTTTTAAACTTTCTGGAGTATTTTTATTTTCTGGTAATTTTGTATGTAATAAAATATTTGCATCATAAATGCTGTAAATCGTGCAAAACGGCCTATTCTCCCGCAGATAAATGCAATAGCTTGAACTACATGTTTTCACGCAGAGTAAATAATACATGAAACGGCATTATCTCTCGCAGATATCGCTAATCACGCAGACAACCCCCAAAAAACCACACTAATAACTAACTGTCTTTCTCTGCGAAATAATGCAGCCTGCTGCATTCATTTGCGAGATCTGCGTTATCTGCGAGAGAATAACACGCAAGAGTACTCAATCTATTACCAAAGAAGAAACCCCAATGTCTCTCGCAGATTACGCAGATTACGCAGACTAAATGCATTATGAACTATAACTCCACTATGTGGAACCTGTCTTTTGTCTGCGTGATCAGCGAAATCTGCGGGAGAATATGCCGTTCACACATCCCGAACATGATAACCACCAAAACAGTATAACATATTTCTGTGTGAGAAAATAAATCACGTGATGGGTTTATAAAAGGTTTTTACATAATAAAAGGAAACAAATGCAATCTTTATTTACTCGAATGGCCGAAAACTATTTCCAAGCATACTGCGTTCATAATTTACTTTTTACAGCAGTATTTTCACTGTGTGCGATACCAGTAAACTATTTCGGCGTTTGTTCTTCATTCATCCCATCCATTTTAATATAATTTTAGCTTTTTGTTAACTAATAATTAGTATGCTAATATTATTTTTCGTAATTTTGTAGCGAATTCAGGGATATTATTATTATCCGAATTGTAAGAGTAGTGATTATTCTCGTGTGTTTTTAATAACAACGACCTTATATATATATTAGTTGGATGTAAATAACTTAAGGCTGGATTAATTGAATATCATAGGCGCGCATTTTTTCAGACTAGATTTAATCATATATATACGCTTCACTATTTCTTCATCACGGTTCGGATCGTGCGTTACCCCTTATACCACTTGACATTTGCCAAGGGGGAGGGATTTTTATATCCCAAACTAAAAATTCTAATAAAAAAAACATCATAATAAATTATATGAAAAGAATTCTTTTTTGCTTATTACTATCAGTTCTCTCTCTTGGTTCATTTGCCCAGATGAGTGATAGTCAAGTAATAAGCATGTATCAGCGTGAGACAAAAGCAGGAACCTCGCAGGGACAGATTGTAACCAAACTCATGCAGAGTGGTGTCAATATTGACCAGATTCGTCGTATCCGTAGCCAGTATTCATCTTCGCAATCAGCAAGTAAGAATGCAGCCACAGCTGATGGAAGTATCCGTAAAAGTAATGAAAACTCTAAACAAGAACTCACATCCCAGAATGTAGACTTGGATAATACTTCTCAGGGTAAGGCTGAAACCCAGTATGTTCAAGTGAAGCGAAGTATTGATGAGACTACTGACGACAAGACTACCGCTGACGGAAAAGAAGTGCTAACTCCTGATGGTAGAAAGGTATTTGGTAGAGATATCTTTAATAACAAACTTTTAAGTTTTGAGCCTAACATGAATATCGCTACACCAACTAATTATATGATTGGTGCTGGTGATCAGGTTGTTATCGAAATTTATGGAGCATCACAAAAAAGCCTTACTCTTACCGTTTCTCCTGAGGGAACGGTAACTGTTCCTGGTTATGGCCCTATATACATAAGTGGAATGAGTGTTGGTGCAGCCAATGCAAAAATACGCTCAACATTAGGTTCTAGATATAGCAGTAGCCAGATCAAGACATCTGTAGGTCAGACACGCACAATTCTTGTCAATGTGATGGGTGAGGTAAAGGTTCCTGGAACTTATACCGTGAGTGCTTTCGCAAGTGTATTCCATGCTCTTTATATGGCTGGTGGAATTAATGGTCTAGGAACTCTTCGTAATATCAAGGTATTCCGCAATGGTAGTTTGGCTACTGTTGTCGATGTATATGACTATATCCTCAATGGTCGCCTCACTGGTAACATTCGTCTTCGTGACAATGATGTCATCGTTGTCGGACCATACGACTGTCTTGTTGATGTAGGCGGTTCTGTAAAGCGTCCAATGACCTATGAAATGCGCAAGAATGAGAGCGTAGCCTCATTGTTGAGATATGCTGGTGGTTTTGCCGGTGATGCTTATAAGAAATCTGTCAGATTGCTCCGTGCCACAGGCAATGAGAAGTCCGTATTCAATATCAATGAGTTTGATATGAGCAACTTCAAGATTGCCGATGGTGATAATGTTGCTGTAGACAAGATACTCGATCGTTATGAGAATATGGTCGAGGTCAAGGGCGCAGTATTCCGTCCAGGACTTTATCAGTTAGGCAATGATGTAAATAGCATTCGCTCACTCATTCGCCATGCCGAGGGCGTTACCGAGGATGCCTATACCGATCATGCCGTTTTGCAGCGCATGAAGCCAGACCGTACGTTGGAAGTAATTCCTGTTGATATCACAGGAATTATGAAAGGTAATGTAGCTGATCTTCCTTTGAAGAATGAGGATGTGCTCTTTATCCCTACAAGAGCCGAGCTAACTTCTGCTCGCACAATCACCATTAACGGTGAAGTGCAGTTCCCAGGCACATACAAGTATGCTGATAATGAGACGATAGAAGATTTTATCATGCAAGCCGGTGGTCTCACCGATGCAGCTTCTATCGCTAAGGTTGATGTTGCTCGCCGTATCGTAGATCCTTCGGCAACAACATCTTCAAAAGAGATAGCTCAGACATTCTCGCTCACGTTGAAGAATGGTTTTGTGATTGATGGAAGAAAAGGCTTTGTCTTAGAACCTTTTGACCAGGTTTATGTTCGCCGCAGTCCAGGTTATCAGGAACAGCGCAATGTAACTATTGAAGGTGAAGCTGTATTCCCAGGCTCTTACACGCTAAACACTAAGAATATGCGACTCAGCGAACTAGTTAAATCTGCTGGTGGTTTGACAACAGAGGCTTATGGCCGTGGTGCACGCATTGAGCGCAAGATGACAGCTGATGAGAAAGCTCGTGCTCAGAAAGTTTTGTATTATGCAGAACAGCAGAATGCTGATGATAAGGATTCTGTAAAGATTTCCAAACTTGATTTGTCCGATACCTACAATGTTGGTATAGAACTTAATAAGGCTATTGCTGATCCTGGTAGTGATTATGACATTGTTCTTCGTACAGGTGATAAACTAATTATACCAGAATATAACGGAACGGTTAAGATTAGTGGTGACGTGATGTATCCAAACACTGTTGCCTTTGAAACAGGTAAGGGATTAAAACATTACATTAATCAGGCAGGTGGCTTTGGCACACATGCCAAGAAGAGCAAGGCCTTTATTGTCTATCAGAATGGTACTATTAGCAAAGCTGGTCGCAACAAAGTAAGACCAGGTTGTGAGATTATTGTTCCTACCAAGTCTAAGAGCAATGTTTCTCTTAGAGATATCGTAGGAATCGGAACAAGCATTGCTTCACTAGCTACAATGGTGGCAACAATATCATATCTAATCAAATAAGTATTATGGACGAGTTGAAAAACGAAAATATAAACGAACCAGAATTAGATCAAGAAGAGGAATCTTCGATAGATTATAAGGCGATATTTGCAGCCCTTTGGAAGCATAAATTATTATATGTGATTGTGCTTCCCTTGGTATTTATCATCGGGGCTATATATGCCAAGTCGTTGCCAAAGTTCTATCAGTGCCAGGTAACTCTGGCACCTGAGCTTGGAAATTCTGGTGGTTCTGCTGGCGGTTTAAAATCACTTGCCTCCTCTTTAGGCTACAGAATGGGCAGTAGTAATAAAGGAGATGTGGATGCCATTACCCCGACACTCTATCCTGACTTGATGAATTCTGTAGATTTCAAAACAAGTCTTTTCAATGTGAAGGTGCATCGTATGGATAGCAGCAGGGTGATGACCTATTATGATTATCTTCTTTATTATCAGAAGTCACCATGGTGGTCAAAGATGTTCAGTACGCCAGATACAATAAAGCATGAAAAGTTGAATCCTTTTATGTTAACAAAAAGGCAGACGGCAATATTTAAAGTTATCAATGCCAATGTCGTTTGTGATGTTGATGATAAAACGGGAGTAATCACCATCAATGTTACCGATCAGGATCCTTTGATAGCTGCTACAATGGCAGACTCTGTTCAGTCGCGTCTTCAGACATTTATTACTGAGTATCGTACAAGCAAGGCACGTAATGACCTTGAGAATACTAAGAAACTGTGCATGGAAGCTAAACGTCGTTACGAAAAGGTACGCCAGCAATATGGAGCATTCAGTGATGCCAATCAGGAACTAATTTTGGAGAGTGTACGTAGCAAGCAGGAAGACTTAGAAAATGATATGCAACTCCAGTTCAATACCTATAATGCCTTAGCGTCTAATCTCCAAGATGCTTATGCCAAGGTACAGGCTGTAACTCCTGCCTTTACTACTTTGCAGAGTGCCACCGTGCCAATAAAGAAAACTGGACCTCACGGAACACGCATCGTACTCGTATTCCTAGTTTTAGGTTTCTTAGCCACAACTGTATATGCACTATACAAAGAAGGTGAACTCAAAAAACTAGTTGGAATGTAATTCTGTCCACTATACCAACCATGTTTTTATTTCGTCTGCCTCGCTGTCTGCGAAAATGTCATGAATAGTAATTGACTGTTATTGTGGCAGAAGTCAATATTATATGAATCTCTTACTGATAATAATGGGCATATATTCAGCAAACAAGCTAAAAAATAATGCAAGATAACAATATATCTAACGATAATAAAAGAATAGCAAAAAATACGGCATACCTTTATGTAAGGATGTTTGTGACTATGATAGTAGCACTTTACACATCCCGTATAGTGTTGCGTACTTTGGGTGCATCAGATTTTGGCCTTTATAATGTTGTTGGTGGTATCATTACAATGTTTTCAATGTTCAGTGGGACACTAGCTTCTGGCACACAAAGATTCCTGACATTTGCAATGGGTGAAAGTAATTTCACTAAATTGAAAACTACCTTTTCTTTAGCTTTAGGGTTGCATATTGTTGTGTCATTAATTCTTTTAGTGTTAGCGCAGACTATAGGTTTGTGGTTTCTCAATACTCAGATGAACATACCTGAAGGTCGCGAGGTAGCTGCATTTTGGGTTTATCAGTTCTCTATTTTAGCATTCATTGTTAGTATTATACAGATTCCATTTATGTCATGTATAATTGCACATGAACGTATGGACATGTATGCATATATGAGCATATACGATGTTGCTATGAAATTGCTGATTGTAATTATTTTGCAGTTTCTTTCGTGCGATAAACTTATATTGTATGCTTTAATGATATTGATAGTTAATCTTACTTCTATGCTGATTTATAATTTCTATTGTAGAAAGAATTTTAATGAATGTACATGGAAAGTAAGGTGGAATAAACAACTAGCTGTTAAGATAATATCATTCAGCGGTTGGAATATATTTGGCAGTTCTGTTGGCTTTGCGAATGGTCAAGGTATAAACATCTTGTTAAATATATTTTGTGGTACTATAGTAAATGCAGCACGTGGTATCTCCGTTATTATCTGTAACTTTGTTAGCCAGTTTGTTAATAATTTCCAGACAGCTGTAAATCCTCAGCTAATAAAAATGTTTGCAGCCAAGGAGTATGAAAAAATGTATAGTCTCACTGTTAATAGCTGTCGCATAAATGGTTATCTTTTTCTAATGATAGCAATACCAGCCGGTATAGAGATAAAGTTCCTCCTTAAGTTGTGGCTTGGTGAATATCCACAATATACAGAGGTTTTTGTTCAGATTATACTTTTACAGGCACTTCTTAATACGCTTGATAGACCATTGATTACTCATATCCACGCAGCTGGGAAGATGAAGATGCCTAATATAACTGGTGGAATAGCTTTGTTGATGGTGCTGCCTATTAGTTATGCTCTACTTAAGCTGGGCTATAGTCCAATAGTAGTAGCATGGGCGAATTCGTTAATATGGATATGTGATAACATCAATGCCATTTATTGGCCTCATAAATATACGGGAATACCAGTTAAGCTTATTCTCATTCAGATCTATGGTAATATAATCTTTGGAGGTTTAATTATGTTGCTAATTCCGTATTTAGTTTCTACTACAATGAAAGAGGGGCTTACTCGTTTCTTTATTGTTGGATTTGTTAGTGTGGTTACATCTACTGCTGTTATTTATTTTTGGGGTATGACGTCTGGTATGAAATGTCTGGTGTTAAGCAAGTTACATATAAAGGAATAATGATGGGAAAATTAGGAAAGCTTAAAGAGACTCTTTCAAATCTTAGAAAGTATCTTCGTCAAGGTGGCGTCGTTTATTGCAATGTAACGATATCTGCTCCAGAACAGAGACTTGCTGGGATGACAGCTCTTGTTACAGGGGGTACAAGTGGAATCGGTTTAGCTATCGCCCGACGTTTCAAAGCCGAAGGGGCTAAAGTAATAATTACTGGTCGTAATTTTGAAAAATTAAAAAAAGTGAGCAGTGATATTTTTGAATATACAGTGCTTGATATCTCTGATGTTGAAAATATTAATGAAAATATGAAACGTGTTATCTCAAAATTTGGTTTCATCGACATATTTGTTAATAATGCTGGAATCTTTGAAAGTGCATCCTGGGAACAAATTACTCCTAATATGTACGATAAAGTATTGAATACAAACACTCGTGGATTATTCTTTATGTGTCAGGAAGAAGGGAAATACTTCGTTTCAACTAATAGGCACGGCAAAATTATTAATATATGTTCAGTTGCTGGTATCAAGTCAGGCTTTGATCCTTATTCTATATCTAAGTGGGGATCTGTTTGTATTACAAAAGGCTTCGCTAAGGAAATGGTTAAGCATAATGTTATTGTTAATGGTATAGCTCCTGGAAATGTAGTAACAAACATTCATGATGGTGTTCGTGGTAAAGATATAAATAATAATGCTTATATAGATTCACACTTAACTAAACGATATACTCTTGTTGAGGAGATAGCAGAAACAGCAGCTATGCTAGCAAGCAATGCTTCAAATAATATATTAGGACAGGTTATCACTGTTGATGGTGGATGGACAGTAGTCTAATTATAAATAATAAAGATTGTATGTATTTCCGAGTGACAGATTATATAATAGGGCATAGTAATTGGTATAAAAAACAATTTGAGGATGCAGAACGTATTAAGAAAGCGCCTCATAATCTTGATGTTATTAATTTTGGAAGTAATCCTGCTAAGTACGGAATTGATTATTGTGAGTGTGGTATGAATGGATATAACTTTGCTATTGGACCTCAAACGATAGAATTTGACTATACAATGCTTCAGAACTATCATACTTATTTACGCCCTGACGGGCCAAGGTTATTGTTATTATTATTATTCTGTCCATTTAATACTTGCAAAGATTTTTATACGGAGCATGATGGCACTGTGTATAAGAATATACGCTATTATCCAATCTTGGATAAGGAATATATTCCTAATTATGATGATTTTCTCTATGACCGCTTTATAGTTCATCCATCGAAATTAGGTCTAAAATCATTATATCATGCTCTTCGTCATCGACATGGCTATAATGCTACATTTGATATTAATTGCAATAGATTATCAGCTGAAGAAATGAAGTGCGATGCTAAAAATCGTATCGCAGACTGGAAGAGTGAGTTTTTCTTGGATGATCTCACTCCAGATAATCTTTCTGATTTAGTTATTAAGTCCCTTGTTTACAATAGTGACATTATTGTTAAAATAAAGGCTTTCTGCGATGACCATAATATTAATGTTAAAATTGTTGTTCCTCCATTGTCAAAGGAACTAAGTGATACAATTCCTCAGAATTTTCGTGAAAAATGTTTTTATTCAATTATTCGAGATAAGAATATTCCTATATATGATTATGCAGACGATAAGGAATTAAGTAATAATGACAACTTTCTTAATTCTTTGTTTCTTAACAAAAAAGGTCGTGTCAAATTTACTAATAGAGTAATTGCTGATATATTAAAGAAAAACAATGATTAATATTCAAAAGAAAGAAGATTGTTGTGGATGTAATGCTTGTGAAGATATATGTCCAAAAGACGCTATTACATTTAAAACAGATAATGAAGGCTTTTGGTATCCAGAAGTTGATTTATGTAAGTGTATAGATTGTCATTTGTGTGAAAAGGTTTGCCCGATATTGTCTACGGCTAATAATATTGTTAGGTACGATGTTCCTAAAGTTTTTGCAGCATATTCTAAAGATGAAATTATTCGCCTTGATAGTACTTCTGGTGGTATTCATTCTATGCTTTCTAATGCAATTTATGCTCGTAATGGATATGTAGGTGGTGCTGTATATAATTCGGATCATACGGTATCCCATATTGTTTCTTCTGATAAGTTAATGCTTTCTAAAATTCGCAGTTCTAAGTATCTGCAGAGTAGCCTTGATGGTCAATATAAAGAAATAAAGACATTACTAAAGGGCGGTAAGGAAGTTTTCTATTGTGGTGCACCTTGTCAAATACAAGCTTTATACAAGTTTTTAAATAAGGAATATGAGAATCTTACTACTTGTGACTTTATTTGCCGTGGTGTGAATTCACCAAAGGTTTTCCTTTCGTATATGGAAATGCTAAAGAAAAGATATGGTCAAAAAGTAACAGAGATTAAGTTTAAAAATAAAAAATGGGGATGGCATAATTTTTCAATGCGTGTAAATTTTGAAAATGGAGAGGAATATTGTAAAGATCGCAATAATGATTATTTCTTCATAGGATACCTTAAGTATGGAAACTTTTGCCGCCCTTCATGTTATGATTGTAAATTCAAAGGATTCCCACAGAAAGCAGATATAACTCTTGCTGATTTCTGGGGTATTGAAAAACTTGACAAAAGCATGGATCAGGACAAAGGAACTTCGCTTGTTATGATTAACTCCTATAAAGGAATGGCCTTGTTTGATTCGATCAAGGAGAATATTGTCTGGAAAGAGTTTACTCTTGATGACGCTAAGGCCGGAAATCCTGCACTTGAAGGTTCTTTGAAGGCTGTACGTAATGATAGGACTGTATTCTTTGATGCACTCGATAAATATCCTTTTGATTTAGTCGCAAAAAAATACTTTCCATTGCCTACATTTAAAAATAATCTTAAGAATAAAACTTATTATTATCTCCATAAGGGTAAGCAAATATATGACTTAATTCTTGATTACGGTTTTTCATTCCAGTCATGGATTACGTTCTTTAAATGCAATTTTTTCTCTCGTCAGATTATAAGTGATGTTCGTCTTCCTATTCTTAATCATAAGAAATGTATCGTTCAATTGGAAAAAGGTGCTAAGATTAAAGTGAAGAAAGGGCGACTTACAATTGGTGTTCGTCAGGTTAGAAAGTCTCTTCAACAAACAAGGGTGCTTGTTGAAGAAAATGGAATTCTTACAATTGATGGAAATTTTTCGGTTTATGAAGGTACATATATACGCATAGTTAGAAATGGACATCTAATCCTTCATGACGGTTTCTTTAATGAAAACGTGCAAATTATTTGTGGTGATACAATCGAAATTGGTTCTGATTGTACCATTGGACGTGATGTGGTTATCAGATCATTTGATGGTCATACGATTATACGTGATGGTTATAAAATCTCAGAACCGATAAAAATTGGTGATCATGTTTGGATAGGTCAGGGTGCTTCTGTTCTGAAAGGTGTTACTATTGGTAATGGCGCAATTATTGCAGCTGGTGCTGTAGTAACTAAAGATGTTCCCGCACATTCTGTTGTAGGTGGAGTTCCTGCAAAAAACATTTCTGAGAATATTGAATGGAAATAATAACTTGTTCTTTTTTCTGAAATATCATCCCAAGAGTTCTTTTAAAATATAATTTTATTCGAATGAAAATAGGAATTATAACATATCCACCACGATTTAATTATGGAGCCATATTGCAGTCATATGCATTAGAAAAAGTATTAGCACGATTAGGTCATGATGCGTGGATAGTTCAAAGTAAACCTCAAAGCAAACTTTTGACATTTAACCTCTTAATTAAATATTTCGGTCGCATTATTAAACGCTATATTCTTAATAAAGGAAATACTGTCCTTAAGGAAAAGAAAAATAATGAAGATTTTAAAGTAATAACTCAAAGGACTTGGAAATTTGTAGAAACTCATACAAAACAATATTATACGACAAAGGATTTTATAATAAAAAAGGGAGATTTTGATTGTCTAGTAGTGGGGAGTGACCAAATATGGCGTGCTAAATATTTTCCGAATATTGAAAGGAATTATTTAGATTACGCTAGTAGGTGGAAAATAAAAAAAATTGCCTATGCTCCCTCTTTTGGAGTAGACAACTGGGAATATTCTGACAAACAGACAGCACACTGTAAAAAGTTAATTAAAAATTTTTTAGCTGTCTCTGTTCGAGAAGAAAGTGGTATCTTACTTGCTAAGGAGCATTTTGAAATAGATGCAGAATTTGTTCTTGATCCAACGATGTTGCTTTCTAAAGAAGATTACATTAAAATAATAAAGGAAGATTATGATTATGATATAAATTTAGCCTTGTCTAGTTATGTATTAGATGAGGATGAAAATAATCATAATCTACTCTCTCACATTGCTAAGGATAAAAATATGGATATATTCAAGATGATTGGAGACCCGACTAGAATCCATGTTCCTGCAGAGCATAAAGTTCTCCCGTCTTTTGGAACTTGGTTGAATATGTTTAATAGGTCAAAGTTCCTTTTTACAGATTCTTTTCATGGAACCGTGTTTGCTATAATATTCAATCTTCCTTTTGTGGTTTATGGGAATACAGAAAGAGGATTGTCAAGAATAAATAGTTTACTTCATTTATTTAATCTTGAAAATAGATTAATTAATACCATTGAGGATTACGATAAAATAAAAAATACTATAATAGACTGGCATAATGTTAACATTATAAAGGAAGGGATGGTTAAACAATCAATATCATTCTTAACTAAAGCTTTAAATGATTAATATGACAAAATTAGTATATATAGGTTTTGCCTTTCAGCATCACAAAGGATTACATGCAGGGTATCATCATATTAAGGATCACTTACCTTACGACAAGATTATTGATGGTCAGAAAGAACTGGAACGATGGAGTAATCCAAACATATCTATTGTTGATCGAATAATTAGAAAGATATTTCAAAAAATAATCAAGACCCAATTGCCGTTTACTTATGTGAGAGCATTATTTTACGCAATGTTTCATAAAAATTGTGTTTTTCATTTTATTTATGGAGAAAATATCTATAGTAATTTCTGCCATCGGCTTATGCTTAACAATAAAACCGTAATTACACTACATCAACCTTTCTATTGGTTCAATAATGATTTGTGGTTAAGGCGGCTTAGGTCTATTGATGAGGTTATACTCATGAGCAATAAAGAAGTTGATAAATTTATCACAACAACGGGAAAAGATAATGTATTATTCATACCACATGGTATTGATACTGATTTTTATGCACCAGATGAAAAAATACAAAAAAGTAATTGCATTTTGATGGTCGGTAATTGGTTGCGCGACTTTAAGTTTGCTAATACCGTGTTCTGTAAACTATTGAATGAGGATGAAACATTACAAATCAATGTAGTCACAAACAAAGAAAATTTTAAGTATTTTACTTCTAAAAGTAGAATTCATTTAATGTCTGGTATAAGTGACATAGAACTAAGAAATTTATATCGTGTCAGTAAGGTGTTATTTTTACCGTTAATTGAATATACTGCAAATAATGCATTTTTGGAAGCAGTATCTACAGGATGTCCAGTTATTATAGCTACTGATAAACCTGATTACTCATATCTAAAGAAAAACATGATTGATGTAATTCCATTGAATATATCTCTTGTTGTAGACTATTTAAGTAATGATGTTTTTAAGACAGCTAATAGAAATTCCGTAATAAGAACTTTTAGTTGGAAGACAATCGGCAATCTTTCAAAACGTAAATTATTGGGTTCATTTAATGATAAGTTATAAATTGTCGCTTTGTTTGGAATTGTGTAAATTATGGCGTTTTGTAAAAAGAATTAAGTTTTGTTTGCCATATTACTGTTTTACCCCCTCTTTCTTTAATTGAAATTTGAGGAGAAGCCGAATCCATGAATATTTTTTTATTAAATAAAGAATAGAAGATTAAAATAATTTAATATGGACAATAAATTTGATGTCATAATTCCTGTCGGAATAAAAGATGTTATGCTTGTTACGACAAACGTAGTATATATAAATAAAAATATTAAACCTCAATATATATATATAATTACATCTTTAAATAATTTCAATAAAATTAAAACAAAAAAATTACCGGATAATGTAATTCTGTTGAATGAAGATGAAATTTGCAAAGACATAACTTATGAAAAAGTAGATAAATTGATAAAATGCAAATATGGTAAATCTTATTCTGGCGGTTGGTTTTTTCAGCAATTTCTTAAAATTTCATTTGCTCAGACAAAGTATGCAAAAAAATATTATTTAGCATGGGATGCAGATACTATACCAATAAATAGAATAACTTTCTTTGATGATGATAAAATCCTTATAAATCCAAAGAAAGAGTATAATAAATCATATTTCTTAATGATAAAAGATTTGTTGAATATTGATAGACAAGTTGATTATTCTTTCATATCAGAACATCTTATGTTCGATACTTATATTATGAATGAGATGATTCAAACCATAAGTTATAGATTAGACGGAGGACTTTCTATATATGATAGAATACTTTCCCTTTTGCAGAAAGATAATTTTAACTGTTTCTCTGAATATGAAACATATGGTAATTATATGGCTTTAAATTATCCAGATAATTTTAAATTACGTCAATTACGCACATTTAGAAGTTGTGCCAAATTCTATGGGAGAAATTTGAATAAGAGAAATGACATAAATGACTTAAGTTTGGATTTTGACTCAATATCTCTTGAATTACGTGATATGAAGAATTCGCCTATATTGTATATACGTTTAAATTATTATTGCATTAAATTAATGCATTTTTTTAGAAAATAAAGTATAACCAGATGATAAAAGTTCTTTGGCTAAGTGGTAATTCTGCTATGTATGCAAATCGTAATAATTCTTACAATGGAGGTGGATGGATTTATACATTGCAGAAACAAATTCTCTGTGGGGGAAATATAAAATTATCTTTGGCATTTCCTTGGAATGAAGATGTAGAGGATTTTGATACTAATTGTACTTACTATGGTATAAAAAGGCCTCATCTTTATCTATTTAATAAGACGTATAAAGAAAAGAGAATAAAAAATAGAATTAGCGAAATTCTAAGCAAAACGAAACCAGATATAATACATGTTTGGGGGACAGAAGAATTCTTAGGGCTTGTTTGTGATATTACGGATATACCTGTAGTTATTCATATACAAGGTATTCTTGGACCTATTTATAATGCATGGCTGCCAAATGGTATGTCTTGGTTAAAATTATTCTTTCTATCTCCGAAGAATATGTATATACGTGCTGTTTATAAATATTTTGTTAAAAGAGAAACTCTTATAATGCAAAAATGCGGATATTTCATAGGTCGTACGAACTGGGATAAAAGCATCAGTAAGTTTATTTCTCCCAAATCTACATATTTTTATTGTAGCGAAATGCTTAGGTCAGAAATATATAACTCCTCTAAAATATGGAAATATAAAAAAAATAGAAAGACGCGAACTATCATTTCTATAATATCTTCTGGCTTATATAAAGGTGCTGATGTTATATTGAAAGTTGCAAAACTTTTAAACACTTATTCTGATACTTTTTATGAATGGCATATCTATGGAATTTCAACATTGAAAGATATCGAAAGAATAACCCATATAAATTCTAGAGATGTAAATGTTATGCCGATGGGGGTTATTAATGCGTCACAGTTAATAGATAAAATTGCGGATGCAGATTTATTTGCCCATTTTTCTTATATAGAAAATAGTTCTAATGCTGTTTGTGAAGCCCAATTATTAGGTATACCAATTGTTGCAACCAATGTTGGAGGAATGTCTTCATTGATAAAAAATAATGTTGATGGGATTTTGGCACCATCAAATGATCCATATGTGTTATCTTCTATAATTAATAGTCTTGTCTCTGATGAGGATACAAGTATGTCTTTGGGATGTGAAGGGCGTAAAGTTGCTCTTACAAGGCATAATCCAGATAAAATCACAAATGATATACTTTCTATTTATAATTCCATCATAATAAAAAAATAAAGTCTACTTTAGATGAATAAACAGCTATCAAATAAAATTGCTAATGCTAATGTATTCCTAACAATTCTTATTGTTATGCTACATTTTGGTTATGCGAATAATAGAATTTTATCATATATAACAGACATGGCTGTTCCTTGTTTCTTTTCTATTTCTTCATTCTTGTATTTTTGGAGTTTTGATTGGAACTCACCAAGTAATTCATATTTATATAAGTTAAAAAGTAGATTTAAGTCTGTTGTAATTCCTTTCATTATTTTCAATATTATAGCATATGCCGTTTTTGTTGTAATTAGATATTATAAAGATGGAATTTTTACATTTGATGATTTTAGTTTGCGCAAAATTTGGCTTAACCAATTTGATATGCCAACATGGTATTTAAAGACATTATATCAATTTGTTATTGTTGCTCCAGTTATTGGATATATTATAAAAAAGTCGAAATATTCAATATTATTTTTCTTTTTTTCTTTACCTATAGGTGTAAAATTTCATTACGGAAATTTATTGTTTTTTTTACCAAGTATAATATTAGGTTCATATATATCAATGTATTATAAGCGTATTTCTTCTGTTTTGTATGAAAAGAAAGATATGCTTAAAATATTAATACCGGTGTCTATAATAATAATAATTGTACTATTTTTGATATTTGAGTATAATCAAGATAAAAAACAGTTTCTGTACTATATATATAGACAGGTGTCGCCAATTTTTATAATTATAATATATTTGAAAATTAACATTATTCCTGATAGATTATATAGATTAATTAAACCATATACTTTTTTTATTTTTTGTAGCCATTGGATGATTTTTAATATCATTAACGCTATATTTTTAAATAAACATCCATTTTCAATTTTTTCTTTTTTCTTGATGGAGTTAGTTTTTACATTTTCTATATTAATATTATTAGGATATATTCTCAAGGTAAAAAATAATCCAATATGGCAAGTAATTAATGGTGGAAGGTGATAATATGAAAGATAATAGATATATATCAAAAAGTGTGAATAAGGTTCAAGTTCTATTGATGGTAGAAACCTTAATTCTAACTGTTGGCGGATTGACTTTCATATCAGAACAGTTTTATAAAGTATTTACTGCTTTATGTATGTGGGGTGCGTTTGCTTATTTGCCATGGCGATATCGAAAAATAAAAGATGTTCCTGCTCATTTCAGATATTGTATTTATCTGTTAATGTTATTTGGAGTCTTTACAATAATTCATACCTTAATAAATAGAGATGATCCTTATTTGGATAGTTTAGGTAATCGGTATTTGACTCTATTTGGAAATGTCTTAATGGCCCCATTAATGTTATTACCAATTTTTGGGTTGTTCTCTACTAATTTAATAAATCAACATTTTATTAAAAGGGTAGTCTTTATTATATCAATTAGTAGTATTTTCTTGTATATTAATCCTACATATTTGAATAATGGTTATATATTGATATTCTTTCTATTACCCTTTCTGCCATTAATGAGTAAAAATAATAAAATAGATTCTCGATTTATAATATTGCTAATTCTAGTTATTGTATCTATGACATATGATGCATTTGTTGGTGATAATCCTACGAGAACAAATCTTATTTATATTGGTTTTATGTTTCTTCTTTTGGTTAATCATATCGTGTTTGGCAAAAACAAAAAGTTGATTTATATATTATTTGTTTTTATAATATTTTTTCTTGTGTATTCATTTTATCTAGCAATATATGAGAATTCGTCTATCATTGCTCAATTTAGTGAAATTATTGATTCAGAAGGAACAAACGTTGATGCAACAGATACAAGAACTTTCTTGTATGCAGAAGTACTTCAAGATTTATTGGGGAGCAATTCAATTTGGATTGGTAAAGGTGCTTATTGTCATTATTATTCTGAATTCTTTGCAATGTCACAAACTGGTAATGGTGATTTTTGGCAACGAAATGGAGTGGAGGTAGATTTCTTAAATTTAATGTTAAAAGGTGGTTTGATTTATATAATCTTATATCTGTATATCGTTATAAATTCAATTTATAAAGCTCTAAAAAAATCAAACAGCAAATTTATGAAAGATGTTGCTGTAGTTTTAATAGGATTCTTTTTTGTAGGTTTTATTTCTAGTGTCGGTATAGTGAGTCTTACATCAATTGCACCTTGGATTCTTATTGGACTTTGTAATTCGAAAAAATGGTTAAGTTATACAGATTCTCAAATAAAAGAAATTCTAGCATTGAAATTTTAAAGTAGAGTTTATGAAGAGATTAATAATAGCAGATGTGAATAGCCTTAATAATAAAGGAATTAGTACAGGGCATTTTTGCGCTTTAGCACAAAATTATATTGATGCATTTCACAATATAGGTGAAGTTAAAGCAGCAGGTGGCCCAATTTATACAACTAGGTTAAAAAAACAAGACTTGATAATTTTACCATATGATCATACAGCTAATTCTAATTATTTTAAGGCGAAATGGCATACTTTATTGAATTGTAAATATCTCTTTAGTCATGTTGAAAATAATGATGTGGTTGTTATGCAACATTCAAGTGCTGTGACAACATTCTTAGGTATTGCGCTATTTGCAAAGAAAACAAATATAATCTATCTTATTCAGTATAGTACTGACGATATTGTGTCTCCAATTCATAAATTGTTTTTCAAATTTGCAAAAAGAAAAATAAAAGGTTTACTTTGTCCTTTTAAGAAAATAGGAGAAAAATTTAAAATACCTTATTTGGTAATTTCGGATTATTTATTTACAGGTATCAGAAATCAAACATCAAATCTCGATATCTGTTCAGATTGTCAATATGATTTTTCAATGGTAGGTAGAATATCTCCTGAAAAAGGTATTGTTGATGTAGTTAAAAAGTTGGCAAATACATCTTTTAAAATTTTGGTTGCAGGGAGACCCCAAGATCAGAAGATTAAATCAGAGATTGAAGAAGCTGCGTTAGGAGCTAGTAATATAGAACTGCGTTTGGGATTTATTACTGATGCCGACTATTATAAACTTATACGTCAAAGTCGATATTGCATTTTAAACTATCAAGGAGCATATGCAAATGATAGAAGTAGTGGGGTTGTTCTAGATATGCTTTATAATGGTGTTCCTGTTATAGGACATAGGTGTGGCGCTTTACAGTTTATCGAAGATGAAGGATTGGGCTTTTTATATGATGATATTAAAGATTTTAATCCTAGTTTAATAATGAATAAAAGTTTCTATGTTGAGTGTAAACAATCAATTAGTAATTTTATAAATGAACAAAGATCACAAATTAACAATTTAAAGGTTTTTCTAAAACTATAAATATGAAATTTTTATTAGATTTATTTGATAAATTATGTAAAGAGTCAATAAAATACTCTATTATGAGAAATTATGTAGATCTTCCAAAATCTACAGGGGGAAGTGATATTGATGTTTGGGTAGCAAAAGAGCATTTAGAGAAGTTCTATACTATTTTAATGAAATGTGCAGAAGAAAATCATGGAAAAATAGTTTCGTATATTAATAAACTATATGAACCAAAAACATGTATAATGGGGATTGACTGGGGGGTGCAGTTTGATGTATATAAAGATATAGTACCTATAGGAAATTGTAAATTTTTTACAGGTGATGCTATATGGAAACATACTATATTATATAATGGAGTTCAAGTTCTTGATAGTAAATGGGAAGCGGTAGAATCTTTTTTAAAAGAAGTTCTTAATACTAGGCATTGCAATAGGAAAGAAAAATTTTATATTGATGCAAGTCTTGCAATAAAATCAATGTCGTTTGAAGAGCTTAAAGATGGTCTTAATCTATTTTCTGATGAATATATTCGGCTATTAAAGAAGGTTGGAGAAGAGAAAAAAAATGATAGTTTAATTAATGATATTTATAAATATGGGATTCAACAATTACGAATAAAAAATAAATTTGAAATTAGCTGTCACCTAGCTAAATTCCATCGTTTATTTAAGCGTCCTGGTTATTTCGTTGTTGTGTTGGGTACTGATGGCTCTGGGAAAAGTACAATTATAGATCATATAACTCCTATTCTAGAAGGTGCTTTTCATCATGGCATTCATTATGAACATCTGCGCCCAAACTTAATACCAGATATAGGCATATTGTTTGGTAAGCGACAAAAAGAAAAGATTGAGGTATCACCACATCCTCATGATGTAAAAGTTTCTGGTTTTTTAGGTTCTTTATGTAAATTCTTATATTATCTTCAGGACTATATTTGGGGATATTTATTTAAGATTTTACCTTCTATAGCATTATATTCACATGTTTATATTTTAGATAGGTATTATTATGATTATTATATTGATCAGAAACGAGCAAAAATATTATTGCCAAAATGGATTATTAAAATAGGAGAATTCTTTGTACCTAAGCCAGATATTATTATTTGTTTAGGTGGTAACCCAGATGTTATATATAAGCGAAAGCCCGAAACTTCATTAGAGGAAGTTCGTAAACAAACAACACAATTGAAAAAATTTGCAGAAACAAAAAATAATTCTGTTTGGATAGATACAACTGTTGATGTTAAAATTTCAATAAATAAGACCATGGAAGCAATACAAGAAATGATGTCTAAAAGATTTTCAAAATGAAGTTATATAGATTTAAAACTTTTGTAACCTCTTATTATTTTCCCCAAATAAATAAACATAATAGATTCATGTATGACTTATATGGAAATTATGGGTGTATTCTGGGTAAAATATATTGGTGGTTATTTAAAAATGTGAGTTTAGTCAGACTATTAAATATGATCGATTCTTCCAATTTGGATTTTCCTTATGATGATATAGTAAATATTGAAGGGAATGGGTCTTTGATGGCTTTTAATTTAGGATCACCCGGTCCAGACAGAAAGATTTCTATATTAGGATATGATTCAATAGAGAAGAAAGACTTTTTTGCAAAATATTCAGTTTCTAAAAAAGCACAAAAACTTACAAATAATGAAGTTAGAATATATAACCTTTTAAAAAATAATGGATTTGTTCCAAAGGTTTATCTGGTGAAAAGAACAGATGATTTTGTGTTTATGAAAGTTGAAAGAATTGTTGGAAGTAAAGTACGATGTACTATTGATGACAATTTGGTGTTGGCTTGTTTAAATGATTTATCAAAACTGCATGTTGATAAGTCCGCTGATAATAATACTTGTTTCTCACATGGTGACTTCTGTCCATGGAATATGATTTTAGTGCGAGATCAAATAAAATTGATAGATTGGGAGATGGCAGCTGAGAGACCTTTAGGATATGATTTGTTTACATATATATTTCAGACGAATTTTGCTGTAAACCATAAAGACACTATCGCAATGATAATCGATAAAAACTCTTCATTGATAAATGCTTATTTTCAATGCAAAGACTATTTATCCTATATAAGGCTCTTTGCTAAAATAAAATATGAGGAAATGTCTAATAAGGATATCAATTCTTATTATGCAAATCGATATCTAGAATTGATAAATTATTTTAAATGAAATTAAGATGCCTCAAAAGATATTATTTATAATGCATATGCCTCCACCTGTTCATGGCGCATCTGTAATAGGAGAATACATTCATAACAGTAAAATAGTTAATGAAGCTTTTGACAGTATATATATCAATCCATCAGCTTCAGGGTATGTGTCATCTATTGGAAAGCTTAGCTTGGGAAAGATCTTTTTTTTATTCTCATTTTTAAGAAAGATTATACGAACAGTATATAAAGAAAATCCGGCATTATGTTATTTGACACCATCTACATGGGACTGGGGATTCTATAGAGACTGTTTGACGGTTTTTATTCTTAAAAGATTACACGTTAAGATAATTCTCCATTTTCATAATAAACCTAAAGTTGGTTTTGGTGACAAATGGTATAATAAGTTTTTGTATAGACATTTTTTTAATGGGACAAATTATATTTTTCTAGATGAGATTCTGGCTACAACGTTTAATGATTATATTGATAATAAACATCTATATTTATGTCCGAATGGAATACAAATTGCTAATAACATAAACACAGAATACAGTCATGATGGGAATTTAAAATTCATATTTTTATCGAATTTAATCAATGATAAAGGTGTTAGCGATTTATTGGATGCTTGTAAGATATTAAATGATAATGATTTAATGTTTCATTGTGATTTTGTAGGAAAATCTGGAGATATTGATAGCCATCGGTTGATAGAATTGATAAAAAATAAAAGACTTGAGGATAAAGTTAGTTATCTTGGTCCTAAATATAACGATGAGAAAAATATAGTGTTAGCTCAACACGAAGTGTTAGTGTTTCCTACATATTATGAGGGAGAAACTTTTGGGTTAGTATTATTGGAAGCTATGCAAATGGGTCTTGCATGTATAAGCACATATGAAGGCGCAATTCCTCATGTTGTTGATGATAATGTGACAGGTCTATTGGTCGAACAGCGTAATACAAAAGAACTTGCAGCTAAAATGGAATACTGCATAAATAATAGAGATGAAGTAAAAAAGATGGGACAGAAAGGGAAAGAAAAATTTCTAAAACTGTACACTAAAGAAATATTTGAACAGAATATAACTAATATATTGAAAGATTGTATTAATAATGATTAAAAGTTTACTATGTGGAGCATCTTCTTTTGTGGCGAACGGAGTTGAAGATGTGATGAGAAATATGGGAATTGTGTCAGATATGTTCTCCAGAGGAAATGAATCTCGCAATGGCGATATAATTTATGGTAACTATATAAACATAGCGAATAACAAATTCCTAAACGATAACTATTATATTGTGATTAACTTTGCTGTGCTTAAGGATGACACAGTTGAACATAATATAAGATATATAAAGAGTTTATTAAAACTTTGTGCGGAGAAGAATGTTAAGAAATTAATTCATTTTTCAACAATAATGAATTATAATTATCATCTTCCATCTATAAATGAAAAGACAGATATAGAGACTCTTAAAAATACTAGCAAGAGGGGATATGCAGAAATTAAAATAGCTGTGGACAACTATCTATTGTCGGTTAAAGATTCCCTGCCTTTTGAGTTAATTCTTGTTAGACCTGGTTATGTGTTAGCGGATAACAGACCTTGTCCGTTTATAAAACCATTGCCATGTGGCTTTGCTGTCATTAAAGGTGATAAGAAAAGTAGGCAGCCTATAGTGAAACGCGAGGATATACATGAAGCTTTAATAAAAATAATTAATATAGAAAATAATGATGTTGTTTATCATTTCTTTCCAAATGATAAAATGACAAAGTACAGATATGCAAAGCTGTTGGGGTATAAGCATATAATTGTTTTGCCAAAACTGATTTTTAAATATGTTCCGTTATTGCTAATGAAAATTGGAATAATGCCAAAGCCTTTGTATAGTAGGTTTGACGGTATGTATATTGAAAGTGATTTTAGTTCTGAAAGAACTGAAGATAAACTAAGTATAAAGTTTAATTGATATGGAAATCGCAATTCTGGGTGCCGGAACCTATGGTAGTTATATAGTAAATAGTATCCAACAAAAATATCCTGAAGCTAAGATAACAGTCTTTGATATAGGTGATAATAGAATAAAAAATGAAACAGAGATAGGGCTTTTGTCTCGCCTAAAGAAGTCTATGTATAAAGGACTTACTGATGGGCGATATTTTGGTTGGGGAGGTGCTTCTCACAAATGGGGTGGACAATTGTTGACGTATACAGATAATGATTTCGCTAATCCTGATGGTTTCATGAAGGATGTTATCTGTTTAGATAAAAAATATAAGGATGAATGCCTAGCGAAGTTTAATATTAAAAATAATTTTCCCGAGAATCATGTTTCTGAAGAACTGTTCACAAAAACAGGCGTATGGCTTAGCATGCTTCACAGAAATTTTTTCTATTGGTTTAAAATCAATAAGAGAGCGAATGTAAAGGTGAAGTCTAATTGCAGAATCGTCAAACTTGAAAGAGATAGCGATAAACACATAAAGGATATTGTCTATCTGGAAGATGGTAAAGAAAAACGTGCATCCTTTGATTATTACTTTTTGACAGCTGGTGCTTTTGAGAGCGCAAGAATATTATTAAGTTCTGATATGATTGACGAGAGAAAAATACATTTTTCGGATCATCTGTCTCAGAGAATGTTTAAAGTGAAAGGCTCTACTGTAATAGGCAACGAAGATTTTGTGTTTAGAATGAGAGGAACTTCTCTAATAACAAAACGTATGATTGGCGAAATAGGAGATATTTCATATTATGTACACCCTGTGTTCAATATGAAATTTCCGTTCTTCTCAATGATTAAGGATGTGTTGTTTTATCATAAATTCTCAATAAAGGATATTCCTAATTACATAAAAACCACAATAAAGGATATTCCTAATGTTTTAGGATTCGCATGGTCGGTTATTGTATTGAGAAAAATGTATGTAATGAATGATGAATGGTATCTATATATTGATATTGAGAATCCGACGAAAAATAGTTATATAGAACTGTCTGACAAAAAAGATAAGTATGGCATAGACGGATTAAATGTTTATTATAATGTTGATGAAGAGGCCGTTAAGATTTATGAGGCTGCGAAAACTTCGGCGATTAAGCATTTAGATACATGTAATGTAAACTACGAATTGATTGCGGATAAAATTGAAGTACAGACTTGTGAAGATATATATCACCCTTATGGCATGCTGCATTTTGATTCGGTAGATGATTATTATACTAGGTGGGATAATATGCTGGTTGTAAATACAGGCTGTTTGACAAGAAGCGGTGGTATTAATCCTACAGCTTCATTGTTCCCGATAATAGATAATTTTATCTTTAATAAATTTAATATGTGATGTTGTCTGTTCTAATAAATGCTTATGCTTGTTCGCCTAATATGGGTAGTGAACCAGGAATGGCATGGAATTGGTGTGTGAATCTTGCAAAGTATTGCGAGCTTCATATTATCACCGAAGGAGAATTTAAAGGCAACATTGAAACTGCTTTGCTGACATTACCGCAAGCAGAGAATATGCATTTTTATTATAATTCAGTACCTGATAAAGTTCGTAAGATTTGTTGGAATCAAGGAGACTGGAGGTTCTATAAACATTATAAAAAATGGCAATATAAAACTTATGAGATAGTTCTTGATATTATAGCGCATAATAAAATAGATATAGTCCACCAATTGAACATGATCGGCTTTCGTGAACCAGGATATCTTTGGAAAATAAAAGATATTCCTTTTGTTTGGGGACCTATAGGTGGATTAAAGCAATTCCCAATTTTATATCTAAAAGATGGTGGAACAAAAATGTGGTTATTTAATTTGATAAAAAATGGAATTAACCAATTACAATTGAAATACTCAAGAAGAGTTCACAAAGCAATTAATCATGCTTCTGTATTAGTTAGCTCAATACCAGATTCCTATATTGCAATAAAAAAAAGTTTTGGACTTGAAACATATATAATACCAGAAACAGGATGCTTTGATGTTGAAGATAAGCAAATGCATAATTTTAATAATAAGACATTAAAATTACTATGGGTGGGCAAATTTGATTATCGTAAACGGTTAGATTTAGCGTTAAGAATTATTTCATCTCTAGATATTGATATTCAATTAATTATATGTGGTACTGGTGATGAAAAACAAACAAGTAAATATAAACAACTTTGTGAGTCTTTAAAAATAACACGAAAAGTGGTCTGGAAAGGATTTTTGCCAAATGAAGAGGTACATGAACTTATGTCATTAGCAGATTTGTTATTATTCACGAGTGTTAGTGAAGATACGTCTACTGTTGTATTAGAAGCTATTACTTATCAATTGCCTGTACTATGTTTTAACGCATGTGGATTTGGATATGTGATAAATGATAAAGTTGGACGAAAGGTGCCGTTGACTAATCCCATACAGTCTATTGATGATTTCTCATCAATCATCAAACATCTATATGATAATCGTGATGAAATAAAAACAATGTCTGATAATTGTATAATGACAGCAAATGAACTGTCATGGGAAAACAAGGCTAAACAGATGTTTGAGATTTATAAACAACTTGTTTAGTCATATTCATTAAAATCATAATATGGAAATATGGAATTTCATAAGTAACCATCCGTGGTTAACAGCATTCATCGCATACTATATTTTCAGCTTTTGTTTCACAGCAGTTGAAATGACAAAGAGCTAGTAGAGTTATAATAAAATATAGCATTTATCTGTGACGGTGGAAAAATAAAAGATGGAAGATAAGCTTCATAACACTTATGTAAAAATGATAGGTAAATCCAAAATGGGGAAACTGAAATTGGCTGCTTGGGTGATTGGCTGCATTTGGCTTCTCGCTCAGATAGTCTTGATGTTCTGCCAATTCGGACCTCAACAGGGGGACTGGGGAACTTATATTATGCTGGCACATAGATGTTATGACTCAGGGGAGTGGTATCCAATGAAGTGCGATTTATATTCTGAATATATCTTCGCTCCTGGATTGGTTAACCTACTTATTGCTGAGTTTAGATTGTTGGGTACCTTGTTTGTGAACAAGGTGCTTTATTTGTTTTTGAATATAGGAGTGCTGATCAATATATTCCTTTTGGCGAAGCATTTTTTCTCAGAAAGAATTGCTTATATTGCTTCGATACTATATTGTGCACTTTATGTGAACTGGTTCATCGCTCTGTCTGCTAATACCGAGTTGCCATTCTTATTTTTGGCATTGTCTGCCGTCAGCCTTTGTGTGCTTGGTGGAGATAAAGCATGGAAGTTTGTTTTGGCGGGTATACTATTGGGCTTGGCAAACTGGATCCGTCCTTTGGCTGTGATATTTGTAGTTGGCATAATACTCTATTATTTTGTGACACGTAAATGGACTTGGAAACTGTCGCTTGCTGGTGTTGCAATGATAGCTACAGTATTACTGATTGGCTTTTCTGCCAAAAGAAACTTAGGGCGCTTATGCTTCCAGTCTACAACATCAGGTTTTAATTTGATAATGACAGCCAATGACAAGGCGTTTGGCGGAGTTGATGCTAATATATGGGAGGATCCAACTTCTATTGCATATATTGAAAACGAACAGCAGAAGACTTGTTTTGAAAGAGACTCTATAAGAATGGCTCGGGCTATCGCTTGGATAGAATGTAATCCTATTAGATATGCCGAACTTTATATAAAGAAAATACCTGTATTGTTGGCTGAGGATTCATGGAGTGACCAACGAATTTTCGGTAGCGAACAGTTCATGTATAAATATCAGCACGGATTATATTCTAAGAGTGATTTCGCAAAGAGATTGATGTTTAAGTTGCTGAAGAGTATTCCGTATTACTTGATGTTATTATTGTTTGCTTATTCATTATGGAAAAATCGCAAGGACATCTTCACAATTAAAGGATGGATATTGACGTTCTTTGTAGTAGGAATGCTGTTGACTTGTTTATACCCTGTGCAGCCACGGTATCATTATCCCTTCATGTTCCCATTAATAATATGGGCTGCATCTGGGGCAGACACACTGATATACAAGAAGCGCTATTAATTGCGGAATGAAAAAATAATATAGATGTTATATATTAAAAATATAAAGATACTTTCTGGTAAGGATGCTTTGGTGTCTTTACCTGATAGAAAGTTGCTTATAAATACAATTAACGCACATTCATATAACACGGCACAGGAAGATAAACTCTTTGCTGAGGCTCTGGAAAAAGGTGATGTTCTGATTCCTGACGGAATGAGCATCGTAAAGGCTTTCAAGTGGAAACACTGGATGACTGGACCGAAGGAACGTGTGGCAGGTGCTGACTTGTTTAACTTTGAAATGAAGAAGTTGAACGAGAAAGGTGGTACTTGCTTCTTTCTTGGTAGCAGTGAAAAGGTGCTGGCACTGATCAAAGAACGTGCAGCCATTGACTATCCTAACATCAAGATCGTTACATATTCACCTCCTTATAAGCCTGAATTTACTGATGAGGAGAATAGGCTGATGGTTGAGGCTGTGAACAGTGCAAATCCAGATTTGCTTTGGATTGGTATGACTGCTCCGAAACAGGAGAAATGGGCTTACTGCCATTGGAAGGATTTGAATATTCATTGTCATTGCGGAACGATTGGTGCTGTATTTGATTTCTATGCAGGTACTGCGAAGCGTGCCCCGATATGGTGGCAGGATAACGGGCTTGAATGGTTGTATCGTTTACTTAAGGAACCTAGACGTATGTGGCGTAGGTATATAATCGGCAACACTCTGTTCTTATGGAATATATGGAAGGAATAATCGAGATAGATATATGATTGACATACAAAATAAATTCTTTCAGATTCTTCGATGTGCCATCAACGATGACATTGAAGTGCCACAGCTGTCTGTGACTGAATGGAAACAGATATATGGCATAGCACAAAAGCAATCGTTGTTGGCAGTGATATTCCGTGCTCTTGAAAGGGCTACGCCTCCGGCTCATGATGATGCGGAGAGGGACGTGTTTGGAATGCTGGTGCTAGAATGGCTTAGAAATGTTCGAGTTATTGAGAGAATAAACTGTAATGTCAGTGCTAATGTTATTAAGATATCAGAGAAATTTTCCCAAGACAAATTTCAGTCTTGTCTTCTTAAAGGACAGGGTAATGCTTTGTTGTATCCGCAGCCTAACTCGCGTACTCCTGGCGATATTGATATATTGATCAGACCGAGAAAGTATGACTTGGGGAAAAGAAGTGTTATCGCTGATGTAAGGAAAACAATAGAATATGTTAGGTTACAATATCCTGATACAAAGGCTTCTTATCATCATATTGAATATCCTAAATTTAACGGAACGGAAGTGGAGGTGCATTATCGCCCTTCGTTCATGTTTAATTTCATTTTCAATTCTAGATTACAGGAGTTTTACGCAGAAAACGCTGATGAACAGTTTCATAACAGAACGGACATGGCTGATGGCGAGATTGCTGTTCCAACACCTGAATTCAATAAGGTGTTTTTGTTGAGCCATATCTATAATCATCTTTTTAATGAAGGGATTGGTTTGAGACAGTTGTTGGACTACTATTATGTGATGGAGAATGATGTTGAACACAGTATTGATTATAAAGCATTGTTCTCGTATCTTGGTATTCGTAATATTGCTGGTGCTATCATGTGGATATTGACAGAGTGTTTCGGAATGAATCAAGAAAAGGTTTTGGTACCTGTTGATGAAAGGCGTGGGCGGTTTGTTCTGAATGAAATATTGCAGGGAGGTAACTTCGGAAAGTATGATATTCGGTATAAATTCGGTAATGGCGCATTGGGAAGAAACTTGCAACGGCTGTATCGTGATTGGCGACTACTAAGGTATTTCCCGTCAGAAGCAATCTCTGAACCGATATTCCGTATCTGGCATTTCTTTTGGAGGCAGAAACATAAGACTACAAAGCTGAAATAGCAGCAAAACATTATTTAGAATGTTGCGTATGATATAAGTATTCAGGACCTTTACATCTAATCAGCATCGGCTAATTTACATGATGCATCGAAACAAAAGAGATATAAATTTGCATTTATTAAAAATACTCTTTATATTTGCCAGATGCAATTGGACTTTAAAACCTCTAATATATGAAAATATTAATTGCCGGTGGTACTGGATTTATAGGAAAACGCTTGATTCCTTTTCTTGTAAAGAATGGACATGAAGTAAATGTTCTGACCCGACGGAGTATGAATGATGAGGAAAACATACATTATTACCGATGGGATGTAGACAAACGACTTATTGAGCCGAAGGCTTTTGATGGTGTGAATGCACTCATCAACATGACTGGAGCTAATATTGGAGAAAAACGTTGGACTGTAGACCGTAAGAATGAAATTCTGAACAGTAGGGTGAAGCCGTTGGACTTTCTTTTGAAAGCTATTATTGAATCAGGCAACAGAATAGATGTGCTGATTTCTTCATCTGCTGTGGGATATTATGGAGCTGTAACTGCTAATCATATTTTTACTGAAGAGGACAACAATGGTACTGATTTCCCAGCTTATGTTTGTAGGCTATGGGAAGATGAAGCTTTGAAGTTCAGAGACGTAGCAGACCGAGTGGTTATTTTGCGTAAAGGTCTGGTTATTGGAAAGGATGGAGGAGTATACCAGAAATTAGCACCATTGGCGAAGTTAGGTTTAAGTGTTGCACTAGGCAGTGGCAAGCAATATTTCCCATTGGTATATATTACTGATCTGATTCGTGTTTATAATTACATTTTAGAGCATAACGAAATTGACGGTGTCTTTAATATTGTGGCTAATCAAAATATTACCATGAACGAATTCTCTCAGAAATTGTTGGACTCTTTTGGCAAAAGAAAGTTGACGCCAAACATTCCTGCATTTATAATCAAAATGCTATTTATGGAACGAGCTGAAATGTTGCTTCAAGGCTCAAAGATTAGTAATGAAAAGTTCAGAAGTACAGGCTTTGAATTTATGTATTAATAAAGTGAAGAGTCTGTAGTGGGTGATAGTGTATGAAATACTGGTATTATACGATAATATTAATGATGTTGATTAATTAATGGGATTTACAATCAAAAGCATAAATGCAATTAATGATGTAACTACATCACATGGGGCTGGAATTAAAAAGGTGTTGTGCTCTAATGATGAGGCTTCTAGTAACATTACTCAGATTGCTGTGTCTCGTTTGAAAGCAGGGGAACAGGTTGAAGTACATGTCCATGAAACGATGGAAGAGCACTTTATCATTGAAGACGGTACCCTTGAATTCATGATTGATGATAAGGTGATGATGGTAAATTCTGGTACTTATGTTATAATTCCAGCTGGAACAAAGCATGGAATAAAGGCGATTACTGATTGTAAAACGATAACCGTAGGGTGTTCTGTTTAAAGTGGACATCATTGCCTATATCCTTTAATAAGAATTTGTTTTTTTATAATAACAGCCATTCATCAATAATGAATGGCTGTTATTTTTAGTTAGATGTTATTACTGTTTTTGTTTTGCCCACAGCTCACCTTCTCCTTGATAGCCTTTTTGTAACCACATCTTATCAAATGCGTGTGAGAGATCTTTTCCTTTTTCTTTGCCTAAACATTCAAAGGCAACGTTTCCATGTCCTTTGTCATTGCAAATCCATTCTTCTCCTTCACCTTGAACACCATCTTGTAACCATAGTTTGGCAAATGCATGTGAGAGGTATTTACCTTTTTCTTTGCCAAGACAAGCTAATGCAACTCTGCCGTTAGGTCTAAGTTCTTTAATAAAGACTTCACCGTCTCCTTGGTTTCCGTTTTGTAGCCAAACTTTGTCCAATGCATGACTAAGGTATGAACCTTTTTCTGCTCCAAGGGCTTCTAGAGCTATAAATTCTTGTTTAGCCCACAGTTCACCTTCTCCTTGGTATCCATCTTGTAACCACATTTTGTCAAAGGCGTGTGATAAAAATGAACCCTTTTCTTTGCCTAAACATTCAAAAGCAACGTTTCCATGTCCTTTGTCATGACAAATCCATTCTTCTCCTTCACCTTGAACACCATCTTGTAACCATAGTTTCGCAAATGCATGTGAGAGGTATTTACCTACTTCTCCACCAATGCACGCTAATGCAACTCTTCCGTTAGGTCTGTCTTCTTTAATGAAAACTTCACCATCACCTTGATTGCCTGTTTGCAACCAAACTTCATTTTTTGCATGGCTTAAATACTTTCCGCTCTCGCCACCAAGAGCTTCTAATGCAATTTTAGACATAATTTAAGTTTTAGGTTATTATTTGAATGGGCGTTTCCCATTCTGTAGCTTTTCAAAGTTTTAGTAATACAAATCCCGTACGTTGCAAATATAATAAAAAAAACATAGCGTATTGTTTTTTGAATATCTTTTCTGTAAAAAGAAGTAATAATTAACTTGTTGTATATCATGTAGTTAAGATAATATTATGCTTAAACAATATCCGTAGCTTTAGCCAGAAGAGTTAGAGGCTTGTAGGAATTAGTATTTAAAGAACTCTAGAATTGTAAATGCTGATATTACGGCTTTAACAAATAATGGATAGAATTATATTTGTGATTATTGTTAACATGCAAATGGTTGCCCATTTAATGAAACATTAATATTAGTGAATAAGTATCTTCAAGAATGACAATGTTTCAAAATTAAGATTATATTTGCGAAATGCTTAGTAATGCTAAATTAGTATAGAATAATTGTAAATTATGAATCAGGAAAAGGAAAATCCTAATCCTTTATTAATCTAAATCGTGTGCACAGGTTTAATCTAAATTTCAAGATTATGAAAAAAGTTTCTAAAATTAACTGCGAAAATCGTGCAGGTTTTGTTCAAGAGTTTAAAGTGATATGGAATGGTGGTGAAAGTGGATGGAGTGATAGATATCCAAACCCACAAACAGAATCATTTGATTTACATACTCTTAATATTCCTGAAGGTGCTGAGGTCTGGATTAAGGTTCATGCCATATTAGGCAAGACAAAAACTGCTGATGAGCATGTTCTCTATGATCCAAATTCTAGTGATGCGGCACTCTATCAAACAACGGGTGCAACTTTGACTTTTAAAATTAAATTGATGAACTAACACATTTTTTAGGAGTGCTTACAATTAGTTTGTCTAATGTGCACTTGGATGCAAAATTTTGCAAACACTCCTAATCCACTTCCTTATGGTTTGATATTGTTTCTTCTAAGTGCGATAATTCAATATTTGCAAATTCTTCGTCAATTTAGGGGGTGAAATATAAATTGATGAAGAACCTTATTTGTAGGTAGACTAAATTGTGATTTCTTTCTTATAAATATGCAATGTCTCTGCATAGTTATTATAGTAAACATTCGTACAAAATTACGGCTCTGTTTTTATTATATAAGTGTTTGATTACATTATTTTGTGAGAAAAAATAGTATAATGATATTCTTGTATAGTTTATTTATGTTGCTCATTATCAGTAGGATATGTGTAATGTGTAAAATATGTAAATGTTAAAATAAAGAATTTGCAGATTATTTTTTCTTGTTTTTAAAATATTTGTAATATATTTGTAATAATAAAGTTGGAAAGAAGTACTTATGAAAAGCTATTATGATGTAGTTCATGCAAAAGTTAGAAACTAAAAGATTTGGATATGCATAAATTGACAGTAGATGAAAAAAAAGTTCTTTGGGAAAATTCTAATAAACTATTAGCAAAAATACCCGGTTATTCGATTGTTATGGATTGGAAAGAGATAGATTATAGTGATATTTACAAAAACGAGAATGGCTATACCTTTCGTGTTCTTATGGAACGTAATGAGTATAGTGATACCTATTTGGGTAAGACTCTAGAAGACGCGATAAAAAGTTTAGCTAAAAGGTGGGTGTATTTATTTGCTGTGTATTATGGCGAGATTGTGTTTCCTGATTGTGAGTACTCTGATATGAAAAAAGTAAAAGAGTTTGTTGCTGCTAATGAGAAATATTTAAAATAGTTTAGCTCTAGCAAGTATGGCACTGCATCATTTGCAAGATATTCAACGTATTAAAATATCTAGCAAACTCACAGATATGCCGTTTTTGTTTACTAGCATAAAGAATAGACAACGATCATAAATTAATAGTCGAGTGATTAGCATTATTAAAGAATTGGAGGTAACATCAATTATTTAATAATTGATGTTACCTCCAATAGTTTTTTGTATTATATATAGGTGTGGAATACAATCTTAGAATGTCATTCCCACTTTTAACGCGATAGAACCGTGGCTGAGGCTTTCTTGAAATTCAGCGTTGATGTATTGATTTTCAAATTGCTTCAGTCTTTCAAATTCCTGAAGTTCGTAGCCAACAGCAAATAATACCTTGTTCTTTTTGAATGCCGACCATTCAACACCAATTGTAGGACTGAAATAAAAACCTCCGTTGGTATTCTTTTGTGGTGCAAAACTATAGCCACATCCACATTCAGCATAAGGAGTGAATTTGTGAGGAGCTGAGAGCTTATATTTCACATCTGCATATAGAGGAATCAGTGTTTTCTCGTATACAGAAACTCCTGTGCCCACACCTGCAGAAAATCTATTGCTTATGTTGTAATAACCTATCACGTGGAGTGTGACAGGAGTGCGTTCTGGAGTACTCATCGCAAGTCCTGTTCCTAGATATCCAGAAAATGAAATCTTGCATTCTTCTTGGGCATTGACAGTCGTAATGCCTGTTAGCATGATGCTAAGGAATAGAATTATCTTTTTCATTGTATAGTTACTGTTATTTGTTTTACAATATTCTGAGCTGTTGTGATTCCGCTCATATCATTATATACTGTTCCTGAAGTTCCGTCAGGACTGCTATGCCCAATGAGATGTGCATTAAAAGTTTTTATACCTGAAGTTAGATCTACCATTGCCTCGTACACAAGTGCTGGTTGTCCGCTTCCTTCTTTTCCTCCGGAATAATTTGGGTCACCCTCTTTAGCACTCTTTGGATAGCTGTCGTTGAAGTCTATAGAGTGATTAAGTTCTACCTTGACAATGAATTTTTTAAGATTACTGTTAGGGGTAATCTTCACATCGAATCCCTTACGTGGTGTGGCTCCAGACATTGCATCCGTAAGTGGTTGATCTTTTGTAGGTAGATATAGACCATCTGCATATTTTACGCCTCTTGCATAACACCAGCATGGTAGTGCTTCTTTTCGACGGTTGCCATTTGCACTCTGCCAAGCCTGATGAGCAATCTTGTAAGATGCATATATGGTTGTGAGGTAGTTGCCGTCAGTGTCTTCAATCCATATTGCCACCTGTGGTGGATTTTTCTTGTTAATGCCCAGAAAGAGAGGAAAGTCGTGAAGCCATTCGTCACCCTCTACAATCTTTACCTTAATGTCGCCCTGACTGTATTCAACTAAGTCTTTGTTGCACGACCAGAAACTGCTTATCAATAGCAGCAAGCTAGAAATTAATACCATCTTTTTCATATCAATGTTTAATTGTTATTTGTTTGTTACCAAATGGGAACATGAATGGACGTAATAATCCAAAATATGTTTCAGCATTTTTAAAAAAGAATTTGATTTTTATTTAAGTGAATTAAAAGTATTGTCAATGATCATGTCTATTGCATCTGTAATCTGTTTCCATCCAGTTTCCTGATCAATTCTTATACCATTATATATATTGCAATTATCTTCAAGCATAGCTAAATATGTTATTGATGATGTTATTATGGTAGCTATTGCAGCGAGACTCTTTGGTTGGCACATCATTATTTCAGATATGTTAGCAATTATATCGTTACCAGCTACTTCGCGCTGTCGTCTCACCACTTCGATAATATTATTATTGCTTGATAGTTCCCAGCGATATAAGCGTCTGAGCACAGAATTAGTTCTTAATTGCATAACCATTTTATGAAACACGCTTTTAAGAAAAGCAGGTATACCTTCTTTTTCAGGAAACTTATTTGGGAAGTTAAGCCAAAAATCATTCTTGCGAATATAGGCAGTAAGAAGTCCGTCGATAGAACCAAAGTAGCGATATATCAATATCTTTGATACTTCAGATTTAGCTGCAACAGCATTGATACCGATTTTCTCGAATCCGTTTTCTTCAATCATCTGTCCGATAGCCACAATCAATTTGTTTTCTGTAGCCTCTCTATCGCGTTCTGTATTTACTGTTTTATTCATATAAATAGTTATGTTACCAATCGGGAACAAAAGTAGTTTGTTTTAATGTAACTTCCAAATAACTCTCAAGAAATTTATATTTTATTATAGATTTACATTTATCACAAACTCATGATAGATAAGATTAACATTCACCATAGATAAAATAAATCAAATATATTTTGATTTGTATTTAACTTGCACTATCTTTACCACCAGTTAGCATAGACAGCATTAGGAAAAGCCAAAATTAAACCAAGTTTTTATTTTTGTATTTCCACTGATTTGCACTATCGTCGTTAAAGAACTATTTAAATTAAATATATAGAATTATGTCAAAAGTAAATTTTCAAGGAAGCCCAGTAGAATTAACTGGTGAACTTCCAAAAGTAGGAGAAAAAGCACCAAAGTTTGGTGGAGTGAAAGCTGATTTAAGCGTTGCTCATATTGGTGATTTCATTGGTAAAAAAGTTGTGCTCAACATTTTTCCTAGTCTTGATACACCTGTTTGTGCTAATTCGGTAAGACGTTTCAATAAAGAGGCATCTTCTTTACCTAACACAGTTGTGTTGTGCGTTAGTAAGGACTTACCATTTGCACAGTCTCGTTTTTGTACAACAGAGGGATTGGAAAATGTAGTTTCTCTTTCAGCATTCCGTTGCAACTGTCTAGAAGATAATTATGGTCTAGGCATTACTGAAGGTCCTTTGAAAGGTCTTTTGGCTCGTGCAGTTGTGATTGTTAACGAAGAAGGTAATATCACCTACGAAGAGTTGGTAGATGAAATAACTAACGAACCTAACTATGAAGCTGCTTTGGCTGTTTTAAAATAAATTAGTTAGTTCTTAAATGAACACGAGAGAGGTTGATCATTATATTTAATGTTTTTCCTCTCTCGTGTTGTTTATGAACCTTTATTTTCTGCTTTGCAACATAATTTGATATATTTTTCAGTTATAGAATTGGAAAAGTGGGAAAAAAATATTTAATTTGCATCTATGAAAGTTATACACATGTTGACTTCAGTTTGGCGATTCTATCGCGATGGCTTCCGCAATATGACGTGGGGCCGTACTCTATGGCTCGTGATAATTATCAAATTGTTTATCATATTTGTTGTATTACGACTGTTCTTCTTTCATCCTGCACTTAGTGGCATGAGTGATAAGGAAAAACAAAATAAAGTAGGAGAGAACCTCATAGAAAAGATCAAATAGAGTAAACCTAAAGAAAAACTTATAAAAGATAATCTATATGTTAGACACTTCACTAATAGACTGGTCGAGAGCACAATTTGCTTTAACGGCATGCTATCATTGGCTGTTTGTTCCACTGACGCTTGGTTTAGCGGTTATTATGGGAACAATGGAAACTCTTTATGTTATTAAAAAAGATGATTTCTGGAAACGTGCTGCACGATTCTGGATGAAACTTTTTGGTATAAACTTCGCTATCGGCGTGGCAACGGGAATAATTCTGGAATTCGAGTTCGGAACTAACTGGAGTAACTATTCCTGGTTTGTAGGCGATATCTTTGGTGCGCCATTGGCAATAGAGGGCATTTTAGCTTTCTTCATGGAAGCGACGTTTATAGCGGTGATGTTTTTTGGTTGGAATAAAGTCAGCAAAAGTTTTCATCTTGCGTCTACTTGGCTTACTGGTATAGGTGCTACGTTGTCGGCATGGTGGATATTGGTTGCTAATGCTTGGATGCAGCATCCTGTGGGAATGGCATTCAATCCAGTGACAGTGCGCAATGAAATGACAGATTTTTCTGCTGTCGCTTTTTCTGCTGCACCGGCAATGAAATTTCTTCATACCGTTAGTAGCGGTTGGTTGACTGGATGTGTTTTTGTAATTGGAGTGAGCTGTTGGTTCCTGCTGAAAAGACGTGAACAGCCTATGGCAAAAGCAAGTATAAAGGTGGCTGCTATAATCGGTCTATTTTCTGCTCTATTCGTTATGTTTACTGGTGACCAATCAGGACTACAGATGGCGAAAAACCAACCAATGAAGCTGGCTGCTGCCGAGGGGCTGATGGATGGCGGAAAGGATGTGCCTTTTTCTCTAGTGCCAGGTGTGAAAATTCCAGGTATGCTTTCTATTCTTGCTACACATGATATAAATGGTTATGTGCCAGGCATCAATGATTTGATGAATGGATACACTGATCCTATAACTGGTGAGAAACATTTGTCTGCAGATCAAAAAATGGTTAAAGGAAGGTTGGCCTTGAATGCTTTCAGAGATTTCAAGAAATATGAAAAGACAGATCAGACCAAAAAAGATTCAGCTCAGTTGGTACTGAACAAAAACATGAAGTATTTTGGTTATGGATATATAAAAGATAAGCACGAATTAGTATCTGAGTCTAATGTTAATTTGATTTATTGGGCTTTCCGTGTAATGGTTGGAGTCGGTATTTTGCTAGTACTAGTAATGGTTTTGATGCTATGGTATGGTCGCAAAGATAAATTAGAAAATAATCGCTGGTTGCTATATACTGCATTAGGTTCAATACCTTTGGTGTGGATAGCAGGTCAGTGTGGTTGGATTCTGACGGAAGTTGGTCGCCAGCCTTGGGCTATTCAGGATCTGTTACCATTGTCAGCTGCTGTTTCTGGTGTGGAAAGCAGTTCGGTTGTCATTACATTCTTCCTATTTTTGTTACTGTTTACAGCTTTGCTTGTTGCGGAATTGACAATCTTATTGAAAGCCATTCGCAAAGGACCAGAGCCTATTGTTGAATCAAAATAAAAACGTTGCCTTATGATAACTTATGAATTTCTGCAACAATATTGGTGGTTGGTAATTTCGCTTTTGGCGGGATTGCTAGTGTTTTTGATGTTCGTGCAAGGTGCAAACTCTCTAATCTTCGCAGTTGGAAGAACAGAAGAAGAGAAAAAGCTGATCGTAAATTCTACAGGTCGTAAATGGGAATTCACCTTTACAACCTTGGTTACATTCGGTGGTGCTTTCTTTGCATCATTCCCATTGTTTTATAGCACAAGTTTTGGTGGTGCTTATTGGGTGTGGATGTTAATCTTGGTTAGTTTTGTATTACAGGCTGTGTCTTATGAATTTCAATCTAAGCCAGGCAATATTTTCGGATCGAAAGTATATCGTCGTTTCCTCGTTTTCAATGGTGTATTCGGACCGTTTCTGATTGGTGCGGCTGTGGCTACATTCTTTAACGGGTCAAACTTCATCGTAAACAAGGCATCAATGGGGCTGCTTGACAACAACACAATCAGCCATTGGGCGAATGCTTCTCACGGACTTGACGCATTGCTTGATCCTTGGAATTTGATATTTGGATTTGCGGTGATGTTCCTTGCTCGTATGGAAGGCTCTTTATATATGATCAATAATATCAACGACAAAGAAATTAATGGTAAGTTGCGTTTGCAACTCTTACGCGACACAGTTCCTTTCTTGATATTGTTCCTCGCATTTCTAGAACATATACTAGTTAAAGACGGTTATGGTGTTAATGCAGCCGGAGTGGTGAGCATGGTGCCATATAAGTATGCCTTGAACCTGTTGCACATGCCAGTGGTAGCTGTTGTGTTCGTTGTCGGAGTGGTATTGGTATTATTCGGTACGATTCGCAGTATCATATCGAAGAAGTATATACGTGGTATTTGGCCAGTAGGAATAGGAACTACGTTGACAGTGATAGCTTTATTCCTGCTTGTAGGTTACAATAATACAGCTTATTATCCTTCGAATGCAGATTTGCAAAGTTCGCTTTATCTAGGCAATAGTTGTTCTAGTTATTTCACTTTGCAGGTGATGTCTGTGGTATCACTACTAGTGCCTTTCGTGTTGGCATACATTATTTATGCGTGGCGTGCTATAGACAAAAGATCTTTGACAAAAGATGAACTGAAGGAAGACGGACAACTATACTAGTATTGAAACTAGATAGTTGCAAGAAATCTTTTGATTAAATGTTATAGGTTCTTATTCACTTTTGGTGATGTCAATTTGTTTTATAAAAAGTTCTCACATAAACATCGTGAGTAAGCAATAAATTGACATTATAAAAAAGTGACTAAGAACCACTTTTTATTAAGTTACAAACCATAAAGATGTGAAAGTAGAACCTTTATACCTATAATAATAAGGATAAAACCTCCCAATAGTTCTGGTTTTAATTTCTTTGCGATAGGTTTGCCGAATCTTACCCCCAGTAATACGCCTATGATCGACATTACAAATGAGACGAAGCCTATTATCAACAGCGGACATACAAGCATTTTAAGATTTGAGAAACCTGTGCAGGCGAAAGATATGCCAACAGCCAGTGCGTCAATACTTGTGGCGATGGCGAGAACAACCTGAGTTTTAAGTTTGCGTGGCTTAATCTTCTTTTCTTCTTCTGGGAGAAAAGATTCTCTTATCATTCTACCACCCAGAAAAGTAAGTAAGCAGAATGCTATCCAATGGTCTACATTCTCAAGATATGATGTAAATGTACTCACTCCAAACCAACCTATCAATGGCATAGCAGCCTGAAAAAAACCAAATAGAAAAGCCATTCTTATCATCATTTTTCCTATGTGTTTCTTCACAATGATGCCACTTGCTATAGATACGGCGAAACAATCCATGGCTAGTGCCAATGCTAAAAACCAGATATCAAGTTGATTCATATATTATTATATTTTTATTGCAATATTATTGTCCTGAAATAATCTTTTAGTACACCCTTGTAGCGATTTTGACTGTCGGCGCAAAGTATGATAACTTGTCGACCGTCTGATAACTTAGGTCCCAGACACATACCTTCGTAATTAGCAAAGTTGAAACTCGTCAGTTGCAATGAGGTACGCCAAGAGCATACAGGATGTTTAGTTGGGTTGCCGGGAACGATACGGTAGATGCGATTTATTACCCAACTACCCAATTTCATAGAAGTAATATACAGTTCACGCTCGAGAACAAGTAGGGTAGAGTCGTTGAGTGAAAGTAGTTCGGAAACACCATAGGCGTGTCGGTCTTGTGGGGTGTCGGCAGGCTTTAAAGGCTTCTCTATGAAATATGGAAATTCTTTTTCTTCAGTCAGATGAGTATTCAGCTGTTTTAGTCGTAACATTCGGCTACTATCACCAATAAGTGGTGACTCGTTGATAGTAAACAGTTTGTCACGAGTTTTATCATAAGTAAGACTCTCAATGCTTCTATTTGGAATACAATGTTTCTTATAATCACTAATCTCTGCAGAGCGAACAATACTTTTTGAATTGACATCATATTCTATTATATTTGATGATCCTTCGTTTCCAATGTATATATGATGTGTCTCTGGATTGAATGTTATCGCTTCTTGATCAAGATTGTTGCCATTTAAATTAATAAAATCTTTGTTTGTTATATCGGTTATGTCACCATTGTTATTGATTTCAATATGGAAAATATAATATCCTTCATTGTTACCTTTATCAGAAACTACAGCATAGTCGTCATTCCCAATATAGGTAATGCCACTATAGTTGCCAGAAGGTATGGCAGAAAAATTATGTTGAGGCATCATACTTACCGAATTATAATCTTTCCAAATATTCTGTCCCTGAATGGAAAGACTCAGTAATGTTATTATACCGAATAGAATATTTCTTTTCATATTCAATCAATAGTTGTCTTCTTTTTATTGTCTTTACGGAAGAAACGTTGCAAAGTTAATAAAAAATCCTGATACGAACAGATTGTATTTATGATTTAATTTATAATATTAAAATTAATGCTATTATGCAATATAAAATTATGTATAGCGTTATTATATAGATTTTCAATTTATATACTACAACCAAAAACTTCCGATGAGGTTAATTATGATTAAATCTTATATATAAGATGTTGTGATATCGAATAAAATTATTACCTTTGCAAGCCTTTTAGTGGGGTGAAAATACGGATATTACTGATAATCAGGAAGTTAAGAAAAAGAAATAGGTAAAAGGATGAGACAACTTAAAATTCAGAAGAGTATTACAAACCGTTCAAGCGAAGCCTTGGATAAGTATCTCGTAGAAATTGGACGTGCACCTCTTATCTCCATTGATGAGGAGATAGATCTTGCGCAGAAAATTAGAAAGGGAGGCGTTGAAGGAGCGCGCGCCAAAGAGAAACTTGTTACAGCCAACTTGCGATTTGTTGTTTCTGTTGCAAAACAGTATCAACATCAAGGACTTTCACTTACTGACCTTATTGATGAAGGTAATATTGGTCTTGTGAAAGCAGCCGAGAAGTTTGATGAGACTCGTGGATTTAAGTTTATCTCTTATGCTGTATGGTGGATTCGTCAGAGTATTCTACAGGCTATCGCAGAGCAGAGTCGTATAGTTCGTTTACCTTTGAATCAGGTTGGTTCGCTAAACAAAATCAATCGTGAAATCAATAAGTTTGAACAGGAATTCCAACGTAAACCATCACTGTCAGAACTTTCTACCGTAACTAAAATTGAGGAAGAAAAGATAGACCAAAGCCTAATGGCTGACAGTCATCACGTAAGTATAGACGCACCTTTCCAAGATGGTGAGGATAATAGTATGGTTGATATAATGGCTGGTGGCGATGATAGCCGTACAGACCGTCAGGTTGATCATGAATCTATGGCACTTGAGCTTGAATCAGTGTTGAAGAAGGTTCTTAAAGAACGTGAGATAACTATTATACGTGAATGTTTTGGAATTGCATGCCACGAAAAAGGACTTGAGGAAATAGGAGATCAGTTAGGGCTTACTCGTGAACGTGTAAGGCAGATTCGTGAGAAGAGCATTGCTAAGTTGCGTGATAGCGGTTACGCAAAGATCTTGATGAAATATCTAGGATAAAATATAATTACTATATGAAGGGTAAGAGAAGCGTAGTCTTCTCTTATTTTTTTTGAGGCTAATCATAAATAGAACGTTGTCGGAAAAACAGAGAATAAAACAAACTGATATATAAAAACAAACTAATTAAGACACAATTATGATTAAAGAAGATACAAATTCATTTCATGTAGTCGATGAAGGCTTTACAATGAAAGAAGCAATAAACGAGGCTAAGAAATGTTTAAACTGTAAGACCCCGCTATGTAGAAAAGGGTGTCCGATAGGAAACAATATCCCTGATTTTATTCATGCTTTAAGTATGGGTAATATGGGGGATGCTATGAGTATTATTAATGAAAAAAGTAATCTTCCAGCTATCTGTGGTCGTGTATGTCCGCACGAAAAACAATGTCAGGGACATTGTGTGTTAAACAAGAAAGGTGAACCTATACAAATAGGTAAACTTGAGCAGTTTATCGCAGATTTCGATACGAATATGAATCTTATTCGTGGAAAACTGCCACAAAAAGATCGTGGAAAAATAGCTATTATCGGTTCTGGTCCAGCTGGACTAACCGTGGCTGGAGATTTGGCAAGACAAGGTTTTAACGTAACAATATTTGAAGGACAGAGTGAACCCGGCGGTGTGTTGATGTATGGAATACCGGAATACCGTTTGCCGAAGAAAGTCGTACGTGCTGAGATTTCAAAGATAGAGGCATTGGGAGTATACTTTGAATGTAATACTCTTGTCGGCGAGAATGGAGTTAACGTAGATAGTTTGTTCAGACTTGGTTATGATGCGATATTCATGGGAACAGGAACTGCTGTTCCGCAGAATATGGACAGTACGCCAGGTGCAAAACTTCATGGAGTGAGCCAAAGTACTTATTTCCTTCATAACGTGAGCAGTTTCAATGAAGGCGCAATCGGTAGGAACATGGTCCCTTTAAAAGATGGCGAAAAAGTAGGTGTTATTGGTTGTGGAAATGTTGCTATGGACGCAGCCCGTACAGCGATAAGACTTGGCGCAGACGTTACAGTGCTATATCGTCGTACTCAAGAAGAAATGCCAGCTATAAATTCTGAATACGAAGACGCTTTGAAAGAAGGCGTGAAGTTTGAATGGGAAACAAGCGTAGAGGAATTTATTGAAGGTAAGAATGGTCGTCTTGCCGAATGTAGATTAAAGACTCCACAAGGAGAACGAATAGAAAAATTTGACCGAATATATCTTGCTATCGGAAGTAGACCTGCAAATAGAATAGTTAGTACTACTGCAGGGATCGAGGTTGATGAAAAAGGATATGTAAAAGTTGTTGACCGACCTTGCGGAATGACTACTCGCAGAGGTGTGTTTGCTGGTGGTGATGTTGTGCATCGTCCGCAGACGGTTGTGCTAGCAATGAAAGCCGCAAAGAACGTTGCTCAGGGCATAGCGCAGTATGTGGATGCCATGAAATTGCTTCAAGTTGCTAAAAAAGTTGAAGAAGATCACAACGCAGACAAATAAAACACAATTTTTTATCAATTTCGTGTTGTCTATCAGTAGTTTTTCGTAACTTTGCGGTCAAATATATTAATATATTCAAATAATGGCTGAAATAAAGACAATTAAGACCGCTTTGATATCGGTCTTCCACAAGGATGGTTTAGATAAATTGCTAGCTAAACTTAATGAAGAAGGTGTTAAATTTCTGTCCACAGGCGGTACTCAGAAGTTCATCGAGTCACTGGGTTACGAATGTCAGGCAGTAGAGAGTGTAACAACTTATCCGTCAATACTCGGAGGTCGTGTCAAGACATTGCACCCTAAAGTGTTTGGTGGTATTCTAGCACGCCGTGAGAATGAAGGTGATATTGCTCAGATGAAGGAATATGAGATCCCTTCTATCGACCTTGTTATCGTTGATCTTTATCCTTTTGAGCAGACTGTCGCAAGCGGTGCTTCAGAAGCAGATATTATTGAGAAGATTGATATAGGTGGAATTTCTTTGATTCGTGCAGGAGCCAAGAATTTCAAGGATGTTGTAATCATTCCTAGTAAGGCAGAATACTCTGTATTGCTTGATATTCTTAACAAGAAGGGTGCGAATACTGATATTGAAGATCGCAAGATGTTTGCTGAGCGTGCTTTTGGTGTAAGTAGTCATTATGATACAGCAATCCATAACTGGTTTGTTAAATAATAAAATAAATATGGGATTTTTTTCTTTTATTCAGGAAATAGCAATGGACCTCGGTACAGCTAATACTATCATCATCAGTGATGATAAGATAGTTGTAGATGAACCATCTGTTGTTGCCCTAGACCGTCGCACAGACAAGATGATTGCCGTAGGTGCAAAGGCAAAGATGATGTATGAGAAGACTCACGATAACATACGTACAATACGCCCTTTGCGTGATGGTGTTATCGCAGACTTTACTGCTTGTGAGCTGATGATGCGTGGACTTATTAAAATGGTTCACTCTGGCAGTCGCTTGTGGTCTCCTTCTCTTAGAATGGTTATCGGTGTCCCTTCTGGTTCAACAGAAGTTGAGTTGCGTGCCGTACGTGACAGTGCCGAGCATGCTGATGGACGTGACGTCTATTTGATTTTCGAACCAATGGCAGCCGCTATCGGTATCGGTATTGATGTTGAGGCTCCTGAAGGTAATATGATTGTTGATATCGGTGGTGGTAGTACTGAAATTGCAGTAATATCTCTTGGTGGTATCGTGAGCAATAACTCTATTCGTACAGCCGGTGATGATCTTACAGCAGATATTCAGGAATATATGAGCCGTCAGCATAATGTAAAGGTAAGTGAGCGTATGGCTGAACGTATTAAGATTCATGTTGGTTCTGCTCTTACAGATCTTGGCGCAGAAGCTCCTGAGGACTTCGTTGTACATGGTCCTAACCGCATAACTGCGCTTCCTATGGAAGTTCCTGTTTGCTATCAGGAAGTAGCTCATTGTCTTGACAAAACTATTGCAAAAATTGAAAATGCGGTTCTTTCAGCACTTGAAAATACACCACCTGAGCTTTATGCCGATATCGTAAAGAATGGTATCTATCTTAGTGGTGGTGGTGCTTTGTTGCGCGGCTTGGACAAGCGACTCACAGACAAAATTAATATTCCATTCCACATTGCTGATGATCCATTGCACAGTGTAGCAAAGGGTGCAGGCATTGCACTAAAGAATGTAGACAACTTCTCATTCCTAATGAGATAAACATATAGATGTAAGGTGTTGATTGACTTGTATTCTCAAGTTGTCAACACCTAACATTTAACTCCAAATTCAGATATGCGTAACCTTCTTGATTTTCTGGCAAAATATAATCACTGGTTTATCTTTATTCTGTTAGAGGTGATAAGTTTTGTTCTTCTCTTCCAGTTTAACAGTTATCAGGGCAGTGTGTGGTTTTCTTCAGCCAATGCTGTTACGGGAAAGATATATGAGACAGAATCTGAAATTGGTTCGTATTTCAAGTTGTCAAAGGTTAATCAAGAACTAACTCAACGTAACTTGTATCTTGAGCAGCGACTTAGAGAACTTCATCAGCAGATTGGTGATTCCATTGGTGATTCAATCATGGAAAACAGCCGAATTCTGAAAAGTTTGCAACCTTTCAGACTTATTCCTGCAAAGGTAATAACTAATTCTGTTGACAAGCATGACAACTTAATAACAATCAATAAAGGTGAGGCTGATGGTGTAAAAAAAGATATGGGAGTAGTTTCTGGAAATGGTGTCGTAGGTATCGTATATCTTACTTCCGCACATTATTCTGTTGTTATTCCAGTACTTAATTCACAGTCAAACATTAGTTGTGTCATTCAAGGACGTGGCTATTTCGGTTATCTTCACTGGACAGGTGGCGATGCTTCACAAGCTTATGTAGATGATGTGCCACGCCATGCTCATTTTAAGTTATATGATTATGTCGTGACAAGTGGATATTCTTCAGTGTTCCCTGCGGGAGTAATGGTAGGAAGAATAAGACACGTATATAATTCTGCCGATCAGATGTCGTATAGACTAAAGGTGATACTTTCGACAGATTTTGGAAAGCTGCGTGACGTATGTGTTGTAGACAATCGTGTTATGGCTGAACGTCTTCAGGTATTACGTGCTGCGCAGGATTCGATAAAAACTAAAGAAGAAAAATAACAGTATAGGAAAGTTATGAATATTCAGTTGCTTAGAGGCTTTTTTGCCTTTGCCATATTATTATTGGTACAGGTGACGGTGTTGAATCATATACATTTGTTCAATTGCGCCACGCCGATGCTTTATGTATATATGGTATTGCTATTTCCACGAAATTATCCGCGTTGGGCTGAATTGCTGTTATGCTTTATAATGGGGTTTTTTGTAGATGTATTCTCAGATACCCCTGGTGTTTCTATGGCATCAATGACTTTTCTAGGACTTATACAACCGACTGTGTTGAAAATGTTCTTGCAACGTGATAGCGCTGATGACTTGGCTCCGTCGATGCATAGTTTGGGAGCATACAAGTTTGGATATTATGCCATAATAGTGATTTTGATATATTGTGCTTCATTTTTCACTCTTGAGACATTCAATTTCTTTAATTGGCTGCAATGGGTAGAATGTGTTTGTGGTAGCACAATCTTGTCTGCCATATTAATATTGGCGATAGAAAATTTCCGTTCAAAATGATTTTGTCATTTATGACGTTTTATGGAACTTCCATTTAATAAATTACTGTACGGTGAAGGATTTTAATCTTGAAAACAGACGTTTTGTCATTGGTGGAGTGGGTATAGCTATTGTGCTCATTTATACTATTCGTTTGTTCACTCTGCAATTGCTGAGTGACGACTATAAGAAAAATGCCGACAGTAATGCATTTCTAAAGAAAATAGAATTCCCTTCTCGTGGTACCGTATATGATCGCAATGGTAAGTTGATGGTTTACAACCAACCAGCTTATGATATTATGGTTGTTATGAATGAAGCTCGTGGCCATTTAGACACTCTTGAGTTTTGTTCCGCTTTGGGAATGACTAAGGCTGAGTTTATAAAGCGTATGAGCGATATCAAGGACCGAAACAAAAATCCTGGTTATAGTCGCTTTACACAGCAGCTTTTTAAAAGTCAGCTTTCTGACAAGGAATTCAGTGTCTTCCGTGAAAAAATGTTCCGTTTCCCTGGATTCTATGTGCAAAAACGTAGCATCAGACAGTATGAATATCCTTATGCAGCCCATGTCTTGGGTGATGTAGGTGAGGTATCTGATGCTGATATAGAAGAAGATGATTACTATCAGCCTGGTGACTATATTGGTAAACTTGGTGTGGAGAAAGCTTATGAGAAACAATTACGCGGTGAGAAAGGAGTTCAGATTCTTCTTCGTGATGCCCATGGGCGAATTCAGGGTAGTTATCAAGACGGAAAGTTTGATAAAAAGCCTGTGGCAGGTAAGGACTTGACATTGAGCATTGATGTTAATTTACAGGCTCTTGCCGAAAGGATGTTGCAAGGAAAGATAGGTAGTGTTGTTGCGATAGAACCTTCGACAGGTGAAGTTATTGCACTTGTTTCTTCTCCTACTTATGATCCGAGGGCACTTGTTGGAAGAATGAGAAGTAAGACGCATCGTGCATTGTCACGAAATGTGTGGAAACCTCTTCTGAACCGTGCCATCATGGGACAGTATCCTCCAGGTTCAACATTCAAGACAACGCAGGCACTTACATATTTAACAGAAGGTATTATTACCCCGTCGACTATGTTCCCGTGTAATCATGGATTCTCCTATCATGGATTGCATGTTGGATGCCACGGTCACCCGTCACCATTAAATCTCATTGAAGCTATAAGTACATCGTGTAACGGATATTTCTGTTGGGGTCTTTACCACATGATGAGCAATCGCAGTAAATACAAGAATGTTGAGGATGCCATGAATATATGGCGAGACTACATGGTCAGTATGGGATTCGGTTATAAACTGGGTATTGATTTGCCTGGAGAAAAGCGAGGGCTTATACCTAATGCTACATTCTACGATCGAGCTTATCACGGTTCATGGAATGGGCTTACCGTTATTAGTATTTCTATTGGACAGGGTGAAGTAAATCTTACTCCATTACAGATAGCTAATCTTGGAGCTACTATTGCTAACCGCGGTTACTATTATGCACCTCATGTAGTGAGGAAAGTACAATATGAACCTCTTGATACAATGTATATGCGTCGTCATCGTACGATGGCGAGTGAACGTGCATACAGAGCAGTTATTACCGGTATGAGATCGTCAGCACTAAAAGGAACATGTAAGGCTTTGGCACATCTTCCCTTTACTGTATGCGGAAAGACCGGAACGGCACAGAATAGGGGGCAGGACCATTCTGTCTTTATGGGCTTTGCACCAATGGATAAACCTAAAATAGCCATTGCTGTTTATGTTGAAAATGGTGGATTCGGAGCAGACTTCGCAGTTCCTATTGCGGGAGTGCTGTTTGAACAATATATGAATGGTAAACTATCACCGTCAGCAATGAAGCAGGCGGAAGAATTGCAGAAACGTAGAATTGCTTATGGCTCGCATAATAGATAAACAACCTAGTGTACTTCGTTCACTTGACTGGTGGACAATAGGCATATATATCGCATTGCTAATCTTCGGATGGATTAGCGTGTGTGGTGCTAGCTATACGTATGGAGATACTGATATTTTCAGTCTTTCCACACGATCGGGTATGCAGATAGTATGGATAGGAACATCGCTGTTTCTTGGACTTGTTATCTTGTTGCTTGATGATAAGTTTTACGATACGTTCTCTTATGTTATATATGGCATATTCTTATTATTGCTGTTTCTCACAATCTTCAATCCACATGAAATAAAAGGCTCGCGCTCATGGCTCGTATTGGGACCGTTGCGTCTACAACCCGCAGAGTTTGCTAAGTTTGCCACGGCATTGGCGATATCCAAGCTTATGGGGGCTTATGGTTTTAATATTCATCGTTTGAAGGATTTTGCTGCGGCATGTGCCGTTGTTGTCTTGCCAATGTTGTTTATTGTAGCCCAGAAGGAAACTGGTTCAGCTTTGGTTTATTTATCATTCTTCCTAATGTTCTATCGTGAAGGAATGCCTGGAAGCGTTTTGTTTACAGGTTTGGCGATGGTCATATATTTCGTGCTTGGAATAAAATATGAGAATGTAATGCTGTTCGATACTCAGACTTCAGTAGGTAAGTTTATAGTTCTGCTCCTTGTACAGATATTCTCAGCAGTACTTATCAATGTGTATTGTAAGGACAAAAAGAAAATGTTGATAGTGCTATATTCATGTCTGGGAATTACTTTGATCTGTTTCTTGTTTTCGGTATATGTAATTCCTTCGTTCGATATAGTATGGGTGCAACTTATAATTTGTGTAGTTCTTATAGGATACCTTCTTTACAATTGGTTACGTACTCACTTGTCAAGTTACTTCTTTATATTGGCATTTACAATAGGTTCAATCGTGTTTTTCTATTCAGCAGACTATGTGCTAAATAATGTCATGGAGCCACACCAACGTGTACGTATCAATGTGCTGTTGGGACTTGATGAGGATATAAGTGGTGCTGGATATAATGTACATCAAAGTGAGATAGCAATAGGCTCAGGAGGATTGCAGGGAAAGGGATTCCTTAATGGAACTCAGACTAAATTGAAATTTGTTCCAGAACAGGACACCGACTTTATATTCTGTACTGTAGGTGAGGAAGAAGGCTTTCTTGGTTCGGCAGGAGTTCTATGTCTGTTCCTTGCTTTGATATTAAGATTGATGTATCTTTCTGAACGACAACCGTTTGGCTTTGGACGAATATATGGTTATTGCGTGTTGGGCATATTCCTGTTCCACGTATTTATAAATGTTGGTATGGTGCTAGGCCTGACTCCGGTAATCGGAATTCCGTTACCATTCTTCAGCTATGGAGGTTCCTCCTTGTGGGGATTCACGTTGCTATTGTTTATCTTCCTGCGAATAGATGCAGGAAGAAATCTAGTGCGTACTTAGTGAATATCCAATGTCGCTGATACCAGGAAGTATCTCTCGCTTCATGTTGTGTCTTATGCTTACAACAAGACTGTCACCTTTGTTAAGGCTAACTTTGTCTATATAGAAATTGTATTGATAGTAACTTATCCCTAGTCCTTTGCTATTGCCGTTCTTGTCGATAAGTTGACAGTTTATGGTATCACTTTTTGTTATGTGAGATGGAAATACAGTCTGGTCAACAATAAGTGTGAGTCCCATAAATGGATAAGAACTATTGATTCTCAATCCTAGATTAGCAGCAAACACACCTTCTGTATTCATCTTAGGTACTTCAAACTTCAAAGTGTCATTCTTTTCCCATCCAGAAACAGGTGTATGCTGATATTTGTCATACACCTTATTCCCGGTACAGGAACTTATAACAGCAATTGCCGTTATAATTAATATCGTAGAGATGCTCTTTCTCATCTTATGTTATCCTTCTTGGCCGTTGTTCTCAACATTAGGTGGATAGTTTCTTCTTCGGTTATTATTACGTTGAGGACGGTAGTTGCTTTTGTTATTATCAGCATTACCATTTTCAGCGTTGTCTACCTGAGGTTTAATGTTATTAGGAACATTGCGGTTCTTATTTTTCTTCTTTCGTTTAGAACTGTCGAAACGGTTGATATCGTCTTCAAGCAAATCTTTATGCTTTTTCGGTGCTTTTGCCCTATCATTTTCAAGAAGCGATAATGGCTTTTCACCGTGTCTATTCATATCAATAATCTCATGCGCACGCTGTGCAGTAATTGTCTCCAGATTAGCTGCCATATTCTTGTCGGTAGAGTAGGTTATGAGTCCTGAAAGAATATCACTCTTGAACAAATGATAATCGTTGTCCATGGTTTGTAATATGATTTCTCTACTAGGAACCTTCTTTCCTGCTTCAACATATCCGTCAACCTCATAGTTAAGGCAACATTTCAGTTTTGCACACATTCCTGCTAGTTTCTGTGGATTCAGTGATATATCCTGAAAACGTGCTGCATTGGTGCTAACGCTCACAAAGTTCTTCATCCATGTGGCGCAGCATAGCTCACGTCCGCAAGGACCTGTACCGCCGATTCGTCCAGCTTCTTGTCTGGCACCAATCTGCTTCATCTCTATCCTTACGTGGAAAGCGGCAGCTAAATCCTTAATAAGTTGTCTAAAGTCTACTCTCTCGTCAGCGATATAATAAAAAATGGCTTTGTTTCCGTCACCTTGATATTCCACATCACCAATCTTCATTTGTAGATTAAGGTTCTTTGCAATCTGGCGGCTTTGAATCATTGTATCGTGTTCACGTGATTTTGCTTCTTCGTATTTTTCAATATCAACAGGTTTTGCAATACGGTAAATACGCTTTATATCATCGGCAGATTTCAGGTTAGCCTTTTTTATCTGCAACTTTACCAGTCTTCCTGTAAGAGTTACGATACCTATATCATGTCCAGGAGTTGATTCTACGGCAACGATGTCGCCTTTCTTCAAATCCAGTCCGTTAACGTTATGATAATATCCTTTACGTGTGTTCTTGAACTGAACCTCAACTAGGTCTGTACTTTCTGCGTTACCAGGAACATCAGCCAACCAGTCACAAGTGTTGAGTTGTCTATCCTGTCTACCGTAAGCTCGGCAGCAGAGTCCGTGGTCACAGCCCTTAGAGACCTTGAATTTCATATTTTTATAATCCATACGAATTGTTATTTTCTAATTAGTAAAACAATCATTTGCAGAGCCAGATCGAAAAAAACAATCTTTCCGTTGGCATTCTGCCCTATATCTCTTCTTGCCTTCTGCAATAGTTCTGAGATCTCTATCACATTGGCTTCGTTAATGAATCTTGCAAATTTGCTAGAGAAGTTCTCCTCCTCTTGAGTCATATAGCACAACTCTTCTTGTTTGAAGTTATACATGAAATTTTCTCTTACCATTCTAGAGAAATAGTTAAGCATGCGACGCTGCTTTTCCCTTCCGTAGCTTGTAGATGCAATCTCACTCCATTTCTTAAGTTCCTTGATGTTGCGTTGATACGACAGTCGCATAAACATTATGAACATGTCGAGGAATTGACGGTTTTCGTTTCCTGCATCAAGATTTTCTAGTGCGCGCATCCAGTTGCCGTTAGCTATACGTGCAATTCTGTGTGCAATGTCTTGGTCTAGTCCACGTCGTTCAGTTAAAGCTTTTTCTATGGCATTGTCATCAATCTTCTTTATGTCTATTCTTTGTGTACGGCTTTTTATAGTGTCAAGCAGCAGTTCAGGTTCTTCACAAACCATTATGAATACCGTCTTGTGTGGCGGTTCTTCCAATAGTTTCAATAGTTTGTTGGCACATTCGGCATTCATCCTCTCCGGGAGCCATATAATACTGACTTTATATCCACCCTGACTTGATTTCAAACTCATCTTTCGAGTAAGTTCGTCGCTTTCTCCCGCACCAATAATAGCTTGCTGGTTGGCTGCATCCATTTTAGCGAGCCAGTTATCCATAAAGAAATATTGACTTTCTGAAATCATTTCATGCCATTCTCTGGTAAAGTCGTCACTAATCATTTTGTGATCGGCAGACATTCCTGCTGGTTTAATAACAGGATAAGTGAAGTGAAGGTCTGGATGTTCCCAATTTTTCAGCATCGCTTCGGCGTTCTTTATTGCCATAGGGTCACTCAATAATGATTTTTCTCCGTCACGTTCACCTAAGAGGTATGACGCGAAAGCCATTGCAAGAGCCATTTTACCGCTTCCCAACGGACCGCATAGCATCATGGTACTTGGCACTCGCTGTTCTTCAACAAGTTGTCTGAGTCTTTCATTTGCCTCTTCCTGACCTATAACATCACTGAACTTCATCTGTCTATAATATTTCCTTAGCTATTTCCTTTACGCTGTCTACTGCTGAAACTGTATAGAAATGGATAGTTTCAAATCCTGCGGCATAGAGTTCTTTGCATTGTTGTATGCCCCATTCTATACCTAATTTCTTTGCGTCATCATCAGTCTTGCATTTTATTACTTCCTCAGCCAGAGCTTCAGGTAAATCGCATCTGAATGTTCGTGGTACGATTGTTAACTGTGAAAGTTTTGCCAAAGGTTTTATTCCTGGAATGATAGGAATGGTGACGCCCATTTCTCTCGCTCGTTTTACGAAATCAAAAAACTTATTATTGTCATAAAACAGTTGTGTTACAGCATACTGCGCACCAAGAGCCTGTTTCATTTTCAGGTATTTAATGTCCATTTCCAAATTAGGAGCTTCTTCATGTCGTTCTGGATAAGCGGCTACACCAAAAGTGAATTTCTCACCAGGATGCTTGATAGGAGTCCCATCGTTGAAGAAACCATCGTTGAAATTGTTAACCTGTTCAATAAGTTCTGTTGTATGTGTATACCCACCTTTTGTTGGGGTAAATATTCTGTCATCTTTAGCCTTGTCACCACGAAGCAGTAATAGGTCTTCTATACCAAGAAATTGTAAATCAAGTAGTTCGTACTCAATGTCTTCAGCACTGGCTCCACTACAAATTATGTGTGGAATCACTGGAATATTGTATTTATTTCTTATAGCAGCAGCTATAGCTATTGTTCCCGGACGTCTACGCACCCTGTTGCGTTCAAACTGTCCATTAGGAAGTTCCTTATAGACATATTCGCTATGATGAGTGGTAATATTTATATAAAGCGGGTCGAATACTTTTAGCTTGTCAATTGTCGCAAACAGATTTTCTGTGCCGTTTCCTTTTAATGGAGGCAGCACTTCAAATGATAATTTTCGTTTACCCTTATTCTGGTTTATTATTTCTATTACTTTCATGTTTGTCGGGCGCAGGTACAATTTGTTGCAAAGTTAGTAAAAAACTATATAAAAAACGAAGAAAATAATAAAAATGACGTTAACGGTCTTACAAACAAGTTGGTTCAACTTTTTCAAATATATCACTTTATTTATGGTCTATCATAAAAACAAAAGATGTAATTATATAATGAAACTAAAATCAAAATAGAACCTTTGCCCATTTATGGAGGGGGATATCCTTCATAAATGGGCTTAGAACTCTACCAGAAAAAGTTTTTTTAATGCCACTAATGTCATAATGTCACAAACCCTTTGTTTATCGGGCTTTAGCCAGTGACATTAAGTGACATTATAGAGGTAAAAGTGACATTAAACTCCAAATCACACCTGTTTTTGGCGATTTTTCACCAAATATGCTGTACAGGTATAGGCACATTTTTGTTTCTAATGATCTGTACCTGTCTTCATTTATGCCACACGTCGCAATATGTTAAGTTTCTATATGAGAACCGAACTGTAATAATCGTGGCAATCTTTATCACCCCAATCTTGTCGTTTCATAGATAATCATTTGTTTACCTACGTCATGTAATATCCTTTTTCATGTTAGGTAATTCAATTACCTAGCGTGAGTAATTGAGTTACCCACGTTGTGTAACCCGATTACCTACGTTGTGTAATCGGATTACCCACGTGTTGAGGTAATCGAATTACCCAAAAGCTGTGAAAATTTAGGTAATAGTTTGTGTGCTACAGTTTCCAAATACATTTGTATCCTTAAATTCATTCTTTCATGTTCATATATGTATGACGTTGATTTTTGAATTATTCTTGCTGCTCAGGAAGTTACCCTTTGTGTTCGACAAGACTCCATTAGCATAAATATGTATTTATGTAAATAGCATAATTGCGAAAAAAACGCGAAAAACAAGTGTGATTTGGAGTTTAATGTCACTTTTACCCCTATAATGTCACTTAATGTCACTGGCTCACCCCTTATAAACAAAGGGTTTGTGACATTATGACATTAGTGGCATTAAAAAAACTTTTCTGGTAGACCTTTCTTTGAATAAATGAATATAAAGCTTATGGAGTAGTAGTCAATCCTTTGAATACGACAGGAATTACATATTCTGTACGTACTGGGCGTCCCTTTTCTGTTCCTGGTTTCCATTTAGGCATTTTCCTCATAACGCGAAGTACTTCGTTATCACAATCTGGATCCAATGACTTTACAATTTTTATATCAGAAATTGTTCCATTTTTGTTTATAATGAAACTTACTACAACCTTTCCGTCAATTTTCTTTTCTTCTGCAGATTTAGGATAATGAAGATTACGAGTAAGCCATTTCATATATTCTGTGGCACCTCCAGGAAATTCTGGTAGCTCTTCAATCACTCTAAACAATATCTTATCAGTGTTAGCATTAACACCATTGTGAGTAGTCGTTTTATTAGCAAAACCAGTAGTGTCCGCTGGTATGTTTACTGAATTTGACGCTGTGCCTTTTGCTGCGTCACCGCTATCAGTAAGTCCAGAAGATGTAACGTCTTTGTCGGCCATGATGACTGGCGCTGTATATGCAGTGCGTTTGCCATCTTTTTTTGATATCTTTTTATGCTCAACTTTAAGCAGCTTAGGCGCAGATAACTTATATTTATTTTGGGCAGGTTTCATTTCTGACAATACTTGATCAAGGTCCATGTCATATTTTTCCTTTGGAGTGAAAAGCATAACTATTAACATAAATAAGAACGGCAATGCAACAATCGTCACCAAAGCAATCATCACAATTGTATTGCGACGTGCAGAATTGATGCGCAACTTGTATGCACCATACTCTTTGTTCTTCCCTTCAAAGATTATATCACACCATTCTTTGGATGTCATGTCAATTTTTCTCATCCCAATATTTACCTTGTTATGATATGGCTTTTGCCTATTGTGTCAATTGCCCGATTTCAATTAATATTATATATTTTTTATAAATGCATGCGAATATAGTTATTTTTTCACATCAAAGAAAAAATATCGTTGTTTTTTCACTTATTTTATACGCTTTGATCTAGTTTGGCTTATCTTTGTAGTCAAAATATCAAGTAAAATGGATATACAACACGCAAAGCTTATAGCCGCTATGACGGAATATGATAAAGGCGACGCTATGAGAATTCAGCATTTTATGAAAGTGCATGATTATGCCGTCACAATAGGAACTTTAGAGGGGATAGGCGAAAACCTTATGTCGATTCTTGAGTCTGCAGCAATATTGCATGATATAGGAATACATATTAGTGAAGAAAAATATGGATCATCTAATGGTAAATACCAAGAGAAGGAAGGACCGGACGAAGCTCGTAAACTTCTTTCTTCACTAGGAGGATATAGTAATCAACAAATAGATAGAATATGCTATCTTATAGCTCATCATCATACATATAATAATATAGATGGTCTTGATTATCAAATTCTTGTTGAATCAGACTTTCTTGTAAATATATATGAAGATCATCTCATCTCTCAAGCTATAGAAAATGTTCGGGCGAAAATATTCCGCACAAAATCAGGACTAGACTTGCTGGATAATATGTATAATGTAATCACAGAACAATCTTGAAGCTTATATTTTAAAGTGAAAAAGCGAGGATAAACAGTCTTGCTGTCTTAAAATAATCACTAATAATTTAAAATATTATAAACGGAGTAAACATTTTATTGTTTTATGCGTCTAATAATTATATTTGCAACCATAATGAACTTAAAATTTATAGATATGAAGAAAAAAGTTTTAATACTAACACTTATAGCTGGAACATTGCTAATAAGCAGTTGTGCAAGCAAAAAGGAATTGCTGAATTGCCAGACAGAAAACAAAGAACTGTCTTCAAACTATCAGGATTCTAAGGAGCAGCTTGCTGCAACTAAGGCTCGTGTGGCTAGTCTTGAAGATCAATTGGCACAGCAGAAGCGAGATTATGCATCTTTGCAGGGATCTTTGGATAAGAGTCTGACAAATGCAAATTCAAACAATATCAACATCTCAAAACTTGTTGATCAGATAAATGAGAGTAACCGCTATATTCGCCACTTGGTTGAGGTGAAGAGCAAGAGTGATTCTCTTAACTTGGTACTCACTAACAACCTGACACGTTCTTTAAGCAAGGACGAGATGAAGGAAGTTGATGTACAGGTTCTTAAAGGTGTTGTCTACATATCACTTGCAGACAATATGCTTTACAAGAGCGGAAGTTATGAAATTAACGACCGTGCTGCTGAGACATTGAGCAAAATTGCTAAAATCATCATGGACTATAAGGACTATGATGTGTTGATTGAGGGTAACACCGATAACGTAGCAGTAAACCCTACGGCTCCGAGCATGAAGAATATTCGTAATAACTGGGACCTTTCAGCACTTCGTGCATCTAGTGTTGTTCAGTATTTGCAAGATCATTATGGCGTAGATCCAAAACGTCTCACTGCTGGTGGACGCGGCGAATTTAATCCTATCGCTACAAATGATACTGAAATCGGAAAGCAGCGTAATCGCCGTACTCAGATTATCATCACTCCAAAGCTAGATCAGTTTATGGACTTGATAGACAAGGCACCTGAAGATAAATAAAGAATATTAAAAGGTAAAAAGGTTATATAAATGGCGTAGGACTCAATAAAAATGAGTTCTGCGCCATTTTTTTTGTTTTCATTTCTTGGGATAGCATATTTAATGCAAAAACTATCAATTAACAACAATTCGGCAGCTTTTTTCGTTAATATGAAATCTTTTTTCTAAATTTGCAAACACTATTGATAATTTAAGTATAGCTTTTATGGAAAAGATTAAAATGACCACACCATTAGTGGAAATGGACGGTGACGAGATGACACGTATTCTTTGGAAGATGATCAAGGATGAACTGATTCTTCCTTTTGTTGACTTGAAGTCTGAATACTACGATCTCGGTCTGCCCAACCGTGATAAGACTAATGATAAAGTAACAATAGATTCTGCTAATGCGGCACGCAAATACGGCGTGGCTGTGAAATGTGCAACAATAACTCCAAATGCTCAACGAATGGATGAATATCATCTGCATAAGATGTGGAAAAGTCCTAACGGCACGATACGAAGCATTATGGACGGAACAGTATTCAGAGCTCCTATAACAATACCTTCAATTCGTCCAGTTGTGAAGAATTGGGAACAACCAATAACTATCGCTCGTCATGCTTATGGTGATGTTTATAAGAGCGTGGAGATTCGTGCCGATGAACCAGGAGTGGCAAAGCTCGTATTTGAAGGTAAAAGCGGAAAGAAACAGGAGGTAGAGATTCATAACTTTGACGGTGCTGGAGTTATTCAAGGAATGCACAACACTGATAAGAGTATAACATCTTTTGCTCATAGCTGTTTTAAATTTGCAATAGACACAAAACAAGATTTGTGGTTTGCTACAAAAGATACTATTAGTAAAACTTATGATGCACAGTTCCGACAGATATTCGAAGAAGTGTATGAGAAAGATTATAAGCAGGAGTTTGAAAAACTTGGAATTGAATATTTCTACACTCTTATTGACGATGCTGTTGCACGAGTAATACGCAGTAAGGGCGGATTTATATGGGCTTGTAAGAACTATGATGGTGACGTGATGAGCGACATGCTATCAACGGCGTTTGGCTCACTAGCAATGATGACATCTGTATTAGTATCTCCTGATGGTAAATATGAATATGAGGCTGCTCACGGAACAGTAACAAGGCACTATTATAAATACCTGAAAGGTGAAGAAACAAGTACAAATCCTATGGCAACGATATTTGCTTGGAGTGGTGCGCTTAAGAAACGAGGTGAACTTGATAACATAAAAGAATTGGTTGAGTTTGGTGACAAGCTTGAACAGGCATGTCTTGATACACTTAATTCAGGAATAGCAACAAAAGACTTAGTAAATCTTATGGAAGGTGTTGAGACAAAGCAAGCCAACAGTGATGAGTTTATTGCTGCTATAAGAAAAAACTTAGAGGTAAGTCTTAGTAAATAAGATTAAATTGCTCTTTGGCGATAGGATTTATATAAAAAGTCCGTTGTAGCATTTTTTGCTACAGCGGACTAATTCTTTATTCCTGAAAATAATTTATTAATCTTGAATCATTACTTTATAAGTCCTATTTATTAGCCGAGTTCCATTTATAAGTGGCATCACATGTGATCTTTGCCGTTAGATTGTCTATCATAAGATTAAAATCTCCCTCTTCAAGAATCCATTTACCATCATATCCAACAAATGCCAAATCATTTGCAGAAAGACTTATTGTTACAGTTTTTGTTTCTCCTGGTTGCAGTTCCAGTTTTTCAAAGCCACGCAGTCTACGTCCGTCGGGAGTCATGGAGGCAATGAGGTCTGAACTGTAAAGAAGAACACTTTCTTTTCCCAATTTATCACCAATATTCTTCACATCAACAGAAACATCAATAGTGTCATCCTTCAAGAAATGTGTTTTGTTAATTCGCAAGTTGCTATATTTATACTCAGTATAACTTTTCCCATATCCGAATGGCCACTGTTGAGTTATCTTAGCATTATAATCATAAGCACCCTCCATTGTTGCAACTTCCTGACTTTTCTTGAAATCATAATTAGCAAGTGAATTTATTTCACTAGGATATGTGTATGGAAGTTTTCCTGAAAAATTACGTTCTCCCGACAATAAATTTACTAAAGCATCAGCCCCATAATTTCCTGGAAGCATTATATCTACAACTCCATCCGTCAATGGTACTATGTCGGAGATAATGCGTGGGCGACCTTCATTGAGAACAAGAAGAATAGGTTTGCCTGTCTCAGCAAGCTTTTTTACAAGATTTCTTTGATTCAATGATAATGTTAAATCTGTGAGATTACCTGGAGTTTCCGTATATGAATTTTCACCTAAACAAGCCACTATTACATCCGCAGAAGATGCTGCATTTACTACAGTTTCAATATCAGACACGTTCTCGTCGTAATATTTTCCTTGCTCGTTATAAGTTACTCCTTGGCAAAGTTTTACATTTTCCTTTCCATACTTATTGCAGAAAGACTCATATATCGTATTGTATTTTCCTGCAAACTTATCTGTTAGATTTCCTTGCCATGTATAACTCCAACCACCATCAAGACAGCGCATCTGATTAGCGTTGGGACCAGTCAATAGTATTCTCTGTCCTTTTTTCAATGGGAGTATAGATTTCTCATTTTTTAGAAGGACTATACTTTCTGTTGCTCCTTCTAAACTCAGGTTGGCAAATTCGCTACCTCCAAACTTAGGATAATCACAAAGTTTCTGTGTTGGATGATTAAACAATCCTAAACGATACTTCATACGAAGTATGCGTTTTACAGCATCATTAATTCTGTCAATAGAAATACTGCCATCTAATACTAATTCTTTCAAAATATCACATGTGGTAGGATCGTATGGTTCCATAATCATGTCAATACCCGCGTTTATGGCAATTCGCAATGCGTCTTTTTTATCTTTCGCAACCATTTCGCGCGTATAAAGATTATTTATATCTGCCCAATCAGTAACAAGGACTCCATCCCAACCAGTTTGATCTTTCAACCATGTAGTAAGTAATTCATGATTTGCATGAACAGGCATTCCGTTTACAGATCCTGAATTAACCATTATTGAAAGTGCTCCACTATTGATTCCTGAAAGAAATGGTGCGAAAAATTTTTCACGCAAGTCTGCTGGAGAAATATACGCTGGTGTTCTATCCTTTCCTGTCCAAGGAACGCTATATCCCAAATAATGTTTAAGAGATACCGCAATATGTTGATTATCTATATTATTAGGATTATTTCCTTGAAATCCTACAACCATAGCTTTAGCCATTTCTGCATTAAGGAAACAGTCTTCTCCAAAATTTTCCCATATTCTGGGCCAACGAGGATCACGTCCCAAGTCCACTGTGGGGCTATAACTCCATGGAACACTTATCGCACGTGTTTCATACGCAGTAGCTTCTGCGCAGCGACGTGCCAGATCTCTATTAAATGTGGCAGCTATATTAATGTTTTGTGGAAAAAGGGTTCCATCTTGGGTATATGTAGAACCATGATTCTGATCTAGCCCATAAATACATGGTATACCTATACGCTTAATCGATATTTTCTGAATGTCAGACAAATACTTTTCCCAAAGCTTCGCTGTCGGAGCTATTGTATTTGGAGCATTCAGAATTGATCCTATCTTATAGCGATTGAATATGCTATCAGCTTTTGCTATGTTGATATGGAATACTCCATTTTTGTCATTATTACCCAAAAGGTCAACCACTATCTCCATCATTTGTCCTACCTTTTCGTCGATAGTCATTTTGTTGAGAGTGTTGTTGACTTTTTGTTCTATTTTCACATCTTCTTTTATTACCGGTACGGCTGCTTGTATTTTACAAGCAGCCATTAAGATAACCGGTAGTATTACTAGTTTATTCTTAAATAACATATTTACTTCTCTGTATATGTTTATTCTACAGTAACTCTGTCTACATAAAATCCATGACCCGCAATAGCCAAAGCTCCTTGACTAATGATAAGGTTGCGGTCATCATCGTTAAGTACAAATTCCCAAACGCCGTCTGCAGAGATATCTTTCTTTGTACCTACAGACAATAGAGTCCACTGCGGAGTCATAAGTTGTATTTGATGATAAGAATCGCTAGATTTAAGCGAGTAGTAAACTCTGACGTGTGCACCTACATTTACATTTTCAAACATAGAAGAGACTGTACTTTGGAAAATTTTGTTTGGATCTCCATCAGGAAGTTCCCATGAAACATAACTGTGTCCTTCCCATAAAGTCTTTTCTGATGTAACTGTAAGTTTGCCAGTAGCAACAAAGGCGTTGTTTATATTGAACATCACGCCATCACCAGCTTTTGTCTTTGCTGTCATAACATAATCTCCTGCTTCTAAATCTGGACATGTAAATGTTACAGATGTAGTAGTCTGTGCTGCAAACTCTGTAATAGTATTACCGTTTATTGTCATTGAAGCTATATTCTCCATATTAATACCATTAATAGTTACTGGAGCTTTAGCACTTGAACGTATTGCTGCATCAACAACCATGGTCTGTTTGCTAATCGTTATTTTATCAGCGCCATACATTTTTCCGTCAGAAGTTACCATTGTTACACGATAGCTACCATCGGCAAGTGTTGTCGGAACAGTGTAATTTAATGAATTACCATCAGCTGCAGGTTGTGCGTCAATGGTAACACCACCAATGACAAGACTTTTTACGTTGGTAAGATTTCCACCGAACAGAGTTGCATTACCGCCGGAAGCAACGATACGTTCTACCCCAACTGTAGATGTATATGGATCGCTGTCTAGTGGTTTAACCTTCACCAACCCCTCACGGAATGTAGACTTGCCCTCAACTGTAGTTGCAATGACTTTAACGTCATAAGTTCCTGCGAGAAGAGTTGTGTCTATTGCTGTACCTGTATGAGATTCCTGACCGTCAAAGTTCCAAGTAACCGTAGTGAACTCGGCAGGCGTTACTGTAACTGTCATAGAGAAACTTCCGTCACGATTGAATTCTGAAATTACTGGAAGTTCTCCATTAACCCTGTTTGGAAATACTGGATCCAGAATGTGTGGATTATCATTCGATGTAGCTGTGGCAAACGGATCATTGTCACTGCAAGAAGTAACGGTAACCGCCATTGTGAGAACTGCCAACAACATAAAATATATCTTTTTCATATTATTCTAAATTTTAATATGTCGTTTAATTTACTATTACTTTACATCCCACCATACATGGGTATGCCAATCATCTTTTCCTCCCATTTGTTGCAACGCATCATTGTAGCCTTGCTTGTTATAAGAAGATTCAAGAACAGGATAACAAAGACGCACAGGAATATCGTCACCACCAGTAAGATATTGTCCAAATCCATAATCTTTAGGTGACTTCATTACTGGATACCCAGAGCGACGAACGTTAGCCCAGCATTCAGCAGGATTTGTGAAGTGTAATATCCATGCCTGTGTGTTTATGGCAGCTTTAGCCTGTTCTGCAGTGTGGCCCACACCATTGTTGGCTATATATGCATTAAAGTCTGCATCAGAAACTTTGTCGCATCCATAATTATTTGAAAGAAAGTCCATAGCCGCGCGCACGCCTTTTGTATATAGGTCTGTAACTGTGCCCTTGTTGCTTATCCATCCTTTCAAAGTAGCCTCTGCTAAAAGAAAATCAACTTCTGCTGAAGTAATTACAACACCAGGATTGTCGCTTTTTAAAAAGTTATTGGCAAGTTTAGGCTCAACTTCACGAGCTACATTAGGATCTACATTAGGATTGTTCTTTGCAATTTCAGTCAACTTATCACTCTTGAATCCAGTTGGCCAAGGTTCCCAAGAAAAAGCACCCGGGACATTAGGAGTAAACTTGTTATTACTCTTAACTTCATCGGTGATGTCGATTCGATTTTCTGTACCAGTAGAGCTCATCAGCTTATCATAATAGCAACGTGACATCATAAATGTTCTAGGGTCGTTGTTATCATTTAACTGATTAAAAAGAGTAGAGCAAATGTAGCTAGGATTATTTGTAGGGTCGTTACCGAAAAGCAATTTTGAAAGCGCGTTTCCACGGAAATCAGAATAGCTCTCTTGACCAAAACTGAATGCAATAGACATATAATTAATTAATGCATCATCGGTAGAATTTTCTATAATACCACCATCAGCATTAAGAGCTTTGATGAATTCTGTTTTAGCCTTATCAGGTTCAACATCAGAAATTCTCATAGCATAGCGTAGTCTAAGGGAGTTGGCGAGTTTTTTCCATTTTGCAACATCACCTTTATATATGACATCACCGCTAATTTTGTCTCCAGCTGCATTAAGCATAGTTGTAGCAGAGTCAAGCTGCTGGAAGAAATCGGTATAGATATCTTTTTGTAAGTCAAATTTTGGGTTTGTTATTCCTCCATAGAATCCAAGTCCAGCCTCAGAATAAGGTACATTGCCATAGGTGTCTGTGATTATAGACATCAGATAAACTCTGTACACGCGAATGGCTGCGTTTAAATTTGATTTCTCTTTATTACCGTTAGTACGAATCTCTCCATCAGTAAGATTCTTTATTGCATTCGGATAAATAGTTGTCCAGATGCGGCTCATTTCCTGATTGTCAACAGTATGTCGTCCTCCATAGTTAGTGGTGTTCCAACATCCCATCAACTGCTGTGAGAAAGCATAGAAATAATTACGGTATATTTCTACCATGCTCAGGTCTCCATAAGTTTGCAACTCTGCTGTAGTAAGCTGTGCGTTAGGATCTATTGTTGCAGCCTTTGATGGGTCCGTATTCATGTCGTTCATGTAGTCATCACTACAAGAAACAGTGATAATCGGAGCTATTATAGCCAATAATATTATCAAATATGATTTATAATTTTTCATTTCTTAATCTCCTTTATTTTATAAAAGACCTATTGTATTAGAATTTCACGTTCACACTGATGCCATAACTCTTGCGTGATGGTAGAGATCCATATTCAAGTCCCATACCAGTGGTGTTGTTATAGTTTGAATCAGGATCAATGTTTGGAATATTTTTCCATACAATAAACGGATTACGTGCCACAAGAGAAATCGTTAAACCATTGATTGCTTTCTTCAACCATTGTTGAGGTACATTATAACTCAATGTAAGTTCACGGCACTTTATATAAGAGTTGTCATAAATGAACATAGATGGAGCATTACGGCATACATTCATCCAATAGTCTTCTGGATTTACATAGATGTCGTTTTTACGATAAGTTCCATCACCATTGTCTATGACGCCTGGAGCAATATAACCACCTGTTGGTTTCCAACTTGCAGAACCTTTGGCAATACCAGCTTCCTGACGCTGTTCTTCAGACTTATACCAATCTTCACGACCAGCCAAAGTTTCTTTTGCCTTTCCTGATTCGTAAGATGCACGGGCTGACATTGAATACAAGTCAGCACCAACTTTTACATCAAATATCGCATTTAATGACAAGTTCTTATACGTAAGTGTTGTTGTGATACCTCCTGTCCATTTCCAAGATGCATTTCCCAATACATGATTGCTCTTGTCATATTCTGGTAGACCAGTAGATGGATCAATGAGGACCTGACCTGCATTGTTTCTCTTGAAATCAGGGCCAACAATAGAACCAAAGTTCTCACCAACTTTAGCGGCAACTTGCACATCAAGCCAAGATGCTTTTTCAAGTTCAAACATATCCATATCATCAACCAATCTTCTTACCTTATTGCTATTTTTAGAAAAGTTGAGATTTAAATCCCAAGAGAAGTCTTTTGTCTGTATGGGGCGTGTGTTTAATGCTATTTCAAGACCTTTGTTGTCTATTTCACCTGCGTTAATCAATCTATATGTATATCCTGATGTCCATGATGAGGCCATACCCATAATCTGGTTCTTACTCTTTTGGAAGTAGTAAGTAATGTCAAGTCCCATTCTGTTATTAAGGAACTTTGTCTCTAAACCGATTTCAAAAGAATTTGTTCTTGTTGGTTTTAAGTCTTTGTTTGGAATTGTACTATTATTGATATATCCTATTGTGTATCCTGGATATGTAAACTTAGACTTTGTATATACTAATCCAAGCTGATATGGATCGGTATCACTACCAACCTGTGCCCAAGACATACGCAACTTACCATAAGGAAGAAGATTGCCAAGTTTAGTTAATTCAGAGAAAACGAAACTTCCTGAGAATGAAGGATAGACATAAACGTTGTTGCTTGTAGGTAATGTAGAACTCTGATCGCCACGTAATGTTGCGTCAAGATATAGAAGGTGTTTCCAGCCAAGGTTTAAAGAACCATAAAGGGAATTAATCTGTTTACGATATGTATTCTGCTCCAGACTAATCTCATTGAAGCTCATTAAAGCCTCCACGTCACGTATCTGCATATCTTGTGCTGTGGTTATAGTCGTGAGATTATTCACTTTATATATACTTCCACCAAGTGTACCATTGAGGTCAAAGTCTCCCCAGCTGTTGTTGTAAAGAGCAAGAGCCTCAAAGTTATACATACGGTTGCGGAAGTTGCTGTTTTGCAAGCGACCAGCTTCAAATCCTGGTGTTGTTGGAGCCTTAAAATCATCAAATGTAAACCAGTTGAGATCGGCACCCATCGTTGTCTGTAACTTCAAGTGTTTGTCTATGTTCCAAACTATCTTACCTGTAAGGCGGAACTGATCTTTCTTAGAGTCATTAGAGTTTTTGTAAACGTCCCAATAAGGGTTTACATTGTATGGGTCCATACCATTCCAATTTGCATAGTCTCCGTTGGCATCCTGATAAGTTTTCAGCCAAGCCTGATTGTATGTTGTGGCCAAAGTCATTAGATTCTTTCCAATGTTTGACTTGCTGTCACCTAGAGCCGGACGGTTTTTAACATCCTCACGTGTGTAGTTAGCACTGAAATCGAAATCAACATTACCTACTGATGTATTGGTGCGCAAGTTGAAAATGTCACGACTCATGTGAGTCTTTGGCACAATATCCTTGTTGCGCATGTCAGTATATGTAAAGCGCATACCTGTCTTTCCGTTGTTTACTCCAACAATAGCTGTGTTTGTAGCAGTAAAACCAGGACGGAAGAAATCTGAGGTGTTATCGGGTATAATCATATATGGACGTTGTACACCATCAAAATATTTCAGGCTGTTAAGAGCATCGGCTTTAGGCCCCCAACTCTTGTTGGTATTTGAAACGGCATCAATACTATATGTGCCATTACTGCCCATACCATAAGTCTGCTGGATGTCATTCCATTTTGCCAACTGTGTATCCATTGTAACAGAACCGTTGTATTCAACGCTGAATTTATCTTTTCCTGCTTTTTTAGTTGTGATGAGTATCACACCATGAGAGGCACGGCTACCATAAAGTGCAGAAGCTGCAGGACCTTTCAATACAGACATTGTCTCGATATCATCAGGGTTGATACTTGATATTCCGTCACCAAGGTCAAATCCTCCTGATGTACCAGCACTACCATAATTTGTATTGTCCAAAGGGACACCATCTACTACATATAACGGTTGATTGTTACCTGTCATCTCAGTGCTACCACGTAGAATTACTCGTGTAGAACCAGATGCACCACCTGCTGTCTGGCTGACAACTAGTCCAGGAATCTTACCTGCGAGAGAATTTATAACATTTGTCTCTTTTGCCTTAGTAAGTTCCTCACCCTTAACCTCGCCGACTCCATAACCAAGAGCCTTTCTGTCACGCTTAATACCCAAAGCCGTAACAACTACTTCGTCAATCATCCTTTTGTCTTCAGTAAGTACCACATTCATATTGCTACTTGCCTTAACAGTTATGGCTTTGTATCCTACATAGCTTATTTCCAATAATGTACCAGGTTTGGCGTCAAGGCTGAAATGGCCATTGGCATCAGTTACTGTCCCCAGACCTTTACCTTTTACAACGACACTAGCCCCGATGATTGGCTCGCTGCCGTCGGTAACAGAACCAGAGATATTCTGTGTCTGCTGTACGATAGCTACACTTGGCTCAGCCTGCATTTGGATAGTTCCGGCTAGTGGTAAAGTCAGACCAATAGCAAGCATGCGAACTAATTTCCGATTACTTTTCTTCATCTTCTTAAATTTAGGTTTTTAATTATTTATTAGTTATCATTATTCTATTATTTTCTTACCACCGTGGATGTATATTCCGCTCCAAGACGGCTTGCTATTCAATTTCATTCCACTTATTGAATAATATGCTGTGTCTTTGTTTTTGATGGTAGATATTTTGCTTAATCCAGTTGTTTCCTTCGAATAAACATTGACTTGTCCTTCTTCTTGATATAATCTTACATAGTCAATATACATTTTAGCCTCAGACCCTTCTGATGGTAATGCAGTTATGTTTGCTGGATTAAGGATATTAGTATAATCTCCTCCTACAGCCAGATTAAATAATATATAAAATGGTTTATGAAAGTAATTGTATGAGTCATAGTCTTTAGTTATCGTCGCCTCATAATATGGTTGTGTGGAATTATCAAGATAGAAACGCAGATAACTTTCATTCCATATTGCTGTAAATATATGATAGTCACCTGTTATGTCATATCCATTTGTAACTGCACCTGACGTCCACATACGATGATCAGATAAACTGCTTCCCCAATGGATGCAACCAGAGAATAATCGTTCCTGAGTATTATTTTTAATACCTTCTGAATTCCCTGCTTCCATGATATCGATTTCGCCACAGGTAGGCCAACCAATATTTTGTGGATCTTCACCCATCATCCAAAATGCCGGCCACAATCCATTAGCTAACTTTGGAATCTTAATTCTGGCTTCAAGCTTTCCATGTTTAAAATTTACCTTTGTACTAGAATTGATTCGTCCGGAAGTAAATGACTTCCCGTTGAGTGATTCCCTTCGTGCGGTAATAACAAGATTGCCATTTTCAATATTCACATTAGAACTACTATTTGTATAACACTGAAGTTCGTTGTTGTATGGGTTGTCCAATACTTCAATATTCCAGTTCTTATTCAAAGAGTTTTCATTAAATTCATCACTCCATACAAGTTTGTAGTTTTGTGCATGAATAGATAAAGGAATAGCGTAAAATAGTAAATAGATTATAGACTTTATTTTCATGATTGATTTTTGTTACCAAATTCGTCGCAAAATTAATTGAATACGTGATAATATAGGTTTCAAAACAAACAGAAAAAGTTTCAATTCTGACATATAATCAGTATTGAAACTTTGTTATGATATTGTAAAATGCTTATTTACAGATACTTACTTGGTGAAACTCCGAAATGCTTCTTAAATGTGGTGCTGAAATGTTTTACATTGGCAAAGCCTGTCATTACAGAAACATCTAATATAGAATTACCTTCTTTTATTAAAACGGCGGCACGTTCAAGGCGCAATATCCTTATAAAATCCTGTGGAGTCTGAGACGTTAGCGCTTTTAGTTTGCCATAGAAAAGAGTACGGCTCATTGCCATTTCAATACATAGGTCGTCTATTTTGAAATCAGTATCAGATATTTTATCCATAACTATCTTTGTGGCTTTCTCAATAAACTTACGGTCGTTATTATTCATGTGGCTAATTGTACTATCGTCAGGTTGCATGTTCCTTGCCATGTCAATAGATCGCCCCATATAATATTTGCTAAGTATGCGTCTGTTTCTTAACATACTTTCTATCTTACCCTTTAATATCGCTACGTCAAATGGTTTTGTGATATAATCGTCAGCACCTACATTCAGTCCACCGATAACGAAGTCTCTACCAGATTTGGCTGTTAATAAAATAACAGGTAAAAACGATGTATCTGGATTTTCTTTTATGATTTTGCAGAATTCATCTCCGTCCATTCCAGGCATCATGACATCTGAAACAATAATATCACATACTTCATTATCCAGATATTTTAGTGCTTCTTCGGCACTCTCCACTGTGATAACATTATAATTGTTGCGGAATGTCATGCTGATATAATTACGCAGTTCGGCATTATCGTCAACAAACAGCATGATGTCTTTTGATTTATCATTTGTTAATTGCACATCCTCTTCTTTATCTATAGATTCTATAGGTAATATGTCTTTATCATTATTCCTATCTGCATCCTGTTTAGTAATAAACTCCATGAGATGTTCAAAACCTCTTTTCAGTCTTATATGGAAAACAGTTCCGCTATTCTCAAAACTGTTGAACGTAAGACTTCCTTTATGAAGTTTGATAAGTCTGTGAGTTAGCATAAGTCCAAGTCCGCTTCCCGTTTCATTTGAGTTGATTGCATTATCGGCTCTGTAGAAATTCTGGAATATATGTTTTTGTGCCGTTTGTGGAATACCGATTCCATTATCTGCGATATCTATACATATATCACTATCCTCAATCCGTGCGCATATATTTATATAGCCACCTTCTGGAGTATATTTCACTGCATTTGAAATCAGATTCTCAAAAATGCTGTCTGCCATATTCGTATCCATCCACACATTTTCTTCTTGTGGACATGATTCTAATGTTATTATTATTTTTTTTTGAGATGTTCGTGGAACAAATTTTTCTATTTGTGTTTGCAATAAATGTTTAAGATTTAATGGGCTTACACACATGTTTACTTCATCGTTGTCTGCTTTCTGGAAATCAAGCAATTTCGTAACCATTTTCAATAACTTTCCACCATTTTGCCTTGCTACATTCAGATATTTTCTAGTTGTATCGCTGAGCGAATTATCGGCAGCTATATCATTGAGCGGTGCTAAAATGAGGCTAAGAGGTGTACGAATATCATGGGCTGTATTAACGAAGAAGTTTATTTTTTCGTTGAAATACTTACGTTCCAAACGTTCTAAATAAAATCTCCAAGCAGCATAAGCTAAACCGCACATTATACATATATATATAAACCATGCAAAAAAAGTGTTCCACCATGGTTGATTTACGGTTATATCCAACGACTTTGTATCAAGAACTCTGCCATCATTGCGACTAACACTTCGTATCAGTAACTTATAATTGCCTGAAGGAAGATTTGTGTATTTCGCGTTTTGTGCTTCAGATGGTGCACTCCATTGCCGGTCAAAGCCATCAAGCATATACTGATAGACTATATCATGTTGGTATTTGTAGTTTATGCTTTCAAAATCTATCTCAAATGTATTCTTGTCGTAATCAAGCGTTATGTCTCCTGAGGCAAGCATATCATAAAGTCTACCGCAAAGATCCGAGTCTTTATCAGTAGTGTCGTCGTTTCCAAGAAGCGATATTTTTGTCAATATAAGTCTTGCATTGTATGTAAGGTGTGATATTCTGTTTGGATTTATCACCACAGCACCACTACTGCTACCGAATACAATTTTTCCGTCGGAAAGCCTGCATACAGACATTCGTTTGTATTCCCTGTCAAGCCCTCTTACGAAATTTATATCAATAACGTCATTTCTCTTTTCTGGAAGAATGAGCGATAATCCCATGTCTGTACTTGCGAATATGCGATTTTGGTTGTCTTTCTCTAATGTATAAACCGTATTAGATGGTAGTCCGTTGGCTTTTGTTATTGTTTGCTTTATCACATGTCTTTTCATGTCATAGATGTAGATACCTCCACCGTCTGTGGCTACCCATGCCGTAGTATGGTTGACAAACAAGATAGACTGTATATAAGAGTTTATATCTTTACCCGGAAACTCTGAAGCTAGAAAATACTGTTTAATACTACCGCTTTTCTTGTTTACTGCAAAAAAACCGTTTGCCGTACCAACAGCTATTCGCCCATCTGGCATGCCGGTGATGCACTGTACTAACTGAATGGGATAATACTTTTTCTTGTTTCCGTCAATTTGTACAAGGTCTCCGTTTAGACAACCTATCCATAGTGTTTTGTCATTGTCTTTCCACAAGGAATATACATAATCTGTTTTCAAAGTACCTTTACTGACACTATATATACTGGATGCTCTTCCTTCAGTGTTAATTGAATATACTCCGTTGCCATAAGTTCCAGCAAGGACACCACTAGCATTTCGGCATAAAGTGAGTACTACCTTGTCTGTCATTGCATGATGCCATATATCCAATTTCTTGTTATATATGCTCACACCTCTGTCTGTGGCAAACCATATATTACCGTCTTGAGTTTCAAGAACATCGTTAACGTTATTATTTATCAACGACTGGTTGTTTAGATATTCATGCTGAAATAGTTTCATTACATTATCCGTTGGATAAGCTATGTCAATACCTCCTGAATATGAACCGATCCATATATTACCATAGTGATCCCTGCATATGTCATATATACCATTACCATGAAGAACATTTCCTGTGTTATCATCGGCATTAAATAGTAGACTAACTGTTGTTCCGTCTCTTCTTGCAGCATACACTCCACCTCCGTCAACACCAACTAGCATCATTTTTTTATCCATCGGAATAATGCTTCTTACAGGAGTCTTTGGAAAATTGTCAAAAGCTTCAAATTTTGAAATCTTGTGATGTCGCATATCATATATCTTGACACCTTGTTGAAATGTTCCTATCCAAAGGTATGAGGTAAGCTGGTCATAATAAGCTACCTGTGCGTTTATTTTATTTAGAATATTTGCTGCTTTATATCTTTTGGTGTCAACAAGTATAATTCCGTCATTGGCGCATGCTATAAGGGAATTTCCTACATGATTCAATTTATTTATATACCTATTTTTTATAATACTTATAAGTTTTTTGTTTGGAGTAATAATATATAGTCCTGAACTCATGGCGAACCATGTATTATTGTTTTTGTCAACGTAAACATCGTTTAGTATAATCTCTCCATGAATAATACTATCCAGCGATAGCTTGTTTTCAAAGTTATCAAGTCTTCTGTTATATATAAATAAATTCCCTTTGTTGTCAAAAGCGTATATGCTTGCGTTGGCAAGAAAAACTCTTACGTTACGCCCGCTGGCATCGCTATACATTCTTGTGGTCTTGAAATTGTAGTTCTTTATCTGAATTCCATTGTAACGGTCTATTCCATTTTTTGAACTGAACCACATTCCTCCATAAGGACCTTCAATTATAGAATATATTCGTTGACTCGAAAGCCCGCTACTCATACCTAGATGATCGAAAATAAACATGTCGCGACCATATTGTGGCAACACATTTGCATCCAATATACTAGCTATACTAACTGCGATTACAAGGCATATAGTTCTTAAATTTCTCATATGTAAAAAATTACGGCCCAACTTTCAAAATAGATTAATATAAATCACTTACAATTGCAAAAATAGTAAATTAATCTGATCCATCCTAAGAATATATAGTTTTTGTAGAAACCAACAGATTCATCATGGTTATAATGACTTTAATTTGATATATTTAACCCAACAAGCTTTAAGAAAATATAAAGTAATTGCGGTATTGTAAGTGATTGTCATTTTTAACTTAACTTTGTGCAAAGATTTCTACATTAGTTATGAAAATAAAGATACTTCTCATATTGTGTATACTTTGTGCTTTGGCAAATAACGCCAATGCGCAAGTAAAGGGCGTACTTATTGATATAGAGACAAGACAGCCGATAGACGGAGTTGCTATTTATACTAATACTAATAAAAAAATCTTTTCTGACAAAAACGGACACTTCTTTATCTCAGACCCAAACTGCACTAGCATAACGCTTACTCATAATAGTTATGTTAGAAGAAATATGGAACTAAAGAATATGAAAGATTCAACTTTCCTTATTCCAAAAGCAATAACAATAAATACTGTCGTGATAACAGCTAAAGCTCCAAAGATAGGCTTTAGTACTAGCAAAATAGTATCTAATTTGTTTAATGATCCAATGACTTCTCCTAAAGGTCCTTCTGGAATTGATTTGTTGAGTATATTTGAGAAAAGTAGGAGTAAGGTGAAAAAAAGTGTGATGAGAAGGGCGCATGAAGCTGTAAAAAAATATTAGGATTTTGTTTCTTAAACAAGTACTTCTAGGTATTTGATCTTTTGAAAAATGTACATAGGTTTTGCAAAAAGATAAGCGTCTAAATGTCTATTTGTTGGTAGTCAGTAAGTTAGATAGCTTTTGTTGAAAACATGGTGTCTGCATAATGTCAAATATGATTTCCTTTTCTATATAGAAACGCAAACTTTTGATCGTAGAAACGTAAACTTTGTATCGTAGAAACGTAATCGTTTGATCGTAGAAACGCAGATATTTGTTCGTGAAAACGATATTCTATCCACAGTAAGTTACAAAATCAATGAAACCGTACTATTACCTAGTGCTGTGTATATTCATTGTATAAACGAGACTAAGTTTGCATGATATAACCGTATTTGTAGAATTATTAAAAAAGACATTGTAACGTCATTTGTTCATTGTCGATTTATAACTTAATATACTGATAATCAAAGCTTAGTCACTACGACGCTATATTTTTCTAAAACCCTATGTGTGCGCATGTGCGCATACATTATATAATATGTTTTTTTATTTTGTATTGTGCATGATTTGCACTACCTTTGAATAAAGTAGGCTGCATCACGACAATAAAAATAAAAAACTTATTTTTATTTTGTATTGTGCATGATTTGCACTACCTTTGCAAAGCGAATATATCACCTACAAAAATATAAAAAAGTATGATTCTTTTTTTTAGAACTCAATCTAAGAGTGTTATTGCTACTGAATTCGATCATCAGCCAGACAAGAACGAAATCAGTGAACTTTGCTGGCTTTATGGCGATGCAAAGTTGGAAGAAACCCAAAAATTGGAAGGCTTCTTTGTTGGACCGCGCCGTGAAATGATTACCCCTTGGAGTACAAATGCCGTTGAGATTACCCAGAATATGAGTCTTAGCGGCATTTTGCGTATAGAGGAATACTTCCCTGTTGATTCAGAGGGAGCTGAACATGACCCTATGCTGCAACGTATGTATAATGGTATCGATCAGGACATATTCACAGTTAACCACAACCCAGAACCAATCAAGTATGTTGACGACCTCGAAAAGTATAACAACGAGGAAGGTCTTGCATTAAATGATGATGAGATTGCCTATCTTCACACACTTGAGAAGGAAAACGGACGACCACTAACCGATTCAGAAATCTTTGGTTTTGCACAGATAAATTCTGAGCATTGTCGTCACAAGATTTTCGGCGGACAGTTTATCATTGACGGAAAAGAAATGGAATCATCGCTTTTCAGTATGATAAAGAAAACCACTAAAGAAAACCCTAATAAGATTTTGTCTGCATACAAGGATAATGTAGCTTTTGCTCAGGGTCCTGTAATAGAGCAGTTTGCTCCTTCAGATCAAAGTACTAGTGACTATTTTCAAGTAAAAGATATAGAGAGTGTTATTTCTCTAAAAGCTGAAACTCACAATTTCCCAACGACTGTTGAACCTTTTAATGGTGCAGCCACTGGAACTGGTGGTGAAATCCGCGACCGTATGGGTGGAGGTGTCGGTTCATGGCCTATCGCAGGAACTGCATGTTACATGACAGCATACCCTCGTTTGAAGGATGAAAATGGAAAAACTGACGTTGAGCGTGACTGGGAAGATATACTTCCTGTACGCAACTGGTTGTATCAAAGCCCAGAACAGATTTTGATTAAGGCCTCTAATGGTGCTAGTGACTTCGGTAACAAGTTTGGTCAACCACTTATCTGTGGTTCTGTACTTACTTTTGAGCATCAGGAGAATAATGAAAAATATGCCTACGACAAGGTTATTATGCTTGCCGGTGGTGTAGGATATGGCAAAAAACGTGATTGCCTGAAGAAAGAACCTGCAAAGGGAAACAAAGTTGTCGTTGTTGGTGGTGATAACTATCGCATTGGTCTTGGTGGCGGTTCCGTATCTTCAGTTGATACAGGTAAATATAGCAACGGAATAGAACTAAATGCTATTCAGCGTGCAAATCCAGAGATGCAGAAACGTGCTTATAATCTCGTTCGTGCATTGGTTGAAGAGGATGAAAATCCAGTTGTTAGTATTCACGACCACGGTAGTGCAGGTCACTTAAACTGTCTTTCTGAACTTGTTGAAGAATGTGGCGGTGAAATAGATATGGCGAAATTGCCTATCGGTGACAAAACTCTTAGCGCTAAAGAGATTATCGCTAATGAAAGTCAGGAACGCATGGGACTTCTTATTGATGAGAAGTATCTTGACCATGTTCAGAAAATTGCTGAACGTGAACGTGCACCGATGTATGTTGTCGGTGAGACTACTGGTGATGCTCATTTCAGTTTCAAACAGGGTGATGGTGTAAAGCCTTTTGACCTAGATGTAGCTCAGATGTTCGGTCACACACCTAAAACCATTATGGTTGATGAGACTGTTGAACGCAGATATGACGATGTCACTTATTCACAAGATAATATAAACGAATACCTTAATCGTGTTCTCCAACTTGAAGCTGTAGCTTGTAAGGACTGGTTGACTAATAAGGTAGACCGTTCTGTAACCGGTAAGATTGCTCGTCAGCAGGGACAAGGAAAAATTCAACTTCCATTGTCAGACTGCGGTGTTGTAGCTCTTGATTTCCGTGGAGAAAAAGGTATATCTTCTTCTCTTGGTCATGCACCACAGGCAGGTCTTGCTGATCCAAAGGCTGGAAGTGTACTCTCTGTTGCTGAGGCTCTTACTAATATTGTATGGGCACCTCTTGCAGAAGGACTTGAAAGTCTTAGTCTAAGTGCTAACTGGATGTGGCCTTGTCGTTCTCAGAAGGGTGAGGATGCACGACTCTACGAAGGAGTAAGAGCATTGAGCGATTTCTGCTGTGACATTAATGTAAACGTACCTACAGGTAAAGATTCTCTATCTTTGAGTCAGCAATATCCTAATGGTGAGAAGATTATCGCTCCAGGAACCGTTATTGTAAGTGCTGGTGGTGAAGTTAGCGATGTTAAGAAAACAGTAAGTCCTGTACTTGTAAATGATAAGGATTCAAGTCTTTATCATATAGATTTCAGTTTTGATGAACAGCATCTTGGTGGTAGTGCATTCGCACAGAGCTTAGGAAAGATCGGAAGTGATGTTCCAACAGTGAAGAATCCTGAATATTTTGTAGATTGTTTCAATGCCATTCAGGAACTTGTAAAGCGCGGTTGGATAATGTCAGGTCATGATATCAGTGCCGGTGGTTTGATAACCACTCTTCTGGAAATGACTTTCGCAAACGAGAATGGCGGTATCAATGTTAATCTTCATGATATAGCAAGTGACGATATCGTTAAGACTTTGTTTGCAGAGAATCCTGGTGTTGTCATTCAGGTCAGCGATGCACATAAGGAAGAATTGAAGAACTTCCTTGATGACGAGGGTCTCGGATATGCTAAGATAGGTTATCCTACTCCTAATAGTCGTAAGATTATTGTTAAGAACGGGGATAAAGAGAATGAGTTCGATATAGATTCTCTTCGTGATACTTGGTATAAGACATCTTATCTTCTAGACCGTGATCAGAGTATGAATGGTATGGCAAAGAAGCGTTATACAAACTATAAGAAGCAGCCTATTGAAATTTGCTACAATAAGGATTTCAAGGGTACACTTGCAAGTTATGGTATTGATATTAATCGCAGAAAGCCAACAGGAGTTAAGGCAGCTATCATACGCGAGAAGGGTACTAATGGTGAGCGTGAAATGGCTTATACAATGTATCTTGCTGGTTTTGATGTAAAGGATGTTATGATGACAGACCTTATCAGTGGTCGTGAGACTCTGGAAGATGTCAACTTCATCGTATTCTGTGGTGGTTTCTCTAATAGTGATGTTCTTGGAAGTGCCAAAGGATGGGCTGGAGCATTCCTCTACAATCCTAAGGCAAAAGAAGCTCTCGATAAGTTCTATGCTCGTGAGGATACCTTGAGTCTTGGTATTTGTAACGGATGTCAGTTGATGGTGGAATTGAATTTAATCAATCCTGAACATGAACACAGAAGTCACCTATGTCACAACAACTCTAAGAAGTTTGAAAGTGCATTCCTTGGATTAAGTATTCCTCAAAATAAGAGTGTTCTTCTTGGTAGCCTTAGTAACAGTAAACTAGGTATATGGGTAGCTCACGGAGAGGGTCGCTTCTATCTTCCTGAACCAGAAGACCACTATAATGTAGTAGCAAAATACAATTATGCTGAATATCCAGGTAATCCAAACGGCTCTGATTACAATGTAGCTGGTATCTGCTCTAACGATGGTCGTCATCTTGCTATGATGCCACATCCTGAGCGTGCTATCTTCCCTTGGCAGAACGCCAATTATCCACTTGACCGCAAAAACGATGAGGTCACTCCTTGGATTGAGGCTTTCGTTAATGCAAGAAAGTGGATAGAGGAAAAGAGATAAATATGTATTGGACATTATTCAAGACATTTATCAAGATTGGCTTAGTCACCTTTGGTGGTGGCTATGCCATGATTCCAATGATAGAAGCTGATGTTGTTGACAAATACAAATGGGTAGACAAGGAAGAATTTGTTAATCTTGTCGCAATAGCTCAAAGCTGTCCGGGTGTATTCGCCATCAACATCAGTATCTTTATTGGATACAAACTGAGAAAGATATCAGGAGCTGTTTGTACAGCCATCGCTGCGGCACTACCGTCTTTTCTCATAATACTTCTAATAGCGATGTTTTTCCATCAGTTTCAAGATAATAAGATTGTTGCTTCAATATTTGCTGGCATACGTCCTGCCGTTGTGGCTCTTATTGCTGTTCCTACATTCAACCTTGCTAAAAGTGCAAATATTAATATCTATAATTGTTGGATACCTACAATAGGTGCAATTGCTATCTGGTTACTTGGTGTTAATCCAATTTGGGTGATTATAGCTGCTGGTTTTGGTGGATTTCTCTATGGTAAGTATATAAGACCTACTGAATAAACATAATTACATTGTAATCAATATTATGATATTCATACAACTATTTATAGCATTTTTTGAGATCGGCTTGTTTGGCTTTGGTGGCGGATACGCCATGATTTCTCTTATACAGGGCATGGTGGTGACACGCTATCATTGGCTTACTGTAAGTGAATTTACGAATGTTATAGCCATAAGTCAGATGACACCTGGACCTGTTGGTATAAACTCAGCTACCTATTGTGGATATACTGCTATACGTAATGCTGGATTTTCAGAATCCATAGGAGTACTTGGCTCGCTTACTGCTACAGTCGCAATAATTTTGCCTTCATTAGTATTGATGATTGTGATAAGTAAGATGTTTATGAAATATATGGCTTCACCAATAATACAGGATGTCTTTTCTGGTTTGAGACCTGCTGTTGTCGGACTTCTTGCTGCGGCGACTCTGTTACTTATGACTCCAGAAAATTTCTCTACTCCTTCTGATCCGTGGACATTCTGGATTAGCATAGGATTGTTTATCGCAACATTCGTAGGGACAAAACTCGTAAAAATCAATCCGTTAAGTATGATAGGCTGTGCAGCCTTTGCGGGATTACTACTGCTATATTAATAATTAGGGCTACTATTGCCGATAGTCTACCATAGAAAAACAATAAGACTATTTGTATATTTATAAGGGGGATAGTGTTTTTTTATAGAATTTTATGGGGAACAAAGGCATTTAAACGTAATATAACTATTAAATGTACATATAATTATAAATCTAATAAAACATGGGACAAAATCAAAAAGGTTCAAAAGCATACCTTGTTTCTATTGTCATGGTAGCCGTACTCGGAGGATTACTCTTCGGTTATGACACTGCAGTTATTTCCGGTGCTGAAAAAGGATTGCAAGCCTTCTTTCGTGGAGCAAAAGATTTTGAGTACACCGACTTTATGCATGGACTTACGTCATCTAGTGCATTAATTGGTTGTATCATAGGTAGTTCGTTGTCTGGACTCTTCGCTGTGAAACTCGGAAGAAAAAATTCTCTTGTCTTTGCTGGTATCTGCTTTTTTGTATCGGCATGGGGATCTATGTATCCTGAATCATGGATACTCACAAACGGCAAGCCAACATTTAACTTGCTGATAGTATTTAATCTGTATCGTATCCTCTGTGGTATAGGTGTTGGTATGGCTTCAGCTATCTGTCCAATGTATATCGGTGAAGTTGCTCCTAGCAATATCAGAGGTATGTTGGTAAGTTGGAACCAGTTTGCTATTATCTTTGGTCAGCTTGTTGTTTACTTTGTAAACTTCATCATACTTGGTGACCATGCAAATCCTATATATAATGCTGCTGGAGCCATTGCAAATATGGCAGATGCCCAGTGGACAATTACTACTGGTTGGAGGTATATGTTTGGTTCTGAATGTATCCCCGCTGCATTTTTCACGATTCTTATCTGTTTTGTTCCTGAAACACCTCGTTATCTTGTAATGATTAAACAGGATGAAAAGGCTCTTCATGTGCTGTCACGTATAAACGGAGCAGAGCAGGCAAAAATAATTCTCAACGATATCAAAAATACAGTTTCTGTAAAGACGGAGAAACTATTCTCTTACGGATTTATGTGTATCTTTATTGGTATTATGCTTAGTGTTTTCCAACAGGCCGTTGGTATTAATGCTGTTTTATATTATGCACCTCGTATATTCCAGGATATGGGTATGAGTAATCCTATGGTTCAGACAGTTATAATGGGAATAGTGAATATATCATTTACTCTCGTTGCTGTGTTCACTGTAGAGAAACTTGGTAGAAAACCACTCCTTATATGGGGATCTATTGGTATGGCTATAGGTGCTTTAGGTGTAGCGATAACGTTTGGCAATCCTTCACTCAACATTTTGACAATGCTTAGCATTATGATTTATAGTGCATCATTCATGTTCAGTTGGGGACCTATTTGCTGGGTACTCATTGCAGAGATATTCCCTAACACCATACGTGGTACAGCTGTAGCTATTGCAGTGGCATTCCAATGGATATTCAATTTTATTGTCAGTTCAACTTTCGTTCCGATGTTCAATATGCATTTGTCTCATGGAGACAACTTCGGACATTGGTTCACTTATGGCATTTATGGTTTGATTTGTTTGATCGCCGCAGTCTTTGTTTGGAAGCTTGTTCCTGAAACGAAAGGTAAGACGTTGGAAGATATGACTAAACTTTGGAAAAAATAACATAAAACTTACGATTTAAAAGAAACAAATCCCGAGAGTAATTTCTTGGGATTTTTTCTTGTGTGAACCTTCCAATATGCTGTCAAAAAAACGTAACTTTGCAGCATGCAATATTTAGGTGAGTTAATATCTTTAGGCGTAGCCTTCTCATGGACGATAACGGCAATTCTTAGTGAATATGCAAGCAAACGCTTGGGAAGTATCACTCTCAACATGTTGAGAATGGTGTTTGCTCTTGCTTTTTCTGTTATTATGTTTCTTGTTGTATTTGGTAAGCCATTGCCGGCTGAAGGATCTACAGAGGCTTATTGCTGGATGGCTTTATCCGGCTTTGTTGGTTTTGTAATGTGTGACTATTGTTTGATGAAATGTTACACAATTATTGGCTCGCGTTTTGGGCAGTTGTTTATGACATTGGCTCCGCTTTCGGCAGCTATCACAGCATGGATATTGCTAGGACAGAAGTTACAGATAATGAGTATTTTGGCTATGTTTGTAACTTTGGCTGGAATATCAATATCCATACTAGGACGTGGCGATAATCATATTCTTTCTTTAAAATTGCCAGCCAATGGTGTATTTTATGCGGCTATTGCAGCTGTGTGTCAAGGTATTGGATTAGTGATAAGTAAGGACGGACTTGATAGTTATCAGGCAAGTATGCCGCATGATGTGGCTATAAGTACTCCGTGGATGTTACCATTCTGTGCAAATTTCTTCAGATGTCTTGCCGGTTTGGGTGGATTTACTGTATTGATGATATTCAATAAAAGTTTTGGAAAGTTCCGTAATAGTTTTCGTGATGGCAAAATAATGGTTGCAGTTATAGCAACAACAATATTTGGTCCTTTCGTTGGTGTGGCATTTTCTCTTATGGCCGTGCAATATACTGCGGCTGGAATAGCAAGTACACTTATGGCTCTTACCCCGATTATTATATTAATTCCGTCTCGATACATTTTTCATCAGCATATTACTTGGAAAGAAATAATGGGAGCCTGTATATCTGTAGTAGGAGTTGCAATGTTTTTTCTTGGATAAGTTGTTGATAATAACGAAAAATAATTATCTTTGTGGCGATCACGAGAATAAATTGTAGAATATGAATATACTTGAAGCGATAAAAGGTTGGTTTTCGTATATACGTAAATCAAAGGATGTGGCTCTTGTTCTTGGTGGAGGAGGAGCTCGTGGAATTGCGCACATAGGAGGAATAGAAGTTTTGGAGGAACGAGGATATAATATAACATCTGTTGCCGGAACATCTATGGGAGCACTTGTCGGAGGTATGTATGCCTGTGACAAACTGAAAGAATTGAAAGATATTATATTAGGAATAGACAAGAAGCAGATGCTTTCTATTATGGATATTTCGTTGGGACTTGACCATGTGGCAAGTGGCAAGCGACTTATGGAAATAATAAATTCAATTGTTGGTAACGCGAAAATAGAAGATCTAAATATAAAGTTTTGCTGTTGTGCCTCTGATGTGGTAAGCGGTGAAGAAAAGGTTTTTAGAAATGGATTTCTGAAAACGGCTATCCGTGCTTCTGTTTCTGTACCATGTTTCTTTAAGCCAATGTGCGATGGTGACAATCATATTTATGTTGATGGAAGTGTACATAATATATTGCCATTAAACAGGGTCGATAGAAAATCGGGTGATAAACTTATCGCCATTAATGTGAATGGTCCTGACAAGACTCCTTTTGATGCTTATGTGAAAAAGAAAAAAGATAATAATAAAGCAATGCGTGCATTGCGTTCAATGTTATTTTTTTTAAAACCAGACCTATCTGGAAATTATATGAATATGGCGGTAAGAGTTGTCCATATGTCAATACAGGCAAATTGCAAGTTAGCAATACAATTAAATCCACCTGACATTTTGGTGGAGTTGCCGATGGATAAATTCGGACTTTTTGACTTCTCACAAGCAAAGGAGATATATCAATATGGACGTGACGAGATGACTCGCAAACTTGATGAATATGAAAATAAATAATTTTATGATGAGAAAATCACTAATAGCCTTTCTTTTTATGGTTATCAGCATTGGTAATACTAATGCTCAGGATAAAAATACCTTTTGGTTGGGAGCAGATATAAGTGGAACAACCCAGTTGGAAAGTAATGGTGAAAAACTTTATAACTCTAAGGGTGAGATAAGGGAAAATACAGCTCTGATGAAAGAATTGGGACTGAATGCTGTTAGACTCCGCGTATGGGTGAATCCACGTGGTGGATGGTCTGGTGCAGAAGATGTTTTGGATATGGCAAAACGTGCCAAATACTATGATATGGCTGTTATGATAGATTTTCATTATAGTGATTGGTGGGCAGATCCTGGCAAACAGCACATTCCAGCTGCATGGCAATATATGAGCTATGACGAAATGAAAAATGCTCTAGCTGAACATACAGAAGATGTATTGTCGCTTCTTAAAAAAAATGGTATTGACGTGAAATGGGTTCAAGTTGGAAATGAAACTACAAACGGCTTCCTTTGGCCTATGGGACGTGCAAGTGATAATATGGAAAAATATGCTGGTTTCACAGAAGCTGGTTATCAGTCAGTGAAAAAAGTATACCCAAATGCTCAAGTTATAATACATCTTGATGGAGGATGTGACCAAAAACGATATGATTTCATCTTTGATGGCTTGAAAAAATATGGTACACATTATGATATGATAGGACTTAGTGTTTATCCTTATTGGGATGTAATGGCCAAATTAGAGAGTGATTGGAAAGGTACAGTTCGGGATTGTACAGCCAATATAAAACATCTGTATGAAAAGTATGGAAAGGAAACCATGATTGTGGAGACAGGTGCAGAAGCAAAACAGCCAAAAGAAGGGTATGTCATTATGAAAGCTCTTATAAATGCAGCTAAAAATGATTGTGGAGGGCATTGCCATGGAGTGTTCTATTGGGCACCTGAACTTGAGGGTCAATATCCGCTTGGAGCATTTAACAATCATCGTCCAACAGAGATAATGAAAGTTTTTGCAAAATAGTAAATCCTATATATTGTGACGTTATAACTTATCAGTGGGTGAAAATAATAAATAAAAAAGAATTTTATTTTGTTATTTCATTTGTTTGCGGTAATTTTGCAATTAAAATATAAAAATCATACGATGACATATTCTATTGAAAAAGTAACCACACTGATAGGTGCGCGTCGTTTTGGCGAGAGTGATGCAAATATAGGATTTATCCTTACAGATAGTCGCTCTCTTTGTTTCCCAGAGGAAACGTTATTCTTTGCCCTTAAATCTGAGCGAAATGATGGTCATAACTATATTCAAGAACTTTATAGACGTGGAGTTAAGAACTTTGTTGTCGCAGATGTTCCTGCAAATTATGATACAGAATATAAGGATGCGAATTTCCTGAAAGTCATTAATGTGCTTGAGGCATTGCAGCGTCTAGCCGAAAGACATCGTGACGAATTTAATATTCCTATTGTCGGTATTACTGGTAGTAACGGCAAGACTATGGTTAAGGAATGGCTTAACCAACTACTTGGCGATGATATGTTTGTTACTCGCAGTCCCCGTAGTTATAATTCCCAGATAGGTGTTCCTTTGAGTGTTTGGCTTATGAATGAACATACTCAGGTTGGTGTGTTTGAAGCTGGCATTAGTAAACCTGGTGAGATGTTGGCATTGCGTGATATCATACAGCCAACTATTGCTGTTTTGACTAATTTAGGTGAGGCCCATCAAGAGAACTTCTCAACGAAAGATGAAAAATGCTATGAAAAGCTAGTGTTATTCCATGATGCTCAGACCGTTGTGTATAATGAGGATGATGATATTGTAAGTAAAGCTGTTTCTGAACTTGATGACTTTAAGGGTGAAAAACTATGTTGGTCGCTGAAGGACAAACATGCCCCCATGTATGTCAAAAATATTGATAAGCAAGAAACTACCACAACTGTTACATATATATATAATGGTGAAGAAAATAGCTATTCTCTGCCTTTTATAGATGATGCTTCTATTACCAATTCTATTATCTGTGCTGCTGTAGCATTGAAGATAGGTGTTGTTTCAAATAAGCTTGACGAACGCATGCAGAAGCTTGAGCCTATTGCTATGCGCTTGGAAGTTAAAGAGGGGCAACATGGATGTACTCTTATTAATGACAGTTATAATTCAGATATTAATTCTTTGGACATCGCTCTTGATTTCATGAATCGCCGTCCTGATCATGAGGGACGTAGGCATACATTGATATTGAGCGACATTTACCAAAGTGGAATGGCTGCTAAGGAATTATATAAAGAAGTGAGTGAATTGTGCAATAAGCGTGGAGTAGTGAAGTTTATTGGAATCGGTCCTGAACTTTCTGCTAATGCTGATGTTGTTACTCTTGGTGAAAAGAACTTTTTCACAACCGTTGATGAATTTGTCGCAAGCGAGGTATTCAAGTCTTTGCATGACGAAGTGATTCTTGTAAAGGGTGCACGTCAGTTTGGATTCGACCAGATAACAGAGCTTCTTGTACAAAAGGTACACGAGACAACTTTAGAGGTTAATTTAAATGCAGTAGTGAATAACTTGAACTGGTATCGTTCTTTTATGAAGCCAGAGACAAAGTTGGTTTGCATGATAAAGGCAGATGCTTATGGTGCTGGTAGTGTAGAGATTGCGAAGACTCTTCAAGATCATCGTGTTGATTATTTGGCAGTTGCAGTTGCGGATGAAGGAGTAACTCTTCGTAAGAACGGAATCACTAGCAACATAATGATAATGAATCCGGAAATGACAGCTTTCAAGACTATGTTTGACTATGATCTTGAGCCAGAAGTTTATTCTTTCCGTTTACTTGATGCTCTTGTAAAAGCTGCTGAAAAAGAAGGTATAACCGGATTCCCTGTACATATTAAACTTGATACAGGTATGCACCGTCTAGGTTTTAATCCTGATACGGATATGGAAGAACTTATTAAGCGACTCAAACATCAGAATGCTATAATCCCACGTTCTGTATTTAGTCACTTCGTTGGTTCTGATTGTGATAACTTTGATAAATTCAGTGCTCAGCAATTTGAACTGTTTGAGAGAGGAAGTCATAAACTTCAGGGTGCTTTTGATCATAAGATACTTCGTCATATTGATAACAGTGCCGGTATAGAGCATTTCCCAGAAAGGCAGATGGATATGTGTCGACTTGGATTGGGACTTTACGGTATAAATTCACGTAACAACGAAATAATAAATAATGTAAGCACATTAAAGACTACAATTCTTCAGTTGCGTAATGTTTCTGCTGGCGAAAGTGTTGGATACAGCCGTAAAACAATTCTGGATAAAGATAGCGTTATAGCTGCTATTCCAATAGGATATGCTGATGGTTTGGACAGGCATTTGAGTAATCGTAATGGATATTGTCTTGTTAATGGTAAAAAGGCTGATTACGTTGGAAATATATGTATGGATGTGGCAATGATTGACGTCACAGGCATAGATTGTAAGGAGGGTGACAGTGTCGAAATTTTCGGTGACAATTTGCCTGTAACAGTATTGAGCGATATTATCGGAACTATTCCTTACGAAGTGCTTACTGGTATAAGCAATCGTGTAAAGAGAATTTATTTCCAAGATTGACGCATAGATAATAGTTATAATATGATAAACTGCGAACCCCTAACAGGATTTGCAGTTTTTTTTGACGCAAAAAATATTAAAATGTAAACGTTTAAGTGAATCTATTTGATATTTTGTATCGTTATGTGAAAAGTTTTTGTTAACTTTGCGAGCAATGGGTGAAAAACGCACCCATGATTTTAAAACCTAAAGAAAGCGAAACTACAAATTATTAATCGAAAATTTAAATGGAACAGATTTTCAGCTATATCATTAGCTTTGGTGCTAGTGTGATGATGCCTATTCTTTTTACCATCATCGGCTTGTGTATTGGAATGAACTTTGGAAAGGCTTTGAAGTCCGGTCTCTTTGTTGGTGTCGGATTTGTAGGCTTGGGAGTTGTTACGGCTTTGCTTACAACTAATTTTAATACTCCTTTAAGTTCAATATCAGATTTTTATCATTTACAACTCAAGGTTTTTGATATGGGATGGCCTGCCGCTGCCGCTGTAGCTTATAATACAGCTGTTGGTGCATTGATTATACCTATTTGCCTGGGTGTTAATTTTCTGATGCTTATCACAAAGACCACTCGTACAGTGAATATAGACTTGTGGAATTATTGGCATTTTGCATTTATAGGTGCAGTCGCTTATTTTGTTATGGGTGAGAGTTTACTTTGGGGTTATTTTGCAGCTATTGTTTGTTATATCATAACTCTTGTATGCGCCGACATGACAGCAGAGAAATTTCAAAAATATTATGATTTGGAAGGTATTTCTATTCCTCAGCCTTTTTGTCAGAGTTTGATGCCTTTTGCTATTATCATTAATAAGTTGCTTGATAAGATACCAGGCTTCAGCAAACTTGATGTTGATGCAGAAGGATTAAAGAAAAAATTTGGTGAACTAGGAGACCCATTGGTTCTTGGTGTTATCGTTGGTGGATTGATTGCTCTTTTCGGAGAGGCTGGACATATAGCAGACTTTAGTGGGTATGTTAAGGAATTGCAACAGACAGATGCAACTACAACATCAACTGATGCTACCATGACAATAGTAAAGAACGTTTTGTCACTGGGTGTTATAATGGGAGCAGTGATGGAACTCATACCACGTATTACTAAATTATTTATAGATGGTTTGATGCCTATTTCTGAAAAGACAAAGGAACTTGTAAACAAAAAGTTTAATGGTAAAAAAGTTTATATTGGCATGAGCCCAGCTTTGGTAATAGGACATCCTACAACATTGGTCGTGTCATTGTTCCTTATACCAACAATCTTAATCTTAGCTGTATTCCTTCCTGGTAATCAGTTTTTACCATTGGCATCTTTGGCTGGAATGTTTTATCTGTTCCCTATGGTGTTACCTTATACAAAGGGTAATGTTGCAAAAACTTTTGTTATTGGTTTAGTGGCATTAATATTTGGTTTGTATTTTGTTACAGATATGGCTCCTGCATTTACAAAGGCTGCAGCATCTGTATTCGCAGAAACTGGTGATAAGGCTGCTCAGATTCCTGACGGTTTCTCAGGCGGTGCAATAGACTTTGCTTCAAGCTTATTCGGCTGGATCATATATAAATGTACCAGTTCTTTACGTTATGTTGGTATGGGATTGTTGACCGCTGTAACACTAGTAATGATGCTTATTAATCGCAGACGCATTGTGAAGAGTGAAAGTAAAAAATAAGTATAATATGAAAAAGATATTTTTAACAATGGCATTATGCCTAACAGCTACATTTGGAATGGCACAGACAAATTATGAAGTGAGATGGGCTAATAACCCTGAAGACGCTAAACATTATGATACACAGCGCCTTCGTAAGGAATTTGCAATAGAAAAAGTTTTTGCTCCAGGAGAGGTTAACTGGGTGTATAGTATGTATGACCGTTTTCTTATCGGAGGTGCAGAACCAGTTAATGCCCCGATTAAACTTGAGGCTATCGCTCCTTTGAAAGTTGATCATATTCTTCATCAACGTGAGCTTGGTATAATTAATATCGGTGGTGATGGAATTGTTACTGTTGATAATAAAAAATATGAACTGAAGTTTAAGGAGGCTCTTTACATTGGTCGTGGTGATTACGAAATCACTCTTGAATCAAAGGATGCTGCAAAACCTGCAAAGTTCTATATGAATTCGGCTACCGCTCACCAGGCTTATCCAATAAAGAAAGTTAGTATGAAGGAAGCTAAGGTTATCAATGCTGGTAGGGCAGAGGATAGTAACCTCCGTACTATTAATCAACTTATTATTGATGGTGTTGCTGGAGTTCGTACATGTCAGTTGCAAATGGGACTTACAGAATTGAAACCTGGAAGTGTCTGGAATACTATGCCTGCACATACTCATTTGAGAAGAATGGAGACATACCTGTATTTCCAAGTTCCTGAAGGTCAGAAAATATGCCATTTAATGGGTGAACCACAAGAAACTCGTCCTATTTGGTTGAACAATGAACAGGCAGTCATATCTCCACAATGGAGTATTCATTGCGCAGCAGGTACTAGTAACTATATCTTTATATGGGGTATGGCAGGAGAAAATCTTGACTATGGTGATATGCAAATTGTGAAAATACCTGACTTGAAATAAAAACAAACAACATTTATCATACCTAATAACAACGAAAATGAGCAACTTAAATTCTGGTTCAGATGGTAATGCTATGACAAAGTACCGCTGGACCATAGCAGGTCTACTGCTGTTTTCTACTACCGTAAATTACATGGACCGTAATGTGATAGGCTATCTTAAAGACTATTTCTGCGATCCTAATGGATTCGGTTGGACATCTACAGATTATTCAATACTAACTTCTGTTTTCACCGCTTTTTATGCAGGTTTTACATTGATAGTTGGTTTTATTATTGATAAAATTGGTACGCGACTAGGACTTGCAGCTTCTTTGATAGTTTGGTCAATAGCTGGTTTCTTCAGTGCTGCTGCTGGTAAAAGTCTAGGTGCTCAGTTGGCAGCACGAGGACTATTTGGAGCCGGTGAGTCTGGTAACTTTCCAGCATCTATTAAGACTGTAGCAGAATGGTTCCCTAAAAAGGAACGTGCACTTGCTACTGGTATTTTTAATTCTGGTTCAAATGTGGGTGCAATGATTTGTGCTCTTGCCATTCCACCAATTCTTGCTGCATGGAATCCTTCTGTTAACGGTCATCATCTTTTTATGGGACTTTTTCATGGGTGGCAGATGGCTTTCATTATAACTAGTCTTATTGGTTTTATTTGGTTGATATTCTGGTTCAAGCTATATGCTTCACCTGCTGATATGTTGAAAAAGGGTAAGATCAATCAGGCTGAATTTGATTATATCAATAGTGATGAGGAATCTGTTAAGCCTGTAGTTGAAACAGAACAGAATATTCCTGCAAAAAAGATACCATGGTATAAAATGTTATGCTATCGCCAGACTTGGTCTTTTGTTCTTGGTAAATTCATGACTGACGGTATATGGTGGTTCTTACTATTCTGGTTGCCTACTTATATTAAACAGCAGTTCTGTTCTGGTATGACTCCAGATGATACTAAGTATACTGTAATGATTTCAACATTTGTTGTATTTGGTATTGCTATTATCGGTTCTGTTTATGGTGGTGCTCTTCCAATGACATTTATTAACAGAGGATGGAAGACATACAAAGCGCGTATGACTTCACTGTTGATTATAGCATTCTTCCCATTACTTCTTGTCTTCACTCAAACTGTTGCTAAGTTTAATGGAATGAACGGACTCATCGCTGCTGTGGCTGTTATAAGTATTGCAGGAGCAGCTCATCAGGCTTTCTCTGCAAATTTATTTACTACAGTTTCTGATATGTTCCCAAAGAAGGCTGTTGGTTCTGTTACAGGTATCGGTGCTGCTGCAGGTGGACTCGGCGGCGTTTTCGTTCAGATAATGGCTGGACGCCTTGAAGATTACTACCGTGTAGCTAATAATGGTGATGTATCTACAGCTTACGCAATCATGTTTGGTGTTTGTGCTTTTGCATATCTTATTGCATGGTTAATGATGAAGGTACTTGTTCCTAAGTATAGACCAATTGCAGAATAATGTGATCATGAAATTATAATTTCATGAATTCCTAAATATAACGTGCCCCCCGAAAGTCATAAGACTTTCGGGGGGCATATTGTTATGTTACTACCTATTTAATGTTTGTACGGAATAATGCGAAAAGTTGATTTATTAAATGAAACCTTGTTTCTTTAATGCATCAATCATTCCCTTACTCATTATCTCGTTGTCTTTTTTCGTATATCTTATGTCTGTGAAAATTTGTGCAAGTGTTTCTTTCTTATTTATTTCAACGAACTGAATATTCTCTTTAAGATTTTCTTTCTCAGTATAATAATCATTTATTTTCTCTGGTGTGTAGTCCTCATAATACTCGTTGTGTATAATTGAGGTTATCGGGAGTCTGTCTGATATGTTTGGCTCCTCATCAGGCCATCCTAATGTTATTGTTGCAATAGGAAATACAAGTTTGGGTAATTTTAGAGTATCGATGATCATTTGTGGCATGTAGATAGTAGTGCCAAGATAACATGTGCCAAGCCCTTCTTCTTCGGCAAGATTACAGAAAGACTGAGTGTATAGTAACGCATCTGTAGACGCATTCATGAATGATAGAAAATTATCATATCCTGGTATGGCTTTTCTATTCTCAGCCCATGTACTCGTACGTCGAAAGTCTGCACATATAGTAAGTACAACTGGCGCTTCAGTCACCATCGGTTGATTGAAGTGAGCAGGTGCGAGCGCTTCTTTACCATCTTTGCTACGTGTAACAATGACGCTATATAATTGTAAATTACCCATCGTAGGTGTATGCTCAGCTTCTTCAAGTAACTTATAAAGTAGTTCTTCGCTGACAATCTTATCAGAGTATTTTCTTATAGTTTTTCGATTTCTTATTGACATCATAATATTATAAGTTTTATTTTTAACTTCGCAAAGTTACTAAAAATAATTTGCAAGTTGCTGATTTTGTGAAACTTTTGATTTTTACTTCAAGCAAAAGTTTTCTAAAAGGAAAATTTATTTGGAAAAATAACATGATAATCGTTTCATTATATCAAAATATTATCCTATATTTGCAATTACAATTTACTGTATTTACAAATAATGGAAAACAATAAGACCTTCTCTTTTGAGGATGCGTTTAAGGCAGCCTTGAAGTACTTTGGTGGTGATGAACTTGCTGCAAGAGTATGGGTGAACAAGTATGCGATGAAGGATAGCTTCGGTGCAATCTATGAGCAAAGTCCTGTGGATATGCATTGGCGTATATCTAATGAAATCGCCCGTATTGAAAATAAGTACAAGAATCCGATGTCTGTTCAGGAGGTTTTTGAACTTCTTGATCATTTCAGGTATATCGTTCCTGCCGGTAGTCCAATGACTGGTATTGGAAATAATCATCAGGTGGCAAGTCTGAGTAACTGTTTCGTTATCGGTCTTGATGGTGACGCAGATAGTTATGGCGCCATCATGAGAGTTGATGAGGAACAGGTCCAGTTAATGAAGCGTCGTGGTGGAGTAGGACATGATTTGAGCCATATTCGCCCGAAGGGTAGCCCTGTAAACAATTCAGCTCTTACATCTACAGGTCTCGTTCCATTCATGGAAAGATACAGTAATTCTACTCGTGAGGTTGCGCAGGATGGTCGTCGTGGTGCTCTTATGCTGTCTGTAAGTATTAAGCATCCTGATAGTGAGGCTTTCATTGATGCTAAAATGGAAGAAGGAAAGGTTACTGGAGCAAATGTTTCTGTAAAACTTGATGATGATTTCATGAAGGCTGCTGTTAGTGATAAGCCTTATATGCAGCAATGGCCTATTTATGCAGAGACACCTAAATTCAAAAAAGAAATATCAGCCCGTAAATTATGGGAAAAAATAGTTCACAATGCATGGAAGAGTGCTGAACCTGGTGTGTTGTTTTGGGATACCATATTGAAGGAAAGTATTCCTGATTGTTATGCAGATTTAGGTTTTCGTACAGTAAGTACAAACCCTTGTGGTGAAATTCCTTTGTGCCCTTATGATTCATGTAGATTACTAAGTATCAATCTTTATAGTTATGTAGAGCATCCTTTCACAAAGAATGCTAAGTTCAATTTCGATAAATTCAAGAAGCATGTGCAGTTCGCGCAGAGAATAATGGATGATATTGTCGATCTTGAAATGGAGAAGATTGACCTTATAATGAAAAAAATTGCAGATGACCCTCAAAGTGATGAAGTTAAGGGCTCTGAATATAATTTGTGGAAGAAAATACAGCGTAAGAGCGGTATGGGAAGACGTACCGGTGTTGGTATCACTGCTGAAGGTGATATGCTTGCTGCAATGGGACTTCGTTATGGTACACAGGAAGCAACCGACTTCTCTGTTATTGTTCATAAAACATTAGCAATTAATGCTTATCGTTCTTCTGTTGATATGGCAAAAGAACGTGGAGCCTTTGAAGTTTACGATGCAAAGCGTGAGGAGAAAAATCCTTTCATAAATCGTATAAAGGATGCTGATCCTGAGTTGTATTCAGATATGGTGAAGTATGGTCGTAGAAATATAGCATGCCTTACTATAGCTCCAACAGGAACAACTTCTTTGATGACTCAGACAACAAGTGGTATAGAGCCAGTGTTTATGCCTGTATATAAGCGTCGTCGTAAAGTTAATCCTAATGATACTGATGTTCATGTAGACTTTGTTGACGAAGTAGGAGATAGTTTTGAAGAATATATAGTTTATCATCGTAAGTTCATTGAATGGATGACGGTGAATGGCTATGACACTGATAAGAAATATTCTCAGGAAGAAATAGATGAACTTGTTGCAAAATCTCCATATTATAAGTCTACAGCGAACGATGTAGACTGGCTTATGAAAGTCAAGATGCAGGGTGCAATTCAGAAGTGGGTTGACCATAGTATATCTGTTACAGTAAATCTACCTAATGATGTAGATGAGACTTTAGTTAACAGGTTATACGTTGAGGCTTGGAAGAGTGGTTGCAAGGGCTGTACAATATATCGTGATGGTAGCCGTGCCGGTGTAATGATTTCTGTATCTAAGAAGGATAAGAAAGAAAGCGGACATGCTGAGGGAGCTGATGTTCAGGAAGATCAACCTAAGGGACATCCTTGCGAACAACCAGAAGTGACAGAAGTTCGTCCAAAAGAATTGGAAAGTGATGTAGTTAGATTCCAAAACAATAAAGAAAAATGGGTTGCATTCGTTGGACTTCTAAAAGGTTATCCTTATGAAATATTTACTGGTCTTCAGGATGATGAAGAAGGTATTATATTGCCAAAGAATATCACTAAGGGAAAGATTATCAAGTCTACAAATGAGGATGGTACCCACCGTTATGATTTTCAGTTTGAAAACAAACGTGGATATAAGACCACTGTAGAAGGGCTGAGTGAGAAGTTTAACCCTGAATACTGGAACTATGCAAAACTTATTTCTGGTGTATTGAGATATCGTATGCCAATTGATCATGTACTTAAACTCGTCGCTTCTCTCCAGTTAAAAGATGAGAGTATCAATACTTGGAAAAATGGTGTTGAGCGTGCATTGAAAAAATACATAGTTGATGGTACAAGGGCTAATGGACAGAAATGCCCTGTTTGCGGGCATGAGACATTAGTTTATCAGGAAGGTTGTCTGATTTGTACTAATTGCGGCGCAAGTAGATGTGGATAATCTATGATAATTAAAGAAAGTTACATAACACTTACAGACCTGCGGTTTCATGCCTTTCATGGCGTGATACCGCAGGAACGGTTAACGGGGAATGACTATAGTGTGAGCCTTAGAATTGGTTATCCAGTTCGTGAGGCTTGCTTGTCAGATGAAGTTGATGATACGTTGAATTATGCTTCTGTATATGATATAGTTTCTCAGGAAATGAATGTACCAAGCAAACTTCTTGAACGTGTGGCATTTCGTATTGCTGATAGGTTGTTCAGAAAGTTTAATTTGATAACTGTATTAGATGTAAAACTAAACAAGCTTAATCCTCCTTTCGGTGCAGACTGCTATGGAGCGGGGATTGAACTTCATTTAATAAATGATAAAACCGAACTGTAAAGTTAGGTTTTCTAATTATTTTTTATTATTTTTGCGAAGAATATACTGGTATATGAGTAAAAAGAAGGTATTCTTACTGATAACAATGTTGTTGTTTACTGTTACACTATTAGCAGCAAACCATAAGTTTACACTTGTAATAGATGCTGGGCATGGTGGTCGTGATCAAGGTGCCCCTGGTCTTTATTCAAAAGAGAAAGACCTTACATTGAAATACGCTTTGGCGTTTGGTGATTATGTAGAACGTAATTGCCCTGATGTAAAAGTTATATACACACGTAAGACGGATGTGTTCCTTGAACTTGTTGAGCGTGCTAGAATTGCGAATAAGAATAATGCCGACTTGTTTATGTCGTTTCATATTAATGCCGTTGATGGTTCTAAAACCGCTCACGGATTTCAAAGTTACACATTAGGACGAGGAGAGCATACTGGAGATAAAGGAATAATGCAGAATCTTGAAGTTGCAAAACGTGAGAACTCTGTAATTTTTCTAGAGAAGGATTATAAAACAGTATACAAAGGCTTTGACACAAATTCTGCAGAAACTGACATAATGTATGAATTCATAGTAGATCATAACCGTGCAAGGAGTGTCGAGTTTTCACGTATGTTGCAACAGTACGTATGCGCTTCAGCAGGACGTCAAAATGGTGGCTCACATCAAAATAATCTTGCTGTGCTAAGGCTCACCTCAATGCCAAGTTGCCTGTTGGAATTAGGATTTATATCATCTCCTGACGAAGAGGCTTTTATGAATTCAGATGAGGCTGTTCCTATGTATGTAAAAGGTATATTCAATGCGTTTATGAAATATAGACAGAAATATGATACTGACATATCTGTTCCTTATAAGGCTCTTGATAATGATGATAATACTTCTGTTGATTTACCGCAGGTGGTTCCTCCTTCTTATAAAAATAGTGATGAGGATAAATCAAAGGTTGAGACTAAGCGTACTCATAGAGTAAAGCGTGCCCCAGTTGCTGTTAAGAAAGAAGAGAATAAGGACTCTAGTAAACCTGTATTTAAAATTCAGATTCTTGTTAGTAAGGGACAGCTGAAAAATAATGATAGTCATTTTAATGGGTTAACAGATATCGGTTCATTTACAGAAAGCGGTATGATAAAGTATACTTATGGATCATCGTCAAACTATAATGAAGTATATCGTTTACGTAAGCAGATATTAGACAAATTCCCTGGTGCTTTCATCATAGCATTTAAAAATGATGTAAAGATGGATGTAAATGCTGCCATAAAAGAATTTAAGGCAAATAGATAATTGATTAAATAAAATATGAAATTTACAAAGGAAATAAAGATTGCGCTTGTTGCCGTACTTGGTATTCTTGTGCTGTTTTTTGGACTCAACTTTCTCAAAGGTATGACCATTTTTTCAAATGATAATACTTACTTTGTATCGTTTAAGGATATTAGCGGCTTGTCTTCTTCTAATCCAATTTATGCTGACGGATATAAAGTCGGAGTTGTAAAGCATATCAACTATGATTATGATAATAATGGCAATATTATTGTACAGATAGACTTGGATAAAGATTTTCGAATTCCTAAGGGAAGTTCGGCAGAGATTAATAGTGACCTAATGGGAAACGTGAAGATGAATCTACTGTTGGCGAACAATCCACGTGAACGAGTTAATCCTAGAGATACTATTGATGGTGGTATGAACAGTGGACTTATGGGAAAAGTAGCTGCTTTAGTTCCTACGGTTGAGAAAATGCTACCAAAGATAGATAGTATCTTGACTAGAGTCAATACTCTTTTGGCTGATCCTGCAATTGCAAATTCATTGCACAATATTGAGGGAATAACAAATAATCTAAATACTACATCGCAGCAATTAAATATTTTAACTACAGGTTTGAATAAAAGTGTTCCTGGTTTGATGCATAAGACAGATGGTATTCTTACTAATACAAATAAGTTTACTTCAAATCTTGCTTCTGTTGATGTTGCAGGAACTATGGCTCAGGTTGATGAGACAATAGCAAACTTGAAGTCCTTCACTAATCAACTTAATAGTAAGGATGGTACTCTTGGACATTTAATGAATGATCCTGCTCTTTATAACAACATGAATAGAACAATGATTAGTGCTGATTCACTATTGATTAATGTTCGTCAACATCCAAAGAGATATGTCCATTTTTCTGTTTTTGGAAAGAAAGATAAATAAAATACGAATTTTACTTTAATTAAAATAAGTCTAAATAACGGAAATGATGTTTCACGGCTTTCGATTTATACCGAAAGCCGTTTAATATTAAATGTTTCGCTATGATTTCAACTATGTTTCACTAACAATTGGTTCTGTGTGGTAAAAACGGCTGTAACGTTCATAAAATCAGTATTTTGTAAATTTGCAACATGGTAACTTTAACCTGGTTTAATATTAAATGCGTAAATTGCACTAAATGAGCGATTTATAACGTAGGAGTAGAAAAATATTAATTTAGCCGATTTGCTTTTATGATTTTCTTTTATTAAATTTGCACTCGCAATAATGCTATAAGTCGAAAGACATACAATTTATTATTTTTTATAG